>JAZSJH010000002.1:0-115517 GCA_045534265.1 Clostridia bacterium
TATTTTTTATATTTAGCTAGTGTGCTAGATGTCATTATTCTCTCACAACTTTTCCATCAAGATTTGCTATATAACAATTTGGAAATAATTTTTTAACTTTATCTAGCTGAGTTTTACTTTTTTCTACTTTTCTTCCAACTATAACACCTTCAATAAAGCACTTATTCATACCAAAAATTACATAACTTGCTCTATTCATATATGTTTCAGATCTTAGTTTTGGCATATCTTTTTTTCTTCTTAAGAAACATTTATTAAAGTGCTTAGAAATAGATCTGTCATAATCTAAGGTATTAACATTGTTTTTATCCAACTCTTTGGCATGTTCATTATCTATATTTAGAATAAATCCATATTGATTAATATCTCTTGCAAGACTTGGCATAAAGCGTATTTCCATTGAAGATATCGCTTCCCAATACCAATGATCAGTATTTCTCATTTTTTCTACAAATTTATCTAATTCTTTGTATGGCACCAAGAAGTTTTTATCATTAAATCGAATATCCATTCCACTATAATTGTTTATATATTCTCTTAATTTTGTTTTCTTAAAAACTTTCCAAAATCCTGATACATATCTAAACCCATGTTTTTTTGAATTAGGTGTTGTTGCTTCTTTGGAAACAATGCCATATTTTGCTACAAATTCAATGCTTTTATCATTTGAACCAACGCCATGCAAATAATGATAAGTATCTAAAAAAACATCATCTCCAACTTTGTATTTATGATCGGGTAGCTTAAAATTCAACTTATCAATTTCGAAAAATTTTTCAATTTGTTTATCAATTACTTTTCTTACTTTTCCGCGATAATTTTTATGACATAATTTTTTACATTCTTTTAATTCCATATATACACCTTCGATTGTATTATAGCACACATTAAACTTATTTGTATCAATAAGACAAAAATAAATAAAAAAATCATAAAAGTATCCAATAAAAAAGAACTAATTTTTTATTCTAATTCTCTAATTATTACACTACTTTCAAAAGTCAGTGATTAAAGCCTATGGTTTTTTGTTGGGAAGAAATTGTAATGAAGGTGGATAATTTTCGCTGGGTAATAATTAACAAATGTAATTTGCTGGCTATTTACTTGATTTGGGTTTATAAAAAATATAAAATAACTATATTAAGGAATTATTATGAAAAAGGGAAAACTTGTATTTACATTATTTTATACTATGCTCAAGATAGGTTTGTTTACCTTTGGCGGTGGGTATGGTATGATAGCTCTGCTTGAAAATGAATTTGTGTCCAAACGTAAATGGATGACAAAAGAAGAGTTTTTGGATATGATAGCTATTGCCGAATCTTCTCCGGGACCTATCGCTATCAATAGCGCAACATATATAGGGTACAAAATGGCAAAGTTTTGGGGCTCACTTGCAGCGACAGTTGCGGTGTGTATTCCATCTTTTGTTATTATATTTTTAATTTCACTATTTTTAGATGCCTTTCTTGCTTTTGAATATGTAGGCTATGCCTTCAAAGGCATACAAGTAGGCGTTGCTTTTCTTATATTTAATGCCGGACTTAAGATGCTAAAAGACATTAAGAAAAAGCCACTTCCAATAATTATCTTTAGTGCAACTACAATCTGTATGGTTTGCTTTTCGATATTTGCAATTAAATTTTCTTCAATCTTTTATATTATTATAGGCGGCGTGCTTGCTTTGCTTGTTTATAACATTGTTGATTTGCACAGCAAAATAAAACTGAAGAAGTTAGAAAAATCTCTTCAAACCGAAGGACAATATGTAGATAAATCAAAAACAGATGTAAAGAAAGAAATCTTGCAAGAAGTTGAAAAAGAAGTTAAAGAAAATAATGACGCTTTTGAAAAAGCTATAGACAAGATTCAAGGTAGCGAAACAAACCTAGCAGATAATGCCGAAGCTAAAGGTAAACAATCAAAAACTTCCACCCCAGAAAAACCAAAGAAAGGGGGTAGAAAGTAATGATATATCTTGATTTATTTTTGACCTTTCTAAAAATAGGCGCTGTGTCATTTGGTGGTGGGTATGGTATGATACCACTTATGCGCGAAGAAGTTTTGTCTCACGGCTGGCTTGCAGAAGAAACATTTCTTAATTTTATTGCCGTATCCGAATCTACCCCTGGACCAATAGCTGTTAATATGGCAACTTTTGTTGGTTCTTCTCAAGGCGGAATCTTGGGGGCATTGTTAGCAACATTAGGCGTTATACTTCCTGCATTTATTATCATATTGATTGTCAGCTCTGTTTTGAAAAACATATTAAAGTATGCCGGCGTTCAAGCAACACTAGGTGGTATAAGACCTGCGGTCGTTGGACTTATTCTTGCTACATCTATCACAATGATTTTGAGTACAATATTTAATGTCGCAACCATTGGCGACAAAATGGTTGTCGACTGGAAAGGTATTGTGATATTTGCAATCATTGCAACATTATACTTTGTTTTGCTAAAAGTAAAAAAGAAAAAGCTATCCCCAATATTTATCATATTAATATCAGCAGCCTTAGGGCTCTTGCTTTATGGGTTGCCCATCTAAAAATGCAAATAAAAAAACTTGTTACTATTTGGTAACAAGTTTTTTGTTTTTTTATTTAGATTATTCTACAAATTGAATTTCTTTTTCTGGTAGTGGAATACCAAGGTCTTTGCTTGCCTTGTTTACTACATTGTCAACAACTGGTTGGTTGTCTCTGCCAGTGCAATCAACAACAACAGGCATACCAACAGAATCTTCTGCGTACAATACGCCTTCTTTGTTTGTAAGTTGTGCTCTAAAGTAGTTGTTAGCTGCAAGTAAAGGATTTGCCATATAAAGGTCTTTGCCACACTCTTCTATTCTATCAATACGGAAAGTGTCGTTAAATGTTGCTACACACAATCCTTCTTCAGTTTGACCAAAGAATCTAATTTTGTCATAAACAGAAGGAAGAACTGTTGTCAAATTTTTTCCATTTACAAGACCTTTCTTTGCGCCTTCAGGAGTGTCAACCGAAACGATAAGTGTACCGCCATGACCATGTTCAAATCCCTTGAAACCTTTTAGGTTTGGATTTGTGCAAGCTTCGCCATTGTCGTGAAGTAATGTTTTTTCTTCGCCATTTGATTGAACATAAATATTTAATCCGCTAAACATAGGAGCGATATTTGCTACTTGACCTTCTTTTGTAAATCTAGGATATACGCTATTTTCTGCATAAGGTGTGATGTCATAAACAGAAGAAGTTTCGCCGTTGTAAGTGATTAGTTCTCTATAGCTTGTAGTAAAATCAATTACGCCGTTTTCCAAGAATTTTAGAGTAGGGTTTTCTTTTACTGCGTTTGGCATATGGAATGCTTCCAAAACAGTTTTATATCTGCCATTTGGAGTGTTAGATAAGATGTATAAAGTTTCGTCACTCTTTTCAACCTTTGTAGCAGTGTCGCTAAGTACTGCAAATTTATCGTTAGCAATAGTTTGAGTGCCGTCTGGATTTCCCAAAATCAAAATTCTGCTAGGAATACCTTCTTGTCTATCGCCAAAGCTGTAGCTTGTGTATTGTCCTGCCAATACTTCTAGTCCAGATAAAGCATCACCTACTGTGTAGTAGATTACATTATCACGGTTGCGGACTTTTTGGTATACGATAACTTTACCAAAAACATCAACATTAGTAACAGTTGCTGCAGGCTTGTTGTTTTCGCCTTTTTGAGCAGGGTTTACAACATTACCATTTCTTGCAACATAACCTGCCGCGCCGTTTGGTGTTTTGAAAACAAAACCATGAGCATAAGCTTCAAAAGATTCTGCCTTAACAGATGTTTTGCCTGTTCCTTCAAAGATGATATATCCGTCTTTGTCAATTTTTATTTTAGCAGAAGAAATAGGTCTTCTTCCGTCTTCGGTATAAATAAAACCTGACTTAATTCCAATTTCTTGTTCTTTGTGTCTAGGTGTTACTTGTTCCATAAGCGCCCAACGTTTGAAAGGTCCAAATCCTTTTTGTTTTGTATAATACATATCGTATCTCCTTATACTAATAAATTCGTACTTTAAGTTTACCCCAACAAACCCCTGCTGTCAATACCCATATTTTCAAAATTTATATATATAAACTAATAAAAAACCTAAAACAGCTATTTAATTTATGTAAAAAATACTTTTTTGCAGACAAAAAAAGAGATACTGCATATTCTGCAGTATCTTAATAAGTAGATAGTTACCTTTGTATGCTAGCATCTCCATTTGTTTTGATAAATTCTTCCACTTCGCTTTCGGATAGAGTGGAAACATCTCCGTATAAAGTGTGCTCTAAAATAGATGTAGCTAGTCCAAACTTTAGGGCATAGTCTGGGTTTTTGTAATCTTTGATAAGCCCGTGTATAACTCCAGATGCAAAAGCATCCCCACCACCTATGCGGTCATAAATAGAAAACCTAATAGGTCCATTGTGTTTGTAGTTTCCCGTTTTATCTATGCAGTATGATGACAAAGAGTTATCGCTTGCTGTGTGTACAATTCGGTCTGTGCCAAAAATATAGTTAATCTTGGTTTGAGAGATTAGTTTTTTAGAAAGCTCTATTTTTTTGCTGATGATATCTTCGGGATTTTGGTCTAGCTTTATCTCTAGTATTTGTTCGATATCAAAGTGATTTGCAAACAACACATCAACATAAGGAATAACCTTTTTGAAATAAGGTCTTGCTTGCTCAATACTATCCCAAAGTTTAGAACGATAGTTGAAGTCAAATGACACCTTAACATTATATTTTTCGCAATACTCAAGGCATTTGTAGGCAAGTGTTCTTGTGTGATTGCCAAGGGCAAGAGTTATGCCAGACAAATGAAACCAACTAGCCTTTGAAAAAACTTCATCAAAGTCAATGTCTTTTGGCTCTATTGTTGTAACTGATGAGTATTTACGATTGTACAAAACTTTTGAAGGTCTGCCCCCAAAACCTGTTTCTACAAAATACATTCCAAGGTTAGAGCCACCCCTTGCTATATTATCAGTTTTTACGCCGTGGCTTTTTAGATGCTTGATTGCAGAGTCTCCAAGTTGGTTGTCGGGAAGTTTAGATATAAACTCTGTGTTATGTCCTAGATGAGATAACGATACAAGGACATTGGCTTCACCCCCGCCGTAGTTTGCGATAAAATTTCTTGCCTGAGCAATAGTTGTATAATCAGGCGGAGTAAGTCTTAACATTATCTCCCCAAAAGCAACAATATTTTTTGTATTTTTCATAACAAATCCCTCTTCAAAAATCCAAGGTCAGTATAGCATAAGAGATATTTTTTATCAAACAAAAGCTGATATTTTGAAAATATAACAACAAAAAAACAACCCTAATATAATGGGTTGTTTTTCTATGGTGTTCTCGGCGGGAATCGAACCCGCATCGGTCGCTTAGGAGCAATAGAAAATCATTAAAATAAGTTTTCTATCGCACATTTGGTGGATTATCATCAAAATTATAATCAATTTCATCCAAAATCTCAACCATATTGACTATCTTTTCTAACTTTTAATCAATCCTACCCAAAATCGCGGTAACGATTTGGTGCACTTTTGCCTAATTTTGCTGTTTGGGTGCAATTTGAAGATTTTTCTTGTTTGCTATATGAAATTCATAAATAATATGTTATAATTCTAAAGAGGTAAATATGAACAAAAAAGTTTCAACAGGATTAAAATCTTTATTTATAATTATAATAGCTGTTTTGCTAATTAGCATATTAGGGTTTGGTTCAATCACAAAATTTGTTTTTAAACAAATTTTATTTACACCATATAATATTGTAGGTATTGTAATGACTATCTTTACAATTTGTGGAGGGTACATTACAAAAAGACAAGGGCACTGGGTATTACTAACTTTAACAATACTTAGTGGCTTGGTTTCAGTGTTCTCATTTGTTACTACTGTGCTGTCGTGGTTTGATATACATCTGTGGTCTCTTTTATGGAATAATATTTTAAAGCCTGCCGTTATAACTGTCGGAACTGTTTTATTATGGATTATATTAGGAGTAATTGCTTTAGCTCTAATCGGATTTATAATTTATGGAATTATTAAATTAATATGTTACATAAAAGAAGAAAAAGAATGGAAATTAAATAACATTGTTTATCTGAAACAAAAAACATTAGTTGAGAAAATAGCTAGAGAAAATTATACTCCAAATGTTAAGCCCCAAGCTAAAGTTGAAAAAAACAAATCAATATCATATGAAAGTCAACAAAAAGTAGAAATAAAACAGAGTAATAATCCATCAAAGATAATTGAAGAAAATAAAATTGTTGAAACTAAACAAGTTGAAGATCAAATTATTTTACCAGATGATTTTGAATTGAAAATATCAAACAATATTTGCCCTGTTTGTGGCTGGTATTTAAAAAAACGAATTAATAGCCAAACAGGAGAGCAATTTAGAGGCTGTACAAACTTTGCTTATCACGATTGCACTTTTACAATCCCAGATGATGAATATATACGCATATACAAAAAATATCACTAATTAATTGAAGAAAATAATTCTTTACAAACTTTGTAGGTATGCACAATATGTTCTTCGATATCAAGTTTGTGGAGTTTATAAATATGAGCCATCAAGTTTTCAAACATAACCTTTTGACTTGGTGTAAAGGTTGAAACTAAATTTTCTTTCATGTGCTGGATATCAATAGATTTTTTAAAGTATTCATGTGAATTCTTAAAACTTAAATCCACAAGTTCAATAATCTTTTTCATAAACACCTCCTTATAGGTGTTTGTCTTTTACCGTACTTTCAATTCTTTTGCAAGTCATTTCACATTTTATTTAAATATATGGATAGAACGATAGTCTCCTAAGCGATGGTTCCAGGTTTAATTCTTCTCATTAACACCAAAAACATCAATATTTTTGAAATTATTTAATAAAACCATACAAAATTTATATTTTTATGTTATAATTATTCTAATTATAAAAAGTTGAGGTAAAAAATGGCAGAAAGCAATATTGGATTTGAAGAAAAAATATGGAAAGCAGCATGTGTGCTTCGTGGAAATATGGATGCAAGCGAATACAAACATGTTGTTTTGGGTTTAATCTTTTTAAAATATTTAAGCGATAGCTTTGAAACAAGATATAAAGAACTTGTTGCTGAAGGCGAAGGTTTTGAGGAAGACGTAGATGAATATACAAGAAAAGGAATCTTCTTTGTCCCTGAAAATGCAAGATGGAGTTATATCTCAAAATATGCACATGAGCCTATTATTGGAAAAGTTATTGATGAAGCAATGCAATCTATTGAAAAGTCTAATCACAGATTAGATGGTATTTTGCCAGATAACCATTTTGGAAGACCAGAGCTTGATAAAAGAAGGCTTGGAGAAGTTGTTGATTTGTTTACAAATATTTCAATGGTAGATAGAAGTAAGGATTTACTAGGTAGAGTTTATGAGTATTGTTTATCAAAATTTGCTGAACAAGAAGGCAAGCTTGCTGGCGAATTCTATACTCCAAGTTGTATTGTTAAATTACTTGTTGAAATATTAAAACCTTTTAATGGAAGAATTTATGATCCTTGCTGTGGTTCTGGTGGAATGTTTGTTCAAAGTGTAAAATTTATTGAAAACCATCAAGGAAGAATTAAAGATATTTCTGTATATGGACAAGATGCAAACCCAACAACAAGAAAACTTTGTGCAATGAACTTGGCTATTCGTGGTATTGAGGCAGATCTTGGCAAATATGCAGACGACACATTCTTTAATGATTTACATCCTCAATTAAAAGCAGACTATATTTTAGCAAACCCTCCATTCAACCTTTCTGCTTGGGGCGGAGATAAACTTGTTAATGATAAAAGATGGGTTTATGGTGTACCACCAACAGGAAACGCAAACTTTGCTTGGCTTCAACATATGATTCACCATCTTTCACCTAATGGAAAGATTGGTATGGTTCTTGCTAATGGCGCTCTTTCATCAAACACTGGTAACGAAGGAGAAATAAGAGCCAAAATTATTAAAGCAGATTTGGTTGAAGCTATTGTTGCATTACCTTCTCAATTATTCTATACAACGGGAATCCCTGTTACTCTATGGTTCTTAAACAAAAATAAAAAACAAAAAGGCAAAATTCTTTTCATAGATGCTCGTGAAATGGGAACTATGGAAACCAGAAAACTTAGAGTGTTAACTGACGATGAGAACGGTGACATTCAAAAAATAGCATCTACATTTAATGCATTTGAAAATAATAAAAATTATCAAGATATTAAAGGATATTGCAAAGTTGCAGCTTTAGAAGATGTAGAAAAAGAAGGATTTATTTTAACTCCAGGTAGATATGTTGGTGTTGCTGAAATTGAGCAAGATTCTGAACCATTTGAAACAAAGATGCCAAGATTAAAACAAGAACTTTATGTAATGTTTGAAGAAAGTCATAAGCTAGAAGAAAATATAAAAGCACAATTGGAGAAATTAAGTAATTAATAAAGTTTCCTATTTTGATTCAAATATTGCAATAGTTTGAAGTTTATAAGGAGAGCGTATGATAAAAATATTCTTTGATACTAATGTTATTCGTGGACAAATGTTTTCGGACAGTGGCGGATACTCTTTAAGTGATTTTAAGTTTAGCAGAAACCTTTCAAAAGTTATTGACTTAATAGATGAAATGAATATTAAGAAAACTGTAAAACTTATAATTCCAGAAATTGTAATTAATGAAATTAGGCAACAAAAGATAGAAAGTTTCGAACAACATCAATTAGAATTTAAAAAATCATGTGAACTTTACAAGAATATATTTGGGGAAAATATACAAATAAAATTCTCTCAATTGTCTAGCAAAGAGGATTATATAAAAAAATTAAATATATCTATTGATCAGTTTGTAAAAGCCAATAAAAAAGTTTTCGAAATAGTAAAACTAGATAAAAGTTTGGATTATATCGTTGGAAAAGCAATTAATAAAGAAATGATGTTTGTGTCAGCAAAAGGATTAAACAATAAAGAATTTTCTGATGCAGGATTAAAAGATCATTTAATATTAGAAGTAATTATACAAGAATCAAATTTTAATGAAGATTTGATTATCTTATATAGTAAAGATACAGATTTTGATAAAGCTTGTGAACACTACAATTTTAAAAGGATAGATAATGTTGATAGTTTAAAAAATTATATTTTAGAAAATTGCGCAGAAGCAAAAGAAAAAAGCATTATTAGAGAATTAAATTCCGACGACAATAAAATGAAAATCGCAGGATATTGTAAAGATCATAATAATCGATCTAAACTGACAGAAAGTTTGGTTGTTATCAAAATACTAAAAGAAGCTTGCTTAATTAATGAAGATCTGAATGAAATGCAAATCAAAATTGAGTGTAAATTATCAAATAAAAAATACATTTTAGAAATTACATTAGATTTAGAAGAAATGATTGTTATTGATGCAAAAGAGGTGTAAATGTTTAAAAATTCAAGAAAGTTAAAACTAGGTGAAATTTGTTCTTTTTCTACAGGTGATGGGATAAAAAGTAATGGTGGCTTATATCCAATTTATGGTGGCAATGGAATTATGGGTTATACTGATGATTCCAATAATAGTAATTGCATAATTATTGGTCGTGTTGGAGCTTATTGTGGTAATGTGTATTATGAAAAAGGTAAATGTTGGATTACTGATAATGCAATTACTTTAGCCTCTAATGAACACATAAAATTTTTATACTATTTGCTAAAAACATTAAATTTGCCAGCCAGAAGAATTGGAACAAGCCAACCATTGATAACTCAAACAATACTAAAAAATATAGATATAACATTGCCAGACATTGAAGAACAAAAAGCGATTGCTGATGTGTTAAGCTCTTTTGATGATAAAATTGAATTAAATAATAAAATTATTAAAAATCTTGAAGAACAAGCACAAAGTTTATATAAACACTGGTTTGTTGATTTTGAATTCCCAAATGAAGAATGTAAACCATATAAATCAAGTGGTGGAAAATTTAAAGAATCTGAACTTGGATTAATTCCTGAATCCTGGATGTTTTCTCCCCTTGCAAATTTTGTTAAAAAAAATAACAAGAAATTTAATAATATGCATGAATGGGAAAACTTAGATGTTATAGATTTATCAGTAATGCCTCAATTTAGTGTTAATATAAGTGAATTTAGTAAAGGTTCCGATTTTACTACCAATATTTATAAACTTGAAGAATATGATTTGTTATTTGGATCTATTCGAAGTTATTTCGGCAAGGCGGGTTTCTCTCCTATTTGCGGCGGTGTTACAGGCACGGTACATTCGTTCAAACCTATTAATAAAGATTATTATTCGTTTTTATTAGAATCAATCACCAATAAGGGATTTATAGAAAAAACAGTCAAATTGTCTTCTGGCACAAAAATGCCAATAATTAATTGGGATACATTTAGCAATATTGCATTAGTAGTATCAAAAGACGGAATTATAGAAAGAAAATTTAATGATGTTATAAAACATAATATTGAGAAAATAAAAACAATTATTTTAGAAAACAAAAAACTTGAAGAGACAAGAGATTATCTATTGCAAAAGCTAATGAGTGGAGAAATTAAAATAAAATAAAAGGTGTTATATGAAAAACGAAATAATATTTTACAATATGTATGGAAAACCAATTGCATATGTTGAGGACGATGAAACAATATTTCTATTTAATGGTAAAGCTGTAGCGTATATATATGACAATTCTGTATATAGTTTTAACGGATGTTTTTTAGGATGGTTCGAAAACGGTTGGATTATTGCAAGAAATGGCGAATATGTATTTTATACCGAGAATTCTTTGGGTGGGTTAATGCGTCCAATAAAACAGATAAAACCAATAAAAAGCATTAAACAACTAAAACCAATAAAATCAATTAGGCAAATAACCCCCATAAAACCTATTAATTCATTAAGTTGGTATAAAATTTTTGATGAATCGTTTTTTGACTAAAAGTGTATTTAAGGAGAAAACAAATGAGCATAACATTTAATGAAGAAAGTTTTGAACAAGCATTAATTGAACTATTTCAAAGAAATTTGAAATATGATTTTTGCTGTGGCTATGATATTGAAAGAGATTATACTGAGCCATTACTTTTAGATAATGTTTTTTCTGCTTTAACAAAAATTAATAAAGGTCTGCCTAGAGTTGCAATTGAAGAGGCAGTTAAGAAGATTAAATCAATTAAAGGCAAAGATTTGGTATCTAATAATGAACTTTTTATGAACTATCTTCAAAATGGTGTTGAAGTTAAATTTTCTGATAATGGAAAAATTAAAACTGATATTGTTAACCTAGTTGATTACTCCACTCAAGGAGTAGTTAACAATGAGTTCTTAATTGTTAATCAATACTCAATGCTTCAAAACGATATTACTAAACGCCCTGATATTATTGTTTTCTTAAACGGATTCCCTATTGTTGTTATTGAACTTAAAAGTTGTAGCAGAGAGCAAACAGATAGTTCTCATGCCTTTAGACAAATTAAAAATTATCAACATGATATTTCTAATTTATTTACATATAACTGCTTCAATATTGTTTCAGATATGACAAACTCAAAGCTTGGAACAATTACTGCTGATGAAGATAGATATATGGAATGGAAAAGCAAATCTGGTGATTATGAAGAAACCAAGTACTCTAACTTTACCACATTGTTTGAAGGTGTTTTTGCAAAAGATAGATTATTAAATATTATTAAAAACTTTATGCTATTTAGCAAAGGCGACAAAAAGATAAAAATTGTTTCAGCTTATCATCAATATTTTGCTGTTAATAAAGCTGTTGAAAGAACATTACAAGCAGTAGAAAATAATGGAAAAGCTGGTGTTGTTTGGCATACCCAAGGAAGTGGAAAAAGTTACTCAATGGTATTTTATTCTCACCTGCTTGATCACTATGCCGATAATCCAACAATTGTAGTGTTGACAGACAGAAACGACCTTGATGGTCAATTATATGAAACATTTAGTAAGTGTAAAGACTTTTTAAGACAAACCCCTGTTCAAGCAGATTCTAGAGCTGGTCTTAAAAAACTATTAAAAGACCGTGTTGCTGGTGGAATTATTTTCACAACAATGCAAAAATTTGCAGAAAGTGATGATGCATTAAGTGATAGAAAAAATATTATTGTAATGGCCGACGAGGCACATAGAAGTCAATATGGTTTAAATGAAAAAATTGATCAAAAGACCGGAAAAATAAATGTAGGCTATGCAAGAATGGTTAGAAATAGCTTACCAAATGCTACTTTTATTGGCTTTACAGGAACACCAATTGATACAAAAGATAAGTCAACTCAAGAAATATTTGGTTCTTATATAGATATTTACGACATTACTCAAGCAGTAATGGATAAAGCAACAAAACCAATTTATTATGAGAGCCGTGTAGTTAAGTTATCTTTAGACGACAAAGTTTTAAAACAAATTGATGAAGCCTATGCAGAAATGGCTCCTAATGCTGAAGAATATCAGATTGAAAAGAGCAAAAAAGATTTAGCAAAGCTCGAAGAGATATTATCTACAGAAAAAACTATTTCTACGCTTGTTAAAGACATTGTTACACACTATTCAGATAACAGAAGTCAAATATTATCTGGTAAAGCAATGATAGTTGCATATTCTAGACCAATTGCTATAAAGATTTGGCAAGAGATAATGGCTAAATATCCACAGATGAAAGGTAAGGTTAAAGTTGTTATGACAAGTGACAATAACGATCCTGAATCGTGGAGAAAAGTTGATGGAGTAAATCAAAATAAGAAAGACTTAGAAAAAGAATTTAAAGACGATGAAAGCAACTTTAAGATTGCAATAGTTGTTGATATGTGGCTTACTGGTTTTGACCTTCCATCACTACACACAATGTATGTGTTTAAACCAATGAAAGATCATAACTTGATGCAAGCAATTGCAAGGGTTAACAGAGTATTTAAGGACAAAGAAGGCGGACTTATTGTTGACTATATTGGAATTGCACAAGCATTGAAAAAAGCAATGAAACAATATACAGTAAGAGACCAAAAGAACTTTGCTGAAAATGATATTTCTAAAAAAGCTCTACCATTATTCCAAGAAAAGCTTTCAATATGTAGGGACTTTATGTATGGTTTTGATTATTCAAAGTTTATTAAAGGAACAAATCTTGATCGTGCTAATTTAATTGTAGGCGGAATTAATCATATTTTAAGAGATGAAGAAGATAAAAAAATATTTTTAAAGGAATCTCTTGCTTTACACCAAGCAGAAAGTTTGTGTATGAGTTTAATTGATTATGAGACAAGACTTGAGGCTGCTTTTATGGAAAGTGTAAGAGTTGCTATTACAAGAATTAATCAAAGCAGAAAACTAAGTTTAAAAGAGATAAATGAAAGAATTTCTGAATTATTACGACACACAATTCAAACAAGTGAAGTTATAGATATTTTTGCAGATGCAAAGCTAGAATTTTCAATTTTTGATGATAAATATCTTGCAAGTTTACAAAGAATGAAAGAAAAGAATGTTGCAGTTGAAATTTTAGCTAGACTCCTTAATGATGAATTAAAGTTATTTGAAAGAACCAACCTTGTACAAAGCGAATTGTTTAGTGAAAAGATTCGCAGAATTATGCTTGCATACAACAACGGACAAATCAACAATATTGAAGTTCTTGATGAGCTTATAAAACTTGCTCAGGAAATTAAAGAAGTAGAAGATGCAGGTCAAAAACTAGGATTAAATAAAGAAGAAAAAGCTTTCTACGATGCACTGCTTAAACCTCAAGCATTGAAAGATTATTATGAAGATAAAAATGAAGATCTTATTGCAATAGTTAGAGAATTAACAGATATGTTAAACAAAAACAAAACTATTGACTGGCAAAAAAGAGAAACAGCAAGAGCGGATATGAGAAGTTTGGTAAAAAGACTTCTTAAGAAATACAACTACCCACCTAGAGAAAGAGATGAAGCTTTACAATATGTAATGGCTCAATGTGAAAGATGGGCAGATAATATTTAATTGTTAAAGAACAGATAAATTATCTGTTCTTTTTTAGTGTAACCCGTAAATTATAATTTTATTTTAACGGAAATTTTTGTGTTATCTTATATATATAAGACAAAAAATTTTAGTGTAATAGTGTAATTAGTGTCATTTTCTGACGCTATTACACTAATGACACTAATTATTTATCACGCGCGTGCGTGTGAGTGATTGTGAACTATATTGGCATTTTTTGTAACAAAAACATTCTACCTCTGTTATTTAAAGGCATTTGGAAAAAGTTTGAAATCCTGTGAACACTTTTTGGGCAAAATTTGGGCAAAAAGCCGGTACAATAAAAGTGTAGGTTAAACAGAGGCATCGGGCTCTGTTTTTTATATTTCTTAAAATAAGAATACAAAAAGTTTTTGGGATAATAGGAAAAATATCTTGGCGATAGATGGGCCAATAAAGACAGTCTATTCTGTACAGACGATGGTAAGGATCTCTCACCTGGATTATTTAGAGTGTGGCTACAAAAAACACTGGCAAAGGTTGACTTGCCAAAAGTAACTCTCCACTCCCTAAGACACACCAACATAACATTACAACTGGTAGCAGGAGTAGATATGAAAACAGTGTCTGCTCGTGCAGGACACTCAAAAGCATCAACCACAAGCGACTTCTACAGTCATTTCCTAAAGAACAGTGATATTCATGCCAGCGAAGTAATAAATAAAATATTTAAATAAAACAACAAATATTTCAAATTATATTCCATTTTTACCTAAAATGTGCTATTATAGATTAAGTATAGGAGTGATGTATGGACAAAAGTAGGATTAATGAAATATGTAAATTTATATCAAATGGGGCTTTATATTCAAAAATACCAGTATCGATAGATGAAAAAATCGAAATCAATAATTATGCATCAAACTTTACTGGATTAGATTTATATTGCCCAGATTGTTGTGCAAATAAAACCTTTATTTATGGAACACACAGTACAAATGGAGACATGGGAAAATATCGACGAAATAAAGAGTCTACTGTTTATCATTCAAACATAGTATCAATTGTTTATAAATGTCCAAGCTGTGGTAAGAAAATTTTTGTTGAATTTTTATATTTAAATGATTATATTATGAAAATTGCTCAATATCCTGCCTTATGTGAAATAAGTAGAGATGAATTAAAAAAGTTTCAAAAAAATAGGTTGATTGATAAAGAATTTTTTAGTGAGATACAAAAAGCAGATATTTGTGCTGGGGAAAGTTATTTTGTTGCTGCATTTACATATATGAGGAGAGTATTTGAAAATCTAATTAAAAACATATTTAATATGAATCAACAAAAAATAGGGATAACTTATGAAGAGTATACAAAAAAGAAAACGGATCAAAAAATCAAATTAATTAAAGATTATTTACCAATAGATGATGATGTGTATAACCCATTATTTAGTTTATTAAGTGAGGGTATTCATTCCTTAACAGAAGAGGAATGTGCGGAGAATTATACATTATTAAAATCTGTACTATTAGAATTATTAGTCACATTCAAGGCAAAAAAAGAGCAAGAAGAGAGGAGAAAACAAATAAAAGATTTACTTGCTGAAAGAAAATCACAAAGTAAAAAGACGACTAATTAAAGCCGTCTTTTTTCTTTGTAAATTGGTGCAACCGAGATGATTTGAACATCCGACCTATCGCTTAGGAGGCGATCGCTCTATCCAGCTGAGCTACGGCTGCATATTTAGTTTTTTATTGGTTTTGGTGCACTTTGGGTGCAAATCGTGGTTGTGTTGATTTTGTAAGATTGTGAAATGTCCGTGTTTTAGGGATATGTAGCGCTTTTATTTTAGTACAAGTCGGTACTTAGGAGGCGACTGTTCTATCCATTGAACTACAAAAACATATGTGTTTTTTTGATATTGATAGTATAATACATATTGATAAAAAAGGCAAATATTGCAAAAATAGTTTTTTGTATGTTTGTAGTAAAACTCAAAACTTTTTATAATGATTTGCTCTTAAAAGTTTTTTGTGTTAATATGAAGGTGTAAAAAGTGAGGGAATATGAATAAAAAAGTATTAGACAAGAGTGTGTTTTTGGTAGGTCCTGCAGGCTGTGGCAAATCTTTGCACTCAAGAACTTTGGGAGAAAAAACCGGTCTTCCTGTAATTAATCTAGATACAATGCGTCATTGCCCAAGAGATTTGGATTTTTTGAAAGGTGAATGTGAAAGACTAGACATGGCGATTAGAGCTAATCGTGTGCTTTTGGACAAGGCTGTTGGAATAGAAAAAAGAGAACTTCAAGAAAAACGCAACAGGCTTTTGAGTGAGCATACAAGAAGGGTAGAACAAACAAGACTAAGAGAGCTTCTGCCAAATCTTCCTAATTACAATGATATACAATTAACTATTCACGGCGGCAAAGACGCAGGCGTGTATAAAATGTCATTTAATGAAAAGCTAGCAGAAGGTATAAGAAATATTGCAAAAAGTCACGGCTTAGACCCAAATGTTGCTTGGCATAACTATCAAAAACCTTTTGAAATTGCATTGGTACAAAATATGATGGAACAACTTGATTTTCCTGCAATTATTGATTTTGGCGGTGGTATGCCTATATCTTTAGAAAGGGGATATAACGGGATAGAAAGAAAGGCCGCAGAATTATTGGGTGATTTAGAAGAATTTAGGCAAGTAATTCCTTTTGATGGAGAGACTTTGACGCAAGAAACCTTGTATACCTTTGGACAACTTCCAGAAAACAAAGTTGTATACTTCAAAGCTCCAGAAGATATGTATGCAAACCCAGAAAAGTATCAAGACAGCAAAGGTATGGGAAGGCTAATGGCTGATGGGCTAAACCCAGAGTTTATTGGTACAGGTCAATATGCTGATATTGCTGGAGTTACTATTGAAACCCAAAACGCAATAGGTGGGGCGGAGATAAATTTTGATGCGGTAGCTAGCAATTGCGAAAGCATAATGGCACAAACAGAGACAAAAGCTGCAACTCAAGGCGGCGGACAAAGTATGTAAGTAAAAAACACTGCAAAATTTTGCAGTGTTTTTTTGATATAAAAAAGAAAGGGCACACATTATCCCTTTCTAAATTTTACTGTAAAGGTTGAGCCTTTGTTTATTTCGCTTTCGACAATGATTTCGGCATTGTGGATATCTAGTATTTTTTTGACCAAAGCAAGTCCCAAGCCATTTCCTTCTTTTGAGTGAGAGTTGTCGCCTTGGTAGAACTTGTCAAATAAGTGATTTTTTGTGTTTTCGGTCATACCTACGCCATAGTCTTTGATTGTGGCTGTTATTGAGTTTTTGTCTTGTGTTAGAGATATTTCAATCTTGCCTTTGTCGTTTGAAAACTTAATTGCGTTTTCTATCAAATTTTTCCACACTTGCTCGATAAGAGATTCATCAAGCTTTGCGGTTATCTCATCAATATCAATAACAAGGTCAATGTCTTTTTTGCTCCAAAGGCTTTCTAAAGACAATATAACTCTGCGCATTTGCTCGGCAAGGTTATACTCTTTGGGTTCAATAAAAATACTTTGATTTTCTAGTTTTGACAATTTAAGAATATTGGTTGTAAGGTTTGATAGTTGTTTTGTTGCGGTAATTATTGTTGCTAAATATTCTTGTTTTTCTTTTTTTGTTAATTTTTCATTTTGAAGAAGTGTAGCATAACCTTGAATTGTTGCAAGTGGGGTTTTCATCTCGTGAGAAACATTTGAAATAAAATCGGTTTTGAACATTTCGTTTTGTTTTAGCTCGCTTACCATTTTGTTAAAACTGTCGTACACAACATCAACTTCGGTTTGTTTTCTTTCTTTACCATTTTTCTTTTTTGGTCTTTCTAAAGTTATTTCAAAATTGCCTTTTGCAACCTGATTGGTTGCGTCAGATAGTTTGCTAAGTGGCTCAGAAAATTTCTTTGAAATAAATATAGATATAATTGTTGATAAACAAAAAACCAAAAGAACAATAACGTAGAAAAATCCATTTGCTATAAGTGAGTTTAGATTAAAAATTTCAAACTGGCTAAAGACCGCCGTAACAATAATTAA
This sequence comes from Clostridia bacterium, assembly GCA_045534265.1. Classification (GTDB taxonomy): domain Bacteria; phylum Bacillota; class Clostridia; order Christensenellales; family UBA1242; genus CAKVLS01. The sequence goes on from JAZSJH010000002.1 coordinate 18,086, forward strand.
AAAAATAACGGCTATAGCAAGTGTTATAAGTGAAAGTCCAACTAGCTGGCTAAAAAGCTGGGTTTGGAACTTTTTTTCTTGAACTGTTTTTTTATTTTTCATTTTATTATCGCCTTATATCCAAGACCTCTTATTGTTACTATTTCAAAGTCTGGGTTTGTGTTTAGTTTTTCTCTTATTCTTGTGATGTGCACATCAACAGTACGTTCTAAGCTGTCACTATCTTCAGGCCAAAATTCTTCCATTATTTGTGCTCTTGTAAAAATCTTGTCTGGGAAAGACAATAACTTGTACAAAATCAAAAATTCTTTTTGCGGAAGTTCAATTGTGCTATCTTTGTGATTAACTTTTAGACTGTCATAGTCAAGTGTTGTAGAGCCAATAGTAAGTTTTCTTTCGTTGATAATCTTTGCTCTGCGAAGAAGGGCTTTTACTCTCAAAAGAAGTTCGTCAAGGTCAATAGGTTTTACCATATAGTCGTCTATACCAATATCAAAACCTTTTTGTTTATCTTCGATACTGTCTTTTGCGGTAACAAAAAGAATTGGAACTTCGCTATTTTTTGTGCGAATTTCTTTTGCAAATTCGTACCCATCTTTTCCTGGCATCATTATATCAGATATTATAAGGTCGATATAACTGTCTGCAAATTTTTCCAAAGCAACTTCGCCGTTGTAGCAAGGGTAGGTTTTATACCCATTTTGAGACAGTACCGAACTTATAAGTTTATTAAGGTTTATGTCGTCTTCTACTACCAAAATATTAAACATAGCACATTCTCCTATTTGTATTTTAGCAAACTTTGACATTGAATTCAAATATTTGAACAAAACAAAGCCTAAAAAGTTTTTAATTATAGTTTTTTTGTGATATACTTATGAAAACTAATGGAGAATATTTATGGACAATCCTTATGATAAGCCAGAAAGAAAGGCTAGATATTATGTAAATGGTAAAGAAGTGACCGACCCAAAAGGCAAAGCCAAAGTAAGTCTTACTTTTGTTTTTGTTTTGAGCTTTTTTGCATTTATACTTATAGCTGTGGCAATTTTTTTAACTGTTGAAGCACTAAATCCTGGGGACTTTACATATAGTTATAAAGAAGATTCGCACGTAAACAACGTAACTTATACCGTGACTGTAGTAGACAGAACGGGTGAGCACGGAGATGCAACAAGTTTTACTGCTATGATAGATATGGGATATTCATCAAGCAAAAAGACAGTGACAAATTTTGATTCAAAAAAAGATGGAGATAAAACAACTTATACTTTCACTATCCAAATAACTGGTGAAGCTTGGGCAGATGTAGAGGGTATTTCAGATGTTACCATGAAGACAAGCTTGGGAAGTTACGAGCCAGAGTATAATTCTGGAATAAATATGATATGGATTGCATATATAGCTATTGGTATTTTCCTTGCTGTTATAATAGGACTTATTGTATTTAATGCAAAAGACGCAGCAAAACACTTTAGAGAAGCAAAAGAAGAGTTTAATAGCAAAATTCAAACAACTCAAAATGCAGTAATGACCAATAAAACAGTAACCGAAGTTTCAGAGCCACAAGCGCCAGAAAAGCAAGACCTTGAAGAGGGTTCACAAGAGATAGAAATTTCTTCAAATCTTGATATAAGATGTCCATATTGCGGAACTATAAATAGTGATACAGCAAGTCGTTGCAAAACTTGTGATGCACCATTGAGATAATAAAAAACAGTCGTAAATTTTACGACTGTTTTTTGGTTTCATTTTCTTTATTTTTTGTTGTTTTTCTTTTTGGTTTTTCTTCTGCTTTTTCGTTTTCTGTCGGTGTGGTTTCTGGGTTAATTTCAGTTTTTGTTGGTTGAATTTCCATATTGTCAGCTAGTTGTTTTGCTTTATTTTTTTTGATAGGAATACTAAAACCCCTGCCAATAACTTCGCTAACAGGTGTGCAGAATACAAAAGCATCACTATCTATTTTTTGAACTATGCTTTTCAAAAGTGGTGCACGATATTTGTTAAGAAGGCATAGCAAAATATCTTTTTCGGTGTGGGTATACATACCTTGGGCTTTTATTTCAGTTACGCCTCTGCCTATTTGGCTGTATATAGCCTGACAAACTTCTTCTTTTTTGGTTGTAAATACATAGTAGGCTCTAACGCCAGTTGCACCATCTATAACAAAGTCGGTAACAACAGAAGAAAGAGCTAAGGTTATAATAGAATACATAAGTGGTCCAAAACCATATGTTATACAGCTAAGTCCAAGAACAATTATGTTTGTTCCCATCATTATTTGACCAGTGGTTAGGATATGTGTTTTGCTACGAATAATAAGAGCAAGCAAGTCACTGCCGCCAGTAGAGCCGTTATTTCTCAAAACAAGACCAACGCCAAAGCCCATAATGCCTGCGCCATAGATTGAACAAAGCAATAAATCTCCAGTTACAACAAAAGGTATAAGAGCCACAAGTTCCAGAGCTACCGAAAAAGACAAAATACCAATAAGAGCCATAATGGCAAACTTTTTGCCAAGGAGCTTGTATGCTATGATATACAATATTGCATTTAGAGCAAGGTATATAATAGATGTTGAGATGTTAATGCCTACTTTTGATAGCAGTATAGAAAATATCGCAGACAAGCCAGAAAATCCACTAGGAGAAATGTCATTTGGGAATAAAAACACATTAAAAGCAAACGCCATAATTACCGTTCCCAAAATAATAAAGATTATGTTAATAATATCACTTTTGTACTTTTTCATAATAAATTCCCTTTTTTGCCTGCTAAGTATAACCGAAAAAGTTATTTCTGTAAATAAAAAAGGCAACATAAAAAGCAAAAGTGTTATTTTTTTTGACAGAATAATCAAAATAATGCTAATATATGATTAGGAGATGCATTATGCTTTTTAGATTTTTAACATATAATAAATTCAAAGAAAGAAAATGGAGAAGACTTAACCCTCAAAAGAGACTTAAAGTATTCCAACAATTAGAAAATATCCAAGCGAAAAAACTTGGTAGACCAGCTTGTACAGTTGTTCCAAAAACTTGGGAAGAAAACCCAAATATGAATGGACAATTTTTGAGCAAAGGCAATACAATTGAACTAAACTCAAAATTTATGCTAGAAAACAATTTGAGATTTTTTGGTATGGCTACGCTTTTCCACGAAGGTAGACACGCTTATCAACATCACCTTTGCTATGGTGGCAAAAAGGTAAGAAGATTTTCTAGAGCATACAAATGGAAGAAAAATTTCCAAGGCTATGTAGGCGGAGATGCGGACAAATATTCTTTCTATTCTATGCAACCTATCGAAAGAGATGCAAACAAATATGCAATTTTGCGTATGAAAAACTTCCGTTTTAGATATAGAAATGAGAAGTTGTTTGCCGCAACGCTTGAGCGTAAAATCGAAGACTTTGATGACGTAAAAGACCTTGCAAAGAAAGAATTGGGTATGTTTTATAAGTTAAGAGTAGCTTTAAGAAATCGTAAAGAGAGAAGAAGATAGAAAATATCTTCTTTTTTTGCATATAAAATGGCTTTGTAATTGTTGACTTGTTTTATTTAATAATGATATAATTTTTGTATCAAATATGATAATTTGAGGTGAAATATGAAGAAAAGACTTACCTATCTATGCAGCATTATATTTGCGCTTGTTTTGGGCGTATATGCACTTGGTTTTACTACAAGAACTTCTTATGCTGAAACGCTAGAAGAAGAGGAAGAAATCCCTGTAGTTACAGAAACTACAGAACTTACTGCTGCAGATCACTTTTTAGATGAACAATTGTACAACGATCTAAAAATTATTGCTCAACAAATCAAAAGATTGAGCGGACAAGAAGTTGACAACAAACTTATTGCTGGTGACTTTGCTCAAGTTAAAGTTTTGGATCTTACAAAAAATAGAACTTCTGTAACATTTGCTGGTCCTTCTGGTGATGTAACAATTAATTTTTATGGAAACACTTCTGAAGATTTGGTTACTGATATCAAAGGCGAATATACAGAGCTTGACGGTATTGAATGTTTGAAAGGTTGTACAAACCTTACAACTTTGATTGTTGACGGACACAAGCTTTCTACAATCGAAAGCTATATGATTATGGAATTTCCTAATCTTACAACTTTTTCTGCAAAAAATAACAACTTAACTTCTGTTCATTTCCCAACATCTTCAAAGATTTGTGAAGTAAACCTTTCTGGAAATAAACTTGAACAAATTAACCTTGCATATCTTACAAAGAAAAGTGCAGCTTTCCCATATGCAGTAGCTCACCTTGAAAACAATTTGTTTGCAGATATTGCTAATATCACAATGCCAGCAAGCACAGCAACAGAACTTTATGTTTACCTTTCAAACAACTATCTAACTGACGTTACAACTGCAAACATTGTAGAAACTAACGAAATGTTTGAAGGTCATAATGTAAGCTTGCTTGTACAAGGTATCAAACAAAAATCAAATGCAATCAAGTTTACAAACAATACATATATTAGAGTAAACCAAGATTTAGCAGTAGATGGCTTTGAGACAGAACACAAACTTACTGCAAAAGCTTTTTATAGAGCAGAGAGCGAACTTGCTACAGACGGAGCAGAAACTCTTGCTGCAACATCTGATGTAAATGGTAGACTTGTTCTTCCTACAGGTAGACTAATTATTAGATACTACAATGATGGCGTAGAATATACAGATACATTTGCCGCTCAAAAAGTAGACGTTTATCCAGATATGCCTACACTAAAAGTAGAAATTAATGGTGTAATACAAGAAGAAGCTCCAAGATCAGTTAAAGGAACATTCAAAGTAATCGCTATGGCTCCAGAAAACTCAAAGGTAGAAATTAGATTCGCCAACACTTCTTATGCTGTAGGAAATTATATCACTGTAAAAGAAAGCGGTGAATATATTGTTTATGCTCAAGTAACTATTGATGGTCTTACTTCTGAAGAAGCATACCTTTTTATAAATAACACAAACCCAGCTCGTATGACTTTGACACTTATCATAGTTGTAGGTGCGGTAATACTTATTGTTGGTGGTATTTACCTATACAAATGGTTCAAATCTGGTGCAATCGTAACTCCACTTAGCGATAAAGAAATTGCAACAGAACAAATAAAACGCGATAGACAAGCTCGCAAAAATGATGAAAGAAGAAAATAAAAACACAAAAGCGACTTAAAATTTTAAGTCGCTTTTTATAAAAGGAAAAGATATGGACAAACAAGTTGTAGTAATAACAGGCGCATCAAGTGGCATAGGCAAAGCAACTGCAATGTATTTTGCCGAAAAAGGCTACAAAGTATACGGAATTGCTCGTAAAGATTTTAATGTCGAAGGCGTATCTCCAGTACTTGGAGATATAACAGACAAACAGGTAGTTAAAGAAATAATAGACTTTGTTATAAAATTAGAAGGCAAGATAGATATTTTGGTTAATAACGCCGGTATGGGTATTGCAGGTGCTGTAGAAACAACAAATATTGAAATGGCAGAAAAGCAGTTTAAGGTAAACTTTTTTGGTGCGGTCAATGTTACCCAAGAAGTTCTTCCGCATATGAGAAAGAAATCTTGCGGCAAAATAATAAACGTAAGTTCTGTTGCCAGCGTTTTTCCTATTCCTTATCAAGCTTTTTATTCTGCATCAAAAGCAGCTTTGGATAACTGGTCAAAGGCATTAAGACTTGAGCTTAGCGATTTTAATATCAAAGTCTGCAACGTTCTTCCGGGAGATATAAAAACTAACTTTACATCTCATAGAGAAAGGGTTGTTGACAGCAAATCCCCATATTTCAAAAAAGAATCAGAGTCAATTTCTAAAATGGAACAAGACGAAGAAAAAGGACTTGAGCCAATAGTTGTTGCAAAGAAAATATACAAAGTAGCTCAAAGAAAAAATCCACCATATCAAGTTGTCGCAGGTGTAAGCTATAAGTTTTTGTGTTTTATCCAAAGACTCCTTCCTACAAGACTTGTTATGTGGGTAATCAAAAAATTATATAGAGCCTAAAAACAAACTAAATTAAAAAATAAAACCCCTACAATTCGTAGGGATTTTTGTTTTAGTTTATTCAACAATGTGTACTTTAATAAGGTTTGTCTTGCCCATGTTGTTTACTGGTACACCAGATGTAATGATTATTGTTTCGCCTGGTTTTGCAACCTTTAATTCTTTTGCTATATCATTAGCTCTTTGGAACATATCATCAGTGTCTTCCAAAGTTTCGCAAAGAACAGGAGTGATACCCCAGCAAATTGACATTTTGTGTACAACGGCAGGTGTATTTGTTATTGCTACAATGCTTGCTTGTGGACGGAAACTAGAAATTGCTTTTGCACTATTTCCTTCGTGTGAAAAACAAAGTATAGCCTTTGCTCCAAGAGCGTTTGCGGTAGCAACTGCCGAAAATGCAATTGCATTACGAGTGTTGTATTTTGGAAGTTTCTTAGAAGAAAATTCTTTGCCATAGTCGATAACTTTTTCAGTAGCCTTTGCAATATTTGCCATAGCGGTTACTGCTTCTACTGGATATAGTCCGCTTGCAGTTTCGCCAGATAGCATAGTTGCTGATGTATTGTCATAAATTGCGTTTGCAACGTCAGTTGTTTCGGCTCTGGTTGGACGGCGTTTTTCTATCATTGACTCTAGCATCTCTGTCGCAACGATAATGTATTTAGAACGGCTAACAGTTTTGCTTATCATCATTTTTTGGATAGAAGGGATTTGTTCCATAGGAACTTCAGATCCCATATCGCCACGGGCAACCATAATGCCGTCTGACACTTCAATAATGCTATCTAAGTTTTTGATTCCTTCTAAGCTTTCGATTTTTGAAACGATATCAATTTTGTCAGCACCTAGTTTATGCAAATATTTTCTAACAGCCAATATATCATCTGCCTTGTTAACAAAAGAACAAGCAATAATCTCAAGATTGTTTTTTGCTGCAAATGCAATATGTGTTTTGTCAATATCACTAAGGTATGGAACATCAAGTGGAACGTGTGGTAGGGCGATACTCTTGTTATTAGACAATACTCCGCCAGTTACAATTTTGCAAACAATATCAGTAGCAGTTACTTGCATAACCTTAAGGTCCAAAAGACCGTTGTTAGCTAAGATATGCATGCCTTTTTTGGCAAGCTTAACAAGCTTTGGAAATCTTAAAGATACAGCTGTTTCATCACCTTTGATTTTGCGTGATGTAAAGATAAAAGTCTTACCTTTTTTCAAAGTAACTTTTCCGTCTTTGAATTGACCAATTCTAACTTCAGGACCTCTTGTGTCTAGCATAATAGCGCAAGGCATATTAAGGTCGGCTCTTACTTGTTTTACAAGGTCAACAATTTCTTGATGGCTTGCTTCATCACCATGGCTCATGTTTAGTCTTGCTACATTCATACCTGCTTTTAGCATTTGGCACAAAGTTTTGTAATTGTTGCAAGATGGTCCAATGGTACAAACTATTTTTGTTTTTTGCATAAAATAAATTTCCTTTTAGCAGGCAATACCCTGCCCAAATATTTTTTACAAAGATATTATACATTTATTTTTACATTTTATCTACTAAATAAACCAACTTGCTCAAGAAATCTTACGATTTTAATTTACAAAAGACCAAAAGGTCGGTATAATAAATAATGTAAAGTTTGGTTGGGGAAACCATTTTTTTATAATATTTACCAACCAATTGGTCGACAATATATTTTAGGAGAATAAAATGAAAAAACAACTTATATTCAAAGAAGTTTTGGCTATGCTAAATGCTGGAACCGAATACAAAGCCATTACCCTTGCAGAAGTTGCCAAAAGATGCAAAATGGGTAAAAGTACTATTTACGAATATTTTACAAGCAAAGACGAGATGATTTATAACGCAATCATTTTCTATATTAACAAGATGCTAAAATTCTTCTCATCAAGCTTTAAGATTTCTACATTTGAACCATCACTAAAAATCTGGATCAAAGCTATGATGGTTTGTATGAAATCAAACAAATGGATGTTGCTTCCTTGGACATTTAATTCTTATGCATCATATCTAAATGCAGAAGATAGCGCAAGAGCAAGTGACCTACTTGGTAAGAGCCAAACAATTATCATCAAACTTCTTACAGCAATTTGTAAAAAAGGTGTTGCCGAAGAATATATCGTTGATGATAGCGAACAATCTATCGAATATGTTTATTACGGTGCAATTGGAACTTTAGCAAAATATGTAGGCGAAGATTTTGATTACACAAGCCCACAAGGCGCTTGGCTTATCGACTTAATTACTACTCAACTTATTAAACACTTGTCAACAGAAGCAAACGAAGTAGCTCCTGCAGAACAAGAAGAAGAGTATGTAGAAGAAACTGAAGAAACAGAAGGCGAAGAAGAAACAACTGACGGCGAAGAAGAGTACGCCGAAGAAGAAACAGAAGAATACGCAGAAGACGGCGAGTATGCCGAAGATAGTGAGTATGCTGAAGATGGAGAATACGCCGAAGAAGAATATGCTGATGGCGAGTATGCAGAAGAAGAATACTCTGACGAAAATTACGAAACTGACGAATACGCCGGAGAATATGAAGACGGAGAGTACGAAAATGATGAATACGCTGGTGAGTACGAAGACAACGGCGAGTATGCAGAAGGCGATTATTCAACAGATGGCTATCAATATGAATATGCTGATGGCGAAGAAGAAGCTGGTCCTGAAGATATAGACTATTAATAAATTATAAAAAAGTTAAAGTTTTAAGGGGGGAATAAAATATGTTAGTTTATTTTGCACTAAGTTTTGCAATTTTGCTTGCAGTCAATTTTATTGTTTTCTTTAGTCTTGGCAATGGCATTTTGTCTTGTATCTTGAAATTATTTGCAAGTATTGCATTTATTGTTTTGGGTTTGGTTGGTTTTGCGACAGCAGAAAGTATGACCTATGGTACATCTGTTATTGGAATACTATTTTTAGCGGGCGCAGGATTTGGTCTTGTAGGAGACGGAATCTTAGCTTTACTAGAAGTTGAACAAAACAAAAACTTTTTGATTATTTTGAGTGGAGAAATTGCATTTGCAATTGGACACATTTTCTATTTTGTAGCGCTTATACTTACAGCACCATTTACTTACTGGTCAGTAATTGCTGCCGCAGTACTTACTGCAGGAATATTTGTTGTTGCAATTAAGGCTATGAAATTGAACTTTGGAAAACTTTTGATTCCAAGCATTGTATACGCATTTATGCTATGTACAACTATGGTTCAATCTATTGCAGGAGCGATTATGCTTGGTGGTAGTTTGTTTAGCATATTGCTTGCGGTTGGTTTTGCATTGTTCTTGCTATCAGACCTTGTACTTTCTATGATTTACTTTGGCGGACAAAAAAACAAAATTACAACATCAACAAACTACGCTTTGTATTATGCAGCACAAATACTAATTATGTTTGCAATATTCTTTATCTAAAAAACAAAAAGACCGAAAGTTAATATTCGGTCTTTTTTTTATATACAATTGTATTGTTAAACTATGTTTTCTAACTATTATATAAAAACAAAAAGCATAAGATAAGTTATCCTATGCTTTTTTATTTATGCTTTATTTTGTATCCATCTTAAAGAATGCCTTATAACATTTATAAGTTTCCCAAAGGTCAGCCTTGCTGATAACTTCCCAAGGCGAATGCATATTAAGTACAGGTATTCCTGCGTCAATTACATTCATTCCGTATTTTGCCATTAGGTATGCGATAGTTCCACCGCCACCTTCGTCAACTTTTCCCATTTCGGTTGCTTGGTAAGTTACTTTTTCTTTGTCCAAAACAATTCTTAGTTTTGAGATAAATTCAGGGTTGGCGTCATTTGCCCCAGATTTTCCTCTAGCTCCGGTAAATTTATTAAAGCTAATGCCATGAGCAAAGTGAGCGTCTGTTGCTGTATTAAATGGAGCAGGGTAGTTAGGGTCAACAGCCGCAGTAACGTCTGCAGATAAACAATTTGAATTATTTAATGCTCTACGCAATGCAAGTTCGTCATATTGACCACATAGATTCATTATTTCAGCTAGACTATTTTCAAATGACTTACTGCTCATACCAGTAGCGCCTAAGCTGCCAATTTCTTCTTTGTCTACAAGAAGTACCATAGAAGAGTAGTCTGGCTCGCTTGTTTCAAACAAAGCTTCCAATGCTGCATAAGAACAAGATCTATCATCATGACCGTAGCCTAAAATCATAGAGCGGTCAAGACCACAATCTCTTGCCTTGCCTGCAGGCACAATTTCAAGCTCTGCAGAGAAAAAGTCGTCTTCTTCAACATTTTTTTGTTTGATAAGATTTAGAATAAAGTTTTTGAACTTGCTGTCTTTTGCTTTGGTGTCAGCTACATTTCCAGCGATTAAGTTTAGGTCTTCGCCCTTTATTTCTTTTGCTTTGTCTTTGTCAAGATGAGGAAGCAAATCACTGATTACAAAAGATGTTTCTTCGTTTTCGCCAAAAACAACTTCAAGTTTTGAACCATCTTTGCGGAAGATAACGCCGTGCATTGCAAGTGGAAGGCAAGTCCATTGATATTTTTTGATTCCACCATAGTAGTGAGTATCTATCATACAAAAACCATTGCTTTCATAAAGTGGCTTTGCCTTAAGGTCAAGTCTTGGCGAATCTACATGTGAGCCAACGATATTTATACCTTTTTCGATAGGTTGTTTTCCTACAACAAACAAAAGAAGTGATTTGTCCATGTTGACAGAATAAACTTTGTCGCCTGCTTTTAATTTTGCACCAGTTTCAATCAAATGTTTTAATGACTTAAAGCCATTTTTTTCTGCTCTATGAATTGCATATTTTATACATTCTCTTTCGGTTTTGCAATTGCTCAAAAAGTCTTTATAGTTGTTTGAAAAATCTCTTATATCATCTTTAGTAGATTGTTCGTATTTTTCCCATAAATTAGTGTCCATAATTATCCCCCTTTGTTTTATATAGGTATTATAATGCAAATATGATTTTTTCAAAAGTGTTTTTGTGTCGATTTTTCAAAATATTTTTTTATTCTAAGTTTCAAAAACAAAACAAAAAAAAGATGTAAAAACAACACTTAATCAAGAACAGAAAAAGCCTTTTTAAGGGGTAAAAAATGTCGAAAAACGCCTAAAATAAGGCATTTTTTACAGATATATTGACAATAGCCGTAATATATAGTAAAATACTTCTGAATATATAGTTTGTATATAGGAGGGAATATGAAAAAATTAACAAAAGGACTTTTAGCTGGTCTTATGGTTGTTCCTATGGCGGGCATTTTGGCGGCTTGTGATGGCGGCGAAACTATTAACCTAAAAGATGCGACAATCAGCTTAAGTTATACAGAAACAGCTTATGATGGTACTGCAAAATGTCCAGAAGTGACAATCACTTACAAAGGTGAAACTATTGACAAAGATGAATACGTTGTTTTGTATGATCAAAACGTAAATGCAGGTACTGCATATGCAATCGTTAGAGCTGCAAAAAATTCTGACGAACTTGTAGGTAACATAACACTTAACTTTACTATTACAAAATCAAATGCCTATGTTGATACTTACGCAGAACTTATAAACGCAATTACAAATAACAACTATAAATCAGTTATTTTAGAAGATGATGTTACAGTTCCATATGGAGCAACTTTATCTATTGCTGCAAATAAAGCTTTGGATTTTGGTGAATATACACTTGCTAATTACGGAACAATCCATAATAGCGGAACAATCCTAACAACAAAAGATTTTGAAGGCAACGGAAATGTTGTTAATGATGGAGATATTATAGCTAGCGTATCTACCGTAGATGGAATGCTAGATGCTTTTGAATATTCAAATTATGTAAAACTTGCTCAAGACATCACAAAAGAAGATGGCTACCTTGGAGATATAAGATTTGTTACAAGACATGATTATAGTTTTACACTAGACCTTAACGGACATATGCTAGAATCAGAACTTGATATTTTCAAATATGAAAAATCAGGTGCTGGATATACACACTATCCACACAGCGTTGTTAATATTACAATTACAGACACAAGTATTGCAAGAACAGGTTCTTTAGGAAGCCCAGAATCAGATTATGGTCTATATGTTTGGGGAACAAACAATTACCACATAAATATAGTTAACGCAAAAGTTCAAGGAAATTGGGGCGGACTATATACAAATGGTGGTTCTGAAAATGCAAACATTATGGCTATAAATTCAAGATTTGTAGGTAACGATACAGGTGTATATGCTGCAGGCAATAACAAATACACTTACACTAATTGTGAATTTAGCGGTGCAGACGGCTATTATACAAAGAGCGGTACTCATGTGTTCAACAACTGTTCATTCTATGCTACTGGTGAATATGTAGATAGCTCATATTATGGCAATGGCTGCAATAGCACAGGCTGTGCTCTTAACGTAGACTCTTGCAAAGGCTATATCGAAGTGCTTTCTGTAGAAGTAAATGGCGGATATATGCATTCTGCTAATGGCTATGGTATATACGAATTTTCAACAGCTGCTGCTGGCGAAAGTAAAATCACTTACGGCGCTGTAACTGTAAAAGGTGGCGTAATGTACACTACAGAACTTGCAAACATTCAATCAGATAACAACGCAGTTACTGTACAATAACAAACCAAAAAGATGCTAAATATTAGCATCTTTTTTTGTTTGCAAATAAAGCTTATTGTATCGCAAAAAAGCAGCATTGCAAATTAAAAAGATTTTTTAGAATAACAATACAAATTAATTTGAGCGTGTAAAAAATAATGATAAAATAATAAAAAAGAAGGGGGATAAATTATGCAAAACGAAATAACAAAAAATCAAAAACTTTTGGACGAAAAGGGAAACCTTACTCAAAAAGGTTATGCAAAAAGTTTAATTTTGGATTATGACAGAAAAGATATCAAGGCGGGCAAACTTCGCATCAAAGAATGGGACTACTACCTTGTATATAATGACAACTATGCTGTTGCCTTAACTATTGCAGATAATAGTTATATGGGGCTTATGAGCTTGTCGCTTATTGATTTTACAAAGCCTACAGAAACAACCAAGTCAATTATGACATTTATGCCAAAAGGCAAAACAAATCTTCCTAAAACAAGCAAAATAGGTGATGTGAGATTTGAAAACAAACAAGGCTTTTTTGAATTTCTAAATGACGGAAAAACAAGAAAGTTATCTGCCAATTTCAAAAAGTTCAAAGACGGCAAAGATTTGTCAGTTGAATTTGTTTTGACAGATGAACCACAAGATAGTATGGTTATCGCAACACCTTTTAACAAAGATAAATATTTTTATTACAACCAAAAGATTGTCGGTATGAAGGCAAATGGTTTTGCGAAACTTGGCGACACCGAAATCAAATTTAGTGACGAAGACACCCAAGCAATACTAGACTGGGGCAGAGGCGTTTGGACTTATAGCAACACTTGGTATTGGGGTGCAGGTTGCGGAACTTGTAATGGACACAAAGTCGGTTTTAATATCGGCTATGGTTTCGGCGACACATCTGCCGCTAGCGAAAATATGATTTTCTATGATGGCAAAGCCAACAAAATCGAAAATGTAACATTTAATATTCCAAAGACTTCAGATGGCAAAGACGACTATATGTCTCCTTGGACATTTACATCAAGTGATGGCAGATTTGAGATGAACTTTACACCAGTTATCGACAGAAAATCTTTCACATCAGCCGTTGTTATTTATTCAAACCAACACCAAGTCTTTGGTAAATTTAATGGAACAATGATACTTGATGACGGCACAAAAGTTGAGCTAAAAGACTTTATGGCGTTTGCCGAAAAAGTAATTAATAAATGGTAGACAAAAGGAAAACAAATGAACTATTTATTTTTTGATATAGAATCTATAGATAGGGTGCATAAGACAATTTGTACTTTCGGTTATGTTTTGACCGATAGCAAATTTAATATCCTGCAAAAAGAAGATATTATAATAAACCCCAACCTTCAAGACAGCGAACTAGACAAGTGGGCTCTTAACAAAATAGTCAAATACCCCCTAGAAAGGATCAGGACAAACCCGACTTTTGATAAATATTATGATAAGATAAAAAACTTAATTCAAGATTCCCAAACCATAGTATTTGGTTATGGACTTATCAATGATATAGCTTACGTAAATAGCGAAAGCAAAAGATATAACAAAGAATTAATAATTGATGATAATGTAAAATTATTTGAAGTGCAAGATGTTTATAAGGAATACAGCGGGGACAAAAATCCAATGTCGCTTAAAAAACTTGCCCAAAACTTAGAAATAGATATCTCGCACCTTATCGCCCACAAAAGCAGTGATGACGCAGAGATAACAATGCTGGTTGCAAAAACATTGCTTGCAAAACTTAATATAAAAAGCAAAGACATTAAAAAACACCTTGCAAATTTAGCGAAATACATATAAAATATTTTTATAAAAAGATAAGTAATTTTAGACATAACAAAAAAAACTACTAGACACTTTGCCTAGTAGTTTTTTTTGTGTGATAGAAATAGTTTTTGTTATATGTTTTATTCTTCGTCTGTAGTATGAAGAACGATATAACCTTTGTTTAGAGTTTGCTTTACATCAATTACTCTTTGGTTAGAGCTACCTTTCCATTTTAGTTTTGGAACTTTTAGCTTTCTTACAAATTCGCCATCAACAAGTACATCTATTTTGTCAATATTTGGCAAGTTGTTTATTTCTTCCCAAGTAAAGCCAGTGTAAAGCCAGATTGTTTTGTTCGGATACTTTTCTGCTATTTCGCCAATAAAGTTTGTTACTGTTTCTCTATTGTCGCAAAGGAAAGGATCTCCGCCGCTAAATGTAATACCAGCAACCCAGTCTTTGTCTAGTTCGTCAAAGATTTCTTTTTTGGCGCTATCATCAAATTTTAGGCCTGAGTTTTTGTCCCAAGTATATGAGTTGTGACAACCATCACAACAGTGGTCACAACCAGCAACCCAAAGAACAACTCTAAGTCCGTCTCCGTTTACCATATCGTTTTTTGTTATGCTGTAATAATTCATAATACTTCTCCTACATAGAAACCCTATCTTTGATTTCGGCAAGTTTGCCGTCATTCATAAAGCTTCTGCCTTTTACTTTTGAATAACCAAGGTATCCACAAACTCTGTTTACCTCTGTTATGTTTTCGCTACCGCATTTTGGACACTTTGTCATATCTAGTTGTTCGTATCCGCAATCTTCGCAATAGCATTTGTCCATATTAACGCCTTGGTAGAAGCCCATAGCCATACCTCTACGGATAACAGCTTTCAACGCTTCAACGTTGTAGTCAATAGGATATTTTGTATATGTGATTTTTCCACCATTTGATAGTTCCCAGAATCTCTTTTCTGCATCTTGTTTTTGGATAGCAGTGATTTTTTCGCCTACGTGGCAGTGGAAACTATTTGTGAAATAATCTTTATCAGAAACGCCTTCGATAATGCCATATACCGCTCTAAATTGTTTTACTTGTAGTGGTATCAAGCTTTCGCCTGGTGTTCCGTAGATAGCATAAAGAATTTTGTCTTCTTCTTTGATTTTGTTTACATATTCGTTAAGATATCTCATTACTTCTAGTGCAAATTCACCATCTTCAACGATTGATTTTCCGTTATAAAGCTTTTGTACTTCGTTAAGGGCTGTATAGCCAAAGCTAAATGTTACATAATCAAGTAGTGGAGCAATAGAATCGTTAGCTTTTAGCTTGCCTTTGTAAAGTCCACCTTCCATAAACGCAAGTGGGCTCTTTGATGCTTTTAGTTTACCTAGGAAGTCTTTAGTTCTTTTGTGAAGATGTCTAATCATCTCTAGGTATTCGTGGTAAACTTCAAAGAAATCTCTTCCTTCAGTTTTTGCTTTCATAAATATCATAGGAAGGTTAAGAGTTATAGCGCCACCATTAAATCTTCCTACAAATACTGGTTTGTCATCATCACCACATTTCTTTTGTCCACCTTTTTCCCAGTATGGAGAAAGGAATGCTCTACAGCCCATAGGAGAGATAACCCTACCATATGTTTTGTACATATCAGCGATATAGCCTTCGCCGCTAAGTGATAGATAGTCTGGGTATTGTGCGTGTCTAGAGCACTCAACAGCTGCATCAAATAGGTCTTCCAACTCTTTTCCTTTGCCGTGAACATTTTCGTCATAAAGGAAAATAAGTTTTGGGAATAATACAGCTTTCTTAAATCCAGGAGCGCCTTGACCGCCAGCTCTTACTTTTAGCATAGCTTTTGTTGCCATCTTTTCAAAATCGCTACCACCTAGACCAAATGTAAATGCAACAAATGGATAGTCTCCACGAGATGAACCAACAGTGTTTAGTTTGTATTCTAGAGCTTGGAAACCTTGCTCAAAATCTCTTTTTACTTTGTTGTATGCGTATTCTTTAGTTTTTTCTTCTAGTTCTTTCTTTGATAGAGTAGTTCCAAAATCAGCAACTATTTTAGAATATTCATCACAATATTTTTTGTAGCTCTTTTCTGCGTATTTGTTCAAAGTCTTGTCGATTTCTGGTAGAGTAAATCCGCCATATTGTTGGCTTGCTGCCGCCATAATAACGTCACCAATTACGTTAAAGCAAATAGCAAGAGTAGTTGGCTCTGTATATTTGATATTACCAAGCTCAAAACCACCATCAAGAACAGTAGCTAGGTCAAACAAACAGCAGTTGTAAGTATCAAGTCTTGCACTTCTGTCGTGGATATAAATATATCCTTCTTTCATAGCTTGTCTTTCTTCTGGCATCAAGAAGAACTTTTTGTAAAATTCACCATTAAGTTCGTTCCAGCCAAGGCATCTTTTTGTAGATACAAGTGTGCTGTCGGTGTTTGCGTTGCTTCTGTCACCTATAAAGTCAATGCTTTGTACCTTTTGATATACGTTATCTAGCATTTTTACAAAGTCTTGACGATAGTTACGATAGTCTTTGTAAGACTTTGCAACTCTATCATCAACGCTTTCCAAAGCTTTTTCTACAATGTTGTGCATTGTAGGAATAGGTATTTCTTTAATTCCTAGTTTTTTTACTTCGGTATTAACAAAATCTCTAATCTTATCAAGTTCTGCGTCATTAAATGTAATTAATGCTCTTGATGCGCTCTTTGAAATCGCTGCGATAACCTTTTCTACATTATAGTCTTCGCGTGTTCCGTCTTTTTTGATTACTTTTATCATAGTTTCCTCCATTAGCCTTATACACAATATATAGTGGTATGTTTTTTGCTACAAATACTATATGTTCTATTTATAACACAAGGCAATAATATAGGCAATATAAAAATTAAAAATCTTTTTTGAAAAATCTTATGAAAAACACTTGCTTTTTTTTTACTAGCATAAAGGGGGTCAAAAACACTCAAAAAAGGGGTGTTTTTAATCAAAAATAACAATTGTGGATAACTTTTTTGGTAAAAAATATTTTGAAAATTATTTTTTTTGGTCCCGATATTGTTATAAAAACATAACACATCAGGCTTTTTTAGAGATTTTTGAAGGGTGAATTTATGTCACAATATACTGTGACGGGACTATATTTTGTGGTTGTAGGTTGTTTTTTTTACAACACAATATGTAGGGGTAATATATTGTTTTTGAAAAATATTTTTACCCTATACATATTAGTTGCGTTTTTTGTTTGTGGGGGGTATACTTTTTATATAAATCAAAAGGAGATAAGAGTATGAAAAAGAGAATTTTTAGCTTTTTGCTTATGCTTTGTTTATTTATTCCTTGCACATTTTCTTTTACAGGGTGCGACAAAGGTGCAAGTTATGTAAATCTTGATGGCAAAACAATAATTTTTGATAGGGCAGAAACTTTGGAACAAGAAGCTCAGAGCATTTATTGTCCATTTATAGATCCAGGCACAGATATTAGCTATATAGCACAATATACAAGCGAAGAGTTTGTAGAAGAGTTTTACGATCAAGGCGTTATTTCTACAATAACCCAAAACCCTAACATTTCAACATTAGAGCAAGCAAAGTCAGCGTTTTTTGATGCATCTATAGAACTTGTAAGACCACAATTTTTGATTTATAAGTTTGCAGAAGATGGCAGTAGCGTTACAACTTATGCTTATAATGATACAAGCCTTACAACTCCGCTAAATACTTATTCTGTAAGAAAGAGCAGAACAGCAACAGGCATTATGTATGATTTTATGGAAGAAGGAGATGGCTTGATTGTTTCAGAGCCTGGATACATAAAATGGTCTGGAGAACTTGAAGGCACTTATTTTGATGTTTCTCAGTTTACAACTATAATGATGACTTGCAAAGCCGAAGAAAATCCATCACAAACAATAGAAAGACCACTTTCTATGGTAGAAAGAGTAGGAGCGGGCGTTCCAAAAGGCATACATTACAAAGTTGTATAATTAATACTTAGTATAAAAAACCTACTAATTTTTAGTAGGTTTTTTGTTTTGATATATAAGTTATACCCATTATTCTAAAAAGGTATAGCAAATTGTTGATTTTTGGGGAGATTTTGAGTGAAATCTTTAGTTTTTTGTGCTAAACTATAGGTATTAAAAGGAAAAATATGAAATGAAACTAATTGTAGCATCAGATATTCACGGATCACTATATTATACAAACAAACTTCTTGATAGATTTGTCGGTGAAAAAGGGGATAAGCTTATTATCTTGGGGGACTTTTATTATCACGGACCAAGAAATCCGTTGACTGAAGATTATAATCCTGCAGATGTAGCAAAAGCACTTAATGGTTATAAACATTGTCTTATCGCAATAAAAGGCAACTGTGATGCAGATGTTGACCAAATGATTTCGGAGTTTGAGATGCAAGAAAGGGTGGACCTTGAGTATGAAGGCAAAGTTATTACACTAACTCACGGGCATAGATACAACCTTGACAATGTTCCTTACGATTGTGGTGATGTGATGTTGTATGGGCATTTTCATGTGCCTTTTATCAAAGAAGAAAATGGCGTAGTGTTTGCAAGTCCAGGCTCTGTATCGCTTCCAAAACTTAACAGCAAGCATAGTTATATGGTGATAGAAAACAGAGAAATAACAATAAAAAGTTTAGATGGCGAAATTTTGCAAAAAATGTCATTTTAATTGCAAGTTTACTATTGACATAAAACTTGCATTGTAATAAGATTAGTATACTAAAATTATAAATATATATAATAGGGATAAAATTATGGGAAAGAAAACACAAGAAATTGTAGTTAAAGAAAAAACTACAAAGAAAAAAACAAAAGTAAAAGTTGAAGCCCCAAAAACAGAAACACCTATCATAACAGACAAAAAAGCTAAAAAACCTGTAAACAAACTAAAAGGTTATAAAGGGCTAAAGAAACTTGTTCCTTTTTACCGCAAGTATTTAGGGCTATTTATAGCGACCATTTTGTCACTTGTTATCAGTGGTGTAGTTGGACTTTTTGGGCCTATCTTTAGTGCACAAGCTTTGGCTAATCTTTCAGAGCTAAACTACGACAGCGCTTTAACATTTGCTCTTTTATTTGTTGGAATAAGAGTTGTGGTAGAAATATTCAACCACATACACGGTGTATGTTATGTTAAGATGGACAGTAAGGTTGTGTTTGATATAAAACAAGCATTGATTCGTAGCATTACATCTGTAACAATGACCAAAAGCGACCAAACAAACAGCGGTGTTTATATCGAAAGAATGAACGAAGACGCTGGCAAATGCTCAGACGTTCTTATGGATATAATGAGTGTAATTTTGGATGTTATTTCAAACTTTGCATTCCTTATCTATATCGCATTTCTAAATATTTGGTTCTTTATTGCGCTTGTTGTGTATGTACTAGTTCTTTGGGCTTTTGATAGCAAAAAAGAAAGAATGTGGTTTTTACAAAGAAAGAAGTTTAGAGAAAAAAGAGAAATTGCAACAGGTTCATACAACGAACAAGTTCGTGGACTTAGAGATGTTAAGAGCCTTAACATAAGAAACAACACAATCAAAGACTCTGGCGAAAAGTTTGAACACGCACTTGATATCCACAGACTATCAAGATTTACAAGACGTAAATGGGTGCTTATTCGTAACATAGTTGGGGCTTTCTTTGAAGTAGGTTTCTTTGTTATGGGTATATTGTTTATTAAGTTTGGATATATCTCACTTGCGGGATTTTTGGTAATCTATATGTACCATGGCAACGTAAAAGGTCTTACAAATTACTTTGCTATGATTAAACAATACTCAATCGAAGGTGAACTTGCCGCTCAAAGAGTATTTGAAATTATGGATGATTTCCCTAAAGAAAAATTTGGCGACAAAACAATCGAAAAAGTAGAAGGCAAAATTGAATTCAAAGACGTTACTTTTGGTTATGTCGAAGGCGAAAATGTCCTAGAAAAACTTAACCTTACTTTTGAGCCTAACAAAACAACAGCAGTCGTAGGAAAGAGTGGTAGCGGTAAGAGTACAATACTTGCACTTTTGAATAAGCTATATGATATAAAAGATGGTCAACTTCTTATAGATGGATATGACATTAATGAACTTTCAGAAGATGCGATAAGAGATAATATCGGTATCGTAACTCAAGCGCCATATATTTTTAACCGAACTATTAGAGAAAACTTGTTGTTTATAAACCCAAATGCTACTGAAGAGCAAATGATATCTGCCCTTAAAAGAGCTCAAATCTACAACTTTATCAAAAAACTTGATAAAGGTCTTGATAGCTTGGTTGGTGAAAACGGCGTTATGCTATCTGGTGGACAAAAGCAAAGAATCGCTATTGCAAGAATACTACTTAAAAACAGTAAAATCATTGTCTTTGACGAAGCAACATCAGCCTTAGATAACGAAAGCCAAGGACTTATCGTTAAAGCAATCGATAGCCTTAAAAAAGACCACACAATTATTATAGTAGCTCACAGATTGTCAACTATTGTTGGCGCAGATAATATAGTAGTTCTAGAAAGTGGAAAAATTCTTGACCAAGGTACACACAATCAACTATTTAGAAGATGCAAAATGTATAAAGAACTATACAAGAGCGAAGAAACAAGACAAGAGCTTGAAAATATGCTTAGCGAAAACCAATAATAAAAAGAAAAAAAGACTTGATAATATTCAAGTCTTTTTTTGTGTCTTTGATTAAGACATATAAACAAAGCCTTTCAAAAAAAGTATTATATCTTTTTACGAAGGATTGTTTTGATAGGGGTATAGCCTAGTTTTTTGTAGCATCTTTCGGCAGGGGTGTTTGCGTTTATATATGTTATTTCAATATGGGCGGTAGAGTAGTTTTTCTTTGCCCAGTTTTCTACTGCGTTAATTAGCGCAGAACCTATACCATTTGAGCGGCTATCTTCTTTGATAAAAAGCCCGTCTATTTCAATAATATTGTCTAAAAAAGAAGTCCCTTTTTCTATTTTTCTATAAGCATAAATAAAGCCAAGTGGTTGATTGTTTTCAAAAGCCAAAGCAAGATATTTGTTTTCATTATCTAAAGCTCTGCGATAAAAATCTTGTACAAAAAATTTATCATTAATCACCTTATCAAGATTTGATTCGTACTTTATAAGTTCTGTCAAAAATCTATCACAAGTATCAGCATCATCTATTGTTGTTACTCTTTTTATTTCCATAATTTTACCTTTTAATTTTCGCTACCCATAGAGCCTTTCTTTTCTATGCGGGCTTTGTATTTTGCTAATATTTTATCAAGGGCTTTTTCGCTATCAACACCGGTTTCATTTGCTAAAGATAGCAAAGAGTACAAAACATCTCCAAGTTCCATTTCAAAATCTTCTGTTACAGAAAAATCAGTTGTTCCGTAGTTTGATGCTTTTAGAACTTCTTTTGCAAGTTCGCCTATTTCACTAGATATATCAAGTAGTCTTGCAGATGCCGGCATTGGCTTTTTGTGGCAAGGCATAGAGTCGTTAAAATCTTTTACTTTTTGTTGCATATAAAAATTCCCCCAATATCTTTATTTGTCTATAATATAGCATACTTTTGTTTATCTTCAAACAAAAAAGCCACTAATCAATTAGTGGCTTTTAATTTATTTTTTGGTTGTTTTTGTAGCTTTTTTTGAACTTGTTGCAGCTTGCTTTGCGTTTTTTGTTGATTTTTTTGCAATTGCTTTATTTGCCTTGGTCTTAAATTTTGGATAAAGCTTGCAATGTTCGTTATCAAGTGGTTTTTGAATAAAGTTTAGAATATCTTGATAAACCATTTCTTTGATTGGTTCGTTCAAAATTTCGTGTCTTGCGTCATCATAAAGTTTCATTGTAACATCAATGTCGTCTTCGTGATATAGCTTAAATAGTTTTATAACATCTTTGCCCATACCACCAACAGGGTCATCTTTTCCTGAGATTAGAAGTATTGGCTTATGATGGTTGATTTCTTGAAGTTTGTGCTTGTTGTAAGAGTTAAGAAGGCCAGTGAAAAAGTCATTATAAAATTTGGCAGAAAATGGGGTTCCGCAATAAGGGTCTTGTTCGTATTTTTTTACTTCGTCTTCGTCAGTATTTAGCCAAGAACCATTTTTGACAGCTTTGTTATAAGAGCCTTTCATAATGTTTTCTACCATAGTAGCAACTTTGTCTGGACCTTTTCTGTTCATTATTCTGCTGGCGATAAATTTACCAAGTTTGATTGCAACACTGCCTTTCATACAAGCAGAGCCGCAAAGAATTGCCTTGCTGTATAGGTCGCAGTTTTGAATATAGTTTTGGGTTATAAATGAGCCGTAACTATGACCAAACATATATAGTGGCAAATCATCATATTGTTCTTTTAGCATAGCAGAGAAGAACATTTGGTCTTTCATTGTGTCATAGAACAAATTTCCGCCTTCATACTTTCCTAGATTTTCCACAGAGCCTGCTGTTTTGCCGTGGGCTCTATGGTCGTCAGCAAATACAATATATCCGTGTTTGTTTAGGAATTTTGCAAAGTCATCATATCTTGCTGCGTGTTCTTGCATTCCGTGGGCTATTTGAACAATACCAACAGGTTTTTCTACTTTGTCCCAGATATAACAGTAAATATCTGTTTTATCAAAAGATTTTATAAACTTTCCTTTCATATTTGCCTCCTATTTTTTTAGACATTGTCTAACGGCTTTTTCCCAGCCTTTTATGTTGTTGTTTACAGCTTCACGGTTTTTAGTAGGACTAAACTCTCCGTAAGTTGTAATTATTTTTTTGATTTCATCAAGGTTTTTATAAACGCCTGTCGCAAGTCCGCATAGATAAATTACACCAAGACAAGTGCTTTCTTTGTTGCTTCTTACAACTTTTGCGTTAAGTAGGTCAGACTGGAACTGCAGCATATAATCGTTTGATGATACTCCGCCGTCTACCTTTAGGGTTTTTATGTTAAGGTCACTTTCTTTTGAGATAAGTTTCATAACATCATATGTCGAGAAAGCCATACTTTCGTATACTGCTCTGCAGATGTGTGATAGGTTAGAGCCACGGCTAAGGCCAGTTATCATTGCTCTTGCGTCCATATCCCAATAAGGAGCTCCAATACCGGTAAACGCAGGAACTAGATAAACCCCGCCGTTGTCGTTTACTTTTTCTATATGTTTATTGATAATTGCGTGATTTCTAACAACTCTAAATTCTTTCAAAAACCAGTCAAGCGTACTGCCTGCGTTAAATACGCTACCTTCTATTGCGTATACCTTTTCGCCAGTAGGAGAGCAAGCAACCGTTGTAAGAAGACCGTTTTTGCTGATAATAGGTGTATTGCCGACATTAAGAAGTATAAAGCAGCCTGTGCCGTAGGTGTTTTTTATATCTCCCTTTTCAAAACAACCTTGACCAAATAGAGATGCTTGTTGGTCGCCGGCAACGCCTGTTATTTTGATAGGCGAGCCCAAAATATCTGTTGTTCCAAAATCATCACAGCAGTTAAGAACTTTTGGTAAAATTTCTCTTGGTATTCCAAACAGGTCAAGAAGTTCTTGATCCCACTCAAAGGTGTTTATATTAAACAACATTGTACGAGATGCGTTGGTTACATCTGTTGCGTGTACCTTGCCGCCGGTTAGCCTATATACAAGATAGCTATCAATTGTTCCAACCAGCAAGTTGCCTTCTTTAAGAAGTTTTTTTGCAGCTTTTACATTGTCAAGTATCCACTTAATTTTTGTTCCGCTAAAATACGCATCAGGCAAAAGCCCTGTTTTTTGTTTTATCTTTTTGCAAAGAGCCACGTCTTTGTTTAGCTTTTTACACATATTTGCTGTTCTTCTGCATTGCCAAACAATTGCGTTGCAAATAGGTTTTCCGGTACGCTTATCCCAAGCAACTACAGTTTCTCTTTGGTTTGTTATACATATGCCATAGATATCTTTTGGGTCAATGTCTGCAGTCAATTTTTTTAGTGAGCCGATTTGTTTGTTCCAGATGACATTTGCATCATGTTCGACAAGACCAGACGCCGGAAAAATTTGCTTAAATCTTTGCTTTTCTATTTTTTCGATAGAGTGGCTTTCGGTATTATAAAGAACCGCCCTTACTGACGTTGTTCCTTCATCAAGTGCAACAATGTATTTCATAGCCACCTCCACAATTTATTTATACAAAAATGAAATATTTTAACCCTTTGCGGGTTGTTAATATTTGACTTATTTCTATCTAAAGTATATTATTAAATTGAAAATAAATAAAGTGTTTTTGACCAAAAAATTATAAAAGGAGCAAATATGGATTATTCTTGTGCTATAGTAGGTGGCGGTATTGTAGGAACTTCTATTTTTTCATTGCTTGCAAGAAGCGGTGTAAAAGTTGCTTTGATAGAAAAAGGTGAAGATGTAGCTCTTGGTGCAACCAAAGCAAATAGTGGTATAATTCACGCAGGTTATGATTGTGCTGAAAATACTTTGAAGGCAAAACTAAACGTCCAAGGCAACAAAATGTACAATAGCGAAGCAAAGCGTCTTGGTGAAAAAATTATCAACTGCGGCTCTGTTGTAGTTGCAGGAAGTGACGGGCTTGAAAAGTTAACAGACCTTTTTAGTCGTGGCAAAGCAAATGGCGTAACAGGTATGAAGATTTTGAAAAAATCAGCCGTACAAAAACTTATCCCAAATATTAGCGATAGCATAGAGTATGCACTATATGCAAAAACTGCCAAGATAATATCTCCATACAACTTTTGTATTGCATATTGCGAAGAAGGAATTATCAACGGCGGAAAGCTTTATCTAAATACTGAGATAAAAAGTTGCAAGAAAAAAGAAGGTTTTGAACTAGCCCTTACCAATGGCGAAAAAATCAAGTGTGATTTTGTTATTAACTGCGCAGGTGCAGGTGTTAACGAAGTGAGCAAAATTATCGGAGCAGAAGACTTGCCTGTTGTTTTGACCAAGGGTGAATATATGCTTCTTGACAAGGGCGAAAACTTAGCTCCAATGCCAATTTTCCCACTTCCAAGCAATAAAGGTAAAGGCATACTTGTAGTTCCTACTGTTTCTGGCAACACCGGACTTGGCCCAACAGCTATTGATATAGAAGAGTTTGAAACGGCAGTTACAAACGCAGGTATTCAAGAGATAAAAACAAAAACTACTCAAACACTAAACAATATTAATTTCCGCAAAGTAATCAAAATGTATGCGGGCGTGAGAGTAAAGGTCGGTGATGATTTTTATATCAAGTTTAGTGATAGCGTAGACAATTATTTATTTGTTGCGGGTATATGTTCTCCAGGACTTAGTGCAGCCCCTGCTATTGCCGAATACGTAAAAGATATGCTAGCTCAAAAAGGTCTTGTTTTTGTAAATAAAAAGACATTAAAGAGAAAACCATATACAAATACAAAAACTATGTGCAAGTTTGCTCTTAATAGATTAATCAAAAAAGATAGCAACTACGGCAGAGTAGTTTGTAGATGTGAAAACATAACTCAAGGCGAGATAAACGAAGTTTTATCAGGACCTATTCACCCACTTACAACAGACGGAATAAAACGAAGACTTCGCACAACCATGGGTAGATGCCAAGGGTCTTTCTGTTATCCTGCGCTTCTTGACATTGTTGCGAAAAAATACAATATAGATAAAAAGAAAGTTAAATTCAAAGGCGAAACTTCTGTTGTAACTGGCGATATAAAGGAGGGCGGCATTTATGAACTATAATTATGACGTTGTAGTAGTCGGCGGCGGCTCTGCAGGTATGGCTGCAGCCCTTAAAGCAAGAGAGCAAACAACAAGTGTATTGCTTTTGGAGCGAAACGCAAGCCTTGGCGGAATATTAAATCAATGCGTTCACAATGGTTTTGGTCTTACTTATTTCAAAAGCGAAATGACCGGACCGGAATATGCAAACGCCTTTGTTCAAAAAATCAAAGATAGCGATATCTCTGTAATGCTAGAAACAACTGTTACTAAAATTAGAGATAGACATTTTCCAATCAACGTAATAAATAAACTCACAGACAAAAAACAATACTTACTAGAAGTAGTAAGCCCAATGGGCGCTTTCAAAATATCCGCAAAAGCAATAGTTCTTGCAATGGGTTGTAGAGAAAGACCAGCTGGAGCCATCAATCTATGTGGTACAAGACCAGCTGGAGTTTTGTCAGCGGGTTGCGCGCAAAAGATAGTTAATATCTATGGCAAAAAAGTCGGCGAGAGAGCTGTCATTATTGGCTCTGGAGATATTGGTCTTATTATGGCAAGACGTCTTACTTTTGAAGGAACAAAAGTCCTTGGCGTATATGAAGTTCAACCTTATCCATCTGGATTAAAAAGAAATATTGTTCAATGCCTAGATGATTACAATATCCCACTTCACCTTAGCAAAACCATTGTAGAAGTTGTGGGTAAAGACAGAGTAGAAGGAATATACGTAGCTCCTGTAAACCCTGACTTTAGTATGGATTTATCAAAGAAAGAATTTATACCTTGTGACACTGTTATATTGTCAGTAGGGCTTGTTCCAGAAAACACAATTGCAAGTGACTTTGGAATAGAACTTGATAATATCACAGGCGGAGCTATTGTTGATGAATATTTGCAAACAAACAAAGAAGGCATTTTTGCTTGTGGCAATGTATTGCACGTTCACGATATCGTAGATAACGTAACTGTCGAAGCGGAAACTTGCGGAAGCAATGCTGGCAAATTTGTAAAAAATAGCTTAGAGAGAACGGAAAGCGTTGCCATCAAATGCGGCAACGGAATTAGATATACCGTACCTAAAACATTGTTTACCGGAAAAGGTGTTTGTTATATTAGATTTAGAGTAAGCAAAGTTTTTGAAAATACAAAACTTGTTGTAAAATGTGGCGAAGAGATAATTGTAACAAAAGACAAACCAATTATGCTCCCAGCCGAAATGGAAACTTTGGTTTTGGACAAATCAAAAGTAACTGGCGACATAACAATCGAAGTAAAGGAGGATAAATAATATGAAAGTAATATGTATTATGTGTCCCCGTGGTTGTGAGCTAGATGTAACCAAAGGCAGAAAAATTACTGTTACAGGTAATGCTTGCCCAAGAGGTGTTATCTATGGCGAGAGAGAAGTAACAAAACCAGAACGTATGGTAACCACAATCAAAAAGTTTGAAGACAAAACTATTTCTCTTAAATCATCAAAACCCGTACCAAAAGAAAAAGTCTTTGCTGTTTTGCAAGAGATAAAAACCGCCCGCCTACCTAAAAATGTGGAAATAGGTGGCACCCTTATCAAAAACGTATGTGATACAGATGTAGATATAGTAATCACTAATATAAACAAAAAAGTATAGAATTTAGTTTAATACAAAACAAAAAAACCTTATCATACAAGATAAGGTTTTTTATATTTTTTGTTAACAATATCATTTTATTTCTATAGTAGCACTAGAAGTTCCTTGATTAAATTTATATGGAGTTCTGTCTTGTCCGTCTATTGAATTATCACAAGATTCAATTACTGTATTTATAGGAGAAACTATAGTTACAAATTCTGTAGCATATCGTAACTCTATATGGTTGTTCTTGATAAAGAATTTTGCGTTTGTTGTAGTTTCTGTGAAATTATAATAAACACCTTCGCCATTATTAACAATATAAATATCACCACTTATGCTCTTAAATGAAGGAGATACCAAATCAGTAAAATTATTTTTTATAACAAGATTGTTAACATTTTCAAAAACAATATTTGTTGCATTATATATGTTATTATTTTCATAAACAAGGTTGTTGATGTCGCTTACTGTGTAAGCGGTAGAATCCATTGGGTCACCATAAGAACCTAAGGCGCAATTTTTTATAAGTAGGTTGTCGATTATTGTATCAAACGCTGTGAATTGGAATATATTATATGCGATTGAACAGTTTATAAATTTAATGTTTGACATTAAAGTAAAGTCCGCTATAGATCCTTCGAAAGAAGCGTGGGGGGTAACATTAATAGTATTGTTGGCAAAGTTTAATCCTACAAAAGTTAAATTGTTAAATATAGAGCTCCTATCGTTACTTAATACTTCCAATGTAAGACTATCGATAAGTGTGGTTGAGTTGTTTGGTTGACACAATACAACATTTTCTAGTTCGCAAGAAAAGGTTATATTATATTGATTTTCTCCTTCAAGAAAAATTACTTTATTTGAAACTTTTTCTGAAGAGCCGGAATAAGTATTCCCATCAGCTACTATATACTCACTTTCATCCATTGTTTCTGTTGTGTAAGAGTGAGCACAAAGGTCGCAAGTTGGACAAATTTGAGTTTTTGTTGCGGTTAATGTTGTTTCGTCATATTCATAGTCATATTCGTATGCAAAGTCTGTTGGTGGATCCATTTCTGAATACATGTCTATAGATACGCTATCTTCAAAGCTTACATTACCAAACAAATTTTGGGTTGCTAGCATTCTAAGTTCTACATATAAAGTATTTCCTTTGTGAGCAACTAGATATTCTTCTGCATAAGCAAAATAGGTGACATCATCTGTAGAATAATACCAAGAGATGATTACGTCATCTATATCTTCAGTTGTGATGCTTGGTTTTATGATAAGGTCATTGTGATTTGAGTAAGGTGAGTTGTTTGTGATTTCAAAACGCAGTTTTGAGACTTGTTCGTCATTTTGCATTGTTATTGGATTTTTGAATGCAAGAGTGCTTGTCTCATTTTCAGTTTCGCCATTGAAAGTAGCTGTATCCAAAGTTTCATAAGAAGTCCCGCTACCAGCAACGTAAGAAGCACCTGTAATACTTGCATTAACATATCTTCCGCCGGTGATATTTACTTCAAAATCAGCATTATATCTAAAGTAGTTGCGAGCGATAGCCCATACTGTAAAACCAGTGCTTGTCATAGCAACGATTATCGCCATACAAAAGATTATTACTTTCCATTTTGTTGATAATGATTTTTTCATAACATAATTTTTCCTTTTGTAACTTATATTTTAATATTAGCAATTTATATCTACTTTTAGCAAATGATTTGTGTAAACAAAAAGCAAAATATAAAAAATGCTTTATATTTTTACAACAAAAAACTATACATTAAAGTATAGTTTCTTGATTTTTATTATGATTCAGATCCGCCTGGGGCAGGCTCTGGCTCAGGAGTTGCATTTGGGTCTGTATATTCACTAAAATCAGGGGTTTCGCCGATATACATATCTGCACCATATGGCGGGATAAGTTTGATTGTTGATGTAAATGTAGCAACAGTTGTACGTGTGCTATCTTCTAAGTTGTATTCTAGTACAAAATAAGAAATATATCCACCCTTATTTACACCAAACTCATAAGCGTAATATGTGATAAAAGTATTTTCTGGTCTTGTGATGATAGGGTTTGTAAATTCGTCATTAACGCTATCTTTTGTAAGAGTCATTTTGTAATAATGCTCTTCGTCATATTCTTTATGACCAGTTTGTTCAATGCTTTCTTCATATAGTGCTGGGAAAATAGTTAACAAAAGGTCTCTGTTTATGTTGTCTGTACGGAAATATTCTTTTATCTTTGTAGAAGTTCCAGTTACTGTAGATGTTGTAGCTGTTGCCTTTGTATCTTTATAGTAGATAGTAGAGATTGTTTGATAAGGCATACCATTTACAGTGATGTTTTGGTCAACTTTGCAATAGTTGTCGTTACCTATTTTGCCAATGATATATGTGTAATCGGTTTTGGTTGTAGTTGCGCCAGATACGTGAGTAGAGCTACCTTCATATTTTGCCTTAAGCTGCAAGTTTCCTGCATAAGACGAGTTGTAAAAAGTTATAATCTCGGCTGTTGTTTTGTCACTCTCTCCGTAAGGTGTGTCTTCAAATGATTTTTCACCACAAGCCGCCGCCGCAAATGATATAAACATTACAATCGATAATGCTGCTAGTTTTTTTAGGATATTTTTTAACATATTTGCTCCTATTTATTATTTTATGTTTTTATTATAATGTTGATTTAGGATTAAAGTCAATCAAAACTAAATACTTCTGCCGCTACTAAGTCTAAGTATTTTGTCGTAACTATCATCTTCTGCTATGATATTTTTCTTAGTTTGTCCACATTTTGTGCAAGTATATACAATTTGATAGCCTTTTTTGTTCTTTTCAAGACCGGTAGGTTTAAGCAAGCCCTTACATGTGCATTCTCTATCTCCAGGGTTTATGTCTACGTGTAGAGAGTATAAACAATGCGGGCAATGGTCTCGGGAAGTGTATTTTAGCGGAGTAACCATTTTTCCACAATTTTTACACTCAAAACCTTCGTCTAATTTTGTAAATTGTCGTGTGTTTTTATCTTCCATAAATACATAATACCAAATTTGTCAAATAGTTGCAAAACAATTAAATAAAATTGACAAAAAAAAGCATAAATGATATATCTATAATATATAAAGGAAGTAGTGTATGAAAAGATTTTTTATATCATTGATACTTTGTTTATCAATTGTTTTTAACTATAACTTCATATCTGCTATGGCATATACTTCATATGCAGCAGGAACTGTAACCGCACAGGGTTATGAAACGACATATAATATTTATAATGACTTTAAATATTTAGGGCATGTTCCTACAAGCAGCGATAGTGTGACTTTGGATATTGCTCTTTCTGACATGTCAAATCCATCATTGTCAGAAGTTCCATATTCAAGATTGTTTGCAAATGCAGGTGCTGGAGATATTACATTGCATTTTTGTGATAGTGCGGGTAACCCATACACAACAACAGAAAGTGATGGAACTTATACCGTTACAAGCGGAATAAGCGTTATTAGATCTTTTACTTATACAAATACTCGACTTACTTTAGAAGTTGCGGGGAATGCCTCAGGTATTGTCAACCTATATTATTATGGTATGGTGACAGAAGGTGGAGAGACATATAAAACAAATGTTTCATCATATGCTATTACATTTATCAACGAGGGTTTATATTATAAAAACGATTATGAAGGACAAGTAAAAATTCAATATTCTAGTCTTGCAGGATATACTTTTGATGAAAATTTTGCAAAAAATTATATCTTAGGGTATTATCAAGGTGGAACTTTATATGATGCAGATAGTCTAAGCTATGGAGAACTTGTTGCCGAAGAAGGGTCTTTTGATATTAGTTTTGATGTGTCAACATGTATAGATAGAACACTATTTAATGAGCCACAAGAAATCCCTGTTTATTTGTTGATTGGACAAAGTCCAGAACATATGGGGGAAATAGTAGTTTTTATCGAAAAAGAGATTATAGTTCCAGACAATTTGCATGTATATATTGAAGATCAAACCGTTCCTTCTACAACTGAAAGTTCTAGATATGAAATTCTAATCAACGCTGGGCAAAATATAGAAGGGCATGTTATAACAACGCAATCTTATAGTAATATTGAGGTGGAGATTGCTGGAGATGATAATTTTTCTGTTGTAGGAATAATAACTCCTGGAGCATCTGCTTCAGAGCCAGCGACAGCCTTTGATTTTATTATTAGGCAATCACGAATTAAAGTTGGAACGTTTTATCTTACGCTAACATTTTATGACATTGGAACTGAATACCAGGAAACTGTGTATTTGAAAGTTGTTGCCACAACAACGCAAAGTCCGGTTATCTCGCTATATGAAACCGTTATTTCCTATAATAAAGGCGAGCTAAATGATATAGATGATATTTTTAGAAATAATATAAGAAGTATTACTTTATATGATGGAACAGAAGCTAGCTCAGATGTTATTTTGGATGAAACAAAACTACAAATAGTTTATGACGATATTAATTTTAATGAAGCTGGAATATATGTTATTACTTATAAATTTGTTGACGAAGCAACTTCTTTGACCGGAACTGCAGTTGCTACTTTAGAAATTGTTGACAGAGCTCCGGTTATACTAAGTGTAAGAGCAAGAGAAGTTGGGTCAGATCGTAATATTTCAAAAAATGCAGAAGTTCCAATGGGAACTCAAATTTATTTTACTGTTACAGCAGAAGATCCAGACGGAGATGCGGTGATATACTCTGCAAGGTCTTCAAAAGGAAGTCTTATTCAAGACGAATTAAATGTAAATGTGTATACATTTACTCCAGATGTGAGATTATCTGGTCAAGTTGTATTTATATTCAATGCAAGTGACGCGGTTTCTATTAGTGAAGATGAAACATACCCAATTATTTTCAAAGATGAAACTCCACCAACAATTACACTTGCAGACAAAGATGATGACGATACAATAAACCTTTTGTATAACGAAGGAACAGGTAAATATACACTTCAAGTAAGAAGAGGAAAAACTGTTTGGTTTAGAAACCACTACTTAGAAGACGTATCTGATAACTCATCTACTTTGAGCTTAAATGATGTAACAATAACACCAGTTGGATTTGCTTTTAGTGGAGCAGAAAGATATTCTTTCAACGGCGAAGGAAACTATTCTGTTATCTATGCTGTTAGCGACGAGTCAGGAAACGAAACTCAAGTTATTATGGAAATTTCGCTTCAAAACCAAGCACCAACAGCACAAAACAAATCATATGAGTTTACTTATACAGACGATATAGAAATCAACCTAGCAGGTCTTGCAACAGATGATGCTAGCGGCGTTGAATTTATCTTTGTAGGCAGCCTAACCGATAGCGAAGGGTTTCCGGTTATAATAAACAATCCATCATTTAATACAAATGGTCAAGTGTCATTCAACATTTTACCTGTATACAACGAAACTCAAGAAAGAGATATTCCATTTATCGGTGTTTGTTATCTTAAATATAAAGCAATAGACAGTGATGGTGAGCTTAGCCCAGAATATACAATTACAATTAATATTTCAGATAAGACAGCTCCTACAGCAACACTAGTTAATGAAAAAACTACAACATTTATTAGAGGCAGAGAGTATCCAGACTTTACAACTAGCGGATATTTTACAGGTTTTGACGAAATAGATGGTGAACTAAACCCAATCTCTATCAAAATAACTCAAAATGGAGTAGAAAAACAAACAATTGATTTTACAACTCTTGGTGAATATCAAATAGCATATCTATTCAAAGACAGCTCAAATAACGAAACTTCAAGATCAGTTACTGTAAGCGTTGTATCTGGTGGAAATCCTGTTATTGAAATGCTTGCTACAAGTGCAAAAATCCCAGTTGCAGGAACATTTAACATCTATGACTTTTTGTACAGAATACAAGATGACGAAGATGGAACAATCTTTAGTGGTTGGGCAGAACTTCGTGAACAAGGATTTTTGAATATTGATGATAGCTCAGTTGATACAAATACAGCCGGAACATATACAATCAAACTATACTTTGTAGATAGCGATGGCAACTCTTCTTCAGTTATTGAATTTACATTAACTGTTGAAGGAGAAAAGGAATTTCCAATGGAAATTATCTATTACGGAGCAGGAGCTCTAGGTTTGATTTTAGTGATAGTTATCATTAGAGTAATCGTAGTAAAACGCAGAATGAGAATATAATAAGGAGAAAATAAAATTATGATTTTAGACGATATTAAAAAAGCAAACGTAACTGCTCTTAAAGAAAAAGACACAGTTGCAAGAAGTATATATAGCATAGTTATGACAAAAGCAATGCAACAAACAATCATAAAAAGAGAAAAAGGTGAAGAACTTGTAGACGCTGATATGGTTGCTATTTTGCAAAAAACAATCAAAGAATTAGGTGACGAAGCCGAAAACTACAAAAAAGCTGGTAACAGCGAAAAAGCAAGCGAAATCGAAAGACAAGCAAAAATTCTAGAAGGTTACCTTCCTCAAATGATGAGCGCAGAAGAAATTTATAATGTAATCGCAGCACTTGATGACAAGAGTATCCCTTCTGTTATGAAACATTTCAAAGCAAATTATGCTGGAAAATGCGAAATGAAACTTGTTCAAGAAACACTTAAAAAATTCTAATAAAAAAGGCAGCAAAAATTTTGCTGTCTTTTTTATCTTTACGGTATTATAAAGATTTTTTATTTGTTATTTTTTTATTAGATGCTATAATGTATATATATAATTTAGTAATAATATAGGTGTAATTATGAAAAAGTTTTTTATAGTTTTATTAATACTAATAATGCTAGGCGGAGCAGGTTTTGCTGGTTGGTATTTTTTGCTTAGAGAAAGGCCGCTTACAATAGAATTTTATGGCGATTTTGAAACTTTAAGTTATTTGTCGGGAGATGGCAGCTACAAAGAAAACGAAATAGTCACATTAACCGCTGATGAGAGAGAAGGCTACGATTTTGAGAGCTGGATAAAAGATGGAAATCCTATCAGTAGTAGTAGAATTTATTCTTTTGTTATGTCAAAAAACACTAGCGGAAAGTATACAGCAACCTACAAGGCAAAAGAGTTTACAATCTCTACCCAAAACAACGGCGTGTATAATATTTCCAACAAAGCCGCAACTGATGAAATGGTAGATATCAATATCAATCCCCCAAAGGGTTATGATGTAGAAGAAATATACTATGTCATAGATGGCAGTGATGAAAAAGTTGTTATTCATAACAATCGTTTCAAAATGCCACCCCACCATATATCAATATTTATCAATCTAAAAGAGATTAAATATGAAATCAAATATGATTTATGTGGCGGAAGTTTTGAGACAACTACAATTTCATATTACACAATTAATACACCTACATTTACACTTCCACACCCAACTCAAAAGGGATATAACTTTATAGGTTATATGGACAAGCAATCAACAGCACCTATCCTAAATTATCAAATTGAACAGGGTTCAACAAAAGAGATTTCGGTTTGGGCAGAGTGGGAACTTGCATTTTTTGATATTAATACAGTTGTTGAAGGACAAGGCTCAATAACTATTAGTGGAAATGCTCAATATCAATCTAATGAACATTGTGGGGCTGTTGCAGAAGAAGGTTGGCAGCTTGTCGAACTATATTATATTGCTAGCGAAACTGGCGA
This sequence comes from Clostridia bacterium, assembly GCA_045534265.1. Classification (GTDB taxonomy): domain Bacteria; phylum Bacillota; class Clostridia; order Christensenellales; family UBA1242; genus CAKVLS01. The sequence goes on from JAZSJH010000002.1 coordinate 53,511, forward strand.
TAGAGTTGATCTAGTAGAGGGCTATTTTACAATGCCTTACTGTGATATTACTGTATATGCAATTTTTGAAAAAATAGCTTACAATATAACTGTTTCACCTTCTGTAATAAATGGTTATATTGAGCCAACACAAACAACTTCTTACGTTGGAGATACAGTAACTATAGTTGCTCATCCAGATACTGGTTGTGAAGTTTTGTTATATAAGTATAGCATTGACAACGAAGAAAACTGGATAGATATTGAAGGCAATACATTTATTATGCCAGCAAGTGATGTTGTTATTTATGCATCTTTTGATGCTATAGACTATCAAATCACATACAATTTAGATGGCGGAACATTGCCACAAGATACTTTAACAACTTACAGAATATGGGACTCTGAAGTAACTTTACCAACCCCTACAAAAGAAGGCTTTTACTTTGTCGGTTGGTACGACAATCAAGACTTTAATGGCGAAAACATTACAAGCTTTTCTGGTTATGACTTAGAAAATAAAACGTTCTATGCATACTTTCAGCCAAACCAATATAGTGTAGCTTTTTACAATTACGACGGAACATTATTGAATACAATCTCTGGGCCTTGGTATTACGGAGATATTCCTTATAACTGGGGAGATGCGCCAACAAAACCATCAACCTTAGAGTATGACTTTGTTTTTGCGGGTTGGACACCAGAGATTGTTCCTGTTGTAGAAGACGCTTCATATACAGCAGTATTTACTGCTCTGCCAAGAGTATATACCATCACAAAAGCAGACAATATAACTAAAGGTAACATTGAGTGTGTAACACAATCTGTACATAGCGAAACAGTAATAGTAACAGCAACTCCTGATTCAGGCGCTGAGCTTATCAAAACTTATTATATCAAGGCTGGAGATAGTGTAGAAAATAAAGTAGAGTTTACAAATTCTTTTGTTATGCCAAAAAGCAATGTAACAATCTATGCAGAATTCGATTTAATTGATTATGATATTACATACAATTTAGACGGCGGAACATTGCCAAACGGATCTGCAACATCTTACACAATCGAAGATATAGTAACATTGCTAATTCCAACTAAAGTTGGCTATGACTTTGTTGGTTGGATAATAAATGACGGTGATACTCCAAACAAAAACATAACAATTACAAAAGGCTCTACAGGAGCAAAAGAATTTACTGCCGTATGGCAAATACAAACATTCATAATTGTTTGGATAAATGATGATGGAACAACAATCGAAACAGATGCAAATGTATCTTATGGCACAACACCTTCTTTTGATGGAGAAACTCCATCAAAATCCCCAACTGCAGAATATGAATATATATTCGCTGGTTGGACTCCAACGGTAGCAGTTGCAACTCAACATCAAACATATACCGCAACTTATACAAGCAAAGCAAGAACTTATACAATAACAAAGGCTACAATTGCTAACGGAACTATCTCTTGTGTTTCCAGTGCAGAAACTGGAGATACAGTAACAGTATCTGTAAATATAAATGAAGGTTATCGTTTGTCAAAACTATATTACATTGCCGCTGGTTCTACTACCGAAAATTTAATTCCTGGCAATCAATTTATAATGCCGGCTAGCGATGTAACTGTGTATGCAGAATTCAGTGCAATTTCTTATTCTATTAATTACACCCTAAACGGCGGAACATTGCCAGCAAATGCCCCTGTTTCTTATACAATTGAAGACGAAGTAACATTGGTATCTCCAACAAAAACAGGTTATGATTTTGTTGGTTGGATTGAAAAAGAGGGCGCATCACCTGTTATAAATGTAAAAATTGAAAAAGGTTCTGCAGGGGCGAAAAATTTTGAAGCCCTATGGGAGCTTGCTACATTTAACATATTATTTTCTACTAATACTGGTGGAACACTTGTTTGTGAGTCTGAAGCTATGTATACAGAGTCTGTTGATGTTACAATAATACCAAGCGAAGGGTATTTTGTATCAAGATCATATTATATAGTAGATGGTACAACTACCGAAGTAGATTTTGAAGGCTCATTTACAATGCCGGCTGGTAATGTAACTGTATATGCCGAGTTTGAGTTGGCTGCCGTTCAATATTCAATCACAACGGAAGAAAGAGAGAATGGAACTATTAGCTGTGTAGCTCAAGCATATTCTGGAGATGTTGTTCGCATATTAATAACACCAGATGATGGTTATGAAGCAGCATATGTATATATTGAAGATTTGCTTGGTAACGCAATAGATTGTGATATTATAGGATGGACAGACGATAGTTTTTCATTTGTTATGCCTTCAATCAACATAGTTGTTTATGTTGAATTTGAAGAAAAAGTATATTATCCAATAAGTGTAGCAACAGTGACCGGTGGTAAAGTTATTTGTCAAGACAAGGCGGAAGAACTAGAAGTTGTTTATTTTACAGTTGTACCAGACCCAGAATATAGATTAAAAAGTTTAACTTGTGAAAATAGATTAACTGGTCAAGCAATTTCTGTTGATCTTGAAACTTGTAGTTTTACAATGCCAGTTGACGGCGGAATGTATGGTGTCAGCATAAGACTAACACCTGTATTTGAAAAAATAGAATATACAATAACAAAAGCTAATGCTACAAATGGAACAATTAGTTGTGTATCTTCGGCTGAGGTTGGGAACGCTATAACAATTACTGCAACACCAAATAACGGCTATCAATTATCAAGAACATATTATATCGTTGAAGGAACAACTACCGAAGTAGATTTTGAAGGCTCATTTACAATGCCAGCTGGCAATGTAACTGTATATGTTGTTTTTGTAACAGCTCCATATTCTATTAATATAGCCCAAACAGGCTCTGCAACTGTAGAATGTGTAGAAACAGCTGAGGCGGGAACTGTTGTTACCCCTACTATAACGTTGCGCAGCGGATATGAAATAGATAAAATGTACTATACCCTAGGTGATGACGAAACCACAAAAACAGCTTTTAGAGAAAGTTTCACTATGCCAAATTGCGACATAAATCTTTACGTAGAGACAAATCTAGAAGACGTCCCAGCTCCAACATACAGCTTAGATGTTGTAGTAAATAATGAAAATTTAGGCATCGCAGAGATTATCACTGCAATTCCAAGAGAAGGTTTATATACCGTTGAGGCAATACCATATGAAGGGGCGGAGTTTGTTGGATGGAGACAAGAGACTATTGATGGAACACTTTTGAGCACAGATAGAGTATATGTAGCAAGCAATTTGGACATGGAAACTATATATGCGATATTTGAGTCAACCGAAGAAGTAAAATATACAATTATGATAGCGGATAATGATTATGTTAATGCTTCTTGTCAAAGCACGGCTGTGGCAGGAGAAGAAGTTCAATTGATAGTTAATGATTATTCAATGCCTGATAATTATATGGCTATGGAAATTTATTATATAACAGAAACAGGGACTTATGGAATTATAGAAGAGGCAGCTAATCCATATCATTTTATAAATGACATTTCTTTTATTATGCCGGATGAAAATATTATAATATATTTTGAATTTTATCATGGTGGGACAGATCCAGCATAATAAGGCTTTGTAACAAATCTACAAAAAAAAGGAGCTATTTATGTCAATACATGTAACCCCGCACAAAAATGGTTGGCAAGTTGTTAGCGGCAATGCAGATAAAGCTTTTCGTGTGGTTAGCACACAAAACGAAGCAATAGAGATTGCAAAACAAGTTGCTAAAAATCAAAAAACCGATATCAAAATTCACGGCAAAAACGGCCGTGTAAGAGATGGATTTAATTATTCAAAAAAGTTTTAGTATAAAGGACTTAAACTTATGGTAGAACTAAAAATTCAAGATTATAACAAAAACAAAGAATTATTTTTTGAAACAGAAAAGAAATTGAGAGCTGTTTTGGGCGAAGATGCTTCAATAGACCACGTTGGGTCTACTGCAATAAAAAATATTGTAGGCAAAAATATCATTGATGTTTTGATAGGGGCAGTGGATAATGATGAGTTTGTTGATTTTAGAGATAAATTAACACAGCTTGGATTTTTCCCTTCACAAAACAGCAGAACAGATATTTATCAATTTTTTGCATCACGTCAAGGGGAAACGGGCGAAGGAGACGTTCACCTGCACCTTGTTGTGATAGATACCGAAAGGTATAGAGAGTTTATCATATTGAGAAATTATTTGATAGAAAACCCTAGCGAAGCGATAGCTTATTCTAATCATAAACAAGAATTATTATCTCAAGGAATAACTGACCGAAAGTTATATAGAGCAACAAAAAGCAAATATGTAACAGAACTTATAAAAAGAGCAAAAGAAAATACAAAAATATAGGAGAAATTATTATGGAACTAATGCTTGATACTGCAAATTTAGAAATAATTAAGGAGTTTGCTGAGATCTACCCATATGTAGGTGTAACTAGCAATCCAACTATCATCAAAAAAGAAGGCAAAATTGACTTTTTTGCACACTTTAGAAAAATAAGAGAAATAATAGGTAAAGAAAGATCTTTACACATACAAGTTGTATCTCAAACGGCTCAAGAAATGATTATGGAAGCTGAAAAAATTGTAGACAAAATAGACAAAGATGTTTATATCAAAATTCCAGTAACTGAAGAAGGCCTTAAGGCTATCAAAAATCTAAAAGCAAGGGGCTTCAAAATAACTGCAACAGCTATATATACAAAAATGCAAGGGCTTGTTGCAATTGCAGCGGGAGCAGATTATATTGCACCATATTATAATCGTATTCAAAGCCGTGGTTCTGATGCTCAAACAACTGTTGCTTGCTTTAGACAAAACATTGACAACTTCGGCAAAAAGACAAAAATTTTGGCTGCAAGTTTCCACCATGGCGGACAAGTAACCAACGCACTTGGGGCTGGTGCTCACGCAGTGACTATTCAACCAGATCTTTTGAGAGAAATGGTTTGTGCAAATTATACAAACTATATCGACAATGCAATCACAACATTTGCTGCCGATTGGGAATCTTCTCAAGGAACAAAGAGTATTATCGATTGTGAATAATTAGGTTAAAACATATAGGTCGAACAAAAAACAGCGAAATGAAAGTTCGCTGTTTTTTTATTTGTAGTGTGCTACTTGCTAGTTGATTTTTTTGTCTTAGAAGTTGTTTCTTTTACGTTTTTGGCAGGTTGTTTTTTTGCAGTGGCATTTGTAGATGAAGATTTTTTTGTAGATGTTCTTTTCTTTGTTTGGGTTTCAGTTTTTTCTACGGCATCTTCAGTTTTTTCGTTTTCTGTGGCTAGAGCTGTTTTTGTTTCTTGAGAGGCTTGTTGTGTAGATTTTCTCTTGTTTATAAGGTCCTTTATTTCAAAAGGTAGGTAACATAATGCAATCCACGCTGCAAAGATAAGAGCTAGTATCCAGTAGTAAGTATATAGTGGTTTGTTGCTCCAGCTAGGAATAACTTCTATGCCGTCATTCATATACATAAAACTACTGTCAGTTAGCTTGCTCATAATTCTTGCAATTATACTAAAGCCAAAAATTGTAACCATTGGCTTCCAACCATTTTTTATTTTTGGAACAAGTCTTTTTGTTACAATCAAAAGAATTGGCAAAGCAATTAATAATCCATGAGTAATTAATGTTTGAACATTCATTATATGATAGATAGGGTAATAAGTGTTTAGCATATCTGGATATATAAGTGCTGCACTGCCACTAAAAATAGCTATAGGAAAAATTGCATCATATGCAAATTTATTCCATTTTTCTTTATTAATAAGAAGGGTAACGATAGAGAAAAATGTGACCATTGTACAAAGAGCAAAAGAAATTATTTCTGCCCAATTGTATATGTTTCCTTTCTCCGGAAAATATGTTTCATAACAACAATATGTTATTGTGCGATAGGTCATTCTTAAAATTTCAAGTGCCAAAAAGACCAAAGCTATTACAAAAAACATTTTGTCTTGCCATTTTTTATCTTTTCTTTTTGCAACCAATGCAAGAGTTATTATAGCCCCAATTATAATAGCAAGAACAACAAAGTGCCAAATGCTAAATATGTGCGGATAGTTGCTATATACACCTTCGTTGCTGTCTAATTTCCAGCCAAAAGCTTTTTCCCAAAAACTCATAAAAAATACTTCCTTTTGTTTGATGATTTTATTATAGCATTTTATATTTTTTTGTAAAATAATAAACCTAAATTTATTGCAAAAGGGACATAAAAATTTTTTTGGCTATTGTATAAAAAGTACCCACAACAAACAAAAAAACATATAAAGCTTAATTTTGTTTTTTAAGAAAAGATATGTTGCAGGGGACATAAAATAAACTAAATAATAATATCTAATATAATTTTTTAACTTATTTGTTTGTCACCAAAAAGTTTTTTTTGTATAATATATATATCAATATAAAAGGAGATTTTTTTATGCCACCAGTACTTATGGCACTTTTGATTATTGCAGGTGTACTATTATTTATTTTGCTTATTTCTATTCGCCAAGTGGACGAATACGAAAGAGGTGTTAGATTTTTGTTTGGTAAATACCAAAAAGTTTTAGAGCCAGGCTGGCACATTGTTTTGCCTATTTTTCACAAGTATCAAAAAATTGATATAAGAGTAAAAGTTGTTGACGTTCCAGAGCAAGACGCCATTACAAAAGACAATGTAACAATCAAAATTAACGCAGTTATTTATTTTAATATTTTTGACGCAAAGAAAGCAATGCTTTCTGTTCAAAACTGCTACTACGCAGTAACTCAACTTGCTCAAACAACAATGAGAAATCTTGTTGGTAGTGTAACTTTGGACGAACTTCTTACCGATAGAGAAAGAATTTCTAACGAAATTTGTACTATTGTCGATAAAGCAACAGACGATTGGGGAGTAAAAATCCAAAACGTAGAACTTAAAGATATTGCACTTCCTACCGAAATGCAAAGGGTAATTGCAAAAGTTGCGGAAGCCGAAAGAGAAAAAGCAGCTGTTATCACAAAAGCAAGCGGCGAACTAGAAGCTTCAAAAAACCTATCTCTTGCCGCTCAACAACTAGCTAATTCTCCAGGGGCTTTGCATCTTAGAACTCTATCTACAATCAATGATGTGTCTTCTGACCAATCAAACACAATTATTTTTGCAATACCGATTGAAGTATTAAGTGCCTTTGGCGGAAATAATGCTTTGGGAAACAATGCAGTAGAAGCTTTAACAAAAGCTGTTAAAAAGTCTAAAACAACAAAGAAAACAAAATAATAAAAAAGCTCTCTTATATAAGGGGGGCTTTTTTGAAAAAAAGGAGATTTTGCATATGGCAATCAAGTCTATAAAAGCAAAAATAATAATTTCTATTATTGTGGTTTTGATTGTTTGTTTAGCGTCATTTATTCTTTATATTTGCCTGCCGCTTATGGTGTGGAAAAAGGGCAGTTCTAACGCAACTTTTAACAAACAAAACAACAGCATAACTACAAGCGAAAACTCATTGAAAGTTTTGCAAATGACTGACCTGCATCTAAATGATGATTTGGACAACCCTTTGGTTTATTCTTTTGTCAAAAAACTTGTTTATAAGGCAGACCCAGATATTCTTGTTTTTACAGGAGATGTATTTGTTGCTGGATTGACCAAATTGCCTGTAAAAAGATTTGTTAGATTTGTAGAAAGATTTAGAATTCCTTGGGCAATTACCTTTGGCAACCACGATAGAGAAGCAAAGTATTCGATGGACAAATTAAGTGAAATTTTTGAAGACACAAAGTATTGTCTATTCAAAAAGGGCAATGTACAAAATCGCTATGGAAACTATTATTACAATGTAGAATTTGAAGATGGCGGAAAATTCCAATTAATTTTTATGGATTCTGGCGAAGACAATTTTTCTGCAGAAAGTGTTTCTTTTTACGAAAATTGCGTGCAGTCTTCAAAAGCCTTAAACAACGGTCAAGCATTAAATAATTTTGTGTTTTTTCATATCCCAACTATAGAGACAAGGCTTGCCGCACAAGAATATAATCTTAACCCAGAAATGGGAATGGGAGTGCTTTTGGAGTCTGTATGTATTCAAGAAAATGACGTTGGCTTTTTTGATAAAGCAGTTGAGCTTGGCGCAACGAAAGCTTTAGTATACGGACACGACCACATTAACAACGCAAAAATAAAATATCAAGGAATAGATTTGTGTTATGGGCTAAAGACAGGGGCAAGGCCATATTGCAATAAAGATATGCTAGGTGGAACTTTGTATACAATAAACTCTGATTCAACCTACCAATTTGAAGATATTTATATGAAATAACAATTTGTTTATATAGACTATAAAAAAAAGTTGAGCTTAACTGCTCAACTTTTTTAATGCAAAAAAATAACATATATAAATCAATTGTTTTTATATCTTTATTGGCTTTCTGTCACCATATTCGTCTATCAAAAGTTTTGCCATTTCTTCTGGGCTTTCTGCGCAATCTCTCTCTAGCCACAACCTGCACATTTCTTTAATTCCCGCCCCAAAAAAACTAGCACGATAATAAAGCCCAATGGTATTTGTTTTGTCAATATTTAATTTTGGACCTACATTTTTAAGAATCTCAATCTTTGTGTTATGTTCTGCTAAGGTAACATAGGGTATGTTCAAAAATGCTTTATAAAAACTTTTGTTGGCTTTAACAAAAGCAAACATTTCGACCATAGCTTCGTGTGTTTGTCTTTCGCCAAAGTTAAATATGCTTGCAGTGCTTTTTGCAAACTTTGATTCTATCTTTATTGTTAAGTCATTGATGTCGTCGTAATGGCAATAAAAAGTACTGCGATTGATGCCGGCTTGCTGACAAATTTGGCTTATAGAGATATCTTCATATTTATGTTTTGTAAGAAGCGCAAGAAAAGCTGTTTCTATTTTTTCATTACTTATTTTGTATCTAGAGTTGTTTTTTGTGTTCATATTTTCACCTTTAATTACATTATTCCAACAAACAAAAAAGGTTTGTTTTATTAATAATATTAATCCAACACTTTGTCTTTTTTTGTTGCGGGGAGATATTTTTGATTTGTTGTAAATCCACCTGCAGTTTACTAAAATATAATTAATAAGTCAAGTGTTGGAATAATGATTTGGCTAGATTATAAATTTAGGAGAATAAAATAATGGCAAAAAAAGCTACAAATAATGAAGAAAAAGTAGAAAAAAAAGAAAATATTTTAACAAAAACAGGTAAATTTTTCAAACAAGCATTTAAGGATATGGGCGAAAATGCAAAGGCGCAAGCACAGGTGGATAAAGCAAATCTTGCCGCAGCAAAAGCAGAAGCTAGAGCAAACTTTGAAGAAAACCGTGGAACAAACACGCTTGCTAGAGCAAAGGCTATGAGCAAACAATCTTGGGATGATGCTCATATGACACCTGCAGAAAGAACTGCAAAATTAAGAGAAGAGCAAGCTATGCAAATTGTAGAGGCAAATGCAAGAATCGAAGAAGCAAATGCAAGATATAACGAAGCAAAAGTAGAAAAAAAGAAAAAATAATTCTGGGAGCAAAAATGAACGCAATAGAAATAAAAGGATTAAAAAAATCATTTAGGGGTATGTATGCCCTAAACGGACTTAATATGACAGTTCCTGTTGGGTCTATTTATGGTTTTATTGGCGAAAATGGTAGTGGTAAATCTACAACCGAAAAATTGATTTGCGGACACCTTGTTAAAGACAGCGGCAAAATTAAACTTTTTGGAAGAGATTATACTGATGCTGGAGTTAGGGCAAGAGTAGGCGCTCTTATCGAAAACGCGGGCTGTTTTTCGGGCTCTAGTATTTATATGAATCTTAAAATGCAGTGTCTAAACTTAGGTATTAAAAACGCCGAAGAAGAGATTGCAAGAGTTCTTAAAATCGTAAGAATGGAAGAACATAAGGAATTAAAATTCAAAAAATGTTCGCTTGGTATGAAACAAAGAGTAGGTATTGCTATGGCGCTACTAGGCAGTCCTGCTTTGCTTATTTTGGACGAACCAATCAATGGGCTTGACACTGATGGTATGCGCATTATGAGAGAGATTCTTGTAGATATAACCAAGAACTATAATTGTACCGTTTTGATATCTTCTCATATTTTGGGCGAACTTGAAAAAATTGCCACCCATTACGGAATTATTCGTGGTGGCAAAATGATACAAGAACTTTCCGCTCAAGAAATGGAAGCAAGAGCAAGGGTTTTTGTTTCATTTAAGCTTAGCGATACAAAAAAAGCAATCACGCTTCTTAGCAAAAAATATTCTAATGTAAGACAAGAACAAGATTGCGTTAGAGTGTATGATGAAGAAGATGTTGATGGTATTGTAAAATATCTTATGGACAACAATATTGTTCCTAGTGAAATCAAAAAGAATAAAGTTGGTCTAGAAGAATATTATATCGAACTTATGAGTAGCAAGGAGGCAATTTAATATGGAAAACACAAACAACTTAAAATTCGACGCTCCTAGCTTTTTTACAAGACTAAAGGGTATGTTGTCTGTTGACTTTTATAGATTATTTCATACTCCACTATTTTATATTTTCTTAGGGATAGCGGCTGTTATTCCTGCAATGATTATTGGAACAACAGGAATGGACGATTCTCAAACAGCAGCACTATTTACTAATGTTTGGCAAGCAATAGCTGTCGAAAGCCCATTGTATATTGTTCAAAATATTGGGCAATACGCCAATATGAATATGGTATTTATCTTTGGCGGAATAATGGTTTCAATATTTATTGGCCACGACTACAAAAGTGGTTATGTAAAACAACTATTTACAACCCACGCAAAAAAACAAGACTATATGATGAGCAAAACAATAACTTGCGCATTTGCTATGGCGGGTATGTGTATTACATATCTTCTTGGTACAATTATGGCGGGATTATTTGTTGGGCTATCTTTTGCAGTAAACTTTGGCTCACTTGTTTGCGCTTTGCTAGGAAAATTGATTATGAGTTTGGGTTGGGCTAGCTTATATGTATTTTTGAACATAATTTTTAGAAAGCATTTTTGGATTTCAATAGTATCATCATTCTTCTTTGGAACTGGTATATTGATTATAGGGGCTGCAGCCGTGCTTGGAAACTCTGCCGTGCTTAATATTTTCTTGTATGGCTCATCTGTTTATGCTTGTCTATCTAGCAACTTTTTGTCAGTACTTATATGTCTTTTGTGTTCAGTGACTTGGGCAGTTATATATAATGTACTTGGCACATATATTCTAAACAAAAGTGATGTATATTAAGGAGGCAAAGAATGAACGCAATAGAAATTAGAAATTTATGTAAAGACTTTGGCGAAAAAAGGGCTTTGGCTGGACTTAATATGACAGTGCCTATGGGTTCAATTTATGGATTTATCGGCGAAAACGGAAGCGGAAAATCAACAACTGAAAAAATAATTTGTGGACTTATCCACCCAACAAGTGGCGAAGTAAAATTATATGATAGAGATTACAAAGACCCAGATGTAAGGGCAGCTATGGGAGTTTTGATAGAAGCTCCAGGTTGCTTTCCTGATTTGTCGGTTTGGAACAACCTTATGATTCAAGCGACAAACCTTTCTATAGAAAACAAAGCTGATGCAGTAAGAAAGGTCTTGACTTTGGTTAGAATGGAAGGCGCAGCCGGCAACAAATACAAAAACTGTTCTCTTGGTATGAAACAAAGAATAGGTATCGCTATGGCGCTACTTGGCAGCCCTAAATTACTTGTTTTGGACGAGCCGATTAATGGACTTGACGCTGATGGTATGCGTATTATGAGAGAAGTTTTGACTGATATTGCAAAAACTGGAGCAACAGTTTTGATATCTTCTCACATTTTGGGAGAGCTTGAAAAAATAGCTACTCACTACGGCATTATCCGTGGGGGCAAAATGATTGTTGAGATGACAGCTGAAGAGCTTGAAAAGACTTGCCCTACATTTGTAGCTTTGCAATGTAAAGATATGCAAAAAGCAAAAGCTGTTTTGAGTAAAAAATACGCAAAAGTATTAGAAGACGAACAAAAGGAAAATTTGCGTGTTTATGATGCAACTTCTCCAGAAGAAGTTGTTCAATATTTGTATGATAACAACATTATTGTTAACGAACTAAAAACTGACAAAATTGGTCTAGAGGAATATTATATCAACCTTATGGCAAATAAGGAGGTAAGATAATATGGTAGTAAATTTTGAAAAGAACACTTTCAAAAAACGTCTTAAAAGTATGCTTGGTGTAGACTTAAGACGTATGTTTACATCACCGCTTTTCTATATTATGGTGGGGGCATCACTTGTTATGCCAATACTAATACTTGTTATGACAACAATGATGGACGGAACGGTTTCTGTCGATCCACAAACAGGCAAAGAAACTGTGATGGAAGGTTTCAAAAATGTTTGGCAAATAATAGGCGCTGTTTCTGGCGGAGAGCAAACAATGAGTATGGATATTACTAGTATGTGTAATATCAATATGATGTTCTTTTTAATATCTATATTTGTTTGTTTATTTGTTGGTGATGACTTTAGAAGCGGTTATGCAAAAAACTTGTTTACTGTAAGAAGCAAAAAAGACGACTATGTAATATCAAAAACTATCACTTGTTTTATAGCTGGCGGCAGTATGATTATTGCTTTCTTTATTGGGGCAATGATAGGCGGGGCAATTGCAAATCTTCCATTTACATTAGAGGGAGCAAACGCATTTAACGTTGTTATGTGTATGTTGTCAAAAGTATTGCTTGTAGGGATTTTCTCTTCAATTTATCTTTTGGCAAGCGTGTTTGCAAAACAAAGACTATGGCTATCACTTATTATGGCTTTTGGTATAGGTATGCTTATGTTTATGATGATACCTATTATCACACCACTTAACAGCACATTTATTAATGTTTTGCTATGTCTTGTAGGCTCTGCTTTATTTAGTTTTGGCATTGGCTTTGGTAGCAAAGCAATACTCGACAAATCAAGTTTAGTATAAAAAATTAGTTTATTTTGGAATGCTTGTGTTATAATATAAAGGGATTTTATTTTACTAATTTGCTTTAGATGGAGAAACTTTATGAAAAGAAAGATAAAACTAGACCTTGGTAATGGTAAAATCAAAGAACAAGTAGTCAACTATATACCAGTAAGATATATATTCGCTTTTTTGATTACTATATTAGAAGTATTGGCAATTATTGGAGTAGTTGTTGCTCTATGTATTTATGTTCCATATTTTTATATTGCAGTTGGCGTGACAACGGCTCTTGTGGAGCTACATATTATAGCTTCTGCCGATAATCCCGATTACAAAATTCCTTGGATGCTGGTTGTTTTGCTTTTGCCGGTTGTAGGACTTATGTTGTATTTTATCTTTGGTTCACGAAAACTTAAGAAAAAATATATCAAAAGACTAAACGATATAAAAAATTTATCTTACAAAAGAAATGATACAGCTCTTGTCGAAAAATTAGAGCAAGAAAACCCTATCGCTGCAACACAAGCGAAAACACTTATTAATCTTGCAGATACACATTTGTTTACCAATACAAAACAAACATATTATCCTAGCGGAGAAGAATATCACAAGGCTTTGCTAGAAGATTTGAAATCTGCAAAACACTTTATATATCTAGAATATTTTATTATCGAAGAAGGAAAATTTTGGAATTCGATTTTGGATATCCTAAAAGAAAAAGCAAAACAGGGGCTTGATGTAAAACTTGTTTTTGATGATATAGGTTGTATGTCAACACTTCCTGGCAATTATTCAAAACAACTTGCAAAATACGGAATTAAAGCAACGCCTTTTTCAAGACTTAAAGGTCAAGCTGACAACGAATTTAACAACCGAAATCACAGAAAAATTGCGGTTATAGACGGGCTTGTTGGTTATACCGGTGGTATAAATATCGCTGATGAATATATAAACGAAATCGAAAGATTTGGACACTGGAAAGATGTAGGTATTAGACTAGAAGGCGAAGCTGTTTGGGAGCTTACACAACTATTTCTTATCGATTATGGTATTAATGTAAAAGAAGCCTTGACTGTTCCGGACGGGCTTTATCAAATATCTGACATCAAAGAAAAAGGATATGTAATTCCTTTTGGAGATGGACCAAAACCATCATATGATAGACAAGTGGGCAAGACAATTATCCAAAATATGCTCGCCACTGCAACAAAATATGTGTATATTACAACGCCATATCTTATTATAGATAACGAGCTATGTGTATCTATAGAAAACGCTGCCCTAAGGGGCGTTGATGTTAGAATAATCGTTCCACATATTCCGGACAAAAAAATAATATTCAATATGACAAAAAGTTTTTACAAACGATTTATTGATTGCGGCGTAAAGATTTATGAATATGAGCCAGGTTTTATTCATGCAAAAACATATCTTGCAGATGACAAATTTGCTATAGTTGGAACAATCAATCTTGACTATAGAAGTTTGGTTCATCACTTTGAAAATGGTGTGTGGCTGTATGATTGCGAAAGTATCAAAGACATAAGAAAAGATATTGATGGTACTTTGAGTAAATCTATCGAAATAAAACCAGAACAACTCAAAACAAATATTTTGAACAGATTGTTTAGGGCACTTGTAAGGATTTTTGCGCCAATGCTATAATGGGGATACTATGGAAGAAAAAAAGGAAATCAATTTTAAGAAAATAGGCTTAAGCTTATTATACCCACACCTTGCAGTTATTATTTGTTTAGCTCCAATAGCAATAGCTTTTTTGGTTTTGTCGCTTGTATTTTTAAGCCCAGAATCTATTATCGCTATAATATCATATTTATTATCATTTTATGTTTTGCTTGTTGTTTGTTTGAGAATCCCAAGAATGATTGAGTTTTTCAAAACTGTCAAAAAAGAAAACAAGTATGTAAAAAAATGGTTTGATGATGTTCACCTGCGTATTAATGTTTCACTGTATCTTTCTCTTATCTGGAACATAGCGTTTGCGATTTTTCAACTTTGCCTTGGCTTTTATCACAAATCATTTTGGTTTTATGCAATGTTTGCTTACTATGCAATTCTTGGCGTTATGAGATTTTTCTTGGTAAAACACACGAGAAAATATAAAGCCCGTGAAAGGGAAGAGATAGAACTAAAAAAATACATAACTAGCGGCTGGTTACTACTTGCTATGAATTTGGCACTTGCAGTTATTGTCTTTTTTATGGTGTACTTAAACAAAACTTTCTATCACCATATGATTACTACAATATCAATGGCGGCATATACATTCTTTACTTTTACCTTTGCTATAATAAGTTTTGTAAAATATAAAAAATACAAAAGCCCGGTTTATTCTGCCGCAAAAACAATTACACTTATCGCAGGTTGTGTGTCTATGCTAACGCTAGAAACCACAATGCTTACAACATTTGGTACAAATGAAAGCCCATTATTTAGTCAAATAATGCTTAGCCTAACGGGTGTCGTAGTTATTGGCTTTGCGATAACAATGGCTATTATTATGATTATAAAAGGCAGCAAACAATTGAAAAACAAAAAAATAAAAAACTCTACAACTGCGTAGGGTTTTTTGTTTATTAAATCTTGGAAATTGTGAGCTATTTTATTAAATTTTTATAAAATAACACAGAAAATAGTCAAATATATTTAGGGTATTCCAATTTTTTATTATTTGTGGTATAATAAAATCATAGGAGAAAAACTATGACAAAAGATAAATATTTATGGATTGTAAACAAACAAAACCATTTTGATAAAAAAGACCTAGAAAAGTTTGATTTGTTGCCAACAAGAGACACCGATGGCAAGACATATGTTGAGAGCGAAACAAAGAACGCTTTTGATAATTTGAGAAAACTAATGGAAACAAAACACGGCATTGCTTTGTTTTTGACATCTGCTGGAAGAACAGTAGAAACTCAAGAAAGAGTAATGAAAGAGCTTAGCAAAGAAATGAGCGAAGAAGAACTTCTAAACACTGTTGCCCTTCCAGGAACAAGCGAACACCACACAGGACTTGCTCTAGATGTAAAACCAGAGATTGCCCACTCTAAGCTAGTTCAAAGATTTGTTAACACTCTACCTATTCCAGAGAGAATAGCATATCTTAAACAACCAGATAGAGAAACAAAAAAACAAATGTATGCAACTTTGCATCAAGAATTAGAGCAATTTGGTTTTATCGTAAGATATACCGCTGACAAAAGAGAAATTACTGGTGTAAGACCAGAGCCTTGGCATATAAGATATGTTGGTGTAGAAAACGCAAAAGCAATCAACGCAAGCGGATTGTGTCTTGAAGAATATGTTGCACAACTTCCTACAGAAGGCGAAGAACAAGAAGAGCTTGATGAAGCTAAGGCAAAAGCTGAGTTTGATAATAATGTACAACAAGTAATAGTTGTTCACCCTGTTGTCAGCAAAGTTTTTGAAGAAGCAAAACAATCAAAAGAAGACAGAGTTCAAGAATAAAACATATAATAAAAAAAGACTTCCTAAACGGAAGTCCTTTTTTATGTGCATCTTATAATGATTGTCCTTGTTCTTGTTTTGGTGTTTCTTTGGTAGTGGTTTGTGAGATGTTTTTAGCAAATTCTTCAGGGTATTTGTCTATAAGGCTTGTTTTTGTTCCGTGTTCCCAAAGGTCGGCTGTGTTTACATAGCCATTGCAGAAACTTTCTACTTCTTCGTATTCACTGCCAACAGCTTCAAGAGTTGTCTTTGCTGAATAAACGCTCTTGTGCCACTCTTCGTTGTCGTTATCAAACCAAAACACATTTCCAGACAACATATTAACAACGTCCAAAGTCCCCGCCGTGTCTGCAGGCAATCCATACATTGCAGGGTGATAACTAACTAAATATTTTATTCCTTCAGGTTTCATAACAAACTCCTTATACCATATATTATAACACAAAAAACAAATTTCCGCAAAAAAATAAAAATTTAACAAAAAACTCAAACATAATTTGTTTGAGTTTTTGTATTATTGTATCGGTTGTTGAAAAGCATTGTTATCGTTATTAATAGTATAGGCTTCGCAACCTTTAGATTCGATAATTTTTTTGCTTCTATCCACCACGTTATTTATCTTGCAATATCTATCCTTAAATGCTTTTTCGTCCTGTAATAAAGCACGCATATCAGTCAAAAATTTTGCATAAATATCATCTTCAAAAAACATGTTTTCAGAATCTTCTTCGCTATATCTATTTCTAAGGCGATTAAGAGTAAAGTCTAAAAACTCGTCCATGGTAAGGTCTGGTGTTCTATCTTGCCCCACAAAAAAGCTTCTAATAAAAACTATGTCAATAGTGCTATTTCTGTCTGCAGAAGAAATTAGTTTCCCATAATCACTTCGCGGAGTATCTTCAAAAGAAGACCTGTGGTCTTCAATTGCTTCTTTTATTGTTTGCCTTTGCTCGTCAGAAAAAAACTTTTGGAAATCAGGATTTTCAAAAAATCTTTGTGCTGCAATTTTTTCATGAGTTTTATGGTCTATGTATTTCCCATTGTCGTGGCACGCTGCGATAGCAAAAATCATGTCGTCATCTAAATCTTCCAATTTTAGAGATTCCTTTAACTCAAAAGAACGTCTAATAACTTCTAGTATGTGTAGGATTCCATGACCTTTATCGTTTTTATCATATTCAGGAAAAATATTTTCTTGAATATATTTTATTAAATCTTCACTAACATTTTTGTATGTGTTTTTCATAATTATTTACCTACAATACATTTTATCATAAATAGTCTCAAATGGCTAGTGTTTTATTTTTTTATTATCACAACGGCAGTAGTTTTTTCATAAAATATATAGAGTCTATTAAATACAAAAAATTAAAGGAGAAATAATGAACCCATTTTTAGAAAAACCTATAAATCTAGTATCTAGCTTTAGAAACTGGAAAAAGCTTTATCCTAGACCTTATAATAAAAATACAATTGACCCATACACCAAGGCAAGAATTATTTTAATGAACGGTACAGAATTTGAGGCGAATTGGTTTTCGCACAATTTTGCAAGACACACAACAAATAACGACTTAAGAAGAGAACTTGCTCTTACTAGAGCAATAGAAAAACAGCAGCAAATTAATTTGTCTTTGCTAAAACCTGCAGACGAAAGTATTCTAGAACATACTATAGGCTACGAACAATTGGCTGTAGATTTGACCGCAGAACTTGCTAGACGCGAATGCGATTGTTATGTAAAAAAAGCGCTGGATTTTGCTTTGCTAGAAGACTTTGACCATTTGTATAGATTTTCTAATTTGTTAGAAACGGAACAAGGTATAAAAGCCGAAAAATTAGTTGGAAGATATACTGAGATAATGCCCGCAAGACCTACAATATCTCATCATAGATGTAATGTAGATAATGTAAAAAGAGCTATTGATTCAAAAAACGCAGATAAGCAATCGGTCCTTAATACAATGATTATTACCGCAGCAGAACAACAAACAATGAACTACTATATGAATGTAACAAATTTAGTAAAAACCGACCTTTCTCGCAAACTATACATGGAAATCGCCCAAGTAGAAGAAGAGCACGTAACCCAATATGAATCATTAATGGACGCAGGTGCTACTTGGCTTGAAATGCTTTTGTGGCACGAATATACGGAGTGTTATTTGTATTGGTCTTGCTATGAAACAGAAACAAATGCATATATAAAAGATATTTGGGAAGAAAATCTAAAAATAGAAATAGCTCACTTGCATAAAGCGGCAGAGCTTTTAGAAAAATACGAAAATAAAACTTGGCAACAAGTAATAGGTGATGGCGAATTCCCAAAACCAATTTCTTTGCATGAAAATATAGAATACGTAAGAAATATTTTAGACAATACCGTTCAGTTTACTGGAAATTTTGAAGAGTATATCAATGTAGATAAATTGCCATCAGATGCAAACTTTTTCAAATATCAAAACATAGTAAACCCAAGTGTAGATATTGTGCCTTCTCATATTGTTATAGAAAATCATATTGCAAATTTTGGTCAAGACTATAGATTTGAAATTGCCCCAAACCCAATAGAAGAGTTACGCAGCAGAAGACGTGATAATACCAAAGTGGGTAGAGTTCCTGGGGCTGCAAACAGCACTGACTTTTTCTGCAACCCATTAAGTCTAAATATTTGTGATGATAAAGGCTTAGGAGATTTAGACTGATTTTATAGATAAATTATTAAAAAAACTAGATCGATATCGGTCTAGTTTTTACTATTGTTTTTTTACTTTAATTAATCCTTATTTGTAAATTTCAAAAAAATGAGAGTAACACAGCAGAAATATATTAATAACTCTTTAACGCCAGCATAATCAATTATAAATTGCTTTTCGTACAAAAAATAATTTAACTTAGGAACTTGTTTGCAAAAGTACAAGTCTTACAAAATTCTTCTGTAATGTTTCTGTCTGAAAATCCATTGTAAATATTTTGAGCTCTTGGGGTGTTGAGAATGTCTGCTATTTTACTTTTGAAAATATTGCCAAGAGCAAGCTTTCCTTCGCTGTCTAGACAGCAAGCAACAACAGTCCCGTCACACAAAATCCCAAAATGAGAATGCAATCCGTAGCAAAACTTTTTACAATTCTTTTCTTTATTTTCTGTGTCAATAGGCCATTCAAATATGTCTGCAAAACTTATATAAATTTTATCCGTAATACTTATGTGTTGTTGCAAATTTCCGGTGGTTAGACTTGTATTAAAGATAGTATTTATTTTTTCAATTATATTTTTGTTTAGTGTATTTTTTGCATTTTTGTCATTGCTTTCATTCCATAGCCTAAATTCAATACAGGTTTTGCTGTTGCCCGAAATTTCTTTGCAAGAGAAAAGCACATCTTCTAAATAGTTGTCCAAAGAACTAAAATTATCATTTGCTTCAAAACTATGTAAGCTAACTGAAATTCTCTTTACATAGCCCGATTTTAATAAATCCAAATTTTGCTTAATCAGCGTTCCGTTGGTTGTCAAATACACATTAAGATTTTTTTTGTTGCAAATTTCAAATACCTCTTTTATATTTGGGTGTAACAACGGCTCTCCCATAAGATGCAAACAAACAGTATCGGTCAAAGGTGATATTTCATCTGTAATTATATCAAACTCACCTATGGTCATAAATCTTTTTGGTCGGCTATTTTTTGGGCAAAACGAGCAATTAAGATTGCATATGTTGGTTGTTTCTACATAAACTTGCTTAAACTTTCTCATAACTATATCATAACAAATTCTACAAAATTAAAAAACTAAAAATCCTGTAAAATTTATTATAATTCAAAATAGAAGGAGTTTCCCTACGAATCCGGACTCTTAAAAAACGAGCTCAAACACATAGTTTGAACTCGCAAGGTTCATGGCGTTTCGTTTGAGACTTGACCCCGCACCTCTATAACCTGCATAAATAGGCACTTTTGTTCAGCTGAGTCCCAAACGGCGAGATGGAGGCCTCTGCTGACTTCAATGTATGGCAATACTGCGACAGAGGTGGGTTCCAACAGGGTATCGATAAAGGAGAGTTAGGGACTCGAACCGAACCGCATATTTATGTATTATTTGTATTTTTTAATTTTAGAGGAGTATAACTTATTTGAACTAAATTGTGGTTTGCATAAGAATTAAATAGAAAAATATATTCCAAAAATACATATATTTATCAAACAATAAAGTTAATGGTTTAATTAACAAATTGCCTAATAACAAAAAACATCTTTAGATGCTTTTTGATTATATAGATTGTAAAATATTATAATTATTTGTTTCTTGATATTTCTTTATGTTTTGAAACAAATTGGTTTGCGAAAATATTGTTTGGTTAAAACATCCATGCAAACATTTTACAATTTGATCAATACTACACTCATTGCAGATTTTACTAAACAACATTATGAAGTCGTGACCATTTGTTATATATAACAATTCATTTTCAACAGTTAATACGGGTAACTTATGAAGAAGATTTAATCTGCTTTTATCTAAGATATTACTTGGGTTATGTTTATTTATTTCATCAACAATGCCTGTATTCATAATATCTATATCTTTATTGTATAATCTATTTACTTTTATTCCGTCAAACTTAATATTCCAATTATTTTGTTCATTCAACATTCGTAATTTACTTATGAATTCTAATTGCTTTAATGTTGTTAATTTCAGATTTTGAGGAAGATCTTTGCCATTATAAAAATCGCAATATAGTCTTTCAAAACAATCCTTAAACGATATAATCATCATTTCAGCACAACAAAAATCACAATAAAATATCCTTTTTAGTTTAGGCTTTTTAGAGTAATCTTTATCTCTAATACCAATTATTCTGTTATTTTTAATAACTGAAACAATATTATCAACACTTGTTTTACTGCCAGAGTTAATTAAATGAACTTTCTCAGAAAATAAGGGTCTAAATAATTTTACATCATCAAGTCCTTCAACAAGCAAAAATAATTCATCTTTATTTGCTGTCATTAATAATTTAATTTCAGATATTATATCAGATGGGGTTAAGTTATCTAAAATGGAGTTAACCATTATATTGACCGCCTAAATCAATTTGTAAATCCCAATTATCTGATATAATTTGTGGCGAATGTGTTGCTATTATAATATTTAGTTTGTTATTTAATTTAACTATTTCCTTTAAGTCTTTTAAAATATTTTTTTGCCAAGCAATGTGAAGAGAAATCTCTGGTTCATCAATCATCAACAAATCAACATCTGACTCAAATATCAATTTATAGTATAGTACCAATATTTCTTGTTCTCCAGAAGATAATTTTGATAATTCCAAATCTTTATTATCATCAGAAACAACCTGAATACCATTGCTTCTTGAAATTTTTAATTTCTTAAACGTTAATTTGTTATTTATTATTTGTTCATATAAAGTTATTTTTTGAATTAAAGGTTCGAAAATATCATATTTCTTTTGATTATCATCAAAGAATATATATAAATCTTTTTCAAATTCATTTACATATTTTAGATTTGATGTGTTTCTAATAATACTTGCCAATTCATATTTATTTAAAAGAGCCTGCCTCTCTTTTAAACTTGTCAAATTTTTGTCAAAATCTTCACTAGACATTTTGCCATTAGTTTCAAAAAGTCGTTTGATATACGTACTATCTAATTCGTTTGACAGTATAGAGTGTTTTGACATTACTCTTTCCATTTCTTGTTTTAAGCTGTTTGAACTTAATTTTAAAACTTTTATAAACTCTTTTTTAGATTCATCGTAACTTCGTCTATCTTCGGATATTTGTCTTTCTTCGAGAAGTCTCTGCTCTTTTATGAAATTAACTTTTCCAATTTGTTTTTTTGCTTTTTTGATATCATTTAAAGCCTTCTCAAACGCTTCTAAAAGTTTTTTGTTTTTTTCATAGTATTTAAGATTAATTAATATGTCAAATAAAAAAGGATCTGATATTTCTTCATCCCCATGTATTATATTATAACGTTTTAAGAAATCTTCGTCCACCAAGATTCTTTCATTATTTCTTACATCGATTAACTCATGAGAACTTATAGGTCTTATATAAGGAGGAAGACCGTAGTGACGTCTTCGTTGCACCCTTAACGATTCTTCAACATATTTCAACTCAACATCATTAATTTTGAAAGTGTTTTGCAATTTTTTAATAATCAAATTGGAATTGTCAGAAAAACATAGTTTTAAACTATAAAAATTATAGTTTAAAAGTTTACTAAAATTGTTATTGCTGAATTCATTAATCATATTTAATATTGTTGACTTGCCATATCCATTTGGACCAGTAATAATTGTTATTCCAGAATTATTTAATGTTATGTCATAATTAAATCTTCCAAACAATTTTTTGATTTCTAACCTTTTTAACATAATTCACCTCTTTTAGTCTATATTAATTATAGCATATAAATGTAAAAAATATATAAAATTTTAAAAAATATCAAGTATATCAAAAAAATCATTAATTTATGAGTGCTTGTTAAAATAATGCTTACATTTAGCAAACAAAAATCCACCCATACCATATTGGTACGAATGGACAAGATTGTGGCGGGACGAAGATCCCCAATTGCGTCATAAGTAGATATAATCAGAGTATTATATTAATAAAACCACTTGATTTAACTTACTCTATATATTGAGAATTGATTCTAACAGGTAATCTGTTACGAGCTACACAAATTCCATTTTTGACAATGTAACATTCAACATAGTGATCTCCATTAAAACTTGTTCGTTCGATTCTAGTTGAACTTCCTTTTATAATTTCCCCTCTAAGCATATTCTTTTTATAAGCTTCTATCCCTGTGTTTTTTATTTTCCAATAAATATTATAAGGTTCTGGAACATTGCATTCTTGAATAAAAAATTCAAGTTTTCTTTTTATAGGGAGCCATAAACATAAACTTAATAATTTTGGTCTGAAGCCATCTGCTGTTACAGTGCAATCGATTTTCAAATTATATTTTACATTTACAGGGAAAAGATTTTCTATAAACTGTTCATTATTAACAAAATTATATTGTCGCTGTGCATCTTGTAATACCAAATTCCTATATCCATTTGTTAAACTTGTAGCAAAATAGTTGCCAAACATGGCTTGATAAACAGTCTCGATTTTTAATTCATCATTATTAGCTTCTGCGAAAGATTTTAAATAACTAGCAGACTCTTTAATAAAGGCTCCCTTGCCTTTATCTGTAATTTCTTGAAAACTTCCAAGTGCATAAATTTTTGAATCAGTATCTTTTTTAGATAAAAATTCAAGAAAGGCGACTATTATTTCGTGAAAATCTGCAAAGCCATATGAATAAAATTGAGGATTGCTTTTAAAAAATGAATGAACTAATGTATCTATAAGCAAGCCACCAAAAACAAAGCCTGTATTATCTTTCCAAAGCCTTGTAAAATTACACAAAATAACAAAATTATTATTTGTTTCAATGTTTATATTTTTAGACTCATTTTGTTCAGGTGTTGGATTTGTGTTTTTCCAAGAACCACCATTATTAGAATCTGCATATTTAAAACTGCCATCAAATTCAGAAAACACTGGCACTAAGTCAATTGAAAATCTATCAAAAGAGATAACGACAGCTTGACCATCTCCTTTAATTTCGGTTCTTGGATATCTTTCAATTAAATATGATTTAACATCCTGTAATAGGGCGGATTGGCCATTGTTAGCATATTGGTCAAACCTTTCAAAAATCTCTTTAGGCAAAACAAAAAGCATATCAACGTCGCTTACTTGTTTTATTGCTGTTCCTCGACCTATAGATCCTACAACATGACAATGTTCTATTTCTTTGTCAAAATCCTCAATGGTATCGGCATAATAAGACTCATTTAGTTTCTTTGTTATATTCTTTATTGCAGAATCATAATCAGCGGTATTATCAAGATGAATTGCTGTGTATAAGTTGGAAAAAGTTTTTTCTCTATTCATCTTGGAGTAGTTCTCCTTCAATATCTTTCTTAGCTAAAGAAACTGCTTTGTTAGAGGCGGATAATGAATTTTTACACAATGCATTATATTCATTATAAAAATTATCTCTTTTTAATAAAATTTCTTCATTGGTATATCTTTTTATTTTTATATCTGTTAGAAAAACTTTCAAGTTGTTTCTTAAACATAAAAAGTCTAATGCGGAAGCCTTATGTTGTGATGCTAAAACATCATAATTTGTTGAAAGCGTAATAATTGAAATAGTTAATGAAATAAATGAAATAACGGCACTTATAATTTTTAGTACAATTTCATTTATAAATATAGTGCTTAAAATTCCAGAAGATGTTAATGATAATAAAATAATTGATAATACATTGAAAACAATTTGTTTTTTATGCAAGATATCACTTTCTTTTTCTTGAATTTTATGAGTCCAAACGACATTATTATATAATTCTCTTATGTTGCTTAAAGTTGTTTTATCCATAGTATATTTCTCCATACAAAGGATTATATCACAAATAGCAATTTATTACAATGTTTGAAGCAAAAACTATATTAAATTTAGTGTTAAGTTTAAATTCTTATAAAAAGTGCTTCGGTTCATATTGAGAGATTGCAAGGCTTCGGCTAATGTAATCTCTTTTTTCTTGTATTGGTTTGCTATTTGTGAAAAGTTCGGTGGTATTTTAAGTTTTGGGCGACCCAAATGTTTGCCTTTTTCTTTTGCTATTCGTATTCCTTCAGCTTGTCGCTTCTTAATATTTTCTCTTTCGTTTTCAGCCACAAAAGAAAGGATTTGGAGAACTATATCACTAATAAATTTTCCAACCAAATTTTTACCTTCAGTTCGTGTGTCAAGCAGAGGCATATCAATAACATAAATATCAACATTCAAGCTATTAACCAAATCTCGCCACTCATCAATAATCATGTCGTAGTTTCTTCCAAGTCTATCAATACTTTTGATAATAAGCAAATCTCCGTCTTGCAAGATGGATTTTAGTTTTTGATAATTAGTTCTATCAAAATCTTTACCACTTTGTTTATCAATAAATATATTTGAATTAGTTAGCCCTAAATTATACATATCAGCAAGTTGCCGATCTATATTTTGTTCTTTGGTGCTAACTCTTACATAACCATATTTCATAATTTTGCACCCCCTTAATAATTATACCAAGAAAAAAAGACTTCACTTGCTTTAAGTGGAGTCTTTTCTAGTCCAAAAAGGTGTACCTTTGTGGATTTTTGAAAAAATATAAAGAAATATGAAAAATAGTTTTAAAATACACACAAAAATAAAATAAATGTGTTATAATGACTTTACAAGGTATTAAAAACAAGTTAAATACACAACAACTTTATGAATAAGTTGGAATGTATAAAGGTACACCTTTTAAGACAAATTAGGAGAAAATATGGCAACACAATCTTTTGATAATGCTAAAAAAAATAAAGCTGATGAATTTTATACTCAGCTTGTAGATATAGAAAAAGAATTAAAACATTATAAAGATCATTTTAAAGATAAAATAGTTTTTTGTAATTGCGATGACCCATACGAGAGTAACTTCTTTAAATATTTTGCTATGAACTTTAACCATTTGGGATTAAAAAAATTAATAGCAACCTGTTATGATAGTTCGCCAATTGCTTATACACAATTAAATTTATTTGGTGAAGACAAATCTGTTCCCAATAATAATCGTCATCCATACAAAATTGAAATTAATGAAGTTAAAGATTATAATGAAGATGGAGCGACAGATTTAGCCGATGTTGAATTTCTTTTAAAAAACAAGAAGAATACATTGAAATTGCTAAAAGAAAATGGAGATTTTCGTTCTAATGAGTGCATTGAACTTCTAAAACAATCTGATATTATTGTTACAAATCCACCATTTTCATTGTTTAGAGAATATGTTGCACAGTTAGAGTATTATAATAAAAAATATTTAATTATTGGAAATGTTAATGCTATAACATACAAGGAAATCTTTAAATTGTTTAAAGAAAACAGGATTTGGTTAGGACAAAGTATTCATAGCGGAGATAGAGAATTTAGAGTTCCAGATTATTATCCTTTACAGTCTGCTGGATTCAGGGTGGACGAAAATGGTACTAAATATATAAGAGTAAAAGGCGTAAGGTGGTTTACAAATTTAGATTATAAAGAAAGACACGAAGATATTATTTTATATAAAAACTATAATGAACTAGAATTTCCTTCATATCACAACTATGATGCCATCAATGTAGATAAAACAACTGATATACCATGTGATTTTAATGGCAGTATTGGAGTTCCAATAACCTTTTTAGACAAATACAATCCACAACAATTTGAAATAATAGCTTTAGGCATCACTGGAAGTATAGATTTTACAAGTGAAAGAAAAATGGAAATATTAGATAAAAACGGTAACTCTACTGGTAAATATACAATAAATGCTAAGGGAACTTTGTATAGAAAATATAACCCTGAGCATGACACAAAGCCACCTGCATTTAAAGATGTTGAGACAGGAGAACTTTATTCAAGTATTTATGCAAGAATTATTATAAAAAGGAGAACTCAAAGTGGAAATTAAGCTATTTGATATAAAAATTAAAGATGTTTTTAATGGGTATGTAGACAGCCAAGAAAATGGAGTTGTTGGTTTTGGTGGCAAATTAAATATTCGTCCTGCATTTCAAAGAGAGTTTGTTTATAAAGAAAAACAAAGAGATGCTGTTATAGAAACTGTAAACAAAGGATTTCCTTTAAATGTAATGTATTGGGCAGAAACTAAAGATGGAAACTATGAACTTTTAGACGGACAACAAAGAACCATAAGTATTTGCCAATACTTAAATGGAGACTTTTCACTAAATAGCAGAGCATTCCATAACCTTACAAGAGATGAACAAGAAAAAATTGAAAATTATGAATTGAAAGTTTATATCTGCAAAGGAACTGAAAGTGAAAAATTAGACTGGTTTAAAATTATAAATATAGCAGGTGTTCAATTAAAGGAACAGGAATTAAGAAATGCTATTTATACTGGTCCTTGGTTATCTGATGCAAAAAGATATTTTAGTAAAAATGGATGCGTTGCATATAGAATTGGTAATAAATATCTAAATGGTGAAGTTAATAGACAAGATTATTTAGAATCTGCTATTGAGTGGCTAGCAAGTATAGATAATAAAAAGATTGAAGATTATATGTCTGAACATCAACACGATTCTCATGCAACTCCACTTTGGCAATATTTTCAAAATGTAATAAATTGGGTTGAAACAATATTCCCTCATTATAGAAAAGAAATGAAAGGTTTACAATGGGGTTTGATGTACAATAAGTATCATGCAAGTAATTACAATCCTCAGGAACTAGAATCAAAAATAGCTGAATTAATGCAGGATGATGATATTACAAAAAGATCTGGCGTCTACGAATATTTGCTTAGCGGAAATGAAAAGTTTTTAAATATTAGAGCTTTTACTGATAATGAAAAAAGAAAAGTATATGAAAGACAAAAAGGTATTTGCCCTCATTGTGTAAAAGAAAAAAGAGCAAAAACAACCTATCTTTTAGAAGAAATGGAAGCAGACCACATTACCCCATGGTGTGAGGGTGGCAAAACAAACATTGATAATTGTCAAATGCTTTGCAAGGAACACAATAGAAGAAAATCTAGTCTTTAATTAAAAACTTAATAACAAATTTGATAATTTGGTCAACTTCTAATGAATGGAGTTGACCTTTTTCTTGCTCTAAATAAAAGTATTCTTTCCATTTATCTTTGGAAAATTCTTTCACAAAGTTGTCTTCCACATCTACAACTTTAATTAGTTGTAATTTATATTCCGCAGACATCTTTTCTTCATAGTATTTTTCTTTTATCATATCGGCTAAAACTTTATTATCCATAAACACCTCTCATTAAGTCGGTTTGTGTTTTAACTCTGTTTGAAAAGAAAAGCAAGTCATTTCAAAAAATAATTCAAAAATACTCATTGCCTCTCTTTTTGAGATAAAAGAAAATCTTATGGTATGCAAAAACAAAAAATAAAAACACCACTTATTATAAGTAGTGTTTTATAGAAGTTAAAACTCTATATCTGAATCTTCAATTTCTTGTTTGTGCACAATATAGTTTCTAAATCTTTTATCATTCATTAAATCGTTGATCATATTTTCTTGGTTGTGCATTTTTTCTTTAATTATAGTATTTTCTTGCATCATATTTTCTTTCATTCTTTCAAGTCTAAATAATTGTCTTTTTAACATTTCTGTCTCTCGGGTTTTTTCTCTTAAATCTTTCAAGAGCGCAGTTCTTTGTTCTTCCGACTTTTCTTTTGCAATTTTTGATTCTAAATCCTCTTGTTCTTTTTCTCCTTTTTCAATTTTTTCTTTGACTTCTTTTTTATTATGGTCAAACTTTTCTAAGTTGGAGTTAATGTTAGCAAGTTTTTCACCAAAACTTGCTTCAATTTTACCTAGGGTTACAGATACTTCTTTCATAATTTCATAAGAACGCATATAATAAGCGGAGCTTGATTTTTCAGATTGAATATAGAACATTATAGATAATGCAATAGAGAAAAACGATAATAACACTGCTAGTAGAGTTTCCATTGTAAAACTCTGTTTATACATCATATAGCAACAAAAAGCTAAAAAACCGACAGATGCCAATCCAACAAAAATATAAGTGATTACTTTCCAAGCAGGTGTCTTTTTCTGTTTTATTTTTTCTAACTCTAATTGCTTGTCAAACAATTCTTTTAAAATTTCTATTTTGTCTTTTTGCTCTTTTGATTCAGTTTTCTTGTCGTCCATATTTTCTCCTTGGTAAATTTATAAGTAAAAAGCCACGATTAACTCGTGACTTTTTAGACAGTCCAATTAAATATTTAACTATTTTTAATGACTGCTCATGTGGCGGAGGCTTAGGGATTCGAACCCCAGGATGCTCTCACATCAACGGTTTTCAAGACCGCCGCTTTCGACCGCTCAGCCAAACCTCCATACGCCATATTTAGTTATTTTGCTTTTTCAAGCATAACTAATTATACATATTTTTTGAGATAATGCAAGTGTTTTTTAGAAAAAATATAAAAAATTTAGTTGTATATATAAAAAGCTTTGTTTGTTTATAGCTTTTTTGCATGCTTAAGTGATTTTAGTTTGTTTTTTTGTATAAGTTTTTTATTGTTGGGAGAGGGGTGTTTGTCAAATTTGCAACACTCTTACGTTTTTTGTTGTAAATATGATGATTAATATCTTAAAATGTTTTTGAGAAGAGCATAAAATGTGTTAAAATACTTACACTGAGGAGTTGTTGATGGCAAAAAGAAAAACTAAAGGTAGAAAGGCGTGGTTTAGGGGCTTAAAAGCGTTTTTAAGGCTTTTTATTCGAAAACCTGAGTATTTATTGCTCGGTGATGAATTTGTTGATAGAAGCGTGATTTTGAGCAATCACGTGGGGTCTTTGGGCCCACTAACTCACGAGCTTTATTTTCCAAAACGTTTTAGGTTTTGGGGTACTTATGAAATGAACTCTGGGCTTAAGTCTGTGTACATATATTTATCTCAAATATATTTTTATCAAAAGAAACACAAAAGCAAATCAATGTCTAAATTTTTGGGGTTTATTGTTGCTCCGTTTGCGAATATGTTTTATAAGGGGCTAGAGTTGATTTCAACATATAGAGATCATAGATTGAGAAAGACTTTAGATGAAAGCATAAAAACTTTGCAAGATAATCAGAGCTTAATAATTTTTCCAGAAAATAGTTCTGATGGATATCATGACAAATTAAAAGAGTGTTTTGCTGGATTTGTTGTTTTGGGTAAAGTATGTCTAAAGCAAGGAATTGATTTGCCGGTATATACAAGCTATTTTCGTAAAAAAGAGAAGGTTGTTGTTGTAGACAAGCCAATAATGATGTCAAAGCTTTTGGGCTCGGGACTAGATAAGAAACAAATTGCAGAAAATATACGCACCAGAATGAACGAACTAGGCAATATGGATATAACTGGTCTTGTGAAAAAGGGAAATAAGAAAAATAAAAAAACATTATGAAAAGTCATAATGTTTTTTTTGTTATTTGATTATTTTTTTGTTCCAAGATATTTTTTTGCAATGTGGACATTTCATAAATCGTGTTCTGTTAATATGCATAGCCAGATAAACTTGGGTATATGTTGGAATATATTTGTGATTGCATTTTGGGCAAAGGTAATAACCGGCTTTTTGCTCAATAAACAAGCCAAAGGACATTGCTGTTATGTACATAATAACATCTAAAATGATTGCGATAATAGGGAGAGTGTAGATGTGTAGTGTTTCAATTGCATAAACAGCACCCAAAAGAATTATGATAAACGAAATTGTTGATATTATTGCCAAAATGATTTCTGTTACAAGAAGGCGTCTGTCGCTATCTTGTTTTTCTTGTCTAAGTTTTAACAACTGCTGTTCGGCTTTTTCCGAATAACTATCTGTCGTTATTCTTTCGCCATTTAGGAGTTCGTTAATGCTTATGTCAAAAATCTCGCTTAATTTTTGTAAAGAATTAGCGTCGGGAATTCCTTTGCCCGTTTCCCATTTGGAAATAGTTTTTTCGCTAACAAAAAGTTTTTCGGAAAGTTTTGCTTGGGTGAGCTTTTTTGCCTTGCGCTCGCTTATAATTAATTCCCCAATTTTGTTATAATCCATAAAGGCTCCTTTTTATTTATGTATTAAGTATATCATAAAAAGTTTGTAAAAAAATTAAAAAGATATAAATAAACTCTACAAAAGTTCGGTTTTTTGGAGTGGGTTATATTTTGCTTGTAGAATAATTGATTATAACCTTTGCTATTTTCAAATTATTTGTGTTATAATCTAATATCTAATTAAAAGGAAATACAAATGAGTAAAGCGGCACTTAGTTTTTTAGAAAAGCAAAGTTCTCTTGCGGACAAAAACAAAATAGAAAAAAGATATTTACAAGTAATTAGCATGCTGGTACAAATTATATTTGTATTCTTTAGCGTGTTTTTTAGTGTTTATGTGTACGAAATGTCAAAAGAAATTAACTTTGTTTTGATATACACAGTATTTAGTGTTGTAATGAGCATGTTAATTGAGCTTGTTGTGTACAGATTTGCTAACGATAAAGTGCTTAGAATATTGTTTAAGCTTAGTTTTTTATTGAGTTTGATTTCTATATTACTTACTTTTACTATAAGTCCAAATACACTTTATATGGTATTTGTAACGCAGTTTTTTTATGCTATGGCTACAAACTTTTATTATATGCCAAACGAAATAGCAACCTTAGATAAGAATTCAAAAAGCCAGATGCGCAAGTTTATCGGGGTAAACTCAATATTGTCTTTATTTGCAAAGGTTTTGAGTCCTTTCCTTTCTGGGTTTATTATTGACTATGTGTCTTACTATGTATTGTTTGGCATTATATCTGTTGTGGCGGCGGCTTGCTTTGTTTTATCATTTAAGGTAAAACGCCTTTGCGAAGTGGATTCAAAGATTAACTATAAGGTGTTTTTCAAAGATGTTCATAGCTACAAAGGTATAAGGCTGGGATATCTAGGGTATGGTATATACAAATTTTCTCAAGATGGGGTAATAGATGTATTATTGCCTGTACTCATCTTTATGCGTACGGGTGGGAATTTTTCTGTAGGTATATATGCAGCTCTTGCGACATTGATTGCTGGAATTATACTTATTATTTACTTGTACCTATGTAAAAATAAAGCAGTCGCATTGTATATAGCTACGGGATTTTTGGTGGTTGCGTCTATTTTGATTATTGCGGTTAACTCTTTGGTGGTATTCTTTATATATTATTTTGTTAAGAAGATTTCATTTGAGATTTTGCGTAATGGTATATTTGAAAACTTGTTTAATCTTCCAAAAGGTACCGCAATGGAAAAATATAAAATTGAACAACACCTTACATTTTCTTTTTACAATAGAGGTTTTGTAGCTCTTGCGTATGTTGTGTCTTTGATTATTTATAATTTTATAAAAAGCGACATAGCTATATCCCTTATCTTAGCGATACTATCTATTAGCCAAATTGCATCAACAATACTTATTGTCAAAAGCGATAAGTTGCGTGACCAAAATATGTAAAAACAATATTGAATTTTTAACGAAATATTTTGACTTTATTAGAGTAACAAAAAAAGAAGTAGTTAGATAATTACTTCTTTTTTTTATTTTTGAAAAAAAATATTTATTTTTCAAAAAAAGGGGTTGACTTATGGCTTTTTTGGCTTTATATTGAATTTAGATAGAAATGACTAAAAAGCATTTCTTATTTTATTTTTATCAAAGGGGGTATAGATTATGTATAAAGAACTACTAGAAAAAATTGAAGAAAACAAAATCAAACTTGTAAAAGAAGAATTAGTAGAAATGCTTGTTCCTGACATTGCAAATCTACTAGAGCAAATCGAATCCCCGAAAAATCTTGTTAAGGTATTTAAGATACTTCCAAAGGATATGGGAGCAGAAGTATTTACCTATATCGATAGCGATATACAAGAAAAGCTAGTTCTTGCACTTAGCGACAAAGAACTAGGATATATTATGGAAGAAATGCCAATTGATGATGCGGTTGACTTCGTTGAAGAGATGCCTGCAAACATTGTAGAAAGAGCGCTTAAAATATCAACCAAAGAAACAAGAAAACAAATCAATCAATATTTGGGCTATAAAGAAGACACTGCAGGGTCTATTATGACTCCTGAGTTTATTGACCTTCAAGAAGGCAAAAAGGTAGACAGTTGCCTAAAAAGAATAAGAAGACTAGGCAAAGACGTAGAAACAATCAACGTGCTATATGTTACAGATTCTGCAAGAGTTTTGAAAGGCGTTTTGTCTATTAGAGATTTGTTGCTTGCAGATGGCGAAACTACCGTTGGCGAGATTATGAACGAAAATGTTGTATTTGCCGAAACTACAACCGACCAAGAAGAGATTTCAAGACTATTTAGAGAATATGACTTTTTGGCAATGCCAATAGTTGACAAAGAAAAACGCCTTGTAGGTATTGTAACAATTGACGATATTATTGACGTTATCGAAGAAGAGTCAACCGAAGATATCTCTATCATGGCGGCAACAACACCAAATGAAAAACCATATCTTAAAACTAGCTTTTTTAGATTGTGGCTAAACAGAGCACCTTGGCTTATGCTACTTATGATATCTGCAACATTTACAGGTCTTATCATTAGCAAAAACGAAGCACTTTTGAGCGGTGGCTTTTATGGAATACTTCTTACTGCGTGTATTCCTATGATTATGGGGACTGGCGGTAATGCCGGCGGTCAATCGTCTGCTACTATCATTAGAGGTATTGCCCTTAATGAAATAGAGTTTAAGGATTTATTTAAGGTAATGCTAAAAGAAATGCTTGTTGGCATTCTTCTAGGGCTTACAATATCTATTGCTTGTTTTGGAAAAATCATTTTGATTGATGGAATGTTGTTCAAAACACCAGGCGTTGATGTTTCATCTGCACTTATCATATCTCTTGCTATGTTTGTAACAATTGTTATGGCAAAGATAATTGGTTGCACACTTCCTATCATTGCAAAAAAATGTAAACTAGACCCAGCCGTTATGGCAAGTCCATTTATCACAACTATACTAGATACATTGTCACTTCTTGTATATTGTGGACTATCAATTGCATTTTTACTATAAATAAAACAAGGTACTACTATGTAGTATCTTTTTTTTATAAAATATTTTTGACAAAATGCGTTAAAAGTTTTCTTTTATTTTTTTACTATGCTATACTATCGCCGAGGTGTAAATTATGAAAGATGCACAAGAGAAAAAATCCATTAAGGGTTATAAAAACACTTTACATTATTTAAGTTATTTCAAAAAATACAAATGGCTTTGCATAGGCTTTTGGTTTTTGCTAGCTTGCACTGGTGTAGTTAGCTTTTTCTCACCACTTGCCCTTGGTAAAGTTATTTCGCATATGACAGTAACGCAAAACTTTAAGGCTGCGATTGATTATGCTTTAATTTTTGCAGGGCTGGAATTTTTAGCTTTGGGTATAGCGCTACTTAGAGTTCCATTTTTCAAAAAACTAGAAAACTATGTAAAAAGAGATGTTAAGCTAACTATTATAAGAGATAGTTTTAACATCAATATTGGCGAGTTTGAAAAGTTGGGTAACGGTACGTTTATCACAAGACTTACAACAGATCTTGATTCACTAGCACTATCGTTCAAAAACATAAGTGAAACAATAGTTAACTTTGTATCAAAGATTGGCTTTATTGCTTTTGTATTTGTGGTTAATGTTTGGCTTGGTCTTTTCCTTGTAGGATTTATAGTTCTTAGATATTTGATTTATCAAATAAGAATGTTCTATTTTACTCGTATGAAACCGGGAGTTCTAAAAAGGGTAGAAGATATCAATTCTATGGTAGGCGAAAGCATCAGGGGTATCAAAGATATCAAAACTTTGGGGCTTAGTGATAATATCCTAGATAGAATACATGTACTTCAAACAGGATATATGAAAGCCGATAATAAAGAATGGTACGTAGGCTCTGCCTTAGTTGCCCTTGCCAACTTTGTAAGCTTGCTTTGCAACCTTTTCTTTATTATTCTTTGTGTACATTTGATTGGTATTAGTCAGCTAGACCTTACAATCTTTTATTCTGTATATGTTTATAAAAATAGTGTTATGGAATTTGCCGTACAACTTGGACATTTGCAAGACTACTTCAAAGAAGTTGAAGTTTCCGCTCAAAGGGTATTCCAACTATCTCACGAAGAAAACTACAGCCACGACAAATTTGGTAATGTAGAGCTTCCTGTATATAACGGAAATATCGAATTCAAAAATGTAAGTTTCCAATATACCGAAGAAGAAAAAATCCTAGATGATGTTAGTTTCAAAGTTCAATCAAATACCCACGTAGCATTTGTAGGTGAGAGTGGTTGCGGTAAGAGTACAATAGTTGCTCTTATCTGTAAACTATTTGACCCAGACAATGGTGTTATACTTTTTGATGATACAAACTCAACTTCACTTGCACAAGGCTTTGGTAAAAATGTAGCAATGGTATCACAACAACCATATTTGTTCAATTTGACAATTAGAGAAAATATGCAACTTGTAAAACCTGATGTTACAGATGAAGAAATTTATAGAGTTTTGAAATTTGCCAATGCATATGATTTTGTGGTCGAACTTCCACAAAAATTAGATAGCTTTTTGGGCGAAGGTGGAACAAGACTTTCTGGTGGACAAAAACAAAGAATATGTATTGCAAGAGCACTGCTAAAAGATTCAAAAATTATTATCTTTGACGAAGCAACATCAGCCCTTGACAATATCTCTCAACAACTTGTTATGGATTCTGTAGAAGAGCTAAAACAAGACAAGACAATTATTACAATTGCCCACCGACTTTCTACTATCGAAAACTGTGATACAATTTATTTTGTAGACAAAGGAAAAATTGTTGACTTTGGCACTCACAAACATCTTCTTAAAAATAATAAAAAATATGCAACTCTTTATAACAAGCAAAAGAAAGAAAAACAAAACGAAGAAATGGAAGAAGATGTTCAAACCGAAGATGACGGAATTATTAATATCGAAGAATAGATATAAAAAAAATCTTATCAATTTGATAAGGTTTTTTTGTTTGTGATTTTACAAAAGCAAAACATACTTAATTATGAATTTATGTTATTTTGTTGTTTTGAAAATTCAATAAATGAAAAAAGTTTTTTATAAATAATGTAAAAATGTAGAGTGTAAAAATAGTTTATTTTTTTTGTGTGTTGTGGTACAATCTTGTCGTAGGAGAAAAATTATGAATATCGAATTTAGACAAGCAACAATAGATGACTTTAGCGAAATCGTAAAACTTTATGCAAAGGTAATTAAGACTACATATACAACTTGGGACAAAGACTACCCAAGCAAAGCTATGATAAAAGAAGACATAATGACAGGTCGTTTGGTTGCAGCTATTTGTGATAACAAAATTGTTGGTGTTGCCGCTGTTGACGGTAACAAATTTGAAGACGAAGGAATGAAAGTTGGTGGCTTTGCAAGAATTTGTATTCATCCAGATTATCAAGGTAAAGGTCTTGGAACAAAGTTTGTAAAACACATAACAGAGATGCTAAAAAACTTGGGATGCAAAAAAATCAAACTTAGAGTTTCTATGCAAAACACCGCTGCAATCAAGATGTATGAAAAATGCGGTTTTGAGAATATTGGACAAGATTTTAACTTCGAACTTGAGTGGTTCTTGTTTGAAAAAACGTTGTAAAAATAACAAAAAATTTAATCAAATTTTGGCTTATAAATTTTTGTTGCAAAAAGCAAAAACAATGCCTTGAGCAAATAAATTGATGTGTAGACCACTTGGTCGCAAAAACCTGCATTTGCCTATATAAAGGCAAAATACGAACAAAACCACTTGGTCGGGATTTGACAAAATGTTTGTAAGTCTAAAATTGTATTGCAAAGAAATTGGCTACAAAAATAACCATTTCGACCAAACGGTCGAAAATAGGGCTAGACAATGTCAGTAAAATAAATAATGCAAAAAATAGGAGATAAATAAACTATGGCAAAAGAAACAAAAAAGACAGAAAGTAAAAAATCAAAAGAACAAAAATATGGTGATGTTATCCAAAATCATGACCTTGTAAAAAGAACTTTGATGGTTGCAGGTTTCCCTGCAATGGTTAGAGAATATATCAAAAACGGCACTGTATGCTATGCTGGTTTTTTGCCAGGTTTTGAATTTTGTGAAGTAGAAGATATAGAAGATTTTGGCGAGCTTATGGAGACGCTTCAAGATATGCTTGATGATGAAGTAGAAGAGCTTGTTGTTTTTGGTGAGCAACTACCTAATGTCCCAGAAGATGAAAAACTAATGGAGATTTATCCAGGTCACGAAATCAAATATCTTGATATAAATGTCTATGCCGAAAAAGATGAAAACTGCACACATGATTGTTCAACTTGTGCAGGCTGTTCTTTTACAACTGACGGCAACGAAGATTATGATTTTGGCGAAGGTTTTGATTATGGTGATGAATGTGATGACGAAGATTGTGGCTGTGGCCACCATCATGATGAAGACTGCGATTGTGATGATGATTGTGACTGTCACCACCACGAATAATTGCATCTGAAAAACAAACGCCATAAAGTTATGCGTAAAATAAAACTAAAAAACCAAAAAACTACTCGAATATTTCGAGTAGTTTTTTTTAATTTGCATAAAATGATTTTTACTTAAAACCAAGTATAAATGATACTGCATATCCAAATATTAATGCAACGCCAATAAGTATTGCAAGGATACAGAAGTTTTCTTTTTTGTTTTTGTTATCTTTGAATAAAAACATAAGTCCAAGTCCCGCATTACAAATAAGCCCAGCAAGACAAGCCCCAAAACCAATTCCGCCTTTGATAAACAATTCCGCAACGAGCATTGATGCTGCACAGTTTGGTATAAGCCCAACAAAGGTGGTAATAAGTGGAGAGAAATACTTTGCTGACAAAAGAGCATTTGTTATTACATCTTCGCCAACAGTGTGCATTGTGATAGAAAAGATAAGATTGATAACAAGAATATAAGCAAAGATTTTTAGCGAGTGAAGAAGTGGGTGAAGAAATAGTTGTTTTGCTGTTTTCTTTTCGCCTTCTATATGGTGATTGCAGCAACCACTATGAACTTCTTCTTTGTGCTCACATTCGTGCTGGTGGTGATGAACTTGCTTTTTGCTTTTTGTATAAATAGCATCAACAATATATCCTACAACAAAACCAAGTACAAATTTAATCGCAATAAGCGGAAGGACAGTTAGTATTTTGTCCGGGTTTGATATAAGTAAAGGTAGAGCTTCGTCATTTGTTGCTATGTACATAGCAAGAAGCGTACCCATAGTTATATGTCTTTTGACATACAGGTCGGTTGCGACAACACTAAAACCGCATTGAGGAATAAGTCCAAACAGCGCTCCAAATATTGGTGAGAACTTTTTGGTCTTTTGTAGTTTGTTAGAAATCTTGTTTTCGACAAGCTCTATTAACACATAAACCACAAATATAACCGCAAAGGATATTAAGCTTTCATAAACCGCGTGCCATATTGCGTGCCACATAAGTTTTGCTCCTTTAATTTTTTTTTGACTATTATATATTACTCCAAATGCCCAAAAAGTCAAGCGCAATCAATTTACTATTTTGACAAAATATGCTAAACTGACCTTGGAGAAAAATATGAAAAAGATAATTATAGATTTTGACGAAGTAATTTGTGATAATGAATTTATGCAAACCTTTAATGAGTTTTTTAATACAAACAAAAAACCTTCAGATTTTGAAAGCTTTTATATAGATGCCAGCATCAAAGACCCAGCTCAAAAAAGAGCCTTTGGCGAATATGTTGTTGCAAGGAATTTTTATCGTGGAGCTACATTGAAACCTGGGGTAAAAGAAGCTATACAAGAATTATCACAAAAGTATGACATTTATATCTGTACGGCATACTATATGGATTATGTTAGAGAACTTTGTGGAAAGGTTATCGCTCAAAAGTATGAATTTATCGCAAGAGAAATGCCGAACTTTAATATGTCGAAAATGATTTTTACCAATAGCAAAAATACTGTTGTGGGTGACATTATGATAGATGACAATCTAAACAACCTATTGACAAACAAGTCTTATCAAAAACTATTGTTTACTGCAGAGCATAACGAAAAGTATACAGATGACGAACTAAGAACTCATAATGTGGTAAGAGTAAACAGCTGGGAAGATATAAAAAAGATATTACTTTAACGCAAGATATCTTTTTGATTTTATAAAATAACAAATGATAAAGTAGCGGTATGCTACTTTTTTTGTTTGCAACTGCGGGGGCTTTTGGGTATAATTAAGATAGTATGAAAATCGAAGGAAATGTAGAAGATATCATTTTTCACAATAGTGATAATGGATATACAGTTCTTAATATAGATTATAACGGAGTGCTTACTACTTGCGTTGGCAAAACTGCAAACCCTAACGAAGGCGAATACTTAGAGCTTGAGGGTGAATTTGTCAAAAACGGAAAGTATGGAGAGCAGTTCGCTTTTTCTGCTTGCCGCATTTCCGCACCACAAAGTATAGAAGGCATAAAAAGATATCTAGCCAGCGGCCTTATCAAAGGAATAGGTCCAGTAACAGCTGAGGCTATTGTAGAAAAATTTAGAGAAGACACATTAGCCATTATAGAGTTTAATCCGCAAAGACTTGCCGAAGTTAGAGGCGTGAGTGTAAACAAAGCTTTAAGTATAGGGCAGTCTTTTAACGAAATAAAAAATATGCAAAGAGTCATAATGTTTTTGCAAGATTATAATCTTACTACAAATATGGCTATTAAAATATTCAACACATATGGCGATAAGACAATTGATATTATGTCAAAAAATCCATATAAACTTGTTGAAGATATAGATGGCATAGGCTTTTTGTCAGCGGACAAAATAGCAATCTCTATGGGACTATCTCTTGATAGTGAGTTTAGAGTAAGGGCGGGAATATTGCATTGTCTAAAAGACACTAGCGAAAAAGCCGGCAATACATACCTTCCTAAAAAAGAACTTTTTGAAATGACAAATGCTCTTCTTAATATAAAGAGCGGCTTTGATATATTATTTGATAGAGCAATCGAAAGTTTGGTTATTGATACTACAATCAAAGACTTCCCATCACGTGGCGAAAATGTAGTTATGCTAACTAGTTTTTACAAAACTGAGCAAGCCGTTGCAAAAAAGATAAATCTTCTAAATATCACCAACGAAATGGATAGCACAAATATCGATAGCGAAATAGAAGAGTTTGAAAGAGTAAACAAGCTTGAGCTTCACGAAGAGCAAAAGAAAGCAATCTCAATGGCGGTATCAAAGCATATATCGGTTATAACAGGTGGCCCTGGTACTGGTAAAACAACGATTATCAAATGTATTTTGAAAATACTAAAACAAAAATCAAATAAAATAATGTTACTTGCCCCTACAGGTAGAGCGGCAAAAAGACTTTCCGAATCTTGCGGGGAAAGTGCCAGCACAATACATAGAGCATTGGAAGTTAACTTCAAAGACGACCAAAAGAGCTTCTTTACATATAACGCAAAAAACAAACTTCCTGTAGATGTTGTGGTTGTTGACGAGATGTCAATGGTAGATGTATCCCTTATGAACTACCTATTGCAAGCAC
This sequence comes from Clostridia bacterium, assembly GCA_045534265.1. Taxonomy (GTDB): domain Bacteria; phylum Bacillota; class Clostridia; order Christensenellales; family UBA1242; genus CAKVLS01. The sequence continues at coordinate 94,201 of JAZSJH010000002.1, forward strand.
TTTCTAACAACTGTAAAGTGATTTTGGTTGGAGACAAAGACCAGCTTCCTAGTGTTGGGGCGGGTAATGTGTTGCATGATATACTAGCTAGCGAAAAAGTCCCTTATGTTATGTTAACGCATATTTTTAGACAAGACGAAAAGAGTTTGATTGTAAGTAACGCACATTTAATTAACGAAGGCAAAATGCCCGTTCTTAATAATAAAAGTACTGACTTTTTCTTTGAAGAGAAACAAGACAACTTTGATATGTTAAACACCGTTGTAGATTTGGTAACCGAAAGACTACCAAATTACACAGGCGTTGATCCTATCAATATACAAGTTTTAGCACCTATGCGTTCGGGCGTGTGCGGCGTTAATAGACTAAATGCCGAACTTCAAGAAAAAATCAATCCACCGTCACTTAGAAAGACAGAGATAAAGTTAGATATTCAGCTATTTAGAGAAGGCGACAAAGTTATGCAAATATGCAACAATTATGATCGCACATGGTGTAAACGTGGCGAAGATGGATTTTTTGCTGAAGGCAAAGGTGTGTTCAACGGAGATATGGGAACTATCACAAAAATAGATTTTCAAACCGGCGAAACAACAGTTTATTTTGATGACGACCGAATTTCTGTTTACCCACGTAATGAAATAACAGACTTACAGATTTGCTACGCAACAACTATCCACAAAAGCCAAGGTAGTGAGTTTGATGTAGTAGTTATGCCTGTTGTTGCAGGGGCGGGTTCTATTGTGACAAGAAACCTTTTGTATACGGGCGTAACCAGAGCAAAAAAACTTGTAGTTTTGGTGGGCTCTAAGAAAAATATCGCCCGTATGGTATACAATAACTTTATCGCCAATAGATATAGTATGTTATGCGAGTTTATCAAAAAACAAAGTAAAATGATGGATATAATTTATAACGAATGAAAAAATTACTAAATAAATTTTTAGACCTGCTATCGCCTGATGATATTAAGTGTATAGTGTGTGACGCAGAACTTTCAAAAGATAATAAATATGGTATGTGTAAATCTTGCTTAGAAAAATTACCTAAGATAAATAAAGCCTGCAACAAATGCGGTAGAGAAATATTTGATGATGGTAAATACTGCTTTGATTGCAAAGAAGATGGTTTTGCTTTTGACAAAGTTTACTCTTGCCTTAACTATGAAGATTATGTAACAAAACTTGTTTATAACCTAAAATATGGCGGCGGCAAGTACCTAGCTAAATATATGGCAAGGGTTATTGCGGACAAAATAAAAGAAGAGAAAATATCTTTTGATATACTTACATATGTTCCGCTAAATGAAAAAAGAGAAAGCGAAAGGGGTTTTAATCAAGCTAAACTTATAGCAGATGAAGCTGCAAAGGAACTATCATGTGTAAGTCAAAACCTTTTGACAAGAATAAGAAATACCCCATACCAAGCGAGCCTTAATAGAGAAGAAAGATTAACAAATCTAAAAGATGCTTTTGAGATAGTTGATAAAAAATTAATAAAAGGCAAAACTATTTTGATAATTGATGATATTTTTACTACCGGTACAACGCTTAATGAATGTAGTAAAATTCTCAAAAAAGCTGGCGCAAAATACGTTATTGGTATAACATTTGCCCACGCAAAGAAAAAGTTTGTCTAAAAATGCAATATATTATATATGCAAAACTAAAAAAGTTTTGCATATTTTCTTTTTTTGTAGTACACTATGTAGGTATTAGGAGAAAATTATGGGTTTATTTACTTACTTATTTGGAGCGACAAACAAATCAAATGTTAAACAACTAGAAAAAATTGCTCAAAAAGTAGAAGCTTTGGACGAAGTTTATTCTAAAAAAACTGATATGGAACTTATCAAGACAACCAAGAAGTTAAAAGATAGACTAGCTCAGGGCGAAACTTTAGATGATATTTTGCCAGATGCATACGCTCTTGTTAGAGAAGCAAGCTGGAGAGTTTTGAAGATGAAACACTTCCATGTTCAAATACTAGGCGGAATTGCTCTTCACCAAGGTAGAATTGCCGAAATGCGTACTGGTGAAGGTAAAACATTGGTAGCGACACTTCCTACATTCCTAAATGCCCTAACAGGCAAAGGCGTGCATGTAGTAACTGTCAACGAATACCTTGCAAAACGTGACGCAGAGTGGATGGGTAAAGTTCACAAATTTTTGGGACTTACTGTTGGTGTATCTACAAGAGATATGAATGATGATGAAAAGCGTGCTGCCTATGCGTGCGACATTACATATTCTACAAATAGCGAACTTGGCTTTGATTATCTAAGAGATAATAGAGTGCAAGAACTTTCTCAAAAGGTTCAAAGGGGTCATAACTTTGCTATTGTCGACGAGGTCGATAGTATTTTGATTGACGAAGCCAGAACTCCACTTATTATCAGCGGTAGAGGTAACAAGTCAAACGATACATATTACACAGCTCAAAGATTCGTCAAAGGGCTAAATAGTGATGACTATGATGTAGACGAAAAAGACAAGCAAGTTATCCTAACCGAAAGCGGTATTGCCAAGGCAGAAAGATTCTTTAGAGTAGAAACTCTTTCTGATATCTCTAACCTAGAGCTAAACCACCACATTAATAGTGCTCTTCGAGCAAACCTTCTTATGAAGAGAGATAACAACTATATCGTTAAAGAAGGCGAAATCGTTATCGTTGATGAATTTACCGGAAGACTTATGCCAGGTAGAAGATATAGTCAAGGTTTGCATCAAGCAATTGAAGCAAAAGAAGGCTTGAAGATAAAAGACGAAAACCAAACTCTAGCTACAGTTACATTCCAAAATTACTTTAGAATGTACAAAAAATTAAGCGGTATGACAGGTACTGCAAAAACCGAAGAAAAAGAGTTTAATGGAATATACAAACTAGACGTTGTAACTATCCCAACCAATACTCCAGTTATTAGATTTGACAGACCTGACATTATATACACAACCGAAAAAGGTAAATTTGACGCCGTTGTCAAAAAGATAAAAGAAGAAAGCGAAACTGGAAGACCAATCCTTGTTGGTACTGTATCTGTCGAAAAGAGTGAAATGCTTAGTGACCTTTTGAAAAAGGAAAAAGTAAAGCACGTAGTTCTTAACGCTAAAAACCCAGAAAACGAAGCCGAAATTGTAGCCCAAGCCGGAAAAATCGGTTCTGTTACAATTTCTACAAATATGGCCGGTCGTGGTACCGATATTTTGCTTGGTGGCAACCCAGAGTTTATGGCGAAAAAAGCTTTGAGAGACAAGGGCCATACTGATGCGGAGATTAATATTATAACAGGCTACTCAACAACTTTGAGCCAAGAAATGAAAGACCTTAAAGCAGAATACGAAAGTATTTATGCCGAATACAAAAAACAAACTGACGCCGAGAAAAAACAAGTTCAACAATTAGGCGGACTTCTTATTATCGGTACAGAAAGACACGAAAGCAGACGTATAGACAACCAACTTCGTGGTCGTGCCGGTCGTCAAGGTGACCCTGGCGAGAGCGTATTCTTTGTATCTATGGAAGACGACCTTGTTCGTATCTTCGGTGGCGAAAAAATGCAAAGAATAGCAAACTTCTTCCGTATTGGCGAAGATATTCCATTCCAATTCAAAACTCTTTCTAAAGTTATCGAACAATCTCAAGAAAAACTAGAAAATCACAACTACGCTAGACGTTCTTCAGTTTTGGAATATGATGATGTAATGAACCAACAAAGAGAAACAATCTATAAAGAAAGAAACAAAGTTTTGGAAGGACAAGATGTCCATGCCGAAGTTTTGGAAATGTTCCCAGAAGTTGTATCAAGGATTGTTTATGGCTGTTTGGACGAAGACAAACCTTACTTTGAGTGGGATTTGAAAGAAATTAATACTCAACTAGAAGACAAGCTATTTGAAAAGGGCTCAAACATTGTAGACGAAAAATTTGTTGAAGATTGTGAAGTCGAAGATGTTTATGCCAAAGTTTTGAAACTAGTTTTGGATAAATACGAAAACCTAGCAAAACAAGCCAAAGAATACGGCTATGACTTTGCGGGATTTGAAAGATTCTTTTTGTTAAGAGTTGTAGATCTTCTTTGGACAGAACATATCGACACTATGGATATGCTAAGAAGAGAAATAAGAACAGTAGCATTTGGACAACAAAACCCAATTATTGCCTACAAAAAAGAAGGCTTTGACTTGTTTGACAGAATGATTGAAAGAATTAGAACTGATGTTTGTACTTTCCTTATCAATGTCAAAGTAGAAAAACCACCAGAAATAAAGGCAAAAGAAAAAGAACAAACAACCACTAACGAAGTATTTGTTCAAGCAAAATCTAACAAGGTTGTAGGTCGTAACGATCCTTGTCCTTGCGGAAGTGGCAAAAAATACAAAAACTGTTGCGGAAAATAACTAAGTTTTAGGAGTACAAAAGTGGAAAAAGAAAAATTTCTATCAGCGATTTATCTTATTATTAAAAATAGCGAAGGCAAAATCCTTTTGCAAAGAAGACAAGGTACAAAACTATGGCCAGGTTTTCTTGCACTTCCTGCAGGTCATGTTGACGAAGGCGAAAATGTGTATGACGCTCTAACAAGAGAAGCAAAAGAAGAACTTAGCATAGATGTTACAATAGATGATGTTGTAGATACTTTTGCTGTAAATAGAAAAAACAAGTCTTTACCACCATACTTTGATGTATATTTTGAAATCAAAAGCTACAAAGGCGAAATTAAAATAAACGAGCCAGAAAAATGCTCCGAGCTTGTTTGGGCAGATTTAGACAACTTGCCAGAAGATATGGTTGATTTTGAAATTGCTGCAATAGAAAATAACAAAAAAGGTGTCAAATTTTCTTGCATATATGCCGATAACGAAAAGAAACTTTAACAGCGGATATAACAACAAAATTTGCAAATCTTAAAATAATAATAAGGGCATATTTGAGATTTGCTTGAATATGCCTTTTTATATAGGAGAACGAATGAAAATAGCAATTTTTTCGGATATTCACGGCAATGTCCCAGCTCTTCGGGCTATTTTGCAAGATATACAAAAAGAAAAGGTTGATAAAACAATCTTTCTTGGTGACGCCATTGCGATAGGTCCTAAACCAAAAGAATGTTTAGATATGTTACTTAATAGCGACATAATTTTTCTTCCGGGCAATCATGAGCTTTATTATTGCATAGGCCCACACATTGACGGAAGTATGGAAGACGAAGAGTGGGAACACCAAACTTGGATTGTTGGTGAGCTTGCAGGAAAGTACAAAGAGCATCTAAAATCTTTGCCTATAATACAAACTATCGAAAGTGATGGCAAAACATATTCTTTTAGCCATTTTATCCCCGCAAGAGAAAGGGGATTGTTCCCGTTTGAAAAATTGCAAACGGCAAAAGAAAACGGTGCCGAAATGTATATTGATTTTCAAGATAGTGATTATTTGTTTATTGGCCATGAGCATAGACCCTTTGTCGCAACAAAAAATAATAAGCATATAGTTGATGTCGGCAGTAGCGGCTGTACAAAAGATGACAAAACGCATTACACAATATTTGATACAAAAACAAACTCTATACAAACAAAAAACATTACATATGATAGAGCGCAATTTGAAAAAGACATAATGGAAACAGACTATCCGGATAAAAGTTTCCTTACAAAAATATTTTTTGGAATAGAAGTATAAAAGGATTATATTATGATAATAGAAGACGAAAAAATACGTAGAGACAAACTTGTTGAGAAACTTTCTCACATAAAGGAGTGTCTTTGACGAAGTAGGAACTCAAAACAAACTTAATGAAATAAAAAGGCAAATCGAAAACCCTGATTTTTGGTTAGATACTAAAAACGCAAGTGTAGTTCAAAAAGAACAAAAGCGTCTAGAAGACAAACTTGCATCAATAAGTAGCTTGCAAACAGCAATTAGTGATATTGACTTTTTGTTTGAAATGTACGAGCTTGAGCCAACCGCAGAAATCGCAAGCCAATTGTTAGATAGTTTAACTTCTACTGAAAATAGAGCAGAAGAACTATTTATTAAGTCTTTGCTAGCAGGAAAGTATGATGATAACAATGCAATTTTGACACTTCACGCAGGAGCTGGCGGAACCGAAGCCCAAGACTGGGCAGAGATGTTGTTTAGAATGTATACAAGGTTTTGCGAAACAGAAGATTTTGATGTCAAAGTTTTAGATTTTCAAGAAGGTGATGGGGCAGGCATTAAATCAGTGTCTTTTCTAGTTTCTGGCGAAAAGGCTTATGGTTATTTGAAAGCCGAAAAAGGCGTGCATAGGCTTGTTCGTATTTCGCCTTTTGATGCCAATGCAAGACGTCATACTAGTTTTTGTTCGCTTGATGTTATGCCAGAGATTACTCAAGATATAGAAATTGAGATAAAACCAGAAGAGCTTAAGGTAGATACCTATCGTAGTAGCGGCGCTGGCGGTCAGCACGTAAACAAAACAGAGTCTGCTATAAGAATTACGCATATCCCAACCGGCATAGTCGTTGCTTGCCAGAACGAAAGGTCTCAAGTCCAAAACAGAGAAATGGCTATGAATATGTTAAAAAGTAAGCTGATAGCTCTAAAAGAAGAAGAACTTCAAAACAGCATTAGCGAAATAAAAGGCGAAATCAAAAAGATAGAATGGGGCAGCCAAATAAGATCTTATGTATTCTGCCCATATACCTTGGTCAAAGACCATAGAACAAACTTTGAAAACTCTAATGTTGACGCTGTTATGGACGGAGCGATTAAGCCATTTATACTAGATTATCTAAAAAAATCTTTATAAATAAAAAAAGCAAGGGTTAATTCCTTGCTTTTTTTACCCAAAAACAAATAAAAGATTTGAAATATATTTTTACTGTGGTATAATTTTTACATACGGAGAATACTTATGGAAAAAAATAATAATAAAAACAACCAAGAAAACAAAGAAAGCCCAGCTCCAAAAAAACGTTTTAACTGGACTTTGTTTGTTCAAATATCTTCAATAGTTGTGTTTGCAGCTTGTTTTGCGTATATGATATATCAAGTAGTTGCTTTTGATGAAGCAGATATGTGGATTCCTATCATTTGTCTAACTATTGCTGTACTTGTTGCATTTTCGTTTTTCAAAGAAAAATTTTGGTTCAGCGAAAAGGGCTTTAGAAACAGAATAATATTGTATATTGTTATATTTGCAGTTCTTGCTGTTCCTAATGCAATAGGCAATGTAGTTCTTTATTTTTCTGGTAGATATAAAAATGACGAAATGTTTATGGAACTTGTCAATGAAGGTAACACCCCTTCAGGTGTATTAGGCGTTACGATAGGTGCAGAAATTTTAACATTTGCTTTTCTTGCGGCAATCATAATATTTATTATAGAAATGTCAATGAGACAAAGTATAAAGAGAGCAACTAACAAATGATGGACAAAGGTATTAATTTATATATAAGCAAAGTTATCAAACCGCTTACACTTCTTGATATGTTTTCTCAGGCGGGATTTGATAGCGTAATTATTCCATTTGACTTTATAGACCAGCATAAAGAAAACACAATTAATATTTTGAATGAAAAAAATCTAAAACTTCAAATGGTACATTGTAGATACAAAGAAGAAGACTTAGACTTTTTCTGGCAAGATGATTCTCGTGGTCAAGCCGTGTTTGAAGACTACATTTTTCAAATAGAAAATATAAAATATTTAGCTCCAGTTGACTTTATAATTCACCTTGCTTGCACTAAAGGAAAACACTATTCAAAACTTGGGCAGCAAAGACTAGAAAAAATTGTTGCAAAAGCAAAAGAGTGCGGAGTAAGGGTATGTGTTGAAAATACTTTTTCGACACATCAACAAACAAAAATCTTTGAAAATATAGATGACGAAAATCTTAAAATGTGTTACGATTGCGGACACGAAAATTGGCTTACCCCAGAAGATAATTTAATAGAAATTTTTAGAGACAAAATTGTACAAATTCATCTGCATAGTAATGATGGAACTTTTGACAAACATCAACCTATTTTTGAAGGAACAATTGATGTAAAAAATTTAGCAAAAAAACTTAAAACAATCCCAAACAAAATTGCACTTTGTTTAGAGCTTAAGTTTGTCGAAGAAAGATTGTCTATAGACTTTTTGAAAGAGATGAAAAAAGATTTGGACACTTTAGAGAGTTATATAAATAATTAAAAAAGATAGGCTAATTTTTGCCTATCTTTTTTTGCGATTTTTAGATTAAATTTTGAGTGATTTGTTTTATAAATTTTAGATTATTTTATTGTGTTTTTTTTGTTTTGATTTTTTGTGATTTTTTAGTTAAAAATTACACTATATTATATAGAAGTTTTGTGTTATAAAACTCTCATTTCAAAATATAATTTTGTGTATTATTATTTTTGAATTAGGTCTTTGTATTTGCAAAGCAGGTGTTTCATCATATCATCTCTTATCATAATATTTTGTTTAGAAAAAGCAGTAAAACCTGCGTTGCTATTTATCTCGCAAAAGATAAGGTTGTCTTTGCCAAACAGAAAGTCTAGCCCGCAGATTTCGAGCCCACAATGTCTTGCGATATCAAGCGAAAGTTTCTTTAATTTTTCCGAACACAAAGTCGGCTCAAAAGTCCCGCCAAGTGATATATTGGCTCTAAAATCGCCATTTCTGGCTTTTCTAACTACAGCCCCGACCACATGGTCTCCAATTACATAGACTCTAATATCTTTTCCAAAAGATGTGTCAATATATTTTTGAACGATAAATTCCACATCTTTGTTGTGACGTTTTATTGCAGAAAATTGATACTTATTTTTTACCAAATAGCATCTTTTTCCAAGGGAACCAAAATTGTTTTTCATAACAAATGGGAGTCCCAAGTTTTGTACAATTTCGTCATAACTTATTTGATTTTCAAGGAAGGTTAGGGGTTGTGAAATGCCACTAAATTTTTCCATATGAAGATAAGTTTCCCACTTGCTACGAGCTCTTTTGCTAGCGGATAATTCGTTGATAATTTTTATCTTTTTACTCTCCAAAAAATCAAGCACTTCGTAGTTGTAACATCTTGAAAAAACAATGTCCGGAAGGCGGGTTACAAGGCTTCCATTTTTGTAGAGTTTGCCACCAATAACAGAGCACTCATCTGCGTATACTTTTTCAAAGTTTAGCCCTTGTGTGTGAGCGGCGCAACTCATACGGATTGATGTTACATTATATTCATTTTTTCCTTTGTTGTATAATATCCAAAGCATAATTTTTGTCCTTAAAATTTCTTCTATTTAATAGCCCTTTTATGATAACACAAAATATAAAAAAGGCAACACAAATTTTACTATTTTTTAATTTGATAATTTACTGAATTTTTTGTTAATATTTTTTGTCCAAATTACATAAAGTAAAAAATGGTTTTTGTCAAGCAAAGTTTGTATAAAATAGTAATTATATATATTCTATTTATTTGACAATTTTTGTAGTATTTTATAAACTTGAATTAGAAATGTGAAAGGAGCCTTAAAAAGTTAAATGGCAAATGATAAATTAGAAAAACAACTTTATCTTTTTAACCAAGGCACATACTATCATTGCTATGAACTTTTGGGTGCACACGTTTGCGAGATTGATGGAAAAAAAGGCGCAATGTTTAGGGTGTGGGCTCCTCGAGCAAAGAGTGTGTCGCTTGTTGGTGAGTTTAATAGTTGGGACAACACAAGACACAAGATGAAACCTATTGGTAATAGTGGTGTTTGGGAAGTATTTGCAGAGTGGGCAAAAACTTATGACAAATACAAGTACGAAATAACAACTGCCAAAGGTAAAAAAATTATGAAAGCAGACCCATATGCTTTTTATAATGAAACAAACAGACATGATGCTTCTATGGTGTATGATTTGGGCGGATATAATTGGGGTGATGGCGAATATCAGTATATGAAAAATCGCAAAAACATTTATTCTTCACCAATCAACATTTTTGAAGTAAACCTAGGTTCGTGGAAGCGAAGACCAAATGGTGATTATTATACCTACCATATGCTTGCAGACGAACTTATTCCTTATGTGGTAAAGATGGGATTTACTCACATAGAAATTATGCCTATCAACGAATATCCTTTTGATGGTTCTTGGGGATATCAAACAACAGGGTACTTTTCGATAACATCTAGATTTGGCAATCCGCACGACTTTTTCTACTTTGTAGATAAATGTCACCAAAACGGCATTGGTGTAATACTAGACTGGGTTCCGGCTCACTTTCCAAAAGACTCTTATGGTCTTGCAAAATTTGACGGAGAGCCACTTTACGAAAATAAAAGTTGGGATAGGCGAGAGCATAAAGGCTGGGGAACATTAAGATTTAACTACGACAGACCTCAAGTTCAATCTTTCCTTATATCATCAGCTTTGTTTATGCTCAAAACATATCACTTAGACGGACTGAGAGTAGATGCGGTGGCATCTATGCTATACCTAGACTATGACAAAAAAGAAGGCGAGTGGCTACCAAATCGTTATGGCGGAAAGGAAAATTTAGAAGCAATAGCTTTTATCAAAAAGCTAAATTCAGTTGTTTTTAGAGAACTTCCAAACGTTATGATGATAGCCGAAGAGTCAACAGCTTGGCCTATGGTGTCAAAACCAACAAACGTGGGGGGGCTTGGTTTTAACTTTAAGTGGAATATGGGTTGGATGAACGATACTTTGGATTATTTCAAAATAGACCCATTCTTTAGAAAACACAACCACGATAAGTTAACATTTTCTATTTGTTACGCCTTTTCAGAAAATTTCATACTTCCTGTATCTCATGATGAAGTCGTTCACGGTAAAGCATCTCTTATTAATAAGATGTACGGTTTATATGGCGAAAAGTTTGCTCAAGATAGAGTGCTATTTGCTTATATGATAGGTCACCCCGGCAAAAAACTTCATTTTATGGGCAACGAGATTGCTCAGTTTAGAGAATGGGATTATGATGGGGCTATCGAGTATAACCTAGTTGATGAGTATGATAGTCATAGAATGTTCCAAAACTTTGTAAAAGAGCTAAACTTTTTCTATTTGGGCAATAGAGAACTTTACGAAGTTGATTTTGATAGTAGTGGTTTTGAATGGATAGTTGTAGATGACAGAGATCAAAACATACTAGCCTTTAATCGAAAAGACGGCGCTGGTAACGAAATGCTTTGCGTATATAACTTTTCTCCAGTAACAAGAGAAAATTACCGCATAGGCGTTGACCTTCCGGGAGAGTACGAAGAAGCATTTTCAACCAACAGAACAATTTATGGTGGAAATGGAATCCACAATGATACTGTAAGAAGTGAGAATATACCTGCTCACCACAAAGGAAACAGTATCCAAATTAAGATACCCGCATATACTGCTTTATTTATAAAAAACAAAAACAAAAAATATTCATTTTAGGAGGGTGTTATGGCAAAGGTAACACAAAAGGCAGAAACTAAAAAAGTTTCAAAGCCAAAAACTGAAACCAAAAGACAACACAAACCTACGACAGCTATGGTGGTAAGGCAAGAAAGAACTGCTGTCATTGTAGAAAATTTTAACAAAAGGAAACTTTTATATGTTGCGTCTGAGTGTTTACCATTTATCGCAACAGGCGGACTGGCGGACGTTGCGGGCTCTCTTCCAAAGGTCCTTGCTACAGACGAGTCTTATGATGTAAGAGTTGTTATTCCTATGTACTCAGGCATTAAACCAGAGTTTAGAGAACAATTTGAGTTTGTTGGATCTTTCTATACACAACTATCTTGGAGAAAACAATATTGTGGCGTTTATAAGTATGTAAGTGAAAACGTGACTTATTACTTTTTGGATAACGAGCAATATTTCAAAAGAGATAGAACATATGGTTATATGGATGATGCTGAGAGATTTGCATACTTTTCTAAATCTGTTGTAGAACTTATGAAGTTTGTAAACTTCCAGCCAGACCTTGTTCATTGTAACGACTGGCAAACAGCAATGGTACCTGTTTATTTGCGTACTCTTTATGCAAAAGATTTGTTCTATATCAATACAAAAACTATGTACACTATCCACAATATAGAATACCAAGGTCAATATGATATGTACCGTTTGGGTGATATATTTGGTCTTGACAATAGTTATATTGGTCTTATGGATTGGAACGGCTGCATCAACCTTAGCAAAGCAGCTATCGAAGTTTGCGATATGTTCTCAACAGTATCTCCAAACTACGCTCAAGAGATTAGAGGTCCAGAGTATGGCAGAGGACTTCAAGATATCATTAACAAAAATGCCCACAAACTAACAGGTATTCTTAATGGTATCGATTATGATTTTTATAACCCAAAAACAGACAAAGTTTTGGTTAAAAATTATGATATAAACAATGCTGTTCCTGGCAAAGCTCTAAACAAGCTTGAGATTCAAAAATATTGCGGACTAAATCCACTTACAAGTATGCCACTTGTTTGTATCATAAGCAGACTTGTAAAACACAAAGGTTTAGACCTTGTAAAAGAAGTTATCGAAAGAGCTCTTATCGACAACCGTATGCAACTTGTTGTATTCGGTCTTGGTGACGAAGAGTACAAATCTTTCTTTAGATATCTAGAAAACAAATACAAAGGTAAAGTTAGAGCAATAACTGATATGTTTGATAACGCTCTAGCGCGTAAAATATATGCTGCATCAGATATTTTGCTAATGCCATCAAAGAGTGAGCCTTGCGGTCTTGCACAAATGATTTCTAGCCGATTTGGTACTATACCAATTATTAGAGAAACTGGTGGACTAAAAGATAGTATAAAAGACTTTGGTTATGGCGAAGCTGGTAATGGATATACTTTTGCTAGTTACAACTCTGCAGACCTTTTGTATACAATCAACAGAGCAATAACAGATTTTTACAAACCAGACCTATGGGAAAAACAAATCAAAAGAGTTATGACAGAAGACTTTACTTGGAAAAGATCAGTAGAAGAGTACAAAAAAGTCTACGATAGAATATTGTCAAAATAAGGAGAGGACCTCGTGAATAACATAATAACAGATATCGAAGCTTTGTCTTTGATACAAAAAAAGTTAGAAAAATACTATAACATATCTATCAAAGAAGCTACAACTGAGCAACTTTATAAAACTTTGGCAATGATAGTAAAAGATATTTTGCTAGAAAGAAAAAATCAATATCACCAAAGAACTAAAAAAGCAAACGCAAAAAGAGTACACTATTTATGTATGGAATTTTTGCTAGGCAGAACACTTAAGTCAAGTTTATTCAATCTAGGACTTGACGAAGTATTTACAGAAGCTTTGAAGTCTAGAAATATTGATATTGACGCTATTTATGATATGGAACCAGATGCTGGTCTTGGTAATGGCGGTTTGGGTAGACTTGCAGCCTGCTTTATGGACGCACTAGCCACTCTTGACTATCCAGCAATGGGGCACTGCATAAGATATGACTATGGTCTATTCAAACAAAAAATCGTTGAAGGTAACCAAATCGAACTTCCAGATGCTTGGCTTCCTGGCGGTGAAGTTTGGCTAGAACCTAGAAAAGATAAGTCAGTTATCGTAAGATTTGATGGTTATATCAAAGAAACAGTCGATAGCGAAGGTCACTTAGTTCCAGAATACTATGACTATACAGAAGTAGAAGCTTTCCCTTATGATATGTTCTTGAGTGGTTATGACTGCGAAGCTGTAAGCACACTAAGACTATGGCAAGCAAAATCTATTGCTAAATTTGATATGAAAAAATTTAGCCAAGGTCAATATATGCAAGCTCTAGCTCAAGATAACGAAGCTGAACTTATAAGCAAAGTTTTGTATCCTTCAGATGACAACTCTGCTGGTAAATCTTTGAGACTTAAACAACAATACTTTTTGGTATCAGCAGCATTGCAAGAAATTATTGGTACCCATATTAGAAGATACAAAAATATCACATTGCTTCCAGAATATGTAGCAATTCATATCAACGATACTCACCCAACACTTGTTATCCCAGAACTTATGCGTATCCTTATGGACGATTATAAGCTTGGCTGGGAAGAGTCTTGGAATATCGTAACAAGAACTGTAGCGTATACAAACCACACAGTACTTGTAGAAGCTTTGGAAACTTGGAGTGAAGATTTGATTTCTCAAACACTTCCTAGAGTTTACCAAATCATCAAAGAAATAAACAGAAGATTTAGCGCAGAATTATTTGAAAAGTTCAAAGGCGAGAACTTGGATATAATGGAAAGAATGGCTATTATTTCAAAGAGAACAATCAAAATGGCTAACCTTTGTATCGTAGCATCTCACAAGGTAAATGGCGTTTCAAAACTTCACTCTGATATTTTGAAAAACCACAACTTCAAAGACTTTAGCGAGCTATATCCAAACAAATTTATGAACGTAACAAATGGTATTGCTCATAGAAGATGGCTATGCCAAAGCAACCCAGAACTAACTGACCTTTTGAAAAACAAAATCGGCGATAAGTTCTATAAAGAAGCAGATGAATTAAAGAAATTCTTAAAGTATGTTGATGATGACAAAGTTTTGGCTCAACTTGAAGAAATTAAATATAACAACAAAGTAAAATTTGCAAATCTTTTGAAAAAACATCAAGGCGTTGAGATTGATCCAAAATCAAGATTTGATGTTCAAGTAAAGAGAATTCACGAGTACAAGAGACAACTTCTTAACGTACTAAAAATAATTCACATATATAGACAGCTAAAAGAAAATCCAGAAATGGATTTCCAACCACAAACATTTATTATAGGTGGTAAAGCTGCGCCAACATATTATATGGCAAAGAGAATTATAAAACTTATCAACCAAATCGCTGCTGAGATTGACAAAGATCCAGTTATCTCTAAAAAGCTAAAAGTTGTATTTATCGAAAACTACACAGTAACTATCGCCGAAAGCTTGATGCCAGCATCAGAAGTTTCAGAGCAAATTTCTCTTGCAGGTAAAGAAGCAAGTGGTACTGGTAATATGAAGTTTATGATAAACGGCGCAATTACCCTTGGAACACTAGATGGCGCTAACGTAGAGATTAAGGGCGAATGTGGAGATGATAATATCTTTATCTTTGGTATGACTGCTGACGAAGTAGCTACTGCTTGGAAGCTTGGTTATGATCCAAAATCAATCTACGAAAACAACAAAAACATTCATAAAGTAATAGATATGCTAATTGCAGGATTTAATGGCGAAAGTTTTAAGGATATTGCAGACTATCTATTATATAGTGGCAATGTTCCAGATCCATATATGTGTCTTGCTGATTTTGATAGCTATATCGAAGCTTACGAAAAGATGGATAAAGTTTATAAAGACAGAAAGAAATGGAATCAAATGAGCCTTACTAATATTGCAACTTCAGGTTTCTTTGCGGCTGATAGAAGTATCGAAAAATATGCAAAAGAAATTTGGGGACTTACAAAACACGGTAAGTAATAAAAAAACAATTAGCACACTTTTTGTGTGCTAATTTTGTATAAAGGAATTTTTTATGGAGAGAATACTTGTTTATAACCCAATGCATGATAAAGTTCCAACCGGAGCTGCGGTTATTGGTAGCGCTATAAGATTTGAAGTGCAGATAGAAAAAAGTTACGCCCTTAGCCTAAAAAATGTTTATCTTATCATAGACCAAGATGGTGATGGCGAAAATGTAAAATATCCTATGCAACAAGCATCTTCTACAAGTCAGTATGCAAGATACACAATAACTCATTTGTTTGAGAAAAAAGGTGTATTTTTCTACTATTTTGAGATAGAAGAAGAAAACAAATCTTACTTTTTAGAGCAAGGCGATTACCTAAATGCAAAAAGCTGTGATAATGTCAGCAATATGTTTTTGCAGCTAATCACAGAAGAACAGCCCGAAGCCCCAAACTTTTATGGCGGCATTATGTACCACATATTTGTAGACAGATTTTGTAGCGTAGACCCAGACGAAAAAGCCTACAAAGGCAAAATTCTTCGTAAAGACTGGGGTGGCAAAATAAACAGCTATATCGGCAAAAAACAAGAAGACATCTTAAACAACGAGTTTTTTGGTGGAAACTTCAAAGGTATTATCTCTAAACTTGATTATTTGCAAGACCTTGGGGTTACAACACTATACCTAAGTCCTATTTGCAAAGCATATAGCAACCACAAATACGACATTGGAGATTATTTAACTATCGCCGAAGAATATGGCGGAGAAAAAGACTTTAAGCTTTTGGTCGAAAAGGCAAAAGAAAAAGGTATGGGCATTATTATAGATGCTGTATTTAACCATACTGGTGCTGATAGCTTGTACTTTAATAAATACGGCAACTATGATAGCGTAGGCGCCTATCAAAGTGTAGATTCTCCATATGCTGATTGGTACGAATTTAAGTCTTTCCCTGATACATATGCGTGCTGGTGGGGAGTAAAAATAATGCCGCAAATAAGAAAAGACAGCAAGTCTTTCCAAGATTTTATTTGCGAAAAAGTTTTGCCTAAATATCAAGATTTGGGCGTTCAGGGCTTTAGGTTTGATGTTGTTGACGAACTTAGTGCGGAGTTTGCAGATAGAATAGCAGACACTTTGAGAGCTAAAAACCCTGAAACAGTACTTATTGGAGAAGTGTGGGAAGACGCTTCTATCAAAACGGCATACAATGAGCAAAAGAGATATTTTGAAGACGCAAAACTAAATTCTGTTATGAATTATCCAGTAAAAGACGCAATCATTAGCTATTGTCTTACTGGTGACGAAAATACTTTGGCTTATAATCTTAGAATAATAAAAGACCATTACCCAAAGCAAGTTCAAAATTGCCTTATGAACATCATAGGCACTCACGACACAATGCGTATTTTGACAGTTTTATCACAAGAAAGAAACAGCAGAGATGGTTCATACGGAAAACTTGATACCAAAGTTACAAAAAAAGAACTTGAAAAAGGTATTAAGAGACTAAAAATTGCAAGTTTGCTTCAATTTACTGTAATGGGCGTTCCTTGCATATACTATGGTGATGAAGTAGGGATTACTGGTGATGGAGACCCATTTAACCGCAAGTGCTTCCCTTGGGATAATATAAACAAAGAACTTCTTGATTGGTACAAAGCCCTTGGCAGAATAAGAAAGAACAAAGCCTTTGTTCACGGCGACCTAAATGTTTTGTATAACGCAAATGGCGCTATTGTATATGAGAGATTGACAGTTACTGATAGAGTTTTGATTCTTATCAATAATGGTCAATACCCATTTGAAGCAACAATAGATAACCTTATGAAAGATATGCTAAACGGCGAATTTGTAAAAGGCGATATTGTTATCCCGCCACAAGGCTATGTTATTTTGGAAAAAGTAGAATAAATAATGCGTTTTGCATAAAATATAAATAAACAAAAGACAGCAAATTATATATTTGTTGTCTTTTTTATATAAATTATCAATTTTATAGTTGTTATTTTTTTACCTTTGTTATAAAATAATAACAATAGGTGGGTTATGGACAAAAACGATTTTGCAAAAAATATGCTTATGCTAAATATTTTAAGTCAATCAGCGTGTGAAAGTCAGGAAAAAGAGCTTTCTAAAAAGAACTTTTTATCAACTGATACTAAGATTATGTTTTTGATTGATAGTTACGAGAGAATCTCTCCTTCTTTTTTGACCCAAAGATTAAAGATTGCAAAATCAAATATTGCCCTAATGTGCAAAAAACTTATCGAAAATGGCTACATAACCCAAACCCCAGATTTGAAGGATAAAAGAATTGTTTATTATTGCCTAACAAATCTTGGTAAAGACTATCTAAACGAGAAACTAAGCGAAATACAAAACAACCTAGAAGCTGTCTGTATAAAAGACAATATTGACAATATCAATGGTTGTATTCAAGATTTGAACGAAATGTTAGAAAAGAGGTTTTAATAAATATGATTAAATTATATAATACACTGACAAAAAGAATAGAAGAACTAAAGCCCCTAAATGACGGGCTTGTAAAAATGTACACTTGCGGACCTACAGTATATTACTATCCACATATCGGTAATATGAGAGCATATATCTTTATGGATAGCTTAAGAAGGATTTTGAAATATAACGGACTTAAACTTCAAGGCGTTATGAACATAACAGACGTGGGGCATTTGACCAGTGATGAAGATGATGGTGATGACAAAATGGAACTTTCTGCAAAGAAAGAAAACAAATCACCATACGAAATTGCAAAATTTTATACAGATATTTTCTTTAATGACCTAAAAAGCCTTAATGTAGATATTCCAGAACATATAACTCCTGCAACAGAATATATCAAACAAATGATTGACTTTGTAAAAGTTTTGGAAGAAAAAGGTTATACCTATACTATTTCAGACGGCGTATATTTTGATATCAAAAAATTCCGTGGCTATGGTGCCTTGTCTGGCAAAGATTTGGATAAAGCAGGCATCACAAGAGTTGGCGAAAATCCAGAGAAACACCACCCATTTGACTTTGCTTTGTGGAAGTTTGTTCCAGATAGCCATATTATGAAATGGGATAGCCCTTGGGGTGTTGGTTGCCCAGGCTGGCATATAGAATGCTCTGCTATGGGTAAAGATATCTTGGGAGACCACTTTGATATCCACACTGGCGGTATAGACCATCTTCCTGTTCACCACGAAAACGAAATTGCTCAAAACGATTGTGCAGCAGGACATAAAGTAGTAGAAAGATGGATGCATAATGAATTTGTTCAAGTAGATGGCGGCAAAATGAGCAAAAGCCTTGGCAATATCTATACCATAAGTCAACTTAAAGAAATGGGTTATGACCCTATGGACTTTAAGTATTTCTGCCTAAACACTTATTATGGTAAAAAGATTAACTTCACTTTTGACGCTATGAAATCTGCAAAAGCATCTCTTAAAAATATGTTCAAACTACTTGCAGAACACAAAGCATCTAAAACAAAGACCGCTCAAGAAACTTTGGATAAATACAAACAAGAGTTTTTGGCTGCTATTAATGACGACCTAAACACACCACTTGCGCTGGGCGTTCTTTGGACAATGCTAAAAAATGAAGAAAAGAGTGCAGATGTATATGCTCTAGCTATTGATTTTGATAGAGCTTTGGGACTAAACTTAGATAACCCTTATAAAGACGAAGAAGTTGAAATTCCAGCCGAAGTCAAAGCCTTAGCCGAAGAAAGAGTGGCTGCCCGCAAAAACAAAGACTGGGCAGAAAGTGATAGATTAAGAGACCAAATCGCATCTTTGGGCTTTTCAATCAAAGACACCAGAGAAGGCTACGAAATCACAAAATTATAAAAAAAGAGAAGCCAAAGTTTTGGTTTCTTTTTTTTGTTAAAATATATAGATAATGTTATAAAACAAATATTTTTTGTGATATAATTATTGTGTTAAAGGAGAAAAACAAATGAAAAATGTAATTGTTATATCATCAACACCAAGAGTTAATGGCAACTCTGAAATTTTGGCAAATGAATTTGCAAGGGGAGCAAAAGACGCCGGACATAATGTCGAAGTTGTAAATTTGAGAGATTATAATCTTAAATACTGTATTGGCTGTTATTCTTGTCACAGAACAGGAAAGTGTATTCACAATGACGGAATGAATGAATTGGGTGAAAAAATGCTTAAAGCTGATGTTATAGTGTTTGCAACCCCTGTTTACTTTTATTCTATGAGCGGGCAACTAAAAGTATTTATTGATAGATTAGTTCCGCATTATACAAAAGTAAAAGCAGATATTTATATGATTGCAACCCAATGGGATAGCGACAAATCAATGATTGACAATGTGTTTAACGCAATCCGCGGTTGTACAAAAGATTGCTTTGAAGATTGCACAGAAAAAGGGCTTATTTATGGCGCGGGTTTAGATGGTGTTGGCGAAGCAAAAAACAATAGCGAATATATGACTCAAGCATATACTATGGGCAAAAATGTTTAATAAGGCATTAGGAGAAATCCTAATGTTTTTTCTTTCAGGATTTGTTTTAAAATATTATTTTCTGCTGACATAAAAAGGTTTTTGCTCTCATACAATATACAAACAGGAGGAATATATGGCAGAAGAAGTAAAAGAAAAAAGAAATTTTAGCGAAAGCAAAGTGACACTTATCAATAGGTCAAACCTTGCGGTAACTGGGGTTGAAAAAGTAGTTTCTGCGACAAATAATGTGGTGAATTTGGTTGTTTCAGGCTCTCCAATGTGTGTAGAAGGGACAAACCTATATGTGGCGAAACTTGACATAGACCAAGGAATAATTGTTTTAGAGGGTATTGTAAATGGTATAAAATATGGGGCTCAAAAGAAAGGTCCTTTGTTTAAGCGTATTTTGAAATAATGCTTTTTGTAACCGAAAGTAATAATTTTGCTTTTTTTATGACGCTATATGTGGGAATTGTCATAGGGCTTTTGTACGAAATTAGCATTTTTGTCTGTAAAATAACAAAAAACAACATTGTTTTGCGAAATGTTTTTGACATACTTATCACAATAATTGGTAGTTTTTTGTTTGTTTTTGCCATAAATTACGCAAATTTTGGATATTTTAGAGTATATCTTTTAGCCGTTTTTGTGTTAGGTTTTGTTTTAGAAAGAGTAAGTATTGGTTTTTTAGTTGCCAAAGTTTGCGACTTTGTTTATAATAAGACTATAAAATTAATTCGGCAAATAAGGAGAGAGCGTAATGACTCAAGAAAAACTAAAGACAATAGTTAAGCTAGTCACTGCAGGAGCTGTTATACTTCTTGCTACAATACTTGTATCGCTTACATACCAATTTGTGGTTTTGGCTAACCTAAAAAGACAAAGTGCCAACCTTGACGCACAGATTGATGCGTTGACCGAATATAATGTTCAACTAAACAACGAACTTGAATATTTTAACAATTCTGAGGCTTTAGAAGACTATTATAGAGCAAATGGCTACTCAAAAGAGGGCGAAGTTAATATAAAATAAAGAAAAAACTATATTTTTATAGTTTTTTTTCTTCGAAAAGTGTTGACAAACATTTTTTATTAGTATATAATGACAAAGTCCATTATGAAACTATATCGCGGGATGGAGCAGTAGGTAGCTCGTCGGGCTCATAACCCGAAGGTCGTGAGGTTCGAGTCCCACTCCCGCAACCATTATCTTTATACAAAAGATAAATAACTTAATATGGCGGCGTAGCTTAGTTGGTTATAGCGATCGGTTCATACCCGATAGGTCATAAGTTCGAATCTTATCGCCGCTACCAGATGGTCCCGTGGTCAATCGGTTAAGACATCGCCCTTTCACGACGAAGTGAGGAGTTCGACTCTCCTCGGGATCACCATTTTCCTA
>JAZSJH010000003.1:0-44227 GCA_045534265.1 Clostridia bacterium
TACGCCCACGATGGATAGGGACCGAACTGTCTCACGACGTTCTGAACCCAGCTCGCGTGCCACTTTAATCGGCGAACAGCCGAACCCTTGGGACCTACTACAGCCCCAGGATGTGACGAGCCGACATCGAGGTGCCAAACCCCTCCGTCGATGTGAACTCTTGGGAGGGATAAGCCTGTTATCCCCATGGTAACTTTTATCCGATAAGCGA
Source organism: Clostridia bacterium (assembly GCA_045534265.1). Lineage (GTDB taxonomy): Bacteria > Bacillota > Clostridia > Christensenellales > UBA1242 > CAKVLS01. Next base: position 212 of record JAZSJH010000003.1, read on the forward strand.
CGGCAATACCATTGCGTACCGCCGGATCACTAAGCCCTACTTTCGTATCTGCTCCACTTGTAGGTGTCGCAGTTAAGCTCCCTTCTGCCTTTATACTCTATAAATGGTTTCCAACCATTCTGAGGGAACCTTTGGACGCCTCCGTTACTCTTTAGGAGGCGACCGCCCCAGTCAAACTGTCCATCAGGCACTGTCCTCTGCCCGGATTACGGGTTCAAAGTTAGAGCCTCAAAATTTAAAGGGTGGTATCCCAAGGGTGACTCCACCTCAGCTAACGCCAATGCTTCGCAGTCTCCCACCTATCCTGTACATCAAATTTCGAAACTCAATACCAAATTACAGTAAAGCTCTATGGGGTCTTTCCGTCCAGTCGCGGGTAATACGCATCTTCACGCATACTTCAATTTCGCCGGGTCCCTTGTTGAGACAGTGCCCAGATCATTACTCCATTCATGCGGGTCAGAACTTACCTGACAAGGAATTTCGCTACCTTAGGACCGTTATAGTTACGGCCGCCGTTCACTGGGGCTTAAGTTCAACGCTTCGATTGCTCTAACGCTTCCCCTTAACCTTCCAGCACCGGGCAGGAGTCAGCTCCTATACTTCATCTTACGATTTAGCAGAAACCTGTGTTTTTGATAAACAGTTGCCTGGGCCGTTTCTCTGCGGCCTGCATTGCTGCAGGCACCCCTTCTCCCGAAGTTACGGGGTCATTTTGCCGAGTTCCTTAACAAGGGTTATCCCGCTCATCTTATGATTCTCTCATCGTCTACCTGTGGCGGTTTGCGGTACGGGTACCTCAATACTATCTAGCAGCTTTTCTCGTCAGTGTGAATTCATCAGCTTCAGTTACTATATTTCACTCCCCATCATCACCTAGGGCTTGATTACAAACGTACTTCACTATTTGTACCCCTCATGATTTGGCCGTACATCTCCATCCGTACGGTCTGACTATCCTTCTGCGTCCCTGCTTCGACTCTTAGTCGTATTGCGGTAGTACAGGAATATCTGCCTGTTGTGCATCATCTACGGCTGTCGCCCTCGACTTAGCTCCCGACTTACCCTGGGAGGACGAACCTTCCCCAGGAAACCTTAGACTTTCGATGGTGAAGTTTCTCACTTCACTCTCGCTACTCATGCCGGCATTCTCTCTTGTATACAGTCCACCACCCCTTTCGATATGGCTTCTGCCCGTATACATTGCTCCTCTACCGATATCCGTTAGGATATCCCCAAGCTTCGGTAGTAAGTTTTAGCCCCGTGAATCTTCGGCGCCCTATCACTCGACCAGTGAGCTATTACGCACTCTTTTAATGAATGGCTGCTTCTAAGCCAACATCCTGGTTGTTTTAGCAATAAGACATCCTTTACCACTTAACTTACATTTTGGGACCTTAGCTGTGGATCTGGGCTGTTTCCCTTTCGACAACGGAACTTATCTCTCGCTGTCTGACTCCCAATTATCAATGTGCTGGTATTCGAAGTTTGATAAGGCTTGGTAGGCGGTGAAGCCCCCGCACCCATTCAGTGCTCTACCCCCAGCTATCTTTAAATTGAGGCTAGCCCTAAAGCTATTTCGAGGAGAACCAGCTATATCCGAGTTCGATTGGAATTTCTCCGCTACCCACAAGTCATCACCGACTATTTCAACAGGCGTGGGTTCGGACCTCCACAGCAAGTCGGATCGTAGCCATGTCGTTCTGTGAGCCAGGGAGGTGAAAATGAAAATTGTCTTCCTAAGACCGCTTGGCCTCCGACTTGGAGAACCAGCTATATCCGAGTTCGATTGGAATTTCTCCGCTACCCACAAGTCATCACCGACTATTTCAACAGGCGTGTGTTCGGACCTCCACAGCGGTTTAGCACTGCTTCATCCTGCTCATGGGTAGATCACTCGGTTTCGGGTCTACAGCATGCAACTAAAGCGCCCTATTCAGACTCGCTTTCGCTTCGGCTCCACAACTTAATTGCTTAACCTTGCTACATACCGTAACTCGCCGGCCCGTTCTACAAAAAGTACGAGATCACACTATAATGTAGTGCTCTCTCTGCTTGTAAGCATACAGTTTCAGGTTCTCTTTCACTCCCCTCCCGGGGTTCTTTTCACCTTTCCCTCACGGTACTATGCGCTATCGGTCACTTGGTCGTATTTAGCCTTAGGAGATGGTCCTCCCATATTCACACCGGATTTCTCGTGTCCTGTGCTACTCTGGATACCCACGGTGATTTGCTTGTTTCGCTTACGGGACTATTACCCTATTTTGTGCTGTTTTCCAACAATCTTCTGCTACAAGCATTTCTACTTTATTGGGTCCTAACCCCAGCCATATTGCTACGGCTGGTTTGGGCTCTTTCCCTTTCGCTCACCACTACTTAGGAAATCGTTTGTTTACTTTCTTTTCCTCCGGGTACTTAGATGTTTCAGTTCTCCGGGTTCCCTTCATTACAGTATTTGATTCCTGCAATGATACCATAAGATTAATTATGGTGTGTTTCCACATTCGGACATCTACGGATCAAAGCCTACTTGCGGCTCCCCGTAGCTTTTCGCAGCTTATCGCGTCCTTCATCGGCGCCAAGTGCCAAGGCATCCACTATACGCTCTTTATAGCTTGATCTAATTTAGTTTAATCTAAATGATTCATCAGAAATTGATATAAAGTCTATGTTTTATCCTTGATACTAAAATCTTGTTAAATTTGACTCAGCGTAATTGTTATCGCATTAAAACTTGAATTTTAATTGAAAATACATATTACACGAACTTTACTTAGTAAGTAAAATTTTAACGTAGTTGATAACTAATTTACATTAATTATCCTCTCGATATTTGTCTTCTCTATATTTCTTAGATATGCAGTTGTCAATGTTCTATTTTGTAGCAACATCAGTTGCTTGCCACTTCCTCTTCGTTAGTGACGGTGTTAGAATACCATATAGAATTTTAAGTGTCAACAACTTTTTTTTATTTTTTTTCGATTTTTTTGAAAATTTGTCAAAAAACCCGAACACTTGTCCGTGTGTTTGCAAAATACCCCTATTTTTGACCATTTTTTACCCTATTTTTTGCTAGAAAATACCCATAAAATATATAAAAGTTTTATAAAAATATATAAATAATATTAATAAATAAAAGGATATTCCTTAGGATAAAGCAAATAAAAAACAACTAAAAAACAAAAATCAACTAAAATGCTGACCTTCTTTTCATAATATTAATGAACAACATATCAAAAGCCGGCAAACAGCAGACGCAAAGACAACTCCAAAATCTAGCTTTTATATATGTATTATTTCTCTATATAATATATTATATATACATATATTAGAGAAACCCCGCAAGAAAATTTTCTATAACAACTAAATACCCCCGACATTTTTGAAAAACAAACTAAACACTATCGACTCAAAACAGCAAAAAAACTAACATTTTAATAAAAACACTAATTTTTTCAATCGCTAAAACCCGCATAGATAGGGGCTTTTGGGGCTTTTGGGGGACTTCGGTCAAGCCTAGGGGGCTTGCAAAATTTAGAATTTGTGGTATAATGTGGTAACTATGATAAACTTAAATTTTATTCATAAAGAAAACAAACATAAAGTAAAAGCTCTTGTAGATGTTATAAGGGTTCACTCAAAAGAAACATATAAACACGCTCAAGACGTGGCAAATATTAGCCTTGCCTTAGGTCAGGCGCTAAAACTACCAACAGAACAACTAGCAAATCTTTATACAGCAGGGCTTTTGCACGACATAGGCAAATTGTCTATAAGAAAGGAGATTTTACACAAAACCCACTGTAGCGAAGAAGAAGTTGACTATATCAAAGAAGCGCACATTCAAGGAACAAAGGCTATTCTTACAGGATACTTTGATAAAGAAATCGTTGACCTTTGTTGCCACCACCACGAAAGGCTAAATGGTAGCGGATATCCAGAAAAACTTGTGGGCTCTCAACTATCTATTGGCGACAGAATACTACATATAGCAGACACCATAAGCGCAATGAGCCTAAAAAGAAGTTATGTGGAAGTTCCTTACACAGAGGAGCAAATAGTAGACCAACTAAAAGCTTTGGCTGCAAAAGGCGAACTAGACCACTCTCTTGTATATCTAGCTATCGAAAAAATGAAAAGTATTCACCAAGAGCCATTTAGAGCCTTTGACTTCAAAACATCTCAAGCTATCTTGCAAAAAGCAAGTACTTTGCCAGAAAAAACAGATATTACACCTACAATGTATGTTTTTGCTGGACCTAACGCCAGCGGAAAAAGCACACTTATTGCAAATAGATATCTAAGCGGACAATTAACAGCCCCATATATTAACGCAGATATAATAACAAGCTCAGAGCTAGGCCATATAGAAGACGAAAACGAAAGAGCAAAAACAGGTATGTTTACTGCAATGGCTAGAGTTCAAGACGCTATCGACAGAAAAATATCTTTTACTTACGAAACAGTACTTTCTCACCCTAGCAAAATTGATCTTATCCGTAAGGCAAAAGAAAATGGCTACAATATACAATCAGTATTTGTATGTACAGAAGACCCCACAATCAACATTGTAAGACTAGAAGAAAGAGTTAGGGGTGGCGGACATGACGTTCCTACTGAAAAGGTATTTTCAAGATATGAAAGAGCCATTTCTCTATCATATGACTTGCAAGAATTATCTAACAGCTATGAATTTTTTGATAATACCCAAGACAGAAAAATTGTTTCACTATACCAAGGACCAGAAATGCAAACTACTCCAAAAGCGCAACAAACACAAGAATCTCAAAACCCTAGTCAAAAGCCAGACGGCGGACAAGGACAATAATAATATAAACAATAATATAAAAGGAAAGATTATCTCTTTCCTTTTTTTATTTTGAAATTACCTATCGCCCCACTTAAAAGTCGACTAACAAAAAAAAGTATTCCCGCCTAAACTTAATGAATAAGCGGTTTTTAGGGCACTGTTTTTATAAAAAACGATTATTCGTTTGATTTTTTATTTTTTGTATAATATACTATTTTTGAATAAAAAAGGATAAAATTATATGAAACTTACTATTTTAGGTACAGGCTGCCCTTGGACAAAAAGAGCTTGTGCCAATTATTTGCTTGATAATAATATAATAGTTGACCCAGGTGCTGGTAGCGTAAAACAACTACTTAAAAGTAACGACAAGCTACTTCACCATGAAAAAATAGAAAGAATTGACCTTATTCTTATCACTCACTTCCACCTAGACCACTATGGAGATATACCTTATCTTCTTCAAAAGTGCGCTACAGGTAAATATGGTCCTAACAATAAGTTAACTATAATCGCCCCACCTAACGGCAGACAAATTGTAGAACAATTCACTCGTCTTAGCATTGGCGATCATTCTTCTAACAAGATTGGTTTTGACGAACATATTGAGTGGCACGAAGCAGGAGACTTTACTACTTTTAAGTGGAGAGATTTGGAGATAACATCACTTGTGCTTGACCACGGTCATATGATTGATTACGGTTATATGATTAAACAACCTAATGGCAAAGTAATTAGCTTTACTGGCGATACAGTAATGACTCCAAATGTTCAATATATGATAGACCATAGCGACCTTTGCGTTTGCTGTATGTCAAACACTATGAAAGAAAAAGCACATTATAACATTATCGAAGGTATTGAACTTATGAAAAAATACCGTGGAAAATGTTGTTTAATTCCAGCTCATATGACATCTCAAGCTATAGACTACGCAAGAACTCGTATCAAAATGCCATATGACCTTATGGTTGTTGACACTGATGCAGAGCTTCCTTACGACTACGAACTTCCAAAAGAACTTCAAGAAAAACGTGAAGAAGAAAACGAAGTAAACTACGATAATTTTGAATTTGCAACAGACAAATTCCATATTATCCGTGGCAAACACGTAAACCTAAACCTAACAGACACATTTATTCCAAAAGAAAAATGGGATAATGCTCCAATCTATCTATTCTCTATCTACGACAAAAAGCAAAATAATATCGGTTGGCTTAAGTTTAGAGTGGGCAAAAATGAATTTGTAAAATACAACGGCAATGTAGAATTTGACTTCCACCCAGGATATCTAAATATGGCTTCAGATGCTTTTAGCATTTTGACAGAGATTGCAAACTACCACGGAATGGATGAAATTTATTTCTGCGCAAAATCAAATGATATGGTTATCCGCCATATATACGAAGAAATCGGTTGCAAACTTCTTGGCATCAAATATATTGTTGATGACCATGACAAAGAAGTTGTTTCAAACGGTGACACCGAACATTGCATTTATATTCTAAACACCTGCGAAGAGTCTAATTAATAAAAAGCACCAAAAATATGGTGCTTTTTTATTTTATTTGCTAAAATAAATGCAAAATTTATTTGTATATGCTAAACTATTTATAGAAGGTGAATTATGAAAGAAAGATTAAAGAAAATTATCTCTACCCTAAAATCTGGAAAAGGTTATGAAAAAGTAATGCCAAAAGACAATGGTGACGGAACAACTTCTTTTGGTTATGCAAAATATGATAATGCGATTTTTGATTTTTTTGCTACCATTCCGCACGATTATTCATATGCAGACAATATCAAAAGAATCGAAATCCGTGATATCTCAACTTACACCTTAAAAGATATTTACACTTATATTACATATATCGAACGTGGAGAGAGATTTTGTACAGGCCACGTTTCGGGATTTATAGACAACGGCTTTTTGCTTGCTCTATGCGAAAGGTTAGAAGAATTATTATATAAAGGAAAAGAATCTATGTTTAATCAATTTGTTAATAAAAAATGTGATATTTTAGTATCATTTGCTTCTTCAGGAATAGACCGTGGCGCTAGCCCAACCTGTTATTTTGGAACAGTGCTTTCTGTAGATAATGATTTTGTCGCTGTAGACGTAGAATATATCGGCGAGCCAAACTCTTATAAAAAACACAAAACAGTACAAAACTTTCTTGGATACACTATTATATCTACAAAATACATTATAGCTGTTAGAGAATCTACTCAAGAATAAAAGGAGATAAAGATATGAAAAAATTTTTATTCTCATTTTTGCTAGCTCTTGTTATGCTACCTGTTTTTATGGGGGCATCTAGTTGCAGTATTGTACACACCCACAGCTACAATGCTTGGGGGAACTGCGGTGTTTGTAGTCACAGCATATGCGAAAAACTAACTTATGATGGTGTAGATACATATACATCAAAACTAACATATGTAGAAGCCTACAAAAAATACTATTGCAAAATCGAAGCTAATGCCGAAACAAAACTTACCTTTTATACCGGCAACGAAAATGTAGCTTTTGACAGAATCGAAGTATACTACAATACAATGGCTCAAGCCTTTGCTAAACTACCATCAGCAACAGCCGCAACTCGAACAGTTTACACCCTAACAGATAACTTTATGCAAGGTGGAACTTATTATATGGTTATCACTTTTAGAAATAGCGGTTCAGTTGATTTGTCTATCTCAGGATATTACGAAATAATCAATCCAAATCCATAAAAAAGCATCTAAAAACACTCGAAAATACGATTTTTTGAGTGTTTTTTTGTTAATTCGTTGTAAAAAATATTTTGTTTATGCTAAACTAACTATGTAATAAATTGTTTAATACAAAAGGGGGATTTTTATGTTAAAAACACTTTTTGGTGCTATTTTTAGCACATCAATCAGAGAAGCTTGGGCTTTAAGATACGAATCTTACGGCTGGGTAAGAAAAACTCTTATTTTGCTTTTGATTACAGTCCTTACTGCGGCAGCTATTGTTATGGAATTTGTAGCTTTTGCTATGTTTAAGGAAAATGTTGTTTTAGCAATAATTCTTTGCATTATTTTTATAGCTCTTGGTGTTGTTGCTTTTAGACTATCACTATTTTTCTCTGGGCTTGCTCTTCGTATGGCATTAAGAGGAACTGTTCAAGAAGGTCTATTTGCAAAGAAAGTTAAAAAGGTTGACAATCAACCACAAACTGAAACAGAAAATAAAACAAATGAAGAATCAGAAAACAATCAAACCGAAAACACAAAAACTGAAGATGAGAACGCTAATCTAGTTATAAAAACTGAAGATGATGTAGTAATCGAAAACGGCAAAGTAAAATACAAAACAAAAGCCCTAGATGTAGTTATCGGTATACTTGGTTTTGTATACGCAATCGGCGTTGTTGCTACTTTGGTTGTTGTTTTATTAAAAAACATTGAAGCTTTGAAAAAATAAAAAAATTAAAGAGAACTGCTTTTATGTTCTCTTTTTTGTTTGACTAAAAAACTTGTCAAATATAAAATAATTATAGAAACAAATAAAACCACAAAACAATATACTGATAATAAAGGTATTTTTTAAGGAGAACAAAATATGCAAGATATGTTAGATACAATAGTATCAAGACGCAGTGTAAAATCATACAAAAGCGATATAGTACCAGATGAGCTTATTGAAAAGGTAATCAAAGCCGGCACTTATGCCCCATCCGGCATGAACAAACAATCACCTATAATTGTCGCAATAACAAACAAGCAAGTAAGGGACAATCTATCCAAAACCGTTGCCCAAATGCGTGGCAGAAGTGATTTTGACCCATTTTATAACGCCCCTGTAGTACTTGTTGTTCTTGCAGACAAAAACAACTTCACTCACATATATGACGGCAGCCTTGTTATGCAAAATATGTTACTAGAAGCCCACAGCTTAGGACTTGGCGCTTGCTGGATACACTGGTGCAAAGAAGCTTTTGAAAGCGAATATGGCAAGTCTATTTTGGTGTCTCTAGGGCTAAACCCAGACGCTTATGAAGGCATAGGTCACTGCATACTTGGCTATCCAGAAACAAAACCCGAAGGAACTTTGCCACGCAAAGAAAATTATGTGTATTATATAAGATAAACAGTTGTTTTAATAAAAAATTATAAAACAAATCAAAAAACTACTAGAAATTTTTCTAGTAGTTTTTTATAAACATTATTTATTTTCTTCCAAAGCCTTTCTTACAGCAATCGCTAGCTGATCTGCACATGATGTAGACCTAAAGCCACAAGTATTTCCTTTGAGCTTTCTTTCTATCTCACTTACTGTCATACCATCTACAAGTTTTGATATCGCTTTCAAATTACCATTACAGCCGCCCACAAAAGATACTTTTGTTATAATATCTCCATTAATATCAAACTTAATTTCTCTAGAGCAAGTGCCATTTGTTTTGTATATATATTCCATATAACCACCTTTTACACTTTTAATTTATCAAAAATATAGCTGTTCAGTCAATTTATTTATATATCGTTTTTTTTGAGCAAAAATATTTATTTGCTGTGACTTTTTTATAATATATGCTAAAATACTATCATAAAAGGAAGTAACAAAATGGAAAATTTAGTAAACCCAGGTATTTATAAACATTTCAAAGGCGGATATGTACTTGTTTTGTTTTGCGCTAAACACTCAGACAGAGATGAAGTCGAAGTTGTATATAAAGGTCTAAACAATGGCAAATTTTATGCAAGACCTATAGAGTCTTTTTGCGAAATTGTAGAAACAGAAAATGGCAAAACTCAACGTTTTGTCAAGGCAGATATAAATGATGCAAAAGACCTTATTAAGGCAGACGAAATAAAAACCTTAATGAATATTTTTAATTAAGATAAAGGAATTATTTTATGGAGATTTTGGATATATACGACAAGTTTGGCGGTAAAACTGGCAAAACAATTGTAAGGGGTAACAAAAACTTTGGAGATAATGAATATATAAAGCTAGCAACCCTTTGGCTAAAGAGCAAAGACAAATATCTACTGCAAGTTTGCTCTAAGGAAAAGGGCGGCGAATATGCCGTGACAGGCGGACACGTAAAGACTGGCGCAACTTCTCTAACCCAAGCCGTAATCGAAGCTCTAGAAGAGTTAAACCTTGACTTGCAAGAAGATTCTTTACAATTTCTTGGCAGTATTATAATTAAACACGCTATATTTGATATTTATCTACACGAAGACGATAATTTGTCCAATTATAAATTTACCCTTCAAACAAGCGAAGTCGAAAGTGTACTTTGGCTAACAAAAAATCAAATAGAATCTTTACCCGAAAACCTACTTAGAAAATCAACAAAATTGCAGTACGACCAATATATAAAAGACAAAAAGTGAGAAGGCTATCTCACTTTTTATTTTTTGTTATTTCTTTTATAGACTTTTTGCTAAAATAAGTGTATAATCTGCAAGTAGGATAAAAATTATGATAAAACTAAAAGACATAACATACACAGTAAAAGATAACGAAACTGGTGAGAATAGAACCATTCTTCAAGATATTAATGTAGAATTTCCTGCTGGCAAAATAACGGTTATCACAGGACACAATGGCAGTGGAAAATCAACCTTAATTCGCCTTTTAATGGGCATAAATAAGCCTACAAGCGGCGAAATCTACATAAACAATAAGAAAGCAAACAACCTATCAATTACTGAAAGAGCGCAAATGGGGCTTACTATGGCGTTTCAACAACCAATTAAATTTAAGGGCTTAACAGTAAAAGATATGCTAACAATAGCTAGTGGCAAAGAGCTTAATTTATCTACCGCCTGCGAATACCTTGCTCAAGTAGGTCTTTGTGCAAAGGACTATATAGATAGAGAACTTGATGACACACTTTCTGGCGGAGAACTAAAAAGAATAGAACTTGCAACTGCCCTTTGTAAAGGCGGAGATATTTTGCTGTTTGACGAACCAGAAGCAGGTATTGACCTTTGGAGCTTTGACAACTTAGTTAGCTTGTTTGAAAAACAACGTGGCAAAACAATAATTATTGTTAGCCACCAAAAGCGCATACTAGAAATTGCAGACTATATATTGCTTTTGAGCAGCAAAGAAAAACCAATCCTTGATAAGCGATCAAAACTAATTAATAAACTATCTTCTCAAAAATGCAATAGACTGGAGGGCGAAAATGAATAACTTAACAAACGAGCAAAAAGAGTTAATCTCTGCCCTAGCCGATATGCACGAAATACCACAAGGTAGTTACAACATAAGAAAAGATGGCGAAAGCTTAGTTAGAGTTTCGACCGAAGACATACAAATTATTCCAAAACAAGATAAAAGTGGCATAGATATTTATGTAAAACCAGGCGTAAAAAACAAAAGCCTTCATATCCCTGTAATAGTCACAGTGGGCGGACTTTCTGATCTTGTTTATAATGACTTTTATATTGGTAAAGATGCTGATGTATATATTGTTGCAGGTTGTGGCATACACAATGACACAAGTAAAACAAGCGAGCACAACGGAATACACACTTTTCACCTTGGCAAAAACTGCAAAGTAAAATATATTGAAAAACATTTGGGCCAAGGCAAAGGCAGTGGCGATAAAAACCTAAACCCAACAACCACTATAAAAATGGATAAGGGTAGTTATTTTGAAATGGAAACAATCCAACTAGGCGGAGTAACCTACTCTGACCGCAAAACTAACGCAACCCTTGCTCAAGATGCAAAGTTGCTTGTAAAAGAAAAAATTTTAACAACCGAAAAACAAATAGCAAAAACTATCTTTAATGTAACCTTAAAAGGCAAACATTCATCTGTTGAAGTTATAAGCCGCAGCGTTGCAAAAGACAGTTCTAAGCAAAAATTTGTATCTGTTATCCGTGGCAAAAACGAATGTTTTGGACACGTAGAGTGTGACGGAATTCTTCTTGACAAAGCCATTATCGAAAGCAGTCCAAAAGTTATTGCCGAAGACATCAATGCAACACTTGTACACGAAGCAGCCATAGGAAAAATTGCCGGAGAGCAAATAATAAAACTTCAATCTCTAGGGCTTACAGAAGACGAAGCGCAAAATCAAATCATAAAGGGCTTTTTGAAATAAAAAGCTCTTTTTATTTTTATAATTTATTTACCATCTACCCTATTTGTGGTATAATAAATATATGGACATAAAGTCAAAAGGAAGGGATAAAATATGAAACTTGCAGAAGCACTTATCGAAAGAGCGGATATAAAAACAAAAATAGAAATGCTAAGAATGCGTATGATAAACAACGCAAAAATTCAAGAAGGAACGACTCCTAACGAAGAGCCAAAAACACTACTTAAAGAGCTAGACGAAAAGCTTGAGCGAATGGAATATTTAATCAAACACATAAATAAAACAAACGAACTAACCAAAGCCAAAGACGGCAAAACTATCAGTGAAATGATTGCTGAAAAAGACGTCTTGTCAAAAAAATTAAGCATACTTGGATCTTACATTGATTCTGCCAGCGCAACAACTACTAGACTTACCCATACAGAAATTAAAATTTTGAGTGCCTTTTCTATTGCAGATATGCAAAAACAAATAGACAAACTTTCAAAAACCTTGAGAGAACTTGACACAAAAATTCAAGAACTAAACTGGCTAACCGAACTTATCTAACATATAGTAGGTAACAAATAAAGGTGGATATTAAACTCGGCAACGGAGTTATTTGTTGCGGCATTTAGGGTAATGGTCCAAATAACTAGGACAAAAGTTTATTTTTACGTTATTACTTTTACATGCGTAATGTTATAAATTATTTTTATTACCAAATATCAATTTATTTGTGAGGGTGTGGCAAACGGGGAAATAATAAAAATAGCGAAATTGCAATATTGCAATTTCGTTTTTTTATGCAAAGAGCCTTAAAACACTTTATTACAATGCTTTTTTATGTTAAAATAACATTTGTTAAAAGAAGGTTTATTATGAAAAAGACAGATATAAAACAATTATACAATACATATGGCGACCTAAATGGCAAAAACGTTACAATCGGCGGCTGGATTAGGTCATCTAGAGACCTAAAAGATTTTGGGTTTTTGGACGTTAATGACGGCACTTGCTTTAAGGGCGTTCAAGTAGTTTTTGAAAAAGCAAATTGCGAAAATTTTGACGACCTTGCAAAATTAAATGCAGGCTCATCTGTTGTTTGCTCTGGAACAGTTGTTGTTACCCCAGAAAACAAACAACCTTTTGAAATCAAAGCAGATAGTGTTGAGATTTTGTCAGCAACAGACCAAGAATACCCTCTTCAGAAGAAAAGACACTCTGCAGAATTTTTAAGAGAAATTGCTTACCTTAGACCAAGAACAAATCTATTCAATGCTGTATTTAGAGTAAGAAGCGAAACTGCTTTTGCTATACACAAATTCTTTAATGAAGAAGGTTTTGTATATGTTCACACACCTATCATCACAGGTGCTGACTGCGAAGGCGGAAGTGATGTATTTAGAGTAACAACTCACAACTTTTATGATGAAAAAGTTATGAAAGATGCAAGCCCAGAAAATGACTTCTTTGGCAAAAATGTATTCCTTACTCCAACAGGACAACTAGAAGGCGAAGCTTTGGCTCTTGCTTTTTCTAAAGTTTATACCTTTGGACCTACATTTAGAGCCGAAAACAGCAACACAACAAGACACGCAAGTGAGTTTTGGATGATAGAACCAGAAGTTGCCTTCAATGATTTATCAGACAATATGGACCTTATCGAAAAAATGGTAAAATATCTAATCAACCATTTGCTAAAAACATGTAAAACCGAAATTGAATTTTTCAATCAATTTGTAGACAATACCTTACTTGCAAGACTTACAAATGTTGTTTCAAACAAGTTTGAAAGAATAACTTATACCGAAGCTATCAAACAACTAGAAAAACATAACGACAGCTTTGAATTCAAAGCCTTCTGGGGCTGCGATATGCAAAGCGAACACGAAAGATATTTAACAGAACACATTTACAAAAAGCCAGTATTTGTAACTGATTATCCAAAAGAAATCAAGGCTTTTTATATGCGTCTTAATGATGACAAAAAGACAGTTGGAGCTTGTGACTTGCTTGTTCCTGGTATCGGCGAAATGGTTGGCGGCTCTCAAAGAGAAGAAAGACTTGATGTTCTTCTTGAGCTTATGTCAGACAAAGGCCTTAAAGAGCAGGATTACTGGTGGTATCTAAACTTGAGAAAATACGGCTCTGTTGTTCACAGTGGTTTTGGTCTTGGATTTGAAAGATTCTTGATGTATGTAACAGGCGTTAACAATATAAGAGACGTTCAATTATTCCCAAGAACTCCAAACAACTGCAATTATTAAAAATGCAACCACAAAAAATAAGACCAAGTAGACTAATCTGCTTGGTTTTTTATTGCAACAAAAAAAAGATAGGCTGACCTATCTTTTTTTATTATAATGTTACACTAACAGTATATCTTGTAAGTGTTGCAAAATCATATACTTCTACAATAGTATTTCCATCAAACACAACATTGTTGTTGCCAACATAAATTGTGTAGTTTTCGTAAGTATAACCAAGACCAAATAGATTGTATTTTGTCTCAGCCGTTGCTTTTGTAACATTTGATTCTGTGTATTCTGTTATGCCAGAAATCTTTGCTATAACAGATGCATAATCTGTTCCTTTAGATACAAATGCTGTGTAGTTAGATTCGTCCAAAGATGTAGCAGAAGCATCTTCTACCCAAGCACCGCCAGCGTCTTTTGTATAAATAATAAATAGATAATCTGTAGTGTTATTATTTACATAATCAGCAACAGCTGCGTCATCTATTTTTGTTGGGTCTAGTCTTTGGATATAAGTTTTATCTGCAACAGTTGGTTTACGCATAATAGTTTTTGTATCACCTTCTATTGATACTCTTTCTACCAAAGTATCGCCTGAGAAAGTAAACTCTTCGCTATTGTTATAAACACCAGATTTGTAACTATAAGAAATCTTTGATGGTTTTGTTTTTTCAAAAGCGTTTGTTGCATACTCTACCGCAGATGCAGCTGCAACATCTTCTTCACCATGCTTTTGAGAAAGTGTAACAACACCAAAAGGTACAAGGACAGCTACAAAGGCAATTACAATAAATGTTTTCATTATATGTTTGCCAAAGCTATCTAGTATAATTGTCTTTCTTGATTTTTCTCTTTTTTGAGCAAGTTTTGCTTCGATTTTTTCTAGTTTCTTTTGTTTTTTAGGAGATATGTTTTCAGAAGCTACATTTTTGTTTTCTTCCATTACTTATTACCTCCTTCTGCAGATTCGTCAGGAGTTTGTGAATCTTCACCTTTTCCTTTCTTTGATTTTTTCTCTTTCTTTTGTTTTGGCTCTTTTTCTGGTTTTTCTTGATTTGGGTCTATACCCTTTTTCTCAAGTTTCTTTTGACGTTTTTCTTCGTCTTGTTTTACCTCGCTAAAGCCAGTAACTTCATATGTTTCTGCTCCACGGAAAGCATCATATACTTTTGAGTATAAAATGTATCTTAATGCAACAAGTAGTGCAACTACTGTCAAGATAGGAAGCATATAGTATTCATAGAAAAGTTTTGTTCCATCAACTGTAGCTGTAAGCCCGCAAATAATCAAAGCGTAAGCTATAACATATGACAATATATCTAAAGCAAAGTTAATTGCGATATGTTTTCTAACAGCTCTTGTTTGTTTTTCTTGAAGGTAACCATTATAGTCTGTCTTTTGAACTTTGTTAGAAACAATAATATTAGAGATTCTAACAAGCAATACAAGCACAGCAACAACAGCCCAAGCAATCTTTGCAAACAAGCTACCAAACACATGTGGTAACATTTCAAAAAATCCTGTTGAGATTGTTGCTATAATTCCTGTATTTAATCCAAATTGGTCTACAAGCTTTACTTCTCCAAATACTATTTGCATAACACCAAGCGCTACACAAACAACAGAAAGAATAAGTCCTACAAAACTTATAAACTTCAAAAGTTTTCTTGGCTTGTCTGTTCTTAGTTTGTATTTTGCAAATTTGATAACATATGTGTATGTTACAGTGTCTTTTTTTGCAGGTTTGATAGATGCTGCACTCATAAGAGCAAAAGACATATAAACAATGCTAAGTGCTGTAACTACAGTAAGACCATATTCGTATGTTTCTGTAGTAAAATATACAATAAGAGCAAATGCTGCGCATAATAGTCCACTAAACAAATATGAAAGTTTAAGTGCTATAGCAGAATTTTTTGGCATAAATTCATTGCCGGCAAGCATTCTGTAATTACCCTTTATTCCTATATACACCATAAAACCAGAAACAACCGCAATAAGGTACATAAATATCGCAGGAAGTATACCTGCCCAAGGCGCTAGGTACCCTATGTATATTTTTTCACCAACAACAAAGCTTGGTAAGAAAAGCGAAACCAAAATACCAATAGCAAGAATAATGGTCAAGTTAAATGTTCCTGTACTACCATAGTAAGAACCATCTTTGATCATAAAGGTAAGCTTTGCGTCCGAATCTTCTTTTAGCTTTTGAGCTTCGGCTTTACGCTTTGCTACTTCTTTAACGGTTTTTATTTCGCTTGAGTTATAAATTTGAATAAAGTTATCAGAAAAAAGGTCTGTTGGATTTTTTAGTCCGTACACGGCACAAATATCCATAACATTAGTAATGGTTGGAAGTGATAGTCCACTCTCCCAAGCATTGTAATCTTGCAAACTAATTTGAAGTTTTTTAGACATTGCAAGGGGACTAATGTTGTGACGCTCTCTCAAAAACTTAATGTTTGAACCTAAAGAACTCATTTCATTTTTCCTTTTTATTAATTTACAATTTTAACTAATAACATTATACAATTAAAAATTTTTTTTGACAAATACTTTCTATGTTTATTTTATTATATTTATATAAATTTATTATAAATAAAATTGCAAATTTTACTACGCAAATTTTACTGCAAAATTCAAAGCAATTTTTGCGTTAAATTTTAATCGATTTTAGTATCAAATTTTGCAATAAAACCATCTCTAAAAAACAAAAAAAATTAAGGTCCTTTTTTGTATAATTTATCAAAAAACTATTATCAAAAAACAAAAAAATATGTTAATAAAAAATCTATTTTTTTCCCGTTTGTTATAATTATTTTTTTTACAAATTATATAAAATTTTTGATATTCTTTGCCAAACATTTTTAACCCGACCAATTAGTTTTGTACAGGCAAAAAAACACCACATTTTGTGGTGTTTTATATGCCGACTAAATGGTTTTTTGCCTTATATTTAGGGCTATTTAGCGTTTTTTGATATATATTATACAAAGAACTCTTTGAAGAAGTTTTCGGTCTTTTCAAAGTCTTTTGCATTCTCTTCTTTGTTTTTAACAAAGGTAATATATACTTTGATAAGTGGCTCTGTTCCTGATGGTCTAATGATAACATTTCCGCCATTTTCTAAAGTATACAAAAGCACGTCAGCACAAGGAAGTCCATCAACAGAAGTTGAGTAGTCAACCATATTTGAAACTTTAATTCCAGCGATATTTTCGAACGGTGCTTTTCTTAGATAAATTAGAAGTTCACGCATTTTGTCATTGCCAGTTTTTCCTTCAAATCTATATGACTTAACATGGTGTTCGTACAAACCAAATTCGTCATAAATTTCGTTTAGTCTATCAACCAAAGTTTTGCCTTGTTTTTTAAGTTCACTTGCAACTTCACAGATAAGCATACTAGCGCAAGTTGCATCTTTATCTCTTACATAACTTCCTGCAAGATAACCATAGCTTTCTTCAAAGCCTAGCAAATATTCGCTTTCTCTATTTTGATTTTCAAGACCTTTGATAAAGTCACCAATATACTTAAATCCTGTCAAAACAGCTTTTACTTTTGCGCCATATTTTTCGGCAAGTTTGTCAACCAAACTTGTTGAAACAATACTTCTTACAATATAGCCACTTTGCTTTTTGTTTGACAAAATATAATCAGTAAGTAGTACTCCAGATTCGTTGCCTGTTAGGTGAACATACTCTCCGTTATGTTTTACTTCAACACCCACTCTATCTGCATCAGGGTCTGTTGCAACTATAATATCAGCATTTGTTTTTGTGGCTAATTCCTCAGCTAGAGCAAACACATCAAGTCTTTCTGGGTTAGGGTTTACGCAGGTTGTAAAGTCACTGTCTTTTTTGCATTGAATATCAACAAGAGATACATCTGCGCCACGTCTTACAAGCATTTGTGGAGTTGTGTTAGCTCCCGTTCCGTTAAGAGCTGTGTATACAACTTTTAGATTTTCTATTTTGTTTAACGATACTTTTTCTACGCTTTCAAAGTAAGACTCTACAACACCATTTTCGATATATTTAATTAAACCTTTATTTATTCCTTCTTCAAGTGACGGCATTGATACATTAAACATATCAATAGTGTCAGCAATCTCCATAATAGCTTTTGAAGGCTCTTCCAAAAGTTGACAACCATCACTATCATACAACTTATATCCGTTATATTCTTTTGGGTTGTGGCTTGCAGTTATCATCACACCAAGGTCACAGCCATAATATCTTACCATATATGACAAAAATGGTGTTGGCATCATATCTCTTGAAATATAAACTTCTATTCCGTATTTGCTACAAATTCTTGCTACAAGTTCGGCAAATTCAACTGACATATGGCGACTGTCAAAACTTACTGCAAGACGTGGGTTCTTTCTTTCGGCAAGGTATTTTGCAACGGCTTCTGTTACTTTACCTACTGTGTAGATATTCATACAGTTGCTGCCTGCCCCTACAATACCACGCATACCAGCGGTACCAAATTCCACATCTTTGAAAAATGCAGAACTAATCTGGTCTTCTGTCATATTTTTTAGCTCAGCCAAAACTTTTTCGTCTTTGACTTTTTCAAGCCATAAATTATATTTTTCTGTATAAGTCATATTATTGCTCCTTTTTTTAATATTTATATTATACAATAAAACAAAGAAATCTCTAAACAAATTATACATATAAAATAATTTTAAGAATAATTTTTTTTACTAAATAAAAAAACTAAAACTATATTGCTTTTTACAGGTGCAAATAAAAATTTACAAACAAAATAAAAAAGACCTTTGAAAATCAAAGGTCAAAAATTTTAATATATTTTACGGAATGCAAATAATAATATCCACCCCAAAAGCGCCATTGTAAAAAAATCCATAAGTTTTTTATCTCCTTACCACATCTATATTATACTACACCTAAAAAGCCCCGTCAATACCCCAAAATTTTTGTAACAAAAAAATAAAAAGCCAAAGAAAATCTTTGGCTTTTTGTATTAATTATTGGCAATAAATTTTGCTTCAAATGCTGTATAAATATCTTGCAAATCTTGTGACAAAAAGCTCAACGCTTCTTGTTTTGTACTATTTAATATAGAGAAAAATTCTCCTGCAATACTACCTGCAATACAAGCTATTGTGTCGCTATCCCCGCCGATTGAAATAGATGTTTTTATAACATCATCAAAAGTCTTTCCTTCCAAAAAGCAAAAGATTGCTTGCGGAACAGATTGAATTGCAAGCTCGGTAAATTTATAATGCCTATTTAGCATTTTATAATCATAATCTAGCTTGTAATAATGAGTTTCAACAAACTTTTCTATTTCGGACTTACTATAGCCTTTTCTAGCAAGAAAAATACAACTCGCTACCGCTTCGGCAGATTTTATCGCTTCTTCTGTGTTGTGCGTAACAGAAGTTACTTTATAACACAATGTCTTAAGCTCGTCCAAATCCCTTGCTACATATGCAACTGGGGCTATTCTCATAGCGGCTCCATTACCTTTGCTTCCATAAGGTTTGGGGTTGTCATCTATAAGCCATTGAGAAAAATGTGCACCATAGCCTTTGTCTGGGTATTTACAACCAAGTTCTTGCATACATTTAATAACTTGTTGGTCAAGGTTGATATATTCTCCATTACAATTTAGTATTGCCTTTGCTACCGCCAAAGTCATAACTGTATCGTCTGTAAAAAAGCTACCTGGTGTCAACAAATCAAAACCCTTTGATCTTATATTGTCAAACTCGTATTTTGAACCAGTAATATCTCCTATTATTGCACCAATCATATTTATATCTCCTACAAATAGTATAACAAAACAAAAAACCTTTTCAAAGAAAAAACCACGATATTTATTTGCAAAATTTAGTATTTATTTGTACTATATAAAAAAGGAAAAATAAATTATGGAAATGCAAAAAGCAACGCCAAAAGATTGCAAACTATACGCAGAAGTTATTAAGCAAAGGCAAGAGTGGTTTATATCAAATCATCACCTGCAATGGAATGATATAACAAAATATTATCACGAAGACTATTTTTTATCCAAACTTGATAATTTTTATGCCTTTTATCAAAACAAAACACTCATCGGCGGGTGCTTTATATTCTTTGAAGACAAATATTGGAAAAACGACAAAAAGTCAATTTATCTACACACTTTTGCTACAACACCAAAACAAAAAGGACTTGGCAAACAAGCTTTTTGTTTAATTGCAAAATTTGCAAAAAATTTTGATTCAATAAGAATAGATTGTATGGGCACAAACGAAAAATTAATTAATATATACAAAGGCTATGGTTTTCAAGTTGTTGGCTGGGACAAATATTCCGACGGAGATTCTGCTTGCCTTATGGAATATATTATAGATAACAAATAAAATATAATAATCAATATATCTAAACTATAATAAAATATATTTTTTATTAAAAGCCACTTTTTAATAAAAAAATTGCATAAAAAAACCGATAGAAATTCTATCAGTTTTTTTGTTTTTATATATCGATTATAGTTTTGCACCGCAACCTGGGCATTTACCATCTGTTACAGCAACTTTGCTTCCGCAGTATGGGCAAGTTTGTGCTCTTGCTGCTTGTGGAGCTTGTGTTGTTGGTTGTGGGTTTGTTGCAAATGGATTTGACATAACTTCACCATCATTTGTTGAAACTGGTCCGCCAAATGTGTTGCCACCAAATTGTTCTTGAACTTGATTTTTCTTTTTCTTGTATTGTGCTAGTGAAATCAAGAATATAATCCACATTACAACAGCTACAACACCAAGACCTAAAGAAGCAATCCATTCATCACCTTGATTTAATGTTTGTCTAGAACCACCATTGATAGAATATTCTATTTCGTCAATTCCGTCATAAGATTCGCCATCACCATAAAATTCGCCTTGAACTCTAACAATTTCGCCAGGTAAGATTTCATCAATAGTGATTGCTGGGCATGGTGCATAATAGTCATCATTTTCTACAGTAACATAGAATTTAACATCATACATTGTTTCGCTAGTTGTGTTTTTTACTTCGCCAGTTACAGTAACTACATAATCGCTATAATATGGATCATAGCTAGATCTTGCTGAAAATCTTTGAGTAACTTCTAGATCTCCTGAACCAAATATTGGTAGTAAGAATACAATTGACAATATTGTCAAAAGAATTGCTGTAATAAGTGTAGATATAACTGAAGCTTTTGTTCCTGATTTTGCTCTTGGTATACTAATTACAATTCCCATTATTTTTCTCCTTTTGCTCTTTTGTTTGTATTAATTGAATTTCTATAAACAAAGAACCTACAAAATAAAAATTCTAGTACGAAGTTCAAAATCATAGTAATCGCCAAAATGATATACTCGTTCAAAACCCCGCTAAGTGCTTCCCCGCCCCAAGTTGATAGTGGCGTAAACACTAGATAAAAAGCCGCAACTTTTGCCATAGCAATTGGCACATTTGTTGCTGATTTGAAGGTAAACTCTTTGTTAAGAGTGAAATTCCATAATACTGATAGTACAAGCGAAATAAGATAGCTTGGCCAATAAGACCAATTTATTAATTCGTTCATAAGTGTAAACGAACCAATCTGTATAACGCCTGCTGAGATCGAAAACAATAGAAACTTAATCATTCTTATTATTTCTGGCTTAGAAGATGGTTTAGCTTCTTGTTTTTCTAAATATTTTTTGTATTCGGCTACAATTTGTTTTATAGCTCTGCCCCTATGAGATACTTTGTTTTTCTCTGCATCAGTAGCTTCGCCAAAAGTTTTACCAAGGTCATTTGATAAAAACAAGCAATCATATCCAAAATCAGTCTTGCCTCTTTCTTCGTCAATAATCTTGCCTTCTGTTCTGCCTTCGGTAAAGATACAATCATCATTTGGCATATATATTACGATTGTGCAGTTAAAATGTGCATCTCTATTTTCTACACCTTTAAGTTTTTTTAATAAAAGTGCTCTATTTTTCTCTTTATTGTCATGACCGCCTGCATATCTTGCACTCATAATACCCGGCTCGCCGTTTAGTGCGTCTACACAAAGTCCACTGTCATCTGCAATAACAGGAAGTTCAATGTTCTTTTCTTTCAAAAACTTACTAACTGCTTTTGCTTTGATTATTGCATTTTCCAAAAAGGTCTTGCCGTTTTCTTCTATATCTTCTGTATAGCCATACTCAGACATAGGAACAATCTCATAACCTTTGAAGATTGCATTAAATTCTTTTATTTTATGTTGATTGGCTGACGCCAAAACTAGTTTTTGCATAAAATCCCCTATTAATATTTGAATTATAACACAACTTAACAAAAAAGCATATAGTTTTTTGATTATTTTTCTTAAAATATGTCACTTTTGCAAGAAAAAAAGAGCTTTTTGGGGCTCTTTTTTTGTTATTGACACATTCCGCCGTCTTGTGTTTTTGAATTTTGAGATTGAGTTTGTCCAAAATTTAATGACTGAGGAATAACCATCCCATCAATTCTACAAACCATAGGGATAGGATTTGAATCCATAAAATTATATTCCATGTTTTCTTTATATTCGCTACTTGACTTATCTACTTCAAAGCCGTGAGCTTGATATAAAGCTAAATTTGCATTGTAATAAATATGGTCATCACCTTGAAGTTGTGGATATTTAACTTCGGTTGTAGAATCTTTTGGTTTATATCTTCTTGCTGCATCTAAAACAAGAGTGCTTACATTTTGCATAACACATTCGTGTTTTACACCCGCAATAAGCATACTGCCAAGACCAAGACCTTCGTAATCTTCTCTTACGGTAAGATACCACAATTTCATTTGCTTTTTGCCTTGCTTTTTCTCTTTTTCAAATTCTACATAACCTACTTTGCAGTATCTTTGACCTTGCATATATGGCGCATAGGCTGCAATCTCAGTGTCATTTCGACAAATAAGAAACTCTTTATCGCGGAGTTTTTGTCCATGACCATCATCTCTCAAATCTTTTGGATTTTCAAACGGCATATATGTAGAGATATTTTCTGCATCATAAAAAAACTCTAAAGAATCTCTATCTACAAAATCAAAAAGTCCAGTAGCCATATACTTATCTCCTATAATTTTATTATAACACAAAGATTTTTTCTTATCAAGATAGATTTACCGGGTTGTATTTTATTTTTTAATTAAAAGTTTTCAACTTTTATTCTTTTGAATATTTTTTAATTTTTTGGTTACAATCAGTTAGGTTAAAAAAGGAGAAAAAATATGAACCCATTTGAATACAAAACAAAACCCGTAGAAGAATATTTTATGAGTTGGGAGCAAATGTCGCCCAAACCTTATAATAAAAAAACGACTTCGCCCTATACGAAAACCCGAGTTATTTTGATGAACGGAACAGAATTTGAGTCAAACTGGTTTTTGCATCAATTCGCAAGAAACTGCAACGACAATGACTTGCGCAGAGAAATTGCTTTAATTAGAAACCAAGAGCAGCAACAACAAAAAAGAATAAGTGGCTTAAAACCCCTTAACGAAAATATGCTAGAAACAACAATCTCTTACGAACAACTAGCAATTGACCTTACAGCAAATCTTGCACAAAATGTCGCCTGCGAAAACACAAAAGCAGCGCTAGATTTTGCATTGCTTGAAGATTTTGACCATTTGTATAGATTTAGCAATTTACTAAAAACGGACTTTGGCGTAGATGCCGAAACTCTTGTTGGAAGATTTACCGAAATTACACCCGGAAGACCTACAATTAACGAACACCGCCACCCGATAGACAATGTAAGATGTCCTATGAATTCTAAAAAAGCAGAAACTTACACCAAGCTTGTAGGTAATATTATCACCGCAGCCGAACAACAAACAATGAACTTTTATATGAATATGGGACAAATGTACAAAAACAGCATGGGCAGAAAGTTATATACAGAAATTGCTATGGTAGAAGAAGAACACGTAACCCAATATGAAAGTTTGAAAGACCCAAACCTTTCTTGGCTAGAGCAATGGCTTATGCACGAATACACCGAATGTTACCTTTATTTTTCTGTTATGAATGACGAAACCGACCCATATATCAAAAGAATATGGAAAGAGCATTTTGAAATGGAAGTAGCGCACTTGCAAAGAGTGGCTGAGCTTTTGAAAAAATATGAGAAAAAGTCTGTAAAAGATGTTTGTCCAGACCCAGAGTTCCCAAAACTCATCACACTTGGGTCTAACAAAGAATATATAAGAAGGGTTTTGGAAACAGTTGGGTACACTTCTTGTGGCGAAGGTTATGTACTAGCATCAGAGCTACCAGATGACCATAGATTTTTTAATCATCTAAAAACGGTAAACGAAAGTGATGAAAAAGTAGCAAGCCACATTGTCATAAACAAACATATTGAAAAGTTCCAAAAAGACTACCGCTTTGAAGACAAACCAAACCCAATCAAGCAACTTCAAAATCGAAAACAAGACAATACTTGCGTTGGCAAAGTATAATAAAAAAACACCGAACTTAGTCGGTGTTTTTTCTATACAATTATTCTTTTTGACCTATCTTCTCCCCTTTCAAAGCCCACAAATAAACCCCAAAGGCAATTAGGATTTGTCCAGGGTAATAAGTGGCAAGACACATAAAGCCCGCCCAAGACACATTTCCAAACACATCAAGCAGTAGCATCAAGTCTGAAATAAAGAAAAGCAAGCTTCCGGCAAATATAATAATTCTTGCAAGACTTCTTTCTTTTATCATATTTGCAAGAGATTTTCCTACCATAAAAGATATGATTAGTGCATAAACGCAACAAATTATCTTCATAACAATTCCGCCATAGTCAAGGCCCGGTGCAAACAAAACAATAGCCGTAGACGGAATAGCAATGCCAAAAGCATACACAAGATCAAAACATCTAAATTTTTCTAATATGCAATATGCCACAAAATAAAATATATGCCCTACCGCAAATATTATAGCGCCCGCCATAAACTCTATGTTTATAATAATATCCCCAAGCATAGCAACAGCTAGCGCAACACATAGTATAATAGGAAATTTTAGCCCTGCATTTTGCTTTTTAGCAAACAAAAGGTTTACAACTCCGGCAACCACAAAAACAAAGCTTGTAAGTGATTTTAGCCATAACGCTCTATAAAACATATATGACACATCTAGTGTCAAAATAAGTCCCATAAGACATAGGTTTATAATAAAAATATTTTTCTTTATATCTTGTTTCATTTTTCTTTCCTATACAAATTATTATACAAATTTATCCAAAATATTACAAATCTTTTGTACAAATAAACATTTTGTTGTATAATGTTACTACAAAAAAAAGGGGGCTAGCCTATGTGTAAAGAACTTGGAGTTTTATGCCACGTAAGTAGTTTGCCAAACAAATATGGTATTGGTGATTTTGGCAAGTGTTGTTACGATTTTATTGATTTTATAGCATCTCAAGGCGTAACTATTTGGCAAATTTTGCCACTAAATAATACAAATGAGCACAACTGCCCTTATGGAGTAACAAGTTCACTTACTTTTGACGAACAATATATTGATCCAGAACATCTTGTAGCGCTTGGGCTTATTGACGAAGGTGAGTTAAAAATATTAAAAAAATATAAAAACTCTCATAGGGTAAAATTTGATATAATAAAAAAAGAAAAACATAGATTGCTAAACCTTGCTTATCAAAATATCTATGAAGCCCTTCAAATAAAAATTGTACAATTTGCAAAAGACCACCCGGAGTTTCACGACTACGGATATTATAGAGCACTGCAAGTCGTACACGGAGAATTTGATTGGCACAAAATGCCAAAAGAACTTTGGAAAAAAGGTTCAAAAGCCTACAAAGACTTTGTAAAACAATATAACAAACTTATAAATTCATATGTTTTTTATCAATATCTTTTATATACAGAATGGATGTTTGTAAAAGCTTATGCAGAGTCAAGGGGTGTAAAGATTCTAGGTGACCTTCCAATTTATCCTGACAAAACATCCTTAGACGTTATGTTTAATATTAAGTGCTACAAACTAGATAAAGATTATTTGCCTGCCCTTACTGGCGGAGTCCCACCAGATGACTTTTGTGAAGATGGACAAAACTGGGGCAGCTGCATTTATGATTGGGACAAATTACAAAAAGACGGATACCCTTGGATAATCAAAAAGTTAAATGTTTTGCAATCTTACTATAACCTTCTTCGTATAGACCATTTTGCAGGTTTCGTAGAACATTATGAAAATAATAATGCAGACCCTACCAAGAGCGAATGGGTAAAAGGTGGCGGTATTGACTTATTTAATACAATCAAAGAAAAATGCGACCTTGACAGAATAGTTATCGAAGACTTAGGCATAGTTAGACCTGAGCATAAAAAGGTCCGCTCAAAATTCAAACTTAAAGGTATGAATGTTTTGCAATTTGCCTTTAACAAACCAAATCACGAATACTTACCAGAAAATGTTAAGAAAAATAGTATATATTACCTTGGAACACACGACAATAACACATATTTGGGCTTTTTGAGAACAATACCAAAAGAAAAGAAAGAAAAAATCTTTGAATATCTAAACCTTCCAAAAATGAGCAACAAAAATCTTGTTATTGAAAGTGTCAAAAAAATGTTTACAAGCAAGAGCGATACTATAGTTCTTCAAATACAAGACTACCTAATGCAAAACGAAAAAGAAAAAATGAACACCCCAGGCAAAGCCGAAGGCAGTTGGGAATATAGAGTACCACAAAACTACAAAAAAGCTTTTGCAAGCAATTTGAAAAAATTTAGGAATATAAAATAAATCACAACAAAAAAAGACCAATAACTTTTTGGTCTTTTTTTATTTATTAAACACCATAAACACCTAAAGTTTTTGCAAGCTTAAATTCGTACATTTCTTCTTTTTCTTTGTTTATTGTGCTTTCTTTTATATATTCATAATATTCGTTAGCATAGCTTACGCATTGATCCCATTTATCATTATCTGCAGATGCTACAAGTCCGTGATTTGCTATTAAATATTCACAAACAAAATTTGTAAATTTTTCTGCTCCAAAGATATTAAGATGAGTATCATCATTAAAATCTTTTGTTAAATCGATATTATAATCTTCTATATAATCATAAAAGTCTACGTATGGGTATCCCCTGTCTTCTACCTCTTGTTGCATAGCATTTATGTATGGCATTTCCCATTCGCTGAAATTTTTGATTGTATGTCTTGGAAATCTTACAAAAACTATTTGAGTTTTATCTTTTATAGAATCGCAATAGTCCAAAAGCTCATCTACTGTTTTTTGTTCATATTCATTTAATTCAGCAACTTCTGTTATTGTGTTTGGATCCAACAGATTCGCATCAGAAAAATCCTTAATTGTTGTTGGATTTGTTGTATATCCTTTTAGAATTGTCGCCTTATCACCATATTTTTCATAACATTTTTTATAAGAAAGACATTGTGCCAAATAGAAAATATTATTATGATATTTTACAAAAGGAATCTCATCTTCCCAATTTCTGCTAGTACCAAACAAATTATTCATAGCATTTGTTTTGTTCTCGCCAGCTCTCATAGAGTCTGTAAATAAACTTGCTTTTGTTTCCGTAAAAGATTCTGAGCAATATGTTATACCATTTATATCAATCAAAATTGTTTGTGGAGATTGATATTGTAACACTTCTTCTATCATATATTTTGTTGCAGGAAGTGGCATATGGTTAACACCATAATTATAACTTTTTATATTATAATTTTCGTATGCCTTGGTTGGCATATAGCCAGCCCTTACCGCAGAAGAACCAAAACAAACAAGATCCATAGAGTTTCTTTCTTCATTGTAAAACAATTTTATTCTGGCCTCTTCTGGCGAGCAACTAAAACACATGATGTTACTGATAAACAAAATTAACAATGTAAGAATGGCTATTATAGTTGATAATTGTATAATTTGTGCTTTTTTCATATTAATCACCTAAAATTGCATATAGATAAAGTCTTGCGCAGAGAAACCTGGTCCATATGATCCAAGCAATACAAGAACTATTATCATAGCAACAACAACACATGTTTGTAGGGTATAACCCCTTTTCTTTATTTCATCTCTTATAGAGATATCTTTTTTGAATTCTTTAATCAAATCTATAGCAATTACAAATAGCAAAGCTATACCAGCAATTGCAAGCATTGTAGTATCAGAAACTAATGATTGAACAGAAAGAATATTGTATTTGAATACAAAATCCCATGTTTTTGCAAACATAGTCCAAACATCACCTAGAGAATTACATCTAAATATAATTCTTCCTACGCTAAGCAACCACATTGTCTTTACCCAGTGGAACAATTTATACCACCAAGCTTTTTCGTTGATTTTTAATTTTTTAATCAACCAATTATAGAACGGACGAAGTAATATATTCATTACAATAATCAATCCGTAATACAATCCCCAAAGAACATAGTTCCAACTAGCTCCGTGCCATATTCCGGTAGATAGCCACGTTACAACAAGTCCTAATATAGCTGGAAGTTGTTTTGCCACATAACTATTTTTCTTAGAGTGCTTTTTGCAAAACTTACCAAAATTTATAGAAAATTTTGAAATAGAAATTGGATAGAAAATATAATCTTTGAACCAAGTTCCTAGAGTCATATGCCATCTTCTCCAATATTCTTCTACAGAAAGAGAAAAGTATGGTCTTTCGAAGTTTTGTGGCAAATTAATGCCAAAACATTCTGCAGTTCCGATAGCGATATCAATACAACCAGAAAAGTCTGTATAGTCTTGTATCAAATAACAAATAATTGTAAACCATGTTTGCCAACCATTAAGTTGTGCTACTTTGTCAAAACCAGTTGAAACAATGCCACCAAATACGTCAGCAACTAAAAGTTTTTTGAATAAACCCCAAAGAATAAGGGTTATACCCCTCATTATTTTGTCATAATCAAACTTTTTCTTTTCTTCAAATTGAGGGGCAAGCTCTGAATATCTACTTATTGGTCCTTGCAATGTTTGTGGAAAGAATGATGTAAATAATGCAAGCTTAAATATATTCTTCTCACAAGCCACCTTTCCCCAATATACATCAGCAAGATAGCCTATAATTTGGAAAGTATAGAAAGATATGCCAAGAGGCAATATTAAGTTAAGTGTTATAGGACTAAGTTTTACACCAAATAAAGAAATAATACCTTGGAAGCTTGCAATAACAAAATTAGCATATTTTAGGACAAAAAGAATCCCTATGTTAAATAGGATACATAAAGTAACATATAATTTCTTTTTCTTTTTATTCTTAGCTTTATAATTTTTCTTTTGTTCTAAATCTAATTCGTTTTCAGCTAGATACTTTTCTTGTTCTTGATTAACTTTATCAATTCCTCTCGTTGCCCCATAAACAGTAGCAATAGTTGAGATAATAAAGAATAAAAATTTCCAGCTGAAAGAAATATAAAACGCCATACTTGCTACAAGCAAAACAACCCATTGACATTTTTTAGGCAAAGCATAATAAAATATCAATGTTACTGCTAAAAATATAAAAAACGCAAGTGATGTAAATAACATAATTAGCTAAGTCTCTCTACCATAGCATATAATGCTTTTGCTGAATTAAAGTTTGATGCGATTATTTCTTGTGGTGGAATTTCAATATCAAATGCAGAAGACAACTCTGATATAACAGTAACAATATCGAGAGAGTCCAAAATTTCATCATCAATCAATGTTGTACATTTTTCAAAATCTACTTCTGGGTGTAATTCTTTTAGTATTTCTATAACTTTTTCCATAATTATTCTTCCTTTTATAAACTTTGTTTTAATAAATTTCTATCAATTTTGCCATTTTTATTTTTTGGCATTTCGTCTAATTTCACAAACCTGTTTGGAATCATATATACAGGCAGTTTTTCTTTTAGTCGTAAAGTAATTTCTTTGTTATAGTCTTCACTTTCACCTTTTGCTGTAAAGAAAAGAACTATTTTGTTTCTTTTGGTATCATACAAACAGCAACTGCTGTCAATAATGTCCAATGCATTTGCAAAGATTTCAATTTCAGATAGCTCTATACGGTGCCCCATATGTTTAATTTGAAAATCTTTTCGTGATATGTAAACAATATTTCCATCAGCATCATACTTGCCAAGGTCTCCTGTCTTTAATATCAAATCTAAATAATCTTTCGTCAATGGATTATTAACAAATACCTTGCTTGTTTTTTCCTTATCTCCAAAATATCCGCTTGCAAGAAGTGGACCTCTTACACAAACTTCACCAATAGTTTCGGTATCTGTTACTAGATTTTCGTGTTCATCTAGCATAAATACTTCCACCCCGTTTAAGGCTTTGCCTATAGGAAGCTTCTCTTCTAATCCAAATTCTCTTGTTATTTCGTAATAGGTACAAATACCAGCAATTTCTGAAGAACCAAACAAGTTAACATATCTTGCATTCACATTTGCTCGCCAATTGTTCAAATGTTTAATTGGCATAACTTCTCCAACAAAAAATACATTTCGTATGTACTTTGGAATAGCAACCTTAAATGCATTTAGTTGACTCACAATCGAAAGTGCAGATGGTACCCAACAAATATATGTAATTTTTCTATCATTAAGAAAGTTTATCAAGTTAACCGGGAACATAAACATTTCTTTTGGAACTATATGTAAAGTTGCACCAAGTTTTAACATCAAATATATATCTTTGTTAGATGCATCAAAATAAAATGGTGTTTGGTTGCCTATTGTTTCATCTTTCAAAGCAAATGTATCAACAAAACTCTCAATAAAGTTAATCATACTGTTATGGCTCTTAATAACACCTTTTGGAACACCTGTAGAGCCTGAAGTATAAACCATATACAAAGGATCTCCGCTAGTATGACACTTTCTTATATCACAAAGCAAAGTTTCATCAACTTCCCCATTAATATCTTCAATAGAATAATAAGGAATATCAATAGAATAATTGTCAAAACCCTTTACACAACCAACACAAAGCTTTGCTCCACAATTAGACAAAATTGAATCCACTCTATCCTTTGGGGTGTCAACATCAATTGGTACATAATAATTACCGCTATATAAAACAGAAAAAAATAAAACCAGACTATCAATCGATTGGTTGGTAAATACAGGAATAGCTTGTCTTTTATAACCAAATTTAGCTAAAAAGCTTCCTATTTCTTTTGATTTTTCTAGCAATTTTTCAAAAGAAATAGATTTCCCATCGGCCATCTCTACGGCAGATTTGGAGCCATTTTCTTCCGCTTGTTTTTCTAAATACTCTAAAACATTTTTTATCATTTACAAAAACTCCAATGTGTGTCACAGCCGCAACGCACAAAATCTACATTTATTATATATAATATAAATACATTATGTCAACAAAAAGAGATAAAAAAGAAGCTCCGGGGAGCTTCTAAAATGGTGATCCCGAGGAGAGTCGAACTCACCCGGGCATTTTCCTACAAGCCCTAGATATAGGCATTATAGCACATTTGAATTAAAATTGTACTCAAATTGAACTTATTTTTTATTATTTTTCTAAAATAGAAATATTACAAGTACCACCAACACCATTAAAACAAAATCTAAGAGATTGAAATTTTGTAATTCTAAATACAAGTTTAGGTGTTAACTCATAATCAACATCTTGTGATAATACAGAAACCCTTTGATTTATAATAAGTTTCCCTTTATATCTAACAATAAAATAATCATCTCCTTGATAAACAAAAGTGCATTTAGCAAACTTTTTTAACAATAACAACATAATAACACCTACCTTACTACACTTTGTGTATTACTTACCCCTTTTGAAGAAAGTAATTGTTTTTGTACCATTTGAATATGTACGAGTTACACTCTTAATTCTTGGCTTATGAAAGGCAACATAAGTGTTTTTCTTGCCTTTATTTGCTTTATAAGTTTTTTGTCCTAAAACTTGAAAACTTGTATGTTGGCTTGGTCTTGTACTTTTGCCAACTCTTGTATAAATATTTTTACCAGTCTTTTTATTTACACCGGTTTTTTTGTAACGATAAGTCACATAATTAATTCTTTTAGCTTGTCTTGCCATAATATTTCTCCTTTCTAATAACCTATTGAAAACCAATCAAACTCAACAGCACTATATGCATTTTGAGTAGAAGACTTGTATGTACCTAAAACACCAAATCTATTAACAGCCTTAGAGTATTGCCTTACACCCCACACAGTATTTGAAGTCAAATCAGTTCTAGGTGTAAAAAATAAACCATAAGTTGCTGTTGAATAATTAAAAGGCAAATCTATGTACAATACTGTTTTTTCAGTTGTCTTAGAACTACCCCAAGCAATTTTCAAGCCATTATAAAATTCACAATAGCTAATGCCTGTTGTAAAGACACAATTCTTAATAGAATTTGATTGTAATAATGTAATTGAATAATTTATATTTGAAATTTGCTCATTCACACTAACAATACTTTCATTTAGGAACTCAATATCTTCTTCCAAATCATTTAATCTTGCATCATAAGTAGAAACATTATTTTCTAAAGCTTGTACCTTTTCAGTACAAGTATTTACTTGAGACTGCATATTTTCTACTTGAGACAACAAAGAATTTATTTGAATTTGCTGATTTTCAATAGTTGTTTGTATTTCTTGAATACTTGCAGTATTATTTGCAAGTGTTGTTTGTATTTCTGCAAGGCGGGTTTCTATATTAGAAATATCAATATTAATATTGTTTATTTGACCTTGCAAATTATTAATTTGTGTAGAGTTATTTTCTAACTCTTCTTGTATTTGTACAAGCTGACTTTCTATAGCAGATATTCTATCGCTATTACTTTCGACATCTACTTTCAAATCTTCTAGTTCTGCAGATAATGTATTATACTCTTCTTGTAAAAAAACATTTTCTTCTTCTAAATCATTAATAGTCTTTTCTTGACTTTCTAAGATTAATTGCAAACTATTTAGATTATTAGTCAAACTTGTATTTTCTTCCGCCAAAGCGGTATTTTCGCTTTCTAAATGAGCCACACTATTTGTTAATTCTTCATTTTCTAAAGACAATATAGAAATTTGAGAGTTCTTACTAACTATCTCTTCACATAATGTATCAATAGTAATTGTTTGGCTATCAATTTCCTGTCTTGCTTGTCTTAGCGAATAATTAGCCATTTGTAACTCTTCTTCTTTATATTCTAGTACATTACATAAACTAGAAACATTATCTGAAAGCTCTGTTACTTGCTGTTGCAACTCTTGTATGGAAAGTTCGGTATTATTTTCATTTTTTCTTGTATTGATATACTGCATACCGAAAAACAAAAAGAGTACAAATACCATAGTTGCAACAAATATTTTATAAAAAGTTTTCATATTTGCACCTACTTATTAAAATGGTAATCTTTCTACCATTTTTACAATTTCTTTTTTATATTCTTCTGCATCTAAAAAGTCCATTATTGCATCTGCTCTGCCCTTTTCGTATAAATCTTTCATTTGTTTAATAGCTTTTTTATACCCAGCACAACAGCCTTGTCTAAATAAACTTTTTTCTTTAGGGGTTAGTTTTCGTTTTGCCATATTGTAACCCACCTTTGTAATTTTTTACTAAATCTTTCAATTTTTATAATATGTGAATTTTCTTTTTTGAATAATCTCTTTTTACCATCAAGAAAATATTTTTGATAAAAAGAATTATATTTATAAGGAATAGCCCAAAATTTTTTAGGTGTAAAACTTACAAAAGAGCAAGTCTTTTTAATAAAAACGGGTTCTTTATTAAAACGGTGCCCGGTATAAACCCCATCTTCAACATTGTCCCAATCCTTATACAAAAAAGTAATAAAATCTTTTTCTTTCAAAATATCTAAAATCTCTTTTTGCACTTTACATCTCCTAATTTTTATGCTATCTTTTATAAAAGGAACAAATCAAATGGAAAACTATATAAAAGAAATTAAATTTTCAATTGAAAAATTAGCACAAGAATTAAAAGCCGGACTAAGAAATAAAGATTATATTGTCTATAAAGAAGAAAAAGACAATAAATTTTATTCTGCCAATTTTGAACAATTAAAAATTGAATTATTAAAATATAATATTGAATTTGGAAAAGTCCCTAATAAAAGAGTTTTTTATTATTTGAAAAAGTTATAAGA
Organism: Clostridia bacterium; assembly: GCA_045534265.1. GTDB lineage: Bacteria > Bacillota > Clostridia > Christensenellales > UBA1242 > CAKVLS01. Next base: position 34,511 of record JAZSJH010000003.1, read on the forward strand.
CCTTTATAGGTCTTTTTTTTATTACATTATTACGCCATATTGAGTAACCACAATAGGGGTATTTGCTCTAATAATGTCAATTTGTTTTTTTGTTAAATTCATATTTTTTCTCCTAAAAAGGCAAATCGCCTATTTCTTCTTCTGACAAAGCAACTAAGTCATAATTTACATTATTGTCTAACACGAGCATACCATCTTTTATAGTACCTATATCAGTTATTCTTCTTTTGAAAGCTTGGTAGGTCTTTTTTTCTTCTCTTTGCTCTAGTTCATATTGCCTGTCAAAATTCCAGTTAGACAATATATACACAGTATCATAACAAGCTATTTTGTTATTAAATCTACAAGGTAAATAACAAGGGTGTCCATCTAAGTAATTTAGCATTTCGCTTATTTTTATTTGCGACCTAAACTCTTCAAACACTATTATTTTTTCGCCTTGATAATCGTCAAAATAATTCTTGCTATATTGTGTTACTCTATAAATTTTGTCATAACCATACTTTTCGCTTACATACCTTGATTTACCAATACCGCTATCACCATAGATATAGTAAACTTTTACATTTCTAAATTGTTTGCGATATGTTTCTTCCAAATACTTTTGCCTATATGTATCTAAAAGTTTTGGACACCTTATCAAATTAGGGTATGCAGAGTATATTTCAAAATCAGTAGCTCCATTTTGTATCATAGCGAAAGCATCAGTAAGGTCTGACCTTTCGCCACTTTCTACAAATTCGCCAAACTCATAAACTTGTCCAAGTCTTGTATCTTCTTTCATACAATACTTTCTAGCTTGAGTTTTGCTACCCTTTCGCTCTTCTATATGAGCTTTTGGAAAAAGATTTTTTATAAAAGAAAATCTCTTTCCAATATTAAACTCAATATACATTTGCAAATGCTCAGTCTGTTTTTCATCTCCCTTTTCTCTTTGAAACACAAAATACTTTATATCTTTAATTTCTTTGCAGTAATCAAAGAACTCTTTATCATTGTGATAAGAAAACAAGTTATGACATAAATCTATATCTTCGAGCAAGTCAATATATTCGCCCTTATCTTCAGCAACACAACTTTCAATATCTATTTCTTCTACAAGCAATTTTTCTATTTCTTCCGTAGTTGGTGTTGAGAAAGAATAAGGGTTGTTTATTGTCAGACAAAAATTTCTTAATTGATTTGCCATATTTAATTTACCCCTTTTTTCATTGTAAAATGTTACAATGTTACAGGGTGGCACATTAGGTAATACTTACTAATGTGCCACCCAAGTAGCAGAGCCAAGCTCTGCAGTTGGGTGTATCTTTTCACTCAAGGTTTACTTTTGCTAATAAAAAGAGTTATTCCCAAGTTCCGTTTGTGACCGCTCTTCGCTCAAGGCGGGACCCGAGCGGTCACACCGGGTCTATACCGCTTTCCTAAGTTTGTAGTCGGTATAAGCTTTCTTTATCTCTTCCGTTCTAACAAGCGGGTGTAACTCACAATATTTATTTACTGACACTCTGTCAAGCATAAATTTTATATGTGGTATATACTCATATTTCTCAATATTGTGGTAAAAATACGGTGTTGCTGAACGGGATTTATAGAATTTATGTATATCTCCAATAAATACATACTCTTCTTTCTTTATTGGGTCTACACCTAAATCCATCTTAAATTGTGCAAATTCCTTTTGCATACGAAGACTTTGATTGTCTATATGTATATATTTCCAAGTAAATTTCTTTGTATCTATTCTTACTTTATTTTTCATAAAAGATATATCTTCAATTTCTCTTTCATAAACAAAGAAAATATCAGTAATAATTTCTTGTATTGACTTATCTAGTCTATTAATAGACTGACAATCAAATATAATAGTCATATTTTGATGCCTAAAGTATTTAAGAAGATTATACAAGTACATATTTAAGTCTTTATAATCTCTACAATTAAGCAAAATATCAGCTTCCATTATGTATACTATAGAGCCATAAGGAAAGTATTGTACCTTAAATTGTTTGTTAGGCAGAGCAAAATTCGGTATATCTATTAAATGGCTTTTAAGCTTTTTTTTGAACGATAAAACAAGCGAAGAACTTGTAAAAATAAGATGGTCTGCAATTTCTAAATTATAGCCATATTTTTCATTTAAGCGGTCAGCAATAGACCTTGCTTCTTCGACAATTTCTTCATTATAAAATCTATAATTATTTGCTATAATACCATTACAAAGACTTGATTTACCTACACCTTGCTTACCATTAACAACAATAAATTTAGAGCCAAGTCTTTCGGGCTTATATGTTTTTTTTAATTCTTCCCAATCTTGTAGATTGTCTTTTAAGCCCTTAATTAACCTTTTTAGACACATTAAAAGTCTGACTGATTAACCTTTTCATTAACTAATTCTTCTACTTTTTCGGTAGACATAAGTTCTTCCGTAGGCTCATTTTCACATGCTTTTAAGTCTTTTTTATAATTTCTCTTTAGTACTTTTAACACAGCTTTTAAGCATTTTATATTTTCTTTGTTTAATTTTCTTACTATAGGTTTGCGATTTAATTTATCCTTAAAAGAACAATGTGAAAATTCTTCTATAAAAGGGTTAATAGTAAGCTTTTTAATTACCATACTTTGTAAATCAATAATATTATTATTGTAAATAATTTTTAACTCTTGTTTAGTCATATTTTATCTCCATTATTTCTTTGTCCAAGTAACTATAATATAAATATCTTCTGCATAATCTGAAACTGCAATATTTTCTTTACCTGTGTTATAATCTAAATCGAAAGTTTCTCCATTAACTGAAACATTAGCTATATAGCCATATCTTTGATTATATAAGGTAAAATATTGAGAATAGCCAACTTGCCAAGGAAAACTTATGACTGGTGTTTGATAGTCCATAACATAAAAATCAGAACTTTCACAAGTTAAATAAATATTAAACATTATATCTTCATAAATTAAATTTAATGTATAAATCTTTCCAGTTTCAAAACCATATGTAGAAATAATATCAAAATCAACACCATCAATTCTTGGTGATGCTGTAGAATAACCATAATAAATACCTTTATATTCTTTACCCGTAACATTAGGAATTTCGTCAATATCTGAAATATAAGACTGTAAATCAGCCAAATCAACTATTTCAATAAGCTTAACTTTTTGAAAACTCAAAGATGGAATTTCAACACTAAATGTATAACCATTAAAAACATATTTAGGAAGAATACTTGTATGATAAGCCCCAAAAATAAAAGATTGTGTACCATCTTTTGACAAAATTACACCTGAAGTTGTATTTGTAAATGTTAAAACATAATTTTGCTTTTCGGGTACAATACCTGTTAAATAATCATATGTAATCTCTTCACCTTGAAAAAATCTACCAACAACTGTTTTAATTGAAGTATCATATGGATCATAAACAATCAATTGATAACTTTGTTTATAACAAGCATATAATGAAATTTCTGATTGACTAAAATCTAATGTAGCCAAATCAATAGGTGTACTGCTTTCTCTATCTGTTGTCCAACCAACAAAAGAAAAATTAGAGTTGCTACTGGTTACACTTGGAATATTTAACTCTAAAAGACCAAGACAACCAACATATTTAGTAGAAACAAGATTTAACTCATTATAAAAACTAACAGCAGTCAAACTATTTTGTTCTCCTGCAACAAAATTCAAAGTGGTATCTTCAAAATCTAGCATTTCAAATGAGTTATTATGTTCACTATATAATGGGTCATTTAATCCTAATAAATAATTATAAGTTTCTCCGGGCAAATTAGCCTGTTCTTTACAAAACCAATAGTTAAATGAATACCCATCTTTTATGTATCTTAATTCTTCATTAAAAGAAACAATCTCTCCGGGCTTATAATACTCAGTTAAAAGAATTTCGCTATCAACAACATAATTAACAACTTTTTTATCTTTATAAAAAGCAAATAAATTTACATTTTTTGTAAACTGATATGTTGTAAAATCAATAGCATTAACAGCACCATCTTCTGCCCAACCAACAACATATTTAGTTTCAGTGTCTGAAACATTATCTAACAACTCATTAAAATCAATAGACAAGGTGCTGTTATAAGCTGTTGGGTATGTAGCAATTAGATTACTTTCATTATCAAAAAAATTTACATAAACTTTAGATAATTCTTCTTCATTACCGCCATAGTAAACATTTTCAATAATTCTCAACTCACAGCTGTTTGCATCAAAATACTCATTAAGTAGTTTTAGTTGGTCTTCAGTAAGATTTGCTGTAATTGAAAGCTCAATATGAGACACATAGAACTTATACTCTATTTTTAGAATTAAATTTGAAATCTCATTATTTTCTAAGTCATTAAAAGACAAATTATATTCGCCATACAATTTACCCGCTGTAGACTTAATAACCGAACAAGGTTTGTCATTTACAAGCAAACTATATTGATTATTAGTTCCATCAAAATTAATAGCAGTATTATAATTGCTAATAAATTGATATTCGCCTAATTCTTCAGAATAATAAAAAACTGGGTTTGTTTCTAAAGTACAAATATCAAAATCAGAATAGTAATCAAAATTCCCTAAAGTACCAATAGTATCATTTTTCTGATTTGATATTTTATAAATATTTACAACACAAATTGTCGCAAGTACTACTAATAATGCTGTTAAAAATCTTCTCAATATTTTCATACTGCAACACCCCCGTTATAAATAATTGTTACATTTTCAGTTGTTACATTACTTAAAATCTCATAAGAGCTTATCTCTCTTGCTGTATCGCTCAAAATTGTTACACTAGATAAATCTAAACCATTAGAAAAATCTTCTGCTAAAGTTGTTATAACAATATTTCTATTTGCTAAATAATTACTATCTAAATCTAAAATAAGATTTAACTTAGTGTCACTAAACACTCTTAAATAATTAGCACAGGCATTAGAAATCTTTACAGAATACTTATTATCTACGATTTTTGTAAAATCAAAATCTCTTTCAGTAAGTGTATAATTAGTATAAGATTTCCAATAATCAGCAGATGCAGAGCCATACTCATTGTTATTTTTCCATAGACCAAATAAAGATTGTTCACTAGAAACAAGTCCATTTTTAGATTTTGTAACTAAAACTGGAATATATACTTGCTTAACTGATGCATCTTCGCCTTGTGTAAATTGACCATCTTCATTTTCTAAATCAATATGAAACCACTTTGAAAGGTCAAATACATAACTATCAACACCATCTTCTAAAGATGGAGCTACATTTACAATAAAATGTCTTACAAAGTCTACAAAATCATATCTATGATAGTTTTTACCAAACCAAAAAGTTTTTCCAGTATTAACAAAATTGTTATTTTGCATTAACTTAGCCATATTAGTTGTATTATCTTCGTTAATATCAATAATAAAATTATCTTTGAAATCTAAAACATTTGTTGCAGAAAAACCATCTTCAAAAGACATATTGTAAAAATATGGTTTATAAACTTTATATTTTTGAGTTCCACTATATTGCTTATCACTTTCTTCAAACTGATAATAAGAATTATTACCCGCTAAAAAGCCTATAACATTAGATTTATAAGGAATAAAGTCTTCAACATATGATTGATTATTTTTTAGTAAGTTATAATCTAACTCTAATTGAAGACCACTTGAATATATATTTTTATATTCGTACTTTCCAGTTTCTACATTTAACACAGGTGTTTCTGTGTCCATATAATAATTAAACTTAATTTCAAAAACACCTTTTCCATTTTCATTTTCATTTGTGAAAATGTTAATCTCTATAGGGTACTCTCCATCTTCCGTATATGTAAGTCTTTGAGCATAATTTGTTATATGAGTATGATTTGTATAGGTAAGTTTCCAATAGCACCAATAACCACAAACAACACAAGAAAGAATAAACACTATAAGCAATAATGCACTTTCAAATTTTTCGCTTTTAGTCATTTTTCTTCTCCTTAAACAAAAAAATACAAAGAGAAAAGGCCCTTTGTATTTTTTTCATAAATATATATTATAGGGCAGGTCTAATAGATGCCACTGCTTCAACTGCATCTTCTACAGCAGGTGTATCTTCAACAACTTTTTCAGCTATACCGAAAAGAGTTCTAAAACCTTCGCCAAGTGATTGACCTTGAGCCAAAGATACAACACCAACAACTGCTACAAAAATTCCTAACACACCAATAACACCTAAAGTAATTTTCCAACCAAAAGGCATTTGTCTGAAATATCTTGCCATTTTTTATCTCCTTTCTTCTCTATTTCTTGTCTACAAAAGACAAAATTTTGTGTCTAATTTTCTTAGTTTCTTCTGGGTAATTACCAAGCGTAGCATCTAAATTAACATGATATACTTCGCCCACTTCTCTATTAAACTTTCCAGCCATTGAAAACTTAGCTGACACAAAACGATTTTTTTCTTTGTCCCAAACTTCCATATTTCCATAAGACATAACCTTATCTGCAGGAAGTGGTTGTTTTGTAGTAATATCTTCTTCCATAACCATTACATCTTTAATCAAAACTTTTACATTTTCAATCTTCATAAAATTTTTCTCCTATAAACAAAAAATAAAAAAATATATTTATATAAACTATAAGTGTGGTTTTGCCTGTAGAGATGACCACCAACTACCACAGGTCAGTAATTCTTATAGGTTATACCAAGTTTGCTTGGGCAAGGGGTAAACCCAAGCAAGTTAAAAAAGCAAATAACAATCTTTTATCAGGCTATTTATAATAAAAATGCTGAAACCACCTAAAAGACTTTGTTATTTGAAAAGCATCAAACCCCACCATTTGATGCAACATTGACCAGCAGTTGCCACTCTCACTAAGGTAAAAACCTTTCAATGCTCCATATTACCTTTACCGCCTATGGCTTGCCATAGAACTTTTGCAAAGTACACCCTTAAATTAATGTTTATTAAAATAACAATATATAAAATAAGTAATTAAAAATGGTGTTATAGTTACTACACCAACAATTAATAGCTTTAGTATCATTTTTTTATCACACTTAATAAGTGTATTCTTTCTCTCAAACTATCATTTTCAACTTGTAATCTATGATTATCTGATTGCAATCTTGTATAACAAGCAATCATACTAGAATAACGAGTTACAAAATCTGCAAGTCTTGGTCGTAATCTATCATTTTCAACCCTTGCATCTAATAAAAGACCTGAAGTACGATTATATTTAATTTCTAAATTATTATAATCTTCTAAAAGCTTTGCATATCTTTGCTCTAACAAACGATTTCTAGCAATAAGAGAATATTTAGTAGTTGTTTGCATTTCTTCAATATCTTTGTCAAGTAAAGGCATATTACACCGCCTTTGCAGACAAATCTACTCTGATATATCTGCAGTTATTTTTCATATCAACTTTCTGCTCTCTAACATATTGACAAAAATTTTCTCTTGTCAAACCAGAATAGTTAGCCCCTTCTCTAATTGTTTCAAACAATGCAAGTGGCAACTCATATTTATCATTAGTAACAGCCAAATACACTCTATCTTGTTTTTTCTTATTCATATTACACCCCTTTTTAGCAAGTTTCTTGCTAATTTTGTTATATATTAACACATAATTTGGTAATTGTACAACACTTTTAGCAAATTTCTTAATAATTTATCAATTTTTTTTATAAATCTTGAACTAAATAACAAAATATATTATAATTTATATATCAAAAGGGGGGGTAACAATGAAACTAAAAGAATTAAGAGTGTTAAACAACTTAACACAACAAGAAATTGCTGATAAATTATTAATACAACAAACAACCTACTGTAACTATGAAAAAGAAAAAACACAGCCACCTATAGAGTTGCTAATTAAAATAGCAAACTTTTTCAATGTTTCCTTAGATTATCTATGCGAAAATGAACAAGCAACAAAAAATGTCCTTTACCTAGACAACCTAGATAAAGAACAACAAAAAATTATACAGGTTATAAAAGATAATCAACCTAACGAGTATGACGCAGAACTTATACAAGCTCTATTTATGCTAAATGAATACGAAAGATGCGAAATTAAAGGCAAAATAGAAAATATGATTGAAAAGAAAACAAGCAATACTCAATCAGCAATTAATAAATATAATAATATATAATATATTTTTGGCAGTAAAATATGTAAAAATAAAAAACCAATGTTATACTTATTTTAGAACAAATGTTTGAGAAATAAGTATGGAAAAAGATAAGATAAAAGAAAAAATAAAAAGAGTTCTTATGGAACTACATATGTTATATGGGGCTTTGGAAGACGATATTGAGCCTATAAAGCCCCAAAACACTAACAATATTATTATGTTTCCTAAACAAAAAACTCATAAAACAACAAATAATACTGGTAAAATGGGAATTATAATACCATTTCCAAATAAAAGTACAAGTTTTAATTCAAATGCGACTTTTGAAAATAAGGAGCAAGAAGAATTGAAATATAAAAACATTACAATAATAAAACATAAAACTTGCGATACTTGGTATTGCAGACCAAGAGACAATAACGGAAAGCAAGTATATATATCTGCAAAAACTCAAAAAGAGTGCTATACAAAATTAAAAGCTTTCTTCAACCAAGAAAGCAAACAAAACAAAATTGTGTTACATACTTTTGAAAGTTGGCAAAAACAATGGCTAGAAACTTACAAATTAAACAAGGTAAGGTCTTCTACCCTAAAAAAATATGAATATATGAATAAGCATATACAAGCCATTACAAAGGAATATATGGCAAAAATAAAGAGCCTTGACATAATCTCTATACTAAACAATATAGAGCAAACAAGGGCAAGGCAACAAGTATATGACTATCTAAAAGACATATTTACAAGAGCTTATGAAAATGAAATTATACCTAAAAACATTTTTGTAAACATACAAAAGCCTAAACATACAAAATTAACTGAAAAAATAGCTCTTACCAAAGAAGAAGAAACAAAATTTATAAATGCTTGTAAACAAGATACTGATGGCAAATATTTCTTAATAGGGCTTTTCCAAGGCCTTAGACCCGGAGAAAGCCTTGCATTAACACCAAGTGACTTCGACTTTGAAAAGAAAACACTAAAAATAAATAAAAGCTTAAATAATGGGAATAATAAAACTAAAAATGAAAGCAGTAATAGAATAATGCCATTATTTGACAAAACAATTGAAATTATAAAAAACTTTTCAAATGTAAAGGCAGAAGAAAGAATATTTACAAAAAAATATGATGCATATAGAACAAAATTGCAAAAGATAACAAAAAGTATAGGTATTAGAAATATAACACCACACGAATTAAGACATACTTTCATTACTAGATGCAAAGAACTACAAATACAAGAAGAAATAATACAATCTTGGGTAGGACACGAACAAGGTAGCAAGATAACAGCAAAAGTATATACACATATAAATAATGAAAACAACATTAAATATATAAATATATTTAATGAAAATTAAAAATTGAACTCAAATTATACTCAAAAAAAATAATCACTCAGAAAACTGAGTGATTACTCTACAATATATTGTGTAATCAAATAAAATTTAACTACATAATATAGGAAAATGGTGATCCCGAGGAGAGTCGAACTCACCCGGGCATTTTCCTACAAGCCCTAGATATAGGCATTATAGCACATTTGAATTAAAATTGTACTCAAATTGAACTTATTTTTTATTAT
>JAZSJH010000004.1:0-100437 GCA_045534265.1 Clostridia bacterium
ACGGGTACCTACTTATATATAGTATAATCTAAAAAAGGGGTTGTGTAAACAAAAAAGTGTAACTTGAAAATAGTATGTAATCAGCAAAGAAAAATTGTTAAAAATTTTATTAAAAATTGTTTGACTTATGTTTTTTAATGCTGTATTATATAAGGGCTGTCCGGGAAGGACAGTTTTGTGTACCTTGACAATTGAACAGACAGTAAGAAGCGAGAATTAAGTGTTTTAAAACACTAAACACACAAAAGTCTTTTTTTAAAGACAGTTAATTTTTTTGAGAATTAAATGCTTCAAAATTTTACGCTAGTAAAAGAGAAGTTTTAAGCTAAGATTGAACTAAAGAGTTTGATCCTGGCTCAGGACGAACGCTGGCGGCATGCCTAACACATGCAAGTCGAACGAAAGTAGCAATACTTTAGTGGCGAACGGGTGAGTAACACGTGAGCAACCTGCCTTGTACTCTGGGATAACAGATGGAAACGACTGCTAATACCGGATAAGACCACACTAGGGCATCCTAGAGGGGTCAAAGTGCTTTAGCGGTACAAGATGGGCTCGCGTCCAATTAGCTAGTTGGTGAGGTAACGGCCCACCAAGGCGACGATTGGTAGCCGACTTGAGAGAGTGATCGGCCACACTGGAACTGAGACACGGTCCAGACTCCTACGGGAGGCAGCAGTGGGGAATATTGGGCAATGGGCGAAAGCCTTACCCAGCAATGCCGCGTGAGTGAAGAAGGTCTTCGGATTGTAAAGCTCGATTCATTGGGGACGAATAAATGACGGTACCCAAAGGAAAGCCCCGGCTAACTATGTGCCAGCAGCCGCGGTAATACATAGGGGGCAAGCGTTGTCCGGAATGACTGGGCGTAAAGGGTGTGTAGGCGGTTTGTTAAGTTAAATGTGAAAGCCTGTGGCTCAACCACAGAATTGCATTTGATACTGGCAGACTAGAGTGCAGGAGAGGTAAGTGGAATTCCTAGTGTAGCGGTGGAATGCGTAGATATTAGGAAGAACACCAGAGGCGAAGGCGGCTTACTGGACTGTTACTGACGCTGAGGCACGAAAGCATGGGGAGCAAACAGGATTAGATACCCTGGTAGTCCATGCCCTAAACGATGAATACTAAACGTGGGAGGTATCGACTCCTTCCGTGTTGTAGCTAACGCAATAAGTATTCCGCCTGGGGAGTACGGTCGCAAGATTAAAACTCAAAGGAATTGACGGGGACCCGCACAAGCAGCGGAGCATGTGGTTTAATTCGAAGCAACGCGAAAAACCTTACCAAGACTTGACATTTAGTGCATATCTAAGAGATTAGAGAAATTATAGCAATATAACACTAGGACAGATGGTGCATGGTTGTCGTCAGCTCGTGTCGTGAGATGTTGGGTTAAGTCCCGCAACGAGCGCAACCCTTACTGTTAGTTGCCAATATTTAGTTAGGAACTCTAGCAGAACTGCCGTGGATAACACGGAGGAAGGTGGGGATGACGTCAAATCATCATGCCTCTTACGTCTTGGGCTACACACGTGCTACAATGGCTGTTACAAAGAGACGCAATATGGTAACATGGAGCAAATCTCAAAAAGACAGTCTCAGTTCGGACTGTGGGCTGCAACCCGCCCACACGAAGTCGGAGTTGCTAGTAATCCCGAATCAGCATGTCGGAGTGAATGCGTTCCCGGGTCTTGTACACACCGCCCGTCACGCCATGGGAGTTGGGGGTACCCAAAGTCGGTGAGCTAACCCGCAAGGGAGGCAGCTGCCTAAGGTAAAACCAATGACTGGGGTGAAGTCGTAACAAGGTAGCCGTATCAGAAGGTGCGGCTGGATCACCTCCTTTTAAAGAGAAGTGAAGTCGACGAAGTTAAACATCAGTTTAACAGGTATACAGTTTGGTTTTTAGTTACCAAACAGAAACAAATAACTAAAACAACCCAAATCCTTAATTATTAATTGTAAATAAAAAGACATACAGCAATGTATGTCTTTTTTTTGTTGTTTTTTTGTTTATTGTGCATAAATATATAAAAATTAGCCTATTTATATAAAAAAATCTATATAAATTGTTTTTTTCTTTTATTTACTTTACAAAAAACAATATATTGTTTTATTATGTAACTACAAAAAAGGGGACTTTTATGAAAAAATACATAAGTTATATATCTTTGGGTACAGTTGCAATAGCTGCTATTCTTGCATTACTTGGCTTATTTGGCGTTGCTGTTTTTGAAGGGGTTATGTCAAAAATATTATTTACAGATATTGCTTTTGCTGTTGTGTCTGTGTTGCTTATTGATACTATAGAACTTGCGGCCAAGAAAAACATCATAGCCATTATTAGTACTGCACTTTTATGTGTAAGTTTGTTATTGTTTTTGGGGGTTATTTGGCTTAATGCCCCAATATTTGGCGATTATGGTCAAATTACTGTTGTTGTTTCTTTAGCTTCTACAGAATTTTCTATAATTGTAGGACATATTGTTAAGCTTGGCAAAAAACATATGGCTCTTCAAGTTATTACTTATGCTATTTTGACATTTGTTATAGGCGTTGTTTGTTTTGCTATATTAGGCCTTGGCTCTTTTGAAATTTTAATATCTGTTTGGTATTGGGCTGCCGTTATTATTGCCATTGCCTTGTCTATTGCCCTTAAAGTATTTGCAAAAAAAGTAGCTGCTGACAACATACAAGCAAGGGTAGTAAAAGATGGATATATTCAAGTAAAAGAAGCAGAATACAATGCTGTTCTTGCAGAAAATGCAGAGCTTAAAAGAAAACTTGCAGAATATGAGTCTGGAAATAAATAACAATTAGCGTCTATTTGTATAATTTTTGAATAAAAACCACTATAAATACAATTTGGTGTGTATATAGTGGTTTTATTTTTTTGCATAAATGAATAAATATGCATAATTATAAATATTTTTTAATTTTTATACAAAAAGTCGTTGACTTGAAAAAACAAAAATTGTATACTTATCTTGCACTCACTGAAAAAAGGTAAAATAAGGTATACATATGACTAGTTTTGATAGTTGCCATTTGGTTAATTTTTGGAAAATAAAAGATAATTGCCAAGAAATTTGTTCTGGGCTAGAGTTTTTATGCGAAAATTCTGATGCTACAGAAGACGAAAAAGTTGTTTTGAGACAAGATTACAATGCTGTTCAAAACATTATTAACCAAATCACAGCAACTGGCTACTTTAACAAAGCAAAAGAAGTAGATAACAAAGCTATCGTTAGTATGATCAATGAAATTGCGTCTATTGAAGCAAAAGATAGAGAAATTACCGCAAAAGTATGGGCAAGAGGCCTATCAAAATTAGATAAATTTGACCAAAATAACTTCAAACTATGTGTAAAAGCCTTTTTTGATGAAAAAATTGCCGAAAATATTGTTAGAAATAAAGAAGGTAACTTTGTAAAGGCTCATCTTATTTCTAGTTCAAATATTACCTTAAAAAATGACAATCTTATGTTTGGCGAAAGTGTTGATACAAGACTTCCTTATGGTTTTGTATATAATGTTGATGTGGATAACTTTATTGCTGCAACTGATGAAAGCAGCCTTTTGGTTATTAAAAACAAAAATGAAATTACTGACAAAGACTATGTAGCGGTAGCAAACAAAGGTGATGAATATTTGTTCCTAAGCGGCTATGCAACAAAAATCAAAACTCCTGGACAAATTGTTAGAAAATATAGTTATAATAGATTTTCTCAAAATGACAACTTGGTTGTTTTGGACGGAGAAACAAAACCTGCAGCGCTATTTTACTATAGTCTAGGTATAGATAAACTTGATAGAAGAGCTGTTACTATGATGGTTTTGGGACAAAAACTAGGTCTTCCTGTTATTGCTATCAATGTGGAAAACTTCTATAGAAATAATGGTAAATTTTTTAACTCAAGTAGTGATATTAGAACGTCTTTCAACAATATGGTTAATGGATTTAACGAAGTAATCAAAGCAACTTGCGATTTTGATATGCTTGCTGAGAGCAAAAAACTTGTTGGCTATAACACAATGCTTAGATACAATTTTGTGTATAAGTTCTTGTCTGCACTTCAAAACAAACTAAAAGAAGGCGCAGAAGGACTTGTTGATTTTGTTCCAAAAGCTTTCAAAAAATCCGTTGTTAAGAAAAACACTCAAACAAAAGAAAGAGAAATTGCAAACGGCGAACCACTAGTTTATCCTGGCGAAGATGTTGTATTTGCTGTTCCAAATAACTTCTTATATAAAGATATGTAATATATACATATCTTTTTTATTTATAAAAGGGGCTTTTTGGCTTGGGTATTGAAATATAATCCAAAATATGTTAAAATATAATCATAGGAGAAAATTATGGAAGAAAAATTCGACTTTGTCTTACCTAGCGAAAGAGATTTTAAGCTAGAAGAAGGCGTATATATAAATGGACAAGGCAAGTTTGTCCATGACAAAAATCTAAAATATAAATATTTTGCAGTTTTATGCAAGCTTGCCCACTCTGGAAAAGGAACTTTTATTCCGGGACTTCTTGCAGTTAAAGGCTATGACGCAAAAGCAGCCGCTCAAATAGCAAGACATATAGGTAGAGTAAAGCACGATAGAAAAGACGCTATAATTATGGTGTCAGAAATAGACAAAAGACAATATGCTCAAATTAGTGCTATAAATGATATGGACGTCTTTATGGACGCACACAATGTTCAAATGCAAAGACAAATTAACAAGTCTATCGCTCACAGAGTGATGAGAGAGCCAGAGTGTGCCGAAGATGGACTAACTGCCGAAACTGAAAGTTATGGACCAGGTCACAGTCTTCAAAACTTTATTGTAGGAAGAATACCTTATAGCAAAAGAGCAAACGCTATTTTGGTAGAAACTTATATCGAAGAAAACAGAGCTGTTTGGGAACAAAAATGGCAAAAAGAGAAAGAAGATAGGGTTATTGATCCGGTTTTTGAAGAAGAAGTAGAAAAAGCTAAGACAGCAAATTTTGCTGAAAATCAAAATGCTGCTGAAAATATTCAAAAAACAGAGCAAAATTCAACAAAAAAACAAGATGGCGGACAAGGTCAAGTTTAATTTTGCATATTGACAACGGACGCATTTGTGATATAATAACATTAACAAAATATGGGGGTAAATTATGAAAAGATTCTTGATGTTTCTTGTAATAGCAATAGCAGTCACAAGCTTGGGACTATCTATCTACTATTTCGCAAAAGACAATGAAGTTATTTTTATCAACAACACTCAAATATCTGTCAATGCAGGTGATACCTTTAAGGCAGATGATTTGCTAACATTCCAAAATGCTAGCAAGTACACCAAAGTTGATTATAATGGTGTAAAAGACAATTCGGTTTTGACTTATAACAAAAACGAAGGTTACTATGCAGCTGTAAAAGGTGGCGAAACAAATATTGTTATCACTACAACTAACAGATCATATTCAAACCTAGTTATCAAAGTTATAGTTAGAGATGGTACGGAAGAATTTCCATACATCATTGATAGCGAAGAAGAACTAAAGTCTATTGGATCTCAAAAAGAAGGTAACAAGTTTACAACTTCTGCTCACTATGAACTTGGAAAAAGTATCATTTTGACAGAAAAATGGACTCCAATCGAAAACTTCACAGGTTCTATCAATGGTGCTGGTTATACAATCTCTAACATTGATATCTCAAAATACACTGATGAAGAAATCGAAGCTACAAAGATTGACAACGAAGGAACACTTGTTGAAACAGCAAAAACAACAGCTTACATAGAATACAACACAACACTTGGTACAGTTTCTGCTGCAGGTCTTGTAGGAAATCTAACAATCGGTGAAAATGGTGAAATCGGTAAGATTACTAACCTAAACCTTAAGAATGTAAACATCAAAGGCAACTTTGATTCTGTAGGTGCTATCGCAGGTGTTAACAACGGCGAAATCAGAAACTGCGAAGTTTCAACAGATAGCTATGTAAAATACATCTATGTTGAAGGTCAAGTAGAATCTGAAGAAGTAATCTACAACAATATCCAATCAGAAAAGAGCGGAGCATTTGTTGGTGGTATTACTGGTCTTAACACAAGCGTTACAAAGACTATCAAAGGCGAAGCAAAATCATTTGTTCCAGTACTTGATAGAGTAGCAAGCCACGCAAGACTTTACCTAAATGCAAGCCAAGAAGTTGGCGGTATTACTGGTAGAAACGTATCTGGTCAACTTACAGAAAGCTATTTTGATGGATATGCAATTTCTGCAACAGCAGGTCTTAACTTCGGCGGACTTGCATATAGCAATATTGCAGGTGTAGCTGAAAGCACAATTATGGATTGCTATGCAATCGTAAAAACTCTAGACTCTATGTCAGTAGGAACTGTTGGTGGAGTATTCTTCAAAAACACTCCAACAGGACTTGAAGAAGTAAAAGAACACCATATCTTTGGTAACTACTTCTCAGCTCTAAAATCATTTGCTGAAGATGGAACATTTACAGAAACAAATATTCATATCTTCGGTGATGCAACTTGTGATCCTATGCTTGCTAAAAACACAGCAATGCTAGATGCAGCAAGTTTCAAAGACGCAAACTCATTCATTACTTACAAACAAGTTGTTGGTGGTGAAGACTATGTAAGAACTTGGGACTTTTCAAACGTTTGGGTTATGGGCGAAGAAGCTCCAAAACTAAACAGAAATGCAAGTTCTGGTTCTGTATACCTAATTGATTATTCTAGCGTAAAAGGTTCTAATACATTTAGCGCTTCAGATAAAGCTCAAGATATTTATGACAAACTAGCAGTAGGCGATGGCAGCTACAATATTGCAGCTGATATTGATATGCAAGGATTTGTTTGGACTCCAATTGCAAGCTATGCAGGTACACTTACTGGTACATCTATTAGTGATGGCAATGGTGGAACAAGAGCTCCTATCATTTCAAACATTGTACTTGAACTTCCAAGTGCAACTGCAAACCAAGGTTTGTTTAATGTATTAACAAAAGATGCTATTATCAATAACATCACTTTCAAAAACGTAACAATCAAAGCAGCAGCATCTAATACAGATTCTTCTGCTAGATATGTTGGTACACTTGCTGGTGCAAGTATGGGTGCTAACATTGCTAATGTAACAATTATTAACACAATCGTTGAAAACCTAAATCTTGTTGGATTTGGTGGACTTGTAGGTTACAACGAATACGAAGCTAACCATTCTGTAATGAATGTTTCTGTAGACGGCGTAATCTTTAACGGAAGCTATGCTCAAGTAGCTGGTGGTATTACTGCAGTTAACAACGCAGTTATCTCTGGTACAGAAGCAAAAGGTCCAAACCCAGCTGTATATGTAACAGCAAACAATATTACTCTATGTGGTAACCAAATTGGTGGTATTGCAGGTTGCAACTATAGAACTATTGCATATGCAAAAGCAAACATCAATTGCACACTTACAAGCGATAACAGAAAAGTATATGGAACTAAAGATTTTATCCAAATCGGTGGTATCGCAGGATATAACAAATCAACTGGTCTTATCAAAAATGTAGAAGGCAGCGGAATCATTTCTGTTGACACTGCAAAAAATTATTCTACATATGTTGGTGGCGTGGTTGGTTACAACGGCGGAACAATTTATTACGCAGCTGCAAAGAACCTAACTATCGTTGCTCTAAACTCATACAAAGTATACGCAGGTGGTATTGCAGGACTTTCTAGCGGTGTAATTTATGTATCACTTGTTGACACTTCAGTATCAATTACAGCTTCTACAACTGCAATTGAAAAAAACAACGAATCATTTGTTGGTGGTGTTGTAGGCGGACTTGCTAATGCAACATCAGCAAGCAAAGTTGGTTCTGTATCAAACTCTGTTGTTAAAGCAAACTCTCTACAAGGTTTCTATGTAGGTGGACTTATCGGCTATAGCTATGGTTCAGTAACAAGAAGCTATGTAGAAGGAACTTATATCAAAGGTTTCTATGCTGGTGGCCTTGCTGGTATTATTAACTGCATCATCACAAATGGTGCTCCTGCAGTATCATATGACGGCAATGCTTCTGGTCTATTCAAATATGACTATGCTGTAGTTACTATCGAAAACGTAAATAGCGATATCGATATGACAAACCTTTCTCAAGTAGATATTTACAACTCAGTAGCAAGATATGACAAAGGCGCTTCTGCTGGTATTGCAGTACTTGTAGTATACGGCTCAGAAGTTAACAACTGCTACACAGTAACTAACTTTATCGGTGGCGGAGTAAAAGCATCTACTACAGTAAGTAGAGAATGCGGAAACAAAAATGACGCAACTAGAAAAGTAGCTGTTGCTGGTGTAATCAAAAACACAATCTACACAACTAAAGAAACAAGCATTGGCACAGAAGGCGGCGCACACGTTGAAGAACAAGTTCTAAGACCTGCTGCTGGTACTATGTACAAAGTATTTACAAACAATGGTTTTGATACTTCTGTATGGACAGCAGAAATTGGACAACTTCCTTCAATTGTTGGACTTGATAGCCTAATTGCAAATAACATTGCTTAATAAAAACAAAAACCTTACGAAAAAAATCGTAAGGTTTTTTTGTTGCAAAACTATTTTGATTTTGGATTTTGAGAAAAAAAAGATTGTAAATATAAAAACAAATAAAAAATATAATCGTAAAAATATAATAAATACAGCAAAATTAAAAATAAAAAAGCACTGATTTTGTCAGTGCTTTTTTGGTTGATACAGTCCAAATCTATGAATAAGACTTGTAAATTGTGTTCACAAAATTATTCTGCTTTTAGTGCTGTCTCAAACTCTGCAAGGATTGCAGTTCTAATTTGTTCTCTTGTTTCAGTGTTTAGTGGATGAACAACATCTTTGTATTCACCTTCAGGAGTCTTACGGCTAGGCATTGCGATAAAATAACCTTGGCTGCCTTCGATAACCTTAATGTCGTGAACAACGAAGCAATCTTCAATAGTGATAGATGCTACGGCTTTAAGTTTGCTGTCCTCTTTTTTTACTATTCTTACACGAACATCAGAAATTTTCAAGTCTAGATACCGTCCTTTTTTAATTTGTTAAGGCTACCCTTAACTGATTATAGTGTATAATATTTTTTTGCTCTTGGCAAACTTTTTTTAGCAATTTTTCATATATATTGTTATGGAAAATTTCGACAACTTCAAATCAATATCAAAAGTACATATTATAGGCATAGGCGGGGTGAGTATGAGTGCTATAGCAAGGCTTATGCTGAGCTCTGGAAAAACTGTGTCCGGAAGCGATAGTAGCGAAAATGCTTATACAAAACAGCTAAATGAAATTGGCGCCAAAATAAGTATTGGTCATAAAAAAGAAAATATAACAAAAGATATAGACCTTGTTATTTATTCGCTATCTATAAAAGAAGATAATATAGAGTTTTCTACAGCAAAAGCTATGGGCATAAAATGTATCAAGCGGGGGATAGCTCTTGGCATTATTGCAAAGGAATATCAAAATGTTATAGCGATATCTGGTATGCATGGCAAAACAACCACAACAGCTATGGTTTATCGTATTTTCAAAAATTGCGGATATAATCCTACTTTGCATATCGGTGGAGATATAGATGAGCAAAACAAAAACTTAGTTATAGGGGATAGGGATTTTTTTATAACCGAAGCGTGTGAATATGGAGACAGCTTTTTGGGACTAAACCCAACGGTTTCGGTAATTAATAATATAGAAAAAGAGCACCTTGATTATTTCGGGACAATTGGCAATATATACAAATCGTTTAATAGATTTATGCTGCAAAGTAAAGTTTGTTTTGTAAACAGTAGCCTTAAACAAAAAATTATCACAATACCAAATTTATATGTAGGAAAAGGCGGAAAAATATATGCAAAAAATGTTAAAAGCCAAAACGGTAAATATATTTTTGACGTGTATATTGGCGAAGAGCTTTATGGAAAGATTAAACTAAGCGTTGCGGGAAAATATAATATACACAATACATTGTCGGCAATAGCTGTTGCCAATTATTATACATTAGACAAAGAAAAAGTAATAAAAGCTATAAATACATTTAGTAATGTAAAAATGCGTTTTGAGTATGTAGGAAAATATCAAAATAAATATGTGATATTTGACTACGCCCATCACCCAACAGAAATAAAAAACGCAATACAAACAGCAAAAATTATTGGTAAAGAAAAAGTTTTTGTGTTTTTCCAGCCACACACTTTTTCTAGAACCAAGAGCCTGAAAAAAGAATTCAGTAAAGCTTTTAATCTAGCAGACAGCGTTTTCGTTTGTACAACATATAAAGCAAGAGAAAGTTTGGATACAGATAACAACGAACAAGCACTTGCGCAAATCATAGCCCAAAATACCAGTAGAAAAGTTTTGTATGGGGATATAGACGATATTTTAGCTTGTATAAAAAACATTAAAGAAAGTGGTATCTTGTTATTTTTGGGCGCGGGAGATATGCAAAATAAGATAAAAAACAAACTTTTTGAAGCTAAAAAGGGGTAAGTTACAAAAAATATTTGTAAAAAGGGTTGACTAATTGCGATATATATAATATAATGTTTGAGCATATTATTTAAGGGGTAGAAAAGTTATGAAGAAAGATATACATCCAGATTACCATGAAGTTGAAGTAGTTTGTGCTTGTGGTTCTACATTTACAACTAAATCTACAAAACCTGGCGACACAATCAAAGTTGATATCTGCAACAAGTGCCACCCATTTTTCACTGGCAAACAAAAGATAGTTGACGCTAGTGGTAGAGTAGAAAAGTTCCAAAAGAAGCACAACATCTAATATATCAATTTATGGAAATAGGCGATATTTGCCTATTTTTTTTCGCGCATTTGAAAATAGGGTTTATTTTACCAAAATTTGATAATAATTTGGTATGAATAGATTTAATTTTTATGGTGTAGGGGTTGTCAATGGTGTTGCTCTTTGTGGTAGACACCAAACATTGGCGACTTTTGATTTTAACAATAATTTGAGCATAGAAAATGTAAGTAGACAAAAATTTGTATCGCTAAAAGATATTCCTTTTTTGCGGGGATTTTTTGTTATGTTAAGCTACCTGATAAGCTTTTTTCAAGCATTTGATTTGTCGCTTGTAGTTTTTAACAAAAACTTAATTGCGGGAGATGTGGAAACAAAACTTGCAGTAAGAAAAAGTTTAATCAAATTTTATATGCTAGTATTGCTTATAGGTTTTGTTAGCTTTTTGGTTGCACCAGTTGGGATTTATCTTTTGATGTACTTTTTTGTACCAGCAAATCTTGCAAATTTTGTTATGGCTTTGACTCGAATTATTGCGGTTTTTTCATTTTTGCTTATGCTAAAAATGTTCAAAGTATCAAAAGACATTTACAGGTATAATTACGCTATAAACAAGGCAAATAATGCCATGTTTGGCACTAAATATTTGGACTATAATTTGGTCGAAAAAGCTTCTGGAAACTGCGTTTATTCGGCAGGAAATTTCTTGGTTTTTTCGCTTTTGCTAGCCTATATTTTTGTGCCGATTATTACATTTAATGTGCATTTTGTTTTTAATGTTTTAATCAAAATTGCCTTTGCGATTTTGTTTATTTGTCTTGCATATGAGCTTTTGATTGGTGTAGAATATATTTATAGAAAAAATGCTTTTACAAAACTGCTTGCCTATCCGTTTTTGGCGCTAAGTACACTTACTTGTGACAAGTGTAGCCCAAAGCATATTAAAGCCGTTTTGTATGGTTATGAGGAATTAATACAAATGACAGCTACAAGAAAAGATTTTGATAAAGATAGAGAGAGCTATCGCAAAGTATATAGTGATATAAAAACAAGGCTTTTTGACTGCGGAATCAAAGAAGATAGAGAAGCCGATTATCTTATTTGTGATACTTTGGGAATAGACAAAACTGAACTTTTTTTGAAAGATAGTTTTTCAAAACAAGAAATAGCAAAACTAAATAAAGTAGTAGAGCAAAGAGTGATGAGAAAACCGCTTTGCAAAATACTAAACAAAAAATGCTTTTATGGCAGGGATTTTTTTGTAGATAAAAATGTATTATCTCCAAGACAAGAAACAGAGATTTTGGTAAACCTTGCTATCGAAGATATTTTGGCAAGCGATAAAAAATTGCAAGTTTTGGACCTTTGTACAGGTAGCGGAGCGATAGCTATAACAACAGCTCTTGAAACAAAAGCAAAGGTGCTAGCTTCTGACAAAAGCCAAAAAGCGCTAAATGTTGCACAAAAAAATGCCGAAAAACTAGGCGCAAAAGTACAATTTATCAAAAGTGATATGTTCAAAAACTTGAACGATTGCGGCAAGTTTGATATAATAATATCGAATCCACCATATATCCCTACCGAAGATATAAAAACTTTGGATATAGAAGTTAGAGATTATGACCCTGCAATGTCTCTTGATGGTGGAAGTGATGGCCTTGATTTTTATAAAATAATTGCACAAAAAGCCCCTGAATTTCTAAAAGATGGTGGCAGGATATATTTAGAGATAGGTTATGACCAAGCCCAAAGTGTAAAGGCGCTTTTGAGCAGATATTTTGTAGAGATAGAAGTGATAAAAGATTATGATGATAACGATAGGGTTATTATTGCAAAGAAAGGATAAAAATTTTTATGATAGAAAAACTAGAAAAGATAGAAGAAAGATATAATGAACTAACAAAAAAAATAGGTGACCCAGCAGTTATAGCAAATAACAGAGAATGGCAAAAACTTGCAAAAGAGCATAGTGACCTAACACCTATTATTGAAGAATATAACAAACTAAGAAAATGCGTAGAAACTTTGGAATCTGATGAAGAACTTCTAAAGACAGAAAAAGATGCAGAGATGGTAGCTCTTTTGGAAGAAGAAATCAAAGCCTGCAAAGAAGAAAGAATTGCTCTTGATGAAAGTTTGAAGATACTTCTTCTTCCAAAAGATGTTAATGATGACAAAAACGTTATTATAGAAATTAGAGCCGGAGCAGGCGGTGATGAAGCTGCGCTTTTTGCAGGCGAGCTTGTAAGAATGTACTCTATGTACGCTGAAAGTCGCCGTTGGAAGACAGAAATGCTTAATGTTAACGAAATGGAGCTTGGCGGAGTAAAAGAAGCTGTATTTATGATACAAGGTGTAGGAGCTTACTCTAAGCTAAAGTTTGAAAGTGGAGTTCACAGAGTTCAAAGAGTTCCAGAAACCGAATCTCAAGGTAGAGTTCACACATCAACTGTCACTGTAGCTGTTCTTCCAGAGCTTGAAGAAGTTGAGTTTGAGATTTTGGATAAAGATTTGAAGATTGATACTTATCGTAGTAGTGGTGCAGGCGGACAACACGTTAACAAGACTGAGTCTGCAATAAGAATTACTCACCTTCCTACAGGAATAATAGTTGCTTGCCAAGACGAAAGAAGCCAGCTTAAAAATAGAGAAAGAGCAATGACTATTTTGAAGAGTAAACTTTATGATTTTTATCAAGGTCAAAAAGAAAAAGAATATGCTGACACTCGTAAATCTCAAGTAGGTACTGGAGATAGAAGTGAAAGAATAAGAACATACAACTTCCCACAAGGAAGAATGACTGACCACAGAATTAATTTTACAGCATACAATTTGCTTGAGTTTATGAATGGCGATATCGAAGATGTTTTGACAGAACTTGCTATTGCTGATCAAAAAGCTAAACTTGAGAACTTAAATAATTAAAGTTGTATTAACATACAATTTATGTTATAATACTTACATAGAAAAACCCCACTAAACTTTAAGGAGTTTCTTATGGAAAACACCAACACAAATGAAAAATATTATAGACAAAATGGTGAAGTAGTTGAAGGGAAGGATATCCCTGCGGTAAGAACCCAACAACTAAAAGACACTATTCGTAATGGAAGACTTGGTACATATAACGCCCACGGCAGATATATTTTGTCTCCAAGGGTTACAAATGAAATTTTTGGCATTACAAAATATGTGTATAAACAACATTATGATGAAGTATTAAAAGAATCAAAAGACGTTTTAGAGTTTAAGGCAACTGCAAGTATTCCTGTCTTTGGACAAATGGAATTTAGATTTGTCTTCAAAGACCATATTGCCAGACTTTATATGATCGAAAATGTCTATAGAGAGTTTAATGGATACCAAGAAATTTATGGTGAACAAATAACTGAAATCAACTGCGAAGATGATAGAGATAGCGTTGTTGATTATGTATTTGCGCTTCTTAATGTAAAAGTTGTTGACGAAGTGGATTTTGGTAAAATTCCAGATGAAGACCCTGAAAAAGTTAGAGCAATTATCTTTGATAAATTGTATTTGACTATGGTTGCAAAAAACTATCTAAAAGAATCTTCTGATGATGAAAGAGATACTTTTGAAGAAATGATCAACGACCTAAAGGGCGGCGGAGAATATGGCAAAAGAGTTTTGAAACACTTTATCGATCGTATAGAAAAACGCCCAGATATAATGCAACTAAAAGATGAAGACGGCTATAACGAAGCTCTAAATGATGCTTTGATTGGCGCTTTGGAAGTTGCAACAACCGAAGAGGATATGAAAGATCCTCATAACAAAAAATTATACGAAGACCTTTATAAAAAGCGCTTCAAAAATACCGAAGAAGACTTGAAAAAAGCCCAAGAAAAAGTAAACGAAAAAGACCTTAAAAAAGTTGCTGACGGTGTTTTGGGCCGTGGAACTAGCGATAAGCTATATACAGAAGAAGAATTAGCTTCTCTAATAGACGGAAAGCGAGAAGAAACAAAACAAGCAGAGCAAGATAATAGCTTTGTTGATGATTTGTTAAAAAACCCAATTGTTAAGCAAGTGATAGAAAACGTTGCTGGACATACAGTTGGTGAAAACAGAGAAGAAAATCAAGGGGCATCTAGAACTGGAGCTGAAGAAGAAGCACAAGCAGCGAACCTTGGTGGCGATGCTTACAAGAGAGATAATGATCCTAAACCACCTCCAGGAGGTCAAGGCCCTAACGACGATCAAAATAACGATTATCGACAAGATAATAACAATCGTAGAGGTGGTGGAGGCGGTACCGGTGGTAGTCAGTCTTCAAATAATGAAAATAAATATTACGATTATGGAACTTATACAGGATCAAGTTCAGGTGGAACTGGAAGATCTTCTTCTAACTCTGGAAAAAATGATAATGACAAACAAAATACTAGTGGAGGATCTTATTACAGAACTAATCGTAATGCTCAAAATAATCCTCGTGGCGAGAATGCTCAAGAAAATAGTGATAATACAAAAACTGATAACGCAAATATAAACGGAAATCGTTCTGGAAATTCTTCAAATGAAAGAAACAATACAGGATCCGAATTTAGGAATAATTATGAGTCTAGATTTAACAATTATAATTTTGATGATGTAAAGAGTACTGCTACAAACCCAGAAAACAATCAAGAATATAGCGAGTTTTATAGCCAAAAACAAGAAGATAATCAAGAGTATAATGAAGATAAGGCTCAAAATAAGGCAGACGGAACCGGCGCTCACTTTGAAGATGATTATTCTAAGGAGAATACAGAAACTTCAGGATTTTATAATGAAGAAGCCGAAACAAAGACTAAAGAAAATGACGAAGAGGCAGCCTATGAGCAATTTAGAGATGAGTTTAGGAAAGCTAGTGAATATGAAGATGAGTGGGCTCAACGAGGCGAAAGTGCCGAAGAGGAGTTTACTAAAGAGGGAGCAGGCGCTAATCCAGAACCAGATTGCTCTTTAGGTGGTAATCCTGGTGGGGCGAATAAAGAAAGTAGTTCTTCATACGAACAACAATATGGCGATGACGGCGGAATGGGTATGGGAGGTCAATAAAATTTTTAATTTGGGTATTTACAAATTATAACTTTTATGATAGTATAATTACATAGGAGAGATTGAAGATGGAAAAAGTACAAAACGCTTTAGTTAAAGATGCAAACTTATTAAAATTAGGTGTTTCTTATACCGACGCAGAAAGAGGCATTGATGTTAAATATGGCAAAGCAAGTGTTGGTATTGTAAAAAGCCCATTTAGCGGAGAATACGAACTTGCAGTAAAACCATATTATAAAAATAGATATGGAGATTGGGTTGAATTATATTCTTTTGAAGATGATATTCAGTATTCTGAATGTATGAGAATAATTTCTGATTGTGAATTTTCTGGAAAACCAGTTCCAAAAGATGTAGAAGCTTTTGTTCAAACAATGATTGGTAAGAAGAATTATGCTAGACAACAAGCTAATAATTATGTTCAAGAACAATCAGGAGCTAAGGATATTGAAACAGGATATGCAATGAATAAATGGAGAGATGATTTGATTTCTAGTCCAGATGCACAAAAGATGCTTGAAACATACAAAGCAAAACATCCAACAGAAACAACATCTTCAAAACCAGCAGCAAAAAGCTCAGGCAAAGTTCAATAATAAGTATTAAAAAGTATGCTATTTATGGCATATCTTTTTTTTGTTGATTGTATGTTGAGGGTGCTACCTTGTTAGGGTTTTGGTGGTTTGCTTTATGGTTGGTTTTTTGTTTTATATTAAGTTGGGATTTAAGGTGTTTTGTTTTGGAGTGGAGTATATGTTTGTTTTAGCTTAAAAAGCCTTATATATTATTATATAATTATAAAATATTATGAAAAAAACCGTTGACATACACGGCAAGGTGTGGTAAAATCTAATCAGCATCCGAATTTGGGTGTTAATTTTTTGAAAAGGTGACAAAATTCAATGAGAACAAGAATCACATTAGCTTGCACAGAATGCAAACAAAGAAATTATGACGATATGAAAAACAAAAAGAACGACCCAGATAGAATCGAGCTTAAAAAGTACTGCAAATTCTGCCAAAAGCACACAGTTCATAAAGAAACAAAGTAATAGATAATCGGAGGTAAATGTATATGGAAAACAACCAAGAACAAACTACCGAAAAAACTTTGACTCCAAAAGAACAAAAACTTGCAGAGAAACAAGAACTAAAAGCAAAGAAAGCTGAAGAGAAAGAAAAACTTGCTGCAGAAAAAGCTGCTGCAAAAGAAAAGGCTGCTAAACACAAGGCTAAGTCTAAAAAAGAAAACATTTTTAAAAAGACTGGTAGAAAGTTTAAGGAAATGGGTTCTGAACTTAAAAAAGTTACTTGGCCAAACTTTAAGACAGTTGTAAAATCTACAGGCGTTATCATTGCTGTAGTACTAGTATTTACAGTTGTACTATTTGGTATAGAAACTGTACTAGGTCTACTATTTGACTTGTTTACTAAGAATCTATAAGAAGGTGCTGTTTGATGGAAAATAAGGAAGCAAAATGGTATGTTCTTCATACTCTTTCTGGATACGAAAATGTTGCTAAGACAAATCTAGAAATGGTTGTAAAGAAATACAATATGGAAGACCGTATATTTGAGATACTTATCCCTACAGAGGAATCTATCGAAGATAGAAACGGCAAAAAGAAGATTGTTACTAGAAAGCTTTTGCCTAGTTATATCGTTGTCAAAATGATTTATGGTGATGACCTATGGCACAACATTACACGTACTCGTGGTATTACAGGTTTTGTTGGTCCTAATGGTAGAGCTCTAGCTCTTACTGAAGATGAAGTAAGACGTATGAAACTTGAAGTTGTCACTGTAAATATAGACCTTCACGTTGGAGACAAAGTAGAAGTTATTGATGGACCTTTTGCTGGTCAAGTAGGTTCTGTAATTTCTGTTGACGTTGAAGACAGAAGATGTCGTATCAATGTGGAAATGTTCGGTCGTGACATTCCAGTAGATTTGGAATTTAACCAAATCAGAAAAATTTAATAATTATTTGCAAATGCAGTAATTATATAGTGGGAGAAATGTAAATCTGTTTTAATGCATTTCGTTTATCACCACACGCCAAATGGCAGGAGGAATTTATATTATGGCTACTAAAAAAATAAGTGCTGTTGTTAAATTACAACTACCAGCTGGTAAAGCAACTCCTGGACCACCAGTAGGTTCTTCTCTTGGACCTCACGGTATCAACATTCCAGGCTTTACTAAGGAGTTCAATGACAAGACAGCTTCTCAAGCAGGTTTGATAATTCCAGTTGTTATCACAATCTACCAAGACAGAAGTTTTGATTTTGTTTTGAAAACACCACCAGCTGCTGTTTTAATCAAAAAAGCATGCAAAATTGAAAGTGGTTCTGCTAAACCTAACAAGACTAAAGTTGCAACTATCACTATGGCTCAAGTTAAAGAAATCGCAGAACTTAAAATGCCAGACCTAAACGCTGCTGACCTTGATGCTGCTATCAGCATGATCAAAGGTTCTGCAAGAAGTATGGGCGTAACAGTTGTTGACTAATAAAAATTATTTAGTGGGAGAACCTTGCTAACAAAAAATTAGGTTCAATATTACCACAGGAGGAAATTATGAAAGTAGGAAAAAGATACAAAGAGTGTCTTGCTGCTGTAGATAGCACAAAATTATACGAACCAGAAGAAGCTCTTGACCTTGTAACAAAAACTGCTAAAGCAAAATTCGACGAAACAGTTGAACTTCACGTTAAACTTGGTGTTGACGGAAGAAACGCTGACCAACAAGTTAGAGGAACAGTAGTTCTTCCAGCTGGTACTGGTAAAACTGTTAAAGTTGTAGTTATTGCTAAAGGCGACAAAGCTGATGATGCTACAAAAGCTGGCGCAGACTATGTTGGCGCTGAAGATATTATCGCTAAAATCCAAGGTGGATGGCTTGACTTTGACGTATGTATCACAACTCCAGATATGATGGGACTTGTTGGTAGAATCGCTAAAGTTCTTGGACCTAGAGGTTTGATGCCAAACCCAAAAAGCGGTACAGTTACAATGGACGTAACAAAAGCTATTAATGATGTTAAAGCTGGTAAAGTAGAATACAGACTTGACAAGACAAACATTATCCACGTTTCTATCGGTAAGGCAAGCTTCGGTGCTGCAAAACTTCTTGAGAACTTTGACGCACTTATGACAGCACTTGTTAAAGCTAAACCAGCTGCTGCTAAAGGTACTTACCTACGTAGTGTTACAGTTACAAGCACTATGGGACCTGGAATCAAAGTTAACTACAAAGGTTAATAGTCATTTTATTTAATATATATAAATCATACAATAATAAAAACAGAGTAAACTGGCTCTGTTTTTTTATTTGTAAAAAAACATAAAAAATGAAAAATACCCCCTTTTATTTTGCAAGAAGCTATGTTACAATAAATTTATAGGAGATAAAGATGCGAGTATATAGATATTTGTGTGAAGAAGAGCTAAAATCTATATTAGACGGGACAATGTATAGAGTTGGTACTTCTAAAATTAATAATGCATCAAATACCCACCACTACAAAGCGGGTGTAAAATACTTGCATTTTTTCAAAAACATTGATGACTTGCAAGACATTAGAGCGATAAAAAAGTATAATGAAAATGTTTTTTATGTAGGGCTATTTGATATTCCGTTGACTACACTTTTGCCAAATAGCGGTAAGGGGTATTATGAAGGCCACGGATATGATTTTGACCATAAAGTAGTTAGAGAATATGCCGTGCCTGCAGATAAAATAAAACCAGAACATCTTGTTTTTTATATGGAAGATAAGTCAAGAGATGTTACAAGCGAAGAAGTAAAAGAGAGCGAAGCAAAATGCAAACAGGCTTTGGCTGGACTTAAACCTGCAAAACCTTATGAAATCAAAAGAGAAAATACAATCTTGTATACAAGCATAGAAAGTATGCAAAGCATAACTCAAAGCGGTATTATAAACCTTGACAGTCCAACGAAATCAGCAAATTATATAGAAGAAAAAGCACAATAAAAAGACCTATAAATAACCTTAGGTCTTTTTTTATTTTTATGTTAAAAGGGCTTTATTTTATATGAAAATTAATGTTTTTTGGCTCTTTTTAGGATTTTACAAAAAATAATAAAAATAATAAAAAAATATGTAAAAAATGTTAAAAAAGCATTGACTTTTGTTTATAATGTGGTATAATCAATAACGTTAAATAAATCTTTTGCCATAGACAGCAAGTGAGGTTTTCTCGTAAGTCTTGCCGAGGTAAGTTAAAAGTCACGATTATTCTTGACCTTATGCTTATTGTCGGCATAAGGTTTTTTTAATAATTTGTAACAGGAGGATTTATCGTGAGTTCTAATTTAGAAGCAAAAAGAGTTATCGTTGAAGAAATCAAAGAAAAGCTTCAAGCTAGCAAAGGTGTTGTTTTTGTTGATTACAAAGGTATCAATGTAGAACAAGACACAGCTTTGAGAAAGAACTGCAGAGAAAAGAACGTAACTTACAAAGTTTACAAAAACAGACTTTTTGTTAAAGCTTTGGAAGAACTAGGAATCACTGGATATGACGCAAAATACCTTGAAGGTACTACTGCTGTTGCTTTCAGCGAAGACGAAGTTACTGCTGCATCTGTAGTTGGTAAAGAAGCTAGAGATAACAAAACAATTACTCTAAAATTTGGTATCATCAATGGCGAAGTTGTTGATGCTGCTCAAGTAGACGCTCTATCAAGAATCCCATCAAAAGATACTCTTATCGCTATGCTTATGGGTATGCTTAAAGCACCAGTTTCTGCTTTGGCTAGAGCACTTAACGAAATTGCTAAAAAGTAATTTTTGAAAACAAAAGAAACTAAAAATTAAAAAATCATTTTATAAAAATTTTAAGGAGAAATTAAAATGGCAGATCTAAACAAAATTGTTGAAGAAATCAAAACACTTACTGTTATGGAAGTAGCAGACCTAGTTAAAAAACTAGAAGAAGAATTCGGAGTAAGCGCAGCAGCAGCTGTTGCAGCTCCAGTAGCAGGCGGAGCAGCAGCTCCAGCAGCTGAAGAAAAGAGCGAATTCACAGTAGTTCTTAAAGAAGCTGGCGCTTCAAAAATCGGCGTAATCAAAGTAGTTAGAGAAGTAACTGGTCTAGGACTTGGCGAAGCTAAAGCTCTAGTTGATGGTGCTCCTGCAACTATCAAAGAAAACGTTCCAGCAGAAGAAGCTAAAGCTATGGAAGCTAAACTTAAAGAAGCTGGCGCTACAGTTGAACTTAAGTAATTATTATCTTGTTACAAACAAAAAGCAATCTCAAATAGAGCTTGCTTTTTTGTTTTGTGGTGACATAACTTAAGACATATATTATTGTAATCTGCTATGGCTTGGCAAAAGATATACATTTGGCTATCTTGCCACCGTCGTTTACTGTTATACCGTTGAAGATACATTTGCCACTTTTGTTAAATAGGCATTTTGCAGAGCAGTTTAAGATTAAATTTTTGTTATGTCTATATGGAGCAATTGATGGCGGGTCGTCACCTTCGAAGATTTTTTTGCTAAAGTCTTTACCTTTGTTTTCCATATATTGATATTCTCCGCAAATTAACTTTTGGTTTATGCTTATTGACTTTGCTCTGCAAGTTAGTTTGTCGTTATATCTACAATTGGTTTTTCTACATCTAATATCCATTATATACCTCGATTTTATTATTGACCTTTGGGCATTTGTTATACTTTGAAATGCTTTTTTATTGACAGAATATATATTTTGGCTTACAATAAAAACATATAAGGAGAATGACTTATGAAAGTAATACTAAAACAAGATGTAAAAGGAAGCGGAAAAAAAGGAGATATCATAGAAGTTTCTGACGGCTATGCAAAAAACTTTTTGATTAAAAGAGGTTTGGCTGTTGTAGCAAATACAGAAACATTGGGCGAAAATGCTAGTCAAAAAGCATCTATTCAACACAAACTAGACCTTGAAAAACAAGCAGCTGTTGACCTATGTGAAAAGGTATCTAAAGCATATGTTAGAGTAACTCTAAGATGCGGCGAAAATGGTAAAGTATTTGGCTCTATCACTGCAAAAGAAATTGCAGACAACCTAAATGCTCAAGGTTTGAATGTAGAAAAGAAACATTTGAGCTTAGATAATCCTATCAAAGCTCCTGGTGAATATAGCATTAATGTAAGATTATATAAAGGTGTAGAAACAAAACTAAAAGTTTCTGTTATCGCAGATAAATAATAAAATAAAAAAACTACTAGAAAATTCTAGTAGTTTTTTTGTTTCTTTTAATCCCTTCGCCTAGCAAGAGCAATAATCAAAAATCTAAGAAGTGATAATATTGATACAAGCAATGCTGCAAGGTAAGTAAGTGCTGCTGCATTTAGAACTTTCTTTGCGCCTTTAAGTTCTGGCTCTGTTAAAACATCTGTTGCAGAAAGTAGTTTCAAAGCTCTTTTTGATGCATTAAACTCAACAGGAAGTGTCATAAGGTTTACAAGAACAGCTCCACCAAATACAATAATACCTGACCATAGGAAAATGTCACCAAGTAGTGTTCCGCCGGTGGTTGCAAAACTGAATATAAGACCTAAAGTTACAAGTGGCATAAGCATTTGAGATGCGATATTTGTAATAGGAATTATTGTTTGTCTAACACGCATAGGAACATAATCATCTCTGTCTTGTAAGGCGTGACCAAATTCGTGGCAAGCAACGCCAAGTGCTGCAACTGATGAAGAGTCATAAGTTGATGCAGATAGAGCGATTAACTTTTTCTTGCTGTCATAATGGTCTGTCAAATCTCCGCCACATCTTGTGATTTGAAGGTTTGTCATACCGGCTGCGTGAGCAAGTCTAGATACAAGTTCCGCTGCGGTTATATTTGACCTAGATAGAAGCTTGCTGTAAGTATTAAATGTTGTTTGAACATTTATTTGGGCAAATGTTGCAAGAAGAAGCCCTGGAATAAGAATAATTCCCATTAAATAGTATTCCCACATACTGTTTATCTCCTTTGTCTAAATAAGTTTAGACCAGTAATATCTTTTATAAATTCGGCAACATATGTAAATGCTGCGGCGTTGGTTATTTTTTGTGCTATTTGTAATTCTTCAGCGTTTAGGATATTGTGATCTTTTAGAATATCAAGACCGATTTTTGAAGCGTTATATTCTAGCGGAATAGTAAGTAGCTTGTACAAAAATGTACAACCGATAATTGATAGAGTAATGTATAAGATAATAAAAGCAACTGATACATTAATTTCTAGCAAAATCATAATAATAGCAGTGACTATTGCCGGAATCACCAAACTACCAAAGAATTTTGACACCCCACTCAAAAACCTAATAAAATTAAAAAACGCAGGTTTTTCTTGGTGTTGAATGGCGTGACCTAATTCGTGAGCGGTAACTGCAAGAGCTGCTATGCTTGATTGGTTGAAAGTAGAGTCTGATAGGGCTATAGTTTTGTATTTTGGAATATAGCAATCAGTTAGTCTGCCTTTTATTCTTTTGATATCAATATCAATATTTAGCCTTTGGCGTACATAGTACAAAAAACCTACTGTGTTTGCTTGAGATATAGGGACATCTTGAGAATGTTTCTTGAATAGGTCAAGCAAAACTGCGTTTGCAGAATTGATAATCCCCAAAAATATCGCCAAACCAACAATTACAAGCAATATAATATAAATTGGTTCCATAATTATATTATACCTTGAATTATATCTTTTGTAAATGTTTTATAACTGCATAATGTTGTTTATCTTGCCATTTTTGACTTCGAAAGAGTAATCTTTTGCTATAAAAACATCATTTTCTTGTTGTATAACACAAATTTTGTCGTTATAGGTGTCTTGGCATATAGATAGAATATCCCCAAAAAAGTCGCTCAAAATATTATCGGTTAATTTTTCTTGCATATTTTTACTTATATAATGGCGGGCTAGTTTGTAGTTTTTTGACTTTACACTTTCAAGAAAGGCATATGGAATTAGTTTTTCGTTTGTAATAAGTTTAGGCTTGTTATTGATATAGATGTCTTTTTCTGCAAATAAATAGGGCTTGGAAAAATTAATTTTTACTACCTTGCCACTTTTTGCCATATCAAAATAAGGAATAATAGCCGTAAATTTATTTTGGTCAAAAGTTGCAGATTTTATATCATCATATATTGATAGTTTGTTATTTTTTATTTGGGCATATATATAGTCTTTGCTCTGAAAAATAATATGACAAATATTATCTATTTCTATCCCGCGAAAAAAATTTAGCGGGGCGGGATAGGTAAAGTATAGATAATCATTGCCGTTTTGCAAACTAATAGTTGATGCTTTGTCACTAGATATAGCAAGAGTTTTTTGGCTGTTGTCTATTTTGTGAGTGGTTTTTTCTGGGCAGATATTATTTGTGATTAGAAATGGTTTTAAGATAATCTCTATATTGTCTTGCGGGTATTTAATTATGTCATATTCTGGACAATTTCTTAGGTTGTTTTGGTTTATGTTAATAAGTGTTGGGATTGCTATTTTGCCATTGATACTTTTGTCTAAGGGGTAGTATTTTATAGTAAGATTTTGAGTATCAAAACTTGCTTTGTCGATAGGCGATTGTAAAAGGTAATCTTTGTCTATAGATAGTAGGGCGGGGTGTGTAGATTTTATATGTAGCATAATATTCTCCTAATATATTTTATGAAAAATTTTTGTGGGTATGAGTATAACTTTTTTGGGAATAATATTGTTATGAAACAATACGTAAAATGGTCTATTGAAGAAGAAAAAGACCTTATAAATTTGGTCTCAAAATGTAGGCAATATAATCTAGGGCTAAACAATGCCTTTTTGGGACATAGCAAAAAATATGATAGAAGCGAAGTGGCTGTCAAAAAGCATTACTATAGCCTTATGCCAAAGGGGGATAAAAACGCTCTAAAAAATGCGCTTTTGGAAGTTGCAAAACGTAGTAATGTAGTAAGCATAAAAGATTATCAAAAGCCAGCTCTTACCGAAAAAGATTTGCAGGCATTATTTAGGGGGCTTGTGCGACTTATCAAAGAAAATGTTAGATGGGACTAATTTGGGACATAGTAGATATGCAAACTAAAAAATATAGATAAGTAATTTACTTAAAAATCCAAAAATGCTACAATATTTTTGGAGAGATTATGATAAATATTTATTGCGGAAAAACCATTTATGATGGTTATAAACATCTTATGAAAAGGCTAGAAGAAAATAGAAAGACCAAACTATTTTCTAGTCATATTTTTGTCGTGCCAGATAGATTTAGTATGGCGTGCGAAAAGGATATTTTTGATTATCTAAATATCGAAAGTACATTTGATATCAAAGTCCTTACTATGAGCCGATTTGCTAGCGGCGTTATAGGTCAAAACAACAAGGTTTTGCCAAAGCATATTAGCAGTATGATTGTCCAAAAGATTTTGCTAGATAACAAAAAATCTTTGAAATGTTTCCACAAAACCCGTCTTGCTTCAGGCTTTGCGAAAGAGCTTTTTGAGACAATAAACCAACTAAAAAGTTGTGGCGTTGCGCCTAGTGATATAGTGATAAATGGTGATGACTTTTTGGCTCAAAAAATGACAGATATAAAGTTTGTCTACGAAAAGTATGAGCAGTACCTAAAACAAAACAATCTTATAGATAGCGCAGACAAATTTACCTTGTTTGAAAAGTATTTGCCTAAGGCAAAAAATCTAAAAGATAGTTGTATATACATAAGTCATTTTGATAGCTTTACAAAGCAAGGTTATGCCATTGTCAAAAAGTTTATGCAATATGCAAAACAAGTAAATATATCAACTACAAAAAATGATGGCGGAGTAAACTCGCATATCTATCTAAATGATGTATATACAAGTGTTGTTGCTATGGCAAATGCACTTGATATAGAGCCAAATATTTTTGAATGTGAAGACAAATTGTCACCTACATTTGAACACATAAAAAACAATCTGTTTGGGTATAATCCAAAAAGCATTTTGTTAAAGGATAATAACTTATCACTTTCTTGTCACAACTCATTTTTGGAAGAATGTGAGTTTGTCGCAACCGCAATAAAACAAAAAATAAATAACGGCGAAAGATTCAAAGACATAGCTGTTGCTGTGCCTGGTCTTTCTGCGCAAAAAGATACTTTGAAGAAAGTCTTTGAAGACTTTGAAATCAATTGCTTTTTTGATGTAAGTACCAACTTAACAAGTAGCATTATAGATAAGTTTATTGAAACTTTGGTTGGGCTAAAAACCCGATATTATAAAAGAGAAGATATAATAAAATTAATCAAAAATCCTATTTTGGATTTAGATGCAAAATATGTTTGCGAAATGGAAAATTATATCAATATAAAAAATATCGAAGGCAAAAGTTTATTTAGAAAAAATGAAGTTTTAGATAACTTTAGAAATCAAATAAAAGTAATACTTGATTTTGTAGACGGGCTAGAGCAAAACTCTACATACAAAGATTATTGTGATGCCTTTCTATCTTTATTTGAAGAAATATCTTTGAGTGATAGATTGATGACTATCGCAAACAAATATTTTGAGCAAGGGCATATTGAAGAAAGCAAAAAACTAGAGCAGGTATATGATAATGTTGTAATTATACTAAATAACCTAAAAGATATTTTTGATAACCTTAGTTGTGATATATTTGAGTTAATTGATGTTATAAAAAGCGGCTTTGAAGCGGTGTCTTTATCAGTAACTCCTGTGTCTGTGGACAGTGTATTTGTTGGAGATACAAGCAGTAGTATTTTTGAAAGAGTAAAGCACTTGTTTGTAATGGGTGCAAAAGAAGGACAGCTTCCTGTTGTAAATAGCGACTGCGGACTTATAACCGATAGAGAAATAGAAAAACTTTCTACTTCATACAAGATAGAGCCAAGCATTAAAACAATAAACCAAAGAGAAAGATTTAAGCTGTTTAATCTTCTTTTAATTCCAAAAAATACTTTGCACATATCATACGCAAAAGGTTTAGATGAAAAGACTGTTGACGCAAGTTTTGTAAAACAACTTCGCAATATGTTTTATATCGTAATCGGAAAAGGCAAAGAGCCTTTGGAAATTTTGGATAACGATTATAACTACTTTACATTCTGCGAAAAATTGGGCGGAAAAGTCCACGCAGAAAAACTGCTTGCTGAATTTTTGCGTAATATCGAAGACGGAATTCGCTATACAAACGAAGACCAAATCAAAGCTCTTTTTGATGTTTTGAAAGAAACAAAGCCATATTTAGATGGTTATAAAAATATAACAAACTATCAAAAAGAAAGTGTTATAAAAAGTAATTTGTTTTTTAACAAAGGAACGTTGAGTGTATCCGAAATAGAAAGGTATTATAATTGTCCTTTTAAGCATTTTGTTGATTATGGACTTAAGCTAAAAGAGAACAGAGTAGACTCTTTTGATAATATGCAAGTAGGTAACTTTTTGCATAAAGTAGCAGAAATTTTTGTGAAAGAAAATATGTCTAATTTGCCTGTTGAAGAAAGTTTGCTTCCATCACTTGTTGCTAAAATTTGTGATGATGTTTTAGATAGCAGTGAGTTTGAAAATCTCAAAGAAAATGATGACAATATCTTGTCTATTATTAGCATCAAAAAAGAAGCCGTTCGTATGTGTAGAGCGATAAACTATCAGTTAGAGCAGGCAACTTTTAGACCGATTTTAACCGAAGCTCGATTTGATAAAAATAACAAAATCAAAAGTTTAGAAATTACTGTTGAAGATAAGAAGTTAAAGATAGTTGGAGCGATAGACAGGGTAGATGCTTTTGAAGATTATTTTAGAATAATTGACTACAAAACAGGTAGATGTGATAGCTCGCTAAAAGAACTTTATTTTGGTAAAAAACTACAATTATATGTATATCAATATGTTACTGAAAAAAGCCTTAAGTTAAAACCTGCTGGAGCATATTATTTTCCTGTAAAAAATAGTTTTTACGAAAAGGAAGAAAGTGGAAACTATGCTTATAAACTAAAAGGTTATACTGATAGTAGCGAAGAAGTGGTTTTGGCTAGCGACTGCGGTCTTGCAACAAATTTAACTAGTGATATTTTGAACATAAACAAGAAAAAAGAAGGCGGATATTATGCATCTTCTGAAGTTATGGATTCAAAAGATATATTACTTCTTGCAGATTATGCAATGAGCTCTCTTATGCTTGCAACAAAAGAAATTTTGTCTGGAAACATTAAGGCTTCGCCTTTGGGTAGTAGCGAAAGAGAAGCTTGTAAGTATTGCCCATACAAAAGCATTTGTAGATTTGACGAAAGTATGGGAGATAGCGTAAGAACTATGTCCGAAAAAATAGAATTAGAAACAATAAGGGGGAGTGTAGATGGCGAAAATTGATTTTACAAAATCGCAACAAGATGTAATCGACCATAGCGGTGATAATCTATTAGTTTTTGCCAGTGCAGGTAGTGGTAAAACAGCTGTTATTATCGAAAAGATTGCTCAAAGTATAATAAACGGCAAGACAACTATCGATAAGCTCCTTGTTGTTACTTTTACAGAGTCTGCAACTGCAGAGATGAAGCAAAGACTTTTTGAAAAACTAAATGATAATATAGATAAGCCAAATATTAAAGAAGAGCTTGAAAAGCTACCAACTGCAGATATCTCAACTCTTCACGGATTTTGTCAAAAGTTAATAAAACAATATTTCTTTGAGCTAGATATAGAACCAACTTTTACAATCTTTAGCGAAGAAGAAGCAAGCTTTTATAAAATTAAAGCGATAGACTATCTTTTAAGACAAAAGCAAGAAGAAGGAAAGCCTGAGTTTATAAGTTTATGTGAGATGTTTTATAACAATAGAAGTTTAGTATCTCTAAAAGATAATGTTCTTAACTTTTATAACTTTTTGCAATCGCTTGATGACAAAGAAAAATATTTAACAGAGATTGCAACATCTTGTTATACACAGGACTTGGACAATAACAATGCTTGTAAGTTTGTTTTGGACAAATTTTCAAAAGACTACTTATATTTCAAAACAACCTTTGAAAAGTTGCTTATTGAAAGCGAGCAATCCGGCGAAGAAAAAGTAATAAAAGCAATAACATCAGTTGTTAAAAAAATAACTCAAAAAAGTTTTGCTGTATTTAGCGATATATTTGAATACTTCAAATATCTAAAGGAAATCAAAAGCCCATTTGGAATAAAAGTCCAAAGTGATATTTTGACAAACGCTCGAATTGCGTGGACAGGCTTTAGGGCTATGATTGATGACTTTTTTGATATTTGTGGAGAGTCAAAAGATATAGAAAACATATCTCAAAACATTGCTGATTCAAAATCTTCTGTAGAAGAATTTTTGTCTATAGTAAAAGATTTTGAAAAAGAATATACTAGAATAAAAAGGCAAAAGAAAGCTCTAGACTTTGATGACCTAGAAAAATATGCCCTAGAGCTTTTGGAAAATGAAAAACTAAGAAATTCTATAAAAGAAAAATATGATGTTCTTTATATAGACGAATACCAAGATATTAATAACAAACAAGAGAAGATTTTGTCTTATGTAACGAATGGCAAAAATATGGTTATGGTAGGCGACTTAAAACAAAGTATTTATAGCTTCCGTAATAGTTCGCCACAAATACTAATAGATAAAACCGCCTTGTACAAAAAAAATATTGGTGGCAAGTTAATAACCCTAAAAGAAAACTTCCGTAGCAACCCTGTAATACTAGATTTTGTTAACAAGATTTTTAATAAGGTTATGAAAGAAAACTTTGGTGGGATTGATTATAAAGAAGACGGGGCTTTCAAAGGCGCTGCTAAATATGAAAGTGTAGATGATTATAAAGAAGTTTCTATTGACTTTATTAAATATAAAGAAAGAGAAAAGAAAGAAACATATAACGGCGGGCTATATTCGGTTAAAGATGATAACAGAAGTGTAAATATAAGAAGCGTTGCAAAACTAGAAGCAAAAGTTATCGCCGAAAAAATCCACGCTATGCTAGATAAGCCATACTATGATGCAAAACAAAAAGAGTTTAAGAAATTAACATATAGCAACTTTACTATTTTGTGTCGTAGCAAATCTTACATAAAAGAACTTTCTATGTATTTGCAAAAATACGAAATCCCTTGCCTTTCAAAAACATCTAGCAATATATATAACAATCCGGATATATTGTTCTTGCTAAATCTTTTGAAAGTAGTAAACAATCCGCAAGATGATATAGCTCTTGCTTGCGTTTTGTCTGCGCCATTTTTTGGCATTAGCTTTGATGAGCTTGCGCAAATAAAACTTGCTACAGATAAAGAGTATTTTTATGAATGTATAGGGCAGTATATAGAATCTCAAAATAATGAATTAACACAAAAGCTAAACAAAGTTTTTGATATAATAGAGAGCATAAGAGAAATAAAAGATTTTTCTACTATATATGAGCTTTTAGTTTTTGCAGATAGAAAGATTGGGTATTTGAATTATTATCTTTTGCTTCCTGATGGCAGAGCAAAATATAATGTGGTTTCAAATTTTATTGAGTCGTTTAATTATGTTCCTTATAATAATGACCTAAATGAATATCTAAGTTATGTTGATAGTTATCTAAAGGATACAGAAGTTACAAGGTTGACTCCGGCGCCATCTGATGATTGTGTAAGGCTAGATACAATTCACTCAAGCAAAGGTCTTGAGTACGAAGTTGTTTTTGTAGCAGGTTGTGGAAAGATGTTTTCCAACCTAACAACAAAGCAAGATGTTTTGAGAGATAAAGATCTTGGTGTTGGTATTAACTCATATGATATTGATGAACATATAAAATATAAAACTTTGACCAAACAAGCAATAACCGAAAAAATAAGATTGCAAGAAAAACTAGAAGAGAGTAGGCTTTTGTACGTAGCTCTTACCCGTGCAAAAAATTCTCTAAATATTATATGTAGCATTGATATCGAAAATATAAATGAGCTAAATGATTATGACATTAGAAAGTCAAACAAATATTCAAATTGGATTTTGTCAGCTTTTCCAAGACCACTTATCGAAAACATCAAAACTTGTGAAGAAGAAAAAACATTTAAGTTTAATGATTATGTAGAAGTTAATGTTTATATGCCAGAAAAACTTATGGAAGAAAAATTAATTTCTGCAGAAGAAATTTTGATAGATAATAGTAGCGTCAAAGACGACAAAATAGAAGAGTATTTAGAAAAGAAGTATCCCCACAAAGATAGTTTTGCAATCGCTCAAAAAAATACTGTAACAAGTCTTATGATACAAGATAGTCAAGAAAACGAAAGTATAAATTTGACTCCAAAAAAATTAAACAAAGAAGAGCATTTTAACAAATCAAAAATCAACTACTCTTTGCTTGGAACAATTTATCACAAAATACTTCAGGAAATTGATTTTGCTGTCGATAGCGAAAAAGAAGTTTTAGACTTTATAAACAAGTTAAAAGAAAGCGACAACGAAAACGCAGATTATTATGATAAAGTAGATGCAAAAAAGATTTACACTTGTATCAAAAATTTAGCCCCAATTATAAACGGAAAAGCTATCGAAAAAGAAAAGCAATTTATTGCATACCTTCCACACAAAGACCTTGTTGAAGGAAGTGATATAGAAGATAAAGTATTACTGCAAGGTGTTATCGACCTTATGGTCGGAAATGGCGGAAATGTAGATATAATCGACTATAAAACAAATAGGGTAGAAAAACCCGAACAATTAGTCGATATTTACAAGGTGCAGATGAGATTATACAAGCTAGCAGCAGAACGTGCGGTCGGAAAAAGTGTTAACAACGTGTATATTTATTCATTGCATTTGGGACAGCTTATAAAAATAATTTAATTATTTTTCTAAAATAGGTAAAATTAATTTGTAAATAAAAAAAAGTGTGTTATACTAACAGCAGAAAATATTTTTAGGAGATTATTATGAACGTATTTGATACAGTCGCAAATATCATTAGAAGTGCTGCTGACTTTCTAGGGTTTCAATATTTGTCACTAATTGTACTTGGCATTATGCTTCTTGCAATGCTAGTTATGATTATGGGTATCCGCTCTTCTTATGAGCACAAGATTTTGAAAGCTATTGATAGATTCAACAAGTACTTTTCAAAGAAGCCTTTTATCACTGATGAAAACTTGGTAGAGTTTAATGCCAAGATGAAATCAGTTCCAAAAACTTTGAGAACTCGTTGGCAAATGTATATGCTAAACAGAGATGATGCTCCAACAAAATATATCAATATCAACACATGTGTAGAAAGACCACTTAGAACAAGTCTTATTGATAGAGACGTTCAAAACTTCTATCTATTTGTTGGTTTGCTTATTGGTTTTTCACTATTGTTTGGATTTGGTGCTGTTGATGGAACATTGACTGTTGGTGAGATTATGTACAGAGTTGCATTGCTTCCTGCTGTTACACTTCTTTTGGGTGTTGTGTTTGCTCTTATTGTTAGAGCTTGGAAAAATGCGTTACAAGCCGACTTGTTTGAAAACTTCCATATCTTTGAACAAAGTTTGACTAGAGCTGTAACAACTCTTCCTGCATATGTTGACTATGAAATTCTATTCACTAGAAAAGAAATCAAAAACGGTATTCCTATTTTGCAACAATATCTTGAAAAGAGAGATTTGCAAGAACAACAAGAACTTGAAAAAGCAAGAATCAATGCTGTTGAAGTTGAAACTTATAACTTTGAAGAACTAGGCATCAATGGTTCACTTGTTCTTGATAGAGCAATGAAAGAGTGCGAAACATTTATTAGTAACCGTAGAAGACTTACTATCGAATGTGGACAAATTCAATCAGAAAAAGATAGCTTTACTAAAAACTATGAAACTGCTGAAAAAGATTATCAAAGAAAATTGCAATCAAGCAGAGAAAACTTGGATAGCTTGAAACAACAACAAGAACAAGCTACAAACCGTATCGAAGGAAACTACATTAGAAAGCAAATCCAAGACGAAATCAAAAAGCAACAACAAATCGAAAAAGATAGTGATGAAGCAGCTGCAAGATACAAAGAAGAGCAAGTTGCTCTTGACGAAAAGATTGCACAAAGAAAAGCAGAAATCGAAGAAAAGAGAAAATATGTTGAAACAGTTATGCTTGCTGAGTTCAAAAACTATGCAAACGTAATGTACAAAAAACTTATGGATGCAGCTATCAAATCAAATGCTGCTAAACTTGAAAAATTGTCAGTTGAGAATGATGAACTTAAAGAGCTTCTTAAAACATTCCAAACTAACAAGATTGACGTATTTACACTTATCGACAACATTGAAACAAAAGCTGAACAAAGTGTTGAAGACAAAGGTCTATATGATACAGATGAAATTGCAATACCTCAAAAGTTGTATGACGAAAATGGTGATGCAAGTGATATCGTAGAAAAAGCCGAATCTGGTCCATCTCTTGAAGAGATAGAAAAAGCAGAGCAATCAACTTACGTATCAAATGCTCCTGCTCAACCAGAACAACCAGCTCCTGTAGAAGAAAGTGGAAACGAACTTGACGATATCCAAAGACAAATCGAAAGAGAAAGTGAAAACTTGTTCAAACAAAAACAAGAACTAAACGAAAGCATTGATAACATTTCAAAAATGGATGATGGTGATGATGAAGACGAAGGTCAAAAGCCAGAAGCTGAAGTAGAAGCTGCTCCAGCTCCAGCACCAGCTCCAAAACCTGCAGCGCCAAAGCCAGCGGCTAAACCTGCTGCACCAAAGCCGGCAGCAAAACCAGCTCCAAAACCTGCAGCTAAACCAGCAGCTCCAAAGCCTGCAGCTAAACCTGCGGCAAAACCAGCGGCTAAACCTGCTAAAAAATCTGGAGATGATATGGATGATATTAGCAACGAAATGGAAAACTTGCTAAACTCTCTAAATGATTAATAGAAAAATAAAAAGAGATAGTAACTAAACTATCTCTTTTTTTTATTTGGGCCGGCTAAATACAGCAAGCTCTACAAGTTTATTATGTGTTTTTGCAGAAAGCAAAATCTTTTCGGTTATTAAACAATCTTTTTTCGCAATAATTTCGTTATTAGTTCCATAAATAGTTTTTGAAAGTTTTCTGCCTAGAAGATAATTCTGACTGGTTATCATTCTTTGGGGAAGTGGGTTTTCGCTTATTTTATAATTTTGTTTTGGTTTTATGTCTAAATCATTAAATTCAATTTTTGGTATTTTGTCTTCGCTAGGTTCTGGAATTTTTGGCAAAATCTTAATAAGGTCTAATTGTTTTGGCTTTTGAGTGATTTTTGGCTTGTAGCTATCTTTGCTATATTTTGCTCCGCTTGAATTTATAATCAGGTTATTTTCGCCAAAACTAATAACAGCTGATGGGTTAAACTCTTTGCCATCTACAAGAATTTTTTCTATTTTGTAATTGTCGCCCAAAACAATGTCTGTGACAATGCCCAGTTTTTCGCCTTCTAGGTTGTAGACTTCGTTGTTTATTTGGTTGTTGTAATCAACTTTGCTTGCAAACAATGTTGGTAGAAGCCCTTCGCTGTTTTTGATAGTTATGGCGTTGGTGCCGATTTTATATACTTTGTTTATATTAAGTATGCATTCTTCGCCGTCTTCATCTTCAAATAAGATAAGGTTTGTTGCCTTTTTGAATTTGCTGTCAAAACATATATTTTTTACGGTGCCTTCTAGTTTTCCGTTATACAAATTAATTACTGGCTTTGAAATAATCTCAGTTGTGTTGTACATATATCCTCCTAGATAATAAATGTATATGATGCAAAATAGCTTTTTAGTATTTTTTTGTAGTGTTTTTTTTTAAGATGTGTTATGATTTAGGTATATTATAAAGGAGTATCTATGGGGCTTTTTGGTGCAATCAAGAATAAACTTATGGATACTATAACTTTGGACGAAAGCCAAAAAGGGCTGGTTGTAAGATATAGGCTCAAAAATGACAACCTAAAAATCAACCAAGAAGTTGTAGTAGAAGAAGGTTTTGAAGTTATTACTTGTTATTACGATAATGTTTGTGATGCTTTGACTGCGGGTAAATATAAGTTCAATGACGTTCATATGCCAAAGTTATATAAAAATGTAAAAGCAAAAAAGACAAAAAAAGGTTATGCTACACCAAAGTCAATCCCGGCTGATGTATATTTTGTAAACAAAGCACCTTTTGCTGGGGTATCGTTCAAAACTCCATTTAAGCTAAAAGCAAAATATGAAGACAAGATTGTAAAGGTCAAAGTTGCTGGTGAGTTTTGTGTAACTGTTGCAGATAGTCATAAGTTTATGACAGCAATGCTTATGGATTATTCAAT
Organism: Clostridia bacterium; assembly: GCA_045534265.1. Lineage (GTDB taxonomy): Bacteria > Bacillota > Clostridia > Christensenellales > UBA1242 > CAKVLS01. The sequence continues at coordinate 35,155 of JAZSJH010000004.1, forward strand.
AATAAACAGCGAACAAGCAAAAAAAGAAATTGGCGCCTATGTTGCGTATGCAATTTTGGGTCATACTAAAAAGAATATTTATACTATAGAAGAATTTAACAACAACAGCGATAGCTTGCTTACAAAACTAAATGAAGTTGTTGAAAAAGAATTGAAATCAATCGGTCTTACAATTACCGATTTGAAAATAACCGAACTTATACCGCCTGTGGGGGTAGAAAACTTAGAGCCTGTAAAGAAAAAAGATAAAACCCTAGATGATATATTCAACACTGTTTATGGTGAAAATAAAGGTGAAAAGGCAGAAGGTGATGATAAAACAGAAGTTTTTGTTGCTAGCGGTGGCGAAGCTCAAATGACAAATTCTAATGTTATAAACCTTGGCTTTGGTGGGTTTTCTGGTGGTGTCAACACGGAAAACAATACTCAAAACAAAGAAGAAAGAAACACTACTTTAGATGAGTATGAAAAAGCGTCAAAATCATTTAATGAAGACCTTGCTGCAAAAAGGCAGCAAAACCTAGTTTTTCTAAATGGTGAGAAGAAAGAACTTCCACATATTCCTACAGAAAGTGAGCAGAAAAAAGAAGACATTATGCTGGGAAGGGGGGCTATTGGAACAGTTGAAGCTTTAGGTCCTGTTGATATAGCAGATGACTTTGTTCAAAAAAATCGTAGGATTGAACTAGAAGCTCTTAAGAAAAGTCTTGAAGAGCCAGAAAAAGAAATAAAAAGACCAAAGGTTATGAAGCCCGGAAAAGAAGCAACTGTTGAAAAGACTTGCAAATCTTGCGGGGCTAAATATACAATCAAAGATAAGTTTTGTCCAAAGTGTGGCAAAAGCACCTTAAATGTAAGGTATTGCAAAGCTTGTGGCGATCAAAACGAAAATGATGCATTGCTTTGTAAAACCTGCGGAAGCAGATTATAAAATAAAAAATAACAAATAATAAATATAAGGAGATTAAAATTATGGTAAACAAAGATATGACAGTAGGAGAAATTTTAGGGAAATATTCTAACGCAAAAGAAATTTTGGGTGGATTTGGACTTCATTGTTTTGGTTGTCCTATGAGCCAAATGGAAACTATTGAACAAGCAGCAGCTGCCCACGGAGTAGAACTTGACTTTATGCTAAAAAAGCTAAATGAAGATTTGGAAGCTGTAGATAGCAAGCCTGCTAAAAAGTCTTGTGGCTGCAAATCTAAAAAAGGCGATAAATAATGGCTTTTATAGACGAAATTATTTCTGTAGGCAATCACGAAAAAGGCTATGCGCTTTTTAACAAAACAACTGGCGAATTTATGAGCGACTTTGTTTATTCAAACATTGTTAATACATCATATGGATTGCACTTTTTGTACAAAGGCGAAAGCCAAGAAGACTATATTATCGTTGACAATAGTGGCAAAGAAGTCGTTTTTGATAAAAATTACATCTGGGGGCTTTTGGGTAGAAGTCCTTTGGGAGTAGGGTGTGTTGTCGGTAAAAAAGACAACAAGTTTTATCTTGCCAACTGCAAAGGTCAAATTTTGTCCAAAGGTTATGATAGAAGATTGCTTGCTCACTCTGCTTCTTCTAGAATTTATGAAGCCACAAATGAACTAAAAGATAGCGGAAGAAAGTTTGTAGGGCTTATTGCTATGGACGGAACAGAGCTTGTTCCTTGCAACGAAGAATATATCCAAGAATATGATGACGTGTTTGTTTTGTCCGAACTTATCGAGAAATATGGCTACGGACTAATAAAATACGCAAGCGAAGATATTTTGGCTTCGGATATGATATTTATCAAACTTTTAGAAGCTGCGGTAAAAAGTCTTAGAACAATACCTGATTTTGTTAATAATAAAGACTATGTTATGCTTTTTGCACAAGAAGGCATAACGGGTATGTATTATTTGAGATTGGAACTATGCTTTGAAAAGGGAATAATTAGAACCAAAGCTGAACTTGACGCAAAAGAAACCCACGATAAGTTTGTGGCACTAGTTGATAAACTTTTGGAAGAAGGTCTTCTAATAAATAGAATTATGGCTGATTATTTGAAAAAGCAAATCGATAATGTTTTAGAAAGATTGCTTGGCAGATGGGAAAAAGTATTTATATTTGACTAAAAAGGGCTTTTATAGCTCTTTTTTTTGTTGCGATTTGGGGTTGTTTGGGGTATGGGGCTTGGCGTTTGTGGATTGTTGTTGTAAAAGGTATATGTGATTTTTGGCTATATATTATATAATATATATAAATATATTAGTAACCTATTTTATATATTGTGGTCTTGTGGCGGTTTTTACACTATATTTTGGGGCTAAAAAATAACCCAAAAATATTCAAACTTTTTTCAAAAAAAGGGTTGACTTGGGGGCAATATAAGTGTATAATAACTTTGCTGTGAAAATGGGATGAAGCGTGAAGTTACCACTTATAGCTACATAAGGAGGAGAATTTACGCGGACAAGTTTGGCTTAAAGTCAAGCGACTAACCCTTTGCAAGAAGAAAGAAAGCTTAATAATTTTTAAGTTTTTTTTATCGTTCACGGTAAGACACACACGGTAAGGTGTAATATCTTTTAGGAAATGCTAAAAGGGTTAGATTGGGTTAAGGAGGAAGATATATAAATGGCAACTCAAAAAATTAGAATTAAGTTACAATCTTATGATCACAACTTAATTGACCTAGCAGCTTCTAGAATAATCGAAGCAGCTACAAAAGCAGGTTCAAAAATCGCTGGACCTATTCCACTACCAACAAACAAAGAGGTAGTAACAATCATTAGAAGCCCACACAAATACAAAGATAGTCGTGAGCAATTTGAAATGAGAACACACAAAAGAGTTATTGATGTTTATACATCTGCTAAAGCTCTAGATTCACTTATGAAACTAGATTTGCCAGCTGGTGTTGATATCAATATCAAACTTTAATTCGTTAGGGAGAGAATGATATGAAAAAAGCTATTTTAGGTAAAAAGTTAGGTATGACTCAAGTTTTCACTTCTAACGGATTGGTTATTCCAGTAACCGTTGTAGAAGCTGGTCCTTGTACAGTTATACAAAAGAAAACTGAAGAAAAAGACGGCTATGAAGCTGTTGTAGTTGGTTTTGGCGAAACTAGAGAAAAACTAGTTAACAAACCACAAACTGGTGCTTTCAAAAAAGCAAACGTTTCTGTAAAGAAATATGTAAAAGAATTAGATGTTGACAACTATGCAGACCTTGAGGTTGGTAGCGAAATCAAGTGTGACGTATTTGCAGAAGGCGACATCGTAGACGTAACAGGCACAACCAAAGGTCATGGTTTTAGCGGTAACATCAAAAGACACAACGCACACAGACTTAAGATGACTCACGGTACAGGTCCTGTACATAGAGAAGTTGGTTCTATGAGTGCTAACTCAACACCAAGCAGAGTATTCAAAAATAAATTAATGCCAGGCCATTATGGTGACGAGCAAGTTACTATCCAAAACTTGCAAGTAGTAAAAGTTGATGTTGAAAGAAATGTGCTTTTAATCAAAGGTGCTATCCCTGGAAACAAAAACGGTCTTGTTACTATTAAAACGGCTGTTAAGGCTGGTAAGTAAGGAGAGTAGTTATGCCAAAAGTTAAAGTATATAATATGGCTGCTGAAGTTGTAGGAAATATGACTTTGAGTGATGAAGTTTTCGGTTGTGAATACAACGAAGCACTTATTCATCAAGTAGTAGTAGCTTATAACAACAATCAAAGACAAGGTACAAAAAGCGCTTTAACTCGTACAGAAGTAAGAGGTCATGCTAAAAAACCTTGGAGACAAAAAGGTACTGGTAGAGCAAGACAAGGTTCTACAAAAGGTCCACAATGGGTTGGTGGTGGCGTAGTATTCGCACCAAAGCCAAGAGATTTTTCTCAAAAAGTAAACAAACAAGCAAGAGCTGTAGCTTTCAAATCTGCTATCAGTGCAAAGCTTGCTGAACAAAAAGTCGTAGTTTTAGACGCTTTGACAATCAATGACGCTAAAACAAAAGAGTTTATGAATGTTGCAAACAGCTTCAAAATGGAAGGCAAAACAGTAGTTGTTGTTGCTGAAAAAGATGAAAAAGTTTTGAGAGCTACAAACAATATTCCTTACATCAATGTAACAACTGCAGATCTACTAAACACTTATGACCTAGTAGCTTGCAACAAAGTATATGTTACTAAAGATGCAGTAAAGAAAATAGAGGAGGCTTATAAATAATGAATGCCTACGATATTATAAAAAGACCGCTACTTTCAGAAAAGAGCTATGCTACAATCGCTGATAAAAAATACACATTTGTAGTAGAAAAGAGCGCTAACAAAGTAGAAATTAGAAAAGCGGTAGAAGAAATATTCAAAGTTAAAGTTCAAAAAGTAAATACACTAATAGTAAAGGGCAAAGAAAAAACTCAAAACACTAAAAATGGTAGAACAGTTGGTAAAACTAGCGATTACAAAAAAGCAATCGTTTGGCTAACTAGCGATAGCAAACCAATCGAGTTTTTTGAAAGCCTAAACTAAGGTAAGCGGAGGAATTAAAAATGGCTGTTAGAAGACATAAACCTACTTCTCCTGCACAAAGACAAATGTCTACTGCTGATTTTTCAGTTTTAACAAAGAAAGCTCCAGAAAAATCACTACTTGCTGAAAATAGCAAAACTGGTGGTAGAAACTCTTATGGCAGAATTACCGTTAGACATATCGGTGGCGGTAACAGAAGAAAATATAGAATTATTGATTTTAGAAGAAGAAAAGATGATGTTCCTGCAACAGTAACTGCAATCGAATATGATCCAAACAGAACTTCATACATTGCATTGCTAACATATGTAGATGGAACAAAATCTTATATCCTAGCACCAGTTGGTCTAAACGTTGGTGACAAGGTTATGAGTGGCGAAAACGCTGAAATTAAAGTTGGTAACTGCTTACCACTAGCAAATATTCCTGTAGGTTCAGTTGTTCACAATATCGAACTTCAACCAGGAAAGGGCGGACAAATCGCTCGTTCTGCTGGTATCTCTGCTAGACTTATGGCAAGAGAAGGCAAATATGCAACTCTAAAAATGCCAAGTGGCGAAATGAGATTAGTTCTTGCAACTTGCAGAGCTACTATTGGTCAAGTTGGCAACATTGAGCATGAAATCATCTCAATCGGTAAAGCTGGTCGTTCAAGACATATGGGTATCAAACCTACAGTTCGTGGTGTTGTTATGAACCCAGTTGATCACCCACATGGTGGTGGTGAAGGTAAATCACCAGTTGGTCGTCCAGGACCTGTTACTCCTTGGGGTAAACCTGCTATGGGTCTTAAGACTAGAGATAGAAAGAAGAGCTCTAACAAATTTATCATAAAGAGCGCTAGATAGGAGTTAAAGTTATGAGTAGATCATTAAAGAAAAAACCATTCGTTGAAGAAAGACTTTTTAACAGAGTTAAAGAAATGAATGAATCTAATACTAAAAAAGTCGTTAAAACTTGGTCAAGAGCATCTGTAATTTACCCAGAATTCGTTGGTCATACAATCGCTGTTCATAATGGTAAAAAACATATCCCAGTTTACTGTACTGCTGAAATGGTAGGACACAAACTTGGTGAGTTTGCTCTAACAAGAACATTCAAAGGTCATACTTCTGGTAAGACTTCAGGTAGATAAGGAGATAAAAAATGGCAAAAAGAATGAGAGAAAAGGCTGAAGCTAGATTCCAAAACAGAGATACTCGCCCAACAGCTATTACTAAAGACATTAGAATTAGCTCAAGCAAAGTAAGAATTGTTATGGACCTAGTTCGTGGCAAAAAATACAATGAAGCAGTTGCTATTTTGAAAAATACTCCAAATGGTGCTGCTGAACCAATCTTAAAGACTATCATGTCTGCTGCTGCTAACGGTGAGCACAACATGGGTCTTAACAAAGATGATATGTTTGTTGCTGAAATCTGGGCAACAGAAGGTCCAACTCTTAAGAGACTAAACATTAGAGCTCGTGGTAGAGTTGACAGAATACTAAAAAGAACAAGCCATATAACTGTTATTATGGATACTATTAAGGAATAAAGGAGAGAAAAGGCAAATGGGACAAAAAGTTAGTCCACACGGACTTAGAGTAGGAATCAACAAGAGCTGGGACTCTTCTTGGTTCGCAGGAAAAGATAACTTTGCTAAATTTTTGAAAGAAGACAATGTTATCAGAACTTTTATTAAGAAAAAATATTATGCTTGCGCTATTTCAAAAATCAGTATCGAAAGAACAGCAAAAAGACTTGTTGTAAATATCTTTACTGCAAGACCTGGCGTACTAATCGGTCAAAAGGGTGCTGGTGTTGAAACTTTGAAGAAAGAAGTTTTGAAACTAACTCAAGCAGACGCTGTATCTATCAACATTAAAGAAATCAAAAATGCTGACATTGATGCAGTTCTAGTTGCTGAAAGCATTGCTACTCAACTAGAAAAACGTGTTCACTTTAGAAGAGCTATGAAACAAGTTATGCAAAAAGCTATGAAATCAGGCGTTCAAGGTATCAAAACTATGGTAAGTGGTCGTCTTGATGGTGCTGATATTGCTAGAAGTGAACATTACAACCTAGGAAATCTTCCACTACAAACTTTGAGAGCTGATATCGACTATGGTACAGCAGAAGCTGCTACTACATTCGGTATTGTAGGTGTTAAAGTTTGGATTTACAAAGGCGAAATCCTAGGCAAATTAAATGTTGCTGAAAAAGCTCCAAAAGGAGGAAACAAGTAATATGTTAATGCCTAAAAGAGTAAAAAGAAGAAAACAACAAAGAGGTAGAATGACTGGTAAAGCTACAAGAGGCAATACAATCTCTTACGGCGAATACGGTATCGTTGCTACAGAACCATGTTGGATTACTTCTAATCAAATAGAAGCTGCCCGTGTTGCGATGACTCGTTACACAAAAAGAGGCGGTCAAGTATGGATAAAAATATTCCCTCACAAACCAGTTTCTAAAAAACCTGCTGAAACCAGAATGGGTAGCGGTAAAGGTTCTCCAGAATATTGGGTAGCTGTTGTTAAGCCAGGCAGAGTAATGTTTGAGCTTGCTGGTATTCCTGAGGAAAACGCTAGAGAAGCTTTAAGACTTGCTAGCCACAAACTTCCATGCAAAACTAAAATTGTTAAAAAAGAAGTTGATACTACAACAGAAGGTGGTGCAATCTAATGAAAGTTAACGAAATAAGAAGCATGACAAGCGAAGAACTAGTTGCAAAACTAGCTAGCCTAAAAACTGAGCTATTCAATCTTCGTTTTCAACATGCTACAGGAAACCTAGCTAATCCAATGTTGCTTAACACTTTGAAAAAAGATATCGCAAAAATCAAAACAGTTATGACTGAAAGAGAAATTGCAGAAAAGGTTAAGAAGGCATAAGGGAGGATAATATGGAAAACAATACAGAAAGAAACAATCGTAGAACAAAAATCGGTGTTGTAGTTAGTGACAAAATGGACAAAAAATGTGTCGTAGCTGTTACTTCAAACGAAAAACATCCTCTTTATAAAAAAGTCGTAAAACATACAAAGAAATTTGTTGCTCATGATGAAAATAATGAGTGCAGAGTTGGTGATACAGTAGAAATTATGGAAACTAGACCAATTTCTAAAACTTGTCACTTCAGACTTCTTCGTATCGTTGAGAGAGTTAAATAGGAAAGGAGCAAAATTATTATGGTACAACCTCAAACAAGACTTAAAGTCGCTGACAACACAGGTGCTAAACAAATTATGTGTATCCGTGTTCTTGGTGGTTCATTTAGAAGAAGCGGTAATATCGGTGATGTAATTATTGCTTCTGTTAAAAAAGCAACTCCAGGCGGAGTTGTTAAAAAAGGTGACGTTGTAAAAGCTGTTATCGTAAGATCATGCAAAGGTGTTAGAAGAACTGATGGTTCTCATATCAAATTTGATGACAATGCAGCTGTTATTATCGATAACCAAAAACAACCTAAAGGAACTCGTATCTTTGGACCTGTTGCAAGAGAATTGAGAGACGGTGGATATATGAAGATCGTATCTCTTGCTCCAGAGGTTTTATAAGGAGTATATTATGGCTAATATGAACATTAAAAAAGGCGATACAGTTGTTGTAATCGCAGGTAAAGATAGTGGCAAAGTTGCCGAAGTACTAGCTTGTTATCCAAAAGATAATAGAGTTACTGTAAAAGGCGTAAACGTTGTAACAAAACACAACAAGCCAAGAAGTGCCCAAGACAAAGGCGGAATCGTTAAAGTTGAAGGCAAAATTGACGCTTCAAACGTACAACTAGTTTGCCCAGTATGTGGAAAAGCAACAAGAGTTGCTCACAAAGAAGTAGATGGTAAAAACGTTAGAGTTTGCAAAAAATGTGCAGCTACTATCGATGGAGCTAAAAAAGCAACAAAATCTACTGCAAAAACTGAAAAAGTAGAAAAAACTGAAGAAAAAGCTGCTCCAAAAGCAAAATCAACTTCAGCTAAATCAACTACTACAAAATCTACTACAAAAACTACTAAGGAGGCTAAGTAGAATATATGAATAGACTACAAGAACATTACATTAAAAATGTTGTGCCTGCTTGTGTTAAAGAGTATGGTTATAAAAACGTTATGGAAGTTCCAAAGATCGATAAAGTTGTTATCAACCTAGGTCTTGGTGCTGACAAAGACAACTCAAAGAGCTTCAACAATGCTCTAGAAGAAATCGCACAAATCACTGGTCAAAAACCAGTAGCTACAACTGCTAAAAAGTCTATCGCTAACTTCAAAGTTAGACAAGGACAAAAAGTTGGTGCAAAAGTTACTCTTAGAGGCGAAAGAATGTATGAGTTTTTAGATAAACTTATCTCAATTGCACTTCCAAGAGTTAGAGATTTCAAGGGAATTTCACCAAAAGCTTTTGATGGTAGAGGTAACTACTCTCTAGGTATCAAAGAACAACTTATTTTCCCAGAAATTTCATATGAAAAAGTCGACAAAATTAGAGGTTTTGATGTTGTTATCGTTACAACCGCTAATACAGATAAAGAGGCACTTACTCTTCTAAAAGAAATGGGTATGCCTTTTGCAACTAGATAAGGCAAAGGGGTTTATATATTATGGCAAGAAAAGCAATGATTGAAAAACAACAAAGAAAGCAAAAATTTACAACTCGTGAATATACAAGATGCTCTATTTGTGGCCGCCCACACGCAGTACTTAGAAAATATGGTATCTGCAGAGTATGTTTTAGAAACCTAGCATACAAAGGCGAAATCCCTGGTGTTAAAAAGGCTAGTTGGTAGGAGGAGAAATTATGATAGTTACAGATCCAATCGCAGATATGCTTACTCGTATTCGTAATGCTTTGACAGCAAAACATACAGAAGTTCTTATCCCTGCATCAAAAACAAAAAATACTATTGCTCAAATCCTAGTAAGCGAAGGTTATATCGCCTCTGCTGAATTAGTGGATTCAGCTAGTTTCAAATCAATCAAAATCATTCTAAAATACGGTCCTAATGGCGAAAAAGTAATTCAAGGTTTGAAGAGAATTTCTAAACCTGGTCTTAGAGTATATGCAGAAGCAAAAGATATCCCTATGGTTCTTAACGGACTTGGTATCGCAATCGTTTCTACAAACAAAGGCATTATGACTGATAAGCAAGCTCGTCAACAAAATGTTGGTGGAGAAGTACTTGCTTACATCTGGTAGGAGGTATTGTTATGTCAAGAATAGGTAGATTACCAATTGATATTCCAGCTGGCGTTACTGTTACTATTAACGGTCAAAACGTTTCTGTTGCTGGTAAATTAGGTACTTTAACACAAGATGTTGACAAAACAATCTCTGTTAAAGTTGAAGGAAACCAAGTTGTTTTAACAAGAGCCAACGAAACTGGTGACGTTAAAGCAAAACACGGTCTATATAGACAACTTATCGCAAACATGGTTAAAGGTGTTAGCGAAGGCTTTAGCAAAACTTTGAATATCAACGGTGTTGGTTACAAAGCAACTTTGCAAGGCACAAAAGTAGTTTTGAATATCGGTTTTAGCCACCCTGTAGAACTTGTTCCAACAGAAGGCATCAAGCTTGCTGTTAATGGTAATGATGTTACAGTTAGTGGTATTGACAAAGCAAAAGTTGGACAATTTGCTGCTAAAATCAGAGATTTGAAACCAGTTGAACCATACCATGCTTATGGTATTAAATACGCTGACGAAGTTGTTATCCGTAAAGAGGGTAAGACTTCAGGTAAGAAGTAAAGGAGCGCTTAGAAAATGGTAAGTAAAGAAAATAAAAATGCACAAAGAAAGCATAGACATCTAAGAGTTAGAAAGAAAATTTCTGGAACTAAAGAATGTCCAAGACTTAGTGTTTATCGTAGCACAAGCCACATTTATGCTCAAATCATTGATGACGTTGCAGGAAATACACTTGTTAGCGCTTCAACTATGGAAAAGTCGATCGCAACTGCACTTAAAGGTAAGTCAAAATCAGAACAAGCTTACATTGTAGGTGAAGAAATTGCTAAAAGAGCTACTAAAAAAGGCATTAAAACTGTAGTTTTTGACCGTGCTGGATATCTTTATATCGGTAGAGTTAAAAGCCTAGCAGAAGGTGCTAGAAGCGCTGGATTAGAGTTTTAATGGAGGACACTATGGCAAAACAAGAAGTTAAAAAAGAAAACGCAAAAAGACCTGTTACTCGTAGAGAAGACAGCGAATTCGACAAAAAGCTTGTTGAAATCAGAAGAGTAGCTAAGGTTGTTAAGGGTGGTAGAACAATGAGATTTAGCGCCCTAGTAGTTGTAGGTAACAGAAAAGGTCTTGTTGGTATCGGTACTGGCAAGTCTGCTGAAGTTCCTGAAGCTATCGAAAAAGCAACAGCTGCTGCAAAGAAAAATCTAATTACAGTTCCTATGGTTGGAACAACTATTCCTCATAGTGTTACTGGAAAATATGGTTCTTCAAGTGTTCTTATGTTACCTGCTAAAGAAGGTACTGGTGTTATCGCTGGTGGTAGTGCTCGTGCTGTTATCGAACTTGCTGGTATCAAAGATATCACAACAAAAAGACATGGTTCTAACAACAAGATTAACGGTGTAAAAGCAACACTAGAAGGTCTAAAATCATTAAGAACAAGAGAGCAAGTTGCTGCACTTCGTGGCAAAGCTCCAGAAGAAATATAAAAAGGTAGGATTTTTGGAAATGGAAAAAACAACTAATAAATCAAAAAAATCCGCAGGACAACTAAAAGTTACTTATGTTAAAAGCGTAATTGGCAGAGAAAAAAGACAAGTTAAAGTTCTAGAAGGTCTTGGCCTTAGAAAACTTAACACTACAAAAGTTTTCCCTGATAATGAGAGCATCAGAGGTAGCTTGTTCCTAGTTAAACACTTAGTTAAAGTAGAAGAAGTTAAGTAAAGGAGTAAACTATGAATATTCAAACTCTATCTCCAGCTCCAAACTCTCGCAAGACTCAAAAGAGACTTGGCAGAGGTACTGGAAGCGGTATTGGAAAGACTAGTGGCAAAGGTCACAAAGGTCAAAATGCTCGTAGTGGTGGTGGTGTAAGACCAGGATTTGAAGGTGGTCAAATACCTCTAATCAGAAGACTTCCTAAAAGAGGTTTCACTAACCAATTTAAGAAAGTTTACGCTATCGTTAACGTATCAGATCTTAACAGATTTGAAGACGGCGCTGTTGTAGATGCAGCTGCACTACTAGAAACAAATCTTATCGGCAAAGTAGAAGCTTATGGTGTTAAAGTTCTAGGTAACGGTGAACTAACTAAAAAGCTTACTGTAAAAGCTGATAAATTCACTGCACAAGCAAAAGAAAAGATTGAGAAAGCTGGTGGAATCGCCGAGGAGGTATAATGTTTAAGAACATTAAAGAGGCATTCAAAATAAAAGAAGTAAGAAAAAAGTTATTGATAACTTTTGCCCTTTTATTGGTATACCGTGTTGGTTGCTGGTTGCCTATTCCAGGTATAAACGTTGCAGCTTTCGCAACTGCTACAAAAGCAAATGAATTTTTGGGCATCATTTCTGCCGTTAGTGGTAATGCACTATCTAACGGTGCTATACTTGCTCTAGGTGTTGCTCCTTATATCAACGCCTCTATTGTAATTCAACTTTTGGGTGGTGCAATTCCAGCCTTGGAAAGACTTGCTCAACAAGGCGAAGAAGGTAGAAAGAAAATCAACTTTTATACAAGAATAGTAGCCTTAATTTTGGCTCTTGCACAAGCAATTGGTTTTTCAGCCAATATATCTGGCGCATATGATGCATCTATTTTTGGTGGTGCTTGGTTTACTCAACTTATGGTTATCACTATTATGGTTGCTGGTGCTATGTTTACAGTTTGGCTAGGCGAAAGAATTACAGAAGTTGGAGTAGGACAAGGTCTTTCACTTCTAATTTTTGTTGGTATTCTTGCAACTGCTGGTCAAGCTATTGCTGATGCTATCGCTGGACTATTTACTAATATTGATGGCATTTGGAATTTGCTTTTGTTCCTACTTGCTGTTATTGTAATTTTTGGTCTTATCGCTTGGGTTGACCTTGCTGAAAGAAAAGTTACAGTTCAATATGCAAAACAAATTAAAGGTAGAAAGATGTATGGCGGTCAAGCAAACTCTTTCCCTATTAAACTTAATGCGCAAGGTGTTATGCCTATCATCCTTGCTATGACAATTGTGTCATTCCCACAAATGATAATGTCAATGTTCTGGCCTGCAACACCATATCCTGAATTTTTGGCTGTTGGTGGCTGGTTGTACACATTATTATCTGCATTATTGATTTTGTTCTTCTCATATTTTATGGCTAGCTTAACATTTAAGCCAGATGAGATTGCAAGACAAATGCAACAAAACGGTGGTTTTATTAATGGTATCAGACCAGGCAAACAAACATCTGACCATTTGAAAAAGATTTCTGATAGACTAACATTCTTTGGAGCTATTTTCTTAGCACTTGTTGCTATGGTTCCAACACTAGTATTTTCATTTATTAGTGGTGGTAATGGTTCTTTAGTTTCAGCCTTTAGCTCTACAGGACTTTTGATCGTTGTTTCTTGTGCTCTTGAGTTCGATAAACAACTAGAATCTCAACTTCTAATGAGAAGTTACAAAGGCTTTTTGAAATAAAGCTAAAAGGGATTTATATGAAAATAATTCTATTAGGACCTCCAGGTGGAGGCAAAGGTACACAAGCTTCTTTGATGAAAGAAAGATATAATGTACCTCATATCTCTACAGGAGATATCTTTAGAACAAATATAAAAAACAAAACTGAGCTAGGTCAGCTTGCTGAAAGTTATATTTCTAAAGGCGCCCTAGTTCCAGATTCTGTTACTATTGATTTAGTAAGAGATAGACTTACTTGGGAAGATTGCAAAAACGGATTTATCCTTGATGGTTTCCCAAGAAATGTTGCTCAGGCAGATGCATTGGCAACAATGACTGATCTTGATGCAGCGTTACTTATTGACCAAAAATATGATGTTATTATCCCAAGACTTGCAGGAAGACGTGCTTGCAAAGAATGTGGAGAAACTCTTCATATTGACTGGCTAAACGGCAAAGACGTTTGCCCAAAATGCGGTGGAGAAATCTACCAAAGAAGTGATGATAAAGAAGAAGTTATTATGGAAAGACTTAAAAACTATGAGGCTCAAACAGCTCCTTTAATCACTTATTACAAAGATAAAAACCTACTAAAAGTAGTTAACGCTACTAACACAGTAGAAGATACCTTTGAGCTTGTAAAAAATATTTTAGAGGATTAAGGTAAATAATAATATGATTAAGATAAAGTCTGCTGAAGAAATCGCTATAATGCGTAAAGCAGGTGCTATCACAAGAGACACTTTACTTTTGCTAGAAAAAAATATCAAACCGGGTGTTACAACAAAACAACTAGATGACCTTGCTTATAGCTTTATTGTTAGAAACAAGGCTATTCCAAGTTTCCTAAATTATGGTGGCTTTCCTGCAACTATATGTGCCTCAGTTAACGACCAAGTCGTTCATGGCATACCAAATGATGAACCTTTGAAAGAGGGCGACATTATTAGTATAGATGTAGGAGCTTGCTATAAAGGTTACCACGGTGATAGTGCTAGAACTTTTGCTGTAGGCAAAATATCTAGCGATAAGCAAAAACTTATTGATGTTACTAAACAAAGTTTTTTTGAAGGAATTAAAGTCCTAAAAGATGGTGTAAGTTTAGGAGATGTTTCTGCTGCGATACAAAGATATGTTGAAAAACATGGATTCTCTGTTGTAAGAGATTTGGTTGGACATGGAGTTGGTAAAGAACTTCACGAAGACCCTGCTGTTCCAAACTATGGATTTGCAGGATTTGGACCAAAGATTCACGCAGGAACTGTACTTGCGATAGAGCCTATGGTTAATATGGGCACTTATCATGTTAAATTTAGTGAAATAGATGGTTGGACGGTTACTACAAAAGACGGTAAACCTTCAGCTCATTATGAAAATACCGTTCTTGTCACCGAAAATGGTGTAGAGATATTAACATAAGGTGAAAAATGACTAATAATTTTGAAGTTGGAGATATAGTTATTTCAAATGCCGGTAGAGACGAGGGCAGAGTTTATATCATAAGCTCTATTGTTGATAAAGACTTTGTTATGCTTGTTGATGGCAATTTCAAAAAACTTATTAATCCAAAGAAAAAAAGGGTTAAACACCTAAAAAAATCAGGTATTAAAGTAGAGTCTATTGCAGAAAAATTACTTTCTGACAAAAAGGTGTTTGATACCGAAGTTTATAGTGCAATTAAAAATTGCGAAATCAATAAATAAGCTAATGCTTAAAAAGGAGATTTTATGCCAAAAGCCGATTGTTTAGAAACAGAAGGTGTGGTTACAGAAGTATTACCAAATGCAACATTCAAGGTACAACTTCCAAATGGTCATGTAATTACTTGTTACATTTCTGGAAAACTAAGAATGAATTACATTAAAATACTAGAAGGCGACCAAGTCAAAGTTGAAATGAGTCCATATGATTTAACTAAGGGCCGTATCACTTGGCGTGGCAAACAAAATTAAGGAGAAAAATTATGAAAGTTCGTCCATCAGTAAAACCTATTTGCGATAAATGCAAGGTTATTAAAAGAGAAGGCAAAGTTATGGTTATTTGCTCTAAGAGCAAAAAACATAAACAAACTCAAGGTTAATTATAATTTTGATTAGCCTTTTTTGGCTGTAAAAATATAGCTAACCTTGACAGGTTTGTCTTTGTAAAAAAATCAAATATTTTCCTAAAAAATATCCATTTTTGTATTGAAATATGGTTATTTTTGTGGTATAATATATTAGTTTTGAAAAAACTCGTGATAGAGGCGGCTGGATACTATGTATCTCTCTATCCGTTTACATACAGATAGCTTATTTGTCATAACTTTGTTATGGCTTTTGTGCTGTCAAGATACTATAATTGGAGGATTATTATGGCTCGTATTGCTGGTGTAGATTTACCAAGAGAAAAAAGATTGGAAATCGGTCTTACCTATATCAAAGGTATTGGTAGAGTTACTTCTAACAAAATCTTAGCTGCTACAAAAATCAGTCCTGACCTTAGAGTTAAAGATTTGACTGAAGAAGATGTTGCTAAACTAAGAGAGTATATCGAACACAACCTAACAGTTGAAGGCGATCTACAAAGAGAAGTTTCACTAAACATCAAGAGACTATCAGAAATTGGCTGTTACCGTGGCATTCGTCACCGTAAAGGTTTACCTGTAAGAGGTCAAAGCACTAAACAAAATGCTAGAACTTGTAAGGGTCCTAAGAAAACAGTTGCTAAAAAGAAAAAGTAAGGTTAATTAAATAACCTTTATCAAATATTATAAAGGAGCATAAAAATGGCTGTTGCTAAAAAAACAAAGAAAAGAAAGTCAACTAAAAATTTAGACAAAGGTGCAGTACATATTCAAGCATCTTTCAATAATACAATGGTTACTTTTACTGATGCTACAGGAAACACAGTTTCTTGGTCTTCAGCAGGAAGCCTAGGCTTCAAAGGTTCTCGTAAGAGCACACCTTTCGCAGCTCAACAAGCTGTAGAAGCTGCTGCAAAAACAGCAAAAGAACAAGGTATTAAATCAGTTGAAGTTTATGTTAAGGGCCCTGGTAATGGTAGAGAATCAGCTATCAGAGCTTTAGCTGCTGCAGAAATAGATGTTACAAAAATTACTGACGTATCACCTATTCCTCACAATGGCTGTCGCCCACCAAAAAGAAGAAGAGTTTAATCAATCTATCTTTACGGGTATTTTATTTGTAAATATATAAAGGAGTTAAATTATGGCAAAATATACAGATGCAGATTGTCGCCTTTGCCGTAGAGAAGGTTGCAAACTTTTTCTAAAAGGTGATAGATGTGTTTCATCTAAATGTGCTATGGAAAAAAGACCTGTTCTTCCTGGTCAACACGGTGCTGAAAGAAAGAAAGTTACTGACTATGGTGTACAGCTTCGTGAAAAACAAAAGGTTAAAAGAGCTTATGGTCTACTAGAAAAACAATTTAGAGCTTACTACGAAGAAGCTGAAAGAGTAGCTGGTGTTACTGGTGAAAATATGCTTTCACTTCTAGAGAGAAGACTTGACAACGTTGTATACAGAATGGGCGTTGGTTCTAGCCGTAGCGAAAGCCGTCAAATCGTAAGTCACAGACACGTTACAGTTAACGGCAAAATCGTAAACATCCCTTCATACCAAGTTAAAGTTGGAGATGTTATTGCTATCAAAGAAAGCGATAAAGATATTGAAATGTTCAAACAACTTAAAGGTGTAAAAATTGCTACACCAAAATGGGTTGAGTTCGATACAGAAAAACTTGAAGGTAAAGTAAACGCTCTACCACAAAGAGATGATATCGATCTAAATATTCAAGAACACTTGATCGTTGAGTTGTATTCAAGATAGTAAAATAGGAGGGATTTTCCTTATGATAGAAATAGAAAAACCAAGAATTATCGCTGAAGAATCTGATAATGGTTGCACAGCAAAATTTGTGATCGAACCACTTGAAAGAGGCTTTGGTATTACATTAGGTAACTGCCTAAGAAGAACACTTCTTAGCGCAATGCCTGGTGCAGCTGCAGTTGCTATTAGAATTGCTGGTGCACAACACGAATTCTCTAACATTCCTGGTGTTGCAGAAGATATTACTGATATTGTTCTTAATATCAAAAATCTTGCTGTTAAAACAACAGTTCTTGATAGAGACTTCAGAGCTACACTTCACCTAAACGCTGTAGGTCCTTGTGAAGTGTTTGCAAAAGACATTCAAGCAAATGACCAAGTAGAAATCCTAAATCCTGATTTGCACATCTGCACACTTGATGATGGCGCAAAACTAGATATGGATATTATCATTGGTCGTGGTAGAGGTTATGTTTCTGCTGCTCAAAACAAGAGCGAAGAAGACCCTATCGGCTATATCAGTGTTGACTCAATCTTTACTCCAATCAAAGCTGTTAACTATAGCGTTGAAAGCACAAGAGTTGGTCAATCAATTGACTTTGATAAACTTACAATTGATGTTCAAACAAATGGTACTTTGTCAGCTAGAGAAGTGATTTCACTTGCTGCAAAAGTTATCCAAGACCACATTGCATTGTTCGTTGACCTTGTTGACTTTATGGGTAGTATGGATATACTTGTTAACAAAGAAGAAAGCAAACAAGTTAAGGTTCTAGAGATGCCTATTGAAGATATGGATCTTTCTGTAAGAAGTTATAACTGCTTAAAGAGAGCTAATATCAACACTATCGAAGACCTAACTAAAAAATCCAAAGACGATATGCTAAAGGTTAGAAACCTTGGACAAAAATCTTTGGAAGAAGTTATTTTTAAACTAGAAAGTTACGGATTATCTCTTCGTAACGATGAAGAATAATAAAAGGGGACAATTATGGCTCAGATTTCAAAATTAAACAGACCAACTAAAGAAAGAATGGCGCTTATCCGTGGTCAAGCTAGCTCATTTTTGTGGGATGGAAAAATCGAAACAACTGTTGCAAGAGCAAAAACTCTTCAAAGTTATGTAGAAAAGATTTTGACTCTAGCAATCAACACTTATGAAGATACTGTTAAAGTAACCAAAACAGAAGTTGATAGCAAAGGCGTAAAAATCAAAAGAGAAGTTGTTAACGACGGTCCTAAAAAACTAGCTGCTAGAAGAGCTATTATGTCTAAACTTTATGATAGACAAGAGCAAAGAAAAGCTAAAGAATCAAAAGCTACTTTCATTGCTAGAACTGCTGATATCAACCACCCATTGATTGAAAAAATCTTTAACGTTTACGCTCCAAAATATGCTGAAAGAGCAAAAGAGCTAGGACAAAAAGGTGGCTATACTAGAATCTTAAAGTTAGGCACAAGACGCGGCGACAACGCACCTATGGCTTTGGTAGAATTAGTATAATAATTAAACAATCAAAAAACACACTGAAAAAACAGTGTGTTTTTTTGTTTATTGGCTTTGATAATTTTGTCGTTTTTTGTATAATTTTAGTATGATAAAAAGCAAAAAAGATTGGCTATTTTATATATCTATTTGGTTAGGTGTAGCTATTGTTATAACTATATATGTTTTTATTTATTTTGCAACCATTAATAAAGATTATCTTTATTTTGAAAGACGTAATATTACTGTAAATTTGGGGGATAGTTATACAATCGAAGAGCTAGGGCTTGAGACAAATATTGACCAGTCAAAACTAACTATTTATTGTGGCGAAAGGGAGCTTCTAGAAGATACAATTACCTTTGATAAAGCAGGAAATACAAAGGTTGTTGCAAAAGCAAATAACTTAAAGGCTACATTGTATGTAGATGTTGTATTTAGAGATATAGATGAATATTTTGACATATATGCAAATGTCGGTGTGGATAAAGTATATTTAACGGGTGATAGCGTTATTGAACTTTATTTGCCAAGTGAAAACAGAGAATTTGCTGCAAGCGAAGGATACATTAATAGCTTTAGTTTGGGTGTGGATTGTTTGCAATCAAAAGATGATTTTTCTATTATTTGTGGTAGCAATTTAGTTTTGTCTGGGAATACTATTTATGCAAATAAGATAGGGACTTCTAAGGTATATTTGGATTTTGAGAGCTTTGGGAAAAGTTTTGAGATTAGTGTTGTTATAAAAGAAATTCCTATTACCAATATAACAAGCAATCATATGTTTGATACTTTATATGTAAAAGCTGGTGATAGATTTGACTTGGATATCAATGTAGATCCGGTTTATGCGACAGACAAAAGCCTTGAGTATAGTATAAATGGCGAAAGTATTGTATTTGATGGAGAAGAGTTTATTGCAAATGATTTGGGTGAGAGTTTTGTTACGATAACTGGTGGGATTGGAAGACTTATAATTAAAGTTGTTGTATGTAATATTCCTGATGAAATGGTGGTTTTTATAGCAAGTCCGTTTGTCAATGGTGAAACAGGCAGGGCGGTTGTTAATTTTTATAATAGCGGAAACCTTATTGATAGTGATTATTATTTAGAATGTTATATAGCTGGAAATAAAGTAAGAAATGATTTTTGTTTTGAAAATTTTGAAATAAAACATAATACTTTTTCGCTTGATGTAATTTGTGAAGATGTCTTTGTTATAAAAGTAATATCTTGCAAAAATAGTTTGCTTACTTTTGATATATATGTGAATAATTAGGCATATGTTGTTTGACTTTTTTTTGCGGTATTATTATAATTATAATATAAAATTATGCTTATAATTAGAGATACTCTATTAATTTAGGAGAAAAAATGAAAAGAGTCTTAAAAATTTTTGGAATAAGCCTTGGTGGCGTTATTGTTGGTATGGCATTAATTGTTCTTTTTGCCTGGATTTTTGGTGCGTTTACCGAAAAGAAAATCCCACCAGAAGATATATCTTTTGTAAAAGAAGAAGTTGTAACGGCATCAGCAGCTGCTTTGAGAGTAACGACTGAGACCGAAAAAGTTAACCAAAAGACGCTTGACGTTACTGTTTCTCCTAGTGGTATTTTGGATGCTCCTAAAGTTGTTACTTTGGATGAAGATTTTATTGTTTGGCCTATTAAAGGCAATGATGGATACAATGTCGGCGGTATCGTAACTGTTACTGCAAGCTACAATGGACTTTTGGTAGCAAAATGTAGAGTAAAAGTTGACGTTCCTGTTGATGATATCGTGGTAAAGACTCAACACGCTAGTTTGTCAAAAGGTGAACAAATAACTTTCTCAACTGATGTTATTCCTGCTCGTGCTCTAAATCCTTGGAAGACAGATATTATTCCTGGCGATTTGAACCTTTATGATGAAAGAGAAAAGACAATTTTCTACTTTTTGTATGATAACTCTGGCTACCTTATGGACACAACAAAAGCATATTTTTATGACTCTGGTAGACAAGTAAATATGCTAAAGAGTACGGATATAGATGCTCAAACAAGACTTGTTGCTGTTCAAGAATGTGAGTTTTTTGTAAAAGCATTTTGTTTCTCTACATTTACAAGAGAAGACCATTATAACGTTCAAGATATCGAAGATATGAAGTATGATGATGGTCGTGAACAAATCAAAGAAGAGTTTATAAACGTACTAAAAGAAGCTCGTTCTGAAAGCGGTAATGATGAAGGTCAATTTATCTCTGTAACAGACGTTTATATTGATAGCTTCACTGCTAGTGATGAAATTATTAATACATTCCTTTACGAAACAACTTATCTTACTGCAAGAAAAGCTCACCCAGGTACAAACGAATTTAACCTAGATATGAAACTTCACCCAGCAGAATCAAGTGATGGTTATACATATGAAAATCTAGATAGCTTTATTGACAATATTGTTCTTGAATGGGTAGATGGGGCAGAATTAAAAGTATTAAAACAAGGTACTTTTGATGAAGGTACTCCTGAAGATTGGAAATGGTCAATTTGCCCAACGGTTTATAGCAACGAAGCTTTGACTGCAACACTAAAAGCTACAATCAACTATTATGATATCAAAACCGAAACAATGGCAACACTTGATTGGAACTTTGATGTTCAAGTAAATACAAGACCGGTTGCAGGTATTACTGCTAATAAATTTACTGATGAAAATGGCGAAGACAAAGAGTATATTTCTCTAAACTCTGACAGTCCAGATACAGATTCTATCAAACTAGAAGAAGGATTTGTAAGCGAACCAACTTCTACTGGACTTTTAACACACTCTTATAAATACTTTGATGTTGTACCACAAATTGGTTATCCATATTCAACATTTAGCTTGGTAAAATTCTTCCTTCCTGCTGATACTGTTACTAGACCAACAACAGAAGGCAACTACAAAATTACATTTGAATTTGAAGAAACCGCTAGATCTACTAGTTATAGAATGAATATTACAGATGGTAATATTCAAGGAGACATTTCATTCTTTAAATTAAATGAAACAACCGGCGAATATGAGCCTATAGCTGGTAGTCCATCGGGTGAAAACGGAAAATATAGAGCAGAATTAATTTACAAAAAGACAAATAAAGATATGCCTAGTTTTGCGTTCTATGGAGATGGTGCTGATCCTATGCCTGTTACAAATGTGTTGTATTATGAGCAAGGAAGCGAATATCCATATTGTATTATAAATGGTGTAAAAGTTAAAACATTCTTCAACTCAGACTCATTTGTTATTACAAGACAACTTGCAGAAATCACTGCAGAAGGCTATGGTAACTTTAACATAATTGCTTCTGTTGTTGTATCAGACAACAATGGTTCAATTATTTATGACGAAAATGGTAACTTTAGAGTTTTGACATCTAAGACAATCTCTGTAAGAGTTACAAACAGCGTAAAAGATATTAAACTTAATGTTACTGCTGGTGATGGAACAACAACGGGCGTTCATCAATCAGACTTTAACAGGACTGTTGTATTAGACGAAAACGCTGAATACTATATCTACATTGAGCCAGGCGACAACACAGCTTTGGATGTATTATCTCAAGCTGTTGCTAAAGAAACATTTATCGTAGAATATAGTGTAAGAACAGAAAGACTTGATGATAGTGGTGTTATAATTAACAATGATGCATTTACTATCAATAGCCTAGAAGAAGATAGAGACGAAGCGGGAGAGCTTAAAGGTTATAAGTTCTTACTAGAAGTTAAAAACGTATTCTCTGTAGAAAACTCTTCTGGCGAAACTACAAGCATACTATTTAACATTACATTCAGTGTAATGGGAACAAGCTTTATTCAAACAAACACTATTGAAGTTCGTGACCATGTTCTTAAAGAAGCAAACATTTCTTACGGAAACTCATCAGTGAGTCAATTACAAATTTATGCATCAAATATAAGTGACGGAGTTGTTCAATGGAAAGAGAGATCAAACTCTGCTTCAGTTGATTTGTCTAATTTTAAATTTGAATTTTCTAGTGAATATGGCGTTGTAAATGTTGCTCCAAATATTACTTTTACTCCTACAAACAGTAATATTAATACAACAGGATTAATTAGTGCAAATCCAGATGAAAATGGTATATTTAAGTTGTCTCTAAATAACTTTCCATACATTAATGATAATGGTGTTCATATAGACATTACAATGGAGTATGGTGGAAATGATGATACTATAAACAAGAGATATGTATATGATGAGGAACATGACTGCTATACATTAAAAAGTTATGATGAAACAACAGCAAACTTTACTTTAATAGTTTTTGGATTCAAAATAGAATATAATCCTAGAGCTGTTGATATTGTCGGTGTAAAAGACCAGACCGTAAATATTATAGATGGAACATATGTTAATTATTCAATCAAAGATGCTAAAAATTCTAACGTTGCAAGCAATTTATTAACACAAATGGTTGACTTTAGTATGGTAACGACAGAATACTTTAGACTAGATGGTACAACCATTACAATTCTAAAGAGTATTACAACTCCTCAAAGTATTACTGTAACATTAATGATTGGTTCTAACAACTTTGCACAACACAATTTAACATTTAAGTCTCCATACACAATCACTGCAAAGAAAACAACCCCTATCAAAGCTCCACAAGCAAACGTAGATCTAAAGACTTATTTTACAATCAAACAAGATACTACAGAAGTTGATAATAGACTTGTTAAATATAGTCTTGGCGACAGTGTAATAGAAAGAAACGGCAAGAATGTTTCTGATTATGTAACAATCGCTGAAGACGGAACAATGGTTGTTAAGTATGTACCATATGACTTTAAGGTTGATGTTCATATTACAATCTACGAAAAGAAAAATGCTGATCTTGGTTTCGACTCAGACAACTTAGAGAGCAAAGGTACTTGGACAGATCTTCTTATTGATGTAGTTAATGATTACCTAGAACACAATGAGGTGTTTGTTGGTAATGCAGCTGTAGACGGAAATAAGATGTATGGTGATGGTTCTACCCAATATTATATTCATGTAGAATCTGTATACAGCGGAAATGATTATGAACTAGAAATTGCATTTAATAACCATTACCTATATGAAAAAGATGGTGTTCCAGATACAGATTCTCAATTTGTTTATGAAGGTAAGAAAGATATTAATTACGGATACTCTATCTATGCTACAGATATCGTAAGCGAAGAGCCAAAGACAGTTGAAGTTATTTTGCATATTATCATACCAAACAATGGTGATACTTATGTAAAACTTAATGTTTATGTATATCAATACTTACATGTAGAATTCTCAAGAAATCCTGTTCTTCAAAGCGGAACTTCTGGATTCTCTATTAGTACTGAAAATGATTATGTTTTCAGAGATAATAATGGACAAGTATTAAATTCATCTATAATTGCTCCAGAATTATTGATTTTGGATTGCACATTTAGTGTTGCAGAAGAAAGCATCAATCTAATTGAGATTAGAGAAGAAACTGAAGGATTGACTGTTAATGCAAAACATGGAATTACAGAGGAGCAAACTGCATACCTTGTAGTAACTCGTACAATTTATGTTGGTGCAAAACCTATGTACGAAGTTCAATACAGACTTGAAATAACTGTAAGACCTGCGGCATAAACCAAACTTAAACAAAAAATATCTGCTAATTTTAGCAGATATTTTTTTATAAACATAAAAAATAGTTGGTATTCTAGCAAAAAGAGTTTATAATATAATTATCAAATAGGAGACATTATGGGCGTTTTTGAAAACCAAAACTATTATAGCAGAGAAACTTTTAGTGAACTTACTTTTGCTCAACAAAGAGACGTATTTTTGAAGATTCGTTCTTGGGTTGCTACTGTTCCGCTAGAAGTTAGATATAACAATGCATTATATAGAAAAACTATTATTAAAAGAATAGAACAAATAGCAGCATATGCTTGTTCTGGACATATTCCTGCGCAAGATTATATGGGATATATATACAAAAGAGGTTTTAGTACTTTCTTCCCAGAAAATTACGAAAGGGCTTTGTTTTGGAATATTATTGCAGCGTCTTCTGGTAGCAAACTAGCTCCCCAAAAGATGAAGATATTCTTAAACCCTGCTATTGATATGATAGTATTGAGTCCTAGATGGCCACAAATTATCGAATACAATGACCTAAACCGTCAAAACTATTTCTGGTTCTTGAGCCAGTTCGTTTGTGACTACTTGTATAAAGATCTAAAGTTAAGTCCGGTAGAGATGTCACATCTTCCACTTATTCAAAGTGATGAACAAGAAGAGGGCAGCATTATTATCAAATATGACAAAGTAAGAAATGATTGTATGAAAAAAGCTCTAGATGAACTTATCAAACAACTTCCTGAAGGACTTCCTGAACCAGAATATACTGGTAAGATTGGCGAAGAATTATTTGCAGATGAAAAAGAAGAAGAAAGAATTGATGATATCCCTGATATCGAAGATATTCCGGACGCTCCAGAATCTGAAGAGTATGATGATAGCTATTTAGATGGAGATGAAGATTATTAAGATTAAAACACCTAAAAATTTTTAGGTGTTTTTTATTTGCATATAATTTTATGCGATAAGCAAACTACTATAAAAGGGGAATTGTATGTCGTATAAAATTGTAAAAGAAGTAGATAAACTGGGTAGAATAGTTTTGCCAAAAAATATAAGACAGCATCTAAAAGTAAAGCCCGGAGATGGTGTTTGTTTAGACATATCTCGTGATAATGTTGTTTTATCAAAGGATAATAAGGTTAAAAATATAAGTGACTTTGGGGAACTAATCTGTGAAAGTATATACGAAATGAGCGGGTATATATGCTTGATTACAGATGGTGAAAAAGTAGTATGTGCAAGCGGAATTACAAAGTCAGTATTGGGAAAAACTGTCAAAATAGATGATGACAAAATTAAGTTTGAAGATAAAGAAATAGCAATAAAGCAAGGTATAAGTACTGACATTATTTGTAATCAAAAAAATGTAGGGCAAATCATAATTTTGGCAAAAAATACAATTGATGAGAAATTAAAATCGACTATAGAAGTCATTTCTAGATACATAGGAAAGCTCATAAATGGCTAAACAAGGTCTTATAAAATCCGCTTTTGTCCTTACTTTTTGCGGGATAATTTGTAGGCTTTTGGGGGCTTTTTATAGAGTTCCGCAAGCAAGTATGCTAGGCTCTAGCGGCATGGGAAGTTATTATCTTATCTTTCCTGTGTTTGCATTTTTGGTGTCGCTTTCGTCTAGTAGTATTCCACAGGTATTATCAAAATTAGTTGCTGATGCACTTGCCAATAATAACCCAAAACAAGCAAAAATGTACTTTGTTTGGACTCTTGTTTTGCTTAGTTTGTTTGGCTTTCTGTGTGTTATTTTGCTTATTGGTTTTGCACCCGTATTGAGTAATTTGCAAGGAAGTAAAAACTTGACTTCTGGGTATTTTGCTATAGCACCGGCAGTATTTTTTGTTTGTTTAATTAGCTGTTTTAGGGGATATTTTCAGGGCTATCAAACAATGACTTACTCTGGAATATCTCAAATAATAGAGCAAATTGTAAAAGTTTTTTTAGGGCTATTTTTGACAAATAAGCTGCTTGTTTATGGCGTAGAATACGGCGTTTTTGGCGGGCTTATTGCCATAACAATATCCGAAATTGCAGCGTTGATTTACCTGTTTATTTGCTATTTATTTTTTAGAAAAAAGCAGATTTTGCAAGAAAAAAGTGAACTTTTATCTGCAAAAGATTGTTGCAAAAAGATAATAAAAACAGCACTTCCTTTTACACTTTGTTATATAATTTTTCCGTTATCGCTTATGCTTGATAGCTTGTTTTTTGTCAAACTTTTGAGCATGGCTGGGGTGTCTGTTGAGAGTGCAAAAAACATATTTGGCATCAATAATGGCGTAGTATCTACCTTGACTAATTTACCTATTGTGATATCTACAGGGCTTGCAACTGTTATTGTTCCTGCAATAAGCGGGAATATAAAAAACGGGCAAAAAGAAATTGCAGAAAGTAAAATTTTACTTGCACTTAAAATAGGAATTTTGATTATTTTGCCTTGTGGGGTGTTGTTTGCAATTTTTCCTAAAGAAATAATTTATATTTTGTTTGGAAGTTTAGGTAATACTTATTTTAACGAAATGCAGGTTGCAAGTGGTATGCTTATAATATCTAGTGTTGGTATTATCTACCTTGGAATTTTTCAAATTACAACGGCAATATTGCAGGCAAATAATAAGTATTTTGTGCCTATCAAATCCCTTTTGATTGGTGTAATTGTCCGGCTTATATTATGTGTAGGGATTGCTTTTATTCCTAATGTTAATGTTTATACATTGCCGATTGCAAGTGTTATTTGTTATATGGTTGTAGCTATGTATAATATAACCGCATTGCAAAAAGATTTTTCGCTCAAAGTTAATTTTTATTCCTTTTTTACAGCCCCTATACTTGCTAGCATATTAATGGTTTGTGTAGTATTTATTTTTAGAGCAATTTTATTGTCATTGCTTCCTATGGGCGTTTGCTATTTATTGTCATTGGTTTTGGGTGGGGGAGTATACCTTATATCTCTTATACTTTTTAGGGCTTTTGAAAAAAGGGAATTAAGCCACATATTTAAGATTTAGAAAAATCCAAACTATATATACAAAACACTTTAATTTTTGCTGAAAATTTAGTATTATATAGTTATGAAAATCAAAAATGTAGAAACATCTTCAAATATATTTTTAGCGCCAATGGCAGGGGTTACTGATATTGGTTTTCGTAAAATCTGTAGAGATTTTGGAGCGGGGCTTACTTATACAGAAATGATAAGTGTAAAAGGGCTTTATTACGATAACAAAAAAACTCAAACCATGCTTAAACTTGCTGAAAACGAAAAGCCTTCTTGTGTACAGCTTTTTGGTAGTGACCCTGATATTTTTAGAAAGGTAATTATGTCTGGGGCTTTGGATAAATTTGATATCATTGATATTAATATGGGTTGTCCTGCGCCAAAGATTGTAAACAATGGAGATGGCAGTAAACTTCTTTGTGATATAAACAAAGCAAGAGAAATAATATCTGCGTGTGTTAACGCAACAGATAAACCAATCACAGTAAAATTTAGAATGGGATATAATAATGGCGAAAATATCGCAGTCAAGTTTGCAAAAATGTGCGAAGAAGAAGGAGTTGCTGCTATTACTATTCACCCAAGAACAAGAGAACAATTTTATAGTGGAAAAGCTGATCTTGATGTTATAAGACAGGTAAAAGAAGCGGTGTCAATTCCTGTTATCGGTAATGGTGATGTAGTTGACAAAGAAAGCTATGATGCTATGGTTAAAACTGGCTGTGATGCTGTGATGATAGGTCGTGGAGCTTTGGGTAATCCTGAGATATTTTCTTTGCTTTTAGGGAAAGAAACTAATAGACCTAAGCTTGATATAATAAAAGAGCATCTTGCCCTTATAGGCTCAAATTACGGCTCAGAAAAGGCTTTGGTTACAGCTTTTCGTAAACATTTGCTTTGGTATGTGTCAAATTACCACTTGTCAACGGTTTTGAAAGTTGAGCTAATGAAATACGAAACAATAGACGAAATATTAAAAGTTTTGGAAGATTTTTTTAACAACCAAGATAAATAAAACATACTATGAAGTATGGATATAAGTGTATGCAAAATTGATAATCTAAACTGGAAAATTTTTGAAGAAAAAATAGTAATATACAAAAGCGATTTGATGGTTTTGACCATTGACTTTTTACAAAATAAAGAGCAGATTGAAAGTCTGCTTTTTTTTGATAAATTAGCAAAAGCTTGCAAACAATTTTTGATTATTTTTGATGTTGATTATGAAAGATGCGAAATTAGAAATATTGTAGTTTTGGATAATAAAAAATATAAAATTATAATTCCGGATTTTGCGCTAGGGGGATTTGTACTTAGGTTTTTTGATACAAAAATTGCCTTTGTGTTTGGGGATAATATTTACAAAAAATCATACAGGAATTTTGTCAAAAACAATAACTACAATAATATTGTGCATATAGATTTGTTTGATGAAGGGGTGGCTTTTGCAGAAAATTTTTACAAAAAAAACACCAAAATTATTTCTACAAAAAATAATGGAATTTACCGCCTAAAAAATTAAAAAATGTTTTGAATAAATGCCTTTAATTAATATACAAAAAATACTAAAAATGTTAAAATAGTTTTGTATAAAATAAAAAGAAGGTAACATATGGACGTCTTTTATGGTATAGTTACTTTCCTTAGCGGACTGGGGCTTCTTTTGTATGCAGTTAAAGCATTAGGTGAGGCTCTGGACAAGACAACTGGTAGCAGGCTTCGTCAGTCAATAACAAAAGCTGTAAACAATAGATTTGGTGCAGCTGGTATGGGACTTGGCTTTACGATACTGCTGCAAAGTTCTACGGCATCTATGGCTATGTTCGTTGTTTTGTGTAATGCGGGCGTTATATCGCTAGCTCAAGCAATATCTGTTGTTTTGGGTGTAAACGTTGGCGCGGCGATTACTCACATAGTTGTTATGTTTGGCTCTGTTAAGGTAGTACAAATACTTTGTATTTTGGTTGTAATAGGTGTATTTATATTTTTGTTTGGAAAATCAAACTCTGTCAAAAATGTAGGTAAACTTATCGCAGCTATCGGTCTTATATTTTTGGGAATTACAGTTATGTCTCAAGGTATGGCTGTCATTAACGAAAAGCATTTGATTGACGGATTTATTCAGTCGGTTTCAAGTCCGGTACTGCTTATCTTAATATTTATGTTATTTACTTGCGTTATCCAAACATCAATGGGTGCTATGGCTGTACTTATAACTTTTGTTGGAACGCTACTTCCGCTGGAGCTAAGCGTTTGGGCGGTAATGGGTATTAACCTTGGTACAAGTATCTCTTCAATGCTTGCAACTATTGGTACATCAATCAACGCAAGACGTGTAGGTCTTACTCATATACTATTTAATGTGTTTGGTACGATTGTATTTTCACTGCTTATGATATTTATGCCGATAGGTAAGTGGATAACATATATCACTTCAACTCCAGGATTTGTTATTATAATATTTGAATTATTATTTAACACAGTTACGGCTTTGATACTTATACCGTTTGTAAACTACATAGCTAAGTTTATGAAGGTTGTATTCAAAGAACCAAAATCTAAAAAATCTACAGTTGAGATTATTAGTGAAGATATCGTAAAAATGCCAACAATGGCTATGCCACAAGTTGTTAATAACTTAACGTCTATGGTACATACATTGGTAGATGACTTTTTTAAGGGGATTGATTATTTGTTTAAGCGAACCCCAAAACTAAAAGCCACTCTTACAAAAGAATGTATAGACATAAGCAAGGCAAATTCAGCCCTAGAAAATGTTATCATTCAACTTACCGCTGGCGTATCAGAAAGTGACCAAAAGCTTTTATCAAAACTTTTGGATATTGTTCACAAAAACAGAACAATACTTAGAAAACTTCAAAAGCTTCTTTTCTACGGACAAAGACTAGAAGAGTCAAAGATTGCCCTTAGCAAAAACGAAGTAGATGATATAAACGAAATGTGTGACAATATAATGCTTATTAGCGTACAAGCTGTAGAAGCATTAAAAAATATTGAAAGTGACAAGTCGACTTTAAGTGAAAAAACTATTGTCAAAGTTTTGGAATATGACAACAAAGTTGACGAAATAAAGAGCAGGGTTAGAGTAAATTCTCTTGAACATATGAAACAAGATTGCAAAAATGTGGAGAGATTCTCAACCTATAGTAATATAATCAATGCAATAGAGGACGTGAGCGAAGTATTTGCAACTATCGCGATAATCGCTTCTGAATAAAAAGGAGAAATAAAATTATGAAAAAAACAATCAAAGATATCGACGTAAAAGGTAAGAAAGTTCTACTTAGAGTTGACTTTAATGTTCCTATCGAAAACGGTCAAATCACAGACGATAACCGTATTATGGAATCACTTGCAACTATCAACTATCTTATCGAAAATGGTGCAAAACTTATTGTATGTTCACACCTTGGCAGACCAAAGGGTAAAGTAGACCTAAAATATACTCTAAAACCAGTAGCTGACAGACTAGCAAGTCTTGTTAAAGCAAATGTATACTTTGCAGAAGACACAGTAGGTCCTGATGCTAAAAAGAAAGCCAAAGCTCTAAAAGAGGGCGAAATCTTGCTTCTTGAAAACCTAAGATTCCAAGCTGAAGAAGAAGCTAACGAACCTAAGTTTGTTAAAAAACTAGCTTCTCTTGCAGAAATCTATGTAAATGATGCTTTTGGTACAGCTCATAGAAAACACGCATCTACTTATGGTGTTGCAGAGCTTCTTCCTAACGCAGTAGGATTTTTGATGGGCAAAGAAATTAGAGTAATTGACAACTTGCTTACAAACGCAGAAAAACCATTTGTTGCAATCCTTGGCGGAGCAAAAATCGAAGACAAAATTCCAGTAATCGAAAACTTGATTAAGAAAGTTAACACAATCTTAATTGGCGGCGGAATGTCATATACATTTATCAAAGCTCAAGGCGGAAAGATTGGTCAATCACTTGTTGATGATACAAAACTAGACCTTGCTAAAAAGCTTCTTGCAAAAGCGGCTAAAAACGGCGTTGAAATTGTTCTTCCAGTAGACGTTGTTGCAAATACAGAATTTGCTAACAAAGGCAAAATCAAAAAATTCCCAGCAAATGATATTCCAGACAACTACCAAGGTCTTGATATTGGACCTAAGACAAGAAAAGTTTTTGCTAAATATATTAAAAATGCAAAAACAGTTATTTGGAACGGACCTGTTGGTGTTTGTGAATTTGACAACTTCAAAGTTGGTACTGACAAAATCGCAAAAACTCTTGCAAAATCAAAAGCATTTAGCTTTATTGGTGGTGGTGATAGCGCAGCTGCTATTATCAAACTTGGATATGCAAGACAAATCAGCCATATTTCAACTGGCGGTGGCGCAAGCCTTACTATGCTAGAAGGTAAAAAACTTCCTGGCGTTGAAATTATTAGCAATAAAAGGAAATAATGATGAAAGAAGAATTTTGTACACTTCTTATACTTGATGGTTTCGGTGAAAGGACTGCAGACAATGGCAACGCCATCACAAAAGCAGGTACACCTTTTATCGATAGCCTAAAGACAAAATACCCATATACAACACTTGGCGCATCTGAAGAAGATGTTGGTATTATCGAAGGTCAAATGGGTGATAGCGAAGTTGGTCATATGAACATAGGTGCAGGTAGAGTAGTAATGCAAAACTTGCTTAAAATCAACAACGCAATCAAAGATGGTTCATTTTTTGAAAATGAAAACATCAACAAAATTATGCAAATAACAAAAGAAAAAGGTTCAGCTCTTCATCTTATGGGCTTGCTTTCTGATGGTGGAGTTCATAGCCATTACAAACATTTGTTTGCATATTTATACCTTGCTAAAAAATATGGAATAAAAGAAGTTTATATTCACGTTATCACTGATGGTAGAGATACAGAAGTTACTAGTGGTAAAGGTTATATAAAGATACTTCAAGATTATATAAAAGAAATTGGTCTTGGAAAAGTAGCGTCACTTAGTGGTAGACTATACGCTATGGACAGAGAACTTAACTGGGACAGAACAAAACAATATTATGACGCAGTAGTTTATGGCGATGGCAAATTTGCAAATAGCATAGAAGAAGCCATTGAAAATAGCTATAACGAAGGCGTAACAGATGAGTTTGTTGTTCCACACATTATTCTTGATAATGGCAAATCTCACACAATAAAAGATGGCGACAGTCTTATTATGTTCAACTACAGAAAAGATAGACCAAGACAAATTATTAGCTCTTTTGTAATGCCAAACTTTAATAGTTTTGTAAGAAAAGAGTTTGAAGATTTGACTATACTTACAACAACAAATCTAAACCCAGAGTTTGATGTTTTGGTAGCGTACGAAGATGTTATTTTGGACGAATGTATCGCTCAAGTAATTAGCGAAAGCGGCAATAAACTTTTGAAAGTTGCCGAAACTACAAAATACGCTCATGTAACATATTATCTAAATGGTACTGTAGAGCCACCATTTGAAGGCGAAGACAGAAAACTATTTGATAGCGATAAGGTTAAAAACTTTGCTGAAAAGCCACTTATGCAAGCCGCAAAAATTGCAGACTTTACAGCAGATGCAATCAAATCTCATAAATACAAATTTATCGCAGTAAATATAGCCAATGGTGATATGATTGGTCACACTGGCGATATGGAAGCTGCTATGACTACTGTAAAAGAAATAGACAGAGTAGTAAAACAATTAGTTGAGACAACACTTGCAGAAAAGGGTGCAATTATCGTTACTGCAGACCACGGGAACATTGACGAAATGATAAACAAACGTGGCGAAGTTTCAACAGCTCACAGCTTGAGCCGTGTACCATTTATTTTGGTTAGCGAAAAATTCAAAGATGTAAAACTTCAAGAAGGTGGAAAACTAGCAAACATAGCTCCAACTATTTTGAAAATGCTAGACATCAAAAAATCTTCTAAGATGACAGATCCATTATTTTAAGGAGTAAATTATGAACAAAAAAACAATTATTGCAAACTTCAAAATGAACAAAACAAACAAAGAAGTTGTAGAATATCTAAAAGTTTTCAAAAAACTTGTAAAAGGTAAAGATGCAAACATTGGTATTTGTGTTCCTTATACTGATCTTGCAACAGCCGTAAAATATGCTAAAAAGACAGGCATTTTGGTTGGCTCTCAAAATATGAACGAAAATGCAAAAGGCGCATACACAGGCGAAGTATCTGCAGCTATGCTAAAAGATATTGGTGTATATGCAACACTTATCGGTCATAGCGAAAGAAGAAGTTATTATAATGAAACAAACAAAACAGTTAATGCAAAAGTAGCAACAGCTCTAAACGAAGGCATTAGACCTATTGTTTGTATTGGTGAAAACCTAGACGAAAGAAACAGCGGAAAGACAAATGCTGTTTTGAGAGCTCAACTAAAAGAAGGATTCAAAGATATTGCTGAAGAAGATTTCAAAGATGTAATTATCGCATACGAACCAGTTTGGGCAATAGGAACAGGCGTTGTTCCAACAAACGACCAAATTGTAGACGCTATGGCGTCTATCCGCAAAACTTTGACTACAATTTATAGCAAAGAAACAGCTGAAAACACAATTATTCAATACGGTGGCAGCGTTAACGAAAAGAACGCACTAGAAATTGCATCACTTAAAGGTGTTGACGGTGCTTTGGTTGGTGGAGCTGGTCTTGATCCTAACAAATTTAATACAATTATTGACAGTTTTTTGGCTGCTAATAAGTAATAGAAAAGTATTTTGCATTGACAACTAGGCAATTTTAATATATACTCATAATGTTACTACTTGTTATATTTATAAAGGAGAAGGCATTATGTTAACAAATATGGCTAATCAATTCGTAACATTTTTGCGAAATATTGATGAACCTACCCGTATGGGCTGTATGGTCGTATTTATCTTGCTTGCTTTGTTGTGCATAGTTAAATTCGTTGGCAAAAATGTTGAAAAAACCAAGATTTCTTGGCTTCATATATCTATAGCATTGTTACTTATTACTGCTTGCATATTGCTTGCGGTTTATCAATAAAAAATTTTTTAAGGAGTGATTTATTATGTTGTATAGCTTACTAGCTGCTCAAGGTCTTCCAGTTTGGGTTACAAATAGTTTTCCTATCATAAGACAGGTTTTAATGGTACTTGTATTCGTAGCATCTCTTGGCGTTTTACTTATTACTATGTTTGCACCAAGCGAAGCTCAAGGCGGAACTAATGTAATTACAGGCGCTAGCGAAAGTTTTTATTCTAAAAACAAGGCTAGTTCTAAGGAAGGTAGATTCAAAAGATTAATAATCTTACTTTCTAGCTTTATTGCGGTTGCAATTGTTGTTTATTGCGTACTAACAGTTATTTACGGTGGTATCTAATAAAAAAGTTTTGGGGTGGGATATTTGTTCCACCCTTATTTTATCTAAAGTTATGCAAAAAGCTTCAAAGCAATTTTTTTGAAAACTTACGTTGACTTAAATGGTGATGCCTTATAAAATAGGGCGTTTGTATAAACAGACTTAAGTTGTGAGTTTGTCTTACAATTTAATATCACATAATTTATATAAGGAGAAATTAATGGACATTAAACAAAATGTTTTGGACTGTTTGGAAACACACAACCTTTTACACGACAATCTAAACGAACTTGCGACCCTTATTTCTGGCAAGCTGTCTTATGATGCAAAAGAAGTCTTGGCAGCACTAAAAGAACTTATCTTGCAAGGTGACATTTATGAATACGACAAAGGCAAATTTGCGTCAATAGTATCTCTTGGAATGGTTAAAGGAAAACTTATGGGGCACGCTAGAGGCTTTGGTTTCGTTTCTCGCGGGCTTAGACAAGAAGACGTGTTTGTGCCTGCTAAGTTTATGAACGGCGCTATGAACAACGATATGGTGCTTGTAGACGTAATTCAAGATGCCGAAGATGACAAGAGTGAAGTAGGTAAGGTTGTTAAAATATTGGAAAGGGGTACAGACCAAGTTGTGGGAACATATCAAGCTTGTAAGAGATTTGGTTGGGTTATTCCTGATGATAATAAATTTAACAAAGACATCTTTATTCCTGCGGGCAAAAACAAAGGTGCAAAAGATGGCGAAACAGTTGTTGTAACTATTACAAGTTATGGCGGAGTAAAAAAACCAGAAGGTTTTGTTAACGAAATTATCGGCGACAAAAATGCTCCGGGCAATGATGTTTTGAGTTTGATTCGTCAATACAAAATCTACGAAGAGTTCCCAAAAGATGTTATGGAATATGTTGCCACTGTTCCGCAAGAAGTTACAGAAAACTCTAAAAAGAACAGAAGGGACCTTACAAACCTTGTAACATTTACAATTGATGGCGAAGATGCAAAGGACTTTGATGACGCTGTATCTTTATCTATTGAAGATGGCATATATAATCTAGGTGTGCATATTGCAGACGTAGGACACTATGTTCAAAAAGATGGTGTACTTGATAAAGAAGCATACAAAAGGGGTACTAGCGTATACTTTTGTGATAGAGTAATACCTATGCTACCAAAAGAACTTTCTAACGGTATATGCTCACTTAACGAAGGTGTAGAAAGACTTTGTATGTCTGTGTTTATGAAGATAGATGCAACAGGTAATGTAATCTCTCACGAAATTTGCGAATCTGTTATCAAGAGCAAACACCGTATGACATACACATCAGTTTTCAAAATGCTTGAAGGTGATGAAGAAGAGATTAGAAAATATTCTGATGTTGCAGATATTATCAAAGATATGGGTGAACTTTCTGACCTTTTGGTGAAGGTAAGAAACGACAGAGGAAATATTGATTTTGATTTTCCAGAAACATATTTGGTTATCGACAGCAACGGAAAACTTGTAGACGTTAAGGCTAGAGAAACAAACAGAGCTCATAGACTTATCGAAACATTTATGGTACTTACAAACGAAGTAATAGCTGAACATATGTGCAAAGAAAAACTTCCTTTTGTATATCGTGTTCACGAAACTCCAGATATGGAAAAAATGACTACTTTGTTTGCGTTCCTTGATTCTTTTGGTATTCACTATGATTGTGACTTAAGAGATGTAAAACCAAAAGATATCCAAAACATAATGAACCAAATAGAAGACAAAGAGTACAAAGATGTAATCAGTACTGTAATGCTAAGATCACTTAAAAAGGCAAGATATCTTCCTGAGTGTTTGGGGCATTTTGGTCTAGCTAGTACATTCTATTGTCACTTTACATCTCCTATTAGAAGATATCCAGACCTTATTATTCACAGAATAATCAAGCAATACTTGCATGGCTCATTAAACTCTATGGTAAAAAATGAACTTAAGTCATATGTAGAAACAGCATCTCTTCAATCTAGCGAAAGAGAAAAACTAGCAGAAGAAATGGAAAGAGCAGTAGACGACCTAAAGAAAGCTGAATATATGACTGACTTTATCGGTCAAACATTCCCTGGTGTTATTTCTGGTCTTAACCAAAGAGGAATCTTTGTTATGCTAGAAAACACTGCAGAAGGCATAATCAATATTGACTTTTTACCAAATGACAGCTACGAATATGATGATACAACACTGACCTTGAGTGGAAAACAAAATCACTTTAGACTAGGTGACAAAGTAGAAATCGAAGTATCTGGTACAAACATTAGAGAAAGAAAAATCTATTTCAAATTTGTTAAGAAATTATAAAAAAGGAGGCAAAAAGGCTTTTGAAAGTAATAGCTACTAACAAAAAGGCGCACTTTAACTACGAAATCTTAGAAAAGTACACCGCCGGCATAGCCCTAGAGGGCAGCGAAGTAAAATCAATAAGACTTGGCAATATAAGAATAAATGATGCTTTTGTTAGTATCAAAAACTATGAAGTCTTTTTGAAAAATTCTTTTATTAAACAATACGAAAAAGCAAGTTCTTTTGTCCCAAAAACAGATAGGGACAGAAAACTGCTTCTTAATAAAAATGAGATTTTGAAATTAAAACAAAAATCAGCAGAAAAGGGACTAACAATAGTCCCCCTAGCTGCAGGTTTTGTAAATAATAGAGTAAAGATAGAGATTGGCCTTTGCAAAGGTAAAAAACTATTTGATAAGAAAAACACTCTAAAAGAAAAAGATATATCAAGAGAAACTGAAAGACAACTAAAAATTTAGTTTTCTCTTTATGGGGGCGACTTGGTTTTGACGGGGAGGTTGAAACCTTTGTGTAAAGCATATCGCAGGTGTGGACTGCGTCATCAACCGCAAAATGCAATAAATGCAAACAATAACACTTGCCTAGCTGCAGCGTAATGTAGCTTGTTCTAAAGGCTCTTTCTCGCGGGGACTTTAGAACATTAGTTTAGCGAGAGGCAAACTATTGTTGGTCTTTGGCTGTAGTTTGTTATTTTCAAAGACTAGCCGGTGGACTTCTGTCTATGGAATCGTCACTGGGGAGGAACCAATCATAGAATAAGTATGTAGAAAAGCAATCGTTTACCTTTTCGGACGAGAGTTCAATTCTCTCCGCCTCCACCACAATGTACCCAACTGAACACAGTCGGGTATTTTTTTTTGTAAATTATATGCTTGTTAGCTATTTTTATGTTATAATGTCTTTAGAATATTGTGGAGTAAAATATGTCAGGAAAGAAATATGTTATAGACAATAAAGAACTGATGAAAGAATGGGATTGGGATAAAAACAACGAAATCGATTTGAATCCCAATACATTAACTTTAGGGAGCCATCAAAAAATTTGGTGGAAATGTAATAATGGGCATGAATGGCAGGCAATGGTTTGCAGTAGGAATCAAGGAAGAGGTTGTCCAATTTGTGCTAATCGACATATTTTAGAAGGTTACAATGACCTAGGAACAATTGCTCCACAATTATTGGTAGATTGGAATTATAGTAACAACGATATTTCTCCTAAAGAAATTGGTGTTAATTATTATAAAAACATCAATTGGAAATGTCATATTTGTTCTCACGAATGGAAAGCAACCCCTGCTAATAGAAATAAAGGAACGGGGTGCCCTATATGTTCGAAAAAATCTATTGTAAAACAATTCAGCACCCCTATTTATGCTGATAGTTTACAAGCAAAGAATCCAGCCCTTGCAAATGAATGGAATTACGATAAAAATGAAGGATTAACCCCAAATGATGTATTTCCCAATAGTGGCAAGAAGGTATGGTGGAAATGTAGCAAAGGTCATGAGTGGCAAGCCAAAATTTATCATAGAAATACTGTGAGTGGTTGTCCTATTTGTAAATCTGAAAGAAACACATCATTGCCAGAATTCGCATTGCTATATTATTTTAGAAAAATTGGATTAGACCCCGTTCACTCATATAAGGAATATGGTTTTGAGTTGGATATATATATTCCTTCTAAGAAAATCGCTATAGAGTATGATGGTTATTTCTGGCATAAAAACAAATTAAAAAAAGATTTAGAAAAAAATCTCTTGTGTGAAAAACAAGGAATTGTGTTGTATAGAATTAGAGAAGGGTTGTCTTCTACACATGATTCTTCCATAGATTATATCATCGAAAAAGATAATAAAAATGATTTAGAAAAAGTAATTGTTAAAATAATAAACAATATTACAAATAAGCATATAGATGTTAATCTTGAAAGAGATGCAATTCTTATTGAAAACTTAAGAGAATTTATTGAAAAAAACAATTCTATATCAATATTAAATCCGGAATTAGCTGCTGAATGGAATTATGAAAAAAATTATAATTTAAAACCAGAGTTTTTTGCCGCTAATAGTGGTAAAAAGGTATGGTGGAAATGTAGTAAAGGTCATGAATGGCAAGCCGTAATAATGAGTAGAAATAAGGGGAGAGGATGTCCATATTGTTCGGGAAGAATAGCTATTAAAGGAGAAAACGACTTGCAAACGACAAATCCTTTATTAGCTAGAGAGTGGAACCATGAAAGAAATATTGGAATAACTCCTAGTGATGTATTACCAAATAGTGAGAAGAAAGTCTGGTGGAAATGTAATAATGGGCATGAATGGCAGGCAATGGTTTACAGTAGGAATCAAGGAAGAGGTTGTCCATATTGTTCAAATAAAGATGTATTAAAAGGATATAACGACCTACAAACAATTAATCCATCGTTAGCAAATGAATGGAATTATGAAAAAAATGAAGGGCTCACCCCTAGAGATGTTGTATCTAATAGTAATAAAAGAGTCTGGTGGAAATGTAATAATGGGCATGAATGGCAGGCAATGGTTTGCAGTAGGAATCAAGGAAGAGGTTGTCCATATTGTTCAAATAAAGCTGTACTAAAAGGATATAACGACTTACAAACGATTAATCCATCGTTAGCAAATGAATGGAATTATGAGAAAAATGAAGGTCTCACTCCTCGAGATGTTGTATCTAATAGTAATAAAAGAGTCTGGTGGAAATGCAGTAAGGGCCATGAATGGCAGGCTTATATAAATACTAGAAATAATCAAGGAAACAAATGCCCATATTGTTCAAATCAAGCCGTATTAAAAGGATATAATGACTTACAAACGATTAATCCATCGTTAGCAAATGAATGGGATTATAGCAAAAACGATTTATCTCCAGAAACAATATCTCCAAATAGTCATCAAAAAGTTTGGTGGATTTGTTCTAAAGGACATAGTTGGGAAGCTCAAATAAGAAGTAGAAATAATGGTTCTGGATGTCCATATTGTTATAGATTAAATAAACATAAAAAAGACACTTAGTAAAAGTGTCTTTTATTTTTATAAAACTGTTATAATCATCAAACCATTATCAATCGGTCCTTTGAATATTTCTTTCATGTGTTCTAATTTTTGTTTGTTTAATTTTGCTATTTGGCGTATTAACTCTTATCTTTTTTGTTTTATCAAAAATTAATAACAATCAAGTTATAAAAGCTAATAAAAGTATAAATTCAAATTAAATATACTTATAATAAAAAGCGCTCAGCAAAACTAGCCGGGTGTTTTTTTTGCTAAAATAGTTTGATTAAAAAACATTTAAGAGTATAATAGATGTTGCAAAGGGGACAAATATTATGGAATTAAAACTTTATGGTTGGATACATATAATTTATTTGATTATTAGTATAGGCATTACTGTTGCGGGGCTTTGGTGTGCTAAAAAGTTTGCAAAATCAGAAAAGTCACAGACAATTATTTTGAAAAGTTTGGCTGGATTTTTGTTTATATGGATTTTGATTAATAGACTTTCTCAAGTTTTTAGATATGGCTTGGTTAGATGGGACCAAATAATACCAGATAGTTTTTGTGGTATGAGTAGCTTGGTGTTATCTCTTGCTGTTTTGCTTGGCAAAAAGGATAATAATGTTTTGCATTTTGTCTGGTTTTTGGCTTTAGTTGGGGGAGTGATAACAATCCTTTATCCAACATTTATTGACCAAGGTCCATCATTTTTCTACTTGCCAACAATTTCTGGTATGCTTCATCATAGTGCAGCTATTGCTATGGTTGTGGCGCTTCTTTTGTTTAAGCAAATTACTATTACCTACAAAAAATGGTATTGTGTAATATTTGGATTTACTGCATATCTAACTGTGGGGGCATTTTTGATGAGTACTTTTGGATATTCTGATGCTTTTCATATTGTTGAGCCTATGATAGACGGAACACCACTTACTGTATGGGTTGTTGCTCCAATTTATCTTACAGCGTACGCTATACTTGTACTTATTGTAGAACTTGTTCGCAGAAAAAAACAAAAAGCTATTAGCAAAGGCTAATAGTTTTTTTATTGTTTTGCAATTAATAAAATTGTTAATTTTTGTTAATTATTTTGAGAGTTAAAATGTCTTCTTGACCATCAAAAAACTTGTCTAAGAGCTGGCTATATATTTCATTATCAGGTTCAGCATATTTAAATAAGGTAAGGCAAGATTTTAATTTTGTGTTGTCTGGCTCGCCAAAAATATTGCAAGCATCATTTGTATTAAGGCTTAGTAAAATCTGCAGAAGCTCTTGCATATGAGCCTTTAGAATTTTGTTGTTTATATATGCTTTTGCTTCTTCAATATTTTTTATTGCGTAATATTTAGATGTTTTGCTAAAGCCCAATCCTTGGATTTGTGGAAAAATAAACCACATATAATGGCTTTGTTTTTTGCCGTTTTTTAGCTCTGTTTTGGCTATATTGTAATATTTATCGTGAGCGTCTATATATCTTTGTAAATCATAATTCATATTTTGTTTATAACATAGTTTTTTGGGTATTGTCAATTTGACAATGCTATGATACAATAATTATAACAAAAGAGGGAGTAATTGAATATGGGAAGAAAGGAACAGGTAACTAATGTAGATAAGTACCTAGAAGAGGCTTATACTACAATAGTTGTTAATGACTTTTATGGGGCAAATGGTGACACCGCAAAAGTTGTCCAAAACCTAGCCGCAGATATGGGGCTTTCTTCTAAAAAGGTTGCACACATTGTTGCAAAACTTGTAGAAGATAAATATTTAATTTATTCTAAAAAAGATGGCGGTCTACTTGATGGTAGACATATACTAAAGGGTACATTTCACCCATATAAAACCGGCAAAGGCTTTGTAACGGTCGAGGGAATGGCTCACGACATAAAAGTCAAAGGCACAAAATACGCTAGAGAAGGCGACCTTGTAGAGGTTGTTTACTTTGGCGAAGAGATGCCAGAAAATGTTGGTGTGAGCAGAGTAATTAAAAGAAACAATGATCACGTTATTGGTATTGTTGCAAAAAATGAAATGGGACACTTTGTTCTAAAACCCCTTCACGAACCATATTCACAAGAATACTTACTTCCAACAGGCGAAAGTACTGCAAACTTTGAAGGTCAAATTTGTAGTATGAAAATAACTGTATTTGAATCAAGCAAGGGTTGCGGAGCGGGAACTATCGAAAAGAGTTTTGGTTTTGCTGAAGACCCTATTGCTCAAAATGGTGCAACAGCATACAAATATGGTTTTGTAAAAGATTTTCCAGAAGATGTTATGGCAGAAGTTGAGAGAATTCCTGACCATGTGCTTGAAGAAGATATGGTTGGCAGACTAGATTTAAGACATTTGCCTATAATATCTTGTGACCCAAAGAGCTGTAAAGATAAAGATGATGCTTACTATATAGAAAGAACTAAAGACGGTTACAGAGCATATATAGCGATTGCTGATGTTAGCCACTATGTAAAACCAGGCTCAGCAATTGATAGAGAAGCGCTTCATAGAGGAACTAGCTGTTATATTGGTGATGGCGTTTATCCTATGCTTCCACCAGCCCTATCAAACGGCATCTGCTCACTTCACGCAGGCGTAGATAGGCTAGCTGTTGTATCAATTATTGACTTTGATAAAAACGGCAATATAACAAATACAGATGTTCAAAGAGCTGTTGTTAATATTAAACATTCAATTTCATATGAAGAACAAGAAGATATTTTCCTTGGACAAAATGGCGCAGACAAAAAGTTTGCCGACATAAAACCTGTAGTTGACCTTTTGTACGAAGGACACAGAGTTTTGGATAAAAACTTATTTTCAAAAGGCAAAATCGAATTTACAACAGATGAGCCAAAATATATTTTAGATAGCACAAAAACAAAAGTTCTTGATGTGGTAGGTCAAGGACAAGAAGAATCTCACGCTGTTGTAGAATCATATATGATACTAAACAACGTAGCAATCGCTCAAAGAGCAACTCAAAGAGGCCTTAACGTTGCAAGAAGAAATCACGAACCACCAACTGAGGACAAAATAAACTTTTTTAATCGTGACCTTAGAATGTTTGGTATAGACTATATTGTAAAAGATTATTCAAAGAGTTTCCAAACTCTTATGAACAGGGCTGACGTAAAACATAGTAAATATTATCCAATTATTGTAAGCAAAGGTCTAAGATCAATGCAAAAAGCAAACTACGGTGTAGAAAGAGAAGGACACTTTGCTCTAGGACTTCCGGATTATCTTCACTTTACATCACCAATTAGAAGATATGTTGACCTTGTAAACCACAGAATAACTTTTTACGATATAGAGCAATCTAGCGAGTGGATATCAAGAGGTAGACTAGAAACTTTGACAAAGCACTTGTCAGAAAGAGATAGAGCTGCAGAAAGTGCCGAAAACGAAGCAAACAAAGGTATGAATGCTAACTTTGCCGAAGGTCAAATTGGTAGAGTTTTTGATGGATATATCAAAGATATCGGTGGTAAAGAAATTACTGTTGGTATCAAAAACAACCTAGTAAACCTTACAATTCCTACTGCAGAACTAAAAGGCGGTTATAACGCACACTACAAAGCATCAGATAACCATATGCAAATGGTAGATGTTCGCACCGGACACAAATACAACCTTGGCGATACTATCCCTGTTATGATAGCAAGTGTAGACAGAAGCCGTGATGTTATTATTGCAACAACAGATCTTCATAAAAAACTAGAAAGACCAGCAGCTCCTACTCACAAGGCTGTTCTTCCAAGTGCAGCAGATCTTCCAAGACTTGATGATGTTATAAGAGCTCTTCCAGAAACTTTGGGAGAAGAGTATAGAGAGCAAACTGCAAGCTTGCTTGCTCCACACGAATATAAACAAGAGCCTGCTCCTGTGGTAGAAACAAAACCAGAAACCGCAGCTGCAGCCCCACAAACAGAAACAAAATCACAAGATAGTGACAAAGTACAATAAAAACCAAAACACCTAATATTGCATTAGGTGTTTTTTATATATACAAAAAGTTTGTATTTTATAATTTGTTTGATATAATAATTTTATAAAAGAGGGTTTTTATGAACGAATTATTGTCTCTAGATCAATTATTTGAAAAAAGAATATTTAGAATTCCAGATTATCAAAGGGGGTATTCTTGGGAAAACCAGCAAATAGATGAGTTTTGGGATGACTTAAATAATATTCCTGAAAAAAGAGATCATTATACAGGAATGATTGCTCTTAAATATATCAACAATATTGAAAATGAAAAAGGATTAGAGGAATTAGGGGCTTTTATTGAAAAGTCAAACCTTGAAAATGACGAAAATGATAAATATAAAGTTTGTCATATTGTGGATGGGCAACAAAGATTGACTACTATTATTATTTTTCTAAATGAAATTATTTCTTTTGTTAAATCTTTAGAAGAAAACAACGGAAAGTCGGATGGTGAAATAAAACTTGGTGGACAATCTATAAAAAGCATTAGTAAAAAATATTTGTTAATAGATGATGCTATAAATCCAACTTATATTTTTGGATATCAAACGGATAATCCTAGTGATAAGTATTTTAAAAATAGAATCTTGAAAAACAATAATATGGCTGTTGTTGAAGAGTCTTATTATACAAGAAAGTTATTGAGTGCAAAAAATAGATTTCATGAATATCTAAAAAACTTTTATAAAAATCATGGAAGTAGTGAAAGTTTAGACAAACTTTATAGGAACTTAACCCACAAATTAAAATTTAATTTATATGAATTAGTTGATGAAAACAATGTAC
Source organism: Clostridia bacterium (assembly GCA_045534265.1). Taxonomy (GTDB): domain Bacteria; phylum Bacillota; class Clostridia; order Christensenellales; family UBA1242; genus CAKVLS01. The sequence goes on from JAZSJH010000004.1 coordinate 79,724, forward strand.
ATATCTCTTTTGAAACAATGAATAATAGGGGTAAAAAATTGTCTACATTGGAACTTTTAAAAAATCGTCTTATATATCTAACCACATTATACAATGATCTTAATGCAAAAGTTGTTAGAAAAAATATTAACGAGGCTTGGAAAGAGATTTATAGGAATCTTGGAAAAAATAAAGATGTGAAGATGGATGATGATGAATTTTTACAAGCGCACTGGATAATATATTTTGGTTATTCTAGAACTAAAGATAATAATTTTGTAAAATTTTTATTAAATAAATATTTTGTTGCGAAACGTATTAAAGAATTAGAGTTTTTATCTATTAAAATAGATGATCAAAATGAAGAAATATACGACATAGAATTGGCAGAAGAGTTTTTAGAAGAAAAAGAAGATAAACGAGAAAAAAAAGATAAATATTTGACATTAGAAAGTATTAATGACTATGTTTTAAGCTTAAAATCTCTTGCTCCATATTGGTATTTAATCAGAGCACCTTATGCTGACAATTCTGAGTTTACAGAAGAACAAAAAGAATGGTTAGAAAAGTTAAATAGAATTGGGTTTGCATATTTTAAACCTTTGACAACTGTTGTAATGTTAAAGAATATAAAAAATGAAGAAAAAGTAGAATATTTGAAAGCTGTTGAGAGATGGATTTTTTTACATTTTAGATTATGTAAATATTTTCAAACATACAAAAATAGTCTTTTTTACAATAAAGCAAGAGATTTGTATAGAGATAAAATTTCTATAAAAGATATTCTAAAAGAATTAGCAGATTATACCCATATAACTAATGGGATAATAAATGAACAATCTGTGTTAGATAGGATAAAAACATTATTTAATTATAATGGATTTTATTCTTGGGCAGCTATAAGATATTTTTTATATGAATATGAGAAATATTTGGAAAAAGAGATATCTCAAAGAGGAGATACTCCACAATTAAAACCTGAGGAATTTTTCAAGGTTGATAAAAAAGATACTTTGTCTATAGAACATATTTGTCCGCAAAAGCCTACCAATGACTATTGGCAAGAGAGATTCGGTAAGTATACCGAAAAAGAAATTCACATTATAAAAAATTCTTTAGGAAACTTGTTGCCACTTTCTTTGAGTATAAATATAAAGAATCAAAATGATTCTTTCCCCGATAAAGTTTTTGGAACACCAAAACGTAAAAGTTGTTATAATAATGGTTCTTATTCGGAGAGAGAAGTCGCAAAAGAAAAAGATTGGACTTTTGAGAAAATAAAAGCGAGAGGCTTAAAGTTATTAGGTTTTATGGAAAATAGATGGAACTTTAAGTTCGAAAGTGAAGATGCAAAACTTAAGGTATTAAATTTATATGATATAAAATCATTTGATTAATTACAAAAAGGCGATTTCGCCTTTTTTTTATTAATAATAAAAATAAGTAATTTGTTTTTAGTATCAAATATGCTATAATAAAGTTGTAAGTGAAAAGTAAAAAATTAAAACTTTTCTGGGTGGAAATATGAAAAATTTAATTTTGTTATGCGGAAAACCGGGTTGTGGCAAGACAACTCTTGCTAAATTTATTAAAGAAAAGTATGGAGCAGTTCATTTTTCTGCAGATAATTTTATGCTAAAACTCTTTGGCGAGATACAAGATAGAGAACTATTTGAAAGAAAATTATTTGCTTGTAAAGAGCTTATTTATGAGATTTGTGATGAATTAGCAGACAAAAACGATATTGTTTTGGACTTTGGGTTTTGGACACGTAGAGAAAGAGAATACATTGCAAAAAGATTTACAAATTTTAATGTAATATTTGTTTATATGCGTCTTGATGATGAAGAAATTTTTAGAAGAATAGAAAATCGTAACAAAAAGCTCAAAGATAATGAGTATTTTATGGATAAAGAAACTTATTTGATTTTGAGTTCAAAATTTGAAGAGCCAGATGAGAGCGAAGGCAGAATTTTCTTTGTAGATAAAAATACAGAGCTAAAATAAGGAGTGGACATATGCACAAAATTCAAATTGTACACGAATATAGAAAATCGCAAATGCGTCAAATGCTTGATGAATATTTGACCGAGCTTGCTGAGTTTGATCCACATATTACTTTTGACGAAAATGGCAAGCCTATTTACAAATGGTTTGATTGTTATTGGGAAGATGCAGATAGATTTCCGTTTTTCTATGTGATAGATGGTGAGATTGCTGGACTTGCTATGGTAAGAGCTGTGGGCGAGCTTGGATACGAAGTGGCTGAGTTTTATGTCGCTCCAAACTATCGCAAAAATGGAAATGCGCTTTGGTTTGCCGAAGAGCTTATAAAAATGTTTGAAGGACAAATCGAAATAGGTACACGCCTTGAGAATATAAGAGCGGTTAAGTTTTGGACTAAGTTTGTTTCAAAATTTGATGCTTATGCTTGCATTGACGAAGATGGTTGGCGCAACTGGACGGTTTTTAGTCAAAATAATTAATATTATAAAAGTAGTAACAATACAAGTTGCTACTTTTTGTTTTTATTAGATTGGTTTGATATGTTATAATCATTATATGAACATATTAGAAAAGGTAAAAAAACTAATACAATATTATAATCAAGGACTCCTTGGTGGTGAATTTATGCCTGAAGATAGCAAGCCTGATTTTCCGAAATCAAGCGAAGAGTGTTATATTTATTTCACTTTGCCAATGGCACTTAACTATCAGCGAAATTCTTATAAATTGTGGGAAAGTGCATTAAAGACCTATCAAGATAATAAAACAAATTTTGTTTTTAATCCCTATAAGGCAACTTCTTGTAGTGAAGAAAATTTGAGAGATGCTTTAACCAGTTATAAAGTAGTTCTTCAGCCAAATAAGCAACCTATCATATGGCAAACCCTTTGCAAAACTTTTACAAGGGATTTTGGCGGATCTGTAAAAACTTTTTTTGAAAAGTTTGATTATAATGTTGTGTTAATAAAAGAATATATAGGCAGTCACAAAAAAGATTTTCCATATTTGTCTGGTACAAAAATATTAAATTACTGGTTATATGTTATAAGTAATTATACTGATGCTAAATTGAAAAACAAAAGTGAAATTTCTATAGCTCCAGACACACATGTTTTGCAAGCAAGTGTAAAATTGGGAGTTATATCAAAATATGAACTTTCAAAAAGTGATGTTAGAGAAATCGCTGCCAAAAGGTGGAAAGATATTTTGAAAGGTAGCGGAATTGATCCAATAGATATTCATACGCCATTTTGGCTTTGGAGCAGAAATGGTTTTAAGGTAAAAATTTAGGGGGGACTTGTTATGCCAACACAAAAAGCTGGTTGTTATCTAGTAAGTATAGAAAAACGCTGCATTGCAATAATATATAGAGATAAACAAAAAGATTATTCTTTCCCAAAAGGACATTTGGACGAAGGCGAGACTTTGGAAGAATGTGCAATAAGAGAAACTGCAGAAGAAACAAAAAGAGTGGCGCAGATAGTAAAGGATATTCCACCAACAATAGAGAGATATACAACACCTAGGGGAGAAGAATGTGAGTGTTATATGTATACAGCTATAGATATGGGCAAAAGCGATAACACTTCAACCGACACTCATTATATGTATTGGGTGGATATAGATAAAGTAGAGTCAACCCTTTCGTTTGATAGTCTAAAGCGTGAGTGGAATAAAGTGAAAGATATAATCAAGGAGAAACTTTTGTGACAACAAATTTTGAAGAAATTGAAATCAAACACAAAAAAATAATAGATATAGCCAAAGAATATATGTCTACAATAAATGATTATGAACACAATTTAGAGCATGCTTTAGATGTTGTTTGTTTTTGCAAGGAACTACTTACAAAGATTGATACAAAAGATGTGGATTTAGATTGTATTTTGATTTCTTGTTACTGGCATGATGTTGGTAGAACAAAATGCCAAGAAGGTCACGAACTTGTTAGTGCACAAATGCTAAAACAAGAACTTATAAATAATGGCTATGATAAATCTTTTGCAGACAAATGTTTTGAATGTGTGGAAACTCACAATTATAGTATGACAGCAAAAACAATAGAGGGACATATTCTCAAAGATAGTGACAAGCTTGCGTTTTTAGGATTGGGTAGATGGCGAGAGTGTTTGGATAACAAACAAAACTTAGATGATATAGTAGCTCTTCTTCCACGACTTAAAAATGAACTTTTACATTTTGAAGAAAGCAAAGAAATTTATGACAGACAAATTTTGAAGATATTTAATTTATTATATAAAAGGATTTACAAATGATTAAAATAGAAAAAGCAAAACTTGAAAAATGCTTTGTTTCTATTAAATGCTAAAATCCCTGGTTTTAAGTGTTTATGCGGGGTATATGCCCGACCAAGCGGTCTTAAAACGTAATATCTTTACATAATAACAAAAGCAATATAAACGCCGACTGTACGGTCGAAAATTTATGTATAAATATGTGTGTATGTGAGCATATGTGTATTTATAAAAACAAATAAAAAATCGACTACTTGGTCGAAAAAGAGAAGATAAAATGATAAAACTAATAGAAAAAATATTACAAAAAGAAAATATAGAGTATGACAACATAACAAAATCAACTTCAGGTTTTACAAACGAAGTATATTTTGTTGATGAAAAATTGGTTATAAAAATTGTCTCAAAAAGGTCTAAACCCGAAAAGCTAAAAAAGGAAATTGACTTTTACAAAAACGTAAAATTAGACTTTATACCACAGTATGTTTCGTCTGGTGATGTTGATGGTGTGGACTATCTTATCATAACCAAACTTAAAGGTAAAAGCTTGTATTCAATATGGCACATATTGACAGATGACCAAAGGTCAAATTGTGTCTTGCAAATAGCAAAAATTTTGAAAGAATTTAACAAACAAAATTATGAGTTTTTGCCACAAAAGTATATTCAAAAAAATAATATAGAAAAGTGGCAAAAATCTTTTGCACTTAATATTGACATTTTGAAAAGGCGTGGATTTGATGTTGACTTTTTAATTGACTTTGCAGGGACAAAACTTGATAAAATTATGCAAGAGCAAGAGTTAGGTCTTGTATATAATGATGCACACTTTGACAATTTTATTTTAGATGGAGATAAAGTTTATCTTATAGATTTTGATAGAGTGTTGTATACTTCTATTGATTACGAACTTTTAATTATAGAGCAGATGCTTGATAACCCTTGCAAATTTGCAAGCGAAGTTGATGAGCCAAATGTTGATATAAATCATTACAAAAATGTGCGCGATATTTTGATAAAAAATTATCCTGAGCTTTTTGCTTTTGAATATTTGCAAGATAGGGTTTTTGTTTATAGGTTTATATACAACCTTGGCAACGCATATGAGTATGATAGAAATAATTGGATACAAGACGAAATAGACAAATTCAAAAAACGCTTTTGTTATTAAAAGTTAATTCAAAAAAAAGCTACTTATGCAAAGTAGTTTTTTTATAAAAAATATTTTGTTAAAAATATATTGAAATAATAAAACAACACATATTTGACAAAACTTGTAAATTTAGTGTAGTATATATTCATAGGAGATAAATTATGAAATCTGTTAGATGTTCTGGTTGCGGAGCAAATCTTAATTTTGACGGCAGTAGAAAAATAATGAAATGCCAATATTGTGGTACTGTATACAAAGACGATTCTAAATACGAAAAAGTAGAGCCGTTGTCAGAACATCAAACAACGCAAGCCCCTGCTGGCAATATTAATGTTCAAGTTTTTGAAACATCAGGCGATAGACCAAAGTTCAAGTTTGGGATTTTTATGCTTTGGATTATATTTGGTTTTTTCCCAGTGGCTATTATATACGCTGTTTTAACTAAAATCCGTCAAAAAGCCTGGGATGATGCTCATAGATAAAAGAAAAGAAGTTGTTATCTTAATGACAAAAGACAATTTTATATAAATAAAAAACACAGGAATGATTCCTGTGTTTTTTGTGTGTTATACAAGTGGTAAAACAAAACTTGATGATATTGTATCATTAGTGTTAATTTTATATGTTTTGAAAGTTTGTGAAGATGTTGTATTGTTTATAAAAGATATTGCAGAGTTTGATATTGACCCTAAAGTAATCCAATTAGTATTGTAGTCTACACCTTCAATTTCAAAGTAGTTATTTATAATATGAATGTTGGCGTTGTTAATGTTTGATATATTTAACCAAGTAGTTGAGTTATTGTACAAGAATATGTTTCCAGTAGCGTTAGAGATGCCTATTTGATTTTGATAATCAACTTGGATATTTTTGATTATAGCATTGTGTACATTGCTTATAGTAACTCCAGGTCCAATAACACAATCTTCTAATATAAAATTATTAATTTGTGTTTCTGAAGAAAAGAAATCACTTCCATATGGGAGACAGTTTGATATTTTTAGATTTGATACCGCATCTGTAAGTGTTTTGTTTCCTGTATACTCAGTTGAATATTTTATAGATAAACCGCTAATTCCACTTTCAAAATTTTTTAATGTTACATTATTGTATTTTGTGTGTGTTTCTTCGTTCCCATTTATTTCAAAAACTAACTCCAGGGTTGTACCGTTTACATCTAGAATAGTAATATTATCAAGCCCGCCTGCAAAAGTTGTTGCACCGCCAGTATGTTTATAAAGATGCGCTAAAAATACAGTGTTTGAAATATGCTCTGTATAAGACTTTGGTTCTAAAAATTGATATCCTTCTATTATAAATTCTCTTTCTCCACAAGAAGATGCGCAAGTTGGACACTTTTTGGTTCTATAAACATCAAGTGGGTCTGGGTTTGTAGATTGTTCATTGTATACAACTTCATAATCATACTCCCACTCAAAATCTGTTGGTTCTTCCATTTCTGAGTAAAGGTCGATTGTTATGCTATCTGTAAAGTTAACAGTTCCGTATAGGTTTTCTGTAGCTAGCATTCTAAGCTCTAGGTATAGAGTGTCATTTTTGTGAGCTACTAGATATTCGCCTGTATGTACATAGAAGTTTGTGTTATTTGTAGAGTAGTACCAAGTAATAATAACATCATCTTTGTCGGTTACTGTATTGCTTGGTTTTAGGATAAGGTCAGAGTGATTTGAGTATGGAGAATTGTTTGTTACTTCAAATCTAAGTTTAGAAACTCTTTCATCATTTTCCATAGTGATTTTTTCGTTGAAAGACATATCTACATCTTGATTTGGAGTGTCTGCGTTGAATGTAGCTGTGTGGCTCTCTAGGGCAGTATCGCTTCCTGCAAGGAAAGACTGTCCTTTAACGCTTGCGTTAACATATCTTCCGCCGGTGATATTTACTTCAAAGTCGGCATTGTATCTATAGTAATTTCTAGCTATAGCCCAAACGGTAACGCCGGTTCCTGCCATAGCAAGGATTAGAGCAATAGAGCAGATGATAATCTTCCACTTTTTGCTTAAGGATTTTCTTTCCATATTGATCTCCTTTTTATTTGATACATAGTATCAAAAAAACATATTTTACTCTTTTATTGTAACAATTTTTTATATAGCGGGCAAATGATTTTGATATTAAATGAAAATAGTTAAATAGATTTTGTGATTTTTTGTGAAAAAATTAATCTCAAAACCATATCAAATATTAACCAAAATATTCTCAAAAACAAAAAAGTTTTATGGCTTAAATTTGAAATTTGGGTTTTTGATAGGCAAAATGATGTTTTTTGTTGAGTTTTTGATTAAAATTTTTACATTTTTATAAAATAATTGGATATAGATAAAATTTCTGTATTGACACTATTTGCCTTATGTGTTAAAATATTTTTGAATGAAGTAGGGCGCTTTCCTGCTAATCAAAAAATATAGTAAAAATATGTGTTTCTTAACATCAGGGGGAAATTTATGACGTTTTTAGATGTATTTTTGAAAATTCTTGCAATTTTGGGTATTATTGCTGTTGGTACCTTTATTATTGTATTTTTATCAGATCTTCTTATTTCTATTATTGACAACTCTAATGGTATTTTCTTTAGAAGAAATAAAGGGTCATCTAGCCGTGGTGGTAGCTATGGCAGACCAAAGATGATTACTCAACAAAGACAAGATGAGTATGAAAAGCTAACATATAACGCAAATGCGCAAAGACAAGAAGTTAGACAAGAGCCAAAACCTGTACAACAACCAGCACAAAATACAAGACCTGCGCCTGTTGCTCCTGCAGAAGTAGAAGGCATTGACTACGAAAAAGCAAGAGAAGAAGAGCGTCTTGCAGCAAGGGCTACTATTTCTCCATCTTCTATCAATAAGCAAAAAGCAGAACAAGACGAAAAAACTGCTGAAAGACTAAGACTTATCGAAGCTAGAAGAAGAGAGTTTGAAGCAGCTCAAAAAGCCGCTGAAGAAGATGAAAAAGACAGCGAAGAAGAAATTGATGAAGATGAAATCAAGAGAATAATCGCCGGTGCGGCAACAAAAGAAACAGCAAAAGAAGAACCAAAAGTAAACGAAGAAGCTCTAAAGAGCGAAATCGAAGAAAAACTAAGAAAAGAATACGAAGCAAAACATGCAGAAATTACTGCACAACAAGCAGAAGTAGAAGCTAAACTTAGAGAAGAACAAGAAACTCGTCTTGCAGCTATCGAAGCCGAAAAAGACGAGCAAGAAGAAAGACTAGCTGAGTTTGAAGCAAGAAGACTAGAGCAAGAAGTAAGACTTGCAGAATTTGAAGCTCAAAAAGCAGAGCAAGAAGAAAAACTAGCTGAGTTTGAAGCTCAAAAGGCAGAACAAGAAGCCAAACTTGCAGAAATCGAAGCAGAAAGAGCAGAACAAGACGAAAGAATTGCTATTATGGAATCTTACAAAGAAAAACAAGAAGCAAGACTTGCAGCTCTTCAAGCAGAAAAAGACGAACAAGTAGAAGCAAAGAAAGCCGAACAAGAAAGACTACAAAAAGAAATCGAAGAACTTAAAAAAGCTTTGGAAGAAGCAAATTCTACAGTTGTAACTCTAACTCAAAAAGTTAACGAAAAACCAGAAGTTCAAGTTGTATACGAAAAAGTTATTACTGGCAAAGGTATGACAAAAGAAGAAATTGAAACTAAACTTGCACTTTTGAAACAAAGACTAAAAGCAAACGAAAAAGAACTTTCTGCTAACAAGAAAGATTACTTACCACTAAAGAGAGTGGCAATGACTCTTGCTAATGACGAAAAGAAACTTCGTAGAAAAGAAGCAATGGTTGCTAAAAAGAAAGTTATGCTATATGGTGTAAACAACTATGTAGACATTGACGAAGAAAAAGCAAAAGAACTAGCAGAAGAACTAGATCTACTAGAAGGACTAAAACTATCTGTTCAACACTGCCACGAAGTTATGGAAGCAAACAAAGATAGATACCCGATTCTAGAAAAAGCAAACAAAATCTTAACAAGCAACATTGAAGGACTAAAAGCTGATATTGCTGAACTTGAAGCTCAACTTGCTGAGTTCCCAGCTGACGATAGTGACAACGAAGATGGTGGCAAAAAAGAAGTAGCGGAAGAACCAACAAAAGAAACTAAAAAATCAGCAAAAGAAGATCCAGCCGAAGAGAAAAAACAAGAAGCTGAAAAACCAGCAAAAGAAGAAGCAAAAGTAGAAACTCCTGCAGAAGAAACAAAAGCTCCAGAAGTTGCTGAAGAAAAACCTGACCAAAAGGTTGAAGAGCTAAAAGCAGAAGAGCCTAAGAAAGAAGAAAAGAAAGCTCCTGCAAAACCTGCTAAAAAACCTGCAGCAAAGAAAGCTGAACCAAAAAAGGCTGCTAAGAAAGATGACGATATCGACCTTGGTGGAGATGGTATGGCTGACGCAGATGTAGAAGCTTTGGTTAATGCAATCTTAGGAACTACAGACAAAAAGTAAAATAAAACATAAAAAAAGACTTACACTTGTAAGTCTTTTTTTGTTGTACAAAAAAAAGTCTTCAAAAAGCAAAAACACAAAAAGATGATTTTTTGTTAAAAATATTAGTTAAATTATTCTTAATATGTTAATATAATATTATAGGAAATAAAGACTTATGTTTAGATTATTTAGAAGAAAAGAAAAAACAGAAAAAGAATATAAAAAGAACAAAAAAGTAAAAATAGGCATTGCTTTTGGTGGTGGCGGCGCAAGGGGTTTTGTGCATATTGGTGCTATCAAAGCTTTTGAAGAAGCTGGCATTGAGTTTGATGCGGTTTCTGGTACTAGTGCGGGTAGCATTATTGCATCTTATTATGCTGCGGGTTATAGCTATCAAGATATGATTCCTATTGCAAAATCTATCAAAGCAAAAGATATTAGAAATAGTAAACTTATTTTTGTTCCTTCATCAACAACAGGTGTTGAAAATTTGATTACAAACAACCTTGGTAACGTGACTGTCGATTCTTTCAAAAAGCCACTTGCTGTTGTTGCAGTTGACCTAATTTCTGGTGATGAAATGATTTTTACAAAGGGAAACCTTGCAAAAGTCGTTGCTGGTAGCTGTTGTTATCCGGGGGTATTTAATCCAGTTGTTTATGAAAATATGCATCTTATAGATGGCGGACTTCAAAATAATATTCCAAGTGACGTTTTGAAACTTTTTGATTGCGATTATATTGTTGCTGTTGACGCAAACCCATCTCGTGGCGGTGGAACAAATTCGCTAAAACTTATGGACGTGCTTGGGGCTAGTCTTAGTATTGGTACAAAATCAAATTCTGTTAAAGGATATATTAATGCTGATATAGTTGTAAAACCAGATACAAAACGTTTTAAGTCAACCAAAGCTGAAGGTGTAGATGAAATGATTCAAGAAGGGTATATTGCAACCAAACTTATAATACCTGACCTTTTGAAGATGATTTCGGTAAAACCAAAACGCAAGAAAAAATCTCAATTTAACCTTGGCGAAGGTGTACAAGTAATATAAATAGGAGGACTTACAAATGAAAAATAAATATATATTTTCCAAAGCCCGTGTTTTAATATTCTTGTTTGTTATGGCAATTTTGGGCGTGAGCTTTTTGTTTGCTGACACTTTGGAAGCTATGATAAATCCAGCTAGCGGTGTTTCTGCAGGCAGTTTTGACGATATACAAGATGGCGACTTGCAAATACATTATATATATTGTGGTCAAGCCGATTGTACAGCGATTCGTCTTCCTGATGACAAAGTTATGATAATTGACTCTGGCGAAGAAACGGATGGTGAGATGGTTACAACTTATCTTAATGATGTATTCTTTGAAAATGGCGAAAATGTAATAGACTATTTTATTATTACACACACCGACAAAGACCACATTGGTGGGGCTAAAGTTTTACTTGAAAATTATGATGTGAAGGCAGTTTATAGACCAAGAGTTACAAGCAAATCCGAAACTGCAATTAGTGGTGTTTTGAGTATTACAACTAATATTTGGGATAATACTGTCAAGGCTATGGATAATGCTGATGAAGTTATAACAATAGAGCCAGATCTTGAAATAGAATATACAGACGCAAGTAACGCCCAAAATAGTTATTCATTTACGTTTTATGGTCCAGTAGATGATTATTCTGACCCTAACGATTATTCTCCTGTTATGATGCTAGAAAATGCTGGTAAAAAATATATGTTTACAGGTGATGCTAGTGATGATGTGGAAAAAGACTTTTTGGCAGCATACACAAATCATACTGATTTTGATGTAGATGTGCTAAAGGCAGGTCACCACGGTAGCGATACATCTTCTTGTATGGAATTTTTGAATGTAGTAAAACCAGAATACACAATTATTAGCTGTGGCATTGATAACAAATATGGTCATCCACATAATGAAGTTATAACAAATCTAGAATCTGTTCATTCTCAAGTATTAAGAACAGATGTTAGTGATACTATCCTTATCTATAATAGGGGTGGAGAGATAAAATATATCGCAGACTTTTTTGAGCCAGCAAGTTATCACATTGAGTGGTGGTATGTTGCAGCAGGTGTTGCAGCTGTTACTGCGGTGCTATGTTTCTATCCAAAATCAAAAGTAAAAAGTATGGCAAAAAAGGCTGCACGTAAAGCTTATAAAGATAAATAATAAGATAAAAAAAAGTAAGATAAAAATTGTCTTACTTTTTTTGTTTATGTAATCAAATTGTTTGTTTTTAATATTAAAAAATGTTATTATATTTATATAAAAAGGAAAATGCGAAATTGAAAAATAATATTACTTTTATATGTGTTGTAAATAGTTTTGGCAGAAAGATTGCAAAAGCTGCCGCTGACAAACTTGATCTTTATTATGCCGATATAAATGATTTTCTTGACTTCAGTATGGCAACAACTGCGCAAGAAGTAATTAACCTATGCGGACCAGAATACCTTGCAAAACTTGAACAAGAGGCTGTAAAGACAGTTGCAAGCTTTGAAAACACAATTATCTCTGTAGAAACTAGATTTTTTATGAGTGCAGATAGTCGCCATAGCCTAAAAGATGGCAGTATGATTGTATATCTAAAAATGGACAGAAAAACATATGATAAATATGTTGATAGTGTAAAAGACGAAAAAAAGAAACTTGAGCTTGAAAACATCAAAACAGTATTTGACGAATATGATGCAATGTGTAGTCGAAGCTGTGATATAACAATCGACTTAAAAGACCTAAACGAAAAAGCAACAACAAAAAAAGCATTAAAACTTATAAACAACTATTTCAAATAAAAAGGAATTAATATTTATGAAAATAGATGATAGAATTGTAAATTACCTTAGAGTAACTGGTTGCAATATGATAACAAATGCAGGTTCTGGACACCCAGGCATTGTTTTGTCTGGTGCTCCTATTTTGTATTCTATATACAAAAATGCATCAATCAACAGTAGAGATAGTCATTACTTTAACAGAGACAGAATTGTAGTTTCTGCAGGACACGGCTCAGCTCTATACTATGCAACATTGCAATTGTTTGGATACAATATTTCTATGGACGACCTAAAAGAGTTTAGAAAATCAGGTTCTAACACACCTGGTCACCCAGAAGTATACATTACTGATGGTGTAGATTGCTCAACAGGTCCATTAGGTCAAGGTATTGCCAATGCTGTTGGTTTTGCTATCGCCGAAAGTTATATGGCTGCAAGATACAACCAAACAGACAATAATCTTATCGACCACTACACATATGCTTTTTGTGGTGATGGTTGTCTTATGGAAGGTGTTGCAAACGAAGCTATTTCACTTGCAGGTCATCTAAAATTAAACAAACTTATTGTTTTGTACGATTGCAATAAAGTAACTATCGAAGGAAACCTAAACACTGTAAACACAGAAAACACCAAAGCTAAATTTACAGCTCAAGGCTGGAATGTTTTGGAAGTAAAAAATGGCAATTCTATTGACGAAATAGATGTTGCAATCAACCTTGCAAAACAATCTAGATACAAGCCAAGCTTGATTATTGTAAACACAACTATAGGTTATGGTAGTGACTATGCTGGCAACGCAAAATGCCACGGCTCTCCACTAAAACCAGAAGAAATAGTTAACCTAAAAGTAAATCTTGATTATCTAGAAAGTGACTGGAAGATTCCTGCGGATATCAAAAAATACATTACAAAAATCAATGATTCAAAACTAAAAAATTACAAAACTTATCAAAAACTTCTTGATAAATACAAAGTAAAATATTATAGCGATTACGAAGAATTGAGAGACTGCGTAGATGGTACAGATTATGATGTATTGTCAATAATTGGCGACCATAAACATAAATTTAGCGACAACCAAAGCACTAGAGATATCAATGGTATCGTTCTTAATGCTGTTTCAAAAGTTGTTCCAGAACTTATTGGTGGAAACGCTGACCTTGGTCCTTCTACAAAAGCGGTTTTGAAAGAAGAAGAAACTTACACCCCAAGCAATAGAGCAGGCAAGAACCTTTGCTTTGGTATAAGAGAACACGCTATGGGCGCTATCTGCAATGGTATGTCACTTCATGGCGGACTTATTCCTTACTGTGGAACATTTTTTGCTTTTGAAAACTATATGACACCAGCTATCCGTATGTCAGCGCTTATGCCAACACCTGTTATTTATACATTTACTCACGATAGCGTGGCTGTGGGAGAAGATGGTCCTACTCATCAACCAGTAGAACAAATAGCTACACTTAGAGCTATGCCAAATATAAGAGTATTTAGACCAGCAAACTATGAAGAAAACTTTGTAGCATATGACTGTGCACTAAACACTAGATACCCAACAGCAATTGTACTTTCTCGTCAAAACTTTACAAGAGTAGCGGGCAATGCAAAAGAAGCTCAAAAGGGTGGATATATTATCAAACCTGCAAAGAAAACAAAAGCAACTATTATAGCTACTGGTAGCGAAGTAAGTCTTGCTGTAGAAATTGCAGAAAAACTAGACAAAAAAGGCGTTCCAACAGCAGTTGTTTCTATGCCATGTACAGAGCTATTTGACGAACAATCAGCTCAACACAAGAACAAAACTCTTGGCAAAGATACTCAAGTATATGCAATAGAAGCTAGCAGCGACAACATCTGGTACAAATACGTTACCGAAAAAGACAATGTATTTAATATTACGGAGTTTGGTAGAAGTTGCGCTCCAGACGAATTAATGCGTGAACTTGGTCTTAGCGAAACAAAGATTATGAACAAAATCTTAAAAGACTTCAAAAAGCCAATTGTTCAAGAATAATAAAAATTAAAAAGCAGTTTACCTTATAGTAAACTGCTTTTTTTGGTTTTATATATTTTAATGGCATATTAATCAAAATATGTCTTTTTATAGCTCAAAGCTAACGTAGTTTTCTTTTGGTTGGCTGTCACTTTTTGTAGCTATTTTTGAAAAGGAATTTAGTGCCGAAACATTGTTTTTGTTTGCTTCTAGTGTTATCTTTTCAATGCCAGCCACCGTTTGCATTTCGGTTTTGAAAGCTGTCAACATAGACCTTGCTACACCTTTGCCACGAATGTCAGGATTTACGCCCATTATCTCTATGTGTACGTGACCATCTTCTGGACTTGTATAGCAGATAAATCCCGCAAGCTTTCCATCAAGAAGGGCTATATCACAAGCAACATCACTCATCTCGCTATCTACAAACTCAAGATAGTCGCCCAAAGGTGTTCCTTTTGATATGACAAACTCGTCAAGACCATTTCTGCCTTGAGCTTTTTCTTTTTCGCCCCAAGTGTTAAGGTCGGCGTTGTAACTATTATTATATTGTGTAAAAGTGATTTTTTCTTTTTCCATACCTTTATTATAACATACATTTACTATTTTTTCAATAGGGTGGGGATGTTGTAGATATTTGAAACAAAAAAGAACTAACGATTTGTTAGTTCTTTTTAGCGATAAATACTATTATAATTATTTTTTCTATGCTATAATTTTATTGTTAAGGAGTAGTTGATGGAAAAAATTATTTATGCATTAAAAGATGGGTGTTTGGTTAGCATAGAAGATGTTGAAAGTGGTATTGCTTGTGGGTGTAAATGTCCTGCATGTAATGAAAATTTAGTTGCTAAAAAAGGCAAAATTAAAATTCACCATTTTGCACATTCATCAACAACAAATTGTGAACATGCATTTGAATCTTCTTTACATTTGTTAGCAAAAGAAATTTTTAAAAATAGTAAATATTTTGTTATTCCAAAAGTTACTTTTGGAAATTATGAACCTATTTGTCTCGAAGAAGAAAAGCCTATTAAAATAAAATCGGTAGATGTAGAAAAATATATTAATGATATAAAGCCAGATATTATCTTAGAAGACGAAAATGAAAATAAATATTGTATTGAAATATTTGTTACCCATAAGGTTGATTCTGAAAAATTAACAAAAATAAAAGAATTAAAGCTTAATACATTGGAGTTTGATTTAAGTAAAATAAAAAAATTGGTAACCTACGAAGAATTAGAAAATATGTTGCTTAATGATGTTAGTATAATGAAGTGGTTGTATCATGAAAAAATAGAAAATGCTGAAAATAAATATGGAATACCTATTTCAAAACTTAATTTTTGTGATAAACAATGCAAATCTTGTCCAGATTTTACATTTTGTTTAACTCATTGTTATAATAATATAGGAGAGTCTAAAGAAAAACAATTAATATATTGTAAGAATGCAGATGAAATTAAGAAAAAGTTTGATTTAAGGTGTCCTTTATGTAAAGGAAAATTAATAAGAAGGTATGGATATAGTTTGAAGTATAAGCGCAATCATTATTTTTATGGTTGTTCAAATTTTCCTACTTGTAAATTTACCCGAGATTGCTAAGCAAAAAAAAGAACTAACGATTTGTTAGTTCTTTTTGTTTTGTTTTAGGGTTTGTTATTTGTTTTCGTCTTCGCCTTTGGCAAGTTTTAGATATGTGTTATATCTTGCGATTGCGTTGGCTTTGCTTTCTTCAAATAGTCTTTCTGCTAGTTCTTCACTAAGCTTTTTCAAAGCGGTATATCTGCTTTCGCCTTCTAGGAATTCTTTGTAGTCTAGAGTTGGCTCTTTGCTATCAAGAGTAAATGGATTTTTGCCTTCGTCAATCAATGTTGGGTTGTATCTGTACAAGTGCCAGTAACCTGATTGAACGGCTTTTTTGATTTCCATTTGAGCACCGCTCATATTGATACCGTGGTTGATACATGGAGCATAAGCAATAATCAAGCTTACGCCATTGTAGCTTTCGGCTTCTGACATAGCTTTAACAACTTGGTTCATATCTGCGCCCATACCTACTTGAGCAACGTATACGTTTTTGTAGCTCATAGCCATCATACCAAGGTCTTTTTTGTTTGTTCTCTTACCAGAGCTTGCAAATTTTGCAATAGCTGCAGTTGGAGTTGATTTTGATTGTTGTCCACCAGTGTTAGAGTAAACTTCAGTATCAAGAACTAAGATGTTTACGTTTTCGCCACTAGCAAGTACGTGGTCTAGACCGCCGTAACCAATATCGTATGCCCAGCCGTCACCACCGATAATCCAAGTGCTTTCTTTAACAAAGCCATCTCTTAGCATATATAGTTCGCTAGATGTATCTAGTAGTGGGTTGATTTTCAAAGATAGGGCATATGTTTTGTCGCCGTCATCAAAGTTTGCTAGCCATTCGTTTAGAAGGTCTGCTAGTTCACCTTTGTTTTCTTTTACATATTCTTCAACTTTTTCTTTCAATGCAAGTCTTTTGTTCTTTTTTGCGATAGCTATACCAAGACCAAACTCTGCATTGTCTTCAAACAAGCTGCTAGCCCAAGCTGGACCTCTGCCTTCGTCATTTTTAGAGAATGGGCAAGTAGGAGCAGAACCAGAGTAGATACTGCTACAACCTGTAGCATTAGCAACAACCATTCTTTCGCCGAATAGTTGAGATGCAAGTTTGATGTATGGAGTTTCGCCACAACCTGCACAAGCGCCACTAAATTCAAAGTAAGGCTTTCTTAGTTGGCTACCTTTTAGTGTGTTTGCTTTGAAAATTGTTTCTGGGTTTGTGATGTTTTTAGAGTAGTCATAGTTTGCTTGTTCTTTTTCTGCTTCTTCAACAGCTGGTTTCATAACAAGTGCTTTTTCTTTTGCAGGACATACTGCTACGCAGTTTTTGCAACCGGTACAGTCTGCAACGTTAACTTGCATTCTAAATTTGTATCCAGGGATACCAATAGCGTCTTTTACATCAAAGTTTTCTGGAAGATTTACTACTTCGTCATCTTTGACAAGAACAGGTCTAATTGCTGCGTGTGGGCAAACCATTGCGCACATATTACATTCGATACAGTTGTTCTTTTCCCAGCAAGGAACTTCTACAGCAATACCACGTTTTTCGTATTTTGCAGTGTCTGTTGGGATATATCCTGCAGCATCAAAGCTTGATACTGGAAGGCTGTCACCTTGTTTGTGTTCGATTTTCTTAATAAAGTCTGTGTAATATTTGTCAGTGATGTTGTTTTCTGCTATTTCGTTGCCAGTTTTTAGTTCGTCAAGGCTTATTTCGTACATATGAGCTGTAGCGTCTTTGATTGCTCTAACGTTAGCGTTAACAATTTCTTCGCCTTTTCTCTTATATGTCTTTTTAGCGGCTTCGATAAGCATAGTTTCAACTTCTGAGTATTCGATAATGTTAGTTAGTTTGAAGAAACAACTTTGCATTACAACGTTGATTCTTTGACCAAGACCAGCGTTTTTAGACACTTCGTTAGCGTTGATTGCGTATAGTTTTGCGCCTTTTGCTTTCAAAGTATTGATAAAGTTGTCTGGAAGTACTTTAAGAAGTGTTTCTTTATCAAATGGAGCATTAAGAAGGAATGTTCCGCCTTTTTTAAGGTCATTTGCCATATCGTATTTGTTAACAAAGCTTACGTTGTGGCAAGCGATAAAGTCTGCATTTGAGATAAGGTAAGGAGCATTAGTTGAATTTTTACCAAATCTTAAGTGAGAGATTGTAAGTGAGCCAGATTTTTTAGAGTCGTACTCAAAGTAACCTTGGCAGTTAAGATCTGTGTTTTCACCGATAATCTTAATTGAGTTTTTGTTAGCACTTACTGTACCATCACTACCAAGACCATAGAATTTACAGCTGTAGTTGCCATCTTCTAGGTGGAAATTATTATAAACTTCGATTGATGTATTTGTAACATCATCATCAATACCTACTGTAAATGATTTTTTACCATTTGCAGCTGCGTTATCAAATATTGCTTTTACCATAGCTGGAGTAAATTCTTTACCACCAACGCCATATCTACCAGCAAATAGAGTAACGTTTGTTCTGCCTTCTTGCATAAGAGCTGTAGCTACGTCTTTATACAAAGGTTCGCCATCAGCGCCAGCTTCTTTTGTTCTGTCAAGAACAACAATGTTTTTAGCAGATGCAGGAATTGCTTTTACAAAATCTTTTGCGCTAAATGGTCTGTATAGTCTAACTGATACAACACCAACTTTAGATTTTAGGTGTGGCATAGTTTCGATAACTGTTTGTGCGCCGCTGCCCATCATAACGATAACTGTTTCTGCGTCTTTTGCGCCAAAGTAATCAAATGGAGCATATTTTCTGCCTGTAATTTTTGCAAGGTCGTTCATAGCTTCGATTACATATTTTGGAGCTTCATTATAATATTTGTTGCACGCTTCTCTGTTTTGGAAATAAATGTCAGGGTTTTGTGCAGTGCCTTGTTGATGTGGGTGAGTAGAGCAAAGGGCTCTTTCTTTGAATGCTTTGATTGCGTCCATAGGAAGAATTTTCTTCAAATCTTCATAGTCGATATCGTCAATCTTTTGAATTTCGTGTGAAGTTCTAAATCCATCAAAGAAGTGGATAAAAGGAACTGAAGATTTTAGTGTTGCAATATGAGCAACTGCTGCCATATCCATAGCTTCTTGAACAGAAGAGCTACATAGCATACCAAAACCTGTTCCGCGGCAAGCCATAACGTCTGTATGGTCACCAAAGATAGAAAGTGCGTGAGCAGACAATGCTCTTGCGCTTACGTGGAATACTGTAGGAAGAAGTTCTCCGGCGATCTTGTACATATTAGGGATCATAAGAAGAAGACCTTGGCTACAAGTAAATGTTGATGTTAATTGTCCTGCAACAAGTCCACCGTGAACAGCGCCCGCAGCACCCGCTTCACTTTGCATTTGTGTTACAGAAACTTCTCTGCCGAATAGGTTTTTTACGCCTCTACTTGCCATTTCATCTACGTTTTCGGCCATATTAGATGATGGTGTGATAGGATAAATAGCCGCCATTTCGCTAAAAGCATATGCTACTTTTGATGCGGCGGTATTTCCGTCTACTGTAATTTTACTCAAAATCAAACCTCCATAAGTTTAATACAAGGTTAGTATATAATTTTGCCCCCAAAAAGTCAAATTATAGCGGTATTTATTTTAATTTTTTGCCCGAATATGCTAAAATATTTTTTGTAAGGAAAGACTATGAAAAATATTTGTTTAATAATAGAATATCTAGGCAAAAACTATTGCGGATACCAAAAGCAAATCAACGGAATATCTATCCAGCAAGTTTTGGAAGAAGCAATTGAAAACGCTATTTCGCAAAAGGTAGAAACCTATGCTAGCGGCAGAACAGATAGTGGGGTTAATGCCTTTGGTCAGGTTGTAAACTTTGAAACAGACTCAACTATTGCTCCCGAAAAGATGGCTGCATGTATCAATAGATATTTGCCAGATGATATAAGGGTAATCAAAAGCTTTGAAGTAGATAGCGACTTTAACAGCAGGTTTTCTGCAAAATCAAAAACTTATCAATATATAATGGTTATGAATAGACCACTTTCAGTTTTTGAAATAGACAGAGCTGCTCACTGTCCATATGATCTTGATATGGATCTTTTGGACGAAGCTTGTCAAAAAATATTAGGAGAACACGATTTTAGCTCTTTTATGGCTAGCAAAAGTAATATAAAAGACAATACAGTGCGTACAATCAATGCTTTTTATTTTGAAAAATGTGGTGACACGCTAATATTTACAATCGAAGGCAATGGCTTTTTGTATAATATGGTACGTATTATTATCGGTACTATGATAGATATAGCAAGGGGATTTATTGATATATCCGTGATTGACGAAATGTTCAAAGGTAACAATCGCAAACTTGGCGGAAAAACCGCCCCCGCAGCAGGTCTGTATCTAAAAGAAGTGGAGTATTAAAATATGATTAATTATCAAGAACAACAAAATGAAGAGTTTTGTTGTTTTTTTATTCAAAATATTTGACAAAAAGCAGGGGGGG
>JAZSJH010000006.1:0-191322 GCA_045534265.1 Clostridia bacterium
ATATATAGTAGTTGTTTCTAGATAAAAAATTATAGTTGTTTTTATATTGTTTTTTGTACATATATAAATATGTCAATATAATCTTTCTA
Source organism: Clostridia bacterium (assembly GCA_045534265.1). Taxonomy (GTDB): domain Bacteria; phylum Bacillota; class Clostridia; order Christensenellales; family UBA1242; genus CAKVLS01. The sequence continues at coordinate 90 of JAZSJH010000006.1, forward strand.
TCATAATATAAATAAAAAAGACCTAAATAAATTAGGTCTTTTTTTGTGTTTAGATTATTTAACTCTCATCTTAGTTCTCATCTTAATAAATAGGATTAGAAGAACTACAAATGTTACAGAAGCTATAACAATAATGATGATTGACAAAGCATTCAAAGGTTCAGCTCTGTTAATTCTAAAGCTTGTTACGATATTGCCGCTATCAGTTACAAGTTGGAAATAATAAGAGTTAGTTTCTTTTATTTCAAACTTAGTAGCTTCAGTTTCTGCAAGCTTAGATTCATCAATGATATATTCGTCTGCTAAATTAAATCTGTTAGTATCTGCATTATAAGTAAATACTTTAATGCTGCTCTTACCAATTTGTTGGTAAATATGAGATGGGTTAAATGTAAGAACTATAGTTCCTTTTGTTGTTTCGCCATATCCAGGAGAAGACATAATAACAGGAACTACATCACTAATCTTGAATCCAAATGAGAATTCTTTTGCTGCAAGTAAAGCATTATATTTTACTGCAACAGAAACGATATAGTCACCATTACCAAATACTTCTGGTGAAGCGAAGAATTCGTTTAGAGAATATTCTTCAGGAGTAAGTTCTAGTCCTTCTTGAGAGATATAGTATTGTTTTACTGTTCTTGTTATATCTTTGTTATCTTTATAAACTTTTGTAACTTCATATCCAAGCATTTCGTTAAATTCGTATGCAAGTCTAGCAGAAGTTTTGTCTAAGATTGTAAAGTTATAATAAGCGCTGTTAAGTGGAGTTGTATCTTGATATGTTGCATCAAGTGTAACTATATATCTACCAGATTCAGTAAATGTATATTTTGTACTATCAGAAACGATATAGTTTTCGTAGTAGCTACCATTTCTCATAACAGTCATAGTAAGTGTGTTGATACTATAATCAGAAGAGTAAGAAGTATCAATTGCAAGTGTAATTGCGCTGTTGTATACTGCATAATCTAATGGAGTAGAGTTGTTAACTGTAAAGATAACTTTATCCAAAATAGTTAGTGTATAGAAAGCTTGGCTTGTATTAGAAGCTGTTCTAAAGAATGATACGTTACCTGCAAGGTCAACAAATGTAAGCATATGTTTACCAGAACCGCTAACTGTAATTGTAGATAGTCCGCAGTTTGCAGTAACTGTAGAAGAATAACCATCTTTACCATAGTTTCTAACAGAAGTTACATTGTTGAAAGTATAGTTTAGATATACTAGGTTACCTCTGTTGTACCATGCATCATTATCATTAGAAACTGTATTCCAATAAATATGTACGCTTTCGTTATCTAACTCGTTGTTTTTGATTGTTGCAGAAACACCAGTTAGTTCTTTAGATACTTCAGAAGTTGTTTGATAAATGTAGTATAGTTTATTAGCAACGATACTTGTTGTAGATCTAGGAACTCTAGTGATAGCAATAAGGTTTGCATATATTGGGTTGTTATCACCATAGATTAGATAGAATGTTGTCAAATATTTATCTCTTGTTACAGTAGATGTATCAGCAACATATGTACCATCTCTAAAGTAGATAGGAATATAATGCAAATCACTTGAAGCATCAAGTCTCAAATCACACTCGTTAAGTGAGAAATATTGTTCTACGTTGGTTGGACAAGCATTAAGCTTGTTAATTAGTAGAGTTTTTGTTTCTACATCTTGACTGTATGTTGATTCGATATGATTTTGAATTTGAGTTTTTACTGATCTATTGTGAGTTGTATCCATACTGTTGTTAATATCAAGAGTTTTTGGTGATTGAACAACAATAGCACCAGTTTGTTTATCAACAACTGTAAAGAATGGAATTTCGCCATCTTGAATAGCAAAGTAAACTGTTCTGTAGTTACCAAAAGCAGTGTTGCAAAGCTCAACCGCATAATAGCCAGGAGTAGAGATAATTCTGTTGTTTGTAATCTCTATGCTAGATATTACAGAGCCATTTTCTGTTAATGAGTTTAGAACAACTACAGGTTTGTACATTTGTGCAAGTGGAGCATCAGTAAGACCTTCCCAGTTAATCTTAACTGAAGAAGATGTTAAAGCCATACTTCCGCTTGTTGTAGAGCCTGCTATTGCATTGCCGTTGCTATCAAATAGATTAATTCCTGCAAGCTTGTTATAAATAACAAATTTGTATTCGTTGATAGGGCTTCTGTCTGCGCCGTTATCATTGTAGTTACTATAATAATAAGTTATGTTATATTTTTTAGTTCCACCAATATCTTCGTTAGAAACACCATCTTGAATTGCTGGCTCTTTGATTAGAATAACTCTAAAGCCATTGTCATTTTGAACATCTTCTACTACTTTGATATAAATGTCTGAATTTATTCTGTAGTAGTTTTCACCGTTGATTAATACATAATCAGCAGGGTTTAGGTTGTTGTATTTGTCTGCAAAAATCATAACTGCAGAGCCGTCAGTACCATTTGTAGTATTTAGTACTGCAACACCATGTGCTTTTGATTGGAAGGTAATATAAATATCACCACCAGCATAGATATAACCATCTCCGCCATCAACAGCAGTTCCTGTAGCATATCTAAATTGGTCCTCAGAACTTACATAGTCAATACCAAGGTTTAGTTGGTATGTGTAAGATGAATTTGTATTATCTGTGTATTTGATTGTGTATAGACCTGCTGACAATCCTTCTTTTTGTCCAGGGATATTGTCAACACCAATTGCATTTACAACATATTCTTTTGTTGCATAGTTTTGAACAGATAGGGCAGTTAAGTAAATAACGCTATTATATGTCTTTTTAGGGAATACCATAATAAATGTGCCATCATCTTCATTTTTCAAAACATCAGGAATAGGAAGTTTAGAGTTTGTTTTTACAATGTTGAAGTGTTTGATAGAAACACCAGCAGCTGTTGTTAGAGTAAATGTAATCTTGCAGTTTACATTAGAGATTAGGTAATTTGAAATCTCATTACACATATTATAAATAGTTGCGCTACCAAGATATGGTGTCAATGTTTTGTTAATAGGTGTTCTTGCAACGTCTGTGATGTTTTTAACATTAAGTTGTCCCCAACCATTAATTGCTCTAATGTTGTTAATTACAACGTTAGTTGTAGAAGTTATTTCTTGACTTGATGTATCCATTACACCTTCGTTAGCTGTTGCTTCCATATTTAGTACAGAATAAACATTAGCTGGAGTAAAGTATACAGTAAATACTCTGTAGTTTCCTGCAAGGTCTCTTTCAATAATTTCATAGAAAGTATTTGATAGTGCAGAGATGTCTGTTGCACTAGCTGATGATATTAGGCTACCCAAAGTAGCACCTTGGATATAGTTTGCAATATAGTAATCTGCGTTGCTTTCAGTGATGTTAAATCTAGGGAAGTTGCTGAAACTATTTAGGTTTGTATAATCTGGGTGGTCAGGAGAGATACTTTGATTTTCTGTTTCAAATTTTGCATATTGTCTAAAGTAGAATTTAGAAATAGTATCTTCGCCATCAAAGATTAGTTTGAATGTTTGAGCATCTACGGCAAATGCATAGTCATAAATTGTTGGTTGTTTATCGCTATATACTGCTTTTTCTTCCTTGAAGTTTTCTTTCAAATCTTCTAGATCTTCATAGTAACCATAAGTTAGAAGATATGTATCTTTTTCAAGTAGGTTGTCAATATTTAGCATTGGTTTAGTACGGTCAATTTTTACTCTGTAGCTTGTGCTTACATATTGTCCGTAACCGTGATTTGTTTCTGAAGAAACTGCATATCTAATTTCGATATTGTAGTCAAATTCTTCATCAATGTTTAGTTGAACATAGAATTTATATTGATTATAGATTTTGTTTTCAAATGTATCAGAAGAAAGTTTTTCAACTCTAATATTTTTGATGTATTTGAAAATAGAGTAATCAAAAGTGTCTGTACCGTTAATGATATTTTCTAGGTTGTAGTCACCAACAAGGAAAGTATCTTTTCCTTCGATACCGGCAGCTATAATGTTCATTTCTACAACACTTGCTGTGTATGGGTCTTGAGCATCTTGCCATACAAATTCAACTCTCTTTTCTTTATCAGCATTTGTAGCAAAAACTTTGTCATCATTTTCACTTGGTTCTAGTAGTTCATCTTCTAGATATACATTACCATTAGGGTAGGTATGTCTTACTACAAATGAACAAGTGTAAGTCATTGGGTTTACGTTTCTTTGAGTTCCGGCATTATAACCAGATCTGTCGGAAATTTTGATTGTGTAAGTGCCTTCTCCTGTAAACAATGGAACAATGAAATAACCTTCTAGTGTAGAATCTGTTATAACATGTGTAATTGTAGGAGAGTAAGCTTTTGTTGTGTCTTTGTAAGTAATTACTACGTCTAAGTTGTTGTAGTATAGTCTGCTCATTACGTTTGTATTTGCAGAACCGTTATCAATAAAGTACTTGTATACTGGAATATTGATTTGAATTGGTAATTTGTTTGTAGTAAGGATTGGGCTTCCCGCTGATACATTTCTAAAGAAGTTTTTGAAAGTGTATTCGTTAGAAGTTCCTTTACCGATAGTAATAGAAATGTTTTCACCAACTTCTCTCATACCATTTTGAGTTGTTGTAGAAATAATTCCGTTATGGTCAACATAGATTGTGTAGTTTCTAGTAAATGTATCTTGACCAAAGTCTACTTTGTTACCGCTGACATCATATTCACCGTAGTCAGATGCTACAGGAATATTGTTGATTAATTGATATCCGCCGCCATAGTAGTATCTAGTAAGCACATATTTACCAGGAGCTGTTTTACCATTGTCTAGGTTGATGTTACTGATTGTGTACAAGAAGTCTTCGTCTTGGTCATATTCTGGCAAGATTAGGTCTGCTTCTTTTTCTGGTGCTGTTGCAAATGGATAAGTTGCTGTTTGAGATACATAATCAAATGGATAGTATTTGTATGCGATTCTTACAACTTCTGTCTTTTCAGAACCAGATTTGAACTTAAATGAAAGTTTGTATAGGTTAGAGCCGTTGTTTGTTGCAACGTATCTTTCAGTTGTGTCACCTGTATAATCTCCAGACATATAGAACTGACCAGCAGCTCCGTCAAAGTTCATAGAGATATACATAAATACTTCTGTGCCATTAGCTGCATAAGAAGTAAATTCGTAGTAGCCTTCACCAGCAAAATCGCCAACACCTGTTGTAGTAAGTTCGATTACTGCGTTGTCTGCTTCTGCTGTATTATACAATGTCTTTGACATTGAATAATCTTTCATAAAGTGAACTTTTTCAATAGGAATATTGATAAAGTATGTAGCTGGAGATGCAGCAGGATAACCTTTTAGTAGAGAAGTTCCAGCAAGTTTTGTGTTGAAAATTTCGTTTTCAACAGTGTTTAAGTAGTTGTATACAAGACCTTTGTTTTTACCAAAAGTAAGTCTTGTGTTTGTTCTAACATAGTTTGCTGGGTTTGCAACCATATCATAGCTGTCTACCCACTCTGTGTTTCCTTCGCCATCATCAATTAATGATTGTTGAGTAAATACAGGAACTGTATCATCAATCATCATCATTCTTTCAAAAGTGTTTCCTGCATAGTCTTCTACATAGAAGTAGTAGATACCGTTAGCAGATTGATATTGTTGGCTAGTAAGTGGAAGAGTATCTAGTTTTACGCTGCGATAGCTATTTGCATAGTTTAGTGGGGCAGCGGTATCTGTTTCCCAGCCATTTGTTAATGTTTTATCATAATCTTCAAAATATTGTGGGTTGTTGTTACTTTCTTTTATTGGTAAGTAATAAGCAGTAACTGTAGTTGTTGTAATTCCGTCTGGAGTATATGCTGCCCAAGGTTTTTCTTGCCATGATAGAGTAAATGCTCCGCTAGTTAATGCAAGGTCATATACACCTTCGCTAATAGTAGGTTGAGCAATTGTTGTTGGTTGAGCAATATAGTAACCATCTTCTTCGTAAGATACCTTGTTAAATGTAATGTCTGCAATCGCTGATGTATCTACGATATATTCATAATATTGATTTAGTTTGCTTGGGCTATAAGTAACAGTTATTACGTATCTACCATTGAAAGATTTTGGAATAGAGTACTTACTACCTTCCATAGTGTAAGAGTAGTAATCATCATCTAACTTTGTAGAAACAAATACGCCATTACCTGTTGCAATGCTATTAAAGCTAGCATATCTTGTATATCTAACAGTAATAGGAGCATTGAATGAGTTTACATCATTAAGAATTTTGAATCTAACATTTTTGTTTGTAAATTTTGAAGTAAGCAAATCAAAAGTTGTTCCTGTATCATCAGTGTCGTATTCTACAACAAGAGCAGGAGCTGCTGTTTTGATTTGGAAGAAGAACATTTGAATACCATTGTAGGTAGAACCAAATGAAGTTTCTACAGAGTAGCAAACTTTAATAAGGTAGATACCAGACATGTCAAATTTAGAAGTTTCGCTAAATGAAGTATCAAGCTTTGTTGAGCCTAACAATTCTGAATATGATAATGTGTTCATTTGATTTAGAACAGCTAAAGCTTCTTCTTCTGTTTGGAATATCTTGTATTTGCTATTGTTTTTATTAAAAGCAGATGCATAATAGTTAAACTTAATAGGAGCTTGGTCTGTCACAGGAATATGTTCAGGTTTGCTATAAGCTGCTGTAGAAGAAGCTTCGTTGATAGCCAAGATATCTGCGTGTGTGTAACCATTTCTCAAAAGTTTGTATGTGTTTGAAGCTTGGTCTTTATAAGTTAATTGATAGCCGTAGTTAGTTAGATATTTTACATCATTATTTTCAATGCCAGGAACTTCTGCTACTTCATATGTAACTGTAAATCCCATTTGAGTAGGAATAAGAATGTTTACATAGAAGCAATATTCACCAAGTTCTGACAAATCAACTTCTGCATAGTATGGACAAACAACAACTGGTTCCGGCTCAGGCTCAGGATCATCTGGGTCTGGTTCTGCTGCTGGAGCAGGTGCTGCAGGAGCTGCAAAAGTTCTTTTGTATGTGTTGTAGTATTTAGTAGAACCGCCACTGATGTTTGTGATAGCAACTCTACCAGTAACTAATGTGTCGTCAAATGTGTCTGCTAATATTTCGCTTTCTAAGTAGTTTGAAGTAAACTGAGCATATTTGTGTTCGTAGCTTGCACTACCAATTGTATGAGTATAGTTTAGGGCAAATTTGTTTGCTTCATAACCAACTTTTGGGAATATTACATTTCCGTCTGCGTCATAGTTATTGTAGTTGAATGAATATGTTTGATGTTGTACGCCTCTTACTGTAACAATTCCGTTGTCGTTAGCGCCAGTAATTGTGTATGCATCAGAACCTGTTAAGTAATCTTCTTTATCGATAAGGTTAAATGACATTGATAGAGTATATTCTTCATCAGATGTTACGCCATCAGTACCTGGAGTTTGATATCTGTAAGTAAACTCAAATTGATAAAGACCAGATCTGTCTTGAGGGTCGATTGCTGATAGGTCTTCTGCCCAAGTCATAACTGTAGTTTCACGGAAGCTAATAGCAAAGTTAACATAACCATTAGTTGGGTCAGCTGTAACTTTAGGTACGTTAATCTCTTTACCGTTTAGATGTCCCGTTACGTTAAGGCTGGCTGCAGGAACTCTATTTGAAGTTGCATCACCTTGAGGCAAGATTTCGTTAAACTTAACATATATGGTTGTGTTGTACAAATCTTGACTTTCAACCGCATCACTAGTTGTTAGCATTATGTACTCGCCGTTATAGTTATAGTTTCGATACAGATATGCATTTTGAGACTTCTTTTGAGTGATCAGTGCATAAGGAATCATATGCTCTGTAAAGTCTCTTGTATAGCTGTCACCTTCTTCAGTGGCAGCGTATGAAACCTGCTCACTTTTATTAACTGTCGGCACCAAAAAAGTAATGCCTAAAGTTAAAAGCATTGCGATACTAAGTAAGATGGAATTAAATGTTAATTTTAATTTTTTCATAATCAACTCTCCATAAAATATTTAGCAAACATAGTGGGTCATAATATATACTATATTTTAACATAATATATATTATATAACAAATTATTTTAATTGTTTTTTTGACAAAATTTCAATTAAATTTTATAAAATGCGACTTATTGATGGGGTAGAGATGAAAATATTTTTATAATAAATTTTGGATAAAAATTTTACCTTCAAAAAAGCATTTTTTATAATGCGAAAAACAAAAAACTAAGCAAAAAATGCTTAGCTTTTTATTTCAAAAAATTAACATATGGTCATATTTGCAAATAAGCAAATAAAAAAGAGTTAACCGAAGTTAACCCTTCTTTTATTATTCTATTTCATCATCAATGCTAAAAGTTGTTTTTGGTTTTAGCACTTTTGCATTTCTTTCTACAATACTGTAGCTTACTTCAGCTTGGTTTAGAGATTTGCTAGGAACATAATCTTCTTGGATTTTTGTCATATCAAACATAGGTGTAGCCCAAGCATAAGTTGATTTACATCTAATAGGATATTCTTTCAAAATCTTAACGATAATTTCACCAGTAGGACCAGCCTTTAGGTGACCCAATTCGTCTGGATAGATAAGTGGACGAGATACAACAGATGTACTTGTTCCCTTGCTCTTTTCGTCATCTTTACCTTTGTTTTCAGTTGTAGATGTGGTTTCAATAGTTACTTCACCGCAAAGTTTACTAAAGTCTTCGCAAGTTCTCGCATCATCAGTACCGATAAACATCTTGATAGGGCAGTTACCAATGATAGTTGATGCTACGTCATCACCATATTTTGCATTAAGCTGGCTAAATGATTGGATAACTAGAGCAAAGAAGATATTTCTAGAACGAGATACGGTAATCATACTGTCGATTTTTTCAATCTTTGGTAAGTTAGCAAACTCATCTAGTAGGAAATATACAGCTCTTGGAAGCTTCAAGCCTTGGAAATCATTAGCAAGGTCAACAAGCTTTTGATATAGCTGAGAAATACACATTGTAGCAATACCGTGACGAGCTTCTTTTTCGTCAGGGATAATAATGAATAGGGCAGTTGGTCTTTGAGCAAAACCATCAAAATCCATTTCGTTCAAACTAGTAGCATAACACATACCAGTATCGTTAAACAAACCAAGTTTTGCACTAACAATACCCATATAAGATTTTGTAGTAGTTGGAGCGTTGTTGATAGCAGTACTAATAAGTTGTGGTACTTTACTAAACTCATCTCTACCTTGGAAATATTGTCTTAATGTCTTGTATGGATTGTCTGGATCTGGGTCTTTGTAGTTACAGATACGAGCAAGGTTGTAGAAGTTATATCTTTCTCTAGTCATACCAAGCTCTGGTTTTAAGCTGTCTTCTAGCATAGCAAGTAGAGTACCATAGATAAATTCTTGTGCACCTCTATCCCAGCTTGCGTCTTGTTTGTTTTCGATAGGGCAGACAATACCAGCAATTTCTCTTAGTGAGTTTTCTGCTTGGTCAATAAGTTCCGCTTTTTTAGAACCAAGTTCAGATTCTAAAACTTCACGATTAGGGTATGCAACACCATTGTATTCATACCATTCGTTGTTGTATTCTTTAGAAATAATTTTTAGTTTAAGGTCAGCAGGGTTAACGTTTGTGTGAGTTTTTACTTCATCTTCTAGGTGGTGAGCTTTTTGGTACATCATATATGCGCCATCAAGTGGATTCCATCTAGTAGAAGCATATGGTGATCTTAGGTTAAATACCTTAACATCATAACCCTCTTTCAAAAGTTTTCTGCAGTTTTTCTCATAAAGTTCGCCTTTAGGGTCGGTTACAACAAAACAAGGTTTTGTTTTTGTTCCAGACAAAACTTGAATTTGAGGAATAATAAATCTTTCTGTTTTACCAGTACCGGTAGTACCGATAATCATAGCGTGTATAGGTCCATACATATTGATATTAAGATTACTTTTGCCTACAAGTTCACTTCTAATTAGCATACCATCTTTTTGGTTTCTCAAAGTGCTCCAGTTGCAGTACAAAAATTTCTTTTCAGTTTTCAATTCTTTTTCTGTAACCCAACGGCTATCAAAGTATTGATCGATATCTTTACCTTCTTTAGTCTTAGCAGAAGTGCCAGATTTGCTAGAACCTGTAAGGTCGCTTTTTTCTAGCTTTGTAAAGAAGTATAGAAGATATAACAAGAACATAACACCAAAAGCAAGCATGAATGTGCTAGTAAATTTTGGCTCGTTCATAAAACTTCCGTCTGTTATGTGGCTAGGAATATTTTGCAAACCTTCGTCAAGATATGCGTATACTAGACCAATAGCAAAAGATGCAACCGCCATAAGGACTAGAAGTAATAAGAATTTTCCAATTTTCTTCATAAAAAATCTCCCTCTATATAGGTTAAAAAAATAAGTTACATAGTTTATTATAAATATATAAAAGCGTTTTGACAACTAAACAAAGATAATTTATTTTAATTTTTTACTAAAAATTAGTAGATTTATCAAAAAATATCAGTTATAATAGGTCAAACAAGTAATTTATTTACACAAAAAACTTTTTTATAAAATATGCGAAAATTTGTTGCTAATAGGTATTTTATGTGTTATAATGCTTGTAACAAAATAAATATTTGGAGGGTAGTTATATATGACACTAGCATTAACTAAATTAGCAGCATTATTCCTAAACATTCCAGGACTTGGTGGCTTGTTCTACAAAGAAAATGACGCAGCATGGAATAACTCATCATTCTCTTGGTTGAAACCAATTGCTAAATTCTTGGATGGTGCTATTATCCCAGTTATCATCGTAGTAGGTGCATTGGGTGCTATTTGGATCGTTATTCTTGGTGTAAACCTAGCAAGAGCTGAATCTTCTGATAAAGCTGCAGAAGCTAAGAAGAGACTTATCAACGTTATCATTGCGATTGTATCAGTTATCCTATTAGTATTCTTACTAGCTCTATTCGTATCAAAAGCTCCAGAATGGTTCGGATCAGATGCAAACAGCAACATCTTTAACTAATAAGTAGATTAAAGCAAAATAAAAAGACACTAGTTAATAGTGTCTTTTTTTTGTTGCAACTTTTGGTTTATAAGCAAAATATATTAATGATTGTTTGACTTAAAAAAAATAATGTGTTTTAATTTTTTTATTGGAGACTTTTATGGAAAAGACAATAGAAGAAAATAGTTTAGACAAAAAACAAATTTGTAATTCACAAACAATATTTGATACAAAATTTATGAAAATATTTAAGTGGTTTATACCAGCCCTTATTGTTTTTGTTGTTCTTATGATAAATTATGCTTGCAAAGGAATTGCGCCTTTTGGCAATAAATATGTGTCATATATTGATATGGAAGTAGGCTACGTTCCTGTATATTATAGTTTATGGGATGCAGTAAGAGGCGGTGGAAATTTCTTTTACAATTTCTTTCTAGGTGCAGGCTCTAATGTATACGGCTCACTTATAAGCAATGCCTTTATATCTCCACTTACTTGGCTTGTAGTTATTATTCCAAGAAGCTCAATTTCAGCATTTCTTAGCTGGTATTTGATTATCAAACTTGCTCTTATGGCAACTACAATGTATTACTTTATTCGTAAAGTATTCCCAAGGGTAAACCCATACCTTCAAATTTTATATTCAATCTTATGGACTTTTAGCGGTTGGACAATTGCAAATTATACCAATATAATTTGGCTTGATAACCTTATACTATATCCAATACTATGCCTTGGAATAAGAAGAATCTTTAGAGAAAACAAAATGGATTTATTTGTATTAGTTCTTACATTTTGTTTAATCTTCAGTTTTTATATGTCATTTTTAGTTTTGCTTATGATGATTTTTTGTGGCGCTACTGCAATTTTCTTTTCTGACAAAACAAAAGAAGAGAAGAAAAAGATTGTCACAAAACTTGTTGTAGGAACACTACTATCTTTGTTTATGTCTTTTGTTTCATTTTTGCCGGCTTTTTGGCAGTCTTGGACAAGTCATCGTATAGCTAATGCAAAAAAAGAAATTTTATATGTTAATACTTGGTCTAAAGCAATAGTTATTTGTATAAACTGTTTTGCTATGTTTGGCTTTGTAAAACTTTTGACACAATACAAAAAAGATAAGAAAAATGTTTTGATGTTTATTGTTATGTTTGCTCTAACTACAGTTACTATATTAATCGAAAGGGTTAATATGATGTGGCATACTGGTAGCTATCAATCATTCCCATACAGATTTGCGTTTATTCCTATATTTATAATGCTATGTGCGGGGCTATATTATTTTAACAATCACTATGACTGCAAACAGCAGGAGAAGAAAAAGTTTGATTATTCTTTGATTGCTTTGTTTTTGCCACTTGTGTTTTATTATGTGGTATCAGCTCTAAATCAAAACCCACCAGCATTCTCTATAGATTTTTGGACCTTTGCAATTTATTTTATTGGCTGCGGCGTTGGTGTATTTTTATTATTTAGATTATTTGAACTAAACAATAAAAAACTAACTTATATAATTGTTCCTATTATTGTTTTTGCGGAGATTTTTACCAACTGTTTTGGTCTTGTTGGACTAAATGATCGTGTTGAAACTCAAGTTGCTACAGATAATTTTGATGAAATATACGCAGAACTTGAACTTCCGGATAATAATTATAGGTATACAATACATATGCGAGATGTAGCAAATGTAGGTATGGCAAAACATTATAATTATCCATATTTTATTAGAAGACAATCTTTGTCTACTTGGCTACACATTATTGGCTCTGATCAAGTACTTAATGCAGAGCAACTTGGCTATGTAACATCAAATACCGTTTTAACAGGTATGGGAAGCACATATTTTGCTAATATGACAGCAAATGTAAAATATGTAATATCTGACACAGAACTTAGCAGCAGATTATATACATTGATTGATCAAAATAAAGACTTTTATATTTACGAATATAAATTTTATCTTCCTTATGGCGGAATTTTTGCAACTGACGATATGATAAAAAATATCCCTACAGAATATCAAGGTTTTGCTGCATCAAATTACCTATATAATAATGTATATAATAAGACGGGTGACCTTGTTGTTGAAGCTTCATTTACCAAAACTGAAGTTGAAGGCAACAAAATAAAGTACACAATTAATGTTCCGGGCGATAGTTTGCTATATTATAACTGGGATATCAATACACTTAACCAAAAACAAAATCTAACTATTAATATAAATGGAGAAGATAGGCTACTATTTGGAGATATTTATGAAGTTGGATATTTTTATGATGAAACGGTAGAAATCATTGTTGATAAAGCTATTGAAAATAGTGACAAACTAACATTTGCTACAATTGATGTTGCAAAGATTGAAGATTTAGTATACACAACAACTATTAAAGAAATAGATAACCTAAAATTAGATGGAAACAAAATAAAAATAACAACAAACGGATCTTTGGGCGAAAGTGTTTATATTCCTTTCAACTTTGATAGTGGTTGGAAAGCGACTTTGAACGGAAAAGAAGTTTCAATAGATAAATCTCTTAACTCATATATGTCTATAAAACTTGAAGAAGGTGAAAATGTAATAGTCCTTACATATACACCACCAATGTTTAATGTTGGACTTATAGTTTCAATAGTATTTTTTGTTATTGTTATGACTTTGTGGATATTAAATAAATATACAAAATTTGTTTCAAAATTTGTAGAGAGCAAAGTGTTTAATAACATTTTCTTCTGGGTTGGCGTTGCTGGTTTTGCTATTGCAAGTATACTTATATATATAAAGCCAATTATAGAAACAATTATTTATCTTGGTTAACAAAAAAAAGAGAGTAGAAAAAAATACTCTCTTTTTTTACAAAGCTTTTTATTTTTAACTAACTGCTTTGGTAATTTCCAAAAAAATGTCCTCTTTTGATTTTGCCAGCTTTGAAAACTTTTTTTTGGATAAATCAAACATTGTGTTTTTTTATTTATATTACACAAAAATTATCAGTTTATTAAAATTTTGTTAAAAAATAGTATTTTTTATACCCCAAAAATCTTGTCTTTTGACAAACAATGTATTATAATAAAGCATAACTAATTATGTCAAAAAGGGAGGTTGTATGAAAAAAAGAATAAAAAGTATAGCTTTGAGTACTCTTTTTCTATTGCCAATGCTGCTTAGCGGGTGTGAAAATCCTTTTAAGGCTACCAATAGTGTAGGGTCTTCTGGCGGTTATACAGAAACAACACCTTCAAACCCAAATCCAAGTGGTGGCGGGTCTGGTGGTTCTTATACCGAAGAAGAAGAGCCAGCAGAAAGCGCTCCTGTATATACAACATATAGTCCTTATAACTATGACGAAGGTCAAGACCCAACAGGGTTTAAGGAACTTTCTGATAGTATTGCTTATGTTAAGTCTATATACAAGAAAGGTACAAATGCTGTAACCCCTATTGAACTTGCAGCAAGAACAGCTGCTTATAAAGACACAGCTGCAAACATACTTACAAGACTTGGTAACGAATATGGTATCCCAACTGCGGGTTCAGCTCTTAATCCATTGAGCAATGTCGGCGCACAAACTTTTAGAAATTATGGTCTTATGGCATCAGGATATACTCCAACAGACAAAGAGATTACAGATGTTATAGATGCCTTCCTTACTGCAAAGTATATAAAGACATTTACAATAGCAGGTAGTATGCAATATGCAATGATATCAACTCACGCATATGGTAGCAGTACTCCTTTGACTATAAACTATGATTCAGAAGCGGGCAAAGTAAACTTAAGCCTAGCAAATATCAAAAAAGAAACAGTAGAGCTTGTTGAAACTTATACTGGTCTTGAAAAAACATTTGGTGGGGTTATTACTTCTGTTGTAGGCAATACTTATGCTCTTAACGAATCAGATGGTTTTTATAAAATTACAAAAACAGATGGTAATGTAGTATATCTTATATATAAGACAGCATTTGTTAACAATTTTGGTACAAATTTCTTAAAACTTATTGATACTCACAGAGACGCAATAAGATATAACGTATCTTCATTTACAGGAACTTCTTCTGGTAGCGGTTCTACTGAATATACGCTAAAGACCAATGCTTGGAAAATGTGTAGTGATTCTACAGGAAAACTAAACTTTACTCCAGGGGCTGACTATGTATCATCATTTGTTGATAAATATAAAAATAGCGTTGCGGTAGATATTGCATCAGTTATGGCTTTTGGCGTTAACGAAGATAAATCTTTGAATGTTCCAATGTCAGATGCGGGTGCTGCTTATAGCGGAACAATTGATGAATATTACAAAGCTGCAAAAGCAGGAAGCACTTCTGTTGATAATTATTTAGCATTTGTTCTAAAATATGTTGACCATAATGGTTTTGTTACATTTGAAGCAGATGCTATTGCAGAATATTTAACAAATACAATTGTTGGTAATGGTACAAATAGCGTTCTTGCTATGGACGAAACAAGATATACACAAAACGCATTTATAGACCTTAAAGCTATTAAAGAAAAATCATTTAATAGTAATGAGCTTATGACTAATGCTGGTACAAACAAAGCAAGAAAGTTGATTGCAAACTATGCAAACTCTAAAGCAAGAGCTTTTGAGAAAAACCCAGTATTTAAGACAATTACTTATGAAACAACCGTATCTGATGCTACAGACACAACTGTTGTACTTTCTTACACTATAGATGGTCAATCAAAGAGTGATACAAGAAATGACCTATTCAAAAACTACTACAACACATTCTATAGCGCTTGTTATGGAATTGGTTTAGGTAATACCGCTGATATATCTTTGCTTGAGATAAATTCTAACTATGGACATCTTCAAAACGTAACTATTGTTGAAGAAGGCGAAGAAGAAGAGGAAGAAGAATCAGGAGAAGAGGACGAAGAGGAAGAAAACTATATTCTTGATAAAGAATATTCTGGTAAACTTCAATCTATTGTAATCTTCCCAAAAGAAGGCATTGATATAAGATATATGGAAGTAGGTGTAGAAGCCGTACTTGCCGAAGGTCAAAAACTAGAAATCACAGCCGACCTTCGTTACCACGTAAATGGTAATGTATATTATGTTCCAAATGCTTTTGTTGCTGATGGCGGCGGAGCAGGTGTTGTTGATAGCGAAGAACATATCGTTAACTTTGAGTACCAATCTGGTATGGAAATAGGCAACGGACTTATGTTCAAAGACAAAAACAACAATTTAGTTAAAGAAAAGTTGCTTTCATTTAGAAATTGTGTTGGTAAAAACACTCCAGATCTTAGATCAAAAGAATTTAACATTAATATCTTTGATCCACCACTAGGTTGGAGACCAAAAGGACCTGGAATGATAGACTCAACAGCAGCTTTTGAATACAATCCATATGCATCTGCTATGGGTGCAAACTATATCTATAACGAAATCGGTTCAAATAAGTATGACTTTATAGAAGTTTGCTTCAATGTTAAGACAATTTATGATAATTTTGATACAAATTACCTAATGAATGCTAAAGTTACTTCAGTTTATGGGGTAAAAGCATAAAAATTTTTGGTTTTTTTGAAAAATTTTGAGTTAAATCATTAACAAATAAAAAAAAATGTGTTATAGTTAATATAACAAAATTTTAGGGCTAGATTAAGAAAATATATAAAAAGGAGAAAAATATGCTTAACTTAGTGATGAATGCCGGCATTTTGTCAAGTATCTTTAATGGTATCAAGAACGTTGTTAACTTCGTATTAAACTTTGTTGATATCATCAAAGGTCTTTTCCAAGCTGTCATAATTTACTTGTTTGCACCTATTTATTACCTATTTATGGGTGTATGTTCTATAGTAAACTTTGCAGAAATGATGTTCAAAAAACTTGCTGGTATTGACCCAATTACACTTGGTACTGGTGAACAAGTAAACATCCTTGATATGTTTATCAGAGATGACTCTATTTGGTATTTGTTCATTTCTATCTTGGTTTTGTCAATTGTTTTACTATTTATCTTTACAGTTATCGCTGTAATTAAATCAGAATTTGCAATTGATGCTAAAGGTAGTGCAAAAGGACCAATTATTGCAAGATCTCTTAAGTCTCTTGCAATGTTTATCATCGTTCCTATCGTAAGTTTGCTTGGTGTTTATGCTACAAACGCTATCACAGACACTGTAAACTCTATGATGAAGGGTGGAGATGATACCGGCATGGTACAACAAATTTTCTACGCCATGTCATACAACGCCAATAAGGCTAGAATAAATCCGGAGTTTGCTAAACACATTAACGGATTCTCGAGTCGTAACGGTGGAAAATATAGGAACGACAACGCAGGTGCGTTCAAAGGCGACAATGAAGCTATTGCTACTCAAATAGGAATGGCGTTCAAAGGTAACCATGGACACAACGCAAGTTCTTACAAAAACCTAGAATTTATGAACTTTGACGACTATAACGGTATGTTCAAAGCAAACGACTATTCTACTTTGTTTATGCCAATTTCTTGGTCAAAAACAAAGACTTATAGCGTATGGGATTTGTGCCAAGTAAACTACTACTTCAGCATACTTGATATGGACTGGATCGTAGGTTTTGGTTCAGCTATCGTTATAACCTATATGCTACTTGCTATGGCATGTGTACTTATTAAGAGAATATTTGAAATAGTTATTTTGATGTTACTTGCTGTTCCAATGATTTCTCTTGCTCCTCTTGATGGTGGTAGCGCAAGTAAGTCATGGCAAAAAGAATTTATTAAGAGAGTAATCTCAATCGTTGCTCCTGTATTCTCAATCAATATGTACTTCATTATGATTCCTATCTTCAATAAAGTACAATTGTTCGGTGGTAACGCTGGTGCATTACAATTCGTATCTCCATCATATGCAGTATATGATACTCTATTCCAATTGATCATTATCTGTGTTGGTATGAACATTGTAAAAACTGCATCTGCACTTCTATGTAACCTTCTAGGTATTCAAGACCTTGTTAAAGATGGTGACAAACAAACTAAAGAAGGTATTAAGAAAGCTGCAAGTGCTGCTGTAATGGTAGCTGGTACTGTTGCTACAGGTGGTGCTGCCGCTGGTGCTATGACAGCTATGAAGGGTGCTGGTGCTGCTGCAAAAGTAGCTGGTAAAGCTGTTCAACAAAAACAAGGTGCAGTTAATGCTGCAAAACAAAAACTTGCTGCTGCTGAAAAAGGCGGAAATGCTGAAGAAATTGCAAAAGCTAAAGAGGGTGTTGCTTCTGCAGAATCAGATCTAACAAAAGCACAAGATAATTATACAAAGAAAAATGATGAATACAAACATGCACAACAAGTTGCCAAAGAAAAGAAAGAAGCATTTGGCGACAAGATGAAATCAACATTCCTTCCAAAAGATGTTGTTTCTGGTTTGGATGAAATCAAGAAAACTAAGAAAAATGCTGGTAAGACTAAAGCTGATGTTGCTGCTGAAGATAAACTAAAAGATCTAGAAGCTACATATGCTGCTCAACAAAAAATGGATGAGAAATATGGCGAGGCTAATGCTAAGGGCAAACGTTCTGGTGGTTCTCTAGACAAAGAAAGAGAACAAGATGTTCTTCGTCAAAGAGCTGTTGGTCAAGTACATCAAAGCTTCCAAGAAACTGTTGATCAACAAACAGCTGCTGTTAATAAAGCAAAAACTGCTGAAACTAAAGCTCAAGGCGATTATGACAAAGCTAAGGGTAATTACGATACACTACAAGCTGAAGCTACTGCACTTCGTGAAAAAGAGCAAAGCGGTGCTCATATGTCTCATGAAGAGAGAAATAGACTTGAAAAGCTTGAAGGTCAAAACGGTGTTGGTGGCGATTTGAAAGCCGCTAGTGATGCTATGAGAGCTGCTGCTACTGCTCTTCAAAATGCAACTGCTGCAAGAGAAAAAGCACAAGGTGCTCTTGATGAAACTACAGCTAAGAGAGATAACGCCGAAACTGTTGCTGAACATGTTAAATCTGGATTCCAAGAAGATAGACATGGTAACATTGGACTTGGTGAAGATGTTAAGATTGAAGCTAAGAAAGGCGAAATTACTTCTGAACAAATTCAAAGCGGTACTTCTACAATTCAAGCGTCAAAAGTTGAAGCTGATAAGAGAGATAACGAAATTGATGAAAGCGAAGCTAAGAGAAGAGCAGCCGCTGTTGATGAAGGTAAGAAAGATCTTGACGACATGCAAAAACTTGATACTCAAGCTATTGGTGAAGGCGTACAACAAGGCTTGAATGAAGCTATGGCTGCATTGTCTGAAGCAATGACAAAAGCATTTAGCAATGCTAAAGTTACAGTTAACGACATTAAGCAAATTTCTACAGAAATCAAACAACTTAAGAATGATATGAAGAAAGCTAATGATGCCGCAGCTGGAGCTGAAAGAGATAAGGCAATGGCAGAAATTGCTAAAGCAATTCAAGAACTTACTAAAAAGCTTAAATAATCTAACCCAAATATAAAAAGAGTGAACTAAAAAGTTCGCTCTTTTTTTGTGTAAAAGATTGTATTTTTATTTGCTGTTTTTTATTAAGTATATTATAATATTTGTATAATTACTAGAATAATGCTTAAATTTAGATTGTAGGAGGTTATCTTCAATGGCAGATGCTAGATATATACCTAAGAAAACCAAGGTAAAAATGGAGTTTGCTAAGGGCATTACACTTTCTGACATTATTATGTTCTTTATTGTTGGTGGTGGTTTTGCCGGACTTATGTTTGCAAACTTTACCTACCATATTTACGTTGGTATTGCATATCTTGCAATAGGTGCTGCAATGTTCTTTAAGATTGAAGAAGGTGTAAGACTTTATAACTCTATTGTTTTGATTTTTAGATTTATGGCTTTCAAAAGAAAGTTCAAAAAGAATAAAGATCCACTTAGTAAAAAACCTTCAACAATAGACCAAATTATGTCTTTTGATAAGATTGAAGATGAAAAATTTATTAGTTTTGGTACTTACTATGCGCAAGTAGTTGAAGTAAAACCTGTTGGTTTTAGTTTGCTTAATGAATACAAACAAGACCAGCTTATTAGAACTTTTTCTAACGCATTATCAAGACTTACAAACACACAAACAGCATCAATTGTTAAAGTTAACAAAGCAATGATTTTTGACGATTATGTTCAATGTGAAGACAAAAAATATGATGACGTTATGGAACTTCAATATGAAGGTGAAATGACTGAAGAAGAAGTTGAAGTTAGAGCGCCAGTATTTGAAGCACGTGTTAGCGTTATTGAAGATTTTAACCGTGGTGATCAAAAAGTTTTCAAAGACTATTTTTACATTGTTGTTTATGATAAAGATAGAGAATCTCTAGAAAATACTTGTACTGGTATGGTATCTGCTATGGCAACAGGTGTTATGCCTATGCAAGGCAAACTTTTGAAAGAAAAAGAATTGATTATTTTCCTAAGATCTACTTATGGTAAGAACTTTGACGAAAGAGATTTGGAAACATTATCTTTCAACAAATTCCTTGACTGGGCAAAACCAGACAGTGTAGTATTTAAGGTTAATAAAACAGTTATTAATGGCGAAGTTTTCCGTTCATTTGTTATCAGTGATTATCCTTTGCAAGTTTATAACGCTTGGGGCTACCCATTCTTTAGTTTGCAAGGAACAAACGTTGTTGTTAACATAACTCCAGTTACAAAAGCCGAATCAGAAAAGAGAATAGACAAAGCTATCGTTGAGATGGAAGGTAAGATGGGCTACACTGCAAAGAGTAGTAAGATTTTGGAAAACCAAACTCACATCAAAACATTGAAAGACCTTTTGCAACAAATCAAAAACGGTGGTGAAACACTATACGATACAAACGTTCATATTCTTTGTGAAGACGCTTCTAAAAAAGAAACAAGAGCTATTTTGAAACAATACGGCTTTAAGTATTCAGAAATGTTTGGTAGACAAGTTGATGCTTTTATTTCTAGAAGTATTTCTCAACTTGATACATTACCAGAATTTTATAGGAATATTCCATCTGGTACACTTTCTACTATGTTCCCATTTATTTCTGGAGCGCTAATGGACGAAAAAGGTTTCTACCTTGGCTATAACGAATATCCTGTATTTGTAAATTTCTACACTAGAAATAGTGAAAGAGTTAACAGTAATATGTTTATTATCGGTAAATCTGGTTCTGGTAAATCATTTGCTACTAAAACACTTCTTACAAACCTAGCCGCCGATAGTGCAAAAATATTCATACTTGACCCAGAAGATGAGTATTCAAAGATGGCATATAACCTAAAAGGTAAGGTTATGGACGTAGGTTCTTCACTTTGCGGACGTCTAAATCCTTTCCATATTATCACATCTTTGGAAGCTGATGAAGGCTCAGGAGCTGCGACAGACGACTATTCTGCACACCTTCAATTCCTAGAACAATTCTTCAAAACAATTCTTGAAGGTATGAATTCAGACGCTTTTGAAAGATTAAACTCTCTTGTTATCAAAACATACAAGAAAAAGGGTATTGACTCAACTACAAAAGTTGCTAAACTTCCACCAGAAGCTTTCCCAATTTTTGACGACCTATATGAAGTTATCCAAGAAGAACTTGCTGTAGAAACAAATGAATATGCAATCAAAAACTTGCAAATTATTGATACATATATTTCTAAATTTGCTACAGGTGGTCGTAACAGTAACCTATGGAACGGCCCAATGAGCTTGCAAGCAAAAGAAAACTTTATTACATTCTCATTTCGTTCTCTACTTGCAAACGATAACGAAGGTATCACAAGCGCACAGATGTTACTTGTGTTCAAATTCCTAAACAACGAAGTTATCAAAAACAAAGACTTCAATGATAAATATGCTACAAACCGTAAGATTTTGGTTGTCGTTGACGAGGCCCACGTATTTATTAACCCAAAATACCCAACTGCTCTTAACTTTATGTTGCAGATGGCAAAACGTATTCGTAAATATGGTGGAATGCTTATAGTTATTACACAGAACATCAAAGACTTTATCGGTTCTCCTGAAATTGAAAGACAATCAGCAGCTATCATCAACGCTTGCCAATATTCACTAATAATGTCACTTGCTCCTAACGATATGACAGACCTTGTTGCTCTATATCGTAACGCCGGTGGTATTAACGAAACAGAGCAAGATAGTATTGTAACTGCTGGTGTTGGTCAAGGCTTCTTTATTACAAGTGCCGTATCAAGAACAACACTAAAAGTAGAACCAAACGAAACTGTAAAACAACTATTCTCATAAAAACAGCTAAATATCGCTTAAAATGGGCAAAAAATCAATATGCAATAGCAAAAAACACTTGTTTGCTATTGCATTTTTTGTAAAATATTGTTATAATATACTTAACCAAATAGGAGGGTTTTATTTAATGGCAAAATCAGAAAGATTGACTAAGAAAGATGTTTTAGAAATGTTTGATCAAGTAGATTTTAGAGAACATTTCAAAGGAACAGGAAAATCTGAGGCTGAAATTAAAAGATTTGTAGATAGATATACTACAGATCTAAGTGAAAAAGGATTAGAAGAAGCAGAAGAAAGAGCAATTATCGCAAGACTTACTGGCGAATTGGGCGAAATCTTTAAGAAAGATTTCCAAGCTCTTGATAGAAGAATAGCAAATGCTCAATTTGAAAGAGCAAGATCAATCAACTCAAGAAAGAGAGTTGAAGCTTTGAAAGGTTTGTTTGAAGCTGCAAAAACTGATTATCAAAATGAAAACAGAGATGAGTTGCAAGAAAATATGCAAAACTCTGCAGACAACAGATATAATGCAGGCGTAAAAGCAGATGAGGTTTCCAATGCACAAAATATTTCTGCTGCAAAAGAGGCTGAAAGAGCAAGACTTCAAGCAGAATTGCAAGCAATGAGAGATAAAGAAGCTGAGCTTAGAGCAACTGCAAAGAAAATAGATGAGGCTAACTTTTATATTACAAAATATGAAGAAGAATATAAAGGCACTTTAGGCTTTTTGAAAAGAACAATTGGTTACCCAAGAGATCTTGAAAAAAGAGCTGCTGCTATTAAAGCTTATGTAGAAACAAAAATTGCTGAAGAAGTTCATACAGAAAATGCTGATGGAACAATTTCAACTCCAGAAGCATTAAGAAATGGAACTGTTCATACTCTATTTGACGATACAGTTCCAGGGCCAGCAGAAAGAGCTCATGAAAAAGCCATGAAAGAGCTTCAAAGACAAATTAGAAATTTGACTGGTGAAATAAAAAACATAGCTGCAGAAGAAGCTGCTGCGCAAGCAGAGCAAGAAGCTTTCACTCAACAAGCTGAAGTTTGTCAACAATTTATTGATGGTTACAATCAAGAAATTGAACAAGCAAATGCTAACATCAATGCAATGAATGGTAGCCTAATTAATGCAAGAGCAAATGAGACTAGTTATGGAATTTTAGCTAATCAAACAAGATTAGAGCTTGCAGAACATATTCTTGAAAATGAACTTGCAGATAGTAATCCTCTTATTCAACTTGCTTATGAAGGATATATTAAACAAATAAGAGAACAACAAAGAATTGTTGCTGACTTTAAGACAAACGCAGGCCCAGAATTAACAGCTCTTATAGACCATGACCTAAATCTAAATGATGTTGGTTATATGGATATTGCATTTGAACACTACGTAGCTCAAGCATTTGGTAGTGGAAGATATGAAAACGATCTTTTAGAGGCAAAGAGAGATTCTGCAAAATATTTTGGCAAATATATTCATGACTTTGATAAGAGATATGAAGAAGCTACAAGAAAATATGAAGTAACCGCTACAGCAATGGATTATTTCGCTCAAGAAATGTTAGCTTCTGATTATGTTGGTAGATCTACTACAAGAGAATATGATGAAAAGATCGACCAACAAGTAGCCAACAATATGGCTGCTATTGATGCTAGAGTTCAAAACAATAGAAACAGATTGGAAATTATCAATCCAAACTATGATAGAATAGCAAGATATTCAACAATTCCTACAGTTAGAGAATATATGGCTCTAACAATGATGAGAGAAGAACTTATTCAAAGAGAAATGGCTAGCGAAGCTGCTGGTAAAAGACTTGATAGAGAAGATTCTTTAACATTAGCTGAAGTATCAAAAAGACTTGAAAAAACAATCGAACAAGCAAAGAGAGATGGAACAATCATAGATTTGGCAGATGCAACTCAAATCGCTGTTGAAACATTGATCCCAGGATATGATCAAGTTGCAGAATTTGCTGAACTAAATGGTTTGGATATTAGAGTGGCTGCTGACAGAACAAAACTTGCTGCAATGCAACAAGAATTTGCTTCTCAAGAAATAATGTCTCAAGTAGCCATTGAAGATATTATGAAATATGCAGAATTTACTGGAGCAGATATCTTTGACAAAGAAAACAGAGTAGATGCAGCAAAAAGAGATGAATTTGTAAGAACTCATGCAGACGAAATGATTGCTTACTTCACTCAAGGAACACCAATGGTTCATCACACTCTTCAAAACGAACCAATAAGTAAGTATATCTTATCTGAGGTCGGAAGAGATGTTTTAATTAAAAATCCTCAATCAATTGCAAAGATTTATGAGACATTTGGTCAAACTGGTATTTCTGTTACATTCAATGACGGTAAATTATATATAGCAACTGAAGGAAATCAACCAACACCTATTGACCCAGCAAGACTTGTGGATGTTGATTTTATGAAGTCTGTTGGAATTATAATGGATTTGCCACAAGAAAAAGTTGATGCTTATTCTAAATTAAAAGCAGGCGTTCCAAATATCCAAGAAGTTCTTGATAAGAGAGATTCATTCTGTTATGTAAAAACTGCTGACAGAGATTTAGGTATTCTAGGACAAGCGGGAATTTATACCGCTCAAAGCGCTGATTTTGATTTCGCTGCAGAAAGAGATGCTTTAAGAAAAGCATATGATGATCCTAAAAAACTTAGCGATTTGATGGAAAAATTTAAGAAAGATAATCCATATGCAGACCCTCAAGATTTCCCAACAATTTTACAACAACAAAAAGAAGCTTTGAGATTTGAATATCAACAAAAATATTTTGAACTATATACTAAACACCAAGAAAAACAAGCTGAATTTGCAAAAATGGCTGGTAATGAAGAACTTGCAACCCCTGTAGATATGAGAGAAGATACTGGTCCTATTGCAACAGGTCACAATGATTTGTATGACAAAGCTGAAATTAAACCTGATAAAAAATCTCTATACAAAGGTGGCAAAGCAAGAACAGCTGAGTTAGTTGACAAAATTATGGCTATTGATGCTGCTAGAGAAGAATTTAGAGAAGCTGATGAGGTTGGTGTTGAATTGTTAAACGAAGGCGTTGCTGTTTCAGTAATTGAAATGTTAGGAGCTCTTGAAAAACTAAAAGTAACAAACCCTGATGTTATCAAAAATCTAAATGCAGCAATCCTTGCAAAGAGAGAAGAACAAGCTCAAGCTGCTGGACAAGAAGTTGCAAAAGCTGATGAATATGCTATCAATATGGATGAAAATAGAAAACTTTCACTTTCAGTTGGTGATAATGTATATTCAGTTGGTGAAGACGGAAAAGTAAAAATTGAGCAAAGAGAAGCTGCTCAAACCGTTAGTGATGCAGAACCTGTTCAACATTAATTAGGAGTATAATATGTCAAAAGAAGTTAATATTACACCTTCATTTAAGGTTATTAAGTCTGTACTTTTGTACAAAGAGTATGAAACTCGTGAAGAAGTTTTGAAAGTAGCTCAAACAATGGCTAGAACTGCAAGGGATAATGATAAGTTTGACGACAAAACCGCTGCTATTTATCTTGAAGCTTTTGAAAGAATTCAACATTTGACTTTTGAACAAATGATGGCTTTGAGAGAAATTCTTAAACCTATTGAAATGGGTGAAGATGAAGAATAATAACAAAAAGAGATGCTAAAAAGCATCTCTTTTTTTGTTTTTAATATAATTATAAAAATATAACTATTATTTGTGCAAATATTGTTGATATTTATAAAAAAGATATAAAATTAGTATAATTATTTATAATCGATAATAATAAATATTGGATAAAAAAAGAAGAAAATATATTATTTTTCTTCTTTTTTGTTATATAAATTATTCGGCTTGGTTTGCAGAGCCAAAGTAACCCATTTTGCCAAGAACTGTTTGTTTTACAGCTTCGATAGCATAGTTTTGATATTTTCTTGGGTCAATATTTTCTGGGTGACCTTTGATATGTTCAAGGATTGCTGTAGTATATGCAAGACGAAGGTCTGTATCTACATTGATTTTGCAGATGTGCATTTGACTTGCTTTGTTTAGCATATCTTCTGGAATACCTTTTGCTCCTTTGATATTTCCACCAAGGCTTGTGTATTTTGCAACAACTGTTTGGTCAAGGCTGCTTGAGCCGTGAAGTACAAGTGGAGTAGTTGGAAGTAGTTCTTGGATTTTTGTTAAGATGTCAAATTTAAGTTCGGCATCTCCGCTAAATTTGTATGCACCGTGGCTTGTTCCAATTGCAATAGCAAGGCTATCAACGCCTGTTTTTGTAACAAAGTCTAAAGCTTGGTCTGGGTCTGTATAACAGCTGTCTTTTGCATCTACTTGTACGTGTTCTTCAATTCCGCTTAATTTTCCAAGTTCAGCTTCTACATAAACACCTTTGCTGTGTGCATAATCTACAACTTCTTTTGTAGTTGCTACATTTTCTTCGTAAGGTTTACTAGATGCGTCTATCATAACAGAATCACAACCAATTTCGATTGCTGTTTTTACAAGGTCTAGGCTATCACCATGGTCTAGGTGGAAAAAGATAGGATATTTTGCTTCTTTTCTTGCGGCAGCAACAATACCTTTTAGGTATTCTGGACCTGCATATTCGATAGCACCTTTGCTTATTTGGGCAATAACTGGAGATTTTGCTTCGTTAGCTGCGGCAACGATTGCCTTCAAAACTTCCATATTGCAAAAGTTAAAAGCTCCAACTGCGTAATTTTTGTTAAGAGCTGGTATTAAAATGTTTTCTTTCATAAAAAATCTCTCCTTGACTAATATTATATATGTTTTTATTATTTTTAACTAGCAAATTGAACTAAAACATTTTTATTTTTTTATATTTTGTATTATAATAAAAGCATAATTGGAGAAAAAGTATGAAAGTAAGTTATGTTTTTCCTGTAGTGAGCCTAAGTGCTGACGTAAAAGCTTTTTTTGAAGAATTTTCAAAAACAAAATTTTTTAAGAAATATAAGGATAATTATGAACTTTTCTTTATTTTGGATAAAGAAAACGAAGCGAATATAAAAGCTGTTAAAAGTATGATAAAAACAAATAAAAGCATTAAGCTTTTGGAACTTGAAAAAGTTTTTAATTATGGTACTGCTTTTAGATTCTGTGTTCCATACATTAAAGGTGATGTAACATTACTTGGTGACATCAAATATAGTGATAACGCAACTGTATTTGAAGAAATGATGGCAAAACACAAGGGCGGGGCAGATATTGTTCACGTTAAAGAAAAGAAAACAGGATTTAAGGCTTTTGTTGATAAATGTGTAGAAAAAGTTTATAACTTATTTGTAAAGTTGTTTACTGGTAAAGAAGATGATAGAGCATTATTGTCATTTGGCCTTATGGATTCGCTTGTGATTGATGTTTTGTCTGAGCTTCCAGAAAAATCTAATTTCCTACGTAACTGCAGAACTTTGGAAGGCGTTAATATCGAAAGTATCGAAATTGACCCAACAGAAAATAAACATAAGCCAGAGTTTTTTGTAAAGACATTTAGCATGATAGCTTCTATTGTTTTGGCTGTTGTATTTATTCTAAGTATTGGAGCTATGATTGCTGTTAATGCAGTAAAGCCTAATAGTTTGATTGCTCTAAATATTATTTTAGTATTTGTAATGTTTGTTTCTTTATTGTCAATATTTATAATGCTAAACAAACACGTCTTAGATGTTAGAAATGATAACTATACTATTTATAATTCTATTGTTGGCAAGACAAATATTAAATAGGAGCAAAAATGTTAGATAATAGACTAAAACTTTTGGCGAGTCAATTAGTTAGGTATTCTTGCAATATTCAAAAGGGCGAAAAACTTTTGATAGAAGCAAGTAATAAAGTTGATGAAAATTTCATTGCAGAGATTGTAAAAGAAACTTATCTTGCTGGTGGTATGCCTTTTGTAAAAATTTCTTCTAGTATAGTGGGTAGAGCTTTGGCTATGCAAACAACAGAAGAAAGAGAGAAAGCAAAGTGCAAATATGATTATCCACAAATGGAAGATATGGACGCATATATAAGCATTGGGGCGGGTAGTTCATACGAATCTTCTGATGTTCCTAAATCAAAACACGATTTGATTTTGAAGCATTATATAGAACCTGTACATTTTGATAGCAGAGTAAGGAGAACAAAGTGGGTAATACTTTTGTATCCAACAACACTTGCTGCTCAACACGCAAAGATGAGTACAGAAGCTTTTGAAGAGTTTTATCTAGATGTATGTACGCTTGACTATGCAAAAATGGATAAAGCTATGGATCCTCTTGCTGAGCTTATGAAAAAGACAGACAAAGTTCGCATAGTAGCGCCAGGTACAGACCTTAGTTTTTCAATTAAGGGTATAGGCGCAGTAAAATGTTCGGGTAGATGTAATATACCTGATGGAGAAGTTTATTCTGCTCCTGTCAAAAATTCTGTTAACGGAACTATCACTTACAATATTCCGGTTATGTCAGATAATGGCAAAGAGCATAATAATATAGTTCTTACCTTCAAAGATGGTAAGATAATAGACGCAAAATCTGATAGCGAAGAAGATATAAACGAAATCTTCGATATTGATGATGGCGCAAGATTTGTTGGCGAATTTGCAATAGGAGTAAATCCTTTTATAGAAAAGCCAATGAAAGAAATTTTGTATGATGAAAAGATCAAAGGATCAATTCATTTTACACCTGGTTGTTGTTATGACGACTGTGACAATGGTAATAAGTCCGCTGTGCATTGGGACTTGATACAGATTCAAACCAAACAATATGGTGGTGGAGAAATCTACTTTGATGATGTATTGATTCGCAAAGATGGCAGATTTGTTATAGATGAGCTTATGGGCCTAAACCCAGAAAACTTAATTTAATTATTTTTAAGGGAGAAAATTTATGGAAAAAGTTAAAGTTGGTATCAATGGTTTTGGAAGAATTGGTAGACTAGTACTAAGAGTTGCTAGTAAAAGAGATGATGTGGAAGTTGTAGCTATCAATGACCCATTTATTTCTGCAGATTATGCAAAATATCTTCTAGAGTATGATACAGTTCATGGAAAATTTGACGGAGAAGTTTCTTACGAAGAAAACGCTCTTATCGTTAACGGCAAAAGAATTGTTATGTATGCTGAAAAAGATCCTTCAATGATTCCTTGGAAAGAAACTGGTGCTGAATATATCGCTGAAGCAACTGGTAAATTTACATCAAAAGAAGACGCTGAACTTCACCTAAAAGGTGGCGCTAAAAAGGTAGTTATTACTGCTCCTGGTAAAAATGGCGTTCCTATGTTTGTTATGGGCGTTAACAACACAAAATATACAAAAGATATGGTTGTTATCTCTAACGCTAGCTGTACAACAAACTGCTTGGCTCCTCTTGCAAAAGTTATTCATGATGAATTCGGTATTGTAGAAGGTCTTATGACTACAGTTCACGCTACAACTGCAACTCAACTTACAGTTGACGGACCATCTAAGAAAGACTGGAGAGGTGGTAGAGCAGCAAGCGCTAACATTATCCCATCTTCTACAGGCGCTGCAAAAGCAGTTGGCGAAGTTATTCCTGAACTTAAAGGCAAACTTACAGGTATGAGCTTTAGAGTTCCTACAGTTGACGTATCTGTTGTTGACCTTACTTGCAGACTTGCAAAACCTACAACTTATGAAGATATTAAAGCAGCTATCAAAAAACACAGCGAAACTGATATGGCTGGTATCCTAGGATACACAGAAGACCTAGTTGTTTCTAGTGACTTCATTGGCGAAGTAAGAACTAGCGTATTTGACGCTCAAGGCGGAATTATGCTTTCTGATACTTTTGTTAAACTTATCGCTTGGTATGACAACGAATGGGGTTATTCAAACAAAGTTGTTGACCTTATCGCATACGCTGCATCTGTTGACAGAAAATAATAATTTTATTACAAAAAAATGCGGGAGTTATCCCGTATTTTTTTATATAACTTGACTATATGCTTTTGATTTGATAAACTACCATTGTAAAAGTGAGAATTATATTATGGCAAAAAAAGTAAAAGAATTTAAGCGTTGTCCAAGATGCGATACAAAAGCTGTTATTTATCAAGATAAATGCAACGCTTGCGGACTTATTTATTCAAGACTTGCAAATGCTTCAAATAAAGAAGCTAAAAAAGCATTAAAACGCGGACAAAAAAATAGAGTAATATGTGATAAAACATTGCCAAAAGATGTTAACAAATGGAAATTGTTCTTTATGGCATTATTCCTTGGATTGTTTGGCGGACATTTTTATTATGTAGGCAAATATAAGACAGGTATTGTATTTTCTGCTTCTATCATTATGCTTCTTTCAACAGGTCTTATTGATTTTGAATTGTGGTACAAATACTCATTCTGGATTTGGTTTTTAATTTTGCCTGCCAGCGGCTGTCTTGTTTATTGGGCTGTTACTGTTGTTCAAATTTTAACAAATACATTTAGAGTTCCTATCGCTCTTAAAGAAGAAGTTGTGGTAGATAAAAAGAACGAAAATGTTGATACTGATGCTGTGTTGAAAATTGTTGAGCAAGTATCTGAAAAAGTTGAGAAAGACAAAAAAGCAGAAGCAAAACAAAAAGAAAAAGAGCAAAAGACTATTACTAAAAATAAAGAAACAAAACCTGTAGAAAAAACAGAAGAAAAACCCGTGGAAAATGTAAAAGAAGAGAAAAAAGAAACTCAAAAAACTTCTACAGAAAAGACTGAAATACCAGAGAAGAAATCTAAAAAGAAGGCTACAAAATAATGGAAACAGTTGTTGTAGGAATGAGCGGTGGTGTAGACAGTTCTGTTGCTGCACTTTTGCTAAAAGAGCAAGGTTATAATGTTATTGGACTATTTATGCACAACTGGGAAGAAAATGATGAAGACGGCGCGTGTACTGCAGCTGACGACTGGGAAGATGTAAAAAGAGTTTGTGATAAAATAGGTATTCCATACTATTCTGTTAACTTTGCAGATGAATATTTGGATAGAGTTTTTAGCGAATTTTTGAGCGAATATAAAAAGGGCAGAACTCCAAATCCTGATGTTCTTTGCAATAGAGAAATTAAGTTTGGTCCATTTTTGGAAAAGGCTTTAGTTTTGGGCGCTGACCATATTGCAACAGGTCATTATGCTAATGTAAGATGCGAAAATGGTTTGTATTATTTGGAGCGTGCAGTTGATGATAACAAAGATCAAACATACTTTCTAAACCAATTAAATCAAGCCCAATTATCAAAAGTTATGTTTCCTATAGGAAATATAGAAAAACCTGTTTTGCGTCAAATAGCCGAAGATAACGGGCTTATAACCGCAAGAAAAAAAGATAGTACAGGTGTTTGCTTTATTGGCGAACGTAAATTCAAGAAATTTTTGCAAAACTATTTACCAGCAAAATCTGGTGATATAAAAGACGAAAACGGTAATGTTGTTGGTCGTCACGAAGGTGTAATGTTTTATACCTTTGGCCAAAGAAGGGGTCTTCATATCGGCGGCAAAGCCGGTGGTAATGGCGGTCGCTGGTTTGTATATGACAAAGACGTAAAAAACAATATTTTGTATGTAAGCCAAGGTGATGAAGGCAGACTATATAGCAAAGGTCTTGTAAGTTACGAAATCAACTGGATACCAAAAACTCCAGACCAAAAAGTTTTTAATTGTCTTGCAAGATTTAGACATAGACAACCCCTTCAAGAAGTTACAGTACATATCCAAGATGATGGTAGTGTAAGAGTAGAATTTAAGGAAAAACAAAGAGCAATAACTCCAGGGCAATATGTTGTATTTTATACAGAAAGAGATTGTCTAGGCGGTGGAAAAATTGAAGAAGTTATTTTTTAATTAAAATAACTTTTTTATTTTTTATAAGGGCTTTATTTGCTTGATATATTTTTTACTTTTTTTTATAATATTACTATAAATCAAATAAAGGGTAAAAGTATGAAAAACAAAATCTTTTCTTTTGTTTTGGGGCTATGTGCTATTTTTGCATTGACGCTTCCTAAGACAACGTCAGCATATGCTGATACAACTGAATATACAGTTAATTATTATGATACAGAAGATACTCTGCACAATACACAAACTGTAGAAAGTGGAAGCTATCTAGTTCCACCTACACTTGCTGTAGAAGATGGATACAAAGTGCTTTGGTACACAAGCAATGCAAGAGATACTGTGTATGACTTAAACACTCCTGTTTCTTCAAATCTTGACCTTTATGCTGGTAAGGTAGAAATTAACACTATTGTACTTATGCAAAGACATTCTACTGATTATTCAACAGGTGAGAATGAGTATGAATACGAAGCTTATGATAGTGTAGAAGTTATACCAGGTTCTTATGCAACAGTAGGCAATGGCGCTGAAGTAACTGGTTATAATTTCTCTCACTGGTCTCTTACTCCACAAGGTAGTGCTTTTAACTTTTATAATACTCCAATCAACTCAGATATTGTATTGTACCCTGTATATACAATTAAGACTTTTACCGTAAAATTTTATGCAAATGGAAATTTATATGACACAAAGACAGCTAGTTATAATTCTACAATTATTCCTCCAGAATATACATCAAACACTCATGTAGTAATTGGTTGGAAAAAAATAGGTGGAGCAGAAACTAGTGTTGATTTTGCTAATGAGTACATAACAGAAGATTCTTCTTATGAAATAATTTTACAACAAGTAGAAGTTAATGTATCTGTAAATACAAGTTCTATTTATTATATGCTACAAAATTCTATATCCTCAACTATTGCAAGTGGGGATACTTTGGTTGTGCAAATAAAATTATATGATGAATTTTCTCATCATGAAGTTACAACTGCGGATTTGAAATGTACTGGTGATTATGGGGATGCATCTGTTAATTATGATGAAACAACCGATATATATACAATAGTTATTTTTAACATTACAAGTGATTTTTCATTTGATCTAAAAGCTTTACCTATTAATGAGTATAAGGTTACTCTTCCTGAAGTAGAGGGTTTGATTTATACCATCACAACACCAACAGAAGATTATTCTTTGGAAGGGAATATTTATACTTTGAATGTAACTAAAACCTTTACATTTACAGTTTCAGTTCAAACTGGGTTTTATGCAAAAACACTTGCTTTTAGTAATTGTACAAATTATTCTGGAATTTATTCTTTAAACGATAGAGCGGATGTTGACATTGTTTCTTATTGTGATGTTGTACAATATCATACAGTAACATTTGTCGGAATTGACAATGTAAATCTATCTTTAGTAAATAATTATCTAGAAACAAATTCTGGTAGATATATATATGAAAAAGGAACAACTGCGAATTTTACAGCAACCGCAAATGCAGGTTATTTTGTAAAATCTGTTACTGGCGCCAGTGTATTAAATAATGTTTATTCTGCAGTTATAAATAGTGACGTAAATATTGCTTTTAATGTTGTTGAAAGCAATCTTGTAACAATTGTTATCCCAACTGGTGTTGAAAATGTTCTTGTTACTAATTACCTAGCAAGAAACCTTAACGAATACACAGTTGAAGAGGGTAGTGATATTCAAATATCTTACTCTTTGGCTGCAGCATATAGCGATAGTAATGTAACGCTTAATAGCGGAAGCTATACAAACACTTTAAGTGGAAGCATTTTTACTGTTTATGCAATTACAGATGATGTAACTATTACTTTTGAAAATGTTATTATCAATAATTGTACAATATCCTATGTTAATAATGAAATGGCAACTTTTATTGGGGCTAACACAATAGATTATGGCTCAAATATTGTTATAACTGTTGTATTAGAAGACGCCTATACTAGTTCTGTAATAGGGGCTAGCAATATTTCTATCACAGGAAGTTATTACAATTATATTGTTAATGGAAATGAAGTCTCAATAAACTCAATAACAAGTGATATATCTATTGAAATTTTTGGACTTGAGAAAAATATATATACATTAACTCTTCAACAAAATGTTTATGGTTCTCTTGAATCAGCTGCTTTGACAATGTATCACGGTAGTAATATTACACTAACACCAAAATTTGAACTAATGTATGATAGAACTCAATTAATTCTTAGCAATATTGTAATTACAGGTGATTATGTTAATTATACGGTTTTGAATAATGTTGTAACTATTATAAATGCAAAAAGTGACCTAACGGTTTCTTTAAAAGATTTAGAGATTAATAAATATTTTATCAGTTTACCACCAGTTCAGCCAGGCAAGTTTTCTTTAAGTACTATATCAAAAAATGTTAATCATGGCGAAAGCTTAACTTTTTCTGTAACAATTAATGAAAATTGTTCACAAAACGCAGATACATTTACTGTTTATAAAAATGGACATAGATTTGCTGGAACTAGAAATGGTTTAGTATATACTTATACATTAGAAAATATTGTAGAAGATGTTACTTTTACTTCAACAAACCTTAATCTAAACACCTATACTGTAGATTTTATTGATACATCAGTATATGTTGATGATGATGGAGTAAAGGTTCATCCAACACTAAAAACGTCTGTTGTTGAATATGGAACAGAAGTTGTTGCTATAGATCCAACAAAAACTGGTTATGAATTTGTTAACTGGTATGCAAACGAAGATTGTGATGTAGTGTTTGATTTTACACAACCAATTACACAAAACACTCAAATTTTTGCTAAATACGAAATTAGAGTATACGAAGTGACATTTGTTGCTAACGGTATCGTAGTAGAAACTGTTGTTGCATACTCTGGTGATGACCCAGAAGAAATCGCTCCTGAAATTCCAGTTAGAGAAGGATATACTCAAGTAGCTCCTTATTGGGATTTTGCAGCAGTTGGATTTAATGCAGTTGTATTCAAAGATGCAACCGTAAATGCTGTTTATACTATCAATACATATACTGTTAAGTTTATGACACCATTTAGTCAAACTCCATTAAATACTCAAACCGTAAACCACGGTGGAAACGCAGTTGCTCCAACAAATACAAATGTAACTGGTTATACATTTGCATACTGGGATAATTCTTATGAAAATATCACAGAAGATACTATTGTAAATGCAATTTATGAAATCAATACATATACAATTACATTTATCAATGGAAATACAGGAAACAAAGTATATGAAGCCGAAGCAAACTATAATACAACTATCGAAAGACCAGATGACAGTAGCATTGTTAAATTAGGATTCACAGTATATGGTTGGTATACAGATGCTGCTATGACCGCTGCTTATAACTTTAATTCTAGTATCAAAAATGATTTTACACTTTATGGTAATATTGATGTTACAAAACTAACACTTAGATTTGTTATAGATGGTAATGTTATTTTGCAAGAAGAAGTAGCATATGATAAAAATTATACAAAACCATTCCCTGAAATTCCAGAAAAAACAGGTTATACCGTTGTTGGTTGGAGCCAACCTTCAGTAGAAGGCCTTGTAACTGACCTTGATGTTGTTGCCGTATACGAAATTAATACTTATACTGTTACATTTAAGTATTCAGACGGAACAGAAGAAAAAGTTACTGTAAATTATGGAACAACAATTACAGAACTTCCTAACAAAGGCAAAGGTTTCGGTGTAAAAGTTTCTGCTGATATGAGCAAATTAAGAAACATTGATTCTGATAGAGAAGTAACTGTAACAATAACAAATTATGGGTACCTTATCTATATAGCTTGCGGCGTTGTTGCACTTGGACTAATTGCAACTGTTATTATACTTTCTTTGAGAGTAAAGACAAGTGGTGTAATTATGAAACAGGCAACAAAAGAAAAACCAGCAAAACAAGAGCAATCTGAAGAAGAATAAAAAGCAAAGCAAAAAGCTTTGCTTTTTTGTTGTAAAAAACCCAAAATGTTTGTTTATTGTGTTGTATTTTGCTTGATATATTTTTTAGTTTTTTTTATAATAATATATATAAATTTATACTTGCTAGAGTACCGCCTGCTTGACAAAAGGATGGAAAATGGAAAGACAAAGTATTTTAAGAAAATTTACAATAGTAATAGCATTTATATTAAGTCTTGGGCTTATGCTTACAGGGCTTCTTTTGCCCGTAAAAAGTTATGCTGATACAGAGCCTAATGACCCGAATGCAACATGTTATACAGTATCTTTTAAGATAGGAGGGCAACTTTATGTTGCATACAAGCTAAATAGTGGACAATCAGTTACGCAACCAACTGAGGGAGATTTAGATGGCAGAACTTGGGAAAATACAGCTACAGGTTTAGCATTTAACTTTTCTAACACAATTTCAAGCAATTTAACACTATCATTAATGTTGGATGCTACAGAGGCTGCAGTAATGTTCTTAAAAGAGAATCCAAATTTCACTGGAACTTCTAGTAGTGATGAATATGAAAAAAATAAATATTGTGGTCTTGATGTAAAAATTATTCAAAAAGGCCAATCTGTTGCTCCAATTGCAAATGCAATGATTCCAACTAAAATTGGCTTTGATTTTAATTGTTGGGTAAATAATGAAGCATCAATGACAGCTTTTAATTTTTCTAATACAATTTCAACAACAACGTTTTTGTATCCAAAGTATGTCTTAAAAACATATACACTAACATTTAGACATTATGACGATTCTATAGATACAAGAACAGTATCTCACGGAAATGTCCTTTCTGATGTTCCAACGCTAAAAGCTCAGCCAAACTTTATTGGAAATGGTTGGTATGAAGAGGGGGATACTTCAAAAACACCATTTAACTTTGTGTACTCACAAATTACAAGGGATATGGTTTTTTTACCATTATATAGTGCTGCTGATTTTAAAATAGATTTTACTGCAAATATTTATGCTGCATTTGGAACTTATTCTAGTGGCTTATTTACAGAGTTTGCTACCGATCAATATACTGCCAATGGGGCAAACTATGAGTTTTATATTTTATTAAATTCGACCTATAATCAACACGCCCTTACTACGACAAATATTTCTAGAGTAGGAAGTTTATCTTATACTCAATTAGATTCTGTTCCTGGTGAGACTGGTATGTACAAATGCACTTTGATTACTGTAGCAAGTGCGATAACTATAAATTTACAAAATATTCCTAAAAACAAGTACACAGTAGAATTTGATTTTACAAACGCCCAAGGGATTGGCGTTAGACCAATATCAAGTTTAGTTGAAGGATCTGATTATGAGATTGAGTCTGGTAAATATAAAGTAGAATATGGTAAAGGTTTTTATTTTGAGCTTTATGTAGAGTCTACTCATGAATCAAGAGAATCTGTTAATTATGATGGTGGACAAACGGTTTATTTTGCTCCAGGCACAGTTGGATATAGCGGTATGTATGGTGCATATAATGTTATAAACACCAGCGGCAACAGTGAAATAGAAGTTAATGTTGAAACTGTGGAATGTGTTACTGCAGTATTTACAGGGATTGAAGAATTAACCTTAACAGGATTTGACAATCCAAGTTTTGATACCGCATTGGTTGTGTGGGATGAATCTACAGGAACTGCAAGAATTAGAAAGGGTACTACTTTTTACTTTACTGCAAGAGAAACAAATGAAAATAGATTTTATATATTGAGTGTAACAGGGGCTACTCTTTCTGGTGGACAATATAGATATTTTTCTAATGTAAATTTAGATGTTGCATTTACTGTTGTTGAAACGGTATTTGTTACAGCTCCAGCTGCAATTACCGGATCTCCAACAATTTCAGGTGAATCTGATATAAGCGGTTCTGAAATTATTTGGAATCAAGCAGACTCTTCTTGGACATATAGAATTAGAAAGGGTGGAAAGCTAAAATTAACATTTTCTTTTACAACAGAGTATTCTGAAACTGATGTTTCAATTGAGGCTCCAACTTCTGCTATAATTAACAAAGATCAATTCGCGAGCGATAGTATTATTTTTGTTGAAAATATTAATGAAACTTGTATTTTAATTGTTAATCCTTTGCAAAAAAATAGATATACTATCGGTTTAATTAGCAACGATATGGCAACTTTGGAAAACGGTGAAGGATTTGATTCTAACATAATAGAATATGCCGGAAACTTTTCTATTAAAATTACTAAAAAAACAGCATATTCTATGGCTATTATAACAGAATCTAATGTCAATATTACCTCAAATAAATACTCTAGTTTTGAGGTTGTAGAAGTAAATTCTGGCGGAACAGATGCATACTATGTAATCAATATTAATACTATTGTTGGTAGTTTTACTGTTAATATTGAAGATTTGCAAAAGAATACTTATACAGTTTCTATGATAGGCAATGAGTTTGCTGAAATTACATCTTCTTCATCAACTGCTCAATATGCTGGTAGTTTTGTATGTATTTACACATTAGGAAATGCGTATTCAGCCTCTTCTTTACAACCTTCAAACGTAAAAATTCTTGATGCTGTTTCTAGAGAAGAAATTGTTACATATAGTATAGATGTAAAAACAGCACAAAGAACTATTACAATCACAGGTGTTGTTACTGCGATAGAGGTAAGTATTTATGGTTTGCAAAAAAATACATATACAATATCTGCAGAATATTTAGGCACTTTTGAGGCTTTTAAATCAACAAAGAAAAATAGAGAAACAATAGAACATGGCTCTATGTTTACCTTTAGTTTGTCATTTGAAGATCCTTCATATACTCAATCTATAAATGCGATAAATCTTCAATATTCTATCAACAACGGAGATTATGCAGACTTAGAACCAATTAATAGAGAAGATAATGGCTCTTATGAAATTTTGACTTATGCAATTTATAATGTAACAGGTAATATTACATTTAATATTCCAGAACTTCAAATAAACAGATATACAGTAATTTTTTATGATACAGATCCTTTAGATCTTATTTATCAATATAATGCTGTTGTGCATGGAAGTTCAATTCAAGAGCCAACTAGACCAACAAAAGAAGGCTACCAATGTATTGGTTGGTACCTTACAGAAACTGGGTCTTCTCAATTTAATAATTTTGGATCTGGCATTACATCTGATTTAACTTTATACGCAAGATATAATGCCCAAACCTTTACTGTTACATTTAAAGATGATGCAGCAACAGATAGGGTTGTTTCTGTTAATTATGGAAGGCAATGTACACCTCCAGCAATTACTCCAAGAGACGGACACTCTGCTTATTGGGATATAGAAGGTAAAAATTTAAGCTCAGTAAAAGAAAGTTTTACAGTTAGTGCCGTTTATACAAGAAATACTTATACAGTTAGATTCTTATATATGTCTGACCCTGCAGCAGGAATATATGATAAAATATTTGAGACCCAATCAGTCCTTTATGAGTCAAAAGCTACTAAGCCGGCTACAGACCCAAGAGCTCAAGGTTACAGCTTCGTTCAATGGGATTATAATGTAAATACTCAACCTATTATTAGGGATACAGATATTCATGCTGAATTTAGAATAAATGAATATGATATTAAATTTATAAATGTAACACAAGGTAAAGAAGTGTTAGCATCTTATAAATTAAAATATAACACTCCAATGACAGATTTAGAGCCAATAGCTGTAGAGAATGAAAGAGGTAAGTATCAATTCCCATATTACTCAGGAAATACTTTAATTACTGGTAGTAGTGCAATTGAAAAACAATTGAGCTCAGGTTTTGTTTTAGAGGGTTGGTATGAAGACGAGGCTATGTCTGTTAGATATAACTTTGCAAACCCAATTAAAGGAAATGTAACTATTTATGGTAATATGTACATCTCAAAAGTAAGTGTAAAATTCTATGTTGATGATGAGTTTTATATTGAAAAACTTGTAGAATATAGTACAAGTCTTATTGATATTCCTGCTGTTCCAAGAAAAGAAGGTTATGACAAAACTCAACCTCAATGGACAATAGTTCAACCACAAAATGGTTCTTTTGAAAATGTAACTAATGATATAAAGGTTGTGGCAGAGTATACTATTAATGTGTATACAATTCAATTCAAACTTCCTTCAGGAGATACCTTGGTTAGACAAGTTAGTCACGGCGGAACAATTACAAATGTTCCTTACCCAGAAACTGATTTTGGTGAAGTTATTGTTATGGACGATTCTTTAATTAGATATGTAACAGCAGATACTGTTGTATACATTACAGTTATTGACTTCCTTCCATTCTTAATCGTAGCCGCTGCTGCTGGTGTACTTACATTTGTTGTTGTATCACTTGTTATTGCTATCCGCAATATGAGACGTGGTATCAAAAATGTTAAACGTATGGAAGAGTTATTTGCTGCTATCAAAAAGCAAGATGCAAGAATTACTCAAACAAATGAACAAAAATTGAAAGCAGAAATAGAAGAAAAGATGAGAGAAAAAGAAAAATACAAACGCGGAAGTTTCTTGGACGACTAATAAATAAAAAACTAGCGAAAATCGCTAGTTTTTTTTGCATGTTATTAATATATGTCTTGAATAAAATATTAAGATATCTTAAGAAATTATATATATTCTTGGCTTTTTATTTTATTTTTTGAAAAACTATAATTCGCTTAATAATAAATCATCAATAGTTATACCAAAAAACTTTGCAACAGCAATTATATTAGATGCTGTTGGCTCATATTTGGCATTTTCCCAAAAAGAAATCATTGCTTTGCTTACATTTAGCCTTTTTGCAAGCTCTGGTTGAGATAAATTATTTTCAGTGCGAAGTGTTTTTAGATTTTTTGAAAAGTAATTGTCCATATTCTTAGTATACTAAGTATTCTTTGCATTATGTTGACATCTTAGTATACTAAGATATATAATATAAATATATTTAATAAAATTTTGCAAAATACAAAAAGGAAAAATAATGGATATAAAAAAGATTAAAGAGTTTTTGTGGTGTACTAAACAAGACGAAATAGGTGAGTGGGTAGTAAAACGTTATAGGCAAAAAATTATATATATTTGTATTGGAATAATTGCGGCTTTGATTTTTTCGATCAGTATTTCATATAGTTGTCAATGGCAAGATTTAACAAAAAACGCAGATAAATATGTAGATGTATACTATTCTGATTATTATGGAGATTATGAAGTTGAGTTGGATTTTATAAATTATGATGATTATGAAATTGATATTTATTTTTTTGATGCCAATGGTAGTTATTTAGGTGATTATCAGGGTGACGGATTATATACCTACATTGTTTTTGAAAAGCAGCCTGCCTATTATGAAATATATTCTCTTTATAGAAATAATCTTGCAGCAGAATTGTTTTTGATAATTTTAATTTATTTATCAATTGCATTAGTTCCATGTTGCATTGGTTGGATTTTTAGTGCCTTCTTTCAATCTATATATAAAGAATACAATGACAATTCTAACAAGATAGTTTGTGTTTCAAAGGGGACTAAGCATGAATTGTATATTAACAATCATCTAGTTGATACCGAAAATTCAAAAATGTTGGGTTTTAGCTCTAAAATACTTAGTGCAAAAGTAAATGATGATGAATATGTTGCAAAAGTTGGTGGAACATGGAGAAGAGAACTGACTTTATACAAAAATAATGAATTAATAAAATAGCAGCGATATTTTCGCTGTTTTTTTATATTTTCAATACCTTTGTCTTCTTGATAAAAGATTTGTTATTTGATATAATCAAATTATGAGTGAAATTTATTTGCCGGTAGAAAATACATATCAATATGTCATAGAAAAATCAAAGTTTATTGCGTATGTGTATTATTTTGATGACAAAAGTAAATTACAAGATATCCTAAAATCAATCAAAAGACAACATTTATCAGCAACACATATTGTATATGCTTATAGATGTTTTGAAGATAATATTGCAGACTTTCGAGATAAACCATTAGACAAATATATACAAAGCTATTTTGATGACGGAGAGCCATCTGGTACTGGCGGAGCGCCAATATTAAGGGCTATTGAAGAAGCTAATTTATCTAATGTTTTGATTGCTGTTGTGAGATATTTTGGCGGAATTAAACTTGGAATACCGGGGCTTACAAAAGCATACAAGCAGGCTGCTATCGGCGCTATAGAAAGTAAAACAAAACTAACACTAAAAGATGTTTTTTCACTAAAAATTACCTATCCGGAGTTAAATGGTGTACTAAATTTTTGCGAAAAAAATGGTGTAGTTGTAGATAAAAAATTTGAAGAATTTGCAAAATTTAACTTTGCGACAGAAAACAAAGAAGCCTTTTTGACTGCTTGTGAAGGTAAGTGCGAAATCAATTATTTAGGTAAAAAATATTTATGATAATAACAGAGATAAAAAAACAAACAAAGAAAAATAACCGATTTAATATTTACCTTGACGGTGTTTACTATTGCGGGCTAAATGCCGAAACCATTGTAAAAAACGGATTAAAAACAGGTATGGAGATAGAAAAAGAAACCATAGATAATTTACAACTAGAGTCTGAAAAAACAACGGCTCTTGAAAAACTTGTTAATTATATGGGGGCAAGACTTCGTACTGAAAAACAACTTTTTGATTACCTAAAAGGTAAAGGCTATGCAAAAGCAACTTGCGACTATTGTATGGACAAACTGAAAGAATACAACTTTATAAATGATGAGCAATATGTAACTGCATATGTAGAAACAAATAAGAAAAAGAAAGGCAAGAAACTTCTAGAACTAGAGCTTAAACAAAAAGGCATTAGTGATGAACTTATAGATATAAGCTTTGACGAGTACGAAAATGATGTAGAAAGCATAAAACTTTTGGCAAACAAATATCTAAAATCAAAAGAACTTACAAAACAAAATTTTGAGAAGGCATATAGACATCTTATGTCA
Source organism: Clostridia bacterium (assembly GCA_045534265.1). Taxonomy (GTDB): domain Bacteria; phylum Bacillota; class Clostridia; order Christensenellales; family UBA1242; genus CAKVLS01. Next base: position 43,114 of record JAZSJH010000006.1, read on the forward strand.
AAAGGTTTTGAGAGTGGAGAAGTTTTGAAAGTTTTGAAAGAAATCTTTAAGGGAGAAGAAATATGCGAGTAGGAATAGACATAGTAGATGTAAATAGATTTGAAAGAATTGCAAGTGATGAAGTTAAACTTGCTACGCTTTTTACCGCCAAAGAAATCGCTTATTTTAAGAACTTTGCCAATCCTATGACTCACATAGCTGGAACCTTTTCTGCCAAGGAAGCGGTCGCTAAAGCCTTCAAAACGGGGTTTACGCCTGATGTTTTGCCACTTGAGATAGAAATTTTGCACGAAAACAAGGTTCCTAGAGTAAATCTAAAAGGTGGTGCAAAGAAGTTTTTTGAAGAGCAAGGTTTTACAAAAATTGATATAAGTATCTCTCATACAAATACTATTGCCGAAGCAATATGTATTATTGAATAATTATTATTTATATGTACAAATTAAAAGTAGACAACTAAGTCTACTTTTTTTGTTTATAAAATAAGATATGAGGTAATAATATGAAAAATCAAAAGCTTACCGGCATTAACAATTTTTGTCAGCACAGTCATAATATAAATAAAGGGAAATTTGTGTATACATCAAAACTTTATAGAAATGTCGCAAAATCAATTAATAATGATTTTTTGCCAGCCGAAATTAATGATAGCAAGATGTACGAAAAGTATTTAGATTTTTAAGGAGCACAATGATAAAAAGAGGAGATATCTATTACGCAGATTTGAGTCCTGTTGTTGGTAGCGAACAGGGTGGCTTGCGTCCAATATTAATAGTTCAAAATGATATCGGCAATAGATATAGCCCTACTATTATTGCGGCGGCAATTACAAGCAAGCTAACTAAGGCAAAACTTCCAACACATATAGAACTGCCCAAAGACGAATATGGACTTGAAAAAGACTCTGTAGTTTTGCTAGAGCAAATACGGACGCTTGATAAATCAAGGCTAAAAGAAAAATTATCTAGTCTAAGTGAAATGAAAATGCAAGAAGTAAATAGAGCAATGCTCATAAGTTTGGGTGTGATATAAAAATAAAGCGATTAAGATGTTGCTTTATTTTTTTTGTTGAAAATTTGATTTCAAACAATTTTTTTGAGATTTTTTGTTTTTGATTGTTGTTTTTAGAAGTTTTGATTTGACTAATTGTTAATATAAAAAGTATAATAAAAATATGAAATATAGTATGTTACTTAATCCTGGCTTTAGCTTTTTTGGCTTATGGGAAATAAAATGGTATGGTGTAATTATGGCTTGTTCTATGCTTGCCGGAATTATACTTGCTTTTTATACCTGCAAAAAGAAAGGATATAAAACAGATATAATATTTGATTTAGCACTGGCTATTTTGCCACTTGCTATTGTTGGCGCAAGAGTATACTTTTGTATTTTTTACGGAGTAGACAGCTTTGCAGAAGCTATTGCCATTTGGAATGGCGGCATGGCAATTTATGGCGGTGTTATTGGCGGCGTTATTGGTGTTTTTATTGTATCAAGAGTTAAGAAAATACCGTTTTTAGATTTATGTGATATTGCTGCACCTTGTCTTATCTTGGGACAATGCTTGGGTAGATGGGGCAACTTTGTCAATCAAGAAGCCTATGGTTATGCAACCGAAAGTTTGCAGTTCTTTCCATTTTCGGTATTTATAGAAAATTGCAACCAAGCAGTTTGTACTTGTGGTGGTAGTGGCTGGCATATGGCAACATTTTTCTACGAAAGTTTTTGGAACGCAATAGGTGTTGCTGTGTTGCTTATTGTTCTAAACAAAGTAAAAATTCGCGGCATAACTACAGCTAGTTACTTTATTTATTATGGCATTGGTAGAGCTATTATCGAAGGTATGCGAACGGATAGCCTTATGTTTTTAGGTTTACGTGTTTCTCAATGGCTTAGTATTTTGCTTATTTTGCTTGGGGTTGCATTGATTGTGCTTATGCTTTATTTGTATAAGAAAAACCCAATTGCATTAACAACAAGTCCAGCTGATAGTAAGTATTTATTAGATAGTATTTCTCAAGAAAAAACGGCAGAAACTGAAAAAAGCGAAAAAGCAGCGGAAGCAAAAACTCAAAAAGAAATAGAAGAGCCAAAGTCAAAGGAAGAAACGAAAATAGAGTCAAAAAAAGAAACTGATGATAAAAAACCAGTTTCTAAAAAAACAAAAACTAATAACAATAAAGATATAACCCCTAAGGCGGAAACATCAAAAGAAAAGTCGAAGACAAACACTAAAGTCAAAAAATCCGCAAAAGCAAGTGAGGATAAAATAGATGAATGATTTTACTATAACAAAACACGGATATAGCCCTGACGAAGTAGATAATTATATCATAAGACTAAAAGCTGATTACGAAGCAAAAATGTCTGAACAAAAAGATAGAATATTTTATCTAAAAAACCAATTAGACACACTTACCCGTAGTAGTGAAAAAGAATTGATGGTAGCTCTAGCTGGCGCTGTAGAAAAAGCAAAACAAATAGAAACAAGTTCTAGGAATATCTTTGAACTAGAAACAAAACGATTGAAACTTTTGTATTCAAAGATGGATTCTCTTATTGCTAATATGCACGAAGATTCATCAATAGATGCTTTCAAACACCAAATGCTAACACATATGGCAGAATGTAAGTTGTCGCTTGATAAAAACATTGAACTTCAAGCCCGAGCTGTTAATATGGTTGACACCGAAAACCCAGTTCGTAAACTTTTACAAAAGATGAACGGAAAGAGCACTTCGCTAAACCTAAAAAATATAGAGAGTTTTGTGGAAAGCCCTATAGAACCGGCTTCTACACCAAGAAAGCCAGCTCCAAGACCAGCTCCACCAAGACCTGCAGCTCCTGCTCCAAAAAGACCAGTTGCTCCAAAACCAGCATTTAATAAATTTTTGAAAGAAGAAACTCCAACAAACAAAAACTTTGAGAGTATTATGTTCAAAGGTACAGATAAACCTAAGAAAAACAACTCAGTAATTACAGCTAACCTTTCTTATCCAACCCCTAATGAAAGCGGTTTTGACCTAAAAGAAGCTGTAAATCCAAAAGATGATTTGTCAGAAATTATGAAAGCTTTTGACTTCTTTACTGATGGAAACTAAAATATGCAAAAAAGCCTACTAAATTTTAGTAGGCTTTTTTTATATCACAATATCGGTAATCATACAACCAAGATATACATCAGACATTTCTTCTTCGGATACGGCATTGAAATAGTCATTTTTTAGAGCTTCGTATATTTCTGAGATATCTGCTTTCAGTTGTGGATTTTGGAACCTTCCTATCATTCTTTCTATTTTGATGATAGATGTTTTGATGTTGTCTTTTGATTTGTCTGTTACATTTTGTGTAACTTCTTGCAAAAGCATTGTATCCATAAATCTTATTATTTCGTTGGAAATTGCATTTAATGACTCATCTGCAGCTTCTGGTTTTACACAGGCTTTGGCATAAGTTTTGATAAGTGATACTTTTAGCTTTTCTTTAAGATCATCTAAGTTTGCGTCAAGGGCTTTTACAGTAAGTGTTGAGTCGTAGCATTGTATATATTTGTCTGTATTTACAAGAATATCTCTGTACATCTTGCCAACAAATTTATAAAAATCTATTTTTGCATAGCCAGACTTGTTTTTTAGAGTAGGTAAAATTTCTTTGCGAATGAAAAATTGTAGATGTTCCTTCATTTTTTCTATAAAACGTTTTTTGGCAATGGCTGTTTCGCCTTTGTTTTTTTCCATCATTCGTCTTAGTTTTATTTCGTGTTCTTTTTTTGCAAGTTCTCTTTGATACTCTAGTTCTTCATCAATTTGAATAATAGGATTTTTTGCAATACATTCAAAAAAGTAAATATATTCTGGACTAAACATTTGGTATATATGTTCTAGGTATTCTGCGTATAACTTTTTGCGGTAAGTGCCAAAATGCATAGATTGAACTATTTTTAATAGCTTTTCAAGCCCAACTCTGTATATTTCTTCATTTTCTGGAGTTCTGTTTGGCCAATATTCTTCGTCAGTTTCTAGATTATAATATTCCAGCATAAAGTCATTGCGCATAGGTGCAAACTCTTCTTCGGCACAGTTTATAATCTTTACAACACGTCTGCTTTTTAGCTTGCGAAAAATAGCACCAATTGGTCTATACACAGCCAAATGATGGTTTTTGTCTTCGGGTTGTGGAATAACCAAAAACGCAAGAACATAACTGCCTTTGTACTTTCTTAGTATAGGTGGCAAAATGTCAATATTATGACAAGGGTTTATTTTTGCAAACTCTTCTTTGTATTCATCTTCCATTTGCATCACTTCGTGATACTTGTATAAACTGTACATAATCTCTCCTAAATACTATTATATAAAATAAAACCCCACTTGTAAAGACAAAATATTTTTTTGAAAATTGCACAAAATAATTGACAATCAATAGGGGGGGGGGGTAGACTATAATTGTAATAAATATATTAAGGGGTAAACTATATGAAAAAATTATTTAGTTTAATTCTTGCAGTTTTTTTACTTCCATATGCATTGTTTGCTAGTGGTTGTGGCCGCTCGCCAGAAGACCCAGAAGAAGATGCCTTTGTTTATGAGATGTCTGCCGATGGCAAGTATGTATATATTGGCGAATATCCTCAAACAATCAAAGCTGATGATGTAACAATTACAACTACGACCCCAGATGATAAAGGGTACTATAAAGGTAGTGATGGTGAGAGATATTATAAATTTGTTGTAGAGCCGATTTCTCTTGCTTGGTGTAGCACTGAACAACAATGGAAGGATTATGGTCAAGCAACATTAAGCAATGGTCATATATATTCTCAAGGTGAAGAACTATATTTTAAAGTAGAGAAGTTAAAATGGAGAATATTAAGCCAAGAAAACAAAAAATATTTGCTTATGTGTGACACTGCCATCGAAGAGGTTTATTACCAAAGATATTATGCTTATTATAATGGCGATTATTATGCAAAAAATGCTGATAATGAGTGGTTATATGAAGAAGATGGCGAAACAATGATATATGCTAATAACTACAAATACAGTACACTTCGTAAGTATTTAACACAAGATTTTTATAATAGAGCATTTTCTAACAAACAAAAGACTCTAATAAACTTAACAGAAGTTGACAACAGCGTGCAAACAACTGATGGTGTAGATGAAAAATATGCTTGCGAAAATACAAATGATTATGTTTTTGTACCATCTTATGCAGATTTTAACAATAGCGAATATGGTCTTACAGATCCTTTAAGTTGTCGTTTTTATTTTACAGATTTTGCAAAAGCAACTGGTGTTGTGACTTATAATAAAGAATATTGGGATTGGTTCTGTGGTGTGGATCCTGAAGATCCTGATATTGCTCCTTATGTTAATACTGGCATGTATTTGCTTCGTTCTCCAGGTTATTATGAATATGGTTGGGATATGGGTGTTGGAGATGTGATAACATATCTTGATTGTGGAAGTTTGACTGTAGGTTGGGTTGACTATGCTAACTTGGGTGTTATACCTGCAATGTATGTGACACTATGATTTAATAAAAACAAGGTAATTTCTACCTTGTTTTTTTGTCATTTTTTTTGCGTTTTGCATATAAAAACAAAAGGAGTTTTTATGTGCGGAATAATTGGTATTATCACAAAAGAAAATTTGTCAAAAAAGTTAATAGATAATCTGGAGCTTTTAGAATATCGTGGATATGATTCTGCGGGTATTAGTATTGTTAATAATAACGAATTTGTAACTACAAAACAAATAGGCGGGGTATCTAGTCTTGCCGAAAAAGTAGATTATAATATATTGGGTAGTTTTGGTATAGGTCATACACGCTGGGCAACTCACGGAAAAATAAATCTTAACAATTGCCACCCACATATATCACATAGCGGAGAGTGGGCGATTGTTCACAATGGAATAATCGAAAACTATATGGAACTCAAAATCTTGCTTGAAAACAAAGGTGTGAAATTTAGTTCGGCTACTGATAGTGAAGTAGTTGCTAATCTTCTTAGTTCTAGTAAGGCATATGATATAAAAGGTATAATAGCCGCAATAAAACAACTAAAAGGCTCATACGCCCTTGCTATGATTAATAAGTATATTGATGAAAAGATATTTTTGGCTAGAAAAAATAGTCCACTTTATATAGCAAAGTGTGGCGAAGATATAGTTGTTAGCAGTGATATTGTGTCTTTTTATGATAAGGCAGAAGAGTTTTTTGCATTAGACAATGATGAATTTGCAGAAGTAAGTAGCGAGCAAATTGTTTTTTATGACAAAGCGGGTAAGATTGTAAGCAAATCACCCAAAAAGCTTTTCAAAACCAATTCAAAAACCGACAAAAGCGGTCATAAACATTTTATGTTAAAGGAGATTTTTGAAGTCCCAAATCTTCTCAAAGACGTGTATAGATATTATACCAACAATGCCGAAATGATTTATGATATTAAACGACTTATAAAAAACTGCTCGCAGATTTTGCTTGTTGGTTGTGGTACGGCCTACCACTCAGCCCTGATTGCAGAAAAATTTTTGAGAGAAAAAGTAAATAAACCAATATCTACGCATATTGCTAGCGAGTTTATTTATGACAATATTTTTATAAATCCAGACACGCTTTCTATATTTATAAGCCAAAGCGGAGAAACAGCTGACACAATTTCTGCTCTAAAAAAGGCTAAAGAAAAAGGCTCAACAACCGTAGCTATAACTAATAACATTAATAGTAGCCTTGCATTTTTGGCGGAATATACACTTCCGGTACTTGCTGGGGTGGAGATAGCTGTTGCTTCGACCAAGGCATATAATTGTCAGTGTTTTGTTGGGGCTATGCTTGCAAGTTTTGCGAGCGGTGGTATAGGCTATGTAAAAAATTTTGACGAGCTTGTTTTTGCTATTCAAAGTGTGGATAATGGCTTATGTTTGGATATTGCCAAAAGTATTCAAAACGAAAAAAATATATATTTTTTGGGTAGGGGCATTGATTATATAACAAGCCAAGAAGGCAGTTTGAAACTCAAAGAAATATCTTATATAAATTCGGTTGCCTGCCCGAGTGGAGAATTAAAACACGGAACACTTGCTCTTATCGAAAAGGGGACTTTGGTCTTTATGTCTATCACAGACAAAAATCTTCTTGACAAAAGTTTGGTTTCTTTGCAAGAAGTAAAAACTCGCGGAGCAAAAGTTATTGCTTTTTCACAATTTAGCGAAGTTAAACAGTATTTAGAAAATGATGATATTTTAATTACTTTGCCAGACCTTGGTGGGCAAACATATCAGTTATCTACAACTTATTATCAACTTATCGCTTATTATACTAGCACTCTCAAAGGTATTAATCCCGACAAACCACGTAACCTTGCCAAGTCAGTAACAGTAGAGTAAACAAAAAAAACACCTATAAATAACTAGGTGTTTTTTATTTTTATTTGCAAGTTTTTCTATATGATTGTAATTTGTCATCAAAATAAATGTTTTGAGAAGTTTTTACTTTGACATCTCCTCTAAGGTCTACTTCAAGCAGTTCTTTGAAAAAGTTCAAAGCAAGCTCGTTTTGTCTAGCAAAATACTCTACGTAAAATGAATTATATCTTCCGCCGATATTAGCAAACTCAACAAGCCCCAAAGTTATGTTATACAAAGTATAAGTTTTGTCTTTGGTCGAAACACTAAGAAGAATAGAACTTCTTACGTTGTTGTCGTTACGTATTCCTTTGTTTTCTTTTGCAAGTTCTTCTTTTGACTTTGGCTCTAGCTTCAATACACCCTCAAGGTTTATTGTCTTTGCTCCAAGGCAATTAACCATAGGTGAAAATTCGCATATAAAATCTGAAAACTTACGGAAAAGGTCTTTGTTGTCAAAAGAAACACAAACATCTTTTGTTGGAACATTAAATTCGCCTTTCTTGTCATAAAACTTGATATATTCTTCTTGAACAAGTCTTGCCTTGCAATCAGGGCAGGTATCTATAAATTCATTACTCTCCATAAAATCACGAGCTGCTTGAGCCATATGAGAACTAAAACTTCTCAAATCATAATTTTGGAAAGTTCTTCTGCATTTAGGGCAGATATAGTTTATTTCGTCTACTATCATAATATATCTCCTATAACTATATTTTATCAAACTGCAAGAAAAATAGCAATTTTTGTAATAAAAAAGTTGTAAAAAATGGTATAAATAGGGAAAATTTATCCAAAATAATAGTATGGTAAACAAAATAAAAAATTTTTTCAAAAAAATATTAAAAAAGTTTTAATTTTTTATTGACATTTATTTTTATAAATGTTATTATGATTGAGCATTGAGTTGATGCAAGCTATATTCCTCGATAGCTCAATGGTGGAGCAACCGGCTGTTAACCGGTAGGTTGTAGGTTCGAGCCCTACTCGGGGAGCCAGATTAAAAGACAGGTCAAAACCTGTCTTTTTTTTTGTTTGTTTTTTAGGGCTCGAACCTACGGTTCGCTTCCTGTCGGAGCCAGACCGCGACAAAGTCGCTCCCAGCCTTTGGCTAAAAACTTGCCACCTAATGTAAAGGTAATTTCAATTGTTGTTTTTATATCTGCTAATCTTGAAAACATTAATATAAAAAATGTTTGTAACTTAAGTGAATTAAGGGAATTGATAGATAGTTACCCATATAATCTAAATTCAAAACAAATTAATTATTGTGCTAATATATTAAAAAATAAAAAAGCGACATACATCACTAATAAGCAACATATACAAAGCGTAAAAAAATCTATAAAAGGCGATACTAAATAGGCTTAGTTTAATATAAGCAATATTGACTTTTTTATTTCGCAATGGTACACTGAAAGTATGAGAGATTTGTTGTTTGATAAACTACATATAGGCAAAGATGGCAAGGTTGATTTTGAACGTTTGGGCAAGATAACGGGGCTGTCAAAAGCTAACCTTGTGTTCTTTCTTAAGGGTGATTTTGACCTTGTTGATAGAGCATCTATGATATCAGGAGTTTTTGTTGGAAAAAGGTCTATTGTACCTAATGGAATCTTTCCACAAAGGTGGGATCTTCGCACTTGTCACAACAAGCCAGAAGATTTGTCTTATGTTTCAAAACTAGTTGCAAATCACGGCAATGACTTTAATAGACCTTATGAGTATTTTGTTATGGATTCTGCAGGTCGTATTGTTCTTTCTAACTGTGCAGTTTCGACTACTACAAATGAGCAAGATGTGATACATTTAACTGCAAAAGATGAGTCTTTGGATCAGTTTGTTTACCCAACACAGTTAAAGCAAAGAAGTTATAAGTGTTACTATTGTCATGATGAGAGTATGGACGGATTAAACGAACAAATAAAAACATATGCTAGTCAAAAATATATTGTAAAGCCGGAGCAATTTGGCAAAGGTTTTGAAAGCAAAAGTTCTCAAGATAAGCCACAAGAAATGGGACAATAAAAGTTAATAACCAAAGCTTACAAGAGTTTCTTGTAGGCTTTATTTTTTTGTGGGTTTTGTATGTAGGCTTTTTGTTTTGTAAATCACAAAAAAGTTGTTATAATGTAGAAAATAAAGTAGCTTATAGGAGAAAAATTATGACTATAGAAATAATAAAAGACAACGAGTTTGAAGAAACACACAATATGATAGCAAGATCATGTAGGGCATCTTTTCCAGCTTTTTATCCACAAGGCTCTATTGATTATGTAATTGAAACTTTGATGCCAGACAAAATAAAGTCAAGAGCATCTTGGACACACTTTTATGTGGTAAAAGATGGAGATAAGATTATTGGTTGCGGAGCTATAGGACCATACTGGGGTAGCGAAACCGAAAGTAGCTTGTTTACTATTTTTGTTGATCCAGATTATCAAGGCAAAGGCATTGGTCGCAAAATAATTGAGACTTTGGAAAATGACGAATATGCTTTGAGAGCAAATCGTATTGAGATTCCTGCGGGTATGGTTGCGATACCTTTTTATAAAAAGATGGGGTATGAACACAAAAACGGCGAACTAAACTATGATGATGGACACTTCGCTATGGAGAAGTTTTTTAATAGATAAGTCGCTTAATTAAACTTGTTTTTTGCGGGGTAAATAATGTATAATGCTATATTTTTAGATATAGATGGTGTGATTAATAATATAAACACCGACAGGTCAAACAATCCTTACATTTGTATAGATAGCTTTCTTGTCCAAAAACTTGCAGATATAGTGATGGCTACCAATGCCAAAATATTTATGATTTCCAACTGGAAAGGTTATTGGCAAAAGGAAAATAAAGAAGAACAACACGAAATAGCAAACTATATTGATTACAAACTATCTTGTGAGAGTCTTGAGATAGAAGATAAAGTGGAAGGGCCGGATCTTACAAGGGGCGCTAATATAAAGGCTTTTTTGGCAAAGCGTAATATCAAAAATTTTGTTATATTAGACGATATGCCATTTGATTATAAAAAAGAAGGGCTTTCTAAAAACTTTATTCAAACAACAATGGAATATGGGCTTACAGACACAGACGTGTCAAAGGCGATAAAGATACTAAGCAAAAAATAAAAATTTTTTGCTTTTTTTAATATTGACTAAACTATTGATATTTGGGTGATATTTGTGATATAATAACAATATTAGAGGTGCGAAATGATTATTTTTGGAGCAGACCACGCAGGTTTTGAATTAAAAGAATATCTAAAAGCTTATTTATATAATAAAGGTTATGAAATATATGATGCGGGCGCATTTGAAGAAGATAATGGCGATTCATTTGCTGAAATCACTCCAAAAGCAATCAAAGTACTAAAAGAAAATAAAGATAGCAAAGCTGTTATTATTTGTGGCTCTGGTGTTGGCGTTTGTATTGCTAGCAACAGGTTCAAAGGTGTATATGCAGCCAACTGCCATACAGTCAAAGAAGTAATCAAGGCAAGAGAGCACAACAATATCAATGTACTTAATCTTGGCGGAAGAGTTATCTCTAAAGCAAAAGCAAAAAAGATGCTTGATGCGTTTTTGGAGACAGAGCATCTTGGTGGCAAGTATACAAAGAGAATGACAGATACTGACAGCTATAATGTATAAATCATAAAACATAGACATTTTTTCATATAAATAAGGTATGAAGAAGTGTCTTTTTTTTATTGTTTTAAGTTGTTTTTTGTTTAGTGGTTGTGCAGGAAGTTTGTATTTTAAGGCTAGTCGAAAAATAAGTGAATACCGGTCTTGTTTGTTTTATCTCAAAAGCGAAGATTTTGTAGCCACATTTACCAGCGGCAAAAGAGAAAAGGAGTTTTTGTATAACGGAGCAAAAACCCGTCTTGTGCCATATGGGGTTGTTGCTATCAAATATTTATCTAACATAGATATTGACGATACAAGAGAGTATATGTTGCTTATAGATTCGCTGCAGTATACTGGAAAGCTTGAGTATAATCCTATAGATGGGACTTTTGTTGCGGACATTGGCAAAGAAATTACGGAAGATAGCGATATATATTTGCGACTTTGGGGTGGCGGCATTACCGATCAAGCGCATATGAGATGTGTGTCAAAAAATTGGATTTCGTATAAAAGCGCTTTCAAAGAAGTTATAAAAAATCACCAAGAATATATAAGAGCAAATGTTAAGGGCGGAAGCATAAAGGGTGAGTTTTTTATTAAACTTGTTGGAGAGAGTAGCCTTGACAATGTGTCTTATTATATTCAGTTTGTAAACTTAGACAAAAAGGGCTTTGTATCACTTGTTGATGTATATAGCGGTGAGATAACTTACACAAAAGATTTGTAATTAATTGCACATAAACTATCTTTGTGCTAAAATGCTTTATAGGTAAAGAATATGGGAAAATTAATTGCAAAAACAGCTTTGATTACATTTTTGGTTATAATTGTGCTTATAGGCGCTGTGGGCGGTATGTTTATATGGCTAGCTCCAGGAATGGTCGCAAAATCTTGTGAAAGTCTAGGCTTTGATTCTCTTAGCCTAAAAATGTACGAAAGAGTTTATACAAAAGACAAAACAGTAAATAATTTGCATAAAGTAGTGGACAAAGCAATTTTATTTGGTAATAACGAAACTTTGATAAAGTATTATCCAGAGCTAGAAAGCCACGCCGATTATACAAAATTTATTGCTGCATTAGACGAAGCAAACTATGACGAAAATGTAAAGGTTATTGTCAACTTAAAACTTTCTAACGAAGATAATAGACTAAAGACCAGATATGTTGCAGCCTTGGCAAAGAGTGATTTTGATAAGGCGTTTGACTATGCTGCAGCAGACCTGTATAACACAGACATTTCTGGGTATACAATTAACTTTTGTATAACAGGTCTTGCAAAATATATAAACGAAACAAATGTAGAGTATTTTGTTGATGTAGAAAAAGGCAAACAAGGAACAACAATTTGCCAAAAGATATCTCAGTTATATACAGACCTTAAAGTAAGATATGATGCAGAGGCAACTACCGATTACAATGCAGCCGTTATGTCCGGCAAGCTTATAGATATGATTCAATTTATGTTGCTTATAGAAGGAAAAACTCAAAACAGTGGTTATGACAAAACAGCACTTACTAATGATTTGGCAGAGATTTTTGCCGAATATAAACAATATATAGACTAAAAGGAGAAACACATATGGCGAAAATATATGGAACACAAGAATCTGTTGAAAAAGCCGTACTAGTTGGCGTTTCATTTGACAAAACCGTTGTGGATATTGAGTCAAATCTAGCAGAGCTTAAAGGTCTTGCAAAAACAGCAGGACTTGAGGTTGTAGGATTTTTATTCCAAAACATTAAAGAAAACACCCCAGCAACTCTTATAGGAAAAGGCAAAGTAGAAGAAGTAGCTATTGCTGTAAAAGAACTTAGGGCAGATGTTGTAATTCTTGACTGCGAACTAACAGGCTCTCAAATAAACAATTTGCAGGCGGCGGTTAATTGTAAAGTAATTGATAGATCAATGCTTATACTAGATATATTTGCTGGCAGAGCAACATCAAACGAAGGTAGACTTCAAGTTCAGCTTGCTCAGCTAAAATATACACTTCCAAGAATATCTGGCATTAGCGGAACTAGTGGTAGATTTGGTAGCGGCGGTGTAGGAATGAGAGGTCCTGGCGAGACAAAACTAGAACTTGACCGCAGAGTTATCAAAGAAAATGTATATAAACTAGAAAAACAAATAGAAAAACTAAAAGAACAAAGATATCTTCGCAAACAAAACCGTACAAGAAATTCAGTAAAATCTGTTGCGATTGTTGGTTATACCAATGCTGGCAAAAGTACACTTATGAACCTAATCACAAAAGCAGGTATTTATGCTGATGATAAGTTGTTTGCAACACTTGATACAACAACACGTAGTTTGTGGCTTGATAATGGCAAAGAAATTTTGCTTACAGACACAGTTGGGTTTATTGACAAACTTCCACACGCATTTATTGATGCCTTTTCGGCGACATTAGAAGAAGCCGCTGGGGCTGATCTTTTGCTTCACGTTGTGGACATTACAAACCCAGAGTATAAAAACCAAATGGAAGTTGTAAACAAAGTATTAAAAGATTTGGGAGCAGAAAATATCCCACAATTAGTTGTTTATAACAAAATTGATAAAAATGACAATGTTTTTGAAGTGCCACAAGGTGTGCTTTGTATCTCTGCAAAGAAAAATATGGGTATAGACAATCTAAAGCAAGAAATTCAAAACAAGCTTTTCAACAAATAAAAAGAAAATGTGCAAATTTATGCACATTTTTTTATTTTGCCCAGTACAATGGTATATACGGTAGAAAAAATCCAAAAGTACAAAAGAAAAAATACATAAAACACCAAAATAAAAAATATTAAAAAACAAATTAGGAGGAAAAAGTATGCAAGGATTTTTTGGAAGAGGCGACTGTGGTTGCGGCGTTGGTGGCGGCGATAACTGCTGCTGGATAATCTTACTACTAATGCTATGTGGTGGCTGTGGTGGTATGAACCAAACAGTTGATATTTGCACATTGATTTTGCTTTTAGTTATCTTAGGCAAAGACAATGGTTGTGGCAAAACTTGTTGCTAATAAAAAAGCATATTTGTAAAAATTGAGATAGAAAGGGGCTTTCGGGCTGCCTTTCTATTTTTTATATATATAAGGAATAAATTATGGGTACAATAATAATAATTTTTGTTGACAAATGAACGCTTTTAGTATAGAATTATCTTGTTTATAGACATTATGATAAGATGACAAAATTATATTACTTGTTATGCCAGTCATTTTGTCATAATATTACAATCTTAAGGGGAGAAAATAATGAAAAAATTTACTAAGACACTTACTGCAAGCTTAATAGCCGCTGCTGCATCTGCTAACATTTTCGCAGTTCCAGCAAGTCACGTTGCATACGCTGAAGGCAGTACAGAGATAGTAAAAGGTGATGTAATTAGCGTAAAATCTATTCCATCAGCTGGTAGAGTAGGTTACCCTGTAATCATTCCTAAGATGTCTTTTGGCGCTTTGGGTGCAACAGGTTCTGTTTCTAATGTGGCACCTGTTGTTACTAGACCTGATGGCAGAAGTGTAACAGTTCAAGAAGTAACTAGCGGAGAAGCAGGTTGGACATTTACTCCAAGTGTTTCTGGTACTTACAAACTTGTATATAAAGGAACAGCAAACGGCGTAGAAACAGTTTCTGAAGTATTCTCTATCAAAGTAACAAAAGAATCTTACGAGATGGCTATTGATGCAAACAGCGCAGTTGTTATTCCATCAACAGTAGACACAAACAAAGACAGATTTACAGGTGGAGTTATCAAAGATATCAAACTTCCACACCCAATCGTAACTGACAAAAATGACTTTGTTATCTTCAAAGATGGCAAACTAAACGAAGCTATCACAAAATATGATGAAATCGTAGCTAAAGCAGAAAACGAAAGAACTGATGCTGAAAAAGCATTGCTTGCTGAAGTTGTTGATCACAACATCACAGCTGAAGAAATCGCAGTTTACAAACTTTGCACTATCAAAGTAACTGTTGCTACAGAGACAAAAACTTATGATTCTACAGCAGACGCTGGTAGCGACAATTTGCTTCAAAAAGATACAGAAACAGGCCTATATTTCTTTAGACCAGAAGAAGGAACTAACGTTATCCACTACGTATTGCAAAAGAGTGGTGTAGCTTTGCAAAGCATGACAAGAACAGTACTTGGTAGCAACACATATGACCACACTGCAATCAAACTTGGTTTCTCTGCTGCAGATAGACCAACAACTGCATCTCTTAACGACAAAGTTAGACTACCATATGCAAAAGGTTATAACAAATCTGACGCAAACAGCGCAGTTAACGTTCAAACAATCTTTGACGTAAAACTAGTAGAAGGTTCAACAAAGACTCCTGTTGAAGTTAAATATGACGAAAATGGTGCTTACTTTATCCCAACAGTTAAAGAAGGCGACTACGAAATCACATATAATGTTAAAGATTACTATGGAAACACTGCTACTGCATATTCTTACAGAATTGAAAAAGTAACAGATGGCAAAGCTCCAACAATGTACATCTATAACGCTCAAGAAAACACAACTTCTTCTGCAGATTATGATGCATTCTCTAACGCAATTATCGCTATGCAAAATGCAGAATATATGATCCCAACAAAAGTTGGCAGAGACAAAGGTCACATTGACTTCCCAGCATTCTTTGGTGTTGACAGTGTAGTAGCATACGAAAACCTAACATTCTACCGTACTATTACATCTACAAAGATGGATTCTTCTGTTAACCTATTGGAAACAAAATACTTGCTTCCAAATAGCGGAGAAGACCAAACAGCTATTGATGGTCTTACAACTAACGCTCAAAAAGCAGCTCATAACGCAAGAATCAATCTAAACGAAATAGATACAACAAATAACAATTCTAAGAAATATCCTGCTGGTGAATACACAGTAACATATACTGTAAGAGATGGTAGCGGTTATTCTGCTTCAAGATCTTTCAACTTCACAATCGAAGAAGAATTTGCAGACGCTACAGCTCCAGTTGTAACTTATGGTGACAACTTCCCAACACTTGTTCAAAAAGGTCAAACAGTTACATTTGCAAAACCAACAGTTACTGACACTGTTGACGGTGCAGTAAAAGTTAACTACTATGTAGTTGTTGCTGACAAACAAGTAGAGATTTTTGAAAATGAAGATGGAAAAGTTTCATTCAGCATGAACGAACTAGTTCCTGATATGGACAATGTAACAATCTATGATTATGCATTGACTCATGGAAATAACACAATCACAGTAAAAACTGTTGCTGTTGACGACTATGATCAAACAACAGAAGAAACTGTAGCTATCACAGTAAGAAACGCTAACGATACTCAAGAAATCGCTCTTAGAGAATCACAAGCTAGCGACTTTGCTGCAAACACACTTCCAACTGTATCAACAGAATTCAAACAAGGTTCAGTAATTTCAGTTGCAGGTGTTACATTTACAGATAACGATCCTAACCTTACAATCATTGTAACAGTTAGAGATGCAGAAGGTAACAAAGTAACTGGTATCAGAGCTATCGGTGCTATTGAAAAGAAAGCTTCTGGTAACGATACTGTATACGCACACCCTGGTATCAAATTTACAGCAACAAAAGCACAAAGCTACACAGTAACTTATACTGCAATTGATGCTGGTAACAATATCGTAGCTTACACAGTAAAACTTCCAACAATGGCTGACAGCGAAAAACCAACAATTACTGGCGTAACTTCTGGTAAACTATACGAAATCGAACTTGGTCAAAAACTTGACCTTGGTAGAGTAACAGTTGTTGATAACGTAGATAGCGGTCTTGTTCCTACAATTTCTTGTGATGCTCATCCAGAATATGTAAACGGAACAATCTTTGCTCCAACAGAAGTTGGTACTTATACAGTTAAATATACAGCAGAAGATAACAATGGTAACGAAGCTGACACTGTACTTGTAGAAGTAAAAGTAAAAGATGCAACAAAACCTACACTTACTATCAACAATAAAGAATCTTATCCAACAACAATGAAAGAACAAACAAATGTTACAAACAACGCTGACTTTGTAGCAATTGAACTTCCTTCATTCTCAGCAGAAGACGTAACATATGACTTCGGTTCTGATGCCGCAGCTCTTAATATGTCTGTAACTGCAAAAATCGAAATTTCTAGCCCAGACGGCAAAACTTATACAGTAGACAATACTAATGAAAAATATAGAATTACTTATGACGAACTAAAAGACGTTTATAAGTTTGTACCAACAACAAGAGGTACTTATACTGTAAAATACACAGCTATTGATGCTAGTGGTAACGAAGCTGATTCTTACACAATCGAAGTTAAAGTTGGCGATACAGTTCTTCCTAATGTTAGTTACGAAGGCGAACTAAGCGCAAACCTAAAAGTTGGTGATGTAGTAAAAATTCACGAAGATGAAATTAAAGTAACTGACAATATTCTTCCTACAGGTGACGAAGAGTTGACATTTACAAGCATCACTATGGAAGATGCTTCTGGTAACACTGTTACTTATGAAAAAGAAGGCGAAAACGAAGACATTAGAGCATATACATTTGATACAGCTGGTACTTACACACTAACAATCGTTGGTCGTGACGTAGCTGGCAACACTAACACTTATGTATATAAATTTAATGTTACTGCTGATGCTTCTACTTCTTCATTCAAAGACAATGCAACTGGTGTTGTTCTTATCGTAGTATCTCTTCTAATTTTGGCTGGCGTAATAATCTATTTTGCAAGAAGCAAAAAGACAACTTCCCCTAAAAAGACAGTTAAAAAAGTAGAAAAGAAAGAAGAAGCTAAAGAAGAAACTAAATAATAATATAAATAAAAGACCTTGCTAAATTGGCAGGTCTTTTTTTTTGTTTTGTAAATTTAGTACAATTCATAAATTATGTTTGGCACAATAAACAAATAAAATATGGCTATAAAAGCCATTTGAGTAATATATAATTGTTAGTTGCAAATAAGGTGGCAAAATGGTATAATTTTTTTGTAATATGTAAAAAAATAAAAGGAAATTATGGAAGAGTTTATACTAAAAAGTAAATATAAACCAGCCGGCGACCAACAACAAGCAATTGATAGTTTGTCTCAAGGTATAAAAGACGGATTAAAATCGCAAGTTCTTTTGGGTGTTACGGGTAGTGGTAAGACATTTACTATGGCAAATATAATAAAAAACGTTGGCAAACCAACGCTTGTTTTGGCTCACAACAAAACTCTTGCAGCGCAACTTTGCAATGAGTTTAGAGAGTTTTTCCCTGACAATCGTGTAGAGTTTTTTGTGTCATATTACGATTATTATCAGCCAGAAGCATATATTGTCCGTAGTGATACTTATATCGAAAAAGATATGAGTATTAACGAAGAAATAGATAAACTTCGCCACTCTGCAACAAGTTCACTCCTTGAGCGAAAAGATGTTATTGTTGTGTCATCTGTATCTTGCATATACGGCTTGGGAGCTCCAGAAGAGTACTTTAAGCTACACATATCAATAAGGGTTGGGGATAAAGTTGATAGAGAACATTTGCTTAGACGCCTTATTGAGATAAGATATGAACGCAACGAAATAGATTTCAAAAGAGGTACTTTTAGAACAAAAGGTGATGTTATAGATATTTTTCCTGCTAGCAACTCAGAAAAAGCGATTCGTGTAGAGCTATTTGATGATGAAGTAGAGAGAATTTGTGAGTTTGATGTTGTCTCTGGCAAAAGTATCAACAATTTATCTCATATAGCCATTTATCCAGCATCTCACTATGCTGTAGGTAGCGAAACATTGGAAAAAGCTCTAAAGCAAATCGAAATTGATAAGCAAGAGCAGGTAAAAGCTTTTGAAGATAATCACAAACTAATAGAAGCCCAAAGACTTGATGAACGAACAAGTTATGATATAGAAATGATGAGAGAAATAGGCTATTGTAACGGAATAGAAAACTATTCTCGTTATTTTGACGGCAGAAAAGAGGGGCAAGCTCCTTTTACGTTGCTAGATTACTTTGATGATGACTTTTTGCTTATAGTAGACGAAAGCCACATTACTATGCCACAAGTTAGAGCCATGTACAATGGCGATAGAGCTAGAAAAGATAGTCTTGTCAATTATGGTTTTAGACTAAAGTCATCATACGACAACAGACCCCTTAATTTTGAAGAGTTTAATGGTAGATTAAATCAAACTATTTATGTTTCAGCAACTCCAGCACCATATGAACTAGGGCTTGCGGAAAACGTTGCAACTCAAATTATAAGACCAACAGGTCTTCTTGACCCAGAGGTGGAAGTTCGTAAAATTGAAGGTCAAATAGACGACCTTATGGCAGAAATCAATAGAGTTACTAAAGAAAATGGCAGAGTTTTAGTAACAACCTTAACTAAGAAAATGGCAGAAAGTTTAACTTCATATCTTACAGATTACGGAATAAAAGTAAGATATATGCACTCAGATATTGACACTTTAGAGAGAGTGGAGATTGTTAATAGCTTAAGAAAGGGTGACTTTGATGTTTTGGTCGGTATCAACCTTTTAAGAGAAGGTCTTGACATACCAGAAGTAATGCTTGTTGCTATTTTAGATGCGGACAAAGAGGGCTTTTTGCGTAGCGAAGGTGCTCTTATCCAAACAATTGGTAGAGCAGCAAGAAATAGCAAGTCAAAAGTTATTTTGTATGCAGATACAATAACCGAATCTATGCGCAAGGCAATGACTACAACGAGTGAACGCAGGGCTTTGCAAGACAAATATAACAAAGAACACGGAATTATTCCAAAAACAATTATTAAAGATGTTTCAAAAATGTTGGAGATTAGCAGCAAAGCAAAATCCGACAAAAAACTATCTCATAAAGAAATTAAAAACGAAATAGAGAAACTAAAGAAGTTTATGGATATGTCTGTTAAAAACCTTGATTTTGAAAGTGCAATTAAACTTCGTGATCAAATAAGGGATTTGACAAAAGAACTAAACAATTAAAGGAAAAATTATGGACGAAAATATTGTTATAAAGGGAGCAAAAGAAAATAATCTAAAAGATGTTTCATTGACAATACCAAGAAACAAACTTGTATTATTTACAGGTGTTAGTGGTAGCGGCAAGTCAACACTTGCTTTTGATACGATTTTTGCCGAAGGTCAAAGAAGATATGTTGAGTCTCTTTCTTCATACGCAAGAATGTTTTTGGGGCAAGTGCAGAAACCAAATGTAGAAAGTATTGATGGCCTATCTCCAGCTATTGCTATAGACCAAAAAACAACTTCTCAAAACCCAAGATCTACAGTTGGAACTGTGACAGAAATATATGATTACTTTAGACTTTTGTATGCAAGAGTGGGGACTGCATATTGTCCAAACTGTAACAAGCCAATCTCAAAACAAACCGTAGAAGATATGGCAGATAAGGTTTTGTCTTACGGTGCGGGCGCAAAAGTTATTATTACCGCTCCAGCAGTTAGGGGACAAAAAGGAACTTTTGCAAAGCTATTTGAAGAGTTTAGAAAAAGTGGTTACGCAAGAGTAAAGGTAGATGGAAATATCTATAACTTGGACGAAGAAATCAATTTAGATAAAAACATAAAACACGAGATAAGTGTGGTTGTAGACAGGCTTGTTATCAAAGAAGATATAGAAAAACGCCTATTTGAGAGCCTAGAAACGGCCTTAAAGCTTGCTGACGGCGTAATCTTTGTAGATGTTGGTGGAGAAACTTTGACCTTTAGCGACAAATTTTCTTGCCCAGATTGCGGCTTTGCTTTTGAAGAAATATCTCCAAGATTATTTAGTTTTAATAATCCAGTAGGTGCTTGTCCTGTTTGTAGTGGCATAGGATATGTAAACGAGATAGACGAAAACCTTATAATGAAAGATAAGACAAAATCTATCAATCAAGGGGCTTTGCGTATATCTGGTTGGAATATCGAAATTGGGTCTATTAGTGAGATGTATTATAAAGCACTTGCTAAAAGATATAATTTTAGTTTGGATACACCAATCAAAGATTTGCCAAAAGAAATAATAGATATACTTTTGTATGGTAATGGCGGAGAAGAATTAGAACTTGTATATAATAGTTCAAAAATCACGGGGCATTACAAGGGAAGTTTTGAAGGCATAATCAACAATCTAAAAAGAAGATTCGTTGAGTCAAAAAGCGATTATGTAAAGACTGAAATAGGTAAATATATGCGCGAACTACCTTGTACCGAATGTAACGGAACACGACTTAGTAAGCACGCTTTATCTGTAAAAATAGGTAAATATAATATTGCAGAAATAACAGCACTTTCTATTGTTGATCTAAAAGAATATTTATCAAAACTTACTCTTACAAAAACTCAAATGATAGTTGCAGAGCCTATACTCAAAGAAATAAATGCACGTCTTGATTTTTTGATCAATGTAGGTCTTGATTATTTGTCACTAAATAGAACAGCAGGTACGCTTAGTGGTGGCGAAGCTCAAAGAATTAGGCTTGCAACCCAAATAGGCAGTGGTCTTGTTGGGGTTTTATATATACTAGACGAGCCAAGTATTGGTCTACACCAAAGAGACAATGAAAAATTGATAGCTACCCTAAAAAGACTAAGAGATTTGGGCAATACATTGATTGTTGTCGAACATGATGAAGATACCATAAGAGAATCTGATTTCATTGTAGATATTGGTCCAAAAGCCGGTGTTCACGGTGGCGAAATTGTAGCTCAAGGAAGCTTAGATGATATTATAAAATGCAAGGACTCTTTGACAGGTCAATATTTATCTAAAGAGCGCCAAATTTTCATACCTAAAAAGCGTAGAACCGAATATAAGGGTTATATAGAGCTTGTAGGAGCTAAACAAAACAACCTAAAGAAAATATCCGTAAAAATACCAAAGGGCTTGTTTACAGTTGTTACTGGCGTTAGTGGAAGTGGAAAGAGTAGCTTGATTAACGAAATATTATATCCTGCGCTTTCTAATAGACTAAATCGTTCTAATATTGTTGAGGGAAATTATAAAGAAATAAAAAATTTAGAAGATTTGGACAAGGTTATCAATATTGACCAAGCGCCAATAGGCAGAACTCCGCGTAGTAACCCTGCAACCTATATTGGTTTGTTTACTCATATAAGAGAACTTTTTGCTCAAACAGCAGAAGCAAAAGCAAGGGGATATACAAGCGGAAGATTTAGTTTTAATGTCAAAGGCGGAAGATGTGAAGCCTGCGAAGGTGATGGCGAAAAGAAAGTAGAAATGTACTTTTTGCCAGATGTATATGTTCCTTGCTCTGTGTGTAAAGGTAAAAGGTACAACAGAGAAACTTTACAAGTAAAATATAAGGGAAAGAGCATTAGTGATGTTCTTGATATGACAGTAGAGCAAGCTTTGGACTTTTTTGCAAATATTCCTGCTATTAAAAATAAAGTACAAGCGCTTTATGATGTTGGTCTTGGTTATATTAAGCTTGGTCAAAATTCTACAACACTTAGCGGTGGCGAAGCGCAAAGAGTAAAGCTTGCTAGTGAACTATGTAAGAGAAGCACGGGCAATACTGTATATATTTTAGACGAACCAACAACAGGTCTTCATATGTATGATGTCGACAAGCTTTTGACAATTCTGCAAAAACTGGTTGATGGTGGCAACACAGTTGTTGTTATTGAACACAACTTAGATGTAATAAAAGTGGCAGATTATATTATAGATTTAGGACCTGAAGGCGGAGATAAAGGTGGTACAATTGTCGCTACCGGAAGCCCAGAACAGGTGGCAAAATGCAAAGAAAGCCATACAGGAAGGTTTTTACGACAGATTTTGAGCAAATAGTAAAATTTTATTGCAAAACTTCTAGAAAATGATATAATATAAGTATATGAAGAATTTTTATGAAGTATTGCAAGTCCGTTCTAATGCAACGCAAATGCAAATTAAGAAGGCGTATATTTCACTAATTACTAAGTATCACCCAGACGTATACAAAGGTGATAAAGAGTATGCTCAAAGATATACTGCACTTCTTACAGAGGCGTATGCGGTATTAAAAGATGATGCACGAAGAAGAGAATATGATGTAAGACATTGCATATCGTCAAGACCAAATGTAAGACAATTAAGAAGAGAAGATAGGGCAATTCAGAGAGAAAAGCGTGAGCAAATGCGTCTAAAAAGACAAAATGCTGACCAACAAATGTCTTCGGAATACCTAAAAAATACTAAACGTAAAAAACTAACATTAACTGAAATGTTAAAACGCATTGGTTATACTTTTTTAGTTCTTGCAGGGTTTATGATAATCCTCGCTATGTATCTATTTTATCAATAAAAAAGACACTGATAAAAAATATCGTGTCTTTTTTTTGTTATAAAAAGTTGGTTAAGCTAGCACCCATAATGTATTTTAGGTTTTCGCTGTAGTTTTGAAGCGTTTCTACATTTTCTACCGCTACGGAAAAGTCATTTTCAGAAATAGCCCCTTCTAATTTGTGGAGTGTTTCATTTATCGGTTTTATTTTTTCAAAGTTAACAATATAGCAAAGCAGTTGCTCGGTTTTATCCCAATAATCGTCTATGTCTTCAAATTCTTTTTTTACAATTTCGCAGTTAATATTATCTTCGTTTTCTTTTATTAAAGATTCTAGATGATATGATGTATGATGCAAAGTTTTGGTTGTCTTATTTACTAATAATTCTTCGCCAATGGATAGCCCCGCCAAGATAACTAATATAATTATAATTCCTATCCATCTTTTCATTTTGACACCTCCAAATTTTCTTTGTAGGTTATCTTATTGCCGCTTTTTTGCTGTAGATATACATCTCCGCTATTGTTTAGGGTATATATCATTACACTTTTTAGGTCTGTTATATTGTGTTTTTTTAGACTGTTTGTCAGAAAAGATATGTCTAAGTTAAAATGTTCCAAATTTTCTTTTATAACTTTGCCATCATTAATCAAAATAAGATTAATAGTTGCATCAGCTGTCTTTATCTCCATATCTTGGGCTGTAGGTGGAGTAGCTTGTGTTTTTGGTAAAACGCTTAAACTACCATTTGTTTCGACAATTGCATAAGCAATGTCATCTAGCGAAAAATACCCTGCAATTCTCAAGCCTTCATAAAGTTCATTTAGTGTCATATTAAGGGCTTTTAACTCTTTGTATCTTATTCCATTATTATCAATGACAATTATTGGTTTGCCGTTGATTACCTTTCTAAAAAATACACTTTTAACAGATATTACACTAATAAAAAAGTTAATTGCAACAAGCGCCAGCAAAGGGACAATTCCATGAAGCAGTGGAACTGTTATTTCTGTCATAGGAATACAAGCTAGGTCTGCAATAATAAGAGTTGCCACAAGCTCATATGGTTGCATTTCGGCTATTTGTCGTTTGCCCATAATTCGTAAGACTATTAATACAATTATATATATAACTGTTGCTCTAATTATTAATGTTAACATAGTTTATCTTTTGTAATAAGGAACAAAAGTATTCATCTTTTTTGTATTAAACTATTAATTTGTACAACATTAAATAATATACACAAAATCAAAAAGCTTCCCAAAATAGCAACACCAGAAATTGCAAGAGACACAAAATTGTTTGTTACTGTTATAAGTATTCCATAAATATTTTTGCCAAGCAGAGCAGATGGTAAGGCTATGCCAACAAATTTTGCAACCGTACTCATAACAGGGATTTTTATTTTTAGATGTTTTTTAATCATAAATACATTAAGAACGCCAGCTATTGTCATACAGCCACCCATGCCCCAAACAAGAGAAAGTATTCCGGTGTATTTTGGGAGTATAATAATTCCTAATACCAAAAATACAGCGCCGATTATATAGTTTACAAAACCCTTTATTTCGAGTCCTAGAGCGTTAAGTATAGAAGATGCAATATTGTTAAGTCCAATTGGTATCATTACAAAACAAGAATAGGCAAGATAATACCCTGCTGTTTCGTTTGCAAATAGAAATTTTCCAATTCCTTCACCTAAGCCTAGATAAACTGGCAAAATAACAGATGAAACAAAGATAGAAAAGGTAATTGCTGTTTGTATTTTATGAGTCATTGATTTTGTGTCATTTTTGCCGCTATCTGCAGATAAATCAGGAATTATAGCCATAGCCATAGAGCCAATAACTGTTGATGGCAAAAAGAGAAGTGGAAAAGTCATTCCCATAGCAATTCCATATTGACTCAAAGCCTGCGAAGGTGTATAGCCAACTGCAACTAGTCTTAGCGGAATAATAATGCCAATTAACGGAATAAGCAAACTAGACAAAACCCTAATTCCGGTTATTGGCATAGCAGAAGACAAAACTTGTTTGAATTTTCCTTTAGGGCTAGAAAATTTACCGCCTTTTTTAAGGTACAAAACAAATACCAATATGCTAGACAAAATACATGATATAGTAAGAGAAAGTCCAACGGCGATACTTTTATCAAAAGAAGAATAAAATAAAGCTAGTAAAACAACACAAGCAATAACTCTAAATATTTGTTCTAAAAATTCTGTAAGACTAACCCAAAAGAAATTCTTTTTACCCCAAAAGAAGCCTCTCAAAATGGCGTAAACCGCCGAAAAGATTGTGGCCGGAAGAAGAGTTAATAAAATATTTAGACAGCGTATATCAGTAAATAACCCTGAAATTAGTTTTCTAAAAATTAAAATAATAGAACACAATACTATCGCAATAACAAGGCCTATAATTAATGACGCGGTAATTATTGATGATATATTTTTGTTGTTTTCTTTTTCTTCTTTTGATACAAGTTTTGATACAGTTAACGGAAGTCCGCTAGAAACAAATGTTTCAAGTACCATATAAACAGAAAAAGCAATTTGATAAATGCCAAGGCTTTCGGCTCCTACTGCTCGTGATAAGTATATCTTAAACAAAAAACCAATAATTCTTGTTAAAACCGAAAAACTTGTAATAACAGCAACTGCCTTAAAAAGATGTTTCAAAAGTTTTTACCTCACATATAATATTAATAATGTTTATATAGTATAAATATTAAAAGAAAATATAAAATATGAGGTAAATATGAAAGAAACGGTATATAGAGTAAAAAGTGGTGATACTATAGAAAAAATAGCAAAATTATATAATGTGGACAAAAAAATGGTTTTTCCGCAAGAAATAGAACCGGGGGACAGAGTAGTAATTAACTTAAAAAAGACAACTTGTTATGTGGTAAAACCGGGAGACAGTTTAGATATAATTGCTACAAAACTCAAAGTAGAAAAAAGTATTTTGTTAGATAAAAACATTGAGCCTTTATTTGTCGGAAAACATATATTTTTGTAAATAAAAAAGCAAGGAATTAATCCTTGCTTTTTCTATTATTGTTTAGATTTTAGACGGGCTTTTTTCTTACCCTCTTCTTCTTTTGCCTTTTTGGCTTCTTTTTCTTTTTGTTTTTCTTTTTCTATAGCTGCTTGATTTTGTTTTAACAAACGGTTTTCTTCTTCAAGCATAATTTGTCTCTTTCTAATTTCTCTTTGTTCTTCAAGCTTGATATTAGTTTCGTCGGTTAAGTATTTCTTAGCTGATTCGTAGTTGTCAACTTCAGTTTGAAGTTTGCCATTTGCTTTTGCATATTTTGTAAATAGTTTTTCAACTTTTTGCTCATTATCAAGTCCTTTGATAGATGCTTCATAATCAGCTTTTAGTTTTGCCATAGAATCTTTTGTATTTGCAATTTGTTTGTCAAGCTCTTTAAGTTTAGCAGCTCTTGCAGCAGCAAGTTCTCTCTTTACATCAGCATGATTTAGACCAAGGTCTCTGTTGTAATCAGCTTTCTTGTTTTTGCTAAATCTAGGAATTCTAAAGTTAAGTTTTCTAACTGCAAATCCGATAAGAGCAATAACCAAAGCAACTGCTAGGATTATTGAAGAGAACAAAATCCAGTAGTTAACGCCAGCACCTGTTTGAGCAGGAGTTGTTTCTTCTTCTGGTGTTTCTTCAGGAATTGCAACTTCAGCTATTGTTTTGATTGTGTAATCATTTTCTGTTGCTTCATTGTAAGTTTCTGCATCAATGCTTTCAACTGAGATTGCATCTACAAACACAAAACCTTGTGTTGGGTGATCTTCATCACCTAAAGAAACTGTTAGAGTAGAAGTGATTGAACTATCTGTTTGAGCTGAAATGTAGAATTTGAAAGCTGTCCAAACATTTTCGTCTAGTTCTATTTTTGAAGATACATGGCTAAATGATTTTTCTACATTAGTCATAGAAATATTAACGCCATATTCTTCGATATCTTCGTTAGTTGTTAGGTTTGATGTGTATACCCATACTGTAACTACATAGTGGCTACCAGAAGCAAAATTGTAAGAGTAGTTTGTTGTGTATGAATAGTTTGTTGGAGCGTTGTTTTTGATCATAAGAAGGTTGTTGTTTACTTTGCCTTCTCTTGCAGGGATATCAACATTTACAACGTGAGTTGAAATAGTGCTTGCATCAATTACGCCAGCAGTTGTTGCTGAAGAAACGTCAGTTGATGTCATTGTTGTTGGAGTGTGTACTCCGTTTTCTTTTGCAATATAGCTATCAAAGTTGTTGTTTGATAGAGTAGTGTATACTGTTGTATTTTTGTCTCTTGTTGCTACTTCTTCTTTTGTGATGTTTGTAGTATAAGATACAAAATCAAAGTAAGCATAACCGCTTGTTGGATTTGCCTCACTGCCTAGGCTAAGAACAAGTTGTAAACTCAAAGTAGAAAGGTTTGCTTCAAGATAAATAGTGTATTTTGTCCATTCTGTTGATCTAATGTTGTTAATAGCTGCGATTGTGTAAGCGCCATTAAGTAGAGTAATGTTAGCTCCGCTTTCGCTATTGCTTAGGTTGTCTTGAACTTTTGCATATACGCTAATTGCAACAATCGGAGTTGTTGAAGAATCGTTTTCGCTAGTTGTAGATATATCATAAGCAAAAGTATCGCTTGTTGCAGAAACAAATGAATTTACATTATCACTTCTTAGCATCAAGACATTTTGCTTTGTAGTTGTGATGTTTGTGTCAGCACCTGGGTAGTTGATTGGTCCAGGGTTAACTGCGTTTGCTCCATAAGTAGGAACAGTTGTAGATTGTTTTGCGTTAAAGTTAGCTTCGTTGATATTAATGATACCACTAATGTCGTTTGATACTGTCCAGTTTCTTGGAGCAACAGGGTATGTTGCTGGTTTTTCACTGTTTGAGAAGTTGAATGAACCATTTGAAATTTTTGTAGTATCGCTATCTTTATATAGTTTTAGTACGTTTTCGCTAGCGCCTTTGTAGCTTGTGTAAGAAATGTAATTTACTTGAATATCATCAAATAATACATAACCTTTTGTTTTTGTATCTTCAGATCCAAGACCCAAAGACAATGTGATATTTGTATCTCTATATGGATTTCCTTCTACGTAGATAGTAACAACACAGTAGTTGTTATAAACTTCTAATGCTGTTGTTGAAGAAGAGAAGGCTGAAGAAGTAACTTTTAGTTCTGCATCGTCTTCTTCTTTTTCGCCAGGGTTGATAGCTTCTTCAACTGCTTGAGCTGATACATAAGCTCCACCATTTTTAATGTTTCCTGTTTTTGCATAAACAGAAATCATAGCAAATGAATGTTGTTTGATTGTGATTGGAGTAGATTTATACTCAGTATGGCTACCATCTTCGTTAGTGTGGTTGATGTATAGCGCTTTTGTATTTCCATAAGTATTTGTGCTACCAGGAATAACTTCTGTGTTTTCTAGGTGCATATCAGCTAACATTTCGCTAGTATTGCCTGCGATTGTTAAGCCGCTGTAAGTTCCTTCTTCGCCACCAGAAATAACTCTTTCCCAACCAACCAAAGTATCACTTTCAAAGTTTGAGTTTTCAAATTGATTTGGGTATAGGTTTTTAGTTAGGTCGATATTTCTGTAAGTTTCTGGCATATTGTCTTCATCAGAAAAATCATAGCTGTTAATATATTCGTGGTAAAGGTTTTGGTCAATAGTGCTAATAGTAATATCGTCAAAGAATACTGCACCATTAGATGTTACATTATTATCTGCTTTTGAACCAAGCCACAACTCTAGAGTAAGATTTGCTTTTTCGTTAATGTTTGTTCTAATGTAGAAAGTATAGTTTGTCCAACCACTATTGATGGTTGGGTTTGTTGTGATGTCAACAAAGTGATATTGGTTTGTTAATGCTTTTTCAGAACCAGTAAGATAAATAGAAGCGCCATTTGTCAAAGTTTCTGTTTTGCAATAAACAGAAAGTTTGTAGTAGCTGTTCTTTTCAAGGTCAATTGTTTCTGAAGTTTTGTAACCAAATCTTGTATAACTATCTTGAGAATCAATCATTAAGATTTTTGTATCATCAGCGCCACTATGAGTAGATGGGTTTTCATCTAGACCGTATTTTGTATTTTTTGTAAAAGTAGCGTTTTCGGTATCAATAACACCTTTTGATACATTATCTTCATCTCCGCCAGCTGCAGACCAATAACTTGGATTGTTTGGTTTGCCGGTTGATGTTGATGTGCTATTTTCAAAATCAGGGTTTGAAATAAGATCACTAGCCGCTGCATATGCTTTTTTGCTTGCAAATGTAAAGATCAAAGTAAATTGCAATGAAAGCAAAAATAGTGCACATAAGCAAAGCATCATTGTCTTTTTTGTAAATTGTAAAAGTTTCATTTTTCACCTATACCTTGTTAGTAAATTTTAAGTAATAGTCGCAAAGCTCTTTATTAATATATATATAATAATATATATAAAACTCATAGACTTTTATATTATATAACAAGGCACTTAATTTTGCAATCAAAAATTTCATAAAGATAGCGATTTTTTATATTTTTTTGCAATTTACTTATAATAAATATATATGAAAAAAGATAATTTCAAGTTAACAAAAATTATTTGCTGTAGTATTGCAATAGGAATAGTAAATGGACTTCTTGGTGGTGGGGGTGGAATGTTATGCGTTCCGGCGCTAATTAGCCTTGGAAAACTATCTACAAAAATGGCTCACGCAACAGCTGTGTTTGTTATGCTGCCCATTAGTATTCTTAGTAGCATTGTCTATTCGATATCTGTAAAAACGGATATAAATATATTGCTGCTTGTAACCGCGGGTAGTTTAATAGGAGCTTTTGTAGGAACTAAACTTCTTAAAAAAATAAAGTCAATTGTAATTGATTATATATTTGTTGCGGTTATATTTTTAGCCGGATTTAGAATGTTATTTTAGGTGATATTATGTGGTATGTTATTGTAGGATTATTGTCAGGTGCTTTGGGCGCTATGGGAATGGGCGGTGGTACTATTTTGATACCTATGCTTATAACTTTTTTTAGTGTAGAGCAAAAATCAGCTCAATTTATAAATCTTGTTTCATTTGTTTTTATGGCAGCTGTTGCTGTTATTTTGCATAAGAAAAACAATCTTATTAATTTTGGGCTTGGCTCAATATTTGCGATTTTTGGCGGTGTTTTTGCGCTTATTGTCTCAATAATTGCTTCCAAGCTTAATTCTCAAATATTAAAAATTATCTTTGGGATTTTTTTGATTATCGTAGGAATCTGTCAATTAATTTCTTGCATAAAAAAACAAAAATCAAATAAATGAAAAATACTTGCAGAAAGAACTTTGTTGTGTTAAAATATTGCCGTAGTATAGGATTATGCTACTAATTTTAAGGAGAAAAATATTATGGTAGTAAATAACGAAAAATGTATCGGTTGTGGCGCTTGTGTAGCTACATGCCCAGTAGAAGCTATTGAACTTGTTGATGGCAAAGCAAAAATCAATCCTGACAAATGCGTATCTTGTGGCGCTTGCCAAGGAACATGCCCAGTAGAAGCTATTGAAGGCTAAAAAATTGTTATAAAATAAATAAAATAGGGTATATACAAACGATTTTGTTTATGTTATAATCAGTTATCGATAAAAATTAAGGAGACAGACTTTTGGAAAAGGTTGCGGTAATTAATCTTGGTACTACAAAAATTGATTTGATTTTGGCAAGTGTTATGCCAGAAGGAAATTTTGTTGTTTTTGAAGAAATGTCAGAAACTGTAAAAATCGGCCAAGATATGGAACAAGATGGCTTTATCAAATCTGCACGTATTGCAGAGGCTATTTCTGTTTTGAAGATGTTTAAGGTTATGTGTGATGTTAACAAAATAACAAATGTTATTGCTGTTGCTGTACACAATATCAAAGAGCTAAAAAATCAAAGAAGCTTTTTTGAAGAAATATACAACACTTGTGGATTTAAGTTTAGGGTTTTGACCGAAGACGAAGAACTTATGGCTTTGTACACAGGCATTATTAATACATTGGATATACCAAAGGGTGTTATTATTAATGTTAAGGGTAGTTGTACTAATCTTATCCATTATAACAGAAGAAATATTTTGAATAAGATTACAATCCCTATGGGTTCTTATACATTGTCACAACTTTTTGAAAACAGCAAAGAGTCTCCAGAAACAATCTGTACAAGAATGGTAGAACTATTTAGACAAGAGCTAAAAGGACAAACTTGGGTTAAAGATATTGACGAAGATTTTACATTTATCGGCGCTGGTTCTGCATTTTGTAATGTAGGCAAACTAAGCAGAAAGATCAAAAAGTACCCAGTAGAACTAGCTCACAATTATCCTATGACAAAAGATGATTTTGAAGCAGTTTATGATTTGGTTAAAGGTCTAGATTTAGACAAAACTAAAAAAATCAAAGGTATTGCTAGTGACAGAGCAGATATGCTTGCAAGTAGCATTTGCATTATCAAAGCTTGTCTTGAAGCTATGAAGGTAGAAAAATTTGTTGTTTCAGAAAAAGACATCAAAGAAGGCCTTGTACTTAACTATGCTGTTCCTATCACTAACGAAAAACCTATTGCAGACCTTCTAACTTATAGTCTAGATACAATCAATGTATTCTACGACAGAGAAGGCAATAATGCAAAACAAGTAGGAGAGCTTGCACTAATCCTATTTAGACAACTAAAAGTTTTACACAAACTATCTAGAGGATATCTAAAGGTATTAAGAATAGCTTCTGCTATGTACAATAGTGGCGAAAGAATCAAATTCTATAACCACGAAAAGAATAGTTTCCATATCATACTAAATTCTGAAATCTTTGGTGCAACTCAAAGAGAAATCGTTCTTGCAGCATTTGTATGTTCTTGTCAAGATTCTAACGACTTTAGCTTGGCAGAATGGATCAAATACAAAGACATTTTGCTAGAAGAAGATTTGCAAGCAGTTAAAAAACTTGCAATTATCGTAAGAATTGCCGAAGCTTTGGACAAAACACATAGAAGTGTTGTTCAAGATATCAGCTGTGATGTTTTGGGTGACTCTGTTATTATGAAAACAATCGTAACTCAAGATGCTCAAATCGAAATCAAAGAAGCTATAAAAGCTGGCACTGATTTTAGAAAAGCATATGGTAAGAGTTTGGAAGTATTATAATCAAAAAAGACTACAAAATTGTAGTCTTTTTTTATTTTTTGGCACAAAAACGCTGTATAATTTATAAAATAACTTGCGTTAAAGTTTTTTTATAGTTATACTAAAATTAGAGGATTTAATATGGCTGTAATAGATATTGCAATTGATATGGGTAGTTCTTATACTACCATATTCAAAAAAGGTAGCGGAATTGTACTAAGAGAGCCTACTGCCGTATGTATTCAAAAGGCAAGTAAGGGAACTAAAGTAAAAGAAGTCGGCATCAAAGCCAAGAAAATGCAAGGCAGAACTGGTGTTAACACTGCTGTTGTTTTTCCTGTGGTTGAAGGCGTTATAAAAAATGTCGATTTGTGTATAGAGATGCTGACTCAATTTTTGGCAAAAATTGTACCAAATACATTTATTAGACCAAAAATCAGAGCCGTTGTGACCGTTCCTTGCGGATTAACTAGCGAAGAAGTTGCCGATTATGAAAAAGTTATGTATGGGGCAAATATAGGCAGAATATATATTGTTCCAACTATTTTAGCGTCAGCTATCGGTGATGACATAAAAACAAGCCAACCAAGGGGCTCTTTGGTTGTTAATATCGGTGGCGGAAAGACCGAAATTGCAGTAATTAGCCTTGATAGCATTGTCAATGGCTGTATGGTGTCAATAGGTGGAAAACTTATGGACTCAGCTATTACAGAAAGAGTAAAAGATTTATTTGATATAAATATCAGTGAAACTACCGCTGAAAAGATAAAGCAAGAAGTTGCCAGCTTATACGAAAACGACCGTAGCAGTCTTGAATTTAGCGGTGCGGATATTAGTAGCAGTAGACCAGTAACCGAAGTAGTTAACGCAAAACAAATAAGCATTGCAGTGTCTACATTTTATGATGATATCATAAAAGCAATTAACGGTATAATCAATACTTGCAAGCCAGATATAGTAGCAGATATTACAGAAGCAGGCATTGTTGTTTCTGGTGGTGGTAGCCAAATAACAGGGCTTGAAAATTATTTTAGAAAGGCACTAAACTTATCTGTAAAAGTGCCGGATAATGCGGTTAATTCTGTAATACTTGGTGCAGGAAAGCTTATTTCTGATGAGTTTTTGCTAGAAAAAGTAATGAGAGAAAACTAATATTGTTATATTTTGTCAAAAAGGTCAAAGGGAGCATTAGCTTCCTTTACTTTTTTTTACCAAAAAATTATTATGTTTTTGAGGTGAAAAATGGCAAGAAAAATAGTAATAACAAGTGGTAAAGGCGGAGTTGGCAAGACTTCTGTATGTGGAAATCTAGGAATGCATCTTGCTAAATTAAAAAAGCGAGTACTTCTTGTAGATGTAGATATAGGGCTTAATAACCTTGACGTTGTTATGGGTGTAGAAAATAAAGTTGTTTTTGACCTTATTGATGTTTTGCAAGGAAAATGCAGAGCAAAACAAGCTATTATAAGAGATTTTGACAACCCACTTCTGTTTATAATGCCATCTGTACATTCTTTGGGCAGAAATGATATAAGTATATTGCAAATGAACAATTTGCTCAAAGATTTAGAAGATAGTTTTGATTATATATTAATCGATTGCCC
This sequence comes from Clostridia bacterium, assembly GCA_045534265.1. Classification (GTDB taxonomy): domain Bacteria; phylum Bacillota; class Clostridia; order Christensenellales; family UBA1242; genus CAKVLS01. The sequence goes on from JAZSJH010000006.1 coordinate 77,198, forward strand.
AGCAGGACTAGATAAACCCTTTGAAAGGGCAATTGCTATAGCAAGTGAGGCAATCATTGTAGCAACCCCGCACATTTCGAGCCTAAGAGATGCGGATAAAACAATAGATATACTAAAAGATTTTGGCTTAGATATTGTAGGGCTTGTTGTAAATAGAGTGCGTGGCGATATGGTTTTGTCCAAAGAAATGCTTGATCCTATCGAAACATCTAAAGCGATTGATCAAAAGTTAATAGGAATAATCCCTGAAGATGATATATTATCAAGCACTGGGCTTGTAAAAAGTGATACTTTATCTTTTAGGGCTTTTGAAATTTTAGCCGCCAATATCGAAAAGGGAGGCAATCAACTATTTGACTATACAAAAAAATATCGTGGTTTTTGGGGTAAGATACGACAAGAACTAAAAAGGAGAGCATAATATGAGTGATATTTGTACAATTAATAGACTAAAGAAAGTTCTTATATATAACAAAGATTTGCCATCAAGCGAAATTCAAAAGATTATCAAAAGTGATATTATTAAGGTTCTTAATGGTTATACTGCTTTGGACGAAAATAGTGTGTTTGTTAATTTTAATTTAGAAAAAGATGGCGGATACAACTTTGCTATTAGCGGAAAAGTAAGTCATATAAAGGATATTGGATTTCATATAAATTAAATAGGAGATCTGCCCTTGCCAAAAGTAAAAATCAGTATTAGCTTTATATTATATGTTGCATTGCTGATATTACTTGGTAGGGGCTTTTTTTTGTTAACATATTTACTTGTATTGTTTATACACGAGTATTCTCACGCGTACGTTGCATATAAACTAGGTTATAAACTCAATAGTATAACCCTAGCACCATTTGGGATATGTCTTAATATTGATAATAATAGCATAGACAGATTTGATAGTATAAAAATAGCTGTAGCAGGGCCACTCATTAATTTTATACTTGCAATATTATGCATGGCTATTTGGTGGGCACATCCTGCTAGCTACTGTTTTTTGAGTGCTTTTTTTGAAGCAAATGTAGTAACTGGTACATTTAATTTATTACCATGCTTTCCTTTAGATGGTGGTAGGGTATTGAATAGTTGTATAAACCCTAAAAACCCAAAGCTTGTTTTTGGGCTGATAAACATATTTTTTACTGCATTGTTTTTATTTATGTTTGTGTATTTTAACTTTAATATATCTTTTTTGATGATTGCTATCTTTTTTGTTTTATCAATAAATACATTTTCCAAAAACATAAAATATGATTATATGCTTTATGTAGATAAAAAATGTAATAATATTACTAAAGTCAAAAGCTATATTGTGCCAGCAAGTCTGCAATTATTTAAGCTTGTACCAAAACTATCTCAAAATGTTTTTTCGATTTTTTTAGTTGTAGACCAAGACAGGGTTGTGGGAGAAATTTATGAAAGCCAATTAAAAAATATCTTTTCGTCAGTGCCACCGACAACTTTAATTAAAAACATTGTATTAAATGGCAAAAGATTGTAAAAAATTTTTATATGAAACAACTTCTCAAATATATCTTATCTCAAATGCTAGAGCATCAAAAAATGGCAGAAACAAAACACGGGGTTGCTATTGCTTTGATTAGTGGCGTTGCTGTTGTAGTTATTAATTTTGTGTCGAGTGAAGATATGTTTATAAAAATCGTATCTACGCTGTCTTTGATATTTTGCCTGCTTGCATTGGGGGTTAGCTTTTTGGCGGTAAGTTCAAAACTGGTAAAGGTTAAAGAAAAGCCAAAGAAAAAAGAGATTGTAAATTATCTGTACTTTAGTGATGTAAAAAACTTTTCACCGCTTCAATACTTAGATGAGCTGTCTATAGCTTATGATTTTCCAAAGGGGTATGCGCCGGACAGTTTTGAGATAGACCTTGCAAAAAGTGTGATTAGTGTTGCTCAAAGAACGTCTATAAAATACAAACTTTTTAATATCAGTATTAGCTTTTTATTTGTAAGTATACTATTGATGTCTTGTGTAGGGGTAGGGGCTTGGCTATATGGAACAATACTTTAGCGATTGGCTCAAAGGGCTTGTCGAAGACGACCCTTTGCCACAAGAGATAAGGCATATGTGCTTTATTATATCTTATCGAAAAAGCCACACAGAGCTTGCACTATCTTGTAGCGAAAATCCTTTTTTATATGCTATTCCGGATATGTATTATCCGCTAGAGACAGAGTGTTTTTTCTGCCCAAAATACTTCAATATTCGACCAAATAGTCGGCAAAATGTGTATGCCGTCACAAAAAAATTAATTGTTGATTTTTTTGAAAAAGAAAAAACATTAACACACTTTCGCCCGAATGGTCGGACTGAATTTGCAAATCTTACAATAAGTCTAGGTTTTAGGGGTAAAAAAGCAAATTTTTTAGTCAAAGTATAAAAAAATGATTGTGTTTTTTTTACAATTTTGTTATATTTTTTATGTAAATAACAAAGGAAGAAAAATATATGATTATATTGAGAAGTTTAGAACAATTACAAAATTTAGTAGCAGAAGCATTTGGGAAAGAGTATAGCGAAGAAAGTGCTCAAAAAATCGCAAATTTCGTCGTATATGGCACTGGCGACAGTAAGGAGATTTTTGAACTAGCCAAGTCAAAAAGACAAGCTGAGTTTGATAAAAATGTCTTTGGAGAACTATGTCAAGTTGTATTCCAATTAAACGACTATCGCTTAGTTTTGAAAAATTACATTGAAGTATTGCTTGCTAGTTTTCAATTTGAGAGCGTATGTAGTTTTGTTAATAGATTATTTGTTGCCAATGTTGGTAACTTTACATACAGAAGTGTCCAAAAGCAATATTCTTTGAGCGAGAGATATTTTGACAGATTTGTAGAAATAATAAAATACTGTAACATAGCAGATGAACTTTTGATGCCATACTTTATTGAGATATTAAAGTCAGATGCAAGTTCTCTATGCTATAACTATAAAGCTCCGCTAAAAGAGTATTTGAAGCTTTATCTTCAAACTGCCCACGAAAAATTATTTGCTTATGTTACTAAACAAAAGATTGATGACTGCTTTGAGTATTTACTAGAAGCAGACACAAATAAAACATTAAAATATTTGATAGAAGGTTATCTTGATGGAAGCCTTGATTGTATGTCAATCATTAAGGCATATATTCCAAAGTACAAACAAGAAGCTTTTAACTTGCTTGAACCATATTGCTATAGTAGTGATGAAGAAGTCGCTTACAAAGCTATCAACATCTTGCTACTATTTAAGGGTGACTGGGGTGTTGATAATTTTCTAAATAGCGTTTATGAAAACAACCCTTCATTAAAACTTAAGAAGATTGTTTCAAAAGAACTTGAAATTGATAAGTTTACAAAATTTGAAACAAAAGAAGCTTACGTTGACAAAGTACTTGAAACCACTGAAACTATCCAAGAAAGATTGTATGGCCTAAGACTTAGAAGATATTACGAAGACCAAGACCTAACTGATGAGTTTGAATGTAAGTCTGCAACATATATGATGGAAACATTTAAGACTTTGTCTAATGAACTATTGATAAAATATATGCCAGATTATTTTGCTTTTGCCGAGAAAGAAACAAAAGAAAAAATAGCAAATATTGTTTTTGATGTTGCTTGCGAAAGACAAAAACTAAATAGTAGTAAATGGGCTTTGAGATTGATTAGCTGTTTTGGTTCAAGAGTTTTGCTAGAAAAGATGTATGACGAAGTTGTTTATTGGCTTTTGACTCTAAAAAATAATGATAGCGAATACTTCTTTAAGTGTCTTGCCCTTAGCGGAAGAGCAGAAATTATTGAGTTTATAAAATATTTAAGACAAAACAAAAATATAGACGCCAAAAAAGTTAAGAAAATCGAAAAAACTTTAGAGATATATTCTCAAGTAGCAAATATCACTCTTGACGAAATCGATTTTATGTTAACTCAAGATTTTGGACTTGATAAAGATGGCGAAAGAAACTTTGACCTTGGTAGAAGAATTGTAAAAATCCAAGTATCAAACGACCTTAATGTTAATGTATTTAATGCCGAAACTGGTAAAGTAGGTAGAATTGCAGATGATGTTGTTTGTGGTGGTATAAACTTAAAAGAATATATCAAAGCTATTGAAAAAGAAATTTCAAAACAAAAGAAAAAGCTATACCATATGTTCCTAAACCATATGGTGTTTGCAAGAGAAGATTTTGAAAAGTATATCCAAAGTCACAATTTGCTAAAGATAGTTGCTTCAAATGTTTTGTGGGGCAAATACAAAAATGATAGATTGTACGAAACATTCAAACTAAAAAATGGAGCAATCAAACATATAAGTGGTAGCTATATGACAGACGAAGATTATCAAATTGCCATTGTTCATCCACTTGACCTAAAAGATAATTTGCTTGCTGTTAAAAATTTGGCTGGTAACTTATTGTTTGGACAACTTGATATGCCAATGTTTGATGTAAACGAATTTAGCACAAATGCTGTTTCTGTTGATAAATTTAATGGCATCTTTGTAGGAGCAAATTTGTTTATTACTAGACTTGAAAAACTAACTTACAAAATTAATGATCTTGGCAAAGATTTTTATTACAACACATTAGTTAAGGCAAATGAAAAACTAAACTTTTTGACTGTTGTTGAGTTTGATAGAGTAAAACTAGGAGAAGAACAAAACTTCACTACAACCGTATCATCAATAAGATTTTACAAGCTAAACTCTATGCCAAAAGATGGCAAAAACTATATGTTATCTAGAGGCGAAACAATGCCTTTTACAGCTATCAATCATAGAGTATTTTCTAACGAACTTGCACTTATATTCAAAGCCGCTGAAAATAGATAATATAACCTTTGGCTTAAAAAATAAAGAAAAACTAGCTAAATTACTGGATAAACCTGCTTTTATAAGCAGGTTTTTTTATTATACCTTGTAAAATATCAATATTGACAGACAATATGTTGTTATGTAAAATAAACATATAAGTAATTGGGAGATTTAGATGACTAACAAAAGAAAGGTCTTTTTTTATGATCTCAAAGCGTGTGGGATAATAGATAAATTTAGAAGTGGACCTAAAGTTAATGATGCGATTAAGTTTATATATATGAATTCTAATGGGCTTTCATTATATAAGGACCAAAGTGGCAAGAGCTTTTTTGTCAAAGAAACAGATATAAAAACCGGTGTTGCGGCAATTGCTTCATCTAGGCTTTATAGCCACGTTGGAATAGCAACACCGCCAGTGAGTTTTTTATCAAAAAAAGATAAATACACAATGCAAACCCTTCAGCAAAATGTTGAAGGAATAAGCGGGCTTGAGACAATTCTTGCTGGTGATGATGTAGAGTATAAGAAAATTGGAACCCAAGCCTTTGGTAGATATAAGTGGGAACTATTTTATGATGAAAGATTAATGGCTACTTTGCTTAAGTTTATGACACCAGATTGTTTGACTCAATTCCAAAATATGTATTTGGTTGACGAATTGAGAACAGACGGCGACAAACATTTGAAAAACTACTTTTTCTATAAAACAAAAGACAGTGAAAAATATCAAGGCTTGATAGCAGTTGACTTAGACCTTATGCAAATTTATAACTATTGTGGTACAAAAAAGGCGGATTTTACAAACTTTTTAGTTTATCCGTACCAAACAGCTTTGCCACATCAAACATATGACAATACAAGCTATAAAAATAGAATAGACAATATGCGACAACTTGTCCAAGATGATGTTTTGTCAACTTCAAATATAGATACATTAAAAGATACATTAGAGTTTGATTATCCACAAGAGATGTCTAATGTATGCAAAGAAACAAAAGTTTCTCACGCTGAGAAAAAAGAGCTTGTAAAACCTGTAGAAGGGCTATGGGAGTACAATAGAGAAACCCTTGGCAAAGATTTGGGGTTATGATTATAAAAGTAAAAAGACCGAAAAATCGGTCTTTTTTATAGGTCAATATTGTTGTTTTCGCTGCTTTTTTCATTATCAATTTGATTGCTATTTGATTTATTTTTTGCAGGCTTTTTTGTGTTTTTTGATTGAGTCGCTTTTTCTTGCGTTTCTTTATTTTCTACATTTTCGGCTTTTACACTAGCTGGTTTTTGAGGCTTGTTATTTTCTTTAAGAAGATAAGGTTTTAGGGCTTCGGTATTTGCATCTTCTAGTTGTGATAACTGTCCTGCAAGTTCTAAAAACTCTTTTTTACCTTTGCTACAATCGGACATAACGCACATAAGGTCGATAAGTCCCATTGTGTTGCCAATTATACAAATGCTAGCTATTTTTCTATTGCTTTTATCAAGAAGTATAGACATATTTACAGACATCCACATACGGGCTTTTTCAAAGAATGAATTATCTACAATGTCTACAAGATACTCTTGGGCGTATTTTTCGCATTGTTCCTTTATTGGGGTGTAGCTATTGTATTGGCGTTGAAGTTCTTGTTTAAGTTTGCTGTCATGGACTTTTTCTATTACATTGCTTATGCTTTGTCTTGCGGTTAGTAGATTTTGATATATGGCGATAAGCATATCGCTACTTATTTTGTTTGCTTTTTTCATAAATAAACTCCTTTATAGTTTAGTTTGACTTGTAAATAAAAAAATATACAAATATTTGGACACTTTTTGATTTGTATCTAGCACAAATATAAAAAGATAATTTGATAAACCATCTCAAATTGCACAAAGTAAAAATATGAAAGCATTTAGAATTTTTTTAGGAATAATATCGGTTGGGTTTTCTGGGACTTTTCTTATTTTGTCTAATTATTTTTTTGATTACTTTTATTATTTGCCGTATGGGTATAAGGCAAACACAATGTTTTATGTTGCCTTGGCTTTTTTGATTTTGGCGGTTGTTAGCAATATATTATTGTTTGTGTTTGTGTTGAAGGATAAAAAGGTTATCACAAAACTTTATTGCAGTATAATCCCAATAACACTTCTATTTTCCGCCGCCCTTTATTATATGGTGCTCGATACAAACAACAATAGCTTAGTGAGGGGGGCTCTCAATAATGTAATAAACGATATAAATATCGGGACATTTACAATAAATGCAGTATACGTTCTTGTTTTGCTGTATTTGGTTATATTGTTTATTGTTATTAGTTTGATTACAAAACCCATCAAGCAAGTTCAAGATGCCGTTATAAGGTTACAGCGTGGCAAGGTAGATGGAGAGATAAAAATAGGCAATGGAAGGGAGTTTAATATAATAGAAAAAGGGCTAAATAAAATAAATGAAAATTATAAAGAAAGTAAAGTTTTGTTTGACAGGCTTAATAACGAATACTCTAAGTACTTACCACAGCAGTTTGTAAAAGAACTTGGGAAAAAGAGTATACTGGAGCTGTCTTTAGGAACTAATATTCAAAAAGAAATCACCAGTGTGTTTATAGACATTAGAAACTCTACAAAAACAAGTTATACATTGAGTCTTAGTGAAAACTTTACCTTTATAAACAAATATCTTGGAATCATAGGTCCTATTGTACGTAAATACAATGGGTTTGTAGATAAATACCTAGGAGATGGGGTTTTGGCAATCTTTCTAAAACCCGAAGAAGGGATTGGTGCATCTAATGAGATAATAAAAACAATAAACCAAGATAGTCACAAACTTGGTATTTATAGCACAGAAGTTGGTATTGGTATTCATACCGGTAAGGTTGTGATGGGAGTAATAGGAGATAAAAAGCGTCTTTCTGCAACGGTTATATCGGATAGTGTCAATTCTGCGTCATATCTTGAAAGGTTAAATAGACAAATAGGCTCTAATATGCTATTTACAAAAGAAACGCTGAATAATCTTAAAAAAGACTATATGCTAAACTATCGGTATGTAGGGAGTTTTGAACTAACAAAGGATAACTCAATTTCGGTATTTGAAAGTTTAGATGCTTATAGCGATAGTAAATGCGATAATCTTATGCGGGTAAAGACAGAGTTTGAAAACGGCGTTAGGTGTTTTGAGCTAGGCGGCGGAAATTGTAAAAAAATATTTGAGAAGGTTTTGTCTATAGAAAAGACGGATAAGGTAGCAAAATATTATTTAGAGAAGCTAAAGGAAAAGTAGATTGGCTTTTGCATTATAAATCACTAATTTATTATAATATATTCAAATTTTCTGTTGACAAATGTTGTGTGGTATGGTAAATTATGTGTAGCCGCTTAAGATGGGTTTTTTTCAAGCGCACTTTTATAGGTGACACCTTTGCTTAGCGAGTCCGTAAAATAGGAGGAAATTGTAGATGTTCGCTGTAATTCAAACTGGAGGCAAACAATACAAGGTAAGCGAAAATCAAGTTCTTGATGTAGAAAAACTTGATAGAGCAGAAGGCGACCAAGTAGAACTAGATGTTCTTATGGTATCAGATGGCAAAACAGTTAAAACAGGCAACCCTGTTCTTTCTGGTGTAAAATGTGTTGCAGAAGTAGTAGCACATGGCAAAGCTGATAAAATCGTTGTATTCAAATACAAACCAAAAAAGAATATCCGTAAAAAACAAGGTCACCGTCAACCATTTACCAGAATTAAGATTGTTAGCATTAAGTAATTTTATTTAGGAAGTAATTATGACAAAAGTTACAATCACTAAACTAAATAGTAACATCACAGAAATTGAGTGTGATGGACACACTGGTTATGGTGTGAGTGGTGAAGACATTGTATGTAGCGCACTATCTAGCATTGTCCAAACGGCAGTTTTGGGAGTGGTAGCAGTAGCAGGCGTTAATGCAAAAGTCACAAGAGATGATCAAAAAGGTTATCTTAAACTTATAATACCAGAAGGCATAACCAAAGACCAAAGGCATGATGTCAATGTAATACTTGAAACAATGCTTTGTGGTGTAGGTGATTTGTATTCGGGGTATTCGGATTTTATAGAATTGGAGGTTATTGACAATGTTTATTAATATTCAGTTATTTGCCCACAAGAAAGGTGGCGGTAGCACAAAGAACGGTCGTGATAGTCAAGCTAAAAGACTAGGCGTAAAAAGAGCTGACGGCCAAGAAGTTCTTGCTGGTAACATATTAGTACGTCAAAGAGGAACAAAATTCCACCCAGGCAAAAATGTTGGTGTTGGTAAAGACTATACACTATTTGCATTGGTTGATGGCGTTGTTAAATTTGAAACAAAAGCAAAAACTAAAAAATATGTTAACGTTTTGGAAAAGTAATAAATTAAGACTACTGTATAGGTAGTCTTTTTTTATTTTTTATAAAAACAACTTTTTAGTGCAGAGATTGACTAATTTATTTTGAAATTTGGGCAAACTCGTGTAATATATTGATATGTACAAAGTAGAAAATGGAAAAATAATAATAACAAATAAATTAGATTTTGACATAACTCACATATTAGAATGCGGGCAGGTTTTTCGTTTCAAAAAACTAGCTGAAGGCCACTATATCGTATATAGCCTAGATAAAAAAGCAGAGATAATTACTTATGATAGTCATGTTGAAATATTATGTAATGACACAGAATATTTTGTTAACTATTTTGACCTAAATACAGATTATAGCCAAATAAAAAAAGACCTTTCAAAGTTTGAGTTGTTGAAAGAGCCTATAAAATATGGTTATGGAATAAGAATACTAAAGCAAGATTTGTTTGAAATGATAATTTCATTTATTATTTCGGCAAACAACAATATAAAAAGAATACAAGGCATAATTGAAAAGATTTGCTCTTATTGTGGCAAAAATATGGGTGATTACTATGCTTTTCCAACACTTGATGAACTATTAAGTTGCACTGAAGAGAACTTCAAAAGCTTTGGGGCGGGGTATAGGGCAAGTTATTTGTATAAAGTTTGTAGACAGCTGCAAGAATTTAGTTTAGATGAGATAGAAAAAAGTGATAGTGATAGTGCAAGAAAGCTTTTGTGTACTCTTATGGGTATAGGACCAAAAGTTGCTGACTGTATACTTTTGTTTGGACTAAATAGGCAAGATGTCTTTCCGGTAGATACTTGGATAATGAAAGTATATAAGGACATGTTTGGTGGAAATCTTACAAATAGAGAAAAAATAGCGAAATACCTTGTTAATTATTTTGGAGAAAGTATGTCAGGATATGCTCAACAATACTTGTTTTATAACAAAAGAGAAGAATAAAAAAAGACCGTGATTTTACAGTCTTTTTTTTTGTTATAAAATTTGGATTTTGTAAAGTGTTAAACTTTGAATTTTAGTGGGGACTAAAATACGTTAAAATGCCTTATAAAAACAAAAAAAACTAGGAGTTCCTAGTTGAATTGATTTATTAATTGTATAAATATAGTATATCACAAAAATATATGTTTGGCAACTGTTTTTTATAAGTTTTTAATTTTATTTTTGCTATCATATATATTTATTAAAAAAATATAAAAAAGGGGGTTTATTTTTGTAAAGCTATATGATATAATACTTACAATAAAATAATATGCTTTTTTTAGGAGAAATTTTATGGCACAAGATTTACTAGGATTATTTACTCATATGCATACAGTAGGTATTATATTTTTGGTACTTGCTATGATTTTGATTATCTTAGAATTTTTTATTTCAGGCTTTGGATACTTTGGTATAGCTGGCTGTGCAAGTTTTGTTATCGCTTTTGTGATTAGACTTATTCAAGGGGCAAACACTATTCAATGGATTGCTATTCTTTTGATTTGTGCAATGATTATTACAAGCTGTGTTCTTCTTGTGATTAATTCTAAAGAAAAAGGCACCTTTAACAAAAATCCTTTTATTCAAACAGATTCTTCTATCCCAGAAGATTATAGCGATCCACTAGCTGTTTATGGGCATCTTCTTGATAAAGAAGGACAACTTGTTACTCAATGTAAACCAATTGGTAAAGCTGAAATTGATGGCGAAATTTATGAGGTTATGGCTTTTGACAATGGCTTTATAACAAAAGGTGCAAAAGTTGTTGTCGTTGATGTAGAAGGCGAAACTATTTACGTAGAAAGAATATAATATCTTTTTAGGGGGAAATTATGTTAAGTTTATTAGGTATGAGCACTGGACTTAAATGGGGACTTATTATTGGTATTCCTACAGTTATATTGATAGCATTGTTTGTTGTATTCATAATTGTAGTTCCTGTTAAGATTTGGTTTAGAGCGCTTGTTTCTGGAGCACATATATCTATGAGTCGTCTTGTAGGTATGAAGCTTAGAAAAATCGATACAAATATGTTGATTGAAGCTTATGTTGCTGCAAGAAAAGCAGGTCTTACTATTGATATAAATGAACTAGAAACTCACTATATGGCAGGTGGAGATGTTGTTAGAGTTGTTAACGCACTTATCTCTGCGCATAGTGCTAAGATAAATCTATCTATTGACACTGCAAAAGCTATTGACCTTGCAGGTAGAGATGTTTTGAATGCTGTAAAAGTTAGTGTTAACCCAAAAGTTATCGAAACTCCTATGGTATCTGCTATCGCAAAAGACGGTGTAGAACTTAGAGTTAAAGCAAGAGTTACAGTAAGAGCAAACATTGGTCGTCTTGTAGGTGGTGCGGGAGAAGAAACAATCCTTGCCAGAGTAGGTGAAGGTATCGTTACAACTGTTGGTTCTGCCGAAGACCATGGCGAAGTTTTACAAAACCCAGACTTAATTTCAAAGACAGTTCTTGCAAAAGGTCTTGATAGTGGTACTGCTTATGAAATCTTGTCGCTAGATATTGCTGATATTGACGTTGGTAGAAATATTGGTGCTCAACTTCGTATGGATACAGCCGAAGCTGAAAAGAGAATTGCTCACGCAAAAGCCGAAGAAAGAAGAGCAATGGCTGTTGCTGCAGAGCAAGAAATGAGAGCAAAAACTCAAGAAATGAACGCTATAAAAATTGCTGCCGAAGCAGAAGTTCCAAAGGCTATGGCAACTGCCTTTAAGGAAGGTAAACTAGGTATTATGGATTATTACCGTATGCAAAATGTAGTTGCCGATACAGATATGAGAAACTCTATCGCAAACAGTGATGATACAAAAAAGAAACCAGGTTCAGGTAGATAACAAAAACACATAAAGGAGTAAGGCAATGCAAGTAGAAATTGTGCTTTTGGCTGTATTTTCTATATTGTTTATCCTTTCTTTGCTTGTATATAATTTTGGAGATAAGATACCTCTTAAAAAGAAAGACAAAAAAGCAAAACCAGAGAAGAAAAAGTCTCCAAATATTGTAAAAACTGAGGGTGAAAAAGAAGAGAAAAAAGAAGAAAAACAAAAAGTCAAACCTGTCTCAAAAAAGACAACAAGACCTGTTCTTCTATCTCCAGCCCCTATGGAGCAAAAAAAGTTAGAAGCTCCTAAGCAAGAAAGTTCTAGACATAGAGTAATAGATGATGCAGAAATTAATGAAATAAGAAAGTTTATCGAAAGTAAGCCCGAACAACAAGCTCCAAGACAAGGACTTTCGGATTATAACAAAATAGAAACTTTTGGTGACGTTATTGATCTTGATGATACTTATCCAAATATTGTTGGAGAGTATAATCCATATGTTAACAGACCACAAAGATCTGGTGAAAGTGAATTTATGAAAAATCGTGGTGACGATAAAAAGTTGTACGAAGAATTGAAAAATATGTCTCCAGAGATGAAAAAAATAATTATGGCAGATATATTAAAGAAAAAAAATTAAAACCTATGCAAAAATTGCATAGGCTTTTTTTTGTGCTAGATGTTGATGTTTTTTCATATGTATAAACATAGGAGAAAAACGAAATGAGTATTATAAACGAAGTTTTTTCAGCTCTTGATGTGGACAATCTAACTGACACATATAGATATTATAATCTGGGTGGAAAAGTTGTTTATATAGAAAATTTTGTTAGGGTAAATACATTTTCTCAAACAGAAATAGTTCTAAAACTAAAAAAAGGCTTAATAAAAGTTTCTGGAGATGGGCTTATTATTGAAGAGCTAAACCAGTCTAGCCTTGTGATAAAGGGCGTGATAAAAGGGGTTGATGTGTATTGAAATTTTGGCAAAAAATCCCCGGAAAAGTAAAAATTAGCCTGCAAGGTCTAAATGTTGAAAAATTTATTAACTATATCACAAATGCTGGCTTTTTTGTGTTGAGGGCAAAAAGGAAAGAATATAATCGCTTTGAGCTTGTTGTATACTCAAAAGATAGCCAAAAAATTATAGAAAATGCCCAAAAATTTGGCTATAAAATAGAGATAAAAAGTGTCTTTGGGTTTTATAAAATAGCTGATTTTATTTTCAAAAGATTTGCTTTGATTGTGAGTTTAATTTTTTGTTTGTCTGTGTATTTATTTAGTAATTTGTTTGTTTGGTCAATAAACATAAATGGAATAAATAACCTTTCAAAAGGTGAAATAATAACCTATCTTAAAGAAAACAATATAGGAGTAGGCAAAGTTAAAACAAACATAAACGCCGAAGAACTGGAAAAGAATTTGTTGAATCATTTTAAGCAGATATCTCTTGTGTCGGTTTACTTGTATGGAAATAGTGTTAATATCAATATAAGCGAAAGGCTTTCTCAAAGTTATCTTGATTATAGCCCGATATTATCGGAATATGACGGTGTTGTTAAAGAGTTTACTTTGGTCTCTGGCACATCAAATCTTAAGGTAGGAGATATTATAAGGCAGGGGGATATTTTGGTCTTGCCATATATTATAGATAATGCAGGTAAGAAAAAATCTATAAAACCACAAGCAAATATTGTGGTAGAAGTTGATTTTAATGAGACAATAATATATAATGAAAATAGAGAAATATTAGAAGATACGGGCGTTTGTACTACATCTTATAATGTATCTCTGTTCGGCTTAAAATTTAGAAAAGATAAACCTTGCCCTTATACAAATTATCGCAAGGAAACAAGAGAATACTTCGTCTTAAATAATCTGTTTTTGCCGGTTAAAAAGGTTGAAACGGTGTATTATGAGCAAAACTATGTTTCAAGGTTTATCGCCTTTGAAACAGTAAAAGGCGACCTTATAAAAAAAGCTTATGAAAACCTTAATGGTAAAGCAAAGAGTTTTGAGATTTTAAGCAAAGATCACAACATTATAAAAAATGGTAATGAATATTATATAACCGCTACATGTAAAGCAGTGGTTTGTATTGGAGAAAAATTATGATTATAACAACAAATATTATGCAAAGTAGAGCTAGTAACAAATTAACTCGAAAGCTCTTAAAATATACACTAAAAGTCGTAGGAGCTAAACTTACTAAAGTCTCCGTAGATGTTAGTTTTGTGTCTAAAGAAGAGATTAAAAAACTAAACAAAGACTTTAGAAATGTGGACAAAGTGACAGACGTACTGTCCTTTCCTAATCTAAATCTTAAACCTTATCAAAGGATTAATATAAAAGATTATCCAAACGACGTAAATCCAGAGACTAAGCATTTGCACCTTGGAGACATTATCATATGCGAAGATGTCGCAAGAGAGCAAGCCCAAGAATATGGTCACGCTTTTGAAAGAGAAGTTTACTATCTATTAGAGCACGGCTATCTTCATTTGCTTGGTTTTGATCATATAGAAGATGCAGACAAAGTTTTGATGAGATTTGTAGAAGAAAAGGTTTTGTCAAAATTCAAAATTTACAGAAGAGAGTATGTTGATGTCAAAGAAAATTAAAAGTGGTTTTGTAGCAATAGTTGGCAGACCAAACGCAGGAAAAAGCACTCTTGTTAATGCTTTGGTTGGACAAAAGGTAAGTATAGTATCGCCAAAAGCCCAAACAACAAGAAACAATATAATGGGTATCCTAAATGAAGATAATTATCAAATTATTTTTGTAGATACCCCGGGACAAAATAATGCAAAAAGTCACCTAGATGACTATATGCAAAAGAGCATAAAAGGTGCTGTTAGTGGCGTAGATGTTTTGGTTGTCGCATTAGACGGAACAAAAGACATATCAAACACAGACAGAGAAATAATTGGAAAATATGCCGACCTTGAAATTCCAATTATCCTTGTTATTACAAAAATAGACGCTATAAAAGACGAAAAGCTTTTCAAAATGCTTGCCAGCCTTAATGATATTCAAAAGGTAGCCGAAATAGTTCCCGTTTCTAGCATTAAGAGTAAAAATATTGACGAACTTGTAAAAGTTCTTCTAAATTACTTGCCAGAAATAAACGAAGAAGATAAGTATTTTGATGATGATATGTATACAGATAAGTCTCTTAAATTTATTTGTAGCGAAATAATAAGAGAAAAGGCTTTGTACTTTCTTGATAAAGAGATTCCGCACGGTATAGCTGTTTCTATTATAAAATATGAAGAAGGTGACACTCTAACCACTATTGACGCTGAGATTATTTGTGAAAAAGACAGCCACAAGAATATAGTCATTGGCAAGGGTGGTAGTATGCTTAAAAAAATAGGCCACGAAGCTAGAGTTTCTTTCCAAAAGGTTATCCAACAAAAAGTTGACTTAAGACTTTGGGTTAGGGTAAAAGAAAACTGGAGAGATAACCTAGGTTTTCTAAATGACATTGGTTACAACAACAAAGATATCTAAGTATCAAAATTTTGTTTTTGCATATAATATCATATAAGGGAGGTATTGTTATGCACGAATTTCAATGGAATTTAATGAAAGATTTTTTACAAACGGGTAATTTTGGCTCTTATGAGCTTTATAGGAACCTTACTATGAGTGATGAGCTATTTGACAAAAAATACCCAACTTATGAAGAAACTGAGGAGAGAGTTCAATAAATATATGGATATAAGGGCAAAGGGGCTAGTAGTTGCTTCACGCGATTTTGGCGAAAAGGACAAGCTACTTACAATATTAACACTTGAATATGGCAAACTCACCTGCAAGGCAAGGGGAGTAAAAGCTCCAAAAAGCAAACTTAAGATGCAAACCCAGCCCTTTTGTTTTGCCGACTTTGAAATGGTAAAATCGGGTAATACCTATACATTGACGGGCGGCAATATAATTGATAGTTTTTTTGATATAGTATCTAATATCGAAAAGTTTGAGTATGGTTATGCTATCCTTGAAGTTTTAGACAAAATAAGTAAAGAAAACGAAGATATTTCGCGTTCGCTTATTTTTGGACTTAGGGTTTTGAAAAATTTATGTTATAGCGATTTGCCAGCAGGACTTTTGTTTACACACTTTCTTCTTAATATATTTAGAGAAGAAGGTTTTGAGATTAACACCGATAAATGTTTTTCTTGCAAAACAAAGTTTATGGGCGAAACATTTTTTGATTTTGAAAGTGGCGAAATCGTATGTAAAAATTGTAAGTCACTTGATAGTATGGCTATACCGCCGGCAGTTTTTAATTGTTTGAGAATTATCAATCAAACAAGCGAAGATGCTCTAAAAAACCTAAAATTTAAGGAAGAATACATAAACGCTTGCAACATACTTTTGCGAAAAAATTTCGAAACAAAATTTATGTGCAGGCTCAAAAGTTTTGCCTAAAAAAATATTATAAAAATCGACTAAATAATTTGGATATTTAGTTGATTTTTTTTTGCAATAGTGGTACTCTAAAGTAGTCGAAATTATATGGAGGAAAAATTATTTATGGCAAAAAAATATGTTTACTTGTTTAGCGAAGGCGACGCAAGTATGAGAGAATTGCTAGGTGGTAAAGGTGCTAACCTTGCTGAAATGACTAAACTTGGTCTTCCAGTTCCACAAGGTTTTACTATTTCTACTGAAGCATGTACACAATATTATGAAGACGGAAAACAAATCAACCCTGCTATCCAAGCAGAAATTTTGGAAAACATTGAAAAGATGGAAAAAATCACTGGCAAAAAGTTCGGTGATAAAGAAAATCCACTTCTTGTTTCTGTTCGTTCTGGTGCAAGAGCATCTATGCCTGGTATGATGGACACAATCCTTAACCTAGGTCTTAACGAAGAAGTAGTAGAAGTTCTTTCTGCTAAATCTGGTAACCCAAGATGGGCTTGGGACTGCTACAGAAGATTTATCCAAATGTTCTCTGACGTAGTTATGGAAGTTGGTAAGAAATATTTTGAAAAACTTATTGACGAAATGAAAGAAAGAAAAGGTATCGAATATGACGTTGACCTTACTGCAGAAGATTTGAAAGAACTTGCAAATCAATTCAAAGCAGAATACAAAAAACAACTTGGTTCTGATTTCCCATCTGATCCAAAAGTTCAATTGTTTGAAGCTGTAAAAGCTGTATTCCGTTCTTGGGATAACCCTAGAGCAAACATCTATCGTATGGACCACGACATTCCATACAGCTGGGGTACTGCTGTTAACGTTCAAATGATGGCATTTGGTAACATGGGCGAAACATCTGGTACTGGTGTTGCATTTACTCGTAACCCAGCAACTGGTGAAAAAGGTCTTATGGGTGAGTTCCTTATGAACGCACAAGGTGAAGACGTTGTTGCGGGCGTTAGAACACCAATGCCTATCGCAAAAATGTCTGAAGTTATGCCAGAAGTTTACGAACAATTCCTAAACATCTGCAATACACTAGAAAATCACTACAGAGATATGCAAGATATGGAGTTTACTATCGAAGATAAGAAACTTTATATGCTACAAACTAGAAATGGTAAGAGAACAGCTGCAGCTGCTATTAGAATTGCTTGTGACCTTATTGATGAAGGTATGATTACAGAACAAGAAGCTGTTATGCAAATTGATGCAAAAACACTTGATATGCTTCTTCACCCAACATTTGATGCTGCTGCTCTAAAATCTGCAGACAAAAACAATGTTATCGGTACTGGTATTGCTGCATCTCCAGGTGCTGCTACAGGTACAGTTGTGTTTACAGCTGAAGATGCTGTTATTCATGGCAAAAACAAAGAAAGAGTAGTTCTAGTAAGACTAGAAACTAGCCCAGAAGATATCGAAGGTATGAAATATGCTCAAGGTATCTTGACAGTTCGTGGTGGTCAAACATCTCACGCTGCCGTTGTTGCTCGTGGTATGGGTACTTGCTGCGTATCTGGTTGTGGCGATATTAAGATGGACGAAGAAAACAAATGCTTCACACTTGCTGGAAAGACTTTCCACGAAGGTGACTACATTTCTCTTGATGGTTCTACTGGTAAAATCTATGATTGCGAAATCAAGACAGTTCCAGCTGACCCTAACAGCGGATACTTTGGCCGTATCATGAAACTTGCTGACAAGTTTAGAGCTCTAGGCGTTAGAACAAACGCTGATAGCCCAGCAGACGCTAGACGTGCTGTTGAACTTGGTGCAGAAGGTATTGGTCTATGCCG
Source organism: Clostridia bacterium (assembly GCA_045534265.1). Lineage (GTDB taxonomy): Bacteria > Bacillota > Clostridia > Christensenellales > UBA1242 > CAKVLS01. Next base: position 95,441 of record JAZSJH010000006.1, read on the forward strand.
TACAGAGCATATGTTCTTCGAACCAGACAGAATTGGCGCATTCAGAGAAATGATTTGTTCTGACTCTGTAGAAGAAAGAACTGCAGCTCTTAACAAAATCGAGCCAATGCAACAATCTGACTTTGAAGGTCTATTTGAAGCTCTTCAAGGCAACCCAGTTACTATCAGATTCTTGGATCCACCTCTACATGAGTTCGTTCCTACAGAAGAAGCTGATATCAAAGCTTTAGCTCAAGCTAAAGGTAAAACTGTTGAACAAATCAAACAATATATCGTTGACCTTCATGAAACAAACCCAATGATGGGTCACCGTGGTTGCAGACTAACAGTTACATATCCTGAAATTGCAGCAATGCAAACAAGAGCCGTAATCAAAGCTGCTATCGCTGTTCAAGCAAGACATGCTGATTGGAAGATTGTTCCAGAAATTATGATTCCACTTGTTGGCGAAATCAAAGAACTTGCTTTCGTTAAGAAAATCGTTGTTGAAACAGCTGATGAAGTAATCAAAGCTGCTGGAAGCAACCTAAAATATGAAGTTGGTACTATGATCGAAATTCCTCGTGCAGCTCTTACTGCTGACGAAATCGCTAAAGAAGCTGAATTCTTCTGCTTCGGTACTAACGACCTAACTCAAATGACATTCGGCTTCAGCCGTGATGACGCTGGTAAATTCTTGACTGCTTACTACAGATCTAAGATTTATGAATCAGACCCATTCGCAAGACTTGACACTAATGGTGTTGGTAAACTTATGGATATGTCAGTAAAACTAGGAAGAGCAACTCGTTCATCTCTTCACTGCGGTATCTGTGGTGAACACGGTGGCGACCCATCTTCTATCGAATTCTGCCATGCTATTGGTCTAAACTATGTTTCTTGCTCACCATTTAGAGTGCCTATCGCAAGACTAGCTGCTGCTCAAGCAAACATCAAAAACCCAAGAAAATAATTTTGAGTTTAATATTAAGATAACCCTAACATAATAGGGTTATCTTTTTTTTACTTTTTTATAAAATGAAATTTTTAGTTATTTTTAGATATGATAACTTTTGTTGATAATAATTATAAAAATATAATTAATTTGATTAAAAAAATGTAAAATACATCAATTTTAATAACTTTTTTATAAAAAAACATTAAAATTAAAAATTTTTCAAAATAAAAAAAGGAAAAACGATTTTTGCGTCTAATTAATAGGTATTAGGTTTTTTATCGGAGAGATAATGCAAAACAAAGGATATCCAACTGATTTCTTAGTTCAGTTGAAGGAAAAATGCGATATAGTGTCTACTATATCAAAATATGTCCCATTAAATAAGAAGGGAAAAACGTATTGGGGGTGTTGTCCATTTCATTTTGAAAAGACACCTTCTTTTGCTGTTAACGAAGTGGAGCAATTTTATCACTGCTTTGGCTGTGGCGAAAGCGGAGATGTAATTAAGTTTGTTCAAAAGATAGAGTCACTTGATTTTATGGGAGCGGTTAAGCAGCTAGCCAAGTCTGTGGGATTGGAAGTTCCGGAGTGGACGGGTGATGAAGAAGTCTTAAAAAAGCAGAAAGAAAAAGAAAAGTTATATAATATCTGTGATGAAACAATGGCTCTGTACGAAGAGAACTTGAAACTTCCTGTGGCACAAAAAGCAAGAGAATATCTGGCAAAAAGGGGCTTTAATGATGAAGTAATCAAAAAGTTCCATATAGGCTATTGTAATGGTTGGACAAGCAGTATTGAGCATTTTAAGAAAAAAGGCATTTCAGCTGCTCTTATGAAAGAAGCAGGAATTACTGAGTGTAAAGACAAAGGAAATGGCAACAAATATTATTATGACGTAAATGCCGACAGAGTTATGTTTCCTATTATCAATTCATACGGTAATTGTATTGGTTTTACTGGTAGAGTTTTGGAAGCTTCTGATTTTGCAAAATACAAAAATACAACTCAAACACCTATTTTTGATAAGAGTAGGATTGTATACAACATAAACAATATTAAAAAACTAAAACAAGAAAAAGGTCTTGACACCATTATTATTGTAGAAGGCAACATTGACGTTGTTTCTATGGTAAAAGCAGGTATTGAAAACACTGTTGCTTGTATGGGTACGGCAATCACAGAATACCACGCAAGAGAACTTAAGAGATTTTGCGAAAGAGTTGTTTTGTGTCTAGATGGAGATGCCGCCGGTCAAAAAGCAATGTTTAGATCTGTTGACATTTTGCTAGATGGTGGGCTTGATGTTAGATGTGCAACGCTTACTGATGGGCTTGACCCAGATGACTTTATTAACAAATATGGCAAAGAAAAACTTTTAGAGCTTATCGATAAAGCAATTCCAGCTTTGGATTATAAATTAATTGCTTTGTCAAAACGATATAACTTAACCAACAACTTTGACAAGAGAAAGTATCTAGCGGAAGCGTTTGAGATAATCAAAGCACTTGGAACGAACTCAGAGCAAGAAGTTTATTTGAAACTGTTGAGCAAACTTACAAATATTTCTGTTGATATTTTGAGAAGAGATATTGGCAAAGAAATAAAGGTTGAAGTTCCACAAACACAAGAACAAGCTCTGGAAAAAAGAGAAAACTCAAATCAAAAGGCGATTAAATTTATTATTGCTAGCTTTATCCACAAAAAGCCGTATGCGCATTTTGAAGACTTGGGCACAATGTATTTCAAAAACCCAAATCATCAAAAGTTATTTGACTATGTCAAAGAGTGTTATGAAAAGGATATCAAATATACAATAAGTAGTTTGTTTGATATGTTTGATATTGATGAAAATCCAGATATTAAAGAAATTATAGATTTTAACTTTGAAGAATTTGGCGAGAAGCAAGAACCTTATTTTAAGCAAAGTTTGAGGGTCATATATTCTATGGGCTTGCAAATGAAGCAAGAAAAATTAATGCAAGATTATAAGACCGAAACTGACCTTGATAAGCGTAGAGCTATCGCTATGCAGCTTAGTATTGTTACTAAAGAATTAAAGAATAGAAAAATTGGAGATTAATTTTATGTTTAATGAAAAATTTGTACCAGAAGTAAACAAAATACTTGAGGCATCAAAAGGTAAAGAATTTATCAACGAAGAAGATGTTGTATTAAAACTTTTGAAATATGACGCTTCTGCTGAAGAAGTTAATGAAGTATTAAACTATCTTCAAAAACAAGGCTTCAAAATCAAATACCAAAAAGATATGGTAGAAGAAGTAGAAGACTTTTCAAAAATTATCAGCGAAGTAAGCGTTGATGACCCAGTTAAGATGTATCTAAAAGATATTGGTAAAGTTCCACTTCTACAACAAGACGAAGAAGTAGAACTTGCAAAAAGAATGGCTCAAGGTGATGCTTATGCTAGAGCAAAACTTAGCGAAGCTAACTTAAGACTTGTTGTTTCTATCGCTAAAAAATATGTTGGTAGAACAAGTATGCATTTTCTTGACCTTATCCAAGAAGGTAACCTTGGTCTTTTGAAAGCAGTAGAGAAATTTGACTATACAAAAGGTTTTAGATTCTCAACATACGCTACTTGGTGGATTAGACAATCTATTACAAGAGCTATCGCTGACCAAGCTAGAACAATAAGAATTCCTGTACATATGGTTGAAACTATCAATAAACTTATTCGTGTTAGTAGACAACTTTTGCAAGAACTTGGTCGTGACCCAACTTCTGAAGAAATTGCTGATAAAATGGGCATTTCTGTAGAAAAAGTACACGAAATTCAAAAAATTGCTCAAGACCCAGTATCTCTTGAAAATCCAGTTGGTGAAGAAGAAGATAGCTCAATCAAAGACTTTGTTGAAGACGAAAGCATGAAATCTCCAGTTAAAGCTGCAGAAGACTTGATTTTGAAAGAACAACTTCTTGCTGCTATTGACACTCTAACACCAAGAGAACAAAAAGTTATTAGACTAAGATATGGTCTTGACGACTCTCACCCAAGAACTTTGGAAGAAGTTGGTAAAGAGTTTAATGTAACAAGAGAAAGAATAAGACAAATTGAAGCAAAAGCTTTGAGAAAATTAAGAAATCCAAACAGATGTAAGAGACTAAAAGGTTATTGTGATGCCTAATCTTATTAAAGATTGTAGATTACGTAAAATATACGAAATGGTTGATTGTCCTATTGTTGCCGATATTGGTACTGACCATGGCAAACTTGTAGGTCAACTGTTTTTGGACGGCAAAATAGAAAAAGCATATCTTACTGATATCAGCGAAAAGAGTTTAGAAAAAGCAAAGTTATTAATAAATAAACTTGATTTTGCAAAAAATTCTACTTTTATTGTTAGTGATGGCTTTGATAATATGAAAGACATAAAAGATAGCTATCAAGCAATTATTGCTGGTATGGGTGGAGAAGAAATAATAAAGATTTTGTCAAAAATCGAAAGTAACAAAAATATTAATTCTTTTATTTTACAACCGCAAAAAAATGTTGTAAATTTAAGAGAGTATCTTATAAACAATGGCTACAAAATCAAAACAGATATTGTTGTAAAAGATGGTACTCAGTTTTATTTTGTAATCAAAGCTGTTGTTGGCAAAGATGTTTTGTCATACGAAGAATTGCATTTTGGTAAAACAAATTTGGCAGATTTTCCACAAGATTTTGTGGATTATCTAAGATATCAAAAGGCACTTTATGATGAAATATTAAGCTCTGCTAAAAATTTTGGCAGAGACAAACAAAAGTATTATGATGCACTTGTTAAGTGTATAAAAAAGGGAGAAAGCAAATGTTAACTCAAATACTAAATTATCAAGCGACAGAAGCTAAACTTATCAAACTTCAAAGAGAATTAAACAGCAACAAAGCAAAAGATTCTTTGGAAAAGATGGTAAAGGTAGTTAAACAAGAACAAGCTAACCTAATCACTCTTGAAAACCAAGCAAAAGACATTTTTAGCGGTTTTGAAAAATGCAAAGCAGAGTATGCTCAAGTAGAAAAAGCCCTAGAAAAATTGATTGCAACACCTATTGATGACAAAGGCGAAAAAGAGCTTGCTGACCTTAACAAAAAAATTACTGATATGGCAAACAAGTTAAGCAATCTTGGTAGAAGTGTTTCTCAATCTTCTATGCTTGCAAATCAAATCTTGAAAGATTTTGAAAGAGTAAAGAAAAATATTATCCTTTCAAAAGAAAAGCATAAAAAGGCAAAAGAAGAATACGACCAAGTATTGTCTACACTAGAGCCACAAATCGAAGAAGTAAAAAAGCAATTAGTAACACTTGAAAAACAAATAGATGCAAAAATTATGGCTAGATACAAACAATCTAGAAATGATGGAATTTTCCCTGTTTTTGTACCACTTAATGGCAAGTCTTGTGGTGGTTGCAGTATGTCACTGTCAGCAGCTTACGAGAGTAAACTAAATGCAAACGGCTATGTAGAATGTGAACAATGTAGACGTCTTATCTACAAAAAATAACATAAAATTTATTTTCAAAAAAAGTTAGGTAATTTACCTAACTTTTTTTGTTTGATTATTAATTCCCCACGTAATTATCAAATAGTTCTTGAGAGGCGTAGGCGATTTCTACACATTCTCTATGCTCGGGGTCCCAGTTGTTTGTGCCGTGTGTGCGGCTTTTATAAAAGTGTATGCAGGTATGTCCTGTCATATCGTTTCCTGACACATAATCATATGCATGAGGGTAGCCATTGATAGATGCTGCAATATATCTGTCTTTTATTTTTACCCATACTGGTCTTCGTGTCCATTGCCAAGTATCATTGTATATAGAGTGCATTATTGCGGTGTTTTGTGTGTTTATTGGCTCGACATCTGCGTGGTTGTATCCGCCAACTCTTAAAACATCATAAGTAAGCCCTGTGCCGATATCGATAACAGTGGCAACTTCAGTGTATTTATCCCAAAACTCATTAACAAAATCAAACCAATTATCTTTGTAAAGTTCAATCGGCTCTTTTTCTTCTTGGATTACTTCTTCTTGCTCTGTTTCGTTTTTAGGCTTTTCTTTTTTGCTTTCTGCAAAAGCCGGCAAAATAAAACCTGTAGCAGAAAAAAGGGCGATTATTCCAAATAATATTAAAATGCTTCTATGTTTCATAAAATTAATTTGTGAAAAATTAAAAAATATATTCTATAATCGCCTTTTATAATGACAATTATGTAGATTTTTGGTATATTATATAATATGGAAGCAATGATAACTAATATTAGGCAAGATGCTGGCTACTATTGTGGCAAAGCAATGCAGGCCTTTGAAAAGAAAAATTATATAGAAAGTATTAAAAATCTAAACAAAGCTGAAAAAGTAGCTGTAGGTGGCGAAAGGTTAGAGATTTACTTTATACTAGGGCTTATGTATAACTGCATAGAAGATTATAGTCGTAGTAGTGAGTATTTTTTGCTATCTGTTTTGTCAAGACCATTACAAAGCAAAGCTGTAAGGTCTATGTTTGATAATGCTGTTTTGATGAAAGATGTTGTGTCTGCAAATAATTATAAAAATTTATTTAACTTTACAGATGCCACAAAAGAAGAAAAAGAAGCTCTAGAAAGAATTTTTGAAAAACTAAATAAAGACCTAAAGCCAAAAATTAGAGAAGTAAGTATAGAAGATAGTGAAGAGTTTAGAGAAAACTTTGTGCAAGCCCTTGAAATGTTTGAAGATGAAGATTTTGATGGGGCTATTGAGATTTTGAGCAAGTACGATTACAAAAAATCTCAAGACACAAGAGAACTTATGGCAGAATGTTATTTTATGAGCGAAAGAACAGAAAAGGCTGTTGAACTTCTAAACTTACCAGAAAAGACACTGCTTGATAATATTAACCTTATTGTTTACCTTGATGATTTGGGAAGAAAAGACGAAAGTAGAGATCTTATTTCTAAAATAAAAAATAAATCAATGACTGATACAGAGCTGTTTGCTTTTGCTTTGAGTCTTTGGAAATGTGGTGAGTATGTTGACTGCGTAGAAACTCTAGAGAGATATTTGAAACTAAAGCCATATGATAAAAACGCAAACAACCTATATTGTTCCATCTGCATTGCTGCAGGATTGTTTAGCAAGGCAAAGGAAAAACTTTTGCAACTTAAAGAATTAGCTCATTTTGACGCTATTTATTATTTAGAAATGCTAAATATGTGCGAAAGAAAAGAGAGCAAAAAAACATATGATTATTTAGCTTTGTGGAAGGCTTTTGATAAAAAGTACAAATCAAGATTAAAAGCTCTTTTGGAATTTGATGAAGCAAATTTTGAAAAAGAAATTGTTAAAGATTATAACTTTATCAATTGGGTAGCTACAATAAAAGACAAATATTTGAAAAACTTATTTTTTGCAAAAGCTGCTAAAATAAGAGCTTTGAGAGAGCCTTTGCAAAAGATACTTGTTTCAAATGAAATTGACAAATCTGTAAAGCAAATAATTATCTCAACTCGCCTTGATATGGGGTATAACGAAGATTTTGTTGTCTCAAGAGATGGGGTAGCTATTGGTTTTGTGCCACTATCAATCAAGCATATGAAAGATAAGATGCTATATAAAGCATATTGTTTAATTATCAATAAACTTGTAGATGATAGCTCTCAACAATGGTTTTTTAACCTTAACTACTTTTTTGATAATCTTAATCAAATATGCAAAGAAGATATTGAAGACCCATATATTCTAGCTGCAATTATTACTTGGGAGTTTGAAAGATTTAGAAATGCAAAAATCAAAAACATTTGCAAATATTTTAATGTCAAAGAAGAAGATTTTTGGAAGTATTATATAAGTGATAATTAAAAACCTATTAAGAAAAACTTAATAGGTTTTTTTTGTTTGATAAGGTTAGTTATCGTTTTGTGTTTTTCAAAACTTTCTTTTCAAGAAGAGATACTAGTGCGTACATTCCACCTGCCAAAATACAAAGTATAAGTGTGCTTGCCATAACAAGGTCGAGTTTGAATATTTGACCACCATAGACAATTAAATATCCAAGCCCTGCGCCACTAACAAGGTATTCGCCCATAACAACGCCAACCCAAGTCATACCTACATTTATTTTGAGAATAGATACAAACTCTGGAAAGGCATTGGGCAAAACAAGTTTGAAAAGAATTTGAAATTTGTTTGCGCCCATTGATTTTAGAAGTAATATCTTATTTTTATCGCAAGCAAGCAGGGCAGATAACATAGACAATATTGTAATAACAATAAGTATTAATATTGCCATTACAACAATTGCTTTTGTTCCGGCGCCAAACCAAATAATAATTACAGGACCGAGTGCTATTTTTGGCAAACTATTTAGTACAACTATATAGGGATCTAAAATTTTGCGCAAAGTTTCACTCCACCAAAGTAGCACCGCAATAATAAATCCTGCCAGCATAGAGATAGTAAAACCCAAAATTGCCTCGTATAAAGTTATGCCGATATGATAAAACATATTTTCGGTTGAGAATAAATTAGAAATTGTTTTTGCTATTCTTGATGGACTGCTAAAGTAAAATGGATCTAGTATATAGTAGTGTGTCAATATTTCCCACAACCCAAACAGCGCTATAAGTAAAACTATTTGGCAAGTGGTGACAAGTATTTTATTGTTTCTTTGTTTTTTTAGAAACTGTTTTCTCTCGGGTGATAGATTGGTTTTCATCAGTTTTTATTTCCTTCCATATTTTGTCAAATAGTTTAGAAAAGTCAGGGTGTTCTCTGCGCTTTAATGGAGAGCCAAATTCTTGCAAGTTTATATCAAAAATTTTTTTGACTTTGGCAGGTCTTGGGGAAAGTACTATAACTCTGTCTGCCATAGAGATTGCTTCGGACAAATCGTGAGTGACAAGAATGGCTGTTTTTTTCTCTTGAGAAATGATGTTTGACACATCATCACACACCTGAAGTCTTGTTTGAAAATCAAGCGCAGAGAAGGGCTCATCAAGCAATAAAATTTCTGGCTTTAAGATTAATGTTCTAATTAGCGCAACCCTTTGGCGCATTCCTCCCGACAACTCGTTCGGGTAACGGTCTTTGTACTCATATAGCCCATATTTCCTTAAGAGTAGCTCTCCGTAATTTTTTGCCGACTGGTTGTTCGATTTTTGTATCTCGGGGCCAAGCAAAATGTTTTTCATTATGCTTCGCCACCCGAACAAGTGGTCGTGTTGAAACATATATCCTGTTATATTTTTGGTGTTTTTGCTGTTTATAATTACCTTGCCGGTGGTGGGCAAAAGTACCCCTGAAATTAAAGATAATATTGTAGTTTTTCCACAGCCGCTAGGTCCAACTATTGCAACAAATTCGCCTTCGTATATGGTCAAATTTAGATTGTCGATTGCTAATGTTTCGCTGGTTTTTGTCTGGTAGGTCAAACTTACATTTTCGAGACGTACAAGTTCTTTCATTTGTTTCTCCTTTTATTATCTTTATACTTCATTATATGTTATAGATTTTTTAGTGTGAGTGATTTGTAAAAAAAGAAATAGGTAAGGGCCTATTTCTTTCCTATTTTTATTATCAAAACTATAAACTTGCAAGCATAGCTTGAGCGTAACTATTATCAACAAGGCTTGCAAAAGGTACATCATTGTCGATAAGGTTTGAGTTTTTCAAAATAGTGTGAAGCCTGTTGTAAGATGTTTCTTGCATAACAGGAGTTGACATCCAAGCATCAATGCTAATATATCTTTGAAGTGATGATTTGATATCTACTTTGTCAGTATCACTAAATGATGGATATATGCTATCAACGACATCATCAATATCTGCTGTTGTTAAATATAGATAGCCACGCATTACAGCTCTCAAAAACTTTTGAGCTCTTTCTGGATTTTTTTCTAGATAGCTTTGCTTTGCCATAAAAGCAGTGTATGGAATTTCGCCGCTATATTCACCAATACTTGCAACAACATAACCTTTGCCTTCTTTGACAAGTTGACTAGCTACTGGTTCAAATAATGTACAGTAGTCAGCATCTGTTTCTGTAAATGTTGGGGCTGTTAGGTTAAAAGCAACGTCTGTTCTTAGTTTTACATTATAAGTTCCGTCAATTTGTGGACCAGGGTTTAAGCCATTTGCTTTCATTGTGTCTTCAAGGGTTAGGGCAGGAACGCCGCCAGCTCTACCGCCAATTACTGTTTTGCCTATAAGGTCAGACCATTGAAAGTTGTCTGTTGGGGTTTTTGCAACAAGGAAAGAGCCATCTCTTTTTGTTAATTGCCCAAAGATTACCGCATTATCTCTAGCTCCGCCAGCTTTAACATAAATTGCAGCTTCTGGGCCCATAAGACCAATGTCTGCGCTATTAGACAAAACGGCAGTCATTGATGCGTCAGCTCCGCCACCGTTAGTTAGCTCAATAGTTAAGCCTTCGTCTTCAAAGTAGCCATTATTTATTGCTATATATAGTGGCGCATAGAAGATGCTATGTGTTACTTCGTTAACTCTAATTAAGTTTTCGTTTGTCTTTTTGCAGCCAACCATAAATAATGACGACAATGCTAGCATAAAGGCAACGATTGCTAAACATATTTTTTTCATATAAATCTCCTTTTTTGATGTATATGTTATAATATTCAAAAGGCAAAAATAATGTTATTTTTTGTAAAATAAGTTTTTTCAAAAAAGGTATTGTATTTTTGCAGATTGTTTGGTATAATACAAGTGTATTTTGAGGTGGAATATGACATTATCATTACTAGGATTTATAGATTTACTTACATATCTTGAAAGACCAACCGTAATTATTGGTATGATTTGTTTGGTCGTGGGCGCTAGCATGGCTTTACTTGCTGGTAGAATTGCTGACGCTATAAACAAACAACCAACTAATCAACCTAGCAAATTAGAATCTGTACTAAAAGTGGTCGGAGTATGTATCATGACAGTAGGATTTGTACTTATTGCTATACCAAGTTAATTTTTTTGTTTATATTGCATAGGCAGTCGCCTATGCTTTTTTTTATTTTATAAAGCAAAAGTATTTTTTATTTTGGTGTCTATTAATTGACATTTTATATATATTTTTGATAAAACTATTATGTTAGATTTAAGGAGTTACTTATGGAAAAAAATTACAATCCTAAGGATTTTGAAGAAAGACTATACGAAAAGTGGATGAAGAAAGGTTATTTTAAGGCAAAAGTTAACCCTGACAAAACACCTTTTACAATCATTATGCCTCCACCAAATATCACAAGCAAACTTCATATGGGGCATGCTTTTCAACAAACTATACAAGATATAATCATTAGACGCAAAAGAATGCAAGGCTTTGAGGCTTTGTGGCTTCCTGGTACTGACCACGCAGCTATTGCAACAGAAGCAAAAGTTGTTGAAAAACTAGCAAAAGCCGGCATCAAAAAAGAAGATATCGGCAGAGAAGCTTTTGGTCAACATATAGCAGAATGGTATGACGAATACAAAGGAACAATCATTAGCCAATTCAAACGTATGGGTTATTCTTGTGACTGGGATAGACTAAGATTTACTATGGACGAAGTTAACTGCAGAGCGGTTAGAGAAGTATTTGTTCATTTGTACAAAAAAGGCTGGATTTATAAAGGAAAGAGAATTGTTAACTGGTGTCCACATTGCAAAAGCTCTATTTCTGATATAGAAGTTGACTTTAGAGAAGTAAAAGGTAACTTCTGGCATATGAGGTACCAAATCGAAGGTACTAACGATTATCTAGAAATTGCTACAACAAGACCAGAAACTATGCTTGGTGATACAGCTGTTGCTGTAAACCCAAAAGATAAGAGATATACAAAACTTGTTGGTAAAAACGTTATCCTTCCAATACTAAACAAGCCAATTCCTGTAGTTGCTGATGATTATGTAGAAATGGATTTTGGTACTGGTGTTGTAAAAATTACTCCAGCTCACGACCCTAATGACTTTGAAGTTGGTCTAAGACATAACCTAGAAGTTATTAAAGTTATCGAAGAAGACGGCAGAATGAACGAACTTGCTGGCAAATTTGCTGGCATGGACAGAATGGACGCAAGAAAAGCTGTTGTTGCCGAACTTGAAAAACTAGGAAACCTTGTAAAAATCGAAGATTATACACACAATGTAGGTCATTGTGATAGATGTAAAACTGTTATCGAACCACTTATTTCTAGCCAATGGTTTGTAAAGATGGAAGAACTTGCAAAACCGGCTATTGAAGTAGTAGAAAATGATAGTGTACACTTTACTGAAGAAAGATTTAAGAAAATTTACCTTCACTGGATGAAAAACATCAAAGACTGGTGTATTTCAAGACAACTTTGGAGCGGTCACCGTATTCCTATCTTTACATGCCAAGATTGTGGAGAAGTTATTGTTGAAATGGAAGACCCAACAGTTTGTCCAAAATGCGGTAGCAAACATCTAGTTCAAGAAGAAGACACTTTGGATACTTGGTTCAGCTCAGCTCTATGGCCACTATCTACATTGGGTTATCCAGAAAAAACTCCTGAGCTTGATTATTTCTATCCAACCAACGTTATGGTTACAGCTCAAGAAATCATCCAACTTTGGGTTGCTAGAATGATATTTAGCGGTCTAGAGTATAGAGGAGAGATTCCATTTAAGGAAGTTTTGATTAACGGTACTGTAAAAGACGCTACTGGTAAGAAAATGAGTAAGAGCCTTGGAAACGGTGTTGACCCTGTAGAAATTATTGAAGAATTTGGCGTAGATACATTGAGATTCTCACTATTTAATGGCGTTTCTATCGATATGGATAGTAAATTCTCAGAAAAGAAAGTAGAACTAAACAGAAACTTTATTAACAAAATTTGGAATGCAAGCAGATTTGTTTTGATGCAAGCTGAGAATGTAAAAGTAAAAGACATTGATGATGTTAGTCTAAATATGGCTGACAAATGGATTTTGACAGAGCTTAACAAACTTATCGAAAGCATTGATAATAAGTTTGAAAAATACGATATCGGTATGGCTGCAAGTGAACTATATGACTTCTTCTGGACTAAGTTCTGTGACTGGTATATCGAACTTGCAAAAACTCACATTATGAGCGATAGCGAAAGCGAAAAAGAAGCAACTGTTGCAACACTTATTCATGTTCTTACAGCTCTTCTTAAGATGCTTCACCCATTTATTCCATTTATTACAGAAGAAATTTACCTTTCACTTCCAAAACATGATGAAAGTATCGTAATTTCTAGCTGGCCACAAACAAACAAAGCATATAACTTTGCAAAAGAATCAAAGAGTATGCAAGATATTATGAATATTATTAGAAGTATTCGTAATGCTCGTAACGAAAAGAATATCCCTGATAACAAAAAGATTAGAGTAGTTATCATGGCTATCAAAGATGAAAATATTTTGATTTATTCTACAAAATATATTTCTAAACTTGCAACTGCTAGCGAAGTATCTTTTGTATATGACGAAAAAGACGTTGATTCAAACTCTGTAACAATGATTTTTGATATTGCAAAAGTATTCCTTCCTATGAGTTCTATGATTGATAGTTCTCAAGAACTTATTAGACTAAACAAAGAATTAACTTCTGTTGAATTTGAAATCTCAAGAAGCGAAAAAATGCTATCAAACCCTGGCTTTGTAAACAAAGCGCCAGCCCAAATGATAGAAAACGAAAAAGCCAAACTTGAGAAAAACAAAGCTTTGAAAGAAACAATTATCGAAGCGATTAAGGCACTATAAGATATAAAAAACTAGGTAAAATATTGCCTAGTTTTTTTGATGCATTTAGTTGGTGATAGTTTAGAAAAGTTATTTGCAACTCTTGAAAAAGTTGTAAATAAATGCTATACTAAAAATATGAAGAAGTTTACAGTAAAAGATGACAAAATAGTTCAAATAGGATTAGAAAAAGGTGAGTTTTATGATAGCAACAGTACTATCAAAGCCTATGATGATAGAGATATGCACCAAATAGGATACTTGAATTTCAAGATAAAAGGCGACACCGCTCACATTTGGTCGTTTAAGGTTGACGATCCTGAATTTTTGAGAACAGGCGTTGGTACTATTATGCTAAATTGTTTTGAAGATTGCGCAAGCAGAAGTAGAGCATACCATGTTGATGGTAGATTTTACCCAGATGGCGCAGGAGCGGAGTACTCAAAAGCCTTTTACGAAAGCCACGGCTACGAAATATATAGAGATGGTTATGAGCAGTATATTTCTAAAAGACTAAACAGAGAAGAAATTGAAGCTCGAAATAAAACAGTTGACTATACCTTAACTCCAGAAAAGCCATTAGAACAATAATCATATTTATGAAACCTATCAAATTTTGATAGGTTTTTTTGTGGTAAAATATTTTTAATACATGAAAATTTTTAATTAAAAATAAAAAAATATGAATGTGTCTAAGAGAAATATTTTGATTAAATATCTTATAAAATAATATAAAAAAAGCTCAAAATTAAGCAATTTATTGCCTTGTTTTGCTTGACAAAAATTTGAGGGGGGGGGGTATACTTAGGTAAGGATAATTGTATCAAAAAGTAGATAATATATCTAAACAAAGGAGAAAAGATATTATGGCAATGGTAGCTGCAAAATGTACAATGTGCGGATCATCAATCAAAGTAGATGATAGTAAGGAAAAAGGCATTTGTGAACATTGTGGTACTGAGTTTATAACCGAAAAAGTTATAAATGTAACAAACATAACTAATGTTGACAAATCTACTAACATTTACTACGGCGAAACAACTGACGCCAAAATAAAAAAAGATTTGGAAAAAGCATATAAGTCACTAAAAATGGCTGGTTATGACTATATTAATCTAAAAATGGAAGACAATTCCTTAGACGAAGAATTGTGTAGAAGTGCCTATACATTGGCAAAAGGCGTAACAAAGAAAGACCCTACTAATTATGATGGTTGGAGATGTCTTGCTCTTATGCACTATGTTGCTTATATGGAAGATGAATATGAATGGCTTTATGGCAAAAATACTGGAGAGGGTGATTATAACTTTGACAGAATACTCGATGATACTATAAATGCTATTTATACTGCAACTAAAGTTGCCCCTAATGATGAAGAAAAAGCTTTTCTTAAAAAGTTAAAAGAAAATGTTAAAATTAACTATTATCAAGAAAAGTTGTACAAAGGCAGAAGTGTTGCGCAATATGTAAATTACACAGAAAAACCGAAAATAAAAGAAGTTTTGCTTTCTAGAGCTTTGCCTTGGATTGGTGGTTGGATTGTAGCTATGGGCTTGTTGCTACTTATAAATAACTTATTCAAGCTAAATATTTCTTTTATTCCAGAAGATACACCTACAGTAATGGCAATAATGCTTCTTGTAACTGGCGGTATACTAATTGGCATATTCTTGTATAAATATATTGGTGCAAAACGCAATCAAAAACAAAGAAAAGATATTGATGATGATAATAAAAAACGTTATAACGAGAAACAAGCAGAATATGAAAACGATATTGCTAACGCAAAAACTTTAGTGGACTGGGAAAGACTAGCTGCAAAATATAATATTGATAAAATATAACAAAAAAACAACTTATCAGTAATTGGTAAGTTGTTTTTTTAGTTGTTATCGATTAAGTTTTCGAAGATATATTCGTATATTTGTGGAGCTTTTTCTTGCCATTTTTTGCAGGCGTTTACTGCTGCGTGGCGAGTAGGGCTCTTTAGTTTTATTTCAAACATTGCTTGTGGCATCATAGGTTCTTTGATGCGAAGAACAACTGTATGTGAGCCATCTTCTGTGTTTTTGAAATAATCTGCAACATATTCTTGGCTGCGCTTAAAAGTCATACGGTTTTGTTTAGCAAAAGCAGATATTTCTTCTCTCATACTAAGTGGTATGCGGTTAAAAAAGTGTGAAATGCAGTTTCTGCCGTCATAAGTTATGTTAAATACGGCATCATTTTTTACGTCAGTTTCGGTTTTTATGGTTTTTGGCCTGTTGTCTGTTTTGTAGATAAATTTTGCTTCTAGCAGTTGGTATAGGACTTCTTTACAGTCCATATAGTTTAGCCAGCCATTTCTACTTGTACAAATGTCAATAATTGAATTTTCAGTCAATGGTATTTCCATTTTGTCAAGAACAAACAATAATATTAACTTGTTAACCATTGCGTCAGCAACAAAATCCATATTATTTTCCCCGCATTTTATAATTCGACATTTAATTATAACACAAGGGTTAAGATAAAACAATGTTTTTTGCGGGTTTTTGCTAATATTATTTTTATTTTGACTTTTAATAATCGTTTTACAATTAAAAATTATTATGTTATATTTATTTTATAGAGGTATTATTTATGGCTAATTTAACTGCAGAACAACTAAACGAAGTACAAGATTTTGTAGATGCTTGTAACGAATTTATCAATGGTAAATTTATTCTTGCTGATATGAAAATCTCAAAAATATTGAAAGCAATTGCCGGTAGCGGTGATGTTTATAACTTGCTAGCTGAGTGTATGATTAATTTTGATTTTGAATACGAACTAAAGAAGTGTTGCGTAAAACCAGGCGCTGAAAATGCATCTTTTGCGCTTCCTACAGAGACTTACAAACTTATTCCTGTAGTATTCTGTTTGCTTGTTCAAATCGATAGCAAGAGAATTGACTTCAATTACTTTTTGAAGACTCAATTTCCTTTTGCAAAAGGTCAAAACGAAGAATACGATAAGTTCTCAGAGCACGTTATTATTCCTTTTAGAGATAGTATTGCGGGGCTTTTTGACGTGTCAACCGAAGTACGCAAAAAAGAAGAACCAAAAGAAGAACTTAGCATCATTGACCAAAAGATTAAAGAACAGCTAGAAGGTCAAAAGCAAGAAGTTGTTGAAGAAGAGGAAGAAGAACAAAAAGCTGTTGCTATGGAAGTTGTAGAAGAGCCAAAAATTGAAAAAACAGCCCTTGATGTTTTGTTTGATGAAATCAAAAAACAAGCAGAGTATATGCAACAACTAGCTCCTTATATCAAAAAAGCTGTAAGAAGAGAAAATGTTGTAATTATTCTAAAAGGCCTTATTAAAGTTTGCGAACTTAAAGATATGTTGCTTTTAAGCTCTCTTATGATAGCTATAAATGAAGTTGGCGGAGCAGAAAAAGTGCTTAAAGAAAACTTGAGAAATATAACAAGCGCTTATGCAAGATTCTTTGCTCAAAACGACTAATTATAAAAATATAATACAAAGCAAATACGATAGCACTACTGTAATTGCGGTATGTGCTATTTTTGTTTTTAGGAAATAACTATATTTTATGCCTATTTGGGACAAAAAGCCCATTGATTGCAGGTGGACAGACAGTCCGCCAAAAGCAGTAAGACCACTAGCTATAACTGTTTTTGAGATAAGTGAAAGACTGCTTTGAGATAGGTCTAAGCATCCGCGGGTGACTTCTAACATTCCGCTTGCGATAAATTTGCCAAAAGTGCCTTTGCCAAAAAGCAGAATATTGTCTATAAAGTTGCCTATTGCATTGATTATACCAAAGTTTGAACAGATATCAATAATAAGGTAAGCAAAAGCAATAAACCCGCCTACAAAGATACAAGAAAGTACGGTTTGGTACATACTATCACTTAATAAGTTGTTGTTTGAAGAAGGTATTATTTTTTGGTTTTGGAGTTTAGGTTTTTGCTTATTTTTGAACAAAAATCCATTAATAAAAGAAGCTACTATATGTGAGCAAAAAATTATAATACCACTTGTTTGATTACAAAACAAAGAAACCCCAATGCTGCCTATCATAAATATAGGTCCAGATGTGGAGCAAAAGCTAACTGTAGATTTTGCTTCATCATAAGACAAAAGCCCTTGGTTGTAAAATTCTTGGGTGAGTTTTGCTCCTAGTGGGTAGCCAGAAAGTATGCTCATAAAATATATATAGCCTGTACATTTAGGGGTAGAAAAGCATTTTTTTGTGGCAAAAGACAAAGGTGAGCAAATAGAAAAAGTATAAGGGAGCTTACTCATAATATTGGAAATAAATACAAAAGGTACAAGCCCGGGTAAAATTATTGTAGCCCACAAAAGTATGCCTTTGGATACAGAGCCTAAATACACTGATGGGTTTATGATTATTATAAAAAACATCAAAAAAGATAACAGCAAAAATATAATTTGCATATAATTAATTTTGGATTTGGACATATTAAAATGTATGTCTTTTGCAAGATTTATAGACTGATGTTTTTTTGTGTGTACTAAATATATTTTTTGGAATAAAAAAAGAGCGATAGTGTTGTCGCTCTTTTTGTTATTTTTCTACACGGTAGTCTATGGTCAAAACATCTTGGTTTGGAGTGAACTTTGTAGTCTTTATGCCGGCTAGGTTAAACATTCTTTTTGAAGCAAGTGTTTCTTTGCTAGTTGCATATTTATCGCTTAGATAAAATACTTCTTTGATTCCTGATTGGATAATTGCTTTGCAACATTCGTTACAAGGAAATAGTGTAACAAATAACTTGCAGCCTTTTAGGTTTCTAAAACTGTTAAGTATTGCATTTTGTTCTGCATGAACAACATATGGGTATTTTGTATCTCCCCATTCGCCTTCACGTTCCCAAGGTAGGTCGTCATCACTACAGCCCCTAGGGAAGCCATTGTATCCTACAGATACTATGATATTATCTTCGGTTGCTATACAGCAGCCAACTTGTGAATTTGGGTCTTTGCTTCTTTTTGCAGCAAGTAGGGCAACCCCCATAAAATAATCGTTCCAGCTGATATAATTTTCTCTTTTTGGCATTTTATTTTTCTCCTGTTTTTATTTATTAATGATTAGTGTTGGTTGGTATAGATAAGGCAAAGAAATAGGACTTGAAGATATTTGTCCGTATATAGCATCTGCCTTATCTTCTATTTCGACAAATTTTTGGGCAGTAGCATTTAGCTTTGGTATGTCTCCGTTTCTTATAATAAGTGGAGTAGTTGATTGTAAGTTACTCATAATCTTATTTTTCTTAACGGCAAGGACTTTTATAAAGGTGAGTTGATTTGTATATACCTTTTGCGTTAAATCCTTGGTTATACCAAGCATAGATGCAAGGCAAACTCTGTTGAGTTTTGCACTGCTATATCTTTTTGTTTGGCACAAAGATTCGAAGTCGCTGTATGTCAAACTTTCTCTTGCGATAGAGTATAGTCTGTTCTCTAAGCCTTCTGTCACATCAAAAATGTTTTTTAAGTTGTTAAGATTTGCGGTTTTTAGAGTGAACAATTTTAATTGCTTGTACAATTCATAATTAACATTTTGTTTTTCGTAGTAGCCTTTGAAAGTTTCAAAGCACTCTTTAGGAATAAAATGTTCGCAATCTTTAAGTCCACCTTTTTTGTTTAGTAGTTCTCTAATTGCAGTAGCTGAAGCATATTTTGTTAATTTTTTGCTATTATAGTCTTCGCCTTCACGTTTTATTGTTAGCGGGATTAGATTGCTTTTGGTTTGTTTTAAGGCTTTTATGTATTCAATAGCTAAGATATTATTTGGTTTGTTTATCACATCAGCAAAGTCGTTTGGGATAACGTTTTGAGCTGCTAAATCTTCTATTGCCTTAAGTCTTGCGTTAGGGAAACTTAAGCCGCTATCCAAATATTTTTTTAGAAGGGTTTTGTATTCTTTTGGCTCTTTGACAAAGAAGTTTGCAACATCATTTAGCTTTTCTATATCTCCACATTCACTGCCAAAGATAATGTGTGTTGCGTTATTTAGAGCGTTTGCAATGTTAATTCCGCCCCTTGCAAAAACTTCTGCCGAAGAGCTGGCAAAAGGTGTTGGAAGTTGTAATACAATATCTGCACCTGCAAGTAGGGCAAGGTGAGCTCTATTATATTTGTTTAGTATACAAGGCTCTCCGCGTTGAGTAAAATTTCCGCTCATTATGCACGCAACAAAATCACAACCGCTTAAATCTCTTGCTTTGTTAATAAGCAATTTGTGACCGTTGTGTAAAGGGTTATATTCGCAAATAATTACACATATTTTGTTTGTTTTCATACTTTTTTAATTTACTTTTTGCTCAAATTGATATATATTAAGTATATACTAAAAAAAAACAAATAACAAACAAATTAGGGGTGCAAATAATGAAAGTAAAACAATTGCTACAAAAAGCAAGTAAACTTGAAAAGTCTATTGTATTTCCTGAAGCTGAAATAAGCGACAGAATACTAAAGGCTGTTGAAATTATTTTGAAAAAGAAGGTTGCAAAACCAATTCTTTTGGGTGATGAAGAGAAA
Source organism: Clostridia bacterium (assembly GCA_045534265.1). Lineage (GTDB taxonomy): Bacteria > Bacillota > Clostridia > Christensenellales > UBA1242 > CAKVLS01. The sequence continues at coordinate 115,629 of JAZSJH010000006.1, forward strand.
ATTTTAGCAAAAGGTTATAAATTAACTGGTGCTACAATTATCAATCCTAAAAAGAGTGAACTTCTAGATGAATTTGCAGAAAAACTATACGAACTAAGAAAAGCAAAAGGCATGACTGAAGCAGATGCAAAAAAGACTGTTCAAAATCCATTTTACTTTGCGGCTATGATGGTTTACTGTGGATATGCAGATAGCACACTAGGGGGCGCTGAAACTTCAACTGCAGATTCTCTAAGACCAGGTCTTCAAGTAATCAAAGCTAAAAAAGGTATTAACACAATTTCTTCTTGTACAATGTTTGTTGGAACTGACAAACTTAAATTTGGCGAAAACAATGTTATATTCTTTGCTGATACTAGCCTTAACATCACTTTGGACGAAAATCAACTATCAGATGTAGCAGTATCTACTGTAGAAACTGCAAAACTTCTAGCTGACATTGAGCCAAGAGTAGCTATGCTATCATTCTCAACAATGGGCAGTGGCGGAAATAGTGAAGAATTGCAAAAAATTAGAAATGCAGTAAAACTTACTCAAAAAAGACTAAAAGGCATTGCAGAAGTAGATGGCGAAATGCAACTTGATGCAGCCCTTATCGAATCTGTTGGTAAGCTAAAAGCTCCTAAGAGCAAAGTTGCAGGAAGAGCAAATATTTTAGTATTCCCAGACCTTACTAGTGCAAATATCGGTTATAAGATTGCAGAAAGATTTGGTAGACTTCAAGCTGTTGGTCAAATTCAACAAGGTTTTAGATTCCCTGTTAATGACCTATCAAGAGGTTGTCACGTAGAAGATATCGTTGTTATGACAGCTGTAACTGTTATTCAAACACAAACAATTTAAGGAGATAAAAATGAAAATATTAGTTATAAACGCAGGTAGTAGTTCTATAAAATATCAACTTATTGATATGGAAAACGAAAATGTAATCGCAAAAGGTCTTGTTGAAAAAATCGGTCTAAAAGATTCTAGACTTGTTCACAAGGCAAACGGAACTGCAACTACAATCAATCAAGTTCTTCCAAACCATAAAGAAGGTTTGAAACTTGTTCTTGAAACATTGCAAGACGAAAAAATTGGCGTAATCAAAAGTTTTGATGAGATTACTGCCATTGGTCATAGAGTACTTCATGGTGGTACAAAATTTGATGATGCAACACTTATCACTGATAGTGTTATGGAAGCTTTGGATGAACTAGTTCCACTAGGACCACTTCATATGCCACCAAACATTGCTGGTATTAAAGCTTGTCAAGAAGTTATGCCAAACACTCCAAACGTAGCGCTTTTTGATACAGCATTCCATGCTACTATGCCAGAATATGTTTATAGATACGCACTTCCTTATGAGTGGTGTGAAGAATATGGCGTAAGAAGATATGGCTTCCACGGTATGAGCCACCAATTCATCACTGGTGAAGCTGCTCGTGTTATGGGCAAAAAACCAGAAGAATTAAAGCTTATTATTTGTCACGTAGGTAATGGCGCAAGTGTATCTGCTGTAAAAAATGGTAAATGTTTTGATACAAGTATGGGATTAACTCCACTTGAAGGCCTAATTATGGGTACTCGTAGTGGTGACTTTGACCCAGCTGTTGCAGAACATATTATGAACAAAACAGGTATGTCTATTGCTGAATTTACAAACACTGTAAACAAAAAGAGTGGTCTACTTGGTATAACAGGCATTTCTTCAGACAACAGAGATGTTAATGCAGCCGCAAGCGAAGGAAATGCAAGAGCAAGACTAGCACTTGATATGTGCTACTATAGATTGAAAAAATACATTGGTTCTTATTCTGCAGCGCTTAATGGTCCAGATGCTATTATCTTCACAGCGGGCATTGGTGAAAATAGCTTTGAGCTTAGAGAAGGCGTAATGAAAGATATGGAATATCTTGGTGTTGATTTTGACTTTGAAGCAAACAGAAACTTCAAAAGAGGCGAAGTAAACTTACTTACTAAACCAAATTCTAAGGTAAAAGTATACATTATTCCTACAGACGAAGAACTTTTGATCGCAAGAGAAACAAAAAAAGTAATTTCAAACAAATAATAGTTGACAAATTATGTTAGTTTGAGTATAATAGGTCGTGGTTTTATATGTTATTAGATTTTCAAATTGCTAAAAACTCACAAGGCAAAGAGTTCGATTTTGCTATCGACGTGCCTATGGAAGACAATTTAATAGAAGAAAAAGGTTATTCTTTTACTTCACCTTGCAAACTTGTGGGCACAATGCTTTATGAGTTTGAGGCTTTGCACATAAAAGCAAATGCTGAGGTTTCAATCAAGGCTTTTTGTGACTTGTGTGGAGAAGAGCTTTCTAAGAATTTTGAATTTCCGATAGAAGAAGTTTTTGCTAAAAGCAATAGTGATGATAGTAACTATTATGAAATAGGTTCTACTACGGTAGATGTTACACCAATGGTTATTGACAACTTTTTTGAAAACTTACCTTCAAAAATTGTCTGCAAAGATGATTGCAAAGGTTTGTGTGATAGGTGTGGCAAGAACCTAAATTATCATTCTTGTAATTGTCAGGAGATAAAACAAGAACAAGATAATCAAGACAATCCATTTTATAAATTGAAATATAAGCAGGAGGATAGATAAAAATGGCAGTTCCAAAGGTTAAAGTATCAAAAGCAAGAAAAAATAGCCGTAAAGCTAACTGGAAGGCTGGTGTTCCTACTCTTGTTGAGTGTCCACATTGCAAAGAGCTTAAACAACCTCACGTAGTTTGCAAAGCTTGTGGTTACTATGACGGAAAAGAAAGAGTAGCTCAAAAAGAAGAAAAAGAAAGCAAATAATTAAAATAAATTATAGCATTTTTTTGGCAGGCATTTTTTGCCTGCTTTTTTGTTGTTTTGATATATTTTTATGTCAAAAAATTGTTTGCTAAATATAATATATTTATGTATAATATAATTTGTAATGTGAGGATTATATGAAAATAGTAATTGATGCTTTTGGTGGCGATAATGCCCCATTGGAAATAGTAAAGGGCGCGGTGAGAGCCGTAACTCAATATGATGTAGAAATTGTTTTGACAGGAAAGGAAGACACTATAAAAAAGGTCTTGCAAGAGCTTAATTATACTGGCGATAAAATCACTATTGTAAATGCAAATGATGTTATTACAAATGATGATGTTCCAACCGAAGCTATTAAGCAAAAAACAGATTCTTCACTTGTCAAAGCTTTTGAAATTCTAAAAAGCCCTGATGTTGCAGGTCTTATTTCTGCAGGCTCTACTGGCGCTATACTTACTGGCTCATTTTTGAAAGTAGGTAGGATAAGAGGTATTTCAAGACCATGTCTTTCTCCTATTTTGCCAACAAAAAATGGCGGACAAGTAATGCTTGTTGATGCTGGGGCTAATGTCGACTGCAAACCTATCAACCTATGCCACTTTGCACTTCTTGCAACTACTTATATGAAATCTGTCGTTGGTATAGAAAACCCAAGAGTAGCTCTTCTTAATATTGGTACTGAAGATAAAAAAGGTAATGAATTTACAAAAGAGTGTTTTGGACTTTTGAAAGAAATGCCAGGTATTAATTTTGTAGGCAATATGGAAGCAAGAGACTTTTTGTCTGGAGAGTATGATATCGTGCTTGCTGATGGTTTCCATGGAAATATTCTTCTTAAGTCTACAGAAGGTGCTGTTATGTTTGCTCTAAGCCAAGTTAAGAAAGAAATCAAATCTTCTTTACTTGCTAAAATTGGCGCTTTGTTTATGAAAGGTGCTTTCAAAAATATTAAGGCAAAACTAAATACTTCTAACTATGGCGGTTCACCTTTCCTAGGGGTTAGAAAACTTGTGGTAAAATCTCACGGCTCTAGTGATAGTCTTGCTATACTTAGATGTGTAGAACAAGTTATAAAAATGCACGAGTCAGAATTTATCAAAACTATCGAGCAAAATATCCCTACTATTAACATAGAAGGTTAGTTTTATGGAAAAAGTACAGGAACTTCTGGGGTATACTTTTGAAGATAAAACACTACTAGATAAAGCTTTGACTCACTCAACCTATGGTAATGAATATAACGTTGAGAGTAGTGAGAGATTAGAGTTTTTGGGAGATAGTGTCTTAGAGCTTATTGTAAGGGAACAAATTTATCTTTTGTACAAAGAAGATGAAGGAAAGCTTACCGAGTGGAAAAAACAAATTGTAGATAAACATTCTTTGAGTGCAATAGTTGAAAGCCTTGGGCTTTTGGAATACCTAAAAATAGGTGGAAGCTTAAAAAAGCAACCACTATCAACAAAGTTAAAATCAGATATTTTTGAAAGTGTTCTGGGAGCTATTTACCTTGATGGTGGGTTAAATTGCGCCAAAGAATTTGTATTAAGAAATATTGATTTTAGACAAAGAATAGATTTTCTTACAAAAAACAATTTAGATTATAAAACAACCTTGCAAGAGCTTGTACAAAAAGAGCATAGTCAACCGGTTTATATTGACGTAGATAAGGTAGACAATCTTTTTGTAAGAGCTGTTGTAATAGACGAAAAACAAGTAGCAACAGGCAGTGGCGTGACAAAACACGAAGCTGATATGTTGGCTGCAAAAAACGCAATAAATATACTAAAAAGGAATTAACAATGAATTTCAAACAAATTGAACTTGCTGGATTTAAGTCTTTTGCTGACAAAACTGTTATAAAATTCGACTCTGGTATTACAGCGATTGTTGGACCTAACGGCTGTGGCAAAAGTAACGTTGCAGACTCTATAAGATGGGTTTTGGGTGAACAAAGTTCTAAAAACCTTCGTGGTAGTTCTATGCAGGACGTTATTTTTAACGGTACAGAAAAAAGAAAAAGTTTGAGCTACTGTGAAGTATCACTTGTTTTTGATAACACTAACAGAAACTTTAACTTAGACTTTGATGAAATTGTAATTACTCGTAAACTATATCGTTCTGGCGAAAGCGAATATTTGATTAACAGAACGCCTTGTAGACTAAAAGATATCACAAATGCACTTCACGATTCTGGTGTTGGTAGAGAAGGCTATTCTATTATTGGACAAGGTAAAGTAGAAGAAATTATTAGTTCAAAACCAGAAAACCGTAGAGCCATCTTTGAAGAAGCTGCTGGTATTGCAAAATTCAAGGCAAGAAAGGTAGAAAACGAAAGAAAACTAGAAAGAACACAAGAAAACCTAAATAGTGTTCAAATTATTCTAGATGAGCTAGAAAGACAAGTAGGACCACTTCAAAGACAAGCTGAAGCTGCTAAAAAGTTCTTAGAATTTAGAGACGAACTTAAAAAGTACGAAGTAAACAACTATATTTATCAATACGAATCTGCTGCTAGTACAAAGGCAAAAATTCAAGAAAGAATTGACGCCCTAAACGAAGAAATTGCACTAAAGCAAGAAGGTATTAATAACGCAACTAACAAATACAACGAAAGTATGGACGAAGTAAACAAAATAGACAAAACTATGAACGAACTTCACGATCGTATTTTGCACCTTACAGTTTCTCTTGAAAAAAGAGCAGGTGAGGCTAATGTTGTAAGAGAAAGAATTAAGTTTTTGAAAGAGGAGTTTGAGCAAAAGAAAGCTGAGCTTGAAAGACAAAGAACAAGCAAAGATATGATGTCTGCTCAATTAAAAGCAAATCAAGATAAAAAAGTAAATCAACAAACATATCTTGAAACTTTGAAAAAACATGCAAGTGATATTTCTGATAAATACTTAGCTATTGTTGATGAACTTACTCAAAGCGAACAAGAAGCGAACTTAAAGCAAAGACAAATGATTGATGCTTTGTCAAAACTAACTGACATTAAGTCAAACTTGTCTGCACTTAAAGCTGAAAAAGTAGCATACACAGCAAACCTTGAAGAACTTGATAAAAAGATTGAAAACCTAGCTTCAAAGATAGCTGAAAGACAAAAAGAGCAACTTGAGATTTCTCAAGCAGCGACAGATGCCTATGATGCGTATATTAAAGCAAAACAATCTGTAGAAACTATCTCAAGTTCTTTACAAGAATTAAAAGCTCAAAATGACGAAAATAACGAAGCAATAATCAATTCTTCTTCTAATATCCAAATTATGGAAAATAGAAAGAAAGTTTTGGAAGATATGCAAAGAGACTTTGATGGATTTAACTATTCAGTAAAAAGACTTATGCAAGATAGCGAACACAACAAAGAGCTAAAGAGCAAAATTGTTGGTGTTGTTGCTGCATCTATGACAATTCCACAAGGTTTTGAAACTGCTATCGAAGTAGCTCTTGGCAATGCCGTTCAAAATATCATTACAAGTGATGAAGATGATGGCAAAGCGCTTATCAATTATCTAAAACAAAATAACTTAGGTAGAGCAACTTTCCTTCCTATATCTTCTATGAAGCCAAAAACTCTTGATGGAAGAGAAGAAAAGTTCTTGAATAGAAACCATTGTCATGGTGTTGCTAGTGATATTGTAAAATATGACAAAAAATTAAAGAATGTTTTTGAGTCACTACTTGGCAGAACTGTAATCGTAGATACTATTGATGATGCTGCATCACTTGCAAAAGCAAGCAATTTTGCATTCAAAATAGTAACATTAGACGGTGATGTTATCAACCCACAAGGTTCTATGTCTGGTGGTAGCAAAAAAGCAATCACTTCTAATATCTTGATGCGTGATGCAGAGATTGAAGAACTTTCTAAACAAATAGAAAAAATGAGAAAGTCTTTAGAGGTTAGAAAAGCCGACAAAGAAGTGTTTGATAAGAAAATTGCAGCACTTTCTCTAGAGCTTGAAAAAGCAAACGCTCAAGCTGTGTCAACTCAAGTTAATAACGCTCAAAAGAGTCAACTTCTTGAACAATTCAATATCTTTATTGAAGAACACGACAAAGAAAGAATGGCTTTATCTCAAGAAAGACTAACTATTTCTGAGAGAATCGAGCTTATTTCAAAAGCGATTTCTCAAGTAGATGGCAAAGAAGAAATGGAAGTTTCTAAGTCTGATGCAGAAGAAAATATCGAAGCTAGACAAAAGATTTATAATGATCTTAAAGCTCAAAAAGACAAATATCATGAAGATATGACAGCAATTAAGGTTAACATTGCTAGTATTGAAAGTGAAATTATGGCTTTAGATGGCGAAATCGAAAGACTTACAAATTCTATTACTGTAACAGATAGAAATATTGTTGACCTTCAAGATGTTATTGGTCAACTTGATGGTGCTATTTCTGGAGCAACACTTTCTGTTGATGAAGGAAAAGACAAAGTTACTATCGAAAAATCAGTAAAAGAACTTGACGAAGTAAAAGCAAAACTAGCATCTCTTGATGGTCACAAAGCAAATCTTCAACAACAAATCAAAAAGTATGATGACGAAAGATCAGTACTTACTGGTGAACAAAATAGAGCTTTAGACAAGAGATATCAAGAAGAAGCTTCACTTACAAAAGTTGATACTGATATCGAAGCTATGCAAGAGAGGATTTTTGAAGATTACGAGCTAACATATGAAACTTGTCTTCCACTAAAACAAGAAGATTATGATATCAAAGAAGGTCTTACTCAAACAGCTATTTTGAAGAAAGAAATTTCAAAATTAGGTCACGTTAATGTTAACGCTATCGAAGAGAGTAAGCTTGTTTGTGAAAGATATGAACATTACAGAACTCAAGTTGATGACCTTGTAAAGGCAAAAGAAGACCTTATCCAAGTAATCAAAGAGTTATCTACCGAAATGATTACTAGATTTGAAACTGAGTTTAACAAAATCCAAGAAAACTTTAGTAAGATATTCAAAGAACTATTCGGTGGCGGAAATGCAAGACTTGAACTTACCGAAAGCGAAGACCCACTAGCTGCGGGTGTAGAAATTGTAGCTGAACCACCTGGCAAAAAACTTCAAAGCATCACACTTCTATCTGGTGGTGAAAAAGCACTTACTGCTATAGCTATTCTATTTGCGATACTAAAGCTTCGTCCAATGCCTTTCTGTCTTCTTGACGAAATAGAAGCAGCGCTTGATGATGCTAACGTAGATAGATTTGCAAGATACCTAAAGAGATTCTCTCAAGAAACTCAATTTATAGTTATCACTCACAGAAAACCAACTATGAAACTTGCTGATAGACTATATGGTATCACTATGGAAGAAAAAGGTGTTTCTAAACAAGTTTCTGTTAACCTTAGCGAAGCTGTTAAGAACGCAAAATAAAATTAAAAGAGCAAAACAGTATTTTACTAAATATTGTTTTGTTTTTTTATATTTTGTATTATAATAAATATGTTATAAAGGTGAATTATGGGATTTTTTACTAAATTATTAAACGGACTTAAGAAAACTAAAGACAATTTCGTTAACAAACTAAATAGTTTGTTTGGTCTTGGTGAAATCAATGACGATTTTTATGATGAGCTTGAGTTTATATTAATAAGCTCAGATATCGGTGCAGAAACATCAGCTACAATTATCGAAAACCTAAAACAAGAGATCAAAAAACAAAAGATTTATAAGGCAGAAGAGGCAAAAAATGCCCTAAAGACTGTGCTTATTAATATTTTGGATAACGCCCCAAAATATGAGTGGGAATATCCACAAGTAATCTTGGTAGTTGGTGTAAATGGTGTTGGTAAAACAACTACTATCGGCAAGCTTTCTAATTATTTCAAAAAGAAAGGCAAATCTGTAACGCTTGTTGCGGGTGACACTTTTAGAGCGGCTGCTAGTGAGCAACTAAATGAGTGGGCAAAACGCAGTGATGTAAAAATTGTAAAACATACAGAAGGCGCTGATGCTGCAGCTGTTGTATATGATGGTATTGCTAGTGCAAAAGCCAAAAAGACAGATGTTTTGATTGTAGATACTGCTGGTAGACTTCATACCAAAGTAAACCTTATGGAAGAGCTTAAGAAAATTGGTAGAGTAATTGGCAGAGAATGGGAAGAAGCAAACGTTTGTAACCTTATTGTACTAGATGCAACAATCGGTCAAAACTCAATTTCTCAAGTTAACGCTTTCAAAGACGCTGTTGGTATAGATGGTATCGTTCTTACTAAACTTGATGGAACAAGTAAAGGCGGAGTAGTATTTTCTATTGTTCAAGAGCTTAATGTTCCAGTTTGCTTTATCGGTGTTGGCGAAGGAATTGACGATTTGGACGAGTTTAATAGTGAAGAGTTTGTTTCTGCTATTTTAGACTAATTTTTTAAGCAAAAAATCAAAATTTATGCTTGACAAAATATATATATAGGTATATACTATGTAAAGTAAGTTTACTTTACAAGGAGCAAGTTATGAATATTACTCAACAATTTAATAGTAGTATGTTGTTTGAGTTTTATGGTAATTTGCTTACCGACAAACAAAAAAATATGCTTACTGACTTTTTGGACAACAATTTATCTTTGACCGAAATTGCCGAAAGTTATGGGGTTACTAGACAGGCTGCTAATGACCTTATAAAAAGAACTTTGAAAGTGCTAGAAAATTATGAAGATAAACTAGGGCTTTTGAGAAGATTTAACGCAATAAAGGAAAAAGTAAATATCACTATTGACTGCATAGAAAATAGTGACACCCAAAAAGCCAAAGCTAACTTAAATAGTATTTTGGAGGATTTTTGATGGGACTTTTTGAAGGGCTATCTACTAGACTTAACCATATCTTTAGTAAACTTACCAAAAGAGGTCGTCTAACTGAGCTAGAAATCAAAGAAGCTATGAGAGAAGTTCGTGTTGCACTTCTTGAGGCAGACGTAAACTTTATGGTAGCAAAAAAGTTTGTAGCTAGTGTTAGCGAAAAAGCTATTGGTCAAAATATTCTAGAAAGCTTGACTCCAGGTCAACAAGTAATCAAGATTGTTAACGAAGAATTAACAGCGCTTATGGGTAGCAGTAATTCAAAACTACTAGTAAGTTCTAATCTTCCTACAGTTATTATGATGTGTGGACTTCAAGGTGCAGGTAAAACTACTATGTGTGGTAAACTTGCTATGCACCTAAAATCTCAAGGCAAAAAGCCATTACTTGTAGCGGGAGACATATACAGACCTGCAGCGATTTCACAACTTCAAGTTGTAGGAAAGACTGCAAATGTAGAAGTTTTTGAAAAGGGAACTCAAAGCCCTGTAAAGACTGCAAAACAAGCTATAGAATATGCAAACAAAATGATGTATGACACAGTTATTATCGATACTGCAGGTCGTCTTTCTATCAATGAAGAATTGATGAACGAACTAAAGGAAATCAAAAAAGCTGTAAATCCTACTGAGATTTTGCTAACAGTTGACTCTATGCTTGGTCAAGAGAGCGTAGGTGTTGCAGAAAAATTTAATAGTGACTTAGATATTACTGGCGTAATACTTACGAAATTAGATGGCGACACTAGAGGCGGTGCGGCACTTTCTATTAGAGAAGTAACCGGCAAACCTATCAAATTCTGCGGTGTAGGCGAAAAGATTGGTGATTTGGAGCCATTCTATCCAGATCGTATGGCATCAAGAATACTTGGTATGGGTGATGTTTTGACACTTATCGAAAAAGCCCAAACTGCAGTAGATGAAAAACAAGCAAAAGAACTAGAAAAGAAGTTCAAAGAAAACAGCTTCAACTTTGAAGACTATTTGGTACAAATGGAAAATATGAGCAAAATGGGAGATATCAACGACCTTATTGCTATGATACCGGGAGCAGCAAATAAGCTGAAAGGTATGAAGGTAGACGAAAGAGAACTTATCAAAAACAAAGCAATCGTACAAAGTATGACCAAAAAGGAAAGAAGAAATCCTGACCTTATCAAAGCTTCCCAAAAGAGAAGAATTGCTCAAGGTAGCGGTACTCAAATACAAGATGTAAATAGATTGCTAAAACAATTTGAACAAAGCAAAGAACTTATGAAGCAGCTAAACGGTAAACGCAAAGGCGGTATGTTCAAAGGCTTGTTCTAAACAACTTACTTTGTTACTAACTAATAAATTAGTAAAATATATAAAAACATAAAGGAGAAATACAAATGGCAGTTAAAATTAGACTAACAAGAATGGGAGATAAAAAATCTCCATTTTATAGAGTAGTTGTTGCTGATTCTAGAACAGCTAGAGATGGCAAAGTTATCGATACTCTTGGATTTTTCAACCCACTAAACGAAGAAATCAAAATCGACAACGAAAAAGCAACAAAATGGATTGCTAACGGTGCTCAACCAACTGAAACTGCAAGAACTATTCTTGTAAAGAGCGGTGCTGTTAAAGACCCAAAACCATACACTTCTAAAAAAGTTACTGCTCCTAAAAAAGAATCTAAAAACGCTTAATAGATAGGAGTAAGGGAATATGGAAAATTTTGTTAAAGTAATTATCGAAAATTTGGTAGATAACAAAGACCAAGTGCAGGTTTCAACAGAACTAGACGGCAAGACTATCATTATCAATGTAAAAGTAGCCGAAAGTGATGCTGGTAAAGTTATTGGCAAAAACGGAAAAGTTGTTCAAAGCATCAGAACAATCGTTCGTTCTGTTTCTGCAAAAACTAAGAAAAGATATGTTGTAAAAGTAGTATCTTAATATTTTTAGCCACTAAACATTGTTTAGTGGTTTTTTATTTGTAGATATTTTACAATTGTCAAAAGGAAATTTACTTACATAGTTTATTTTTTTATATTTTTGTGTTAATATGTCTTTAGGAGAAAAATATGGATTTATTAAAGATTGCAAAAGTTCTAAAGCCACAAGGCATAAAAGGTGAGATGAAACTAGAGCCTATTATCAAAGATATGGATTTTTTCAAAACTCTTAAATATGTGATTATAAATGGCAAAACTTATAATATAAAATCAGCAACCTCAAGACAAGGCTTTGCTTATATTATGGTAGAGGGCATTGTCGAGCCAAATGGCGTAGAGGCTTTGCGTAACAAAATTGTTGAGATAAAAAGAGAAGATGGGCCAGTACTTGCCGAGCAAGAATTTTTTATCGAAGATATGATAGGTGTAAAAGTTTTTGACGAAAACGGCGTTGAGTATGGCGAAATTACTGATATCGCACAATACGGCGCTGCTGATGTTTATACTATGGTAGGAAGAAGAGGAGTACATACTTTTCCTTTTGTAAAAGATATGGTTATATCTGCAGATATGTCAGCAAAAACTATGGTAGTTAAAGCCGAAAGACTAAAAGAGGTTATGATATGAGAATAGATATTTTGACTCTATTTCCTGAAATGTTTGAAAATCTAAAAATGAGCATTTTGGGTAAAGCTCAAGAAAAAAACTTAATAACTGTAAATCTAGTTAATATAAGAGATTTTTCTAAAGACAAACACAAAAAGTGTGATGATTACCCATTTGGTGGTGGAGCGGGTATGCTTATGACTCCACAACCACTTTATGACGCAATTATGTCTGTTAAAACTGAAGAATCTTATGTAATATATATGTCTCCAAGAGGCAATGTTTTGACTGGTAAAAAGGTTATAAACTACGCAAAAACTTATAAACATCTTATTGTTGTTTGCGGTCATTATGAAGGTATAGACCAAAGAGTTATTGACCTTTGTATAGACGAAGAAGTGTCAATCGGCGACTATGTTTTGACAGGGGGAGAACTACCTGCTATGGTGCTAGTCGACTCTGTTTCAAGATATGTTGACGGGGTTTTATCTGAAGGTTCTACGGACGAAGAGAGCTTTTCCAATAATTTACTCGAATATCCACAATATACCCGTCCTGCCGAATTTATGGGGCTTAAAGTGCCTGATGTGCTTGTATCTGGCAATCACGAAAAGGTAAGAGAGTGGAGATACGAGCAAAGTGTCAAAATTACAAAAGAGCGTAGACCAGATTTATTAAAAAAGGAAGATTAAAATGACTATACAATGGTTTCCGGGTCATATGACTAAGACCTTTAGACTTATAGAACAAGATATAAAAGTTGTAGATGTGATTATTTATGTTTTGGATAGTAGAGCACCTTATTCTACAGTAAACCCAAAACTATCTAGTATGTCACAAAACAAACCTATTATATATGTACTAAACAAAGCAGACCTTGTAGATGAGCAAGAGCTAAACAAATGGATTTCTCACTTTACAACAAATAATTCAACTGCTATAGCACTTGATAGTACAACATCAAATTCAACCAGAGTTCTTGTTCCGATAATAAGAAAACTTTTGGAAGAAAAGATAGAAAAAGCAAAAGCAAAAAATATAAACAAGATAATAAGAACTATGGTTGTAGGTGTGCCAAATACAGGTAAGTCAACTTTAGTTAATAACCTATGTGGTAAAGCAAGAACAAAAACCGGCAATAAGCCAGGTGTTACTCGTGGCAAACAATGGGTTACTATAGATAATGGTATTGAAGTTCTTGATATGCCGGGTACTTTGTGGCCTAGTTTTGACGATAAAATTGTAGCCCAGCATTTGGCTTATTTGGGCTCAATTAAAGATGATGTTTTAGATATCGAAAACCTTGCTTTTGACTTTATAAATGAATTTAAGGGCGGCAAAAATGATATTTTTGAGCAAAGATATGGAGTTGAAACTGAAGGTAAAGAAACTATCGAAATATTTGATGAAATATGCCTTGCAAAGAAATGCGTTTTGAAAGGAAACGAGCCTGATTATGAAAGATGCGCTCGTATGATAATTGATGACTTTAGAAAGGGTAGATTTGGAAAAATCATTTTAGATAAGTATGCAAAATAATATGTTTGAGTATGAAAATCAATACAAAAATTTAGGCTTAGTTGCGGGACTTGATGAAGCGGGCAGAGGGCCTCTTGCAGGACCTGTAGTTGTTGCTGTTGTTATTATGCCACTTGAGGAAGACAAGATAATAGATGGCATAAATGATAGTAAAAAACTAACTCCAAAAAAGAGAGAAGCCTTGTTTGAAAAAATAATAAACACCGCTATTGCTTACTCAATAGTAGAGGTTGATGAAACAACTATTGATGAGATAAATATTTTGGCTGCAACTAAATTAGGGGCAAAACAAGGGGTAAAAAACCTAAAAATTAAGCCAAAGGTGGTTTTGACTGATGCTCTTAACTTTGAGTGTGACATTCCGCTAGAGAGTATAATTAAGGGCGATAGCAAAAGTTACAACATAGCTGCAGCTAGTATTTTGGCTAAGGTGCATAGAGATAATCTTATGTGCAAGGTAGACTCTGTTTTTCCAGAATACAAATTTGCCAAGCACAAAGGCTATGGCACAAAAGAGCATATTGAAGCTTTGAAAAAATACGGTCCAAGCCCTATTCATAGAAGAAGTTTTATTGGTCACTTTGTAGAGGTTGACAAGTGATAAATAAAAGAGTTGGAAATATTGGCGAAGCGGAGACTGTTGCCTTTTTGAAAGGTAAAGGTTATAAGATTGTAGAGCTTAACTATACAAACAAAATTGGTGAAATTGATATTATTGCAAAAGATAAGCAAACTTTGGTTTTTGTAGAAGTAAAGTCAAGGTCTGGTGATAAGTTTGGTTTGGGGCGAGAAGCTGTTGACTTTCGCAAGCAACAAAAAATTAGACTCGTAGCTCAAGGTTATATCAAATACAAAAAGCTATTTGATGTAAGTTGCAGGTTTGATGTGGTTGAGATTATGGGGGATAAAATTACTCACATAGAAAATGCCTTTTAGACTTGACAATAAAAAATTGATTTGTTATTATAGTGACATCTTAATATTTGCGTTTGATGTGCAAACCAGTAGTTTTATATCTGGCAATTAGAGAAAAGCCGTTTGGTGCAAGGCTTTCAGGGGTATAAAATGAATTACATTGCTCGTAGCAAACATGCCTAAGGAAGATGGCAAAAGAGGTAATCGCAGAGATTATAAAATTAGGTGGTACCACGAAATATTTCGTCCTATGTAAGTTTTTACATAGGATTTTTTATTGGAGGAAATTATGAAAAAAGTAGACACAAATTTATTTAATGAACTAAAGGAAAGAGGACTTTTGTACCAATGTACAGATGAAGAAGCTTTGAAAAAGGCTTTAGAGTCTGGCACTCCTATCACATTATACGAAGGAACTGACCCTACTGCAGATAGTTTGCATATTGGTCACTGTGTTCCTTACTGCATTTTAAGAAGATTCCAAAAAGCAGGTCACAAAGTACTTCTTCTTATGGGCGGAGCTACTGCTTGTGTAGGTGATCCTAGCGGAAGAACTGAACTTCGTAAAATGATGACAAAAGAGCAAATCGCAGCAAATATCGAAAAAATCAAAAACACTCTAAAAGTATTTCTTGATTTTGATGGCGAAAACCCAGCAATTATCGTAAACAATGCTGACTGGTTCAAAGGCTATGACTACATTGATTTTATGAGAGAAATCGGCGTTCATTTTAATGTAAACAAGATGCTTTCTAACGAAATCTATGCAAGTCGTATCGAAGAGGGCGGCCTTACATTTTTTGAAATGGGTTATATGCTTATGCAAGCGTATGACTTTATCCACCTAAATCGTGAATATGGTTGCACACTTCAATATGGTGGTGGTGACCAATGGGGTAATATTGTTGCTGGTGTAGAGCTTCAAAGAAAACTAAACTTTGCAAATGGCACAGATGTATCTTTGATTGGTGCAACAAACCCATTACTTCTAACACCAGAAGGTAAGAAAATGGGTAAAACTGAAAAAGGCGCTATTTGGATTGATAAAGACAAAATCTCAGCATATGACTTTTACCAAGGTGTATACCAAACTCCAGACGCTTGTGTTGAAATGATGTTTGCACTATTTACTGATGTTCCAATGGACGAAGTAAGAAGACTTGTAAAAGAAGATATTGTTAATGCAAAGAAAGTATTAAGCTACGAAGTTACACGCTTTGTAAGGGGCGAAGAAGACGCCAAAAAGGCTCAAGAAGCAACTTCTGCATTGTTTGGTGGCGGTGTAGATATGTCTAACGTTCCTACTGTAAAAATCGACAAAGCAATTTTTAATAACACTGTTACAGCTGTTGATTTTGTAACTACAATTACAGGATTTGTTGGTGGAAAGTCAGAAGCAAGAAGACTTATTGACCAAGGCGGAATTACAATCGGCGATAAAAAACCAGCAAACTTTGCCGAACCCGTTACACTTGATGTGTTTACTGATGGTTATGTTATCCTTAAAAAAGGCAAAAAGAACTTCCTTAAAGTTGAAATCTAATAAAAAATATAAAAAGAAGGCAAAAAATCTACCTTCTTTTTTGTTTGTATAAAAATTTACTATATTTTGATTTTCCGCTTAAATTTTGTTATTTTTTGTCAAAAAATGTTAAAAATTGCACAAAATAATTTATACAAAATATTCTTAAAATTTTTGAAAAAGTACTTGCAATTTATATATATATCGTGTATAATAATTTTCGACTTCGGATGGTCCTCTGCCATTTTGTATGATTTGTAGGCATGAACATTTAGTTTAGATAGGGAGGTATAAGTCACAATGAATCTTATCGATATCATCGAAAAAGAGAATCTTAAGGCTAATGTTCCAGAATTTGGAATCGGCGATACTGTAAAAGTATATGTTAAGATTATCGAAGGTAACAAAGAAAGAATCCAAGTATTCGAAGGCGTTGTTATCGCTAGAAAGAACGGTAGTGTAAGAGAATCTTTCACTGTTAGACGTCTTTCATTTGGTGTTGGCGTAGAGAGAACTTTCCCAATCCACAGCCCAAAAATTGACAAAATTGAGGTTGTTAAGAAAGGTAAAGTTAGAAGAGCTAAATTGTTCTACCTAAGAGAAAGAACAGGTAACGCTGCCAAGATTAAAGAACAAAGATAACAAATTAAACAACTCTAGGAATTTCCTAGGGTTGTTTTTTTTGTATAAAAATGTTGTTTGATAATGATATTATTTTATTAAATAAACCTTTTTAATGGTTTGTTATTTCTTGTTTTGATGTTTATAAATAGAAATAATTTGAATAGAAAAAACATTAGTTTTGTTTACATATATAATATATGCAAAAAATTTTGGCTATTTTGTTTGTTTTATTTTTTTAATTGCTATACAATAAACATATTGGAAGGAGGCAAAATGCTATCTATTGTAAATAGTTTTGGTCTTATAGGTCTTGATGGCAGTTGTGTCAAGGTAGAGGTTGATATCTCAAGGGGACTTCCGTCTTATGATATTGTTGGACTTGCTGACACAGCAATCAAAGAGTCAAAGCAAAGAGTAAGATCTGCAATAAAAAATAGCGGACTTAACTTTCCTGTGGAGAAAGTAACTATCAACTTAGCTCCTGCGGATATGAAAAAAGAAGGTTCACTTTATGATCTTCCTATTGCGGTTGCGATATTGTCTGCGACAAACCAAATGCCTATTGACAAAACAAAAGAATATGCCTTTGTTGGAGAACTTTCTCTTGATGGTAGTTTGAGAGCGGTCAAAGGTGTGCTTCCTATACTAATCACAGCAAAAGATAAAGGGTATAAAAAACTTATTATTCCTAGCGGGAATAAAAAAGAAGCTAGGTTTATAGAAGGGATTGATGTTTTTGCTGTAGACAATCTAAAAGATGTTGTTGATTATTTTAATGATGATAAAAGTTTGAGCCCTGTCGAAGTTGTGTCTTATGTAGATGCAAAAAGTGAAAATATATATCCATTTGACTTTTCTATGGTTAAAGGTCAAGCCAGCGCAAAAAGAGCTATGGAAATAGCTGCAGCCGGCGGGCATAATGTCCTTATGATAGGACCACCTGGAAGTGGTAAGACGCTTATTGCAAAATGTTTTCCTAGCATACTTCCGGACATGACTTTTGCAGAATCTTTGGAAGTTACAAAAATTCATAGTGTTGCAGGGACTCTTGATAACGAAATTGGTCTTGTATTTAATAGACCTTTTAGAGCTCCGCATCATACGGCAACAACGGTCGCTCTAACTGGTGGCGGTCATAACGCAAAACCCGGAGAGATAAGTCTTGCTCATAATGGCGTTTTGTTTTTAGATGAGCTTCCTGAGTATACAAGATATACTATAGAGACGCTACGACAACCACTTGAAGATGGGGTTATAACTGTAGCTAGAAACACTCAAACAGTAGTATATCCGGCTAGCTTTACTATGATAGCAAGTATGAATCCTTGCCCTTGTGGAAACTATGGAAGCAAAGTTCAAGAGTGTAAATGCTCTCCAATGCAGATACACAAATATCTAAATAAAATTAGTGGTCCACTTATGGACAGAATTGATCTTCACGTAGAGGTTGATAGTTTAAGCTATAAAGAACTAAATAGTAATATTATAGAAGAAACATCTGCAGATATAAAAAGAAGAGTGGACTTTGCTCGTAAAGTTCAACTAATTAGATATGATGGTAAGAAAATTTATAGCAATAGCAAGATGAATTCTGCTATGATTAAAAAATACTGCAAGCTATCACCAGATGGCGAAAAAATTTTGGAGCAGGCGTTTGATAAATTAAAATTAAGTGCTAGAGCTCATGACAGAATTTTGAAAGTGGCAAGAACTATTGCAGACCTTGATGGTAGTGATAGTATAGAAGTTTGTCATCTTTTGGAAGCTATAAGTTACAGATCTTTAGATAATAAATATTGGGTGTAATATGTATTCAAAAAACGATAAAGTTTTGATGTGGCTTGATTTGTTTGACCATCTAAGCTACAAAAAGAAAGAAATGATAATAGATGAGTTCGGCAGCCCAGAAAAGTTATTTGATAATTTTTTAGGAAGTAGAGAACTTTTGTCTCAAATACTTACTACAAGTATTTATGACAAAATGGCATATAGCCATAACGAAAAGTCACTTGATAGTCTGGCTGAAAATTTGGAGAGAAAAGGGGTAATAGCTGTTACTAAATACTCTCAAGATTATCCAGAAAGTTTATTATATACAGACGCTCCGCCATTTGTTTTATATTGCAAAGGCGATATATCACTTCTTAAGTCTAAGTGTTTTGCGATAGTCGGTACTCGCAAAATTACAAACTACGGAAGGTCTGTTACCGAAAAATTAACAAAAGGCCTTGTAGATAATGGCTTTACAATAGTTAGCGGGCTTTCTTGTGGTGTTGATACCGTAGCGCACAGAACAACTCTTGATAACAATGGCAAAACTATTGCGGTACTTGCCGGTGGTTTTGATTATATTTATCCAGATATAAATACAAACCTTGCAGATTTGATAGCAAATAAAGGTTTACTTGTATCTGAGATTAAGCCATCAGAAAAAGCAAAAACTTATTACTTCCCAATTAGAAATAGAATAATAGCAGCCTTAAGCTTGGGTACACTTATTACCGAAGCAGACGAAAAGTCAGGCGCTATGTATACAAAAAATTATGCCCTAGATTATGGCAAAGATGTATTTGCTGTTCCGGGCAACATTACAAGCACGGTTAGCCGTGGTTGCAATCGCATAATCGCAAATGGTCAAGCAAAGGTTGTTTGCGAATTAGGTGATATTTTAGATGAATATAATGTCAAATTTGTGCCAAAGCAAAAAACTTTTTCTGTAACAATAGATGAGCAAATAATACTTGATGCTATTGGTGATGAAGAAGTTTATTTTCAAGAAATACTAGATAGGACAAAATTTGATACAAAAACGCTTAATACATTGTTGACAACTATGTCACTAAATGGTTTAATAAAAAAACTAGCAGGAAATATGTATTCGGCAAATTAAGGAGATATTATGAAATTAGTTATAATCGAAGGTCCTGGTAAAAGAGACACCTTAAAGAAATATTTAGGAAACGAATATGATGTATTTGCGACCAAAGGTCACGTAAGGGATTTGCCAGCAAAATCTATCGCAATAGACATAAATCATAATTTTGAACCAAAATATGAAATTATGCCAGACAAAAGAGATGTTATAAAAACACTTCTTGAAAAGGCTAGCAAAGCAGAACAAGTTATTATTGCTACCGACCCTGATAGAGAGGGAGAAGCGATTGCTTGGCATTTGCAACATATATTGAAAATTGATGAAAAAAATCCTTGCAGAGTTGTGTTTAATGAAATTTCAAAAAATGTCGTTAACAAAGCAATTACAGCTCCAAGAACTATTGATATGAATTTAGTTCACGCTCAACAAGGCAGAAGAGTTCTTGATAGACTAGTGGGTTATCAAGTATCTCCAATCCTTTGCAAAAAGATAAAAAGTAATTTGAGTGCAGGTCGTGTTCAATCAGTTGCTCTAAAACTTGTTGTAGAAAGAGAAAAGGAAATTAGAGCCTTTAAGCCAAAAGAGTATTGGAATATCAATGCAATCTTGACCAAAGGAAACAGCAATAAATTCAAAGCCAGCCTTACTACATACAAAGGCAAAAAGTATGAAAGCGACAGCGAAAGAACAACGCTTGATATTATCGATTATATCAAAGCTCAAGACTTTGTTGTTGATAGCGTAAAAAAGGCGATTTCTAAGTCTTCTGCTCCAGCACCTTTTATTACAAGTACAATGCAACAAGATGCAATGAACAAACTTAGTATGAGCTTAAAAGAAGTTACTATGACAGCTCAAACTCTTTATGAAGGTGTAAACTTCAAAGAAGGCGGCAAAACAGCTCTTATTACTTATATAAGAACAGACTCAACTAGAGTTTCACCCGAAGCTCAAGCAATGGCGAAAGAGTATATTATAAACAAATATGGTAAAGAATATGCCCCAAGCACTTATAACGTATTCAAAACTAAAAAGAATGCACAAGATGCCCACGAAGCAATAAGACCAATTTCGCTTGATAAAACCCCAGAAGAAGTAAAAGCCAACTTTGGTGGCTCTTCTAATGTGTACAAGCTATATAAGTTAATTTATGATAGATTTGTAGCAAGCCAAATGTCAGAGGCTACTTATAACACATTAACTGTTAACATTTTAGCCGGAGATTATGGCTTTAAGGTTACAGGAAAAACGCCATTGTTTGCAGGCTTTACAGCAGCATATAAAATGTATGAAGAAAAAGATGATGACAAGGCTGATGAATCAAAAGATGGTATTAATTTGCCAGCACTTGAAAATGGTGACAGATTAACTCTTCAAGATGTCTTGAAAGAACAAAAATTTACAAAACCACCTGTAAGATATACAGACGCAACACTAGTTAAAGCTATGGAAGATAAAGGTATTGGTAGACCGGCTACATACGCTCCAACTATCTTGGTACTAGCTAATAGAAACTATACCGAAAAAGAAGGTAAGTATCTTGTTCCTACAGAACTTGGCGTTACTGTAGTTGAATTTTTGGAAAAATATTTTACAGATATTATGGATATATCATTTACAGCGGGTATGGAAGAAAAACTAGACCTTGTCGAAGAAGGCAGTGAAAATTGGCAAAAGATAGTTGCTGATTTTTATGAAGGATTTGAAGATAAAGTACACTTTGCATTAACAGGGAGTAAAAAAGTAAAAATGTCAGTAGAAGTAACAGATGTAATTTGTGATAAATGCGGATCTAATATGATAGTTAGGGAAGGAAAATTTGGAAAATTCCTTGCTTGTCCTAACTTCCCAAAATGCCGCAATGTAAAACAACTAAACGAACAAAACACAGAAAAGCAAGAAACAGAAGAAGATAAAAAACTAAAAGAAATGGACCTTAAGTGTGACAAATGCGGATCTGCTATGGTTTTGAGAAATGGTAGATATGGCAAGTTCTTTGCTTGTTCTAATTATCCTACTTGCAAAAATATCAAAGGCATTGATGACGTTCTTCCTAAAGAGCCTGTTGGTGTTTGTCCAGACTGCGGAAAACCTGTTTTTGAAAGACGTGGCGGTAAAGGCAAAATCTTCTATGGCTGTAGCGGATACCCAGATTGTAAGTTTATGAGCTGGGATATTCCTATGAAAGAAAAATGCCCAAAATGTGGCAAGTACTTAACAAAGAAAGAACTAAAGAAAGAAATAAAAATCAAATGTAGCAATAGTGATTGTGATTATACGGCATCTATTGCAAGGGAAGAAAATGGTAAATAATGTTACAATTATAGGTGCAGGTCTTGCGGGAAGCGAGGCTGCCTATCAACTTGCAAAAAGGGGCGTTAAGGTCAAACTTTATGAGATGAAACCTATTAAGTTTAGCCCAGCTCACAAAAATACAAATTTTGCAGAGCTTGTTTGTAGCAACAGCCTTAAGTCAAAAGAACTAACTACAAGTTCTGGGCTTTTGAAAAAAGAAATGGAAATGCTAGATAGCTTGATTATAAAATCAGCTTACGAAACAGCAGTTTCTGCTGGTGGAGCATTGGCTGTTGATAGAGAAAAGTTTGCAGAAAAAATAACAAGCGTTTTGAAGTCTTTTGACAATATTGAGATTATCCACGAAGAAGTTTCAAAAATACCTGAAAGCGAAATTGTAATAGTAGCAACAGGTCCACTTAGCAGTGATGCTATTGTTAAAGATTTGCAAAGCAAAATAAATAGCGAATATCTTTACTTTTTTGATGCGTCAAGCCCAATAGTTACTGCCGAAAGTATAGATATGAATATAGCTTTTGTTGGGGATAGATATGGCAAAGGCAATGGCGATTATATCAACTGCCCAATGAACAAACAAGAATATCTAAACTTTTATAATGAACTTATAAAAGCTGAATCTGTCAAACTTCACGAGTTTGAAAATAAAAAAGTCTTTGAAGGTTGTATGCCGGTTGAAGTTATGGCAAAACGTGGCGAAGATAGTATTCGTTTTGGTCCGCTAAAGCCTGTAGGACTTGCAAACCCACACAAAGACGAAAAACCATACGCCGTTGTTCAACTTCGTAAAGAAGACAACGAAAACAGGTTGTATAACTTGGTAGGATTCCAAACAAATCTTACATTCCCTGAACAAAAAAGAGTATTTAGTATGATACCTGGTCTTGAAAAAGCAGATTTTGTAAGATACGGTATTATGCATAGAAATTCATATGTAAATGCTCCTACTGTGCTAACAAATACCTTTGCATTAAAGGCTAATAAAAATATCTTTATTGCAGGGCAACTTAGTGGTGTAGAAGGGTATCTTGAGAGTACTGCAAGCGGACTTGTAGCAGCTCTTAATGTATATCAAATGCTTAATAATAAAAAACCATTTATTTTATCGCCAAAAACAATGATTGGTGCTATAATAAATTATATAATAAATGCAAGCCCATCAGGTTTTCAACCTATGAACTCAAACTATGGCATAATAGAGCCTTTAGATATAAGAGTCAAAGATGACAAACTAAAAAAGCAAATGTATGCTGATAGGGCTATCGAAGAACTTGAAAGAGTAATAAAAGAAACAGAGGTTTAATATGAACTTATCACCAAAACAAATTGTTACAGAACTAGACAAATATATCATTGGTCAAGACAAAGCAAAAAAAGCAGTTGCAATAGCTTTGCGTAATAGATACAGAAGAAGCAAGCTAACTCCAGAACTTAGAGAAGAAATAACACCAAAAAACATTATTCTAAAAGGTTCAACCGGTGTTGGTAAAACGGAGATAGCAAGAAGACTAGCTCGTCTTGTCAAAGCACCTTTTATCAAAGTCGAAGCTACAAAGTTTACTGAAGTAGGTTATGTAGGTAGAGATGTCGAAAGTATGATAAGAGACCTTGTAGAAACATCTGTTCATTTGGTTAAAGAAGAAAAACTAAGTGAAGTGTCTGCAAAGGCAACTCCTATTGTTAATAACAAACTACTTGACATTATATTCCCTATCAAAAAAGCCGCTGCTGATGTAATCACCAATGAAGAAGAGTTCAAACATACTGTCCTTGAGAGATTAATTAGGGGCGACTATGACGAAGAACTTATTGAATTAGACGTAAAACAAGGTCCAAAACAACTAAATATTATGCCAGGTAGTGGTATGGAGCTTGATATAGGTAATATCTTTGGTGATGCTTTCGGCGGTGGTAGACGCAAGAAAAGAAAGATGACTGTTAAAAAAGCCAGAGAATATTTGATGGCTGAAGAAAGTGATAAACTTATCGACCTTGATAGTGTAAATAGCGAAGCAATATCAAGAGCCGAGCAAGAAGGCATTATCTTTATTGACGAAATAGACAAAGTAGCAGGTAAAGGTAATCGTGGTGGTCCGGACGTTAGTAGAGAGGGTGTACAAAGAGATATTCTTCCAATAGTTGAAGGTTGTACAGTTTCTACAAAATACGGAACAATTAGAACTGACTTTATATTGTTTATCGCAGCGGGAGCTTTCCACGTAAGCAAGATGGACGACCTTATTCCTGAGTTTCAAGGTAGATTCCCAATTAGGGTAGAACTTGATAATTTGACAGCAAAAGAATTTTTGAAGATATTGACAGAACCACAAAATGCTGTTACATTACAATATCAAGAACTTTTGAAAGTTGACAATATCAACCTTATTTTGAAAGAAGATGCTTTGAAAGAAATTGCAGAATACGCAGAAAAAGCAAACAACAATAACGAAAACTTGGGCGCTAGAAGACTTCATACTATAATGGAAGCTCTTTTGGAAGACATTAGCTTTAATGCAAGTGGCGACCACCCTATGATTGATGTTGTTGTAGATAAAGAATATGTCAAGAAGATACTTGGCAACGTTGTCAAATCAACCAAGAAGAGTATGGGATTTGGTGGCGAAGAATAATAACGGAGAAAAATTATGATAGAGATTCCAAAGGGTACAAAAGACCTTCTTCCACAAAATGCATATAAGTGGCACTTTGTCGAAGAAAAAATTAGAAAGATTACAAAAAGATACAATGCAAAAGAAATAAGAACCCCTGTATTTGAACATACAGAACTTTTTCTTCGCGGAATAGGCAATAGTACTGATATCGTAAACAAAGAAATGTACACTTTCCTTGACAAAGGCGATAGAAGTATCACTCTTAAGCCAGAAGGAACAGCTGGTGTTGCAAGAAGTTATATCGAAAATGGTCTATTTAACAATGCTCAACCAACAAAAATGTACTACATTAGCCCAATTTTTAGATACGAAAACCCACAAGCGGGAAGACTAAGACAACACCACCAATTTGGTGTAGAGTACTATGGCAGTGACAGCCCAAAATGCGAATTAGAAGTAATTTCTCTAGCTACTGACTTTTTGAAAGAAATTGGTCTTGATGATATTGTTGTACATATTAACTCTATAGGTTGTAGTGAATGTAGAAAAAAATACAATGAAGCATTAAAAGCTTATATTGAGCCAAGGCTAAAAGATATGTGTGGAGACTGCAACAGAAGATTTGGCACAAATCCTTTGAGAATACTTGACTGTAAAGTAGAGCATTGTCAAGAGCTTCTTGCGGATAGACCAATGCTAAAAGATTATCTTTGTGATGATTGTAAAGAGCATTTTGCAAAGCTTCTAAAGCTTCTTGATGATGCAAAAATCAATTATGTAGTTGATTACAACGTTGTAAGAGGCTTGGACTATTATACCCGTACTGTATTTGAATTTTTTGCAAATATCGAAGGTATGGGCTCTGTTGGTGTTGTAGGTGGCGGTGGCAGATACAACTACCTTGTTGAAGAACTATCTGGTCCGCACACTCCAGCTGTCGGTTTTGGTATGGGAATTGAAAGACTTCTTATGGTTATTGAACAAACCGGAAGAGAAATCGCCAACGATAACAAAGTTGAAGTTTATATTGCAAAGCAACCTGGGCTTGACACAAACAAAGATGTAGAGATTGCTAAGATGCTTCGTGATAATGATATTACTTGCGAAACAGACCTTTTGGATAGAAGTTTCAAAGCTCAATTTAAGTACGCAAACAAAATCTCTGCAAAATATGTTTTTGTTTTGGGTGGAGACGAACTTGACAATAATATAATGACCGTAAAAAATATGGAAAGTGGAGAAGAAACAAAAGTTCCTTTTGATGATCTTCTTAAACTATTTAGATAAAGGGGGAATGTATATATGGCAAACATAGTAATAGCTAACGAAAAAGACTTTGACGAAATAGTAAAATCTGTAGAAACTGTTCTTGTTGATTTTTATGCTACTTGGTGCCCACCTTGCAAGATGCTTGCACCTGTCCTTGAGAAAGTGGCAAAGAAATTAGACGAAAAATACCTAATTGTTAAGGTTAATGTTGATGAATGTGAAAAATTAGCTAAAAAATTTGGTATTATGAGTGTTCCTACAATGGCGTTTTTGTATAATGGCGAAGAAAGAAAAAGACTTGTAGGCTATAGACAAGAAAAAGAAATTGTAGATACAATCACAAATTTAGATTAGACAATTACACCGCTTTTTGCGGTGTTTTTTTTTGTTGTTTTATATTTACTTTGCAAGTATATATTATAAAATATGGGATTGACACCAAAATTTTGGTGTGATAAACTATTTACATAGTAAAATGTCATAATGTGGTTTGTTATGACAATATGGGAGCGAATATGAGAAGAATTTATTTGGATAATGCTGCAACAACATTTGTATCTAACGAAGTTTTGACAGAGATGTTGCCAGCATTTAACACAACTTACGGAAATGCAGCTAGCCTTCATAGCTTTGGTAGAGAAGCAAATAGTATGGTAGACAAAGCAAGAGATAGAGTGGCTCACGCTATCGGCGCAAATAGCAACGAAATTTACTTTACTAGTGGTGGTACAGAAGCAAACAACTGGGCGATTATGGGACTTGCTATGGCTAACAAATCAAAAGGTAACCATATCATTACTTCAAAAATAGAACACCATTCTGTTCTTGATACTTGCAAAAAATTAGAAACTATGGGATTTAGAGTTTCATATCTTCCTGTTGACCAAAATGGCCTTGTTAGTATCGCAGACCTTTTGCACGAAATTGATGATAAGACAATACTTGTTAGTATAATGACTGCAAACAACGAAATTGGAACTATTCAAAATATTCAAACAATCGCAAAGATTGCTCACGAAAAGAACGCTATTTTCCATACAGACGCTGTTCAAGCAGTAGGAGCAATTACACTAGATGTTAAGGCTTTGGATATTGATGCTATGAGTATGTCTGCTCACAAAATATACGGACCAAAAGGTGTTGGTGGACTTTATGTTAAAAAAGGCATCAAAATCAACAACTTTATGAATGGTGGAAACCAAGAAAGAGGTAAACGTGGTGGCACTCACAACGTTCCTGGAATTGTAGGTTTTGGTAAAGCTATTGAAATTGCAGTAAGAGACCTTTCTATCAACAACAAAAAGTTAAAGATGATGAGAGAGTACTTTACAACCAATATTGTAAAACAAATAGAAGATGTAAAAGTAAACGGTCACGCTGTTCAAAAACTTCCTGGGCTTGTTAATATTTCATTTAATTATATCGAAGGCGAATCACTACTTCTTCTTTTGGATATTGACGGAATCGCAGTATCAACAGGCTCTGCTTGTTCATCAGGCAGCCTAGAGCCTTCACACGTATTAAAAGCAATTGGACTTAGCCCAGAAGTAGCACAAGGCTCACTGAGATTTGCTTTCTGTAAATCAACATCTAGAGAAGAGGTTGATTATGTAATCGCTTCTTTGGTAAAAAATGTAAAGAAACTAAGACAAATGTCACCACTTAGCAAAAAATCACCTAAAGGAGGAATCAAGTAATGTATACAGAAAAAGTAATGAAAAGATTTCAACATCCAAAAAATATGGGTGAGATAAGAGGAGCTAGCGGTGTTGGAACTGTTGGCAACACTTCTTGCGGTGATGTAATGAAAATATACCTTAGAGTTGACGAAGATGAAATGATAACTGACGCTAAGGTAAAAACTTTTGGTTGTGCGGCAGCTATTGCTTCTAGTGATGTTGCTGTTGACCTTATCAAAGGCAAAAGCATTGATGATGCGTTAAAAGTAACAAACCAAGATGTTTTAGATGTTTTGGGTGATATGCCAACTCACAAAATTCATTGTTCAGTTTTGGCTCAAGAAGCCATTGCAGAAGCAGTAAAAGACTATCGCAAAAAACAACTTAGAAAACAGGCTAAACTAAACAAAGAAAACCAATAATTACCAAAATAAATAATCTCCTATCTACACAAAATAATCATAGATAGGAGGTTTTTTTATGAAAAGTGGAATGATTATAGGTCTACTTGCCGGAACTTGTATTGGTTTGATTACTGCTACTATGTCAAAAGACGCAAGAGTTGCGGTAAACAAAGGAACTCAAATGGCAAAAGAAAAAATGCAACAATTAACAAAATAGTTCTAAATATTTGGGTTTGATTCCTTTTATTTACAAAAAAGTGTTGGAAATTTTCTTAATATATGCTAAAATATACTCGTAGGTGAAATATATGCGAAAGATGTGTCTTGACTATGGAGATGTAAGAATAGGTATAGCATTAAGCGATATGCTAGGTATTATCGCTAGTGGACTAGAGACTTATACTCGTAAAGACGAAGATACAGATATTGAGCACATATTGAAACTTATTCAAGATAATAGTGTAGATACTGTTGTTATTGGTCTTCCTATAAATATGGACGGAACCAGCGGCGAAAGGGCAGAAGTTACAAAAGCCTTTGGCTCAAAACTTGCCGAAAAAACCACTGCAAAGGTCGTTTATTTGGACGAAAGGCTATCTAGTGTGTCTGCAGAAAAATTACTTATTCAAGCAGATGTAAGAAGAGATAAACGCAAACAAGTAATAGATAAACTTGCTGCAACTATCATATTACAAAATTATCTTGATATTTATTCAAAATAAGGAGAAATTTTATTATGGCAGAAGAAGTAAAAAATCCAATCGATTGTTTGTATGATGAAGACAACAATGATGCGATTATTCTTTTTAACGAAAAAGGTGAAGAAATAGCTTTTGAGCAAATCGCTCTTATCCCACAAAAGGAAAAAACATATGCTATTTTGAAACCAATTCAACCTATGGAAGGCGTAGGCGAAGATGAAGGTTTGGTATTTTCTATCGAAACTTCTAAAGAAGATGGTCAAGAATACCTAGTATTGGTTACTGACGAAGGCGTTATTGATGATGTTTTCAAAGTATATGACGAACTTGTAGCTGAAGAAGAAGGCGAAGAAGCTTCTGACGGTGATGCTGAATAATAAATTGCATAAATAAAGTAAGGGGCAGTATTGCTCCTTATTTTTTTTGTTTTGACAAATTGTGGCGTTGTTGTATTTTTTATATTAAAGGATAATTAATACAAATAAAGAAACTGATTGATTTTTTATTTGAGATTTGTTATAATATATCTATCGAAAGCAAAATTTATTTTCTTTTTCCCATAAGGTATATAGTTACTTATGGGAATTCTTTTTTTTGTAAAAAACTTTATATTTTTTCAAAATAATGCTTGATTTTTGGTATATATTATAGTATACTATCAAGGTCGTAAATTACACACTGGTTATTTATCTAACCGCTTGTTGGCTAAACAAAGTTTAGTTTTTGGTTAGAGGTATGTAACTAGGAGGACTAAACAAGGAGGAAAAAATAATGTCTGTAATTTCTATGAAACAACTTCTAGAAGCTGGCGTTCATTTTGGTCATCAAGCTAAAAAATGGAACCCTAAGATGAAAAAATATATCTTTACAGTTCGTAACGATATTCATATCATCAACCTAGAAGACACATCAGTTCAAGCTGATAAAGCATATTTCTTTATTAGAGATATGGTTGCCGCTGGCAAAAACGTATTGTTCGTTGGAACAAAAAAACAAGCTCAAGAAGCAGTTGAGCAAGATGCTACAAGATGTGGTATGTACTACATCAATAGCAGATGGCTTGGAGGTACTCTAACTAACTTCAAAACTATTAGATCTAGAATCGAAAGATTGAACAAACTAAATCAAATGGAAAAAGTTGGTGAGTTCGAACTTCTACCTAAGAAAGAAGTTGCTATCCTAAAAGCTGAAAGAGAAAAACTAGAAAAGAACCTTGGTGGTATCAAAGAAATGACTGAACTTCCAGGCGTTGTATTTGTAGTTGATCCTAAGAAAGAGCACATTGCTGTTAAAGAAGCTCGTGCACTTCACATCCCTGTTGTTGGTATCGTTGATACAAACTGTGACCCAGATGACGTTGATTACGTTATCCCAGCAAATGATGATGCTATCAGAAGCGTAAAACTTATCGTTAGCGCTATGGCTGATGCTGTTATCGAAGCTAAAGAAGGTGTACAAGTTAGAGGTATCGAAGATAACGAAGAAGAAACAGTAAACATGGAAGAAGCTATGGCTGCTGTTGCTGAAACAAGCAAAGAATAATAAAAGGGGAAATTTTAATATGTTTAATGCAAATGATATTAAAGAACTAAGAGCTGCTACTGGTGCTGGTATGGTTGATTGCCAAAAAGCACTTAAAGAAAGTGACGGCAATATGGAAAAAGCTATAGCTTACCTTAGAGAAAAAGGTATCGCTGCTGCCGCTAAAAAATCTTCAAGAATCGCTGCTGAAGGTGTAGTTGGTTCTTATATCCATATGGGTGGAAAAATCGGCGTTTTGGTAGAAGTTAACTGTGAAACAGACTTCGTTGCTAAATCTGAACAATTCCAAACATTGGTTAGAGACATTGCTATGCAAATCGCTGCTGCAAAACCAGAATATGTAAGAATTGAAGAAGTTCCTGCAGACGCTGTAGAAAAAGAAAAAGAAATTTTGACAGCTCAATCTCTAAACGAAGGCAAACCTGCTGCTGTTGTTGAAAAAATGGTTCAAGGAAGAATCAAAAAGTTCTATCAAGACATTTGTCTTATGGAACAAGCTTTTGTTAAAGACCCATCAAAAACTATCACTGATGTTATGAACGAAGCAATCCTTAAGATTGGCGAAAAACTAACAATCAGAAGATTTGTTAGATACGAAATGGGTGAAGGTCTTCAAAAGAGAGAAGACAACTTCGTTGAAGAAGTTATGAAACAAGCTAAAGGTGAATAATCAAAATCAAAAGAAGGGTTTGTAAAAACCTTTCTTTTTTTGTAAAAATGATTAAAAATTACTTATTTATTTGCCAAATAGTATTATTTTATGTATTATATAAATATATTATATTATTTAAGGTGGTTACTTATGGAACTTGAAAATTATGATGAAATTATGCTAGATTTTGAAGAAAAACTAGAAAAGAGAATTGATAGACTAAACTATGAATACTCTATAATAAGAGCAGGTAGAGCAAACCCAAGAATGCTTGATAAAGTTATGGTTAACTATTACGGAACAATGACTCCGCTTAATCAAACATCAAATATCAGCGTACCAGAGGCAAGAATGATTCTTATCTCTCCATGGGACGCAAGCCTTGTTAAAGAAATTAACAAAGCTATCTTGGCAAGCGACCTTGGTGTATCTCCTTCTGATGACGGAAAAGTTATTCGTCTTGTTTTTCCTATGCTTACTGAAGAAAGAAGAAGAGAACTTGTAAAGAAAGTAAAAGCTGTTTGCGAAGAAGCAAAAATCGGTATTAGAAACGAAAGAAGAGATGTTTTGGAAATCTTCAAAAAAGCAGAAAAAGACAAACAAATGACTGAAGATGACAGAAAGACAGCAGAAACAGAAGTTCAAAAACTTACTGACAAATACAATCAAACTGCTGATGCTATATGCGCTGCTAAAGAAAAAGATATTATGGAGATATAATTTTAGCAGGTATATAAATGAGTATTTTTAGAAAGAAAAAAATTGATTTTTCTAAACTTCCAAAACATGTTGCCTTTATTATGGACGGCAATGGTAGATGGGCAAAGATAAAAGGAAAGGTTCGCACCTATGGACACAAACAAGGTGTAGAGTCTGTAGAAAAAGTAATCAAGCATGCAAAAAAACTTGGACTTGAGATTATATCTTTTTATGCATTTTCTACCGAAAACTGGAATAGACCTCAAGAAGAAGTCGATTATATCTTTGGGCTTTTGAGAGATTATCTAAAAGAGCACAAAAATAGTTTTGAGCAAAATAATATCAAGGTCAAAATTATTGGTGATATAACAAGACTACCTAAAGATTTGCAAAAGTCAATCTTGGACGTTGAAAAGCGAACACATGACTGTGATGGGCTACTTGTTAATGTATGTCTAAACTATGGTAGTAGAGTTGAGATAATAAGAGCTATTAATAACATTATCAAAGATGGTGTCAAAGAAGTTACTGATGAGATCTTTGCTAATTATTTGCAAACAGAAGGTATACCAGACCCAGACCTTGTGGTAAGAACAAGCGGTGAGTGTAGACTTAGCAACTTTATGCTTTATCAATGCGCTTACTCTGAGTTATATTTCCCAAAGGTTTATTGGCCGGACTTTGACGAAAAGGAATTAGAAAAAGCTATTATTGTTTACCAAAGCCGTAATCGTAGATTTGGTAAGATATAAAAGAAGGATTTTTACTTATGAAAGATTTGAACGAAAAACAATTATTTAGACAAAAATGTGGTATGGCTGTTGTTCTTGTATTGATACTAGCAGCATTTTTGATGTTGCAACTTGTTAACAGTTACACATTTGACGTATTTATCGGTCTTGTTTCAACACTAGCTGCTGTTGAGATAAGTTTACTTTTGACAAAGATGGGTAGACCTAACTATAAGTGGGTTATTATTGCTTATCCTATACTTTTGTTTATTACATTTTTTATTATGATGCTACTTGGTCTTGAAGCAACACACCTATTTATCGCAGGAATTGCTATTATGGCATTTTTATTCCTTGCTTCATTTGTTGTTTCAATCACTCTTTTGAAAAAAGATGTAGAAAATGATGGCTTTAGAGTAACAACAGGTATGAAAGTAAGTCAATTTGCTTTTTATAAATCAACAAATACTTTGTTTGGACTTTATTATCCAACATTTCTATTTATGTTCTTGTACTTTATAAACCATATCACAACTATCGGTTTTAACGTAATTGAACAATCTTATGGCAGTTTGAATATTGGAATTATGGGTATAATACTATCTATTGGTATTGCTTGTCTTTCTGATACTTTTGCAAATGTTTTTGGTAGAATGATTAAAGGGCCAAAACTTTGTCCAAAAATCAGCCCAAATAAAACCATCTCTGGTTTTTGTTTTGGTCTTTTGGGTGGAGCAATTGCAGGCGTTGTAACATTCTTTGTATTTAACGCTATATTTGCCGGAGCATTATCTGCAATTGGTTTTTGGAGATTTATGATTGTAGGTTTTGTTGGCAGTGCTGTTGCAAGCCTTGGGGACCTTATTGAGTCATATATCAAAAGAAGAGCAAACGTAAAAGATGCTTCAAACATCTTACGTTCTCATGGTGGAATTTTGGATAGATTTGATTCTATCGCACTTAATATCCCTTTTGTATTTATTTGTTTATTATTGATGCTTGTATAGTATCTTGGAGGTAGTTTACTTTGCAATCTAGATTATTATTTAGTTTTGCTGGTACTATGTCTACTATTGGCTACATTCTGCTTGCAGTTCTTGTTTTACTTGTGATGGTTATGATACATGAGTTAGGGCATTATACTGCAGGTAAACTATTAAAGTTTAAGATTAATGAATTTTCCATAGGTTTTGGTAAGGCTATTTTTAGCAAGACTAATAAATCCGGTGAAAAGATTTCTCTTAGAATATTCCCACTTGGTGGATATTGTGCTTTTGATGGGGAAGATGAAAACGCAGAAGATTCTCCAACGGCGTTTAACAATCAAAAAGCTTGGAAAAGACTTATTGTATTGTTCTGCGGTGCATTTTTTAACTTTGTGTCAGGAATAATATTTTCAGCAATATTTTTGATGTCTTTTGGTTATGTTGATGTTGTAAGGGTTACTAATATATATGATGCTCCACTAGAAGCTGAGTACATTGCTATAACTGAGCAAGCAACTTATGATTGGCTACAAGTTGGAGATGTCGTTTATAAAGTTAATGGCGAAAATACTTCTATTATAAAAGATAGATATTTTACTAATATGGTAGAAGCTTTTGGCGAAAACGAAATATTTACTGTTACTGTAAAACGTGATGGAAAAATGCACGATATAGTAATGTATAGAAGAATGATAACTGTAGAAGGTGAAACTGAAGGTTCGCTTAGAGTAGGAGCTAACTTTGCTTGGCATAAGTTTGGTTTCTTTGAAGCTATCGGCAGAGCGTTTAAGTTTACATTTGATTGGGCTGTTAAGGTGTTGTATATCTTATGGCAACTAATCACGGGTGGTCTTGCAATAACAAATCTCGGTGGACCTGTAACTACTATTAGTACAATAGCAGAAGTAACATCTGCAAACTTTGCGAACTTATTGCTTCTTTTGCCTATTATTTCTGCAAACCTTGCTGTGTTTAATTTGCTTCCATTCCCAGCTCTTGATGGCGCAAGAATGTTGTTTGTACTTATAGAAATGATTTTTAGAAAACCAGTCAATAGAAAGGTCGAAGGACTTATTCATACAGTTGGTTTGTTTATACTACTAGGTTTTGTAGTGGTAGTTGATATATTACATTTTATATTATAACTTCTAAGCCCCTACATTTGTTAGGGGCAATATTTTTATAAAGGATAGAGTATGGCACTTAATTTGATTGATTTTATTAATAATAAAACTGATGGCAAATTCTACTTTTTGAAGTTGTCTGAAGTCGTTTATTTCACAAAACTAAAAAAATGTTTTGTGTCTTTTATCTATCCACAATCTCAAGATGATTTGACCGAAAGCGACAAGGAAAAAATTGTAGAACTAACAACTAGATTTTTGGACGTAAAAGGCAAGGTTGAAGTAAAGATAAGAAAAAGCTATATGGACGAAAATCTTATCTACAAAAGCTGTATGAGATTTTTTGAAGAAAACGCAAAGAGTATTGTAGATAACTTTAACCAAGATACAGTCTTTGTAGAAGTTGATGGCGAAATAGCAACAATTACTATCTTAACCAACAGACATATAGCAGACTATATGGCACAAAAAAATGTAAAAACAGAACTAATTTCTTATCTTAATACTAATTATTGTGGTAACTTTATTGTTAACATAAAAGAAGAAATACCAGACGAAAACAATGATGAGTTTTTGAAAGAAAGACAAAGAAGAATAGAAGAGATAAGCTATGCAACTGCATATGCAAACAATCAAAATAGACGTTTTGGTATAGGTGATGTAAAACATATTTTTGGTGATGAAATAGATGTTATGCCAGAGCATATTGTTGAAGGTGAAGCCGAAAATAGAATCTTTGCTGGCAGGGTAAGATATCTTACTATGAGAAGTTTTACTAAGCAAAAACTAAACAAAAAAACTGGCGAAGAAGAGACTATCGAAAAGCAATATTTTACTTTTATGCTGCAAGACGGAGCTAAAAGTATCAATGCAACATATTTTCCAACCAAAGCAACCTTACACAAAATGAATCTTATAAGTGATGGCATGACGGTTGTAATAAAAGGTGATGTTAAGCTTTTTAGAGAAAAGTTTAGTATAACTGTTAAGGCGCTTTCTTTGTGTACGGTGCTTAGTGATGAGGAGCAAAAATTCAAAAAATCAGTTAGCCAATATATGTTTATTAATCCTGAGCCATATATTACAGCTAACCAAAACAACTTATTTGAAACACCTGTCGAACAGGAAATTCCTGAGCAGGCAAAAGGTAAGTCTTTTGTTGTGTTTGACCTAGAAACAACCGGACTTTCTCCAGAAACAGATGAAATAATTGAAATTGGCGCAGTGAAGATTGTAGATGGGATTTTGAAAGAAACATTTGCTTGTTTTGTAAAACCATCTCTTCCAATCCCTGCAGAAGCAACTGCAATTAATAATATCACAAACGAAATGGTTAAAGATGCATATAGCATCAACCAAGTTTTCCCAGACTTTTATAAGTTTTGCGAAGGCGCAACGCTTGTTGGCCACAATGCAATAGATTTCGACTGTAAGTTTATTGACAATATCGCAAAGAAAATGGGATATAAAATGACTAGCGAGCGTATGGATACTCTTATGATGTCAAGAGCTAAACTTTCGCATTTGAGATTCCATAACCTAAAGACTATTTGCGGTTATTTGGGTATAGAACTTGTTGGCGCTCACAGGGCCGTAAATGATACAATTGCAACTGCTCAAGTTTTTTTGAAATTATTATAAAATAGTACTTGAAATTTGGTATATACTATGATATAATAACTATGCTTAAATAATGGACTGATTAAGAGTGGGCAAACCCACTCTTAATTGTTTGTAAAGGGGGTAAAAGAATTTTGGCTAGTAAAACAGAGTTACTTGCGACAGAAGTTGTAGAGCCAATCGTAACAAGCCTTGGTTACGAGCTTGCGGACCTTGAGTTTGCTAAGAAAAATACAGGTATGAATATGACTGTATTTATAACCAGACTTGATGGCGAGCCTGTTACAATTGAAGACTGCGAGAAAGTTCACAGAGCCATAGATGAGCCGCTAGATGTTGACGATCCAACAAACGGAGCAAGCTACATTCTTAATGTTTCGTCTTTGGGGTTGGATAGGATTTTCAAGTACGACAAAGATTATCTTAGATATCTAAACAAAGAAATTCTTGTTAAGCTTTATGTTCCTATTGATAAGAAAAAAGAGTTTATTGGAATATTAACTGAATTAACCGCAGAAGAAGTAAAACTTAATGTTGATGGCAAAGACATTTCTTTACCTCGACAAAAAATAGCTATGGCACAGCCATATATAAGATTTTAGGAGAAAATTAAAATGATGACTAATAAAGATTTTTTTAGTGCACTAGAAGATTTGGCAGCAGAAAAGAAAATTGATAAAGATTATTTTATCGAATCACTTGAGCTTGCTTTGACAGCAGCTTATAAGAAAAATTTTGGAGAAGCATCTTGTGCTACTGTAGAATTAAACCCAGAAAAACATACTATTAGAGTTTACAAATACAAAACAGTAGTTGCAACTGAAGAAGAAGTTGAAGATCCAGACAAGGCAATTTCTCTTGCTGATGCAAAACTTATTAAAAAGACAGTTAAAGTTGGTGACCAACTAAAAGAAGAAGTTACTCCAAAGAACTTTGGTAGAATTTCTGCTCAAATTGCAAGACAAGTTGTTATGCAAAGATTAAGAGAAGCAGAACAAAATATTGCAAGAGAAGAACTTTCTGAAAAGGAAAACGAACTTATTACTTGCATTATCAACAGAGTAGAACTTGATGCTGTTTATGTTGATATTCCTGGCACTCAATCAGAAGGCGTTTTGCAAAAACAAGACCAAATTCCTGGCGAGCATTATGAAAGAGGCGCTAGACTAAAAGTTTATGTAAAATCTTTGAGAGAAAACGCAAAGGCAAGTTGTGTTCCTGTTACAAGAAGCACTCCAAACTTTGTAAAGAGACTTTTTGAACTAGAAGTTCCAGAAATTGAAAGCGGCGAAGTTGTTATCAAAGGTATAGTAAGAGAAGCTGGTAACAGAACAAAGATGGCTGTTTATAGCGAAAACAAAAACCTAGACCCAGTTGGTGCTTGCGTTGGTAACAAAGGTATGAGAGTAGCTGCTATCATAAACGAACTAAACGGCGAAAAAATTGATATTATCGAATGGAGCGAAAACAGCCTAGAATATATTGCAAGAGCCCTAAGCCCTGCAAAAATCGACACTGTATATGCTCTAGAAGCTCCAAACAGTGCAAGAGCAGTAGTTGCTGATGACAAGCTATCACTTGCTATTGGTAAAGCTGGTCAAAACGTAAGACTAGCAGTTAAACTTACTGGCTGGAACATTGACGTTAAGAGTGAAACAGAAGCTAGAAAAATTGACGGAGCATTATTCTTAAACAAAGAAGAAGAAAAGTTTGATATCGGTGACGATATTGATGACGATATCTTAGGAGATATAGAATAGGAGAAACTGTTTATGCAAGAAAAACCACTACGTATGTGTATAGTTTGCAGAAATATGAAAACAAAATCAGAACTTATAAGGGTTGTAAAAAATAAAGACGGCGAAATCTTTATTGACAAAACTTTTAAGGCAAATGGTAGAGGCGCTTATATTTGTGCAAATGATGAGTGTATAAAAAAATGCATTAAAACAAAGACTCTAAACAAAGCTTTTAAGTGTCAAATAGATGAGCAAACATATGATAAGCTTATGGAGGATACGGTTGGAAAATAAAGTATCAACATATCTTGGGTTTGCTATAAAATCAAATAAAGTTATATTTGGTTTTGATAACCTAAAAGTTTATAACAAAAAATTATATTTAGTTATTATTTGTAAAAGTGCAAATGAAAAATATATAACATTTGCAAAAGAAAAACAAAACATTACAAAATGTGATGTTTACAAAACGAATGACATTTTGCTAGACGATTTGGTTTTTAAGTCAAATTGCAAAATTATAGGTGTTAAGAGCAAAGAATTGGCAACAGCCATCATAAACAATAAAGCAGATATTTTGACAGAGGTGATTTAATTTGGGAACAGAAAAAACAACTGAAAACAAACAAAACTTAAACAACATTAAAGCAGTAGCAAAACTTCATAATGATGGAGAGATAAATGGGCTATACAAAGACATCAGCGAGATAAACAAAAAGCTTGCTTCTTTTTCTGATGCTGTAAAAGCAAAAAGAGAAGAACTTGTAAAGAAAGCAAGAGTAGCAAAGCTTACTGAAGATTACGCTAAGTCTCAAGCTCCACAACCAGAAAAGGTAGAAGCAAAAGTAGAAGCTCCAGCAAAAGCTGTAGAAAGTGTAAAAACTACTCCTGCTGCACCAAAGGTAGAGGAACAACCAAAAGCTCCTGAAGCAAAAAAATCTGCATCTGCTCAACAACAACCTAAACAAATTTATAGAAGACAAGAAAATCAACGTCCTGAAAGACCATTTAATAACAAATTCCAAAACAACCAAAATGGTCAAAAAGACTTTAGACAAAATGGCAAAACACCTGGACAATTTGGTCAAAGACCTTTTGGACAAAACCAAGGTCAAAAACCATTTGGACAAGGTCAAAATAAATTCTCAAGAGATGGAAAAGCTCAAACTTCTGGTGCAAAACCATTTGGACCAAAACCTGGCTTTAGTGCAAAGACAGCAAAAGCAGACCTTACAAGCGCTGCAAGCGTATTTGTAAACAAAGCAAGAGATTATCAAAACAATAGCGTAAAGAAAAAGACTTATGAAAACAAAGGTGAAGATAAAAAGCTAAACAAAAAGTCTTTGATGAGAAGAGGTCTTGTAGAAGAAAAGAATATCGAAGAGAGAATGGTTAGCAGAAAGCTAAAAATCAAAAAACCTAAAAATGATGTTCCAACTCAAGTTGCAGCTCCTGTAACTCACGCTGTTATTACTACACCAAACCTAACAGTAAAACTTTTGTCAGAACAAATTGGTAAGCCAGTTACTGAAATTATCAAACAATTTATGGTTCTTGGTATTATGACAACAATCAATAGTACAATTGATTTTGCAGCAGCAGAACTTGTATCTAGCGAACTTGGTGTTACACTAGAACTAAAGCTTGACAAAACAGCTGAAGAACAATTGCAAGAAATTGCTACAGATAGTGATGAAAATATGGAAAAACGTCCACCTATCGTTACCGTTATGGGACACGTTGACCACGGTAAAACATCACTTCTTGACTATATTCGTAAGACAGACGTTATCTCTGGCGAAGCTGGTGGTATCACTCAACATATTGGTGCTTATTCTATTACTTGGAATAAAGAGCCTATTACCTTTATTGATACTCCAGGACACGAAGCATTTGCTAGTATGAGAGCAAGAGGTGCTGAGATTACAGATATAGCAGTACTTATCGTAGCTGCTGATGATGGTGTAAAACCACAAACTATCGAAGCTATCAATCACATCAAAGCTGCTAAAGTTCCTATGCTTGTAGCTATCAATAAGATTGATAAACCAGAAGCAAATGTCGAAAGAATCAAACAACAACTTGTAGAATACGAAGTAATACCTGAAGAATGGGGCGGAGATGCTATTATGGTTCCTATCTCAGCTAAAAAGGGTGAAGGTATTGATAAACTTCTAGAAATGATTTTACTTGTTGCAGAAATGCAAGATTTGAAAGCAAACAAAAACCGTAATGCAGTGGCTTGCGTTGTTGAAGCAAAACTTGACAAAGGTAAAGGCCCTATTGCAAACGTTATTATCCAAAATGGTACTCTTAAAGTTGGCGATACTATCGTTACAGGCTTTACATCAGGTAGAGTTAGAGGTATCGTTGATGACAAGGGTAAATCAATAAAATCAGCTGGTCCATCTTGTCCTGTATCTATCCTAGGTCTTGGTTCTGTACCAAACGTAGGCGATACATTGCAAGTGGTTGATGAAAAACTTATCAAGAGCGTTATCGAAGAACGTAAAGCTAAGATGGCTCAAGATAAGGTCGAAAAAGGCCTTGGAACATCTCTTAATGACTTTTTTAATACTCCAGCTGGCAATGCTAAAAAGGCACTTAACCTTATTATCAAATCTGACGTTCAAGGTAGTGCTGAGGCATTGAAACAAATGTTACTTAAAGTTAGCAACGAAGAGGCAGAAGTTAAAGTTATTCATAGCGGCGTAGGTGCTGTAACAGAAACTGATGTTCAACTAGCTCAAGTATCTAATGCAATTATTATTGGCTTTAACGTAAAAGCTGAGAGTAAAGCTGCAGCTTTGGCCGAACATAACAAAGTAGAAATTAGAAACTACAGCATCATTTATGAAGCATTAGATGATGTTGAGGCTGCTATAAAAGGTATGCAAGCTCCAAAATATGAAGAAAAAGTTACTGGTCATGCAGAAGTTAGAATGCTATTTAAGATTAGCTCTGTTGGTACAATCGCGGGTTCTAGAGTCATAGATGGTAAGATTGTAAGAAACGGATCTGTTAAAGTTTTAAGAAATGACAAAGTAATTTATGAAGGTAAGATTGCTTCTTTGAAACGTGAAAAAGACGAAGCAAAAGAAGTTGCTAGCGGATACGAATGTGGTATCAAAGTTGATGGATTTAACGATATCCTTGAAGGCGATATTATCGAATGTATCGTAAAAGAGAGAATTGAAGTTAAATAAAAGGAGTAAATATGGCTTCAAACAACAGAATGGAGAGAATTAACTCTGAAATTCAAAAAGAAATATCAATAATCATTAATAATGAAATCAGTGACCCAAGGGTCTCTGGTTTTATCTCTGTACTAAAAGTTTCAACAACTCCAGATTTGAAATTTTGCAAAGTATATTTGAGTATTTATAACGATAACAAACAAGAAGCATTTGATGCAATAAAATCTGCAGGTAATTTTATCCGCAAAAAACTTGCTGCTTCTGTTAAACTTAGAGAAATTCCAAAGTTAATATTTGAACTAGATGATGGAATTGAGTATAGTAACAAAATCAACAAAATCATTAGTACTTTGGATATTAAACCTTTGGAGGACGAAGAATGATTTCAATAAAAAAAGTAACAAGTTTTTTGAAATCATATAACAGCTTTGCATTGTTTACTCATATAAGCCCAGATGCTGATGCTTTAGGTTCAACTAAGGCATTGAAACTAGCTTTGGAGAGTTTAGGAAAAACAGTGTATGTCTTTTGTGACGGAACTGTGACTAAAAACCTTGAGTTTTTGGGTGCGGATTTATGCACTGATATTTCGGTTTTAGACAATGTCGAAGTTGGTGTTTTGGTTGATTGCAATACACCGCCAAGAGCAGGCAAGTATGCAGAGAATTTTGAAAAACTTCCTGTTAAGATGTGTATTGACCATCATATAAGAGAAAAATACAGATTTAACCTTAAATTTGTAGATCCAAATAGTCCTAGCACTTGTGACCTTGTTTATAAAATTATTAACGGTCTTAAAGTGAAGATTACGAAAGAAATTGCAACGCTTTTATATTCGGGTACTGCAACAGATACGGGTTGTTTCAAAAATACAAATACAACAGCCGGCTGCCATAGAGTTGTTGGTAGCTTGATTGACAAAAAGTTTGACCTTGAAATGACCAACTTTTATTTGTTTAAGTTCAAGCCAAAAAAGCAAATGGACTTTTATGAGTATTGTTTCAAACATTTGCAATATTTTGACAACGACAGAATTTTGGTTGTTACAGTGCCTTACAAAGAATACAAAAAAATTGCTGATGTTGTTGAAACAGCAGGTATTTTTGAGTTTTTAACAGGCATTGAAGGTAATGAAATTATCCTTAAAATTATTGAAAAAGAGCCAAAGAAATATTCTGTAGCATTAAGATCAAATATTTATGCAAATGTTCAAGAGATAGCAAGTCAATTCGGTGGCGGTGGTCACAAGATGGCTTCTGGTTGCAGGTTTGAAGGAGACTATAAGGCTAACCTTGAAAAACTACTTTATGCATGTATGAGTGAGCTAGACAAATATGATAGGGTTGATTAATTTACATAAACTAAGCGGTATGTCAAGTAGCAGCGCTGTGGTGAAAATAAAAAAACTTACACATATAAGTCGTGTGGGACATATGGGTACTTTGGACCCCTTAGCTGAAGGCGTACTTATAATTGGTGTTGGCAAAGCAACGAGACTTTTTGATTATTATCTTAGCAAAACAAAAACATATATTGCGACGTTTAAGTTTGGTGTTTTGACAGACACTTTAGATAGCGAAGGTGCTATTCAAAAAGAAGGTTTGAAAGTTCCTAACGAAACAGAAATAAAAAGTGTTTTGGATAAATTAACAGGCGAAATAAGCCAATATCCGCCGAAATATTCAGCTAAATCTATTAATGGGGTAAAAGCCTATAAACTTGCAAGACAAGGCTTAGAGGTTGAATTAAAGCCAAAAAACGTATTTATTAATTACATAAAATACCTAGGCAAACTATCAAATGATGAATATAAGTTTGAGATAGATTGTTCTTCAGGAACTTACATTAGAAGTATTGCAAGAGATATGGCAAACATGCTAGATACCGAAGCTATAATGACAGCTCTTGTGAGAACAAGATGCGGAGTGTTTAATTTAGACAATAGTGTAAAACTAGAAGATTTGACCAGCGAAAATATAC
The DNA here is from genome assembly GCA_045534265.1 of Clostridia bacterium. GTDB lineage: Bacteria > Bacillota > Clostridia > Christensenellales > UBA1242 > CAKVLS01. The sequence continues at coordinate 158,500 of JAZSJH010000006.1, forward strand.
AAGATTATTTAATAGACCTAAATTATGCTTTGGCTGGTAATAAAGAAATAGAAATAGATGCAAATTCTAAAGACAAACTTCTAAATGGTGTGCCTTTAGATGTTGAGCTTGATGATGGACAAGTTGTAGTTAAATTTGAAAAACAAGTTCTTGGAATAGGCGAAGTTATTTCAAACAAGTTAAAAATCAAAAATTATTTATGGGAGTAAACTATGATAAGATTTGGTCCTGCAGGAAACAGTGCAGAATTTTATGAAGGTAAAAAAAGTAGAAGTAGTTTAGAAGCTCCAGCGTGGCTACAAGCTCAAGGGCTTAATGCTTACGAATATTCATTTAGCCGTGGTGTTGTGATGAAAGAAGAAACAGCCATCGCTTTAGGAAATGAAGGTAAAAAGTATGATGTAGAAATCAGTGTTCATGCACCTTACTATATCAACTTTGCTGGAACAAACGAAGAATTACTTGAAAAATCTTATGGTTATATTTTAGATTGTTTGAAATACCTTCGATTACTTGGTGGAAAAAGATGTGTTTTTCACCCAGGAACTTGCGGAAGTCTTCCAAGAGATGAAGCATTTGCTCTTTTGAAAGAAAGAACAAAAGAACTTGTAAAAAGAGTAAAGGAAGCAGGGTATACAGATTTGTATATTTGTCCTGAAACTATGGGTAAATCTCAACAATTAGGAACTTACAAAGAAATAGCAGAACTTTGTAGTATGGATGAAATACTTGTTCCTACAATTGACTTTGGGCATATAAACGCCTTAGAGCAAGGTATCCTACAATCTGTTGAAGATTTTGATAGGGTAATAAGTTATCTTATAGAAAAACTAGGAATAGAAAAAGTAAGAAAAATGCACGTTCATTTTTCAAAGATAGAATACGGTGCAAAAGGTGAGATAAAACACTTAACTTTTGAAGACCAAAAGTATGGACCAAATTTTGAAAATTTGGCAGTTGTACTTAAAAAATACGATTTAGAGCCATTTATTATATGTGAATCAAAAGATACACAATCAATAGATGCTAAAAATATGAAAGAAATTTATAAAAATACTACCATTTAGCAAAATAGTATGGTATAATAATAAGGTATATAACCTTAACTTAATTTTTAGGAGGAAAAATAATGATATCAGCAGGCGATTTTAGAAAAGGTGTAAACTTTGAGATGGAAGGCAAAATCTATAACGTAGTAGATTTTCAACACGTAAAACCAGGTAAAGGTGCAGCTTTTGTTAGAGCAAAAATTAAAAACATTGTTACTGGACAAAGTTTGGAAAGAACTTTCAACCCTTCAGAAAAATTTGAACCAGTAAGAATTGAAACAAAAGAAATGCAATATCTATATAATGAAAGTGATTTGTACTACTTTATGGATATGGAAACTTTTGAACAAATTCCTTTCAACAAAGACCAAGTAGAAGATGCTCTTCAATTTATCACAGAAAACATGACTGCTACAGTTCAATTCTATAAAGGAAATGCTTTTTCAGTAGTTCCACCAACATTTGTAGAACTTACAATTGTTGATTGCGAACCAGGTATTCAAGGTGATACTTCAAAAGCAGGAAACAAACCAGCTACTCTAGAAACTGGCTATATTATCCAAGTTCCTTTGTTTGTTAACAACGGCGAAACAATCAGAGTTGACACAAGAACTGGAACATATATGGAAAGAGTATAATTTATATCTTAATATGTCTAAAAAAGCAATACTTTGTAGTATTGCTTTTTTTGTTGTTATAAATATAACTACTCAAAAATACCTTATAAAAAGGGGTATTATGAAAAATTTATTTGACGAACCACTGCTTGAAATTTTTGAAAAGTACATAAACTTAGAGAAAGTAAACGAAATAAGAATGCGTCTTAACAAACGACTTCTTGTTTATATTTCAGGAAAACCTTATTATATCGCTTATGATGGCATAACTAATATAAAAGATAAAGCAATTGTTGTTAGCCGAGAAATGCTTTATAACGTGATAAAACGTGCCACCGAGCGTTCGCTCTATGCTGTTAATAATCAGCTAAAACAAGGTTTTTTGACGGTTCTAGGCGGGATAAGAATTGGTATTTGTGGCGAAGTTGTTATAGAAAATGGAAAAGTACAAACAATTAAAAATTTTTCTAGTATCAATATAAGGGTTGCTAGAGAAGTTAAAAACTGTAGTTTGTCGATATTAGAGTTTTTGCTAACGGGTGGTTTTTGTAATACTCTTATAATTTCTCCGCCGGGTTGTGGCAAAACAACATTGATTCGAGATATTCTTTATCAAATGAGTGTAAGAAGCTATACTTACAATATTTTGCTTGCAGATGAGCGGTATGAAATAGCAAATTGTTTTAACGGGAAGCCGACACTAGATGTAGGCGAGTTTACAGATATAATAAGTGGTGTTGAGAAGGCTTATGCTTTTAACTGCGGTATAAGGACTATGAATCCTGATATTGTGGTAACAGATGAACTTTCTACAAAAGAAGATCTTGAAAGCATTATGAGTATTTCGAGCTGCGGTGTAAAAGTGCTTGCAAGTGTACACGCAAAAGATATTGAGGACCTAAAAAACAAAAAAGATTTTCAAGAGCTATTAGCAAAAAAAGTCTTCAAAAGATTTGTTGTTCTAGATGATTCTAGGGGACCTGGAAGCATTGCTGGTGTGTATGATGAATCTTTTAGGTGTTTGTATGTATGAAAATAATTTTGTGTTGTGTTTTGATGGTGGCGTGTACATACCTTGGCTTTGTTGTAGCGAATAACTTAAAGCAAAAGAGAAAGTTTTGGGAAGATATGGTTAGGTTTTGTGAGTTTTTAGCAAGCAATATTGGTTTTGGTCAAAGGAAAATTGATGAAATTGTAAGTGAATATAAAGATATTTGTTCTTGTGATTGTCAAAGACTTTTGACAACTTATATAGATGGTAAAAGTGGTGTGGATTTACTTTATGACATGCAAGAGAATTTTTTTGAAAGAGAAGAAGAAAAACTTTTGCAAGAATTCTTTTCTGTCTTGGGAGAACTTGATGTTTATAATGAGCTTGTAAAGATAGAAAATTATAAGGCTAGATTTTCAAAAAAGTTTGATTATTATTTAGAAAAAAATAACAAATATGCACCACTTACGGTTAAATTATCTATTATATTTGGAATTGTAGTTTGTATAGTGTTTTTCTAATATATAGTTGGTTTGGTTAGCATAATACCACAATATATAGGCATAGTACTATGCAAAATATTAGCAGGTTTTGTATGAATTATGAAATTATATTAAAAATAGCAGCTATTGGAATATTAACTGCAGTGATATCTCAGGTTCTCAAAAATGTTAACAAAGATGATATTGCAACTATCGCGACACTTAGCGGGGTTGTTATTGTTTTGATAATGGTTGTCCAACTTATTGCAGAACTTTTTGACACGGTAAAAACTTTGTTTTTGATATATTAAGGATTTTTTATGGAACTAATAAAGATAGTGGGTGTGGGTATTGCAACAACAGTTTGTTTTATTTTAGTAAAGCAAGTAAAAAGTGAGTTTGCTATATTTGTAGCTTTGGGCGGCTCTATTGTTATGCTTGTTATGATTATTGGACAAGTGTCAGGTGTTGTGGAGTATTTTAACGAAATAATACAGAAAACAGGAATTAATACTACGATTTATTTCACTATTTTGAAGATAATTGGGGTTGGCTACTTGACCGAATTTGCTGCTAATCTTTGTTCTGATGCGGGTACATCTAGTATAGGTAATAAAATAATGTTAGGGGGTAAAATTGTTATATTGTGTCTATCATTGCCAATAATCACATCTTTAATAGACATTATTATAGACATTTTGCCTTAGCATTTTTTATTGTATTTGTTGTTATATTTTGCATTTTTAACCAAAAAAATTGTTATGCAGATTCGATAGAGAGTAGCCTTCTTGAAAATATAGAGGGGCAGCTTGAAAAACTAAATCTTGCCGAGATAGAACGCTATATATCATCTTTGTCTAGCCAAAATCAAATTTTATTTCAAGGATCTTTTTTGGATCATATCAAAAGCGTGATTAATGGCGAAACAACCTTTGATTATAATAATTTTTTTAGCTATTTAATTGGGGTGTTGTTTGATGATATATTAAGGTTTATTCCAATACTTGCAAGTATTGTTATTATTTGTATCATTTGTAGTTTTTTAGGCAATTTGTCTTCCGAAAAGCAGGGTGAAAAAATAAATAAAGTTGTTTATTTTGCTTGTTTTTCGCTAGTTGCTGTTATGATTTTTTCGGTGTTTAAGGGGCTTTTAGACAGCTGCATTGGAGTTTTGGGCAACCTTCAAAAACAAATGCAACTTATTTTTCCTATACTATTGACCTTGATTACATCTCTTGGTAGCGTTGTTACAGTTTCGACTTTTCAACCAGCGGTTGTTTTGCTGAGTTTTTCGGTAGTTAGCTTAATATCTTCGATTGTATTGCCGCTTTTTATATTTAGCTATGTATTTAATATTGTAGGTAATATGTCGTCTAATGTTAAGCTTGAAAAATGTTCAAAGTTTTTATCTTCATTATTTAAGTGGCTAATTAGTACTATTTTTGCAGTTTTTATGGCGGTTTTAACACTTCAAGGAATAATGGCGTCTGTTGCAGATAATATATCAATTAAAACCACAAAGTTTGCTATAAAAAGTTATATTCCGCTTGTAGGTTCTTATGTTTCAGATGGGTTAGGGCTTATTCTTGCTAGTGGGGTTTTAATAAAAAATGCTGTTGGCGTAAGCGGACTTTTTGTTTTGATAGGAACAATTTTGCTTCCACTTGTTGAGATTGTAGTCTTTATGCTTGGGTTAAAGCTTGTCTCTGCAATTATTGAGCCGCTTTCAAACAACGGAATGTCAAATTTTATTTATGGATCTAGTAAATGTCTTAATATGCTAGTTGCTTGTATTGTTTCAGTTGCGTTTATGTATATTGTTACAATCGGGCTTTTGATGTCTACTTCTAATATTTTTTAGGGGGTAAAATGTCTTATATATCGGGTTGGGTTTTGTCGATAGTTGGGGTTGTCATAATTACAGTTGTTGTTGAGATTATTATGCCTGAAGGGAATATTAGTAAGTATATAAAAGGTTTTTTGGTTATATTTACAGTTTTTATTATGGTAAGCCCTATAACAAATATTTCTATTGCAGATATTTTTAGTGAAAATGATTTTTCAATCTCGCTTGATGATACTTTTTTGCAGCAAGTTAATGAAGAAAAGGCTATTGAATATGGGGAGATTATAAAGGATAAGCTTGTGGCAGGTGGATATGACGGAATAAATATTGACGTTTGTATTGATAATTCTAAAACTGAAATGAAAATAACAGCGATTTTTGTCGATTTGAGTAAAGTTGTTCTTAATCCAAAAAATGAGAATATAGATATTTATAACAACATAAAAAGCGTGATAAAAAGTGTTGTGACGATAGATGCGGAGGATATTATTTTTAATGAATGACAGTAAAAAAGAAAGTTTTTTATCAAAAATAAATATCTTCAAAAAAATCAAACTATCAAAAAATGTAAGTATAGCCATAGCTATCATTTTAGGGCTAATTGGAATTTTGATTTTTGCTAGCAGTTTTGATAGTGAAAAAGTGGGGAGTGAAAATACTAATGATGAAACACTTATTTCTATGAGAGAGTACACAAAAGAAATGGAATCAAAATTAAAAACCTTAATTATGGCAGTTGACGGGGTGGAAAGTGCTGAAGTTATGATAACTTTTGAAAGCAGTGTAGAACTTATTATCTCTTCAACAAAAGAGACAAAAACTGTATCGTCTGGTAGTAGTGAAACAAAGGTCGTTGTAGAAACCCCTGTGCTTGTGACTGAAAAAGGCGTTACAAAGCCGATAATTTTGCAGGAAAAATTGCCAGAGCCAAAGAGTGTTTTTGTAGTAGTTTCTGGCGTGAAAGATACAAAAGTAAAACTTGATATTATACGGGCTATAGAAGTGCTATTTGCACTTCCTAGCTCAAAAATTGAAGTTTTGGTGGGTAAATAAGGGGGTTAATGTATGTTTACTAAGAAAAAGAAAATAATTATACTAGCATCTATGCTATTGCTTTTAGTTATTACTGGGTTTTTGAATATTAAACTTAATAGTATGAGTGAAGACGTTTCTCAATCAGTTTCTAGTGATTATAATGCAGCTAGTTTTTTTGCAACATTTAGAGAAGATAGAAACGCAACAAGAAATGAAAGCATTGCTTATTACGATTCTATTATATCTTCGACAACATCTTCTAGTGAGGCTATCAAAAGCGCCGAAGAAAAAAGAGAAGTTTTAATTGATACAATGAAACTAGAACTTACAATGGAAGGACTTATCAAGGCAAAAGGTTTTGCAGATGCGATAGTTAGCTGCACGGATAGTTATATCAATGTTATTGTCAAATCCGAAGCTTTGGAAGATGCGGAAGTTTCACAGATTGTTGATGTTGTTCAGGGACAAACTCAAAAAGATATAGATTATATTAAAATTATTCCTGTTGAATAAGTTGATTTTGAAATTATCCTATGATATAATAATCAAGTAAAATTATAGGAGATAGATATGGCATTTAACGGAAATCTATATGATAGTGATAACGGCAAAGTATTTTGTAATAAAAATATTATGCTTTCTATAATAAACCTTGCTGCTAAAGAAATCAGTGGTGTTTCTTCTTTGGTTGCAAAATTTGGTAGCCGAATTAAAAGATGGCTTTCTCCGTCAAACTACTTTGAAGGGGTTAAGGTGTCTTATAACAAAGAGGGTATCAATATTGATGTATATATCAATGTTTTCTTTGGGTATAGCGTTTCTGACGTAGCGTATAGAGTTCAAGAAAATATCAAAAATGGTATTGCTTCTATGCTAGAGTCAAAAATAAATACCATCAATGTTCACGTTATGGGCGTTGATTTTTCAAAGGAAGAATTGTCTAAAAATATCTAATAATTTAGCCTTCTTGATTGAGAGGGCTTTTTTTTGATAAAAGGAAGTTTTTATTTATGGGAAGAAGAAATTGTAGAGATTGCATATTTAAGCTTGTATACCAAAGTATGTTTAGTGAAGATTTTGTAGCTCACGAAGTTTTGGATACTATTGCAGAAGGTTTGGAACTTGAAGAGCAAAAATACGTTTTGGATACTTTTGCTAATATGCAAGAAAAAATAGATGAAATAAAAGAGATTATTTCAAAAGCAACAGAAGGTTATGAAATCAAAAGAATTTATAAAGTAGACCTTGCAATTCTTATTGATGCTGTTTTTGAGATTAATTATCTAAAAGAGCCTGTTGCTGTTGTTATTAACGAAGCGGTAGAACTAGCAAAAAAATATTCTAACGAAAAGAGCCCGTCATTTATTAATGGTGTTTTGTCAAAGATTGTTAATAATAAGGAGTAAAAATGGAACTTAGGGCTTTATCTGTTTCAGAAATATCCTTTTATGTAACTAAGATTTTTGAAGCAGAAGAAATGTTGCATGATGTAAAAATTTTTGGAGAGATCAGCACGTTTCAAATAAAAAATGGAATTGCTTATTATACGCTAAAAGACGCAAATAGCATTATAAACTGTATAACATTTGGGGCAGAGAAATACTCTAATATTAAAATTGGTGACCAGGTTATACTTACAGGATCTATAAGCTACTATGCCAAAGGCGGAAAACTAAATTTTAGTGCCTACAGCATTGTCCCGTATGGGCAAGGTGAGATATATAAGCAATTTTTGCTATTGAAAGAAGAATTGGAAAGGGCGGGCTATTTTGCAGCTGAGCATAAAAAAGCTTTGCCTGACAACATAAAAAAAATCGGCGTTGTTTCGTCAAGTACGGGAGCTGTTATTCAAGATATAATCAATGTATCTACTCGTAGAAATCCTGGAATTAATATTGAGCTTTATCCTGCCAAAGTTCAAGGGGCAGGCGCTGATATAACAATCATTCGTGGTATAGAGTACTTTGAAAATAGTGATGTTGATGTTGTTATTGTGGCTCGTGGTGGTGGATCATATGAAGATTTGCAACCGTTCAATTCTAAACTACTTGCCGAATGTGTATATAACGCAAACAAAGTTATAGTTTCTGCAGTAGGACATGAAACAGATTTTACAATAATAGATTTTGTTGCAGACCTTAGAGCCCCGACACCATCAGCGGCTGCAGAGCTTGTAACAAAAGATATCTTTAGCGAACTAAAGAAAATAGAAAAAGATAGATTAAGGTTATATAAAGCCTTTGACAATTTGATTAAAGAAAAGACTTCTTTGGTTCAAAATTGTGCAGAAAACATACTTGATTATACGCTTGATAACATAAAAGATAAGAAAAATAAGTTGCAACTTGTGGCTCACAAACTTGCTATGCTGGACAAAAATATATACGAAGAAAAAGAAAATAATATAAAAGCGAAAGAAAATTTGCTAACAAATCTAAACCCTATAAAGCTTTTGCTAAAGGGTTATTCACAATTGTCAAAAGATGGGGTTTTGGTAGACTCTGTCAAAAATTTGGCAGTTGGAGATAATGTTGATTTGGTGCTTGCTGATGGTAAGGCAAAATCTACAATAACAGAAATTGAGGTGTAAAAAATGACTTTTGAAGAATCTGCAAAGAGACTTGAAGAAATAGTTGAAAAATTAGAAAGTGGTAAAGTTACATTAGAAGAAGGGGCAAAACTTTTTGAAGAAGGTGCTGCTTTGGTTAAAAATTGTTATACAGATATTGATAAAACCAAAGGTAAAATTACTACTATAAAAAACGAATTAGATAAAATAATTAACGATACAATGGAGGACTAATATGTATTTATCAAAATTAGTTGGAGAGAGAAGTAAACAAACTCCAAATGGAGCTGTTGTTAAAAATCATATTATGCTACTAAGAGCAGGATATATAAAACAAGTTTCATCTGGTATTTATACTTTGCTTACTCCAGCAAAAAAGAGTGTACTTAAAATAGAAAATATTATTCGCCAAGAAATGGATAGAATTGGCGGACAAGAAATGTTATTTCCTGTAGTTATGCCAAGAGAACTTTGGGACGAAAGTGGCAGATATTCATCTATTGGCGATGAAATGGGAAGGTTTAAGGATAGAAATAACCATGATATGGTTCTTGGTATGACACACGAAGAAGCTTCTGTTCATACAATGCGTAACATTATCAAAAGTTATGAACAACTTCCTGCTATGATTTACCAAATCCAAACGAAATTTAGAGACGAACCAAGACCAAGAGCTGGGCTTATAAGAGTTAGAGAGTTTACTATGAAAGATGCTTATTCTTTCCATACAACTCAAGAGGATTTGGAGAAATACTATGATGTAGTATTTGATTCTTATAACAGAATCTTTAAGCGTATCGGTATGAAAAACTTTATTTCTGTAAAGAGCGATACTGGTATGATGGGTGGCAAAGTTGCTCATGAATTTATGCTTTTAACACCATCTGGAGAAGATAATCTAGTACTTTGCGATTCTTGTGATTATAGAGCAAACCAAGAAGTTGCTGATTGTGTTTTCGAAAAGGTTAGTGGCAAAGTAGAGCCTTTGACTATGGTGGAAACTCCACATTGCAAAACTATTGAAGAAGTTTGCAACTTTTTGAAATCTAAACCAGAACTTAGCTGCAAAGCGGTTTGTTATGCGGTTAAAGGTGACACAGAAAAGAGTGTAGTTGCTTTTATTCGTGGAGATTTGGAAATAAACGAAATTAAATTAAGCAAGATTATAAAAGCAGAAGTTGTTCCAAATGACCTTACTAATAGTTCAACTTTAGTTGCTGGTTTTATAGGACCATATAATCTAAAAACAGATGCAAATACAGTTGTTGTGTTTGATAAATCTTTGGAAGGTGTTGACGGGCTTGTTTGTGGGGCAAACAAAGAAAACTACCACTACACAGGGCTTTGTATGTCAAGAGATATTCCAGACGCAGAGTTTTATGATATAGCAAATGTTGCAGAAGGTATGATTTGTCCAGTATGTGGCAAAGGACATCTTCACCTAAGCAAAGGTATTGAGATTGGTAATATTTTCCAACTTGGTACAAAATATACAAAATCAATGGGTATGACAGTTCACGACAAAGATGGTAGCGAAATCAATCCTATTATGGGTTGCTATGGCATTGGTGTTGGCAGGGCTTTGGGTAGCGTTTTGGAAGAGTGGAGTGATGACAAGGGGTTAATATTCCCAATGAGTATTGCTCCTTGGCAAGTTGTTTTGTGTCCACTTAGACTAAATGACGAAGTTGTTTTGGATAAATCTAACAAACTATATGAAACACTTATCTCAAACGGAATTGATGTTTTGTATGATGACAGAGATATCTCTGCAGGTGTTAAGTTTGCTGAAAGTGAGCTTATGGGTATGCCAATTAGGGTGGTTGTAAGTCCAAGATCTCTTGAAAACGGCGAAGTAGAAATTACAGTTAGAAAGACTGGCGAAAAAGAAATGGTAAAATTTGAAAATGCTGTTGATAGGGTAAAAGAACTTATTATTGCAGAAATGAAAGAATACGAAGTATAACAAAAAACAACCGATAATATATCGGTTGTTTTTTATGTATCAAAATTGTTTTGTAAAATATTTTATTATAATAATGGTGCAAAATAGGTGTAAAAATATGTCTTTTTGTGCCAAAGGTATTTGTTTGCAAAAAAGATTGAATTTTATAATAAAATGTGCTATACTACACATATACATATATTAAGATACAGTATTCTAGTCGAAAGGTGTTGTTTGGAAGGCGATATTTAAGCGTCAAAGAGCACATCGATGAAACTTCTGGTGTTTGCTTTGGTTGCCCAAACTGGGGTGGATGCTGGAAGGTAGGATTATGGGAGAACTATAACGGCATATAGACTTCTGCCCATCTTCCATGGAGGTTCAATGCGGTGGGTTGGTCTAATTAGCTGACTTACTGGTTGAAATTAAACCTGCTATGCGGCGAAAAATCAAAAGCTGTGTACAGAGTAGCTTGCTATGAGTGGAATATGCGAATTAGTGTCTTGATAATTGCTTGCTGGCCGGCGGTGATTATCATCTGGCTATGAAACATATTTTGCAAAAATAGATAAAAACAATGCTTTTTGTCAAGGAAAACTTCTAGACTGTAAACAATTTATGTTTGATTTATTAGGGATTATAGTGTGGTCTAAAAGGCGATTTGGTTAGATGAGTGGTAACACCATCTTGCTTGGATTAAATGGAAACGGCTTGTACGGCGACGGCAAGTTCCGAGTAGGGAAATCCTACCAAACCAATGCCGCAAGGTTTACTTAATAAATTTTCTTAAGAAATATGTATATACAAAAAAAATAATTATTATATAAGGATATAATATAAAGATAATATGGAAAACAACTCAAACCCGAGTGGAGAAAACTCGAAACCCAAACCCCAAAAAGTAACTACAAAAAGTAAAAAAGTATTTGTATGGGCTTGGCCTATAAAAATAGGTATTCTAACGTTGGCACTTGCTTTAATGTTTGGTGTATTGTCAGAATACTTGCTAGATGGAGCAAATATTGTTGTACCAATTTTAGTTGTTGTAATACTGCTTGCTGTTAGTATTGTATTTGACGTTATTGGTGTGGCGTTTGCTTGTTGTTCACTAGAGCCAATACTTGCTATGGCATCTCGTAAGGTGAAGGGTAGTAAGGCTGCAATTGTTCTTGTTCGTAATGGTGATAAAGTTTCTTCAGTTTGTTCTGACGTAATTGGAGATATGTGTGGTATCTTGAGTGGTGCTGCAGGTGCTGCGGTTGCGGCAACTATTATTGCAAATCAAACAGGAGCTGTAGCTATTATTATAGCGTCTGTTGTGTCTGCTGTGATTTCTGCTCTTACTGTTTTTGGAAAGGCTATGTTCAAAAAACTAGCTATAAGCAAAAGTGTACCTATTGTTGCTTTTGTGGGTAGGGTAGTAAGTGTATTTATAAGAAATAAATAATTAAAACACGCAAAAATTTGCGTGTTTTTTGTTGTAGTTTTTATCTTGTTTGTGTAAAAAATTAAACAAAAATTACTTATTTTCTGAGCCTATAAGCAGATAAAAAATAGTGGGTGAGGGGTAAAAATCGACTTAAGTTTTTTCTTTTTAACAAAAATAGCGACTTTTTATCTTAAAACTCAAAATTCAAATTTACTAGATGTTGTGTTTATTTATATTTATGCAATACTATATGTATGGTTTTGCATATTTTTGTATGTTTATGCAAAAAGTTTTTGTATAAATATTCAAAAACTACTTGCATAAATATAAATTTTTATGTATAATTATTTTTGAATTTATGAATATTATGCATGAATATTTATACATATCAAAAAAGTTAAAAACGGAGGCACATTTTAGTCATGACTAGATCTGTTAGACAATCTAAAATTTTGGATATTATTTCTGCATACGAAATTGAAACCCAAGAAGATTTGGTAAATCAATTAAGAGCGGCAAATTTTGATGTTACTCAAGCAACAATCAGTAGAGATATAAAAGAACTTGGTCTTATTAAAATATTGTCTTCTGATAGTAATAAATACAAATATGCTATTGTTGATGCAACAGAAAAACAAGCTTCTAATAAATATTTATATTTGTTCAAAGAAGGTGTTATATCAATAAAGCAAGCACAAAATCTTGTTGTTATCAAAACCCTAAAAGGTATGGCAGGAGCAATTTCTAATATGCTTGAAAAATTTAATATAGACAATCTTATGGGGTCAACTTATGGTGATGATACTGTTATGGCAATTTTTCCTGACAGTATGGATAGCATCAAAGCCTTAAATAAACTAAACGATATGTTTAATTCTTAAATCAAATCACTTGCAATAGTAAGTGATTTTTTGTTGTTATTTTTTATTTGTTTTGGTATAATTTATTTGGTGTATTATGTTAAATTATCTAAAGATTAATAATGTAGCACTTATTGACACATTAAGTATTGATTTTACAGATGGCTTTAACGTCCTTACTGGTGAGACTGGTGCGGGCAAAAGTATTATTGTAGATTCGCTTAACTTTGTCTTAGGTGGTAAAGTTAATAAAACTTTAATTAGGTCTGGACAATCTTATATGAGAGTTGAGGCGTTGTTTTCTGCGCCTTTTGATGACAAAATTAGACCTATTTTTGAAGACTATGGAATAGAGCTTGAAGATGAGATTTTGATTGTTAGAACTTATACCGAAAGCGGCAAAAACGATATTAAGCTAAACGGCTCTAGCATAACTACTACAATGCTAAAACCAATTACTTCTAAACTTGTTGATATTTTGGGACAACACGAACATCAATCTGTTTTGAAAGAAAAGTTCCAATTAGAGATAATTGACCTTTTGGGCGGAGAGGCTATAACCAATCTTAAAAATAATATTTGTGATTTGTATCATAAACTAAACAATATAAACAAAGAAATAGAGCAGCTTGGCTCTAATAGTCAAAATAGAGAAAGAATGATAGACCTTCTTAACTATCAAATAAATGAGATTGAGAATTTTGGATTGAAAGAGGGCGAAGAAGAAGAGCTTGTTAACGAAAGACTAAAAGCAATTAACAGTGAAAAAATAGCTACTGGTCTTAATATGGCAAATAGTGAGCTAAATTTTTCAAACTATAGCGTTTGTGATGGTATAAAGAAGGCGATATCTGCTTTGACTTCAATTTCTAAATATGATGAAACTTTAGAGCCTATTATCGAAAGACTTGATTCTGCTAAACTTGAAGTTCAAGATATATCTAACACATTGCAAGAATATTTGGGCGACTGTAATTTTGATGAGGCTTATTTTGAAAAAATTGACAAGCGCCTTGACGAGTTAAAGCTTATTAAGAAAAAGTATGGTAATAGCTATGCTGAGATTATGGATTTTCTTGATAATGCAAAACAGGAACTAGACAATATTGTTAATAGTGAAGAAAAACTTATAAGTCTTAATAAATTAAGAAATGAAGTTATAGATGAACTATACAAAGACAGTTTGCTGCTGTCTGAAAATCGTAAACTGACAGCTAAAAAATTTGAGTATTTGGTAAAAAATCAATTAGAAGACCTTGCTATGAAAAATGCAAACTTTGAAATATATTTTGAACCAATAGAAGAAAAAGAAAACTGCCGTTTTGGAGCAGATGGCTTAGATAAGGTTAAATATCTATTTACTGCCAATATGGGACAGCCATTGAAACCGCTTTCTGAAATTATTTCGGGCGGTGAAATGAGTAGATTTATGCTTGGACTTAAAAATATCTTAGCTGATGTTGATGATATAAATACTATGGTATTTGATGAGATCGATACTGGTATTAGTGGTAATGTTGGTTTTGTTATTGCTTGTAAAATGGCAAATATCTCAAAAGCCCATCAAGTTATTTCTATTTCGCACTTGCCACAAATTGCTGGTATGGCAGACAAAAACTTCTTTATCGAAAAGAGAGTGGAAAACGAAAATACAAGGACAAATATTGTTGAGCTTGATGAAGATGGCGTGTTAAGAGAAGTTGCTAGACTTTCTGGTGGACAAACGGGAAGTAGTGTTTCTATAAATCACGCAAAAGAGTTGAGAGAAACTTGTAACAATTACAAAAAAGGTATTTAATACATAAATTTCATAAAATTATAAAAACTATCTTTAATAAAGGAGATAGTTTTTTTATGGCAAAAAAGAGATTTTGGGCAGGTCTTTGTTGTTGTATATTATGTTGTTTTGCTGTATTTTTTGCTATTTCCATATATAATGTATATTCGCTGCCTGATGACATTTCAATATTTGCCAGCGATATAGAAAAAGCAAATAGCATAGATGGCTTTGGGAGTTTTGTGTCAGCGTCTTTTTCGGAGACGGGAAGGGCTGTAGACACTAGCAAAAAAGAAGATACTTATATTGACTTTAAGTTGTTTAATTTAATTCCTATAAAACGTCAATCTGTAAAAATTTTACAAAACGAAGAGGTTTTGGTTGGTGGCGTGCCAATTGGGCTTTCGCTCAAAGCAGATGGGGCTTTGGTTATTGGTAGTAGCAGTATTTCTACAAAAGATGGTTTGTATGATATTGCAACATTTGGCAGCTTGAAAGTAGGGGATTTGATAACGCAAGTTGATGATGTAAAAGTAAATTCGACAACAGATATTTCAAACTATCTCAACACTCGCAAAGAAAAAGAAAAGGCTGTTAAGGTAACTTTTGTTAGAAATAATAAAGAAGAAAGTGTAGAAATAGAACCTGTAAAAGATATTTTAACAAATAAATACAGGCTAGGCGTTTGGGTAAGAGATGATGCATCAGGCATAGGAACGCTAACATACGTAAAAGAAAATAACAGGTTTGGAGCTTTAGGACATCCACTATGTGATGCAGATGTAAAAAGCATTGTAAGTGTAAAAACGGGCAAAGTATATAATTGCTCTGTACTTGGCGTAAATAAAGGGAAGTCCGGTGCTCCGGGTGAACTTAGAGGAATGTTTTTGCACGGAAGCAATGAACAAGGGTTGATTGATAAAAATAACGAATATGGCATCTTTGGAGAGTTAAATGATGATTCTACTATTTTTCAAAAGCTAGATAAAGCAAAAATAGGTGGTAGATTTTCGGTAAAACCAGGTAAGGCACAGATCAAGTGCTGTATAGATGGTAATATTAAGTTATATGATATAGAAATTATAAAAACAAACACGAAAAATTACAAAACCGATAAGAATATGGTCATAAGAGTAGTGGACCCTGAACTTTTGAAAAAAACCGGCGGCATAGTGCAAGGTATGAGCGGAAGTCCTATCTTGCAAGATGGAAAAATCATAGGTGCAGTTACTCACGTATTTGTTAATGACCCCACAAAAGGCTTTGGAGTTTATCTTGATTGTATGCTAGGGGAGTAGCTTTTCGACATAAACATACAAAAATTTAATATTTTTGTAAAAAATAATTAAAATATTTGCAAAATTATTTGCGAAAACCTAAAAAGTTGTGTAATAATTAAGTAAACTTAAGGAGTTTATACAATGTATACAGCTTTTTTCTATTCTATAAATAATGCAGATTTGGAGTCAAAAGTTGCTTTTTATTGCAAAAAATATTGCATAGAATTATTTGTTGTAAAAGACCTTAGAGAAATGATGCTCAAAGGTTCTTTGCTGAGCAATTATGCATTATTTGTAGATACAACGACAGTAAGTATTAGTAGCGATTTGATTAACTATATGATAAAGCAAAATGGTAATCCAAAATTAATTGGAGTTATTTTATTATCAAATGAAGGATATGAAAATCAAGCTGTAGACAATAATAGAATATATAATGTTTGTTTAGATGAAAGCTTTGCTAAAAATTTTGTATCTAAAGCAGATTATTTAAGAGATATTGCAGCAAAGCCAATTGAGCTTAAAAGTGATGTTACAAACTTTGTTTATGATTATTTGATAGAACTTAAGCTTAATTCAAAATACGCAGGTTTTGGTTTTATCAAAGACGCATTGATCTATTGTCTTGCTCAAGGAAAAGGTGTTGACAATTTATCCTTGTCAGTTTATCCATACATAGCAGCTATTCATAAAACAACTATTAATAATGTAGAAAGAAATATAAGAGTTGCGATAGAATCTTTATGGAAAAATAATCATGGGGTTTTGTATTTTGATAAAAAGCCATCAAATAAAGAATTTTTGTCTTATATTTTGAATGTTGTTACAAGAAAATTAGATAATTTAGCATAATTTGTCAAATTATTTCATATTTTGTTATATGAATAACAATAGTTATAATTTTTCATATTTTGCAAAACAAAAAGCCAAAAAATATATAGCAACAAATAAAGTTTTGCTTGTGTTTTTGGCTTTAATTTTTTTAGTGGCGATAGTTACTGGCATCTTAACAGGAATTAAAGGGGCTGATAATATAACCATTGCAAATATTAATGACAAAACCTTAATTAATTTTTTTAAGGCGGATATTGGTCCTTTTTCTTTTTTTATTACTAGAATAATCAAGTACTTGCTTGTTTTATTATTCATTTTTGTTTGCGGCAAAACTAAGTTTTGTTCAATATTATTGTCAATATTTATTGCGTATATATCATATAGCATTGGGCTTAATTCGGCTGTCTTTATAATGTTGTTTGGTTTTGGCGGAACAATTAATGCAATATTAATAATTATTCCTATAAACATCTGCGTTGTAGCTTTGTATATTATAGCTTGCATACTAGCAATAAATAATAGTCAAAGAATAAAAAAGTATGGCATTTGTTTATTTGATAGCAAGATGCTTATTAAATGGCTATGGTTTTTTGCTTTGCTTTTTGTGGTGACAATTGTAGAAACTATTTTAATTAATGTTTTTAGTAGTGCATTTATTTTTGATTTTTGATAGTCAAATAAAAAATCTTATGGTATACTAAAAATATAATTAGAGGTTTTTATGGAAAAAGCAAAAATTATAGTAGAGTATATTCAATCAAAAACAAATATTGTACCAGAAATTGGTATCGTTTTGACCAGCGGTTTTAGCGGGTTTGAAAAAGAGTTTGATGACAAAGTAGTTATTCCTTTGACTGATATAAAAGGGTTTAACTGTCTTGGAAAAGATAAGAAAAACAAATTCGTTATTGGTAGAGTAAACGGAAGAAATGTCATAGCTCTTCTTGGAAGAATGCATTCATATCTAGGCTATGCTCCGGAAGTATATGCTGCCCCTGTATTTGCAATGAAAGAACTAGGTTGCAAGTATTTTATTACAGGAACAGGCGTTGGCGCTATGAATCCAAAATACAAAGTTGGAGATTTGTTTGTTGCTAACGATTATATAAATAATAGTGGAGAAAACCCACTTAATGGTTTGACTGATGTGTATGGTAGCAAATATTTTGATATGAGCATTCCTTATACAATAGAAGGTCGCAAAAAAGCTATGGCAGTTGCTAAAAACTTGCGTCTAAAAACTAGAAGCGGAATACTTATTGAGTTTTGTGGGCCAAATGGCGAAACTGCAGCTGAAATTAAGATGGCAAGATATTATGGGGCAGATGCAGTTTGCTCACATATTATCAAAGAAACAATCCTTGCAAGATATTGTGGTATGAAGGCTATGAGTATAAATCTTATTACAAACTTTGCAAGTGGTTATTCTGATTCTCGTATCAAATATGAAGATATCCATTATAATATGGACGTATCATCTGATTATTTCTGCGATTATCTTGCTGATGTAATTAAAGTATTGTAAGATAGAAACTCCCTAAAAAATGGGAGTTTTTTTGTATAAAAAAATTAATATAACAGAAACTAAAACAAAAAAGGAGTTTTATATGAAAAAACTATTAACCATTTTTGTTTTATTTTTTACGCTTTTTTTGATGATTCCATATCAGCCAGCATATGCAGCGACTGTAGATTTTGCTGCAAAATCTTATATCCTTATGGATTATCATACGGGCAAAATTTTGTGTGAAAAAGATAGTGATGAAAAGTACCCTGTTGCAAGTATTGTTAAACTTATGACAATTTTGCTAACACTTGAAAATATAGATGAAGGCAAGTTATCTCTTGATGATAAGGTAATTGCGTCAAATAGTTCCGCATCTATGGGAGGCTCTCAGGTATTTATTGAAGAAGGGGGCGAATATAAAGTAGCTGACCTTCTAAAAAGTGTAATAATGAGCTCAGCTAATGATAGTAGCGTATTACTTGCCGAAACAATAGCCGGAAGCGAAGATAATTTTGCAATTTTAATGAACGAAAAAGCAAAAGAGCTTGGACTTGAAAACACAAGTTATGCCAACTGTACAGGACTTCCAACAACTAACCAATATTCTAGTGCAAAGGATTGTGCAAAGGTATTAAAAGAAGTTTCAAAGTATGACCTATATCACAAATATAGTAATATTTGGATTGACAAAATATCTCATCCAAAGGGTAGAGACACAGAACTTGTAAACACAAATAAACTTATTAGATATTACAAAGGTTGCGTTGGTGGAAAAACAGGTTCTACAGATGAGGCAGGATATTGTTTGTCTGCTGTTGCTCAAAGGGGAGAGATGAAACTTATCGCAGTAGTACTTGGTACTAGCAGCAGCAAAGAGCGTTTTGCTCAAACATCTAAACTTTTAGATTATGGTTTTAATAATTTTGAAAACAAAAAAATAATTACTGCAAACAAAGCCCTTGATAATAATATAGGTGTTTCGGGCGGAAAAACTGCGTATGTAAAAGGCGAATATAAAGACGATTTTTATTATATTTGCAACAAAACAGAAAAAGCGAATATTGTCACTGAAATTAAGTTGAACGATAATATAAAAGCACCAATTAAAGCAGGCGACAAACTAGGTGTTGTATACGTAGCCATTGATGGTAGAGTGATTGGAGAGATAGATATTGTGGCAAGTTTTGATGTGGCAAAGCTTACAATAATTGATAATATAAATAGAATAAAAGATAACTTTTTTATATAAAAATATCAGGGGACAAAAGCCCCTGTTATTTTTTTTGTTTTAGATTTTAGGTGTAAAAATGTTAATTTTTGAGCCAGTGTATCTTATCGAAATTTATAATACTATGCAAACTCTTCAAGTGTTTGATTATATAAAAGAAATTTTTTATTTGTTAGTAGTGGATTAAAATTTGTAAAAAGCAAATAGGAAAGCAACTCTTTATTACTTTTTTGCTATAAATTTCCATATATATATTGCAAAAATTGTTTGATTATTTTTTGTTAATAAATTATAATTAGTTAGTATATATTGGAGAGACTATGTTATTAAGTTTAATTTATGACGAAAACCTTGATTTTCAAGGCAAAGTCATTATTTTCTTTACATTTTTGATAGCACTTGTTATTGGTATGACTATCCACGAATTTGCCCATTCTTTTGTTGCGGTAAAATGTGGTGACCCAACACCAAAAGCTCAAGGTAGACTAACTTTTAATCCTATGGCACACATTGAGCCAAAAGGTTTTTTGGCCTTTCTTATTTTGGGATTTGGCTGGGCAAAACCAGTTGCTATAAATACTTTTAATTTCAAAAAATACAAGAGAGATATGCTGCTTGTAAGTATTGCTGGTGTTCTTACAAACATTACACTTGCGTTTTTGATAATGCCACTATTTATGGTGTTTTTTAAGTATGGATTTAACATCCAAAGTGATATTTTGTATACTATTTTGCATTATCTTCTTTACTATATGATAACAATCAATGTTATTATGTTTGTATTCAATTTGTTTCCTATATATCCGCTTGATGGATTTAACGCACTTTCTTCTTATATGAGATACGAAAATCCTTTCGTTGTATTTATGAGAAGATATGGTACTTTTATTTTGCTTGGTCTTTTGATTGCGCTTGATGTTGTATACGCTATATGGAAAATTGATGTTCTAAACTACATTTGTTATTATGTTACTTGGCCTATGACACAGTTTTGGTCTTGGGTTTTTGGCTATGGCAATGTTGGTTTTAACTTATTAGGCTTCTTTATTTACGGGGTGGTGTAGTATGGCGGCAAAGAAAAATAATGAAGTATTAAATCAACTAAGTATGTTTGATGCGGGCTACAAATTCCACTTGCAAAATTTTGAAGGACCGCTTGACCTTTTGCTTCACTTAATAAAAGAAAGCAAAATGGAAATTTTTGAAGTAAACTTATCTGAAATTACTGAGCAATATCTTGCGTATCTTGATGAATTAGATACATTGGATATGGACAAGGCTGCTGACTTTATTGATGTGGCATCAACTCTTGTTGAGATAAAATCAAAGAGTTTGCTTCCAAAACTAGATGAGGGCGAAGGCGAAGATGATATAGACCCTGCAACAAAACTTAGACAACAAATTATGGAATATCAACTATTCAAAGAAGCTTGCGAACGTCTTAAAGTTTATGAAAATGTTGATAGATTTTATAAAGCTCCTGACGAAAAAGTTAATGACTATCGTTTTGTTTTGCAAGATATGAAACTTGATGGGCTACTTAATGCTTTTGCTAATGTTTTGACTAGAATTAGAGTAGAAGAAAAAGAAGTAGAGCCTAAAAAGATTGTAAGAGATCGCTGGACTGTTGCCGAAAAAATAGAGTCTATACAAACAACTCTTACATTCAAAGATAAAGTTAAATTTACTGAGCTTTTTGATAGCGACTATAGTAAAGGTGAAGTTATTAATGTCTTTCTTGCTGTGCTTGAACTTTTGAAAAGACAAGTTATAAGAGTAAAACAAGAAGACAACTATGAAGAAATAGAAATCGTATTAAGAGAGGAAGAACCTACAGATGTTGAGTGATAAAAAAGAACTTGGAGAAGTAATAGAATCAATTTTGTTTGTTGCTGGACAAGGTATCGAGATAAAAGATATCGCTGAAAAACTAGAAGTAAAAGAAAAAGTTGTTGAAGAAGCGATTAACGTTTTGAAGGCAAACAAACAAAATACTGGTATTAATATTATTACGTATAAAGGCAAAGTACAAATGTGTTCAAATCCAAAATATGCAGAAGATATCGCAACTGTACTAAACCCTATAAAAGAAAAACAACTATCAAAAGCAACTCTAGAAACTATGGCTGTCATTGCATATAAACAACCTGTTACTCGTTTAGAGATAGAGCAAGTAAGAGGTGTAAACTGTGACTATGCTGTTCAAGTTTTGCAAAACTTCAAGCTTATAGATGTTGTCGGTAGAAAAGATGTTGTTGGTAAGCCACTTCTTTATGGAACAACAGATGAGTTTTTGAAAAGATTTGAACTAAACTCTATTGAAGATTTGCCAGATTATGAAGAGTTACTTGAGAGAATCAAACTTATTCATAGCGAAACCGAACAAGAAGGTGATGGACTTTATCGTGAGTTTGAAATTCCAGAAGAAGAGGAAGTTCCTGAGTTTTTGGAAGGCGAAGAAGGTCTTGAAACTGTATCTGCAGACGAATAATTAGTATGCAAAAAAAAACCCCGTTAGCAACTTATCTAACGGGTAAAAGAAATATCTTTATCGTATCCATATTATATGCAATGGAAACGAAAAAGTCAATAGAAAATAACAAATATAATACACGCAAAGGCGTGTATTTTTTTTGCTTTTTTTCAAATACTAATTGTATGATATGGTGGGCAATAGCTTTATATTTAGTAATACTTATACTAATATTTCCAATTAAATTACAAGCAAAATTAAACTACGGTTTGTTTGAAAATAAAGGTTCAATCGGCTTGTTTTTATGGGGAATAAAAGTTTTTGAAAGAGATTGTATGATAGATGGGCTTGCCATTAAACTGCAAAAGGGTAATAAAAATAGCAAAATTTACTTAAATAATTTTGGAAAAAATGACTTTGGAGATCGCTTTGTTTTTTCATTCTTGAAGATGATAAAGGTAAATACTGTCAAAAGCGATATTTTAGTGGGGTTAAAAGATGATTCTTTTTATACTAATATAATTGCTGGGGCTTTGCTTTCTGTAGAAACAGCTTTGCTTGCTGTTGTGTCCACAAAGAAAAAAATAAAAATATTGAGAGCGGAAGTCTTGCAAACCAATCTTGAAAGCAAGTTGAATTTTGCTTTTTCGTTTAGTATAACTATATGTATTTTGCAACTTTTGGCTAGCTTGATTTTTGCAGCAATAACAAAACAAAAAGGGGTTTATTATGGAAAACAATCAAATTAAAGAAATAGTTGATAAAACGCTTGAAAAATTAAAAACACTATCAAACTCAGATTGTATTATAGGGAAAGCAATCGAAGGAAATAACGGAGAAGTGGTTATACCTATTTGTAAGGCTTCTGTTGGCTTTGTTTCGGGTGGTGGAGAGTACTCTTCGGCAAATATCAAACGGACAAAAGAATACCCTTTTGCGGGTGGTAGTAGCGCAGGGTGCTCGGTCACTCCAATTGGTTTTTTAATAATAGGAAAAACGGTTGAATTTATTAATATCGAAGCTAGCGATATTGTAAACAAAATATACAATTTTGCTACAAAAATTTGTGATAATATAAAAAAGGCATAATATGAAAAGAATATATTTACCATTGATTTTAGTTCTGTTTTTAGTGTTTTTTGTGCCAGCAAACATATCTTATGCAGGCTCTGATAGTTATCTTGCTATGTCGGTTGTTAGCGAAGATAATTTACTTTATAGTAAAAACGAAAATATGAAACTCCCTATGGCAAGTACTACAAAGATTTTTACAGCGCTTACTGTTATAGAAAACTGTAATGACCTTAATGCTCTTGCAACTGTTCCTAAAAAAGCAACGCTTACAGAAGGGACTTCTATTTATCTTAAAGAAAATGAAAAACTAACTGTCAAAGAGCTTTTGTATGGGCTTATGTTAAGGTCAGGTAATGATGCTGCGGTTACGCTTGCTACACATATTTCGGGTAGTGTAAAGGATTTTGCTGACCTTATGAACAAGACTGCAAGCAAATATGGACTTAAAAATACAAGTCTAAAAAATCCACATGGACTTGATGAAAAAGGGCATTATACAACAGCAAGTGACCTTGCGATTTTTACGCAAAATGCTTTGAAAAATCCTATATTTCGTGTGATTGTTTCAAGTAAAAATTTTGAGATAAAAGAGCGTAAAAACTGCGGTTATAGGTATTTTATAAATAAAAACCGATTACTAACTACTTTAGATGGCTGCATTGGTGTCAAAACCGGTTATACAAGCAAGGCAGGTAGATGTCTTGTGTCAGCAGTAAATGATGGAGAAAAAGATATTGTTTGTGTAGTTCTAAACTGTAGACCTATGTTTGAAGAAAGCACAAAGCTTTTGACCAATGCAAAAAATGAATATAAAAAACAAATTGCTTTGAAAGATTATTCTGTTGTGGGCGAGATTACCATTGAAGATGGAGATAAGGACAGGGTTAAAGTTTATTGTAAAAAAGGATTTGAAAGAATAACAAAAGTAGAAAACTTTGACGATTTAACTATTGAATTTGATTATCCCAAAACAAAAAAAGCGCCCCTTGTGAAAGATGAAAAAATAGGGACATTCAAAGTATTTGACAAAAACGACTTGATTTTTGAAGAGAATTTGTATATTATGGAAGAAGTGAAAAGTAAGTCTATTACTGATAAACTAAAAAATATTTTGAAAAAGTGGTAAACAAATGAGAATTAATAAATACCTAGCTCTATGCGGAGTGGCTTCTAGAAGAAAAGTTGAAGAGTTTGTAATAGCTGGTCAAGTCAAAGTTAATGACAAAGTTGTAACCGACCTTGCAACTGATATTGATATAAAAAACGACATTGTTTTGGTTAGTGGTCAAAGAGTAAAAATAGCCGAAGATTACGTTTATTATATGCTAAATAAGCCAAAAGGTTATGTTTGTAGTGTGTCTGATGAAAGGGGTAGAAAGACTGTTATAGACCTTGTAAAAGACCCAAATCACAGAATTTTTCCTGTAGGCAGACTTGACTATAATAGCGAAGGAATGCTTATTTTGACAAATGATGGTGATATTGCAAACAGATTAACTCACCCATCAAATGAAGTTGAGAAAAAGTATATCGTAAAAGTAGAAGGTTCTATTGTAGAGAGCGAACTTGCTGTTCTTAGAGCGGGTGTTGTCATAGATGGAGAGAGATTTGGTAAGTGTAATGTAACGCTTACAAATACCGATGGCAAAATTAGTAGGCTTGAAGTTGTTTTGAGAGAAGGTAAAAACAGAGAAATTAGAAGAATGTTCGAAGCCATTGGCAAAAACGTAATATTCCTAAAAAGAGTTTCTATTGGAATGTTAAAACTAGGTGGGCTTTCTAGGGGTGAGTATAGAGAGCTAAAACCATATGAAATTGATATGTTACTTGCAAAGAAAGACGAAAAGTAAGCAATATTGCTTACTTTTTTTATTAAAATAATTGTGATATTTTTTTGTATAATATATAATATATTTAGGAGTATGTATGCAAGTAATAGTAATCGGTGGTGGAGCTAGCGGAATGTTATGCTCTATATACGCAAAAAATGATTTTAATACTGTTACGCTACTAGACGGAAACGAAAAATTAGGTAAGAAATTATATATAACTGGTAAGGGTAGATGCAATGTTACAAACAATTGCTCACCACAGGATTTTTTGACTAATGTGGTTTCTAATAGTAAATTTTTGTATAGTGGCATTTATAACTTTTCGCCACAAGATACAATTGACTTTATACAAAGCCAAGGTGTTGAACTAAAAACTGAAAGGGGTAATAGAGTTTTTCCTGTATCAGATAAGGCCAGTGATATTATAAAGGCATTGTCAAACGCACTAAAACAAAAAGGCGTTGATGTAAAACTTGATCAAAAAGTTTTAGATATAACTAAAAAAGAAGACACCTTTGTTGTAAAAACAACTAAAGGCGAAATTAAAGCTGACATAGTTGTTGTAGCAACCGGTGGCAGGAGTTATCCTACAACTGGCAGTACAGGCTTTGGATATGAAATAGCTAAAAAGTTCGGTCACAATATCGTTGATATAAAACCGGCTTTAGTTCCTATAGATCTTAAAAATTTTAACAAAGATTTAGCTGGGCTTTCGCTAAAAAATGTAAGAGCTACTATCAAAACATCTTCAAAAGAATATAGCGATTTTGGCGAAATGTTATTTACACACACGGGCGTTAGCGGACCTATAGTTTTGTCGCTATCTAGCAAAATAAATAGACAAGACATAAACGGCTCAAAGTTTGTAATTGACCTAAAACCAGCACTTACCGAAGGGCAACTTGATGACAGACTTTTGAGAGATTTTCAAAGCTATCTTAACAAAGATTTCAAAAACTATCTTCCAGAACTTTTGCCAAAGAGTTTGATTGATGAATTTTTGAAAAGACTTAAGTTTGATATAAACAAAAAAGTTAATAGTATAACAAAAGAAGATAGGCAAGAGATTATTGCCTTGCTGAAAAACTTTTCTTTTGATATAAAAGGTCTTCAAAGTGTTGATCTTGGTATAGTGACTGCAGGGGGCGTGGATACAAAAGAAATTTCACCCAAGACAATGGAAAGCAAAATTATAAGCAACTTATATTTTGTTGGTGAAGTTTTGGATTTAGACGCGGTAACTGGTGGTTTTAATATACAAATAGCTTTTAGTACGGGCTATCTTGCAGGACAAGATATTTCAAAAAAGTGCGGGGGATAAAATATGTATCAAATTACAATAGACGGATTGAGTGGCTCTGGTAAGAGCTCAGTTGCAAGAAAGGTTGCACAAAACTTAGAGATTATTTATTTTGATAACGATATAGCAACAGCTGCTATTGCTGTTATTTGTCTTAGAAAAAATATAAGTCCTACAAGCGAAGATCAATTGCTTGATTTTTTAAGAGATGTTGATATAAAACTTACTGGCTACGGTAAAGATGCAGAAGTTGAGATAAACGGCGAAAATGTAACAAATCTTATAAACAATAGCATTGTTGCGAACTGCAGTTATAAGCTATCAAGACAGCCTGTGATTGAAAAGTTTATGCGTATTTTACAACTAAAATGCGCTCAAAACAATGATGTTGTTGTAGAGGGTGTAAATAGCGGTACAACGCTATTTCCAAAGGCAAAATATAAATTCTTTTTGACTGCTGATGCCGAAGTTAGAGCAAGAAGAAAACATGATGTTTTGGTTGAGCGTGGGGTTCACGATTATAAGTATGAAGATATCCTAAAAGATACCGAAGAAGCAGATGGTCAATCTTTTAAGGGAGAAATGTCAAAAATAAACATTTCAGAAGATACTCATTTTATCGATACTTCTCACAACACCGAAAACGAAACTGCAGACGAAATATGCAAAATAATTAGGGGTGAAGTGTAGTGCTTTATTATGTATTAATAACAATAGCCTTTTTGCCACTAACAATATTTTTTCCAACAATTGTTAGGGGTAGAAAGAACTTAAAAAAAGGTAAAGCCATATTTACTGCTAACCATAGAAGCAATATGGACCCAGTTATGGTATACCTAAAAGCAAATAGAAAAATGCATTTTGTTGCAAAGAAAGAGCTTTTTGAAAACAAGTTTATGAGCTGGCTTCTAAAGGGGCTTGGTTGTATAAGACTTGATAGACAAGGAACAGATATCAATGCCACAAAAGAAATTCTAAAAACATTAAAAGAAAACAAAACTTTGGGTATATTCCCACAAGGTACAAGATCTAAAGAAGAAGATATGGAAATAAAAAGCGGTGTTTGTATGTTCGCAATCAAGAGCAAAGCACCTATTGTTCCTATTTATATCAAGAAAAAACCAATGTTTTTGGTTCCTAATGTTATTTATGTTGGAGAGCCTTTTGAACTAGATAAATTTTATGACCAAAAGGTTACAAAAGAAGTTTTGGACGAAGCGTCAGCTATTGTTGTAGAAAAATTTGAACAACTAAAAGAAAAATATGCAAAGAAGAGAAAGGAAGAAAAGTAATGAAAGAAGTTTTTGATATGTCAGCTATTGATAGAACATTTACAAGCTTCAAAAATGGAGATATGGTAAAAGCAACTGTTGTTTATAATCTAAAGGACAAGGTTATAGTTAATATCGGTGGCAAAAAAGATGGTTATATTGTAAAAAATGAAATTGAGAGCGAACTTGGCGAAATATATGTTGGCGAAAGTTTTGATGTACTTATTACAAATACAAAAGGCGAAGATGGTATGATAGAAGTATCACGTGCTAGAGCAGAGGCTCTAAACCGTGGAAATACCATTGCAAAAGCTTTGAGTGTAGGAGCAGAAGCAAAAGTTGTAATTACTGATTATAACAACAACGGACTTATTAGTACTTTGGGAGAATATAGCGTATTTATACCTTATTCTCAAATATCAAATAGAAGAGTTGATAACAACTTAAAAAATTATGTTAACAAACAAATGACAGCAATTGTTCTTGAAGTGAACAATGAAGACAAAAAGTTTATTATGTCAACAAGAGCTTTTGAAGAAAAAGAACAAATCACTCTAGAAAATGCTTTTTGGCAAGCAACTTTTGAAAACAAAGTTGTATCTGGAAAAGTTGTTAGATTTACAGACTTTGGTGCTTTTGTTAATGTTGATGGCGTTGACTGCTTGGTTCACAACAGCGAAGTATCATACGATAGAGAAATAAAAGCCGAAGATGTTTTGGAAATGGGCAAGACATATAACTTCAAAGTAATTAAACTAGATAGAGAAGAAAAAAGAGTTGGGCTTTCATACAAAGCACTTCTTGAAAACCCACTAAAAGGCAAACTTGCAAAATATGCTGTTGGTGATGTTGTAAAAGGTAAAGTAATCAAAATATTGTCATTTGGCGCAATTCTTGATCTTGGTGACGGAGTAGAAGGGCTTCTTCATATCAAAGAAGCATCTCAAACATTTATCAAAAATATCTACGAAGTAGCAAAAGTTGGTCAAGAGTTAGAAGTTAAGGTAATAGCAATTGATATGGAAAACCTAAAAATTTCTCTATCTCTTAAAGCTATGCAAGAAGACCCAGACGTTGCAAAATTCTTAGCTGAAATGAACAAAGAAGATTAATCTTTGGTTTAATATCCAAGCTTTTATAGGCTAAAAATGCGGTTTATTTTATAATATAACACTTTATAAACAATATAAGTAAAATCACTTTTCATTTTATTTGGCTTACTAATAGTTACAGAGAAAACACACGGAAAAGTTTTATTGATTATTTTGGAGATTTTACTTGACAATTTTTGTTTATTAAGTATAATATATCTTGTTAATTTTATAGGAGAAGATTATTATGGCTAAATGTGAAATATGTGGAAAAGCTAATCACAGAGCATCTAAATTAAGTTACAGAAGTTCTCAAATGACAAAAAGAACTTTGACTACACAACATTCAAATGTCCAAAAAGTAACTCTAATTGAAGACGGTGCACCTGTTAAAAAGCATGTATGTACAAAATGCTTAAAGAGTAAAGACATTGTAAGAGCATAATTTCCTTTATGCTAATTTTTTGTCAGTCAAAAATAGGTCACTAATTTTGTGGCCTATTTTTTTATTACTTTTTGACATTTTATTTTGGGCAAAAGTTTGCCAAATATTATATATAAGAGTATAATTTATTCTAGAGGTAATTTATGAGAGATTTTGATGATTTTGGTATGAAAAAGATGATAGAACATAGACCGGATTTCAAAAAACGCGCTATGATAACATCTGGTATGCCAAATGGTAATAAAGCCCTTCATATCGGTCACGCTATGATGTGGACACACGCAGATATTTTTGCAAGATTTTTGAGAGATAAGCTTGGTTATGACAACGTTTTGCACGTATCAGGAACTGACAGCTTTGGTTCTCCTGTTGAAGAAGGCTACAGAAAGGCTGTTGAGGCAGGTGAATTTAGCGGCTCTATCAAAGAATATGCTTTGAGCAAAAGAGAGCATCAATACGCAACTTTTAAGTCACTTGAGATGGGTATTAACCTTTATTCTGGTAGTTGTATGGACGAAGCTGTAAAAATCCACGCCGAAACTGGAGAATGGCTTTTCAACAAACTTCGTGAAAATGGTAATTTGAACAAATTGTCTACATACCAATTTTATGATACAAAAGTAGGTAGTTTTCTAAATGGTAGACAGGTTATAGGTAAGTGCCCAATCGAAGGTTGTCAAGGCGAAAAAGGTTATGCTGACGAATGTGACCTTGGTCACCAATATATGCCACAAGATTTAATAGATCCAGTGAGCGTACTATCTGGCGAAAAACCTGAACTTAGAAAGATAGACAACTGGTATTTTGACTTGCACAATCATGTTGACCTTTTGAAAGAATGGACTGAGTATTTGCAAAAAAATACCCCTACATATAGCTATGTTACAAAAGAAATCAATGAGTTTTTGAAAAAACCAGAGATGTATATAAAAAGAGATTATGAAGAAGATTTTGAAAAAATCAAAAATCAACTTCCTACATATACCGTAAAAGAAGATGGTAACAAATCAAGCTTTACTATCGTATTTGAAAAACTAGAAGACAGAGAAAAAGCTTGCGAAATCTTGTCAGAAAACTCTATAAGATATAGAACTGGTAAAACTCTAGTTCCATTTAGACTTACTGGTAATGTAGAGTGGGGACTTCCTGTTCCAAAAGATGCAGGCGAAGGTCTTACATTCTGGGTATGGCCAGAAAGTTTGTGGGCGCCTATTTCGTTTACTAAACAATGGCTTGTTCAAAATGGCAAAGATATAAACGACTGGAAAAAATACTGGTGCGACAAAGATTGTCAAGTTTATCAATTTATTGGTGAAGACAATATGTACTTCTATGGTCCTGCACAAACTGCTATGTGGTTCTGCACTCAAGGCAAAAATCCTAGCATAAATGTTCCGGACGGAAATCTTACAATCCCACAAATTATATCAGACAAGCACTTGTTGTTCCTTGGTAGAAAAGCAGGTAGCAGTAGCAAAATAAAAGCGCCACTTGCTCACGAACTTCTAAACTATTACACAGCAGAACAATTGCGTATGCACTTTTTAGCTATGAATGTAGGTAACAACCACGGCAATTTTATGCCAAAGGTATTTAACCCAGATGCAGACCCTAACGAAGTAGACCCTGTTGTTAGAGAAGGAAATCTTCTTACAAATGTATTCAATAGAGTACTTAGAAGTTTGTTCTATACTTGGCAAAAAGACTTTGACGGAGTTATTCCTTACGGCGAAGTTGACACAGATATCCTAAAACAAGGCGCTATGTCAATGCTAAAATATGAAAAACTAATGAAAGATAACAAGTTCCATATGATTAGTTATGAACTTGATAGCTTTATACGTAATATCAACAAATATTGGGTTAAAAATTCAAATAACTTCGAAGGAAACCCAGAGCTTGAAAAACAAACTATTATAAACACATTACATTTGGTTCGTATCGCAGTTTTACTTCTTCACCCAGTTGCTCCAAGCAGCACCGAAAAACTAGTTGAATTTTTGAAATTAGATAAAGGCATATTTAGCTGGGATAACGAAGAAAAGACAATTTATGACTTTATGGAAAATCCACAAAATCATAAACCAAACTTCTTGGAACCAAAACAAGACTTTTTCAAAAAACATCCATCACAACTTGATGATGCAGAATAATTTTTAGGAGCGGATTATGGCAAAAGGCAAGATTATCGTTATAGAAGGTACAGATTGTTCGGGTAAAGAAACTCAAGCTAACTTTCTTTTAGATGCGCTAAACACAAATGGTCACAAAACTATAAAAATGCAATTTCCTATGTATGACACACCTACAGGCAAAATTGTAGGCGGTCCATACCTTGGTAAGAGCTACTTGTGCGAAGGGTATTTTGAAGAAGGGGCAGCTCACGTTGACCCAAAAGTTGCAGCACTATATTATGCTGCAGATAGAAAGTATAACATACACAAAATTTTGGAAGCTATCGATCAAGGCATAAACGTTATCTTAGATAGATATGTAGATAGTAATATGGCTCACCAAGCCGGCAAGATTGAAGACGATATCGAACAAAACGAAATGATTTCTTGGCTAGAAAAGCTGGAGTATGACTTTTTAGACCTTCCAAGACCAGATACAACGATTTTCCTTTATATGCCGTATGAAGCAACTCTTATCCTAAAACAAGGTAGAGAGGAAAAACCAGACCAGCACGAAGCTGATCCAAAACACCTTATGTGTGCCGAAAGAGCATATAAAAAACTTGCAAAAAGATTTTTCTATGATACAGTCAACTGCACCGAAAATGGTAGAATAAAAACCAAAGAAGAGATTGCAGACGAAGTGTACAAAATAATTATGAACAAATATTTCTTTGAAGGAGAGAGCGAAGATGACAAATAATAAAGTTGCTTTAGTTACAGGTTCTAGCCGTGGTATCGGTAGAGCTACCGCTTATGAACTTGCAAAACGCGGTTATGATGTAATTATCAATTACCGCAAAAACAAAAAACCAGCCGAAGACCTTATTCGCAGGATAAAAGCTGATTTTAACGTAAAAACAGCGCTTTTTTGTGCTGATGTATCAAAAGAAAATGATATCAAAATGATGGTTGACGAAATCAAAAAAGATTTCGGTCGTATTGATGTTTTGGTTAATAACGCAGGTATTGCTATTGACTGTGAATTCAAAGATAAGACCGTAGAAAACTTCCTTAAAACTTTGGGTGTAAACCTAATAGGACCATTTTTGGTTGCAAAATATGTAGCCCCAATAATGCTAGAGCAAAAAAGTGGTAAGATAATCAATGTATCTTCTAATAATGCTACAACTTGTTTTTATCCAACATCAGCTGACTATGATGCATCAAAAGCCGCTCTTGATAACCTAACAAAAAATATGGCAATCGAATATGCTCCATATATCAACGTTAACGCTGTAGCACCTGGTTGGGTAGATACAGATATGAATAAAGAAATCTTCGCTGACGAAGATGTAAAGCGTCTAGAATGCGAAAGAATCTTAAAAAAGAGATTTGCCGAACCTGAAGAAATCGCAAAGGTAATTGCCTTTTTAGCTTCAAGTGATGCAGACTATATCAACGGCGCAATCATCACCGTAGATGGCGGTATGAGATAATAAAATAGAGTAAATAAAAAAGACTAACGAATAAAATCGCTAGTCTTTTTTTTGTTTTATTATATTAGAGATAAAATTTATAATATTTTCTTTTTTATCAAGTTTTTCTGTGATATATTTTCCACTTAAAATATATCCTTGCTCATTAGCAACAAATTTTGTTACTAATGATGCGTATAATATTGTATTATTATATGCGTTTTGTAAATATTTAGGAGAAGTAAATAAAAGATTGTCGATATTATCTTTTGTTAATGTGTTTGTTTTTTTAATAT
>JAZSJH010000007.1:0-247642 GCA_045534265.1 Clostridia bacterium
AACATTTTCACTTGGAACCTCACCGGGGAGAATAATTACCTCATCAGATGTTGGCAAGACTGTGCCTTGTGCCCTTTTCTCTCTTGTTGAGGCAGTTACATTAGAGCCTTGCTCCTCGTTTTCATCATCTACAAGTCCAAGCTCTCTTTCAAGTCTTTTGCGTTCGCTTTCTGCGTCGTTAAAGCTTTGCTTTGCTCTTTCAGCCTTACGCTTGTTTTCTTCCTCGCTTCTCTTTTTCTTTTCAGTAACAAGGTTTTCAACATCCGAAAGAGTTACGCCGTCTTGCATAGCAAGAGCAAACTGCTCATCATCCATAACCTCATACTTAACTAAGAAGTCAGCAACAAACTTAAGCTTTTCAATATTAGCAGAAAGAACCTCGGTTGCCTTCTTATAGCCATCATCAACAATTCTCTTAATTTCCTTGTCGATAAGCGCAGCAGTTTCCTGTGAGTAGTCCGGAGTTGCGCCGAAATCTCTACCAAGGAATACCTCACTGCCTGAGTGCTGACCGTACTTGACAGTACCTAAAATCTCACTCATACAGTAAACGGTAATCATTTTTCTTGCTTTATTTGTTACAGATTGAATATCACCTGATGCACCGCCTGTGTAGTCACCAAAGATAAGCTCCTCTGCAACGCGTCCGCCAAGAGTCATAGCAATTTCCTGCTCCATTTGAGCCTTTGACTCACTATTTTTGTCCTCTGTCGGTGGAACTAATGTATAGCCAAGCGCCCTACCGCTTGGAATAATTGAAATTTGTCTTACTGGGTCAACCAAAGGAAGAATATGGGCAACTATTGCGTGGCCTGCCTCGTGAATAGCTGTGTTGTACTTTTCCTTCTCGTTCATTCTGTTCTTCTTTTGTGTACCTACTGAAACCTTAACCCAAGCGTCCTCGATTTCACTCATACCAATTAGGTTCTTGTTTCTTCTAGCTGCTAGCAATGCAGCCTCGTTAAGTAGGTTTGCAAGGTCAGCACCTGTAAAGCCTACTGTTGTTTGAGCAACCTTACGCATATCTACGCTGTTTTCAAACTGCTTGCCCCTTGAATGTACCTTCAAGATAGCCTCTCTGCCAACCATATCAGGATAGCCGATAGTTACCTGACGGTCAAATCTACCCGGTCTTAAAAGTGCAGGGTCTAATACGTCACTACGGTTTGTTGCTGCAATGACAATGATTCCTTCGTTTGTTTCAAAACCGTCCATTTGTACAAGAAGTTGGTTTAATGTTTGTTCTCTTTCATCATTACCACCGCCAAGGCCAGCGCCTCTTTGTCTACCAACTGCGTCTATTTCGTCAATAAACACAATACAAGGAGCGTTTTTCTTAGCTTGGTCAAACAAGTCTCTTACTCTTGATGCACCAACACCAACAAACATCTCAACAAAGTCTGAACCACTCATAGAAAAGAATGGAACATTACTCTCACCTGCAATAGCTTTTGCAAGCAATGTCTTACCAGTACCTGGTTGACCTACCAAAAGCACACCTTTTGGAATCTTAGCACCAAGTTCTGTAAAGTGTTGTGGGTTTTTCAAAAACTCTACAACTTCTTTTAGTTCTTCTTTTTCTTCGTCAATACCAGCTACATCACTAAATCTAACTTTAACATTTTGAACAATCTTTGCTCTAGTTTTACCAAAGCTAAGACTCTTGTTATTTGCTCCGCCAATGCTTTTGATAAGCATAACTGCCATAACAATAACAATTGTAATACTTATAAACGGAAGTATTCTTTCAAAGAAAGATTGTGTTTGTGGTTTTTCTCTGTAAGTGATATTAAAATCATAGGTATCTGTTGTGTTAGAGTTAAAGGCATCAATCTTATCCAAAACATCTTCAAGTGTTACCGCACTACTAATTGTAAAATAATAGTCTGCGTTGTTTGGAAAGTTTTTTACAGTAGAGCCTGTCTTTTTCACCTTAACAGTGTTACCTATAACATAAATTTCCTGAACTTGCCCGTTATCTACCATAGTCATAAAACTATTATCTTCGCCGTAGATAGCAATTTCTTTTCCCATACCGCTATTGTCGGTAATATAAAATATCAAAAGTATCGCAAGGATAAATGCAAGAATCCAAGCAAAACTTCTAAATCCGCCACTTTTTCTTTTTTCCATTTTGTCTCCTTAAATTAAAACGCTAGTATATTTTATCATAGCAAAAAACTTTCTGCAATTATTTTTAAGAGTTTATTATAATATATTATATATTTTGTTACATAAATATACTGCCAAAACATATTTTTTACAAAAAATGCATTTATAACATAGCTTAAAAAATGGTCATTTTTTTCAAATATTAAAAACCTTCTTTTGCAAAAAAAATATTTTATTACCCGACAATTAATATAACACCATAATATAAACTAATTATTAACTTTAGTCAAAAAAAGCAGGGATATTACCCCCTGCCCTTTTTTATTATTTTATGGTGTAACAACTGCTGTTGTTTGAGTTATTTGAGCATCAGCTTCTGCAGTAGCATTATACTCTGTTATTGCCGCTTGAATGCTTGTTAGTTCTGTATCTTCTGTATAAGTAATCTTGTAGTCACTATCAAATAGATAGTTGTCCATATCAACATCAGCATCTACAACTTTGAACACAACAACTTTTTCTGTCATATCAACATAGAAGTAATTGATATCAGCAAACATAGCCTTTACTTCGTCCAAAGTTTTTTCTACAGCAACTTCTTGATATACGACTGTTATAGGATCTGTATTTGCAGTAATAAGATCAGTAATTTGTGTATATTCGGCTCCTGTTGTATATTCTACAAAGAAGTCGCCAACTGATGAATAATTAGTTGCGTTAAGCTCTGCATCTGCAAAATAAATAGCACCAGATTCTGCTCCGCCATCTCTCATAATGTAGGCATAAGTAACTCCTGCCAAATTATCTGCAGTAAAGTCCGCAATATCTACACGAGTTGGCTCAACCGGAGCTGGAATATCATTCTTTCCTAGTTTGTCATCAATATATTCGCTTACATTGTAATTAATAAAATCATAATACTTTTGGAATGCCTTTGTTTCGCTTGTAATACTATCAATTTTTGCATCAATAGATGGAACAAAGTAACCCATAACTGTTGCAATAACAGCTACAATTCCAGAATACAAAAGACCTTTAGCTAAGCCAAAAACAAAACCTAAAACTTTATCAATAGCTCCAAAAATTTTAACTTCAGTGATTTTGTCAGAAAGTTTTTCTAGTATCTTCAAAATAATACGGATAAGAACAAATGCCACCACAAAAGCAATAACTGTTGTCAAAACCGCCGCAATCTTACCACCCAAAACAGCACCAACTTTCTCGCCTTCTGGAATGTTTGCGCCTTTCAAAAGCATATTTGCAAGTTTTTGAACAATACCACTTACACCGCTTGCGCTCATCTCTCCACTAATATCAGCAAAACTTTCTCCACCTCTTTGCAAAGTAAAGAAATCACTTAAAGAGTATAACCAATCAGCAATTTTACCCTTTAATGTGGTTGTAAGCTTAAACATAGCTTCAAGCAATTTGCCAAATGGCTCTGCTATCAAAAACGAAATCAAAGCAGATGCTGCAGTACCGACAACTGAGATTGCCGATTTCAAGAAGCCTTTGTACAAACCTATAACTGCAAGTAGTACAATAAGTGCTACAAAAACAATGTCTACAATACTAGATACACTCATATTATCTCTCCTAAATATATAATAACATATAAGCAAATTTTTGTCATTACATTTTTGATTTTATTTTGCTTTATTATGTTAACTATCCAAACACATAAGCCTTAACAAATTCACCCCCAAAAAAACTTTCTAGCATCTAATTTTTTCGTGCAAATTAAACTAAATTTTGAGCCATCAAAACATAATTAAAAAAATAAATATCTCTAAAATAAAATTTATAATACTAAATTACACAAATAATTATTAATAACAAAATACAAAATATTAAATCAATAAATTAATCAATTGTGAAACATATAATATGTTATGTTTATATAACTTATAAAATAATGCACTATATTATAAATTAGCTTAGCACTAATATATTATATGCGTGAAACATTTTTGTATAATCAATGAATCAAGCCGAGTACTATGCAAAAATAATTTACAATTATATATACTATAATTTATTTTTCTAAATCAATAATATAAAATAGATTTATTTTTCTAAATCAATAAATGAGAGTAATGACTACAATTTTACGAATTTCGAATGAGCTTTCGACAGGATAATTTTATAATTATTTTTTCTAATTTTTATAATAAATCTTAGCTAGCTTACATATAATATTTAATTATTAAATTACGTAATTTTACAATCAACCAATAGCTATTTTTCTGTCAATATGGTAACCTTATATATTATTTAGGTTTATTATTTTTTTTTACACTTTAATGTTTATATTTATTATATTTAAACTTTGTTATTTATACTAAACAAGTATATAAACAACAAAATAACGCCATTATTGATAAATTTCACCTTATAAAAGCCAAATCGAGCAATTTTATAGCAATGTTTAATGTTTTACAAAAAATAAAATTTATTATACTAACGCAGAAAAAAATTTATCAGTTGCAATTTGTACAACTTTATATATTTTTTATATTTGACCTATATTATTTTTCAATGATTATTTATAAAAATATTTTCAGCCAATACTTTTCAATATTTTTTAAGTGGAGTAGAGTAAAAAATTTTTGATTTTTTTAGGTGAATCAACAATTTTTTAGGTAGAACCACACCAAAATTTAAGAAAATCCACAAAACCAACTTTTTTCGGACAATTTTTACATATCACCCCGTTTGAGCCGTTTATTTGGCCTGTATGACACGAAAGTGTTTATTCGATAATTTATTCGACCAACCCTTGTTTCGCCAGCTACAGAAAGCCAATTTTTAGTGGGGCGCAGCTTATTTTACAAATTTTTGTAAAATTTTATAAATCACAGCCAAATAAAGCGATTTTTTATAATTCGTACAATAAGCAAAATCATCTAAATTGAAAAACACTACGAATTCTCAAACGAAACAACTTGCAAAAAAACACTCTCAAACGATCTGAGTTATAAAAACTACAAGCCACGTAAATTGTAAAAATAAAAAACACTACCAATATTAAAAACACCATTTTAATTAATTATAAAATACGAGTAATTAATTATAAAATACAAGCAGAGTAATCATCTTCTTGTAGTAAGAAATTAAGCAATTATAAAATAATAAATCACTTTTGCAAGTTTTAGCTATTATATTTATTAGAAAAACACATTTGCAAAAAAAAGTGCCTAAATAGCTAAATAAACGCATTGCTTCAACTGGCACTATTAGTTTTTTAGCAAAAAACACTTATTTTTTTACCATTTTAATCTTTTATTATCTATAAGAAAAATCCCGATTGTTTCACGTGGAACACTTCCTGCTAGATCATACACCGAAACCTTTACAATAATATCTTTTAATTAAAGAAATATTTTCCCTATAAAAATAGTAGAGTAGACTTACAACATCAAACACATATTTCTACATTATTAATAATCCGCACTACACCTGTTTTGCGTAAAGTGTTATAAATAATGTTCCACGTGAAACAATGAAAACTTTACTGTAGCATATTTATTTCCAACTTTATTTGATATATTAGACAATTATTTATATAAGCAAAAAAATAAACATCAATAAAGCTATAAATTACATTTTTAGCCTTAGCACCTTTGTATTTTTACAGGTTTTTGAAGATAAAATGTTTCACGTGGAACAAAACAACCGTAAAATTAAGCCAGATTAAATATATAGAATATAATTAAATAAAAGGAAAATATAGGGGAGAATACTTAATTATAACCTAAAGTATAATATTTCATAATGACAGCTTATAGCGTAATAAGGTTGTGCCGCCTAATAATTAATATATTATAATCCACAGCTACCACTACCTATGTTTCACGTGAAACGTTCCGCAGATAAAATCTATCCAAATGCAGAGAATATAAAACCTGGTAAAATAATCAGCTCTCTATAATAAATCTAAAAACTAAAAACAGGCTTGTAAAGCTAATCTATATATAAACAAACATATGTAAAATTAAACCCGACTTTTTATATAAATCTAAAATGTTTTTTGTTTCACGTGGAACATTTTGAATAGATATTTTTAAGAAAAAAAAAGAGTAAAATTATTAAAAATGCAATAAAAAATGCATAGCGCTAATAGTACTATGCATTGTTTTTATTAAGTTTTGAATATTAAAGTTCTTCTGTGCCTTTTTCTCTAAGCTTTTCGATAAGCTCACAAATTCTATCCAAATCATCTCTGTTGTAGTAATCAATATAGATTCTGCCTTTTCTATCGTTACCGATAGCAGATACTTTAGTTGCAAATGTTCTTTGCATATTGATAATAAGCTCTTTAAGCTCGATACTTTGCTCTTGAACTTTCTTTGGCTTGTTTGCTTTTGGGTTTAGATATTCTTTAACTGCCTTTTCAAGTTCTCTAACAGACATTTTATTATCTTGAGCAGCATAGGCAAGCTTAACTTGCATATCTTTATCGTTAATTACCACCAAGCATCTAGCGTGACCAGCTGTTAACTTATTCTTTTCGATAAGAGAGATAACTTCTGGAGATAGAGTAAGAAGTCTTAAAGTATTTGCAATAGCAGGGCGGCTCTTACCAATTCTATCAGCAACTGTTTCTTGTGTGAAGTTATATTCTTCCATAAGCTCTTTGATTGCTCTTGCAGCTTCGATAGGGTTAAGATCTTCTCTTTGAAGGTTTTCTATAATAGAAACTTCTTTGATTTGTCTTGCTGTATAATTTTTGATTATAACAGGAACTGTTCTAAGTCCAGCTATAATAGAAGCTCTAAATCTTCTTTCACCAGCGATAATCATATATCTTCCGCCCTGATCATTAACTACGATAGGTGATATAATGCCGTGTTGTTTGATAGACTCGGCAAGCTCTTTTAGAGAGTTTGCATCAAAAGTCTTTCTTGGTTGGTTTTTGTTTGGATCAATAAGTTTAATATCAATCTCAGCAATTGTCTCACCGTTTACTTGTGGAGCTTGGGCTTGTTGTTTAACTGGAGTTGAAGCAACAGTTTCTTTTTTTGTTTCTACAACTTCGTCTTTTTCGTCTTCATCAAATACTCCAAATAGAGCATTTAATCCTCTTCCTAAACCTTTCTTCATAATCTTTCTTCCTTTATGCTATTATAATTTTGTATATTTTGTTATTTTTTTATAACTATCTTGGTTTCTTTCCAAAAGTTCCTCTGTTGCCTCTAGGTATGCAATAGCGCCCTTACATTTTGAATCATAAATAATAATAGGAACGCCATGGCTTGGAGCTTCGGCAAGTCTAATATTGCTAGGGATTGCTGTTTTATAAACTTTTGCGCCAAAAAATCTTGTAATTTCTTCTGAAACGCTGTTTACAAGGTTTGATCTTTCATCTTTCATTGTTAAGATAACACCTTCTACGTCAATTGTAGGGTTTAAGTGTTTTTTAACAAGCTTGATTGTATTCATAAGTTGGCTCAAACCTTCTAGGGCGTAGAAATGACATTGAATAGGTATCATAACAGAGTCAGATGCAGAAAGAGCATTAACAGTCAAAAGCCCAAGAGATGGCGGACAGTCGATTAAAATATAATCATAAGAGTTTTTTAGTCTTTTTAAGATATTTTTAACGACTTGTTCACGAGAATCCATTTGTACAAGTTCAATTTCAGCTCCTGCTAGGTCAACTGTTGCAGGAATAATATCAAGACCTTTGACCATAGTTGTTTTTACAATGTCTTCTGCTTGAGCTTCGCCAATGATAGCTTCGTACAAAGTCATAATGTCTTTTGCTTTTTCTATTCCAAGACCGGTTGTTGCATTTCCTTGTTGGTCAATGTCCACAACCAAAACTTTCTTTCCCATAGCAGCAAGGTAGGCTGCCATATTTATACAGGTAGTTGTTTTACCAACACCACCTTTTTGGTTTGCAAATGAAATAACTTTTCCCATATAAAAATTCCTTTTAATATTTTTATTATATCATTAAATATAGATTTTGTAACTATTTTTTGAAATATATTTGCTCAAACAGGCAAAAATTAAGCAAAATATCAAGTTTTTTTAACAAAATACAGTCTTGTTTTTGACATATTTTAATTTTATATGTTAAAATGATGGTATAAAAAGGAGAATAATATGGCAAAAGTTCCTGCAGATTTACACATTCATATTGATAACAATTTGACTAAAGAAACTGCTATCAAAATTTTACAAGCTGCCGAAGCAAATGGCCTTAAAGCTATTTGTATTTTAGAGCACAACAACATTAACTTTTATAGACGTGGCGGAATACTAGAAGAGCTTTTGATTGAAGGTATTGAAAAATACTACACCGGTAAGATTGTCAGCGGTGTAGAACTAAACTGTACAATCAAAGAAGCCCCTGTTTCAAAAACAACAGGCATTGACTATAATGGATATGATATGCATATTCATATGTATGGTTTTAACCCAGATGAAATTCGTAAAAAGGTTGACTGGTTTGACGAAGAAGTTGACGCTGTAAGATATTACTCTGACGTTGACACTTTGCTTGGAAAGTTAAAAGAACTTAACCTTCCACTTCCACCAAAATCACACTTTAGATTTGCAGAAGGCGTAAAACCATTTAAGCAACTATACAAATATATCGAAGCAAGTAAGAATAAGCCATTATACAACAGTGTCCTTGGCTCATATCCACACTCATCATCATTTGTTAGACACTTAGCTTATAGCCCTACAAGCAAAATTTATTTTGACAGAGCTCAAAGCCCATCTATCGTTGATGTAATTAATGTTGGAAACGAATGCGCGACACTTTTGTGTATTGCATACCCATATCACATTAACAGAAACTTAATTACAGATGTAAATGACTATATGGACGTTTTGCAAAGTATCCCTTCAAAAGCAAAAGGCAAGAACTTCAATGCGGTTGAAGGTCCATATATGCTAAACACAGAAGATGAAACTGGCGAAATAATTTATTACGCAAAAGAAAACGACCTTACTATCACAGCTGGCTCTGATTATCAACCACAAGATAAGATGTATTATCTTCCACCAGAAGCTAATGAAAAAGTTTGGTACGTTCCATCTCCTGGTCTATATATTAGACAACTTCTAGAAGGTGGCAGAGGTATCCTTACTATCGAAGAAGAAGTTTTAGATAAACTTCCTGACGTAAGAGATTTTGGTTACTACAGAGTAGCCACTGCAGAAGACCTAGAAAACGAAGCAAATGCTCAACATATTAATACTGATTTGTCAGTGCAAGATCTAGACGCAATCAACGACAACCCACACCCAGTAGAAGAAACTCCGGTTGCTCCTGTTGAAGAAGTTGTTGAAGCTCCGGCAGCTCCTGCTGAAGAAGAAGTGACTGAAGAAGTTCAAACTCCAGCAGTAGAAGAAATTGATGATGAACCAGCTCCAAATCCTGCAGATGTTGCAGAGGCAAGAGAAATACAATCTGCGTCTATTGATGCTGTAGAAATTGAACCAATTGATATCCCAGAAGACAACTCATTGTCAAACGTAGCCGTTGATGATAGTGATGATAATGATGATGCTGTTCAAACTCCTATCGCAGAAGAAGTTGTAGAAACTCCTGTTATAGAAGATATTGAAGAAGCCGAAGAAGAATTCGAAGAAACAGAAGAAGTAGAAGAGCCTGTATACGAAGCATCAAACGAGCCAGTAGAAGATGTTGCTGAAGAAGTAGAAGAAGCAGAGGAAGTAGAAGAAGCACCTGTTGCTCCAGCTCCAAAACCAACACCTAAACCAGCTCCTGCTAAAAAGCCAGCCGCTCCTAAAAAAGCACCTGCTAAAAAACCTGCTGCTCCTAAAAAACCAGCAAAAGAAGAACCAGTTGATGCGTTAGACGATACAATGGCACTACTTGAACAACTAACAAACGATCTTGAATAATAAACACAAAACAAAAAAGACTTAAGAAAAACTTAAGTCTTTTTTTTATTTGAAAAGTTTATTATAAAATTAATTAATTTTTAATCTATCAACAATTATATAAATGTAATTTATATTAGTACATATTAATGTTTATGCAATAAACAATTTATATATAAAAAACTAGGAAAATTATCCTAGTTTTTTTATACTATAGGTTTTGTTCGTGGCAAGTTTTTTGGTCTTGGGTACTTGTCTGGACAAGGGCTTGTTTTGTCTATAATAACAACATTTCTATCGCTATTTTCTAGGTTGTTTATAGTAAGCTCTTTTACACTTCCGCCAAGCATTTTTATTACCTTTTTAGCTTCTTGTAGTTCGTCTTCTATTTGGCGTGATTTGTATGCAATCATCTCGCCACCTACCTTTAGGAAAGGAAGGCTATATTCTACCAAAGTATTAAGTCTAGCAACTGCTCTTGAAATACAAATATCTAGTTTTTCTCTATATGCAGGATTTATCGCTAAATCTTCTATACGGGTATGTATAGCTACAATGCCGTTAAGAGATAGTTTAGATATTACTTCGTTGATAAATGTTACTTTTTTATTAACGCTATCAATCAAAATAAAGTTAAGGTCAGGGCGATAGATTTTTAGTGGGATACTAGGAAAACCTGCGCCTGCGCCGATATCTATAATTTTAGAACTTTCTTGCATTAATTTGTGTGGTAAAACGCTATCTACAAAGTGTTTTTCGATAACTTCATCTTCATCAGTAATGGCTGTAAGATTAAACTTTTCGTTCCACTCAATAAGCAAGTTGTAGTATTGCTCAAACTGACTTGCTTGGATGTCGGTCAAAGATATATTATAAGCTTCAAATTTTGTTTTTAATTTTTCAATAAAACTCATTATTGTTTTCTTTCCTTTAATTTCATATAGACAGTAAGTACAGCTATATCCGCAGGAGATACTCCGCTAATACGGCTTGCTTGTCCTATATTTAATGGTTTGAATTTGTTTAGTTTTTGTATAGCTTCGATACGAAGACCTTTTAGTGTTGTATAATCAAAATCTTCTGGTAGTTTTATATCTTCGTTTTTGTGCAAGTTGGCTATTTGCTCTTCTTGACGATTTAGATAACCTTCGTATTTTACTTGGGTGTTAATGTATTCTACAATATTCTTTGGAATGCCTTTGAATATATCAAGATGTTCTGCTAAGATATGGGCGTTAACTCTGCTTCTTTTCAAAAGTTCCTTTACCTTAAGCCCGCCTTGTGGCTCTGATTCGCCACATAATTTACATATCTCTACGGCTTTTGCTTTTGGAACAGATATAGCCAAATCTTTCTTTGCTTTTTCGATTTGTCTTAATTTCTTTTTATATACTTTATATCTATTTTCGTCTACAAGACCTACTTTGTATCCTATCTCTGTAAGTCTAAGGTCAGCGTTATCTTGTCTTAAATGCAATCTATATTCGGCTCTGCTAGTCATCATACGGTATGGCTCATTTGTGCCTTTAGTAACCAAATCATCAATAAGTACGCCTATATATGATGTTTCTCTACCAAGTATTAATTGTTCTTTATTTCTTAGTTTCAAACTTGCGTTAATACCAGCGATAAGTCCTTGAGCGGCTGCTTCTTCGTAACCACTTGTTCCGTTAACTTGTCCCGCAAAGAAAAGTCCTGATATACGTTTAGATTCTAGAGTAGGGAAAAGTTCTAGTGAGTCTATACAATCATATTCTATGGCGTATGCGTTACGCATAAGTTGTACATTTTCAAAACCTTCTACAGATCGATACATTTGTTCTTGTACATCATATGGCATAGATGTAGAAAAGCCTTGAACATATATTTCTTTTGTATCCAAACTTTCTGGCTCTAGGAAGATTTGGTGACGATTTTTGTCTGCAAATCTAACTACTTTATCTTCGATAGATGGGCAATATCTAGGTCCAACACCTTTTATTGTTCCGGCATAAAGTGGAGCTCTATGTATATTATCTCTTATTATTTTGTGAGTGTTTTCATTAGTATAACCAAGGTAGCAAACAGAGATGTTTTTTGGTTGTTTTTTTGTCAAAAATGAAAAAGATTGTATACCTTCGTCACC
Source organism: Clostridia bacterium (assembly GCA_045534265.1). GTDB lineage: Bacteria > Bacillota > Clostridia > Christensenellales > UBA1242 > CAKVLS01. The sequence goes on from JAZSJH010000007.1 coordinate 12,104, forward strand.
TGCTTGAACTTCAAACTTAGAGTAATCTACACTATCGCTATATATTCTAGCTGGTGTTCCGGTTTTGAATCTTCTAATCTCAAAACCAAGGTTTCTTAAACTATCTGTAAGGCCGTGAGCATTAATAAAACCATTAGGGCCTTGGGCTTTTGTAAATTCGCCGATAATAATACGACTGTCTAAGTAAACACCTGTACAAACAACTACAGCTTTTGCAAAAAATGTTTCGCCAAGGGCGGTTTTTACGCCTGTTATTTTGTTGTCTTCTACTAATATTTCTACAACTTCGGTTTGTCTTATAGTTAAATTTTCTGTGTTTTCCAAAGTCTTTTTCATATTAATATGATATTGATTCTTGTCTACTTGTGCACGCAAACTATGAACTGCAGGACCTTTACCAAGGTTTAGCATACGCAATTGCAAAACGGTGCTATCGGCGTTAATACCCATTTGACCGCCAAGAGCGTCTACTTCACTGGCAAGCTGACCTTTTGCTGTTCCACCAATAGATGGATTGCAAGCAAGAAAGGCAATACTATCAAGATTTAGTGTAGTAAGTAATGTTTTTTGACCGGTACGGGCAAGGGCAAGAGCCGCTTCGCAACCAGCGTGTCCACTACCTACAACAATAGCATCAAAATTATTTGTCATTTTTTAATCCTTCTAAATTAATTATTACAGGTGTGCAATTTTCAATTTCGGTTTGCATTATTTTACCTGTTTTGAAATATTCTATTTGTGTATACACACCACCGTGTGATACAAGTAAAATATTTTTTGTATTATCAAGTGATAATAAAAATTTTTTTATTTTTTCTCTAAATTTATTTATGTCTTCTTGACCAAAATCAGTTTTGCCATCATATATTTTGTCAAAAAAGTCATCACCTAGATCTTTCAAAAATTTATTTTCTAAATTTTTTCCTACATCAAATTCTATTAAGGCATTATCAATAATTAATGGTGCATTGTGATATTTATTTATAGTTTTAGCGGTAAACAAAGCTCTTGTTAATGGAGAAGTGTAGATTATATCAAATTTATAATCTTTCATCTTTTCGGCAGCTTGCTTGGCTTGATTTTTGCCAAGGGCTGTCAAAGGTGTATCAAGTATACCTTGAATTTTTCCTGCCTTATTATAAGTTGTTTGTCCGTGTCTTATAAAATATATCATATATTTTACCTTTTTATTTTCCTAAACAGAATTTAGAGAATATAGCATCTATTATATCTTCGCTAGTTGTTTCGCCTGTTATCTCTCCTAGTTTTTCCCAAGCGGATTTTATATCAACAGCAACACAATCAAGTGAGATATCAAATATATTATCTATAGCAGAAGTAATAAACTCAATAGCTTGAGCAACTGCTATTTCGTGACGTTTGTTGGTAAGGGTAATGTTGCTTTGAACAAAACAATCGCTTTTGACTGTTTCGTAAATTTTTTCTTTTATTTGTTCTATACCTTGTTTATTTTTTGCACTAATATTTATAGTTTCAAAATCAACAGATATTTTTCTCTCAAGGTCGCTTTTGTTAATAATTACAAAAGCCTTTTTACCTTTTATAAGTTCTAAGTTTTGTTTATCTTCGATAGATAACTGTTTAGAGCCGTCTAAAACAAGCAAAATAATATCGGCATTGTTTATACTGCTTTTTGCTTTTTCTATGCCTATTTTTTCTACAACATCATCACTTTCGTGAAGACCTGCAGTATCTGTTATATTTACTTTCATATCTTTGTAAATATAACTTTCTTGCAAGGTATCTCTTGTAGTTCCGGCAATCTCTGTAACGATTGCTCTATCGTATGACAATAGAGCGTTCATAAGACTACTTTTACCAACGTTTGGTTTACCTAGTATAACTACATTTACGCCGTCTTTTATTATCTTGCCGTGTTTTGATGTAGCAAGCAAATTATTTAATTCGTCTTTTATAGTTATTAGTCTTCCGTTTATACTTTCGGCTGTTTCGTACTCTATATCTTGCTCTGGATAATCAAGTGAAACTTCAATTTCGGCAAGCATATCAGTAAGTCTTTTTTGAATACTTTTTACCGTTTTGAAAAGCTCACCATTAACAAGATCAAAACCCGCTCTTGCTTCGCTTTCAGTCTGGGCGTTGATTACATCAATTACACCTTCGGCTTTATCAAGACTAAGTTTTCCATTGATAAAACTTCTTTTTGTAAACTCTCCAGGAAGAGCTAGTCTTGCGCCGTTTTTGATACACATATCAATTATTTTATTACTAACAAAAGTTCCGCCGTGGCATTGAAATTCTACAACATCTTCGCCTGTGTAAGAGTAGGGATTTGCAAAATAAACAGCAAGGCAATTTTCTTTGAAATTATCATCTTTGATTTTTCCAAGATATAACTTTCTAGGAGTTACTTTTTCTTTTTCAAATTCTTTTGCAGAAAAAATACTTGTAGCTATATCAAAACTTTTTTCGCCACTAAGTCTTATTATACTAATTCCGCCGTTGCCGACTGGTGTTGCTTGAGCTACGATTGTATCTTCCATAAGTCACTCCTTTTTTTAACGTTTTTTATTATATCACAATATATTGCTCTATGTAAAGATTATAATTTTTGTTTATATTTTAAGTAACAATCATAACACATAGCTTCGTAAGATTCGTCTCCACCAATTGAGACTTCATCACCATTTGTTACAATTTTTCCGTTGATAAATCTGCCGTTTATTGTTGCTTTTTTGCCACATCTACAAACGCATTTTACTTCTTGCAAAGACTCTGCAATTTCGACAAGTCTTTTACTTCCTTCAAAAAGTTCTGACTTGAAATTTGTAAGTAATCCATAACAAAGTACAGGCACAAATCTTGAAACTAAGTGTAATTGTTCTACTTGTTTTTTTGTCAAAAATTGACATTCATCAACGATTACTACACAGTCTTTTGTAAAAAAACCCCTATCCTGAACAAAGTCATAAAGATTGGTTTCTTGAGAGAAAACTTGACACGGAGAAGAAAGTCCAATTCGACTTTTTACGACAATTTGTCCGCCATTAATATCTCTGTTGTCAAGTGATGGTTTTATAAGTAAAACTCTAAAACCCCTTTGTTCGTAATTAAACATACACATAAGAGCTTGAGCTGTTTTTGAAGACCCCATAGCTCCGTACTTAAAATATAATTTAGCCATAAAAATAAGCCCCTTTACATAATCAGTTTAGCATAATATAAAACATCTGCAAAATAAAACAAAAAATGTATTTTTACAAAATTTTAACAAAACTATTTGACAAAAAAGCAACTTGTGTTTTTGTTAAAAAAATATTTATTTTTACGAATTTTAATTTATATTATTTGAGTTTATAAATAACAAAAATATAAAAAATTTATTTTAATAAAACAGATAAAAATTAACGCTATATTTACACAAAAAAAAGATAGGTAAGTTGTTTACCTATCTTAAAATTTTATTCTTCAGTTTTTAGAGAATTTGGAGTGATAACCAAATATCTATTTGGCTCTTCTCCTTCGCTATGAGTAGAAACATCAGCGTCAGTTAAAGCTGTATGAATAATTCTTCTTTCATAAGCATTCATTGGCTCAAGTTTGATTTCTTTGTTTTGAGCAATAGCTTTTCTTGCAAGTCTTTCTGCAAGAGAGATAAGTGTTTCTTCTCTTTTTGCTTTATAGTTTTCTACGTCAAGAATAACTCTTACTCTGTAACCTGCATTTTTTACAACCATATTAACAATGTATTGCAATGCGTTAAGAGTTTCACCACGATAACCGATAAAAGTACTTACTTTTTCGCCTTTGATATTGTAATTAATATTGCCATCAACTTTTGTTGAAGTAACAATAATTTCATCATTTAGTTCTTTGAACAAGCTAGTCAAGAATTTACTACCAAGTTCTACAGCTTCGTCAAGAAGTTCTTCTTTAGATTTTTTAGCAGGTTTTTCTTCAGTTTTTTCTTCAACTATAGCTTCTACCTTTTCTTCTTTCTTTGCTTTTTTAGATTCTGCTTTTTCTTTTTTCTTTGTTTCTTTTGAAGCTTCTTTTTCGGCTTTTTTCTCTTCTTTTACAATTACTTTATCTTCGGCTTCTTTGTCTACGATAAGTTCAACTTTTGCCTTTTTGAAAAGTCCGCCTTCAGATATTATTTTGATTTCTACTTCTTCTTGAGAAACCCCAAGTTCTTTAAGTCCAGCTTCGATAGCTTTTTCGATTGTTTTTCCTTCAGCAATTATTGTTTTCATATTATTTTCTCCTATAATCAACGTGAATTAATTCTTCTCTTTTTCTTTCTTGTCTTTTCTCTAAAGCATTAACTGCTTTTGTAATAAGTGGAGTAACACAAGAAGATAGAAGTGAGCTTATAAACATATACATTGCAAACAACGCACCAGTGTTGATTACAAAGAACAACATAATAACAGGAAGTACAAACATCATAACTTTACCTGATTTTAGTTGTTTTAATTGTTCTTCACTCATTTGTGCACGTTTTTCTTTTGGTGGAAGTTGAGATCTACGAGTTAGCCATTGAGATACTATCATAAGAGCCATAACAAGTATTGGTGTGATAAAGTATCCATTTACTTCTTGACGATTCTCAAAAACAAGTTTCATTACATCATTATACTCAGCTTTTGCAGTATCTCTTGCAGCATCATCTGCGTATTTTGCCCCAGATACTTTTACCCACTCATCAAAAGTAGGAACTGCCTTTGTAGTTGTGTCTGGTCTCCAAATATTCTTAATCCATAAAAAGCTCATATTTATATCATCATAGCTATCCAAAACAGCTTGTTGAGCAGTTGCTTTTGCGTCTTCTGCAGTAGCTCCGCCACCAACTTGTTCAGTGATAGTTGTGTTATAAATATTTAGGTATTGGTCATATTGATTAGTTATTTGGTATCTAGAAACTGCGTTCATACCATTCCAGAAAGTAATAAGAACAACCATATTAAGAACTAAACTCAAAAACATAATAAGGCATGATGAACCCATCTTAATATTATTTTCTTTGTAAAGTTTGTTTAGGTTTTCGTTAAGTAGTTTTTGGTTATTACCATATCTTTTGTTTAATTTATCAATTTGTGGCTTAAGGTATGCTTGACTTCTAGAAAAACTAGAACTTTTGTATCTTTGAAGAAAGTCTAGTGGTAAAAGTACAAGTTTGATAGTTAGTGTAAGTAAAATAATCGCAACAACGTAGTTTCCTATGCCGTTGTAAAATATTTTAATTAAACTTTCCCACATACCTTTTGGCCAAGTTGCTAGTAAGCTTACTAAATTAGCCATTTTATATCTCCTTTGATATTTGGTTTTACGGGATCAAAACCGCCTTTGCTCCAAGGGTTACACCTACAAATTCTCCATATTGTTAAAAAACTACCTTTAACCGGACCATACTCTTTAATCGCTGCTAAGCCATAAGACGAGCAACTAGGAGTAAATCTACAAGCTGAAGGTAGTAATGGGGAAATAAGATATTTATACATATAAATTAATCCTAAAAACAATATCCTAAACGGATAAAGTAAAACATAAACTACCTTGCCCCAAAAAGTCTTTTTTCTAAACTTGCTCATTTAGCATTTTACCTTTGGTCAAAACTTTTTTCATTTCAAGGTATAGTTGGTCATAGGTCATATTTTCTATACCATTCCTTGCAACAAAAATGTAGTTGTAGTTTGGATTAACATCTTTAATAAATTCTTTGAATAGGTGAGTTAACTTTCTCTTCACTTTATGACGGATTACACTGTTACCGATTTTGCTAGAGATAGAAAAGCCAACCTTAAAAGGTTTTATTTTTGTCTTAACATAATACATAGTCAAAACTTTAGAATAAGAAGTTTCGCCTTTTTTATAAACATAGCTGTATTCTTTATTCTTTTTTAATCTATACTGCTTTTCTAACATACAAAACCTTCGTTTAATTTAATTAAGCAGATAATTTAGCTCTGCCTCTGTTTCTTCTTCTTTGCAAAACTTTACGGCCACCTTTAGTTTGCATTCTTTTTCTAAAGCCGTGAACAGTTACTCTTTTTCTCTTATTTGGTTGATAAGTTCTTTTCATTTTCGCTCTCCTTAAAAAATTTTCTTTATATAGCCATCAAAAAATTTAGTCGCAATTGAAAATTTTTTGAATTACTATAATCCTAAATAGACAAGAGTATTATACTAAAAGCAGGGATTATTGTCAACAATAAATTATCAAGATAAAGACTTAAAAAAGGGTATAGATAGTGGCATATCCGCCCAAAAATCGTCAAAATAGTAAAAAATACCTGTTTTTGGGCTAAATAAATTATATATGTAATAATAAAATATATTATTTGGTTTGACTAAAAAATTAAATTTTAGTAAAATGACCATGGAGGAATATTTATGAATATACTTGAAATTTTGAATTCTGGCGAAGTAGTATTTGCCGAAGACGCTGTTGAAAGCAAAAAAATTAGAAGCCAAGTAGCAGCTGTTAATAAAAACTTTACAGATATGGCAACTACTGCAAGCGCATTTGCAGAATATGCCGCTTCACAACTTAACGGTGAAGAACACAGAAGAATAGTAATGGCAAAGAGCCTTAGAAATTACTATCCTAACTGGAATGCTCTAAAGGTAGCATATGACAATGTGTCAAAAGAAGAAGGAGTTAAAATTGCAAACTACAATGCAACAAAAGCAAGACTTCTTTCAAGCCTTCAAACACTTCTTAAAGAATCAGCAAAAGAAGCAGTAGTTTCTTACTTTGATATCTTTGAAGGTGATTTTGTAAGATGTCAAGAAGGACACGAAGTTTTGATTTTGGGTGCTCACAACGCAGCAGTTATCGAAACTATGATTGCAGGACTTGAAGAAGGTCTAAATGTTGTTGGTCACTTTGATGAAATCGAAGCTCAAGAAATCGTAGCTAACTACTCTAATGTAGAAAGAAACGTTGAAATGTGTAAAGAAAGAGCTGCCGAAATGTACGGTAACAAACCTGGCAAACTTGCAAAAGTTGAAATTTCAATTTCTACTATGGAAGAAGTAGGTAAGAAAGTTGTTTTCTTTGAAACATACAAAAACGACCTACTTTCAATCGGTTGCCCACAAAAAGCAATCAATGATTATGAAAAGAGTTTTGAAAAACAATATATGCCACTTAAAAAATCTCTACAAAAAGAACTTCGTTTTGAGTTTGTAGAAATTTGCGACCTAGTTGTTGACGAAAATTCATATCAAGAAGCTGATATCGAAAATCCAACTCCAGTAGAACAAGTTATGGAAGACCTAACAGCTGTAGAATCAGAACCAGTAGAACTTTTTGAAGAAGAAGTTGTAGAAGCTCCAGCAGTTGAAGAAGTAGCTGACGAAGAAGTTGTTGTTGATACAGATATCGACGATATTGACGCTTAATAATTTGATTAAAAAAAGATGTACAAAATTTGTACTTCTTTTTTTTATTTATAAAATTTACTTTACAAAAAAAAGTCTAGTTTTTTTACTAGACCTTTTTTAATTTTATATATTAATTTTTCGACATTTTTCGATTAATTTTTAGTTTAGTTATTTATATAAATTCGACAAAATTCGATTAGTGTTTTTATAAATAATAATTTTAATTATTTATTATAAATTATAACAAAAAAATCTAACCAGTTTGTTGGGCTAGATTTTTTATATGTTAATTTTAGGCCTTTATTTTAGTTTTAGTTGTTAATAATTCTAACAGGAAGAATTAGGTAAATAAACTCATCACCTTCGTTAGGAGTGATTACACAAGGGCTAGATGGCATATTAAAGTTGATTTTTACAAATTCATCTCCAATAACTCTTAAGCTTTCTGTAAAGTATCTAGAGTTAAATGCAATAACAAGGTCATTACCTTTAAGAGCGATTGAAATATTTTCTTTGATATTACCAATATCAGATGTTGATGTAAGTGTCAAAAGTTTATCTTTGATATCAAATTTAACAAGGTTGTTTCTATCAACTCTAGAAAGGATTGATGTTCTATCCAAAGCATCTTCTAGTTGAAGTTTGTTTACAGTAACATTTGTTGTAAACTCTGTAGGAAGAATTTGTTTATAGTTGATAAAATCACCATCAAGAAGTCTTGTCATAACTTTTGTAGAACCTAGGTCTATCATCATAAAGTTTCTTTCTACAAATATCTTTAGTTCATCATCTACATCTTCAAGAAGGTTAGATATTTCTTTTAAGCTCTTTGCAGGAACAATAAGTTCTGTTTCGCAAGAGAAGTTAACAAGTGGTTTTTTGATAAGCGCAAGTCTATATCCGTCCAATGCTATTGCAGAAATAGTATTGTTAGCTATTTCAAGAAGTACGCCTTTTAGTATTGGTCTGCTATCATCTAGGGCTACTGCAAATACTGTTTTGTTAACAAGTGTTTTGAAGTTCTTTTGAGTGATAGTAAAGTACTCACCATCTTCGATAGTTTTTAGTTTTGGAAATTCAATAGCGTTAAGTACTTGAAAATAACTTTCGCTATCTGTATAGCTTATCTTTAATTGTCTTTTTTCTTCGTCTAATATAAGTTCTACTTCTTCGTTATTTAATTTTTTTGTAAACTCAGCAAAGATTTTACCTGGTACTACAATTTCGCCTTCATCTTTTACTATAGCGTTAATTGTATTTTCGATACCAAGCTCTAAGTCTGTTGCAGATAGTGTTAGTTTATTATCTTCTGCAGTAAGTTTAATACCTTCTAGGATTGGTGTAGTTGTTTTGTTTGAAATTGCTTTTATAACTCTTAAAGTTGCAGCTCCTAGTGCTGATCCATCACATACGACTTGCATCTTATGTTATTCTCCTTTTTTATTAAAAATTATTATAATTATTAATGTGTGTTGATTTGTGGATAACTTTATTTTTTATCAAAAACCCCTTATTTTCGACTATTTTTGATAGGTTTTTTACCTATTTTTGAATTTTTGATTTGTGAATAAGTTGTGTGATTTATGTGATAAGTTATACACATTTGCACAAAGTTGTAAACAACTTAATTATTGTTTGTTACTTTTTATCATTGCTTTTAGGTCGTTTACTGTTGTTTTTAGATTTGTGTTTGATTTTAAGTTTTCAGCTATTTTATCTCTAGCATGAATTACTGTTGTATGATCTCTACCACCAAACAGTCTTCCAATTGAAAGTAGTGGCATATCAGGTATCATATCAGTAATTAGATACATACAAGTTTGTCTTGGGTCAACTATTTCTTTATTACGTTTTTTACCAACAAGGTCTGATTCTTGTACATTATAGTATTTACAAACAACTTCGATTATTCTCTCTGGAGATAATTTTGTAGTTGTTGTTTCTACTGTTTCTTTTATAGTATCTACAGCATCATCAAGAGTAGCAGATGGTTTATCAAATAATTTTGAATGGAAGTATGTGCCTTTCAAAGCTCCTTCTAGCTCTCTTATATTTGTATCAATATTTTTTGCTATATATTCTAGAACTTCTGGTTCTACAGAATATTTTTCTATTTGAACTTTCTTTTGAAGGATTGCTAGTCTTGTTTCAAAATCTGGTTGCTGAATATCTTGAGTTAGACCGCTTACAAATCTTGTTCTTAATCTTTCTTCTAATGTTTCAATTTCTCTTGGGTGTCTATCCGAACAAATAATAATTTGTTTATTGTTTTGGAATAAATCATTAAATGTATGGAAAAACTCTTCTTGAGTACTAGTTTTGCCTGTGATAAATTGAATATCATCAATCATAAGTACATCACAACTACGATATTTATCTCTAAATAGTTTTGTACTATTATCTTTGTTTGATCTTAGTGAATATAAATAGTCGTTTGTAAATGTCTCACAAGTAACGTATATAACATTTAATTTTGGATTATTAGATTTTATATAATTACCTATAGCGTGAAGAAGGTGAGTTTTACCAAGTCCTGAGCCACCATAAATAAATAGTGGATTAAATTTATTACCTGGGTCTTCTGCTACGCTTTTTGCTGCTGCATAAACAAACTGATTACTTTTACCTACGACAAAGTTATTAAAAGTATATTTTTCGTTAAAGATAGATTGTACCTTTTCTACAGGAGTATCAACTACTTGTTCTTCAACGTGTTTTTCTTTGTTTTGAAGGTAGTCACTTTTTTCTGTAGGGTCGATAATTACAAAATCATTAACAGTGTCAAATATAGTAGATATAGCTTTTATAAGTTTTTCTTTATGAAGTTTTAATACTTGATTTTTTGCGTTTTGAGTATTAGCAAAAAGAATAATCTTGTCATCTGTTATATCTACTGGTTCTAAGTTTTTAATCCATAAATCAAAACTTACAGCAGTAACTTCGTGTTCAATTTCTTTTAGCACTAATGCCCATTTTTCAGTTAAATTTTGCATATAATATTTTCCTTAATTTCTCTAATATTATTTTACTTATAAATTGTGGATAAGTCAACCCGAAAACCCATTTATTCTTTACTAAAATATATTTTTATGATAATATATATTTGTAAAAAAATAAAGGAAAAATTATGCTAATAAAAAGTATCAAGCTCGAAAATTTTCGTAACTACAAAAAACTTAATACTACCTTAGCTTCTGGGCTTAATGTTTTTATTGGTAATAACGCCCAAGGTAAAACAAATTTACTTGAAAGTATTTATTACTGTTCTATAGGAAAATCAACAAAAACCAGCCGTGATAAAGAATTAATTAAATGGGGCGAAACTACATCTAAAGTAAAAATAGAAGTAGAAAAACAATTTTATAATAGCAATATCGAAATAATCACACGTGATAAAGAAAAGAAAACTATAAAAATAAATGAAATTCCTATCAAAAGAATAGGTGAGCTTATGGGTGAGCTTACAGTTATATTTTTCTCACCAGACGAAATACGCCTTGTAAAAGACGCTCCACAAGATAGACGTAGATTTATGGATATAGATATATCTCAAATCAGCCGTAACTATTTTTATCTACTTTGTAGATATGACAAAATTCTAAACCAAAGAAATAAACTTCTTAAATTTACAAAAGATTTCGAAGCCTTAAAAGACGCTATTTCTATCTGGGACGAACAGCTAGCAGATATAGCAAGCAAAATTATTAATTGGCGTATTAACTTTATCGAAAAATTAAGTAAACCTGCTTATGATATCCATAAATTTATAACAAATGGCAAAGAAGAATTAAAAGTAACTTACCAAGGCGTTATAGGAAATAGTGTAGAAGAGATAAAAGAAAAATTACAAAAAGGTCTTACCCAAAACCTTCAAAAAGATTATGAACTAGGCTATACAACAATTGGTCCACATAGAGACGATCTAAAAGTTGTAATTAATAATATAGATATCCGTAGCTTTGGCTCTCAAGGTCAACAAAGACTTGCAACACTTTCTCTAAAACTTGCCGAACTTAATTTATTCAAAGAAGAACGTGGCGAAATGCCAGTATTACTTCTTGATGATGTTTTAAGCGAACTTGATGATACAAGACAACAAAATTTGCTAAAAATAATCAAAGACGTTCAAACAATAATTACTTGTACAAGATATGATTACCCACTCAAAGAAACTGACAAAATCTTCTATATCGAAAATGGTAATCTAAAAAATTAAACAAAATCAATAAAAATAATTATTTACAAAAAAAACACCTAAATAAATAGGTGCTTTTTTTATTTTTATTTATGTCGTAAAATGTCGAAATTTTTATAAAGTAGCCCCACAACTAGGACATTTTTTATCAGTTTTTTCGATTTTTGTATTACAGTAAGGACAATGTAACTCTTCAGCTTCTTTTTGTTTCATAGTATTTATTGTTGTTTGTAGAGTAGTTTGAATTGTAGAAACTTGATTTGTAGTTTTTCTTTTCTTTATAGAATAAGAAATTGTTAAAGCAATAGAAGTAATTAAAGAAGCCCCACCAATAATAACTAAAGGTAGAAATAAGTTATTAAACATTTTATTATAACCTTTATCCATTAATGTATATTTACTTACATTATCAGAAATATTTATAGACCAAATTGATTTTAGATTATCAGTATCAAAAAAATTATAATTTATAACATAAATTTCATCTTCTTCTATAGGTGTTGTTATATCTATCATAACAGGTCTTGTACTATAACTTGATCCATTATCATTTAATAAAAATTGAATAATAATTTTACCAGAATTTAAAGAAAATTCATCTGAAATAAAAGAACCTTTTACATTATAGTCATAAAGTGTTTCACCATCTTCTTCGCGAGTATTTATCATACTAAATTCAAAATCATCTATAATTTGAAAATTATCAGAAATCATATTTGATAAAAATAAATGGGTTATAAAAGCTCCACCCGCACAAAGTATTGAAACAATAAATAGAATAATACTTGCAATTTTTAACTTAATTGTTTTGTTAAAATCTTTTTCAAAAGACATAAAATTAATCTCCTTTTTTATGCCTAAATTTTATCATATAATATTGAGTTTTCAAAATAAAAATAAAATATTTATACTACGAATAAAAAAACAAGTTTTTACTAAAAATATGCCCCAATCTAAAAAGCATAATACATAGTTATAATTACGTATTTCCGCTGTATATTAGATTTTTGACACTTTAGGGTTGATTTATCACTTTTGTAGGTTATAATAAAACTCCCTTTATAGCGAAAATAACGGCGAAATTTACAAAAAAATTCAAAAAAGTACTTTATTATATATATATAATATGTTATAATATATGCGTAGAATTGATATTCTAATTTTTTTGCTAAAAAGGTAGCAAATTTATAGCGAGGTAAAAATGAAAAAAGATGATGCTGAAAAAATAAAAAAGGACGAAGAAACACTTACAAAATCTAAAAAATATACCGAAGATGATATTCAAGTTTTGGAAGGACTTGAACCTGTAAGAAAGCGTCCTGGTATGTATATAGGCTCTACAGATGAACGTGGTCTTCACCACCTTATCACAGAGATAGTTGACAATAGTATTGACGAAGCTTTGGCTGGTTATTGCGACAAGATTATTGTTAGCCTTAACAAAGACGGTTCTGTTACTGTTACAGACAATGGTCGTGGTATCCCAACTGGTATGCATAAGACTGAGAAAAAATCTGCCGTAGAAGTAGTTTTAACAAAACTTCACGCCGGCGGTAAATTTGGTGGCGAAGGTTACAAAATCTCAGGTGGTTTGCACGGTGTTGGTTTGTCAGTAGTTAACGCTTTGTCAAAAAAGCTTAAAGTGGAAATTTGGCAAAATAATATTCACTTCAAACAAGAGTACAAAACAGGTATTCCACAATACCCACTAAAAGAGATAGGCGAAACAAAAAATCGTGGTACTGCTGTTACTTTCCTTCCTGATGATGAAATTTTTGAAACAGTAAACTTCAACTATGACACTCTTAAATCTAGATTTAGAGAAATAGCTTTCCTAAACAAAGGTTTAACTATTGTTTTGCAAGACAAGAGAGAAGGTCAAGAGAGAGAAGATGAGTTTTACTTCAAAGGCGGAATTATTGAGTTTGTTGAATTTTTGAACAAAGGCAAAGAAACATTATTCCCAGAACCTGTTTATATAAACAAAATCACAAAAACTAGCGAAGTAGAAATATCTTTCCAATACAATGATGGTTATAACGAAGTAATTAACGCATACGCAAACAACATCAACACTGAAGAAGGTGGTACACACCTTGTTGGTTTCAAAAATGCTTTGACAAAAGTAATTAATGACTATGCTCAAAAAGCAAAGATTGTTAAAGAAAGCGAAAAACTATCTGGCGAAGATTGTAGAGAAGGTCTTACCGCTGTTATCTCTGTAAAACTTCAAAATCCACAATTTGAAGGCCAAACAAAAACTAAACTTGGTAACAGCGAAATGAGAACACTTGTAGAAAAAGCCTTAACAGATGTTTTTGGTGATTATCTAGAAGAAAATCCAAATGTAGCTAAAGAGCTTATTTTGAAGAGTGTTTCTGCTCAAAGAGCAAGAGATGCCGCTCGTAAGGCAAAAGAACTAACAAGAAGAAAAGGTGTACTTGAATCTACTACACTTCCAGGTAAGCTTGCTGACTGTAGCGAAAAAGACCCTTCACTATGCGAAATATTTATAGTCGAAGGTGACTCTGCGGGTGGTACTGCAAAAACTGGCCGTGATAGAAGATATCAAGCTATTCTTCCACTTCGTGGTAAGATTTTGAACGTAGAAAAAACAAGACTTGGTAGAGTACTTGAAAACAACGAAATTAAATCAATGATTACAGCATTTGGCTGCGGAATACATAATGATTATAAAGAAGAAAAACTAAGATATAACAAAATTATTTGTATGACTGATGCCGACGTTGATGGTAGCCATATTAGAATATTGCTACTTACATTCTTCTTTAGATTTATGAAGCCACTTATCGAAAATGGTCACGTATACATAGCTCAACCACCGCTATACAAAGTAGCCCGTGGTAAAGATATAAAGTACGTTTATAGTGACGAAGAATTAGAAAAAGCCCTAGACGCTATGGGAAGAAAAGGCACTGAAATCCAAAGATACAAAGGTCTTGGTGAAATGAGTGAAGAACAACTATGGCAAACAACAATGAACCCAGAAAACAGAACACTACTTAGAGTTCGTATGGAAGATGCTCTAGAAGCAGATGGTATCTTCAGTACACTTATGGGTGAAAATCCAGAACTTAGAAGACAGTTTATCGAAGAAAATGCAACTTTGGTAAAAGACCTTGATATCTAGGATATAACGGAGTGATAATATGAAAAAAAGAGATTATTCAGAAGAATTAGAAAAAATCGAAGATAAAACTTTATATAAAGATATAGAAATCAATGATGAACTTAAAAAGTCATTTATAGCATATGCTATGGCAGTTAACGTATCAAGAGCTATACCAGATGTAAGAGACGGACTAAAACCTGTTCATAGAAGAATACTTTATGCTATGGGAGAGTTAAATCTATCTAACGACAAACCTTACAGAAAATGTGCCCGTATTGTCGGTGACGTTCTTGGTAAGTTCCACCCACACGGCGATTCAGCTGTATACGAAGCTTTGGTTAGACTTGCCCAAAACTTTTCTATTAGATGCCCACTTGTTGATGGTCAAGGTAACTTTGGTAGCATAGACGGCGACCCAGCCGCAGCTCAAAGATATACCGAAGCACGTCTTAGCAAAATTGCTGGCGAAATGCTTCGTGATATAGAAAAAGAAACAGTAGATTTTTATCCAAACTTTGATGGAACACTTCAACAACCATCAGTACTTCCTAGTAGATTCCCAAACCTACTTGTTAACGGCGCTGACGGTATCGCTGTAGGTATGGCAACTAATATTCCGCCTCATAACCTAGGCGAAGTAATTGATGGCGTTATAGCCCTAATAGACAACCCAGAAATTGATATCGAAGAGCTTATTAAGATTATTCCTGCTCCAGACTATCCAACCAAAGGCCTTATTATGGGTAGAGCATCTGTAAAGAATGCTTATCGTACAGGTAGAGGCAATATCGTAGTTAGAGCAAGAACAGATATCGAAGTTAACGAAAAGACAGGTAAACAAAGTATTATTGTTACCGAACTTCCATACCAAGTAAACAAAGCAAAACTTGTAGAATATATTGCAACACTTGTTAGAGATAAAAAGATTGAAGGTATCTCAGACCTAAGAGATGAAAGCGGTAGAGAAGGTATGCGTATTGTTATCGAACTTAAAAAAGATGCAAACGCACAAGTAGTACTAAATCTATTATATAAACATACACAAATGCAACAAGGCAGCGGAATTATCTTCCTAGCCCTAGTAAACGGCGAACCAAAGATTTGTAACCTAAAAGAAATGCTTTATCATTATCTAGAGCACCAAAAAGAAGTTATTTTGCGTAGAACAAAATACGACCTAGAAAGAGCTCAAGAAAGAGCACATATCTTAGAAGGACTTGTTATCGCACTTAAAAATATTGATAAAGTTATCAAAATCATCAAATCAAGCCAAGACAGAGTAGACGCTTGCGAAAAACTTTGTGCTAACTTTACTTTGACTGAAAAACAAGCCGGCGCAATCCTTGATATGAAACTTCAAAGATTGACAAGTCTAGAAGTTTATAAAATAGAAGAAGAATTAAAAGAACTTCACGAAAAAATCGCTGAATACAAAAGCATTATTCGTAGCGAAGCAAAAGTTCTTGCTATTGTCAAAACAGAACTTATCGAAATCAAAGAAAAATACGCAACACCACGTGTTAGCGAAATCTGCATAGACGAAGGCGAACTAGATATCGAAGACTTTATCGAAAAAGAAGATGTTATGATATCTCTTACTCATATGGGATATGTTAAGAGACAACCAATCACCGAATACCACGCACAAAGACGTGGCGGCGTAGGTGTATCAGGACATAAGACAAAAGAAGAAGACTTTGTAGAAACAATGTTCGTATCATCAACACATGATGACTTACTATTCTTTACAAGCAAAGGTAAAGTATTTAGCAAAAAAGCATACTTTATCCCAGAAGCTCAAAAAGCAGCCAAAGGTAGAGCTATTGTAAACCTGCTTCAACTAGAAGAAGGCGAAACAGTAACAACTATCCTTCGTATAGAACCAAACGCAAGAGGCTACCTAATGATGGCAACAAAAGAAGGTTTGATTAAGAAAACTGACCTTCAAGAATTTGCTAATATCCGTAAAGTAGGTAAGATAGCTATTAAACTAAGCGATACAGATAGTTTGATTTCTGTTCAAATAACAAATGGTAGAGACGAAATCTTAGTAGCTAGCCACGAAGGTAAATGTATTAGATTTAGCGAAGAAGACGTAAGACCTATGGGTAGAGATACACAAGGTGTACGTAGTATCAAACTTGACGGCAAAGACTATGTAGTAGATATGGCAGTTATCAAAAACGGCAGCCAAATCCTAACCGTATCAGAAAACGGTTTCGGTAAACGTAGCGATCCATCAGACTATAGACTACAAACTCGTGGTGGTAAAGGTATTAAGGCCGGTGTATTTAATAGTAAGACTGGTAAACTTGTAAACCTAAAACAAGTTAAAAATGACGAAGACGTAATTATAATTACAGATAATGGTACAATCATAAGACTGCAAGCAACCGAAATTACAAAAATCGGTCGTGACACTCAAGGTGTAAGAATTATGCGTATCAAAGGCGATAATTACAAAGTAGTTTGCGCATCAGTTACCGCTCACGAAGAAATAGACGAAAGCGAAGAAACAGAAGAAGAATAATATTCCCCTAAACAATAATCTTCTCAATCTTCAGAAATCAAAATTTCAAAAATAAATATTCATAAATCAAAAAAGATAAGTGAAAAACCACTTATCTTTTTTTATATTCCTTTTGATGTCCCAAAAAAGTCCTTTGGCATATGCTATACTAAATAAAAAACAAGGAGTAATAAATATATGCTTTGCTTATTTGGTTTTTTAGTATTTATAGTTAGTTTTTACAAAAATATAATGAAATGGTAATTCAAGGAGATAAAAAAATATGATTGAAAAAGAATATGCTTTGAAACTTAAAGAAAAAGTCCAAGAAGAACTTATCAAAGATAAATCAAACTATTTTTGCGAATATGCAATCCAAAATAAAGAACTTGCACAATGTGATTATCGCACTTTACAAGCAGAGTGTGAAAAACTAGGTTTTCACATTTACAATTTCAAAGAAAGTCCTGTTTATCAAAAAATTTTATCAAAAGGAAAATGGACTAAATATTCTATTTTAATATTTTTTCCTTGACTAACAAATTATCATAAATATACTTTTTATAAGGTGGTATAAATATATGAATATAATGAAAGATATTATAGAAAATACAATTAAACATATAATTGAAGAATTAAAAACTCCAAAAACATATTTAATAACAGATACAAACAAAATTATTGAAGACAACTTTGAATACATCAAAAATCAATTACTAACTCACAATATAACAATAGATAGAATAAAAAACAAAAAGTATACATATGTTGTTTCAAACAACCCAACGGATTTTATACCTAAAAGACCTTTATAGGTCTTTTTTATTTTACAAAATTTATTTAGCGGAATTTATAATAGATTGCGCAACGGATATTTTGATGATATAATGACTTTACTATGAGATTATTTTTAGACAATATAAGTGTTTCTTTTGGTGAAAATGAAATATTAAAGAATATATCCTTTGAAGTTAATTCAAAAGACAAAGTAGCTATTGTCGGTCGTAACGGCTCAGGCAAGACTACGCTTTTGAGAGTTATAACAGGTGAGCAAGAAATTGATGTTGATGATAAAAACGCAGCAAAGATCCAAAAGACCGGGAAGTTTCAAATAGGCTACCTTAAACAAATAGCCTTTGAAGATGACAAAGAAACATTTGAAAATGAAATATTAAAAGCATACAATGATGTTTTGCAGATAAAAAAGCAGATTGATGATATCGAACAAAAGATGCAAGAAAACTGTTTGCAAGAAGATATTATAAAACACGACAAACTTTTGACAAGGTATGATATACTTGGTGGATATACTTATCTTAAAGAATATAACACCGCAATCAAAAAGTTTGGATTTACAGAAAGTGACAAAACAAAGAAGCTATGTGAGTTTTCTGGCGGACAAAGAACAAAGATAGCTCTTATCAAACTTCTTTTGAGCAAGCCCGACCTTTTAATACTAGATGAGCCAACCAATCACTTAGATATTACAAGTATTGAGTGGCTTGAAGATTATTTAGCCGAATACCAAAAAGCTATCGTTGTAGTATCCCACGACAGAGCTTTTCTAGATAAGTTCGCAACAGTTGTATATGAGATAGAAAGGCATAAGATAAAAAGATATGTAGGAAATTATTCTAAGTTTGTAAAAACAAAAGAGCTAAACTACGAAAAAGACCTAAAAGAATATAAAGAACACACAGAAGAAAAAGCAAGACTACAAGCTTTGGCCGATAGATTTAGATACAAAGCAACCAAAGCAAAAATGGCTCAAAGCAAACTTAAGCAAATAGAAAGAATGGGAGATATGGATATTCCAGAAAAAGCCGATACAAAAGCCTTTTCTTTCAATACAAGACCAAAGATAGAGAGTGGCGAAGAAGTTTTGTTTGCCCAAAATATAGAGATAGGTTATGACAAAACTCTAAGTAAGTTAAACTTTAGAATATTCAAAGGCGAAAAAGTAGGTGTTGTCGGCGGTAACGGCCTTGGCAAATCCACCCTTCTTAAAAGTATAGTAGGAAAAACAGCTTTGCTTGGTGGCAAGATAAAGTTTGGTGTAAATGTAGATATTGGATATTTTGACCAACAGTCTGCAACTAATAATATTAAAGACGAAAGTATATTGGATAACTTTTTAGGTGAATTTCCAGAAGAAGACACCCAAGAAGCCAGAAGAATACTAGGAATGTTTTGTTTTACGCAAGATGATGTGTTCAAAAATTTAAGAGACTTATCGGGTGGCGAAAGGGTAAGATTAGAGCTTTGCAAAATTCTCAAAAGAAGACCAAACTTTTTAATCCTAGACGAGCCAACCAATCATATGGATATAGTCAGCCGAGAAGCTTTAGAAAAAATGCTACTAGAATACAAAGGCACAATACTTTTTGTATCTCACGATAGATATTTTGTTAACAAGATAGCAAATAACCTTATTGTATTTGAAGATGGTGATTCAAAATTTTTGAAAGACACTACTTATAAAGAGTACGAAAGGGATTTGAAAGAAAGAAGAGATATTGATACTCCAAAGCAAGAAAAACAAACAAACATACTTTGTGAAGAAAAACCAAAAATTGCAACCCAAAACCAATATCTTCTAAATAAAGAAAAAGCAAGAAACAAAGCAAAGAGCAAAAAACTAGAATCAAAAATACAACAGCTAGAAGAAAATATAAAGATTCTAAATAAAGAATTAGAAAGCCCTGATGTATGTTGTGACTATATCAAAGTAATGGAAATCCAACAAAAGATAGACAATAACTCTCAAGAACTAGAAAAACTTATGGAAGAATGGATTAATCTTAATTGATAATATAAAATATATACTATTTTGTTATTAATTACCTTTTGTTAATAAAAGTCTAAAAGCATATTATTAAAAGACCTAATGTTAGGTCTTTTTTATTTTATAAAAAACATATTCCATATTTTGTTTATTTGTGATAGTATATATATAGATTTGTAAAAACACGGAGAAATTATGGAAATATACGTAATAAGTTATGATAAAGACTTTAGCAAAAAACAATTAGAAAGATTAAACGAAATGGGAAGAGTTATATTTTGCGATAGTATGACAGCTTTTCTTAAAAGCGGGGTTTTGAGAAGTCGTGCCGAAAAGATAATAGCCATACGTCCTACATTTTGTGACTATTCCTTCCCAAATGAAGTTATTGATAAAATAAAAAACCTTAGAGCAATATGTGTTTATACCACAAGCTGCCACTATTTAGATTTGGAATATTGCAAAAACAAAGGCATTATAGTAACTAACACCCCAGGCTATGCAACAGATGCTATAGCAGAGTATCTATACTTCCTTGCGCTTTGTTGTCTAAAGAGACTTCCTATCCAAATAAAATATGGAAAACAAGAATTTAGTGATATTTTCCTTCAATCAGAACTAAAAAACAAAAAGGTCGGAATTATCGGTATGGGTAATATCGGTAAAAAGATTGCAGATATGTGTTACCGTGCAGGAAATAAGATTTTCTATTATTCTTTGAACAAATACATTGATGAATACCGTATGATAGGACTTCAAGAATTATTTACAAACTGCGACATTATCTTCTGTTGTTTGACTATAGACGGAACAACTCAAGATTTGATTACGGACAATCACCTTCTATCTATGAAGAAAAACGCAGTATTTATAAGCGGTACTGGACCATATCTTCACAATCATAAACTTATGCTAGACTTAGTTGGTCGTGGCAAAGTCTTTGGTTACGGTCTAGAAGAACCAAACAAAACAGTTATGGATTACGAAGGAAACGTAATGGTAACTAGCGAATACGCTTGGTTTACCAAAGAAGCCAAGTCAAAAAGAAAAGATATTATGATAGACTCTATCGAAGGTGTTATTAGAAATAATATAATCAATAGACTTATCTAAAGTAAATCTAAATAAAAAATAAAAAGTCTAAACAAATAATGTTTAGGCTTTTTTTGATTAGCTAATTTATAAAGGTCTTTTTGTTTTAGATAAAAAACTTTTTTGCTTCCTTATATAAAAAGTGTTTTGAAATATAAATCAAAATCTTTATAATAGTTTTGTAAATAGGAATTTATAAAAATGATATGTAACAGCTGTCCAAGAAAATGTAATATAGATAGAGAAAAAGTAACTGGCTATTGTGGCGTGGCAAAAATGAAAGTTGCTAAAGTAATGACACACTTTTGGGAAGAGCCAATCATTTGTGATGAAAAGGGTAGCGGGGCGATATTTTTTAGCGGGTGTAATCTTAAATGTAACTATTGCCAAAATTATGAAATCAGTCACGAAGGCAAAGGGCAAGATTATACACCAGAAATGCTAGCAAAAGTTTTTGAAGATTTTGATGCCTTACCGGTTAACAATATAAACCTAGTTACGCCATCACATTTTATAGATGAGATAATCAAAGCTTTTGAAATTTATAAACCACATAAACCTGTTGTATATAATAGCAGTGGTTATGATGATATTGACGCCCTAAAAAGAATTGATAAGTATATCGACATATACCTTGTTGACCTAAAATATTTTGATAGTAATTTGTCACTAGCTTTGTCCAAAGCAAAAGACTATTTCAATGTCGCAAGCAAAGCCATAGACTTTATTTTAAGTCAAAAACCTGTTGATGAATTTGATGGTGACATTATGACAAAAGGTGTGATAATAAGGCATCTTGTTTTGCCAGGAAACACCAGCGATAGTTTGAAGGTTTTAGATTATCTAAAATCCGCCGGAGCTCAAAATCGCTATATAAGCTTGATGGGGCAATATACTCCGTGTTACAATGCATCTGGCGACCTAAAACGTCCGCTTAAAAAGCTAGAGTATACAAGAGTAATTTCATACTTTAACAAGCTTGGTTTTACAAAAGGTTTTTGCCAAGATTTGTCATCATCAAGCACTGACTTTATACCAGATTTTTAATAATAAAATTAAGCAGAAAAAATGAAAAAATTTTCTGCTTTTTTGTTGCCTGTCGCAGGTTAAAAAACAAGCGCTAAAAAATGCTCTCAAAATAAGGCTACTAAAAATTAAACTTTTACCGACCGACTATGCGGTCTGGCTTCTGCAACCCGCATAATATAGGCAAAATAAGGCAAAACCCGACCAAAGGGTTTTGGGTATAATTTTGAATAAGAGCTTTTGCTGAGAGAAAAATTTTGAAATAAAAAACCATTGCAAATTTTTACAAATAAGACCACTTGGTCGGCTTTTTCAAAAACTTGTTAATATTTGTCTTAGAAAATGTTAAAAGTTTAATAGCCAGCAAGTGTCAAGACTAGACAAAAATTGTTATAATTTTTTTGTTTATTTTTAATTTATATTTTTGTCAAATTGGTTGACAAGTCAACTAATTTAATGCTAGTATAAATGAAGTTTTTATAAAAGGAAAAAGGTATGGCAAAAAAGACATTTTGTTTGAATATAACAAAACTCAAAACAATTTGTTCTCAATATGTCAATGACAATAGCAAAGAATTTGGGATAAGCAATAGCGAGTCTTTATATCTAAAATGTTTATCTATGTTTGGTAGACAAAGTCAAGCTCAATTATCAACTGTTATTGGATTTGACAAAGCTCGCTCTTGTAGGGTATTGCAAGAGCTTGAGACAAAGGGTTTGGTTGATAGAATTTTAAGTGAAAGTGATAGCCGAAAGGTTTTTTATGATATCACCCCAAAAGGTATTGAAATACAAAACAGAGTAGAAAATTCACTTGATTTTTTTGTAGACGATATATTGTTTAATAATATAACCGAAAGTGAAAAAGAAAACTTTTTTAAGACATTAAATAAAATGACAAAAAATATAGATATATATAGTAAAGGAGAAAAAGATGAAAAAACAATCTAATTTCAAATGGTATTTTTATCCAGTCATTGTTTTAATAATAGCGCTTATTGTAAACCAAGTTTACTTTGAGATGGAAATGATAGACATAATGGGTGAACTTATTTTCAAAGTTCAAAACAGTTTTTCTATAGCCCAAATTTGGGAAACAGGCAGAGTGATGCTTTTGTATGCTGCTATTATAATGGTATCAATTATTGCTGGTAGTTTTTGCTCTACAATGATAGCGGCAAAATATGCTCAAAATTTAAGAAGCAGCATTTTTAGAAAGGTAAATAGTTTTTCTCAAGAAGAGATAAATAAATTTTCTATTCCTAGTTTGATTACTCGTAGTACAAATGATATATCTCAAGTACAAATGACTTTGCAAATGGGATTGCGTATGGCAATCGTTGCTCCTACTATGGGTATCTTTTCGGTTGTAAAAATTCTAAACAAAAGTTCACAACTTAGTTGGACTGCAGGTATTGCTGTTGCTGTTTTGCTTGTTGTGTTTATTATTCTTTTCTTTGCGGTTGTTCCTGCCTTTGGCAAAACTCAAAAGTTAACTGATAAACTAAACCTAGTTTCAAGAGAAAACTTAACGGGCCTTAGAGTAATAAGAGCTTATAATACAGAAAAGATTCAAGAAGAAAAGTTTGACAATGTAAATACAGAGCTTACAAAATTGCATTATTATGTAGGAAAAGTAATGAGCTTTATGAATCCAGGAATGAACCTTATCTCAAATGGCTTGATACTTACAATATATTGGCTTGGGGCAGCACTTATTAATAGTGGGGCTTTACAATATTACAACCTAGTTCAGTTTACATCTTATGGTATGCATATACTTATGAGTTTTATGTTCTTGTCTGCAGTTATTGTTATGCTTCCACGTGGAATTGTTAGTGCAAAGAGAATAAGCGAAGTATTAAAAACAAATAGTAAGATACAATATGGAACATTTGATGGAAATACTGATATTAAAGGTAAGATAGAATTCAAAAACGTATCATTTAGATATCCAGATGCTGAGATGAATGTACTTGAGAATATTAACTTTACCGTAAACAAAGGCGAAACTATTGCCTTTATTGGTTCTACCGGTAGCGGAAAATCAACACTAGTAAATTTAATACCTAGATTTTTTGATACGACTTTTGGTGATGTGTATATAGATGATGTTAATATCAAAGAATATAGCCACAAAGCCCTTAATGATAAAATAGGTTTTGTACCACAAAAAGGTATATTGTTTAGCGGAACAGTACAAGAAAATGTAAAGTATGGCGCTGATGATATATCTACCGAAAAGGTAAAAGAATGTTTGAAGATTGCTCAAGCAAACTTTGTTGAAAAGTTAGAAGGCGGGCTAAATTATGAAATAGCCCAAGGCGGAACAAACGTGTCTGGTGGTCAAAGACAAAGATTATGTATAGCAAGAGCTATAGCAAAAGACCCAGAGATATATGTATTTGATGATAGCTTTTCTGCTCTAGATTATAAAACAGATAAGGCATTAAGAAAGGCTTTGGACAAACACACAAAAGATGCAACAAAAGTTATAGTAGCCCAAAGAGTAGGTACAATTTTAGATGCTGACAAGATTATAGTTTTAGACCAAGGCAAAATGGTGGGTATGGGTACTCACAAAGAGCTTATGAAATCTTGTAAGGTATACAAAGAGATTGCCCTATCACAATTATCAAAGGAGGAACTAAAGTAATGGCAGAAGAAATAAAAACATCTAAAGCCCCTGCAAAAATGGGTCCTCCTGGAAGAGGCATTCAAATAGCTACAGCAAAACCAAAGAACTTCAAAAAGAGTATAAAATCACTTTTGGTTTCGCTAAAAAAATATAGATTTATAGTAATATTGGCTTTAGCATTTGCTGTTGCTAGTACAACATTTAATATAGCAGCCCCAGAGATAATCAAACAAATAGGCGAAGTAATAGTAAAGGCAAATAGTCTAAACGTAGCTATTGACATGTCAAAGATAGCTTATTACGGAATAATCTTGATTTGTATGTATATACTTAGTGCAGTACTTAACTTAGTACAAGGTGTTATTATGTCAAAGGTAACATCTCAAGTAACAAAAAAATATCGTACAGATCTTGCTACAAAAATAAATAAACTTCCATTAAAATATTTTGACGATAATAGTTTTGGAGATACTTTATCTCGTATAACCAATGACGTTGATACATTGGGTCATAGCCTTAGCAATAGTTTGAGTTCAATAATCACTAGCGCAACAATGCTTATAGGTTCTCTTATTATGATGCTTGTCAATAGTCCTATTTTAACACTTGTTATGCTTGCAATGCTTCCAGTATCTGCAGGACTTATACTTTTGGTAGTAAAATTTTCTCAAAAATATTTTATTAGACAACAAAGACAACTTGGCAATATAAACGGACAAATAGAAGAAATTTATTCTGCTCATACCGTAGTGTCTGTGTTTGGTGGAGAACAAAAAGCCCAAGATAAGTTTGAAAAAACAAACAAAAAATTATTTAATTCATCTTCAAAAGCAAACTTCCTTAGCGGACTTATGCACCCTATTATGAATTTTATCGGGAACTTAACTTATGTTGCAGTATGTATCGTAGGTGCGTGGATAGCTATCAAAAACAATGACCCTGCATTTGCTGTTGTTATTGTTGCCTTTGTTTCATATATGCGCAATTTTAACAACCAAATAAGCAACGTAGCAAACATCTCAAGTACTCTACAATCTACAGCTGCCGCAAGCGAAAGAATATTTGAGTTTTTGGACGAAGAAGAACAACTGCTTGAAAATAAACAATGGCAATTAGAAAGCGTAAAAGGTGATGTCGAATTCAAAAATGTTTCTTTTGGTTATACTCCAGAAAAAACAATTATTCATAACTTTAGCGCTAAGATAAAAGCCGGTCAAAAAGTAGCTATTGTTGGACCAACGGGCGCTGGAAAAACAACTATAGTAAATCTTCTTATGAGATTTTATGAAATAGGCAGCGGAGATATTTTGATAGACGGCGTTTCTATTAAGTCAATGCCAAGAGAAGAAGTAAGAAGTTACTTTGGTATGGTACTTCAAGATACATGGCTATTTGAAGGTAGCATTAGAGATAATATAGCCTATGGTACAATCGGAAAAACAAAAGAAGAAATAGAAAACGCTTGCTGTTTTGCACATATAGACCACTTTATTAGATCGCTTCCTGGCGGATATGATATGGTTATTGACGAAAAGGCAAACATAAGCCAAGGACAAAAACAATTGCTAACTATAGCAAGAGCAATGGTAAACAACAGCCCTATGCTAATTCTTGACGAAGCAACAAGCTCCGTTGATACTCGTACCGAAGAACAAATCCAAAAAGCAATGGACACTTTAGCAAAAGGCAAAACTTCATTTGTTATTGCGCATAGACTATCTACCATCAAAAACGCAGATATAATCTTGGTTATGAAAGATGGTAACATTATCGAAACAGGAAATCACAAAACCCTTCTTAAAGCCGGTGGTTTCTATGCAGATCTTTATAATAGCCAATTTACAAAAAACAACGCTGAAGTTGTTGAATAAAATTTGTAAAGTTAGATTAACCAAAAAAAAAGAACTCTTTTTGTTAAGAGTTCTTTTTTATTGTCTTGATTTTACATAAGGCTATAATAAATAATTTGCCGCATCAAGAATTGTTAGTCTTGACTATCTTTTTCAAAACTATTTACAATTTTTGCGGCGTTTTTACAAATACCTTCTATAGGAACGTGTAAGTTACTCCAATGGTTTTGTATGATAAAATGTTTAGAAAAATCTAAAATATATTCTAACATTTGTTTATTTTTACTTTCGTCAAAATACTCAATTATTTCTTTAAGCCCGCTTTCTTCTGCGGTGTGAAGGCTTAGCCTACATACATTAGCAGCTTTTTGCGGGTCAAAAGTATAAATGCGAAGCATAGTGTCATAAAGTTTTCTTATGTTGTATGATAAAGACTGTTGCTGACTATCAAATTGTGCTTTGTCTTGGTTTAGTAGACTTAAACAGTCAACGGCTTTTTCTTTTATTTCTATAAATACTTTTTGCAATTCAGCTCTCTCATCTTTTCTTGGATAAAAAGCAGTTAGGTCTTTTTTATTATATTCGCCGTGTGACCAAAAGGCTGATAGATAGTCAAACATAGGTGTTGTATCATAATAATCGCCACGTGGGTCGGTCTTAAACTGCATATTTTTAGCTATATCTTTTATAGTGTCTATGCTATCGATATTGTTTATCCACTCAGTCATCTTGTCAGTAAAGATATTATCTTCACCATTTTTTACCAGCCCGTTTCTAAGTAGCAATAAACTTTCTAAAAGATAGCTTGCATCAAAGGTTTTATTATTTTGATTTTCTTGCATATTTTTTCTCCCAAAAAATTGTTCATAATATTTGATAAAATTTGCACATAATGTATATGTGGGGTTATTAATCTAAAAAAATTATAACAAAAACGACTATGATTTGTAAAACAAAGGAAGTAGACTTTTTATAGTAAAACTACAGCTTAATAATCTAATATAAAAAAAGAATAAAAAGGTTCAAAAAAAACCTAAAAAAATCAAAATTGCATCTTGAAAAAATATAAACCCTAGTTTATAATAAAAGCATTGATATGTATATAAAATATAAACAAAAGGAGAGAGTTATGGAAATTACAACAAACAGCGTAAAAGCAGCTACAGTTTCTGCAATCACCCCAGCCGAAAAAGAAGGTAAAAGCGTAGTAACATTAGTAAAGCCTAAAGATGAAACATTTGTTAATATGTACGGAAACAATGGTCTTAACGTTAATATGTCAAACGCCAAGATTGAAAAACTAGGAATAGAAGTTGGAGCAAAACTAGACTATGAAGAAGTTGGCTATCACTTGCTTACAGCTTGCAGATACGAAGAAGTAAGAGATGGTATGTTACCAAAAGATGTCAAAGCATATATCTTAACTGAAATGGTAAATCGTATGGAAGCTTGTGACAAAGGTATGATTACACCAAGACAAAGAGACGAATATTTTTCTGTAGTTAAAGAAAATGTAACACTAGCGCAAGAACAAAAACACGAAACAACAAAAAAACAATAAAACAAAGAGCCTAACAATTTGTGTTAGGTTTTTTTATTTCTATTATCCACATAAATAGACAAATAATGTTAATAACTAAAATAAAAAAGAGCAAATTAAATTTTGCTCTTTTTGTTATTTATTGATAATGTCAGTTTCGGTAAATGGTCTTTCAAGAACAGATGGGTCTTGGAACATATCATTCCAAACTTTCAAGCTTCTTGCAAAGTAAAAACCATCACAGCCACGTTCGTCCATATTGATACCAAGGTTCATAACTTTACCTACAGCAAGCTCGCCATTTTCTACCACAGGAACTTGTTTTTCTTTTCCCATAGCTACAAATAGTGTAGTTGTACCAAAATTGTACAAGTGGTGAATAATAGCATCAGTTTTGATAGATTTTAGGTTTGTCAAAAACACGCTTGTATGGAATGGACTTGCCTTAATCAAAGATTTAGGTAGCATACCCCTGTTGTCTGCCCATCTAACAATACCCATAGCCCATCTAAACAAGAATTGTGGAAGGTTGGTAAACTTTTTACCAGTACTTTCAGTAGCAGTTTCTTCACCCCAAGCCTTTTCGATTTCGGCACGGAATTTTTCTTTTACTTCATCAATAGTTTCGTTGCCTTCAAATCCAACTTTGATAACAGTATCGTTAGAATCATCTCTCAAAGATTTTTTTACGGTCATAGAGATAAAAGTACCTTTTCTTTGGAAGATTTTACCCCTTACAACAAATCTATTAAGATAAGGTCTTACAGAAAGCAGTCTTACAATACTAGCAAGTACTACGTCCATATAGCTGTAGTTTTTGCCTTCTTTTCTTTTTTCTGCAATCCACTCATCCATTTTTTCGCATCTTACTGGGTGCATAATGCTGTTATTAGCATCATTTCTAGCAATCATAAAGTGTGGACTAGCTTTTTCTATTATTCCAAGTCCCTTAACAGGAACACCGTCGTTTCTTCTTCCAAACATATAAATATTTCCTTATCGTTAAATTTCTCTTTTAGAATACCACAAAAACACATAAAATAACAAACAAATGTAGATATTATTTGCAAATATTTTGGTCGTTTGCTATAATTTTTGTGATGAATAAATCCAAATAGGAGAAATTATGCTAAAAGAATTTTTATCAAAACTAACAGACGACAAAGCAAAAAATAGACAACTAATAGAAGCAGAGATTAACGCAAGTTTGAAAGACGAAACAAAAGAAGCCGAAGTTCAACTTCTTAATCTATACCTAGGCGAATACCTAAACCAAGAAGAAAGGGATTTGTTTTTTAGAGAAACACGCCCAAAAACATATCTTAAGCTATATGACCTTGTGGGAAGAAATATATCTACAAAAGATTTTGACAAGGCGCTAGCTATTATTAATGCGACTTTAGAGTACATAACAAGCCAACCTGCAGCTCCCGCTCCAAAAGGTATGGACGCAGATGTAAAAAGATATCAATTTGATTCTTTTGCAGAGATGCTTATTTATTCTACCCAAAACCCAAAAGAAGCTTGTATGTGGGTAGCCAAAGACGAAGTAGCCTTTCTAAAAGTTAAGAGCTTTTGCTTAATCGAACTTAAAAAGTTTGACGAAGCAAAAAAAGTGCTTGAAACAATCGGTGAGAAAAATCCACTTGATGTATCTTCACTTTTAGAATTGTTTGAAATCTGCAAACTTCAAAAAGATACAAAGGCTGGCTATGAATATCTAAAACAAGCCTTTACTAAGGTTTGGTATATCGAAGACTATGCCCGTATGATTAGAGCTTTTGGTTATTACCACTTAGATCAAGGCGAATACGAAAAAGCCAAAGCATATTATTTGTTATCACTTATGTATGATAGTTCAGTAGAAGCAGACAAGTTTGTGTCAAATGAGCTTAATATAATAAAAGAAAAACAAGGCAAAAATTTCAAAGTTCCAGCTCCAGCAGAGTCTGCAAAATTTATGCAAGAAAACAATCTCCCATATATGTTACCACAAATAACAGAAGTAACACTTATGAGAACATTGAAAAAACTTTATGAACTAAAAATAGATGCCCAAAAAGGCAATCCAACAAAAGTTTCATACTTTGAAAATATCATCAATAGTTTTGAGAGCAACTTCAAAAGAGTAACCCTAAATAAAAAAGAACTTATAGAAGTAGTAAGAACAGATGTTTATACCAATAACTATATGTACGCAAACAGATTCTTTAGATATAGTTTTACCGCAGACAAGGCCTTTAGACAAATGCCACCAGAAAAACTAAATCAAAACCCAGAAACAAGAAATATTTTGCACTTTTTGTACAGAGCCAACGAAAGAAATCTTGTTGAAGGTTTCCCAGTAACTGTTGTTATAGACAAAGTATTTGACGAAAAAGCAACTCATGAATCTATGTCAGGCGAGTATATCGACAGACTTACAAAAAATGGTTTTACTATCTCAAAGAAAGAAGACTTAACACTTCCTGCGGGTATGGCTGCTACAAAAATATATGTAGAAAAAGGTGCCGAAAAGCGTAATACATATATCTTTGCTATAGGTCCAAGAGCTTTTGGTGTTGTATCTTGCCAAGTAGAATATGATGGAGATATTAATTCAAGCTACCTTACAGAAGTAGTAGAAAGCTGGAAATACCTAGAATATAGCAAAAACCAACTACAAGAAGTATTAGAAAAAACATATAGTGGTTACCATTCACTACTTGTTAACGGCGGTATGGGAAAAGACAAACTTATTAAGTTTGCTACCGAAGTAGAATATATGCTTGCCCGCCTTGTACCAATCAAGAAAAAAGAAGACCCACTATGGGAAATCACAGGCAGAAAAATAGTTGTAGGATATATCTTGCAAGAACTAAAGAAAAATGTATCTAGAGAGAAATTCGGTTTTGACAAATTGCGTGAAATGCTAAACGAACCAGAAACTTTAGATGAATATTTCAAAAACACAGACGAAGTAGTAGGCTATTATACAAAAGCCGCTTTATCTTCTCCAGAAAATCCAAAAGCAAGCTATATTGCCTGCGCAAAAGAATTCCTAATCGAAGTAGAAAAATAATAAAAAAGGAGAGATGTATGCAAAAGACAGACAAAGTAAGAAATAGTTCTATAGATATATTTCGTCTTCCTTGCGCTATTTTGGTAATATGTATACATACTTTTCCTTTTGCAGATATAAATCCTGTTCTTGAAACAATCATTTCGGAACATATAGGAAGAATAGCAGTACCATTTTTCTTTGCAACCATAGGTTTTTATTTTGTAAAAAGACTGCTGGAAGGCAAAGAAGTAAAAAGTACATTTTTAAGACTACTTAGGATTTATCTTTTATGGTCAGCAATAACAATAATTGTCGAAATTATTGCAAGGGTTGTAAGCGGAAATTTCAATTTATTAAATTTCACTTTAGAATATCTACTTAACTTTTTCGTAATAGGAACTAAGTATCAACTTTGGTTTTTCCCAGCATTGTTTTTAGCTTTAGGGTTTTTGACGTTATGCAACAAACTAAAAATTCTTAAATATATGGTTTATTTGCCATTTGTATTTTATGTCCTTGGATTATTAGGTGGTATTTATTATAAATTAGGCAATGAAATTCCTGTTATAACAAATATTGTTAATTTTGCTCATTTTTATAAAGGTATACATAGAATTTTCGGAATAGGACTTCCTTTTGTTACATTAGGATATTTTCTTAATAAATTTTATGAAAAACACAAGAAAAACAATTTGCTTTATATTTTAATCTTAGCATTAATAACAATATTATTTTTTGTAGAGTCATATTTAGCTGTTAAGTTTAGTTTGTGTGTTAATGTAAAAACATCAATATTTTTATATCCACTAATATTTTTAATTATGGTTTTACTAATAGACAATCCATCTAAAAACGAAAAAACAATTAAATGGAGTGCTACATCAAGAGATATTTCTAATTTTATGTATTATAGTCACCCATTTTTTATAGACATATTAAGAGTTGTTGATTTGTTTATAATAACAATTCCAAATTTCAAAATAGCAAGTTTTGCAATAACTCTAATATTAACATTTACCATAGGTTTTGTAATACATAAAGAAAATAAAAAATACTATAACTTTTTTATAAAATAAAACAAAAAGCCGAGCCTTATGCTTGGCTTTTTTATAAAAGGAATAATATAGACAAAAATTGCAAATAAATAAAAAACACATTTTTAATGTGTTTTTTGTTGTAATTATTTGACATAAAAATCAAAATATTTTTTAATATAAGTAGGAGAGTTTCTCTAAATAAAAGGAGGATATATGGAAACACCTAGAAATATGCCTGAGTACCTTAAGGTAATAGAAAAAGAGCTTTATTACAAAGACGTAAATCTTATGTCACTTGTAAGACAATATGGTGGAAATCTTGAAGTAATGTACACAGACCAAATCCGTGAAAAAATTACTTCTTTCCAACAACATATGAGCAATGCCATTGCAAAATATTGTTATCCAGCATCTTTTTACTATGCATATGCTACTAAGGCAAACTATTTATCAGAAGTAGTAACAACCGCTACAAACTATGCAGATATGGTTGAAACTTCTTCAGAAAGAGATATTGAATTGCTTTTGAACTTTTACAAAGCGGGAGGTTTGAGAAAAAACTCAACAATCATTTGTAACGGAACAAAAACACATAAATATTTCGAAAGTATTGAAGAGTTAAAAATGCTAGGACTAAATGTTATTCCTACATTTGAAGCGGTAGATGAAATTTTACCTTTCTTAAAATCAGATTTTAATTATGAAGTTGGTATAAGAATTAATATTGGTGAGTTGTGTGACGAAAGAAAAGATGACGCCGATAGATTTGGTGCAACAAAAGCTATTGCAAAAGAACTATCAGATATTATCTTAAAATCTAACAACCTGACACTAAAACTTCTTCACTATCATACATCAACTATCGAAGAAGATACTAACGCTTGGCTAAAACTTGCAAAAGGTCTTGTTGTTAACTTTTACAAACCACTTCGTAAAGAGCACAAAACACTAGAGTATATTGACCTTGGCGGTGGACTTCCTGCTCAATACGATTATGATTTTAATTTTAATTACAAAAACTTTGCGAACAAGTTAATAAAAATGCTTTCTGATACTTGTGCAGAACACGCAGTTATGCCACCAAGTATTATCGGCGAATATGGTAGATATACAGTTGCAGATAGTGGTTTCCATATCACAAAGGTAACTTATTCTAAGAAATTAAGAAATAACATTTGGTATATTCTTAAAAACTCAATTATGGGTTCTTTCCCGGATTCTTGGGCTTTGAAACAAAACTTCATTGTTTTACCACTTAACCTATGGGGAAATCCTGTAGAAAAAGTAAAACTAGGTGGAGCTACTTGTGACCCAGATGACGTATATTATGCCCAAAACGGCAAAAAGTATATTGAGCTTCCACAAATCAATGAAGGCGAAACACTATATCTTGCTTTCTTTGCAACAGGCGCTTATCAACAAATGATTGCTGGCGTTGGTGGAACTCACCACTGTATGATTGCTGAAGGTAGACAAATTGTTATCTACAAAAATCAAGGTCAGCTAACTATTGATGCTGTAGAAAAAGTAAAAGAAGAATACACTCTAAACCTAAGATATGCAGACCAAACATACTTAAAGAGATATGTAGAACCAGAAACAACACCTATCAACACTTATGTAAAACACGGTAAATACAGAGTGGTTATAGGCGAAGATGTAGACGAAAAACTATACAAAAAGACAATGGTTCTTGACAAAAAAGTATTTGACGAATTTTTGGCTGACGACTCACTAAAAACTGTTTGGTACAACAAATGTCCAAAATTAACAGTTGCTTTGGTAAATAACGAAAACAACAACGTAGTTGGTTATATTACTTGTTATCCAATCAAAGACCAAGCATTTAGAAACTTTGTTGGTAAAAAGATTACTTACTTTGACCTAAAAGAAAAAGATATTGACGACCTATCAAAACCAGGTTATTACAATCTATATTACTTTAGTACAGTCGTAGATCCTGCACTTCAAGGTAAATACATTGTAGACCCAGAAAACGAACTTCTTCATAACAAAAAAGTCTTCACTATCCTAAACGAAGCTTTGGTTGAAGTAATTTCAAATCTTGCATCAAAAGGTGTTATGTTCAAAACATTCTTGTTTGACTCTATTGCACCTAGCATTGATAAATATGCTGCTGGTTACAACCTACTTCCTATCCAAAATAGAGAAGCAGACGAAGTTGTTAACTACGCTAACGAATTTTCACCAAAATGTTTTGAAATGTCTAAAAATGCAGATAAGCTAAACAGATACTATCAAGAAGCTCCAACAGGAATTAAAAAGATAGAATCTACACCACTTAAAGATGGCTTTACTGCACTATCAGACTTTGATCCACACCAAAAACTATATATCCTATGGCCAGAAAGACCTGACGTATGGAGAAACAACGCTCAAGAAGCACAAAAAACATTCTACAACCTTATCAAACAAATAAGCGAATACGAAAAAATCGTTGTTGGTGTTACAAATCTAAATGAATTTGATCATAAAAAATTCCCATTCAATGACAATGTTCAATTGATTGAAATTAAACATAATGACTCATGGGCGAGAGACACAGGACCTATCGGTCTTGTAAATCCAGAAACAGGCGAACACAGAGCAGCAATCTTTGGCTTTAACGCTTATGGTGGAGCTTCAGAAGGTTTGTATTGTGCATGGAACCTAGATCGTAAGATTGCTCTAGAGATGTGTAAAAATGAAAATATGGATTATTATGATACATCTAGTATGGTGCTAGAAGGTGGTTCAGTTGTAGCTAATGGTAAAGGTACATTGATTACAACAGAAGAATGCCTACTTAACAAAAACAGAAACCCACATATGACAAAAGAAAAAATTGAACAAAGATTGAAAGATTATATGGGTATCAAAAAAATTATTTGGTTAAACAAAGGTATCTACAATGACGAGACAAATGGTCACGTAGATAATATCTGTAACTTCGTAACTGAAGATGAAGTAATTCTTGCTTGGCCAAAAAATGAAGATGATGAACAATATGCAATTTCGCTAGAAAATTATAATATTCTTGTTAACTCAACAACAGCCGAAGGAAAACCAATCAAGGTTCACAAACTAATTCTTCCTGATGTATTGCGTATAACAAAAGAAGAAGGCGAGGGCATTGTAACAAAAGCAAGTTCTCAACCAAGAGTAGAAGGAGAGAGAATGGCTGCATCATATATCAATATGCTTGTATCAGATAAATTCGTTATCCTTCCTGCATTTAATGATAGCAGTGATAAAGAAGCTGCAAAACTTATGCAAAAGATTTATCCAGACAAGAAAGTTATATCTTTCTATTCTAGAGAAATTTTGCTAGGCGGCGGAAATATCCACTGTATCACAAAACACCTATAATAAAAAAGAGAAAGTCCTGTTAGGGCTTTCTTTTTTGTTGTTAAAAAATATCTTGTATGGTATTATAAAAATATGGAAATAAGAAAAGCAACCTTAAAAGACAATTTAGAAGAAATTGCAACATTAATATATTATACAGATAAGTTTATATACCCTTATTGGTTCAAAAAAGACCAAGACTACAAACCTACTTTGGTTAAACTTATAAAATCAAAAGGTTCTTTGTTTTATTACAAAAACATATTTGTCGCAACTCAAAACAATCACATATACGGCATAGTTGTGTGCTTTGACGACAAGTCGGTTTTGGACTATGACTACACAGATTTGTCAAAGGTAAATAAGCATTATGCTTATACTATAAAAAAATACGTTGTCCCTGTATCAAGTCACAAACAAAAAGGTTTTGTCTATATATCTAACGTCTGTGTTGCAAACAAATATAGAAGACAACATATCGGTAGATCTTTGCTAGAAAACTTATTCAAAGTATACCCAAATAAAAACTTTGAACTTGATGTTATCGCAAATAACGTACCTGCGCTAAAACTATACACAAAACAAGGTTTTGAGATTGTAAAAAAACTTAAAGGTTTTAATGGACCTTTCATGATAAAACCAAAAATATACACAATGCAAAAAATTGTAAACAAACAATAAGACACATTTTTAATGTGTTTTTTTGTTGCGTATTTTTGCGATAAACAAAAGCAATATTCAAATATATTTGCCTGATAAATTTCAATTTGATATTATATAAATATGGAAATAAAAATTGCAGAAACTTGTGGGCTTTGCGGTGGTTGCCAAAGGGCTTTTGATATAGTTATTCAAAAGTTGCAACAAGGAAATAACGTAACTATCTTCAAAGAAATTGTCCACAACAAAAATTTTAATACAATTTTGCGTGCATACGGAGCTATAACAAAAGAAAACTTGCAAAATCTCACAAGTGAAGAGCTTGTTATTTTGCGTGGTCACGGCGAGCCGCCAAAAACATACGAGTATCTAAAAAATAATAATATATCATATGTAGACTGTACTTGTCCTAATGTTGAAAATATCCATAAAGCCGTAGAGAAATATTCTGGTATGGGCTATGATATTGTTTTGCTTGGAAAGCACAAAGAAAAAATGCACCCCGAAGTTGAAGGCATTGTCGGTTGGGTTTTAACAAATACTTATCTTGTCCAAGACCAAGAAGATGTAGACAAATTAAAAAATGTAAAAGATAAAAAATTATATCTTGTATGCCAAACGACTTTTAATATGTTTTTAGCAGAAGAGTTAGTTGCCGATATCGAAAAAATAGCAAAACAAAACAACTGCGAAATCGTTATTAACAAATCTTTGTGTTCTGCCCAAAGAGAGATAAATAAATCTTCACAAGCCTTGGCAAAACAAGTGGATTTTATGATAGTAATCGGCGGAAAAAATTCTAGCAACTCAAAAGAACTTTTTAACAATGTATCTGGTATTTGTCCAAGCATATTTATCGAAGATATTTACGAATATAAAAGTGCATTACAAAGCGCAAACATTACAATAAAAGATGATAGTGTTATAGGCATAACAGCAGGTGCTTCTACTATGAAAAACGAACTGCTTGCGCTACAAAAACTTATAGAAAAAGATTATAGAAACAAAACGGAGAAAAAATGAAAAATTTTGACGGGATAGTATTTAGGGGGACTTTTAGAGATTATCAACAAAGAGTCCTTGATACTGTAGACAACCATATGCAAGATGGTAAAATAAATATAGTGGCTGCCCCTGGTAGTGGAAAAACTATTTTGGGACTTGAACTTATTCGTAGACAAAACAGCCCTTGCCTTATCTTTTCGCCAACGGTTACAATAAGAGACCAATGGGGCGAAAGATTTGAAGGTTTTTTTGTACCCGAAGGCGAAAAACTAGAAAAGTACTATTCTTCAAACCTAAACAAACTTAGTCTTCTAAATTCTATTACCTACCAAGCAATGTATTCTGCATTAAAGAAAATAAAAGTAGAAACCGAAGACGAAACAATAGATTATTCAAATATCGATTTGTTTAAGCTTGTAAAAGAGCAGGGTATAAAAACAATCTGCCTTGATGAAGCACACCACTTGCAAAACGAATGGCAAAAAGCCCTAGAGATGTTTGTAAAAGGTCTAGATAAAGATATTGTTATCATATCTTTAACCGCAACCCCGCCATATGATGCAGGCGTTATGGAGTGGGAAAGATACCAAACAATATGTGGACAAATAGACGAAGAAATAAGCGTGCCTGAGCTTGTAAAAACAAACACCCTATGTCCACACCAGGACTTTGTATACCTAAACTTCCCAACCGAAAAAGAAGTTAAAAACTTCAAAGACTACAAAGAGCGTGCAAACAGCGGTATAAAAGATTTGATTGCCAGTGGTATTTTAGAGCCTGTGTATAACAATATAATAAATACCCAAAAAGATAATTTTGACTTTTTGTATACAAATGCCAAAGAAGTAATAGCCCTTTATATATTGCTAGAAAAAGCAGGGTATAAAATCCCACGCAAACTAAAAAAGATGTTAACCACAAAAGGCGCTTTGCCAAAATTCAGCCTAAAGTATGGCGAAAGAGCTGTGAACTTTCTTTTGGCTTGTGAGATAACTACTGAAGAGCAAAAACTAGAAATCACAAAAATCTTCAAAAAATACTCACTTATCGAAAAACGAAAAGTGTGTTTAGACCTTAACGAAAAATTAAAAAAGCAAGTCTATTCTTCTATGGGCAAGCTAAGCAGCATAGAAACAATAACCGAAAGTGAAATCAAAGCCTTGGGCAAAAATCTTCGTATGCTAATTTTGACTGACTATATCAAAAAAGAAAGTATTAAAGATATAGGAACAACAAACGAAATATCAAACATAAGCATTGTTAGCATATTTGAAACTTTGAGAAGAAAATTTCCTAAAGAAAATATAGGTGTGTTATCTGGAAGTTTGGTTATCTTACCGGCATCTTTGAAAGAACATTTTTCAAAGACCGAAAAATTATCAGCAAAAGATTTTTCTACAAAGCCAATAGAAAACACAACCTATGCCGTGTTTAACTTCAAAGGCGGCAACAAGCAAAAAGTACAAATCGTCAGCAAGATATTCAAAGATGGACTTATTAACATTTTAGTTGGAACAAAATCTCTACTTGGGGAAGGTTGGGATTCGCCTTGCATAAACTCATTAATTCTTGCAAGCTTTGTAGGTAGCTTTATGCTGTCAAACCAAATGCGTGGCAGAGCAATAAGAATAGACAAAAACGCTCCAGACAAAGTTTCCAATATTTGGCATTTGGCGACAGTTGAGCCCGAATATATATTGGAAGATAACTTTATCAAACGCAAAAGCAAAAAACTAACCGAACAATACTATAACACCGAGTCTTGCGATTTGGAAATGCTAGAAAGACGCTTTGAGTGTTTTGTAGGTCCTAGGGTAGAAGGCAGCGGAATAGAAAGTGGCATAGACAGAATATCTCATATTAAGCCACCATACAGCAAAGAAAATGTTGATAAAATAAACGAAAAAACTCTAGCTCTATCTTGCCAAAGAGATTTGACAAAATCTTCTTGGAAGGCAGATGTAAGCGGCAATGCAAGGACATTTTTGGAAACTGATGTTCCAAAAGAAAAACGCATTAGAGCCTTTACCTTCCAAAACCTACTTTTGCAAGTAATAATTACAAGCATTATGGGACTTGTTGTTTATTTTACATACAACATGTTTATGTCAACAGGAAATATAATCACTGTCGCAGCTGGAGTTATAATAATTGGATTTTTGGTTGTGTATTCGGGCAAAATTATAGATAAAATAATGTCCCACCTAACGCCAAAACAATCTATCAAAACAATGGCAAAAACCGTACTTCATACGCTAAAATTTATGGGCGAAATTCAAAGTGACTGTTATGTCAAAATAAAGAAAAACGAAAAAGACGATTTGACAGTTGTTCTTTGTGGGGCAAGTATTAGAGAAGAAAACTTGTTCAATACCGCAATAACAGAGATGTTTTCGCCAATAGACAATCCAAGATATATTTTGGCTAGAAAAAACATTTTCAAAGAACCTGATGTTAGAATATCTCTTGCCGTACCAAATATAATTGGTCAAAAGAAAGAATACGCCGAAGAGTTTTATAAAGAACTTCAAAAACACACCGGCAAACTTCTTCTTGTATATACCCGCAACGAATACGGCAGAAGATTTATCTTAGATTGTCGCAAAAAATCATATATAACTCTAAACTACAAACAAATAAACAAAAAACATAAAGTTTCAAATTGGGAGTAAAAAAACTACTAGATTTTTCTAGTAGTTTTTTGTTATTTTTTTGAAGATTTTTTTGCAGTAGTTTTTGATTTTTCAGTCTTTTTTGTTGCGATTTTTTCGGTTTTTGCCTTTGCTTGTTTTTCGACTGTTTTTTCTGGCAAGGCTTTTACAACAGGTTTTAGAACAATAGCTGTTCTTGCAGGAATGTATAACTCAATATAATTTTTACCATTAAATTTCTTTGATGGATAAGTCATATGATATACAAGTCCATTTCCGCCGAATCTAAAATCATCACTACAAAGTGCTACTTCATAATCAGTCTCACCAAATGTTGGAACCAATACATTTGTAAGTGATTTGTTAGGGCTAAAGTTAAAAGCAAATATAAGCCCGTGTCTATAAAAAACAATTGTTTGTTCGGGTTTTTTTAGAAGAAGTAGGTCTGGCATTCTTTGGTTAAAGATTTTGTGCTCTTTAGTTACCTTTACCATCTCTCTATCAAAATCTCCCAGCCAGCCATACTTTAGATAGCCGTTGTGATAAAGACTCCATTGTCTTCTGCAATAGTGATAACTCCAGCCATTGCCTTCTCTAGGAAAATCTATCCACTCTGGGTGACCAAATTCGTTACCCATAAAGTTAAGATAAGACTCACCGCCACCTGCTAGAGTAAATAGCCTTATCATCTTATGAAGTGCTATTGCTCTGTCAATGATAGGGTTGTGACAAGCTCTATCCATATCGGTATACATATTTGCATCAGCAAGTCTAAATATTATTGTTTTGTCCCCAACTAATGCTTGGTCGTGGCTTTCAACATACGCAATGCTTTTTTCGCCCGGTC
The DNA here is from genome assembly GCA_045534265.1 of Clostridia bacterium. Classification (GTDB taxonomy): domain Bacteria; phylum Bacillota; class Clostridia; order Christensenellales; family UBA1242; genus CAKVLS01. The sequence goes on from JAZSJH010000007.1 coordinate 52,834, forward strand.
TTCTTAGACACATCTCCGCCCAAAGCTTTTCGATATCCCAACTTTCGTCTTTCCATTCTTTGATTACTTTTATCCATAAATCTGGTATTCCCATAGCAAGTCTATAATCAAAACCTATTCCACCTTCTTTTATAGGTAGACACATGCCCGGCATACCAGACATATCTTCGGCTACGGTAATAGCGTCAGGTTTAACTTCTTTTATTAGGTCGTTTGCAAGTTGTAGATAGGTTACAGCTTCTACATTTGTGTTTTGAGAAAAATACATTTTGTTGTTGTCAAAAGATTGTTCTAAGCCGTGATTATGATAAAGCATAGATGTAACCCCATCAAAACGGAAGCCGTCAATATGGTATTCGTTAATCCAAAACTTTAGGTTAGAAAGCAAAAAGTGTATTACTTCGTCTTTGCCGTAGTTAAAACATTTTGTTCCCCAAGCAGGATGCTCGCCCTGTGGTCCATCATGGAAAAATTGCCAAGTAGTACCATCAAACATATTAATACCTTCGGCAGTGTTTTTTACTGCGTGAGAGTGAACAATATCAAGCAAAACTCTAAGCCCCAAAGAGTGAGCTTTATTTACAAGATATTTCAAGTCTTCAGGTTTTCCAAACCACGAAGAAGCAGCAAAGAAGTTTGATACTTGATACCCAAAACTACCATAATATGGGTGTTCCATTATAGCCATAAGTTGTATTGTGTTATACCCGCAATCTTTTATCCATTGAAGTGTATAATCAGCAAATTCTCTATATGTTCCCACCCTGCCGTGTTCTTGAGCCATACCAATATGCGCTTCGTAAATATATAGGAATTTTTCTCCCTTGAAATTTTGATCAGTCCATTCAAAAGTTTTTCTGTCATCAACTATTTCGCAACACCACTCAAAAGTCTTCTTGTCTTGAACAACCCTTTTTGCATATAGCGAAATGTGCGCTGTTCTTGTCATATTAGCGTCAACAATGGTTTTGACTTTACAGCCTTCCCATAACGCATTGTCGCCATCTAGTTTTAACTCCCAAATGCCATTTTCAAGCTTGGTCATAGGATACTCAAGCCAGCGCCAGTCGTTAAAATCTCCAGTCAAATAAAGCTGATGAGCACTAGGTGCCCACTCACGATAAACCCAATAACCATCACAATGATGAAAGCCAAAATATTCGTGACCGTTAGCAAAATCATTAAGCGTTTTTTCACCTTTTAGCAGGCGCCATTTTGTATCGTGATAAAGATGCATACGGTAATCTATATCGCCCCTAAAAGGCTTTAGTTGTGGATTGTATTCAAATAATCGATACATAAACTCCCCCTAAAAAATTACTTTAATTTGTCGCAAAATAACAAGAAAAAATTTTATTAATTTTGCAACTTGCTTACATAATATATGATAACTTTTATAGCCTTAAATGTCAAAAAAAATGGTTTAGTTTACCTAAGATAATATAAAAAAAGACTCGCAAATAACTTGCGAGTTTTTTGGTGTACCACGAGGGGTTCGAACCCCCGACCTTTGGTTCCGTAGACCAACGCTCTATCCAGCTGAGCTAGTGGTACATATTAAGAGGGAATATTTGTACTAAAAAGTTGCTATTTGCTTGCAAATTTTTAGTACTCAAACATTATATACTAATGTGGATTTTTTGTCAATGTTTAAGTCAAATTTATATAAAAATTATAAATTTGCGTTTTGATAATAATATGTAGTTATTATCAAAAAATAAAAAAAGCGAACGGTTATATTCGCTTTTTAGTTATTTTCCAAAAACCATTTCGTCATAAACCTTAGCTCTTATTTGAGATGCTTTTTGATATTTCTGTAATTTTTCTGCATAGTCGCTATCAGGAAAAGTTTCTGCCATAAAATTATGCAAACTTGTTTGTAAACTCTCAGGTGATAGAGTTTGCATTGTAGTGCCTTCGCCATAAACAATCATCTTTCCGTCAAATGGTGTAACAACAACAATAGCATTTACTGAAGAATAAATTTTGTCTGGATTTGAAATTGTTGTAGACAAGTGAACATTAGGATAAATATTCCCGTCTGTTCCATATGCTTGTTTACGAGAAGAGTGATTGTCTTCAAACTCAATATTTATTCTTTCGCTATCACTAAATTGTTTTAGTCCTTTTGCAGACTCTTCTATTCCGTCTTTTAGACCATCAAACAATTGCTGATTTGTTATATTATCTAGGTTAAAATTTTCATCATTTCTTTTATATTCAATCATTTTTTAGCTCCTTGAGTATAAATATATTATACCATAACAAATAGTGTTTTTCAATATTAAACTCAACTTACAAAAAAACCTTTTATTATCAATCATTGACAATAAAAAATCTTTTAGTTATAATTAAATTAGGAGAAAACAAATATGGGCATACTTTCAGCTATAGGAAAATTCTTTTGTGGAATATTCAAATTTATTTGGAAAGTTCTTTGGTTTATTATCAAGGGCTTTTTGTCACCATTGGGGCTTTTAATAAGGCTACTAATTATTGGAGCTATAGTGGTTGGCATTATCTTAATATTTTAGGAGAAAAAGATGGAAGAAACAAAGAAATCAAATAACCTTGGATTTCTGTTTGCGATACTAAAAGTCCTTGGGGCTATTATTGGTATTGTGGCAGTTGTCTTGATAGGTATATATGTATATGTTAGAGTAGTTCTTGGAATAGATATTTTTGGTATCATAAGAATTGTAAAAAACATAAGTAACTTTGACGAAAGTACAATGATTACAGCTCCTGTTACAGAGACAGACAGAGAGCAAGCCTTTGCTCAATTTGATTTGGCTGGGCTTAGTGGTTTTTATACAGTAGAAGACGGAGAGTATACAATAAAAGATGATATATCTTCGCTTCCTACAGCAAGTCAAGACATTGCGCTTTCTGATGTTCAAACTTGTGCTTTGGTTCAAAGTATAATAAACTCTTCACTAAAGCTTGACCAAGATTTGACTCTAGACCTTTCTATTAAACAAATCAAATTTAGCAATTATGTTTCTATGGCAAACGGCGGAAAAATTGATGTAAATATGGTTTTCCATACATCTTTGAAAGAGTTAAAAACTATGGTTAATACATTCCCAATCAATTTGTTTATAAAGTATATTCCAGATGATGCATATGTTAGTGCTAATTTTAGTGTAGAACAAACAGATACTCTTTCTTATTCAATTACGCCAAAAGATATTTGTGTTAACAATCTAACACCTGACCAAACAGCTATTGTACTTTCGGTTATTGGTTCTGCTTTGGACGGGGTGACTTCACAAAGTTTGTGCAGAGATATTGGTAACTTAGCATTTCAGGCTTTGATTGGCAATGACGAAGGTACAGGTCTTGCAAGAGAACTAGATATTGTAGGAATTAACTCTTTTGCTTTTGAACAAGATGGAGATAACATAAAGTTTGTCCTAAAAATATAAAAAAGACACACCCAAAGGTGTGTTTTTTTGATTATTTAGTTTGTGTTTTACAAATAAAAATGTATAATATATTTATAAATAAAAAAATGCTTTTATGCAAAAATGTTTTTTAGAGGTAAGAGTATGATTCAAATAAAAAACTTAAATAAAATCCACTACAACCGTGGAGAAAATCAAGTAAAAGCCCTTACAAATATCAACATTGATTTTGACGAAAAAGGTATCACATTTATCGCTGGTGCGAGTGGTAATGGTAAGAGTACACTTTTGTCACTTATCGGTGGTATTGACAAATATGACGATGGCGAAATCTTGGTTGATGGCGTAGACCTAAAAACTCTTAAGCCAAAACAACTAGACGCTTATCGTAATAGCTATGTGGACTTTATCATACAAGAAAACACTCTAATCCCAAGTTTGACCGTAGCCGAAAACGTTCGTTTGGAAAAATCTATTCACGGGCAATACGCTAGTGATGAAGAAGTAAATGAAGCTTTGGACATAGTAGGTCTTAGTGGGTTTGGCGATAGAATTCCTGCCGAAATAAGTGGTGGTGAAAAGAAAAGAGTAGCTATAGCCAGAACACTTCTTATGAATGTAAAAGTTATCTTGGTTGACGAACCTACAGCCAGCCTTGATAAGAAAAACACAGAAATTATTTGGGACGTTTTGAAAAAGTATGCTGAAAATCACCTTATTATTGCAGTAACTCATAAAGAAGATGTTATGCAAAAATATGCCGATAGAATTATCACGCTAGACAAAGGTGAGATAATTGATGACAAACGTCTTACACGTAAGAAAAAGGAAGAGCAAAAAGAAGAAAAATTAAATTTAGATAAGAATATCCAAAAAAGTAAACTTGGTTCAAAGCAAACAGTAAAACTTGCGTATTCTTATGTAACATCAAAGAAAATTAGTTTCACCTTTGTTACACTTTTGTCTTGTCTTGCACTTTTGTTCTTTAGTGTATTCTTTATATTGGACGGGTATAACTATAACAAAGTCCTTGCAAATGCCGTCAAAGAAGATGACACCCCATATGTTGCATTTATCCACGGAACGGCAGACAGTTCAAGCCCTATTAATGATGCATTATCTGACGAAATAGTAAACTGCTTAAGAGAAAATGGACTTCCTATTCTTAATAGTTTTAAGAATATGTCAAAAGTAAACTTTGCAGTAGAATTTGGTCAAGGTTTTTATAGCAGTGCTTGCCAAGATTTTACAATCAAAGGTATTATCGAAGTTGCCGGTGACGTTGGCGAATACAACTCAATCGGTCAAAAAGTTTTGAGCGGAGCTTATCCTACAGCTCATAACGAAGTTGTAATTAGTGACTACTTTGCTCAACTTCTAAAGAAATATGGTGCATATTATAAAGATGGTGGAATCGTAGTTCTTGATTATTTTGAAGGTACTGCGGACGACCCATATGCAGGACTTATTGGAAAAGAAATTTACACAAATTATGGATATATCAAAGTTTGTGGCGTATACGAAACAGACTATAGAAAATTTGTTAATGACAACTTAGAATTTAGAGGCTATAACGCAGAAGAATTTAACTTCAAGCTAAACTATATCTATAGCACACTTCATACTACAAGTTCTTATATTACAAGCTATGCAGTAGCTCACCCACAAGTAGATGGTCTTGTAGCTACTATTGAAAAAGATGATACAAACCTAATCAACACAACAAAGCTAAAAGCAACTATTGTTGATACATCATCACACATAATTTATTTGCCAGCAGGCAGAACACTTACAGATTTGTCTTCTACAGATATTGTTATCTCAACTAGACTATACAACGAAATCACAGCTGGTCTTCCAGGATATACAGCTCTTGGAACAATGAGCGGAACTTCAGTAGATTTTGCTCTAGACCCATATGGTATGGCAGATCTAAAACTAAAAATTACTCTTAACAATTGCGAACCTGTAGAATACACAATAGCTGGTGTATTTGAAGCAGATGCAAGCGATACAGACGTTGAAGTATTGTTTACACAAACAAGATATGTAAAAGATATTTTGGCTCAAACAACATTCTCAACAAATACCAAAGTATTGTATACAAGCGTTGGTAATGACGTAATAGAAACTGTAATGAATATCCTAAATAGCAAAGGTTTCTCATTTGTTTCTATCAACTCAGAAGAAGTTTCTGCATACGGCGACAGAATTTCTGTTATGAAATCAGCATTCCTTATTGCAAGTATTTTCATGGCTATTTACTCACTAGTTCTTATGTACTACTTTATTAGTCAAATGATTGCCGATAAGAAAAATGATATTGGTGTTTTGAAAACTCTTGGTTGCGGTAAAAGCGACATTGCAGGAATATTTGTTCTATGCAGCGCAAGCATTGCTCTTATTGTATTCTTGATTACAGTAATGTTTACATTTGTTGTTGCAGCTATCAGCAATATAATTGTTGTTAGTCAAATTCCAGTAACAATTTCTGTATTTGGAACATCAGGACTTATGTATCTATGGATAGCACTTATTTGTATTTCCGTTGTGACATTTGGTACTTTCCTTCCAATACGCAAATACTCAAAAATGCCTCCAAAAGAACTAATGAAAATATTCTAATACAAACAAAAACCCTAGTTATTACTAGGGTTTTTTATTTGCAAAATACATTTTGATTTTTGCAAAAAGTGATGACATAAAAGACCTTTTTTACAAAAATAAAAATCCTTTTTGTAATAATTTGTGATTTTTCAAAACTATGTTATAATACTTGCATAGGATAAATTATGGCAACAAAAATAACAATACTTTTAATAATAGGACTGTTAGGATCGGCAGTTTTTATATTATTTGTAAACAACAGAAAGGTAAAATTAATAATAGCCACTCTAATATTATCTGCATACCTTGCAATGTTGACACTTGGTGTGTTTACGAGTGGTACACACTTTTCAAATTTAAGAATTGATTTTACAGGTAAATGGGCGTCAAAAGACATTATATGGTCACCAATTCCAGAGTCTAGTTGGGGTTTTTTTATTAACATAATCATGCTTATACCGGTAGGCATATATATGGGGGCATTTGTTGAAAAGCCACTTTGGAAAAGTGCTCTTGTCGGTCTTGGAACAGGATTTTTTATCGAACTTATGCAGTTTATATTGCCAATCGAAAGATACCCACAAGTGAGTGATGTTTGGCTAAATGCTGTTAGTGTAGTTATAGGGTGTTTGTATGCAATGTGTTTGGTTTGGATTAAAAACAAATTTTTAACAAAAAAGCAACCGAAAGAAATAGAAATAGCAAATAACGAAAATATAACTGAAAATGTAGAAAAAGAAGAAACAACAGACTCAAACCCACAAACAACTGACAAACCACAAAAACAAGAAAACTTAGAACTTACAACAACAAAAAAAGAAGAGAAGAAAAAACAAAAAACTAGCAAATAATCTGCTAGTTTTTTTATTAGTATATTTACTATTAATATGTTGTTTTTAATAAAATATTATACTTTGTCCAAAATGATAATTCACAGCTTTTTTGCAAGGGTAGTGAAGATAAGCCCGCCGGGCAATATCTGTTCGTTTGTAATTATTGTATAACCACAAGATTTATAAAAATCAACTGCAAAATGAGTAGAGTCAACGGTTAGTCTTTTTAGACTTTTTTCTTTTGCTACTTTTTCTATTTCTGTCATCAAACTTTTGCCTATGCCTTGTCCTTGATAATCTTTATCAACAAACAAAAGCAAAATATTACCTATAGATATATTTACGCAAGCAGTAGCAATTAATGTATTTTGGTCAAAAGCTCCAAGAAAAATATGCTTACCATCAAACTTAGATTCAAGGTTTTGTACAGAGCAAAAATCAATAAAATTATCAAGTCCACTAAGATTGCATTTTTGTAAGTAATAAGAATATTCCCCGTCCAAAAAACTATCTACACATAGAGTAGATATATCTTTTATATTATGTTTTGTAAGCTCTGCAATTCTCATACTTTTATTATAACATATTTTGCGGGTAATTAAAATAGCAAAATATATAATTATCAAAAAATTAGTTTTGATTAATGATATAAATAGCTAAAAAATAAAACAAAAAAAAAGACTAAAAATTCTAGCCTTTTTTATCTTTTTATAAACTTTCTATTACTTGTTTTATGCTCTTTACTGATTTGTTAAATTGTCTTTCTTCTTCTTTGGTCATCTCTAAGTTGCATACTTGGTCTACGCCATCTCTGCCAATAATTGCTGGCATGCCGATATAAATATCATTAGTTTGGTCATAGCAAGAAACAGTAAAGATTGACTTTGAGTTTTCCAAAATCGCTTTTGTAATGTTACGAAGACAAACGCCTATTCCATAGCAAGTGTTACCTTTTTTGTTAATAATATCATATGCACTATTGCGTACGTCATTTAGTATATTATCTCTTACTTCTTTGTTTAGATATAGGCTTGCTTTGTTTAGACCAATAATTGCATTGCTCCAAGGTATAAACTCACTATCTCCGTGCTCTCCAACAACATATGCGTGGATGTTTTTAGGGTTTATATCCATCTCTCTGCTGATAAGGTCACGAAGTCTAGCTGTATCTAGTGTTGTACCGCTACCAATAACTCGGTTTTTGTCAAAGCCAGATAGTTTTTGAGTTATGTGAGTCATAACATCAAGCGGGTTTGTAGCTATAAGATATATGCCTTTGAACTTTGTTTTGTTTATCTCTGTTATGATGCTTTTGAAAACGTCATAATTTTTGTGTATAAGGTCAAGTCTTGTTTCGCCAACATTTTGGTTTCTTCCGGCGCAAATACATACAATACTTGCGTTTTTACAGTCTTTATAACTTCCAGCTTTTATTGATATTTTTTTATTAAGTGCAGATGCTGCATGCATAAGGTCCAAAGCTTCGCCTTCGACTTTTTCTTTATTAATATCAATAAGTACAAGTTCGTCCAAATGCACATAGCTATTAAGCAAACTGTACGCATAACTCATACCAACGTTTCCACAACCAATTAATACTACTTTATCCATATTTTTTCTCCTATAAAAAGTATACCATAATTACAAAATTTTAATAACAAAAAATCATAAGTTTATTGTGGTAAAAGATAAATTTTGAGCTGATTTTTTGTAATAAAAAAATGTGGGTAGCCCCACATCTTTTTTTTGATTATAGTTCTTTTTCTTTATTTTCAGCAACGTATTTTTTTGCAAGCATAAGTTCGATTACTGATAGGTAAACAAACAAACCAGCAAGGAAAGATGCAAATACATAAACATACGCAGAAAACAAAGCTGCAAATATAAATGCAAATACAGAAGATAAAAGTACAAAAACAATAAGAACATATTTTAGTACATTGCTAAATAACTTGTTAACAACAAATTGTCTTGCTATAAGAGCAGCAGTTGCAAGACCAGCACAACAAACGAAAAAGACAAAAATAGTTTTTTCTAAGTGGTCTGTTGCAAGTGGCAAACTTGTAGAGTATGTTATGATAATAGTTGCAAGTGAAAATACAAGTATAAAAAATGCTATATCGTGAGTGATAGTTTTTAGTTTTGGTTGAGCCATAATAAATCTCCTTAAACAAAAAATTGTTATACAATATTATAATTTTTATTTGGCTTTTTGTAAAGCATTTAGCCACCTTGTAAAAAATCATTTTATCAGGCCTATTTTAATTTTTATAGTAAATAACACTTTTGTTTTTGTCTACAAAAATGTTATACTAACAGCAGAGGTAAAATTATGGCATTTTTTGACGACAAAAGCAAAAAGCTTACTTGGTTTACTAGAAATTATTTTTTTCTTGGAACATTACTATTTGTAATGCTTAACATATTACTTTTTGTATGTTTTGGAAATTCTTGGGAAGAAATTTATGGCAATGTAAATAATGTATGGGGAAAGCCTTTTGAATTTAGCAATTTATTAAGAGCAATTTTTAACACTATATCACACTCTGATTGGGAACACGTATTGTTTAATATGTTATTCTTTGCTGTTGCTGCAATATATATCGAAAGAAAAATGGGTTCAATAACCTTTATTATGTTTATTTTGGGTGCAATGGTATTTGACGCTTCGATTACAACCGCAACAGACCTTGCCCTTAATTGGCATGGGTGGTCAGGCATTGTTTATATTACACAATTTTATGTTTTTATTGATTATTGTTTTTCTTTCCAAAAAGCAAAAAGGAATAAATTCAATATAATTTTTGGGGCTATTGTATGTTTTATTTCTTATGCTTCAATGGCAGGAGATATCAAAGATGGTAAATTAATTGTTTATGGATATCCACATGGACTTGTTTATAATGCAGGACATTATTCTGCAGCCCTTGCAGGAATAATCCTTGCGTTAATTATTCACCTAACCCAACTTAGAGTATCAAGACAAATGCAATATGTCGAAATAGAAAAGCCCACTAACTCAAAAGCAATAAAAATTACTTATGCTTGCATAGCTATAGTTATGGCTTTGCTTTCTTGTGGCACAACTCTTGCGGCATTGAGCGCAGACAAAAGGTCTGATATTATGTGTTCAATAACTTTTGACAGTAGCGTAGATACCTTTGACCAAAAACTTGAAAAAGATTTTGCAACAGAAAAAAATAGGTCTTATGAATCTATCGCAAGGGAGTGGTTAAATACAATTCCTTATATAGAAAGAAAAAACTACGCTTACGAATTTTATTTTGACCAAAAATACACTCAAGGTTTTGTTAAAGATTACAATACAAAAAATTCTTGTTACAGAGCGCCTTGGGGTAGAGGTGAATTTGTTCCATTAAAAGAAAATAAGGACAAAACAATTTATGTCAAAACATACGAAATATGCTATGTCCAATTTGAAGATTATTCTTTGTATATAAACGGGGATTTTCCAAGAAGTTTTGAAAAAGAAAACTTGTATTACGATTATGTTTATACAGACAGAACTATTGTTGAGAAAAATGGTACTTTGAGATTCCAAATAACATCTGCAAAATATTCTTTAGACGCACTTGCATTATATCTAAATGGCACAGAAATAGTGAGAGACCAAGAAGGATATTATAAAATAGAAAACATATCAGAAGATATAAAAATAACGTTTGAATTAAAATCATAAAAAAAAGGTAAAAGAATTTTTCTTTTACCTTTTTATTATAAAATTATTTAGTCAAATCAATCATAATCTCAACGCAAGGGTCAGACTTTCCAAATTTTATAGAATCAAACTCTTGAGTTACCACAAAGCCAAGATCATAAAAAACTTTTAACGCTTTTTCTCTTGATTTTGGAACAGAATCATATAGATTGTTTACACCGTTTTGTTTTGCGGTTTTGATAAATTCTGCCATTGCAGGGCACATATATCCTTGTCCTTGAAATTTTGAGTGAATAACAATGCCCATCATATATCTTCCGTCTTCGATTTTGTGATAGTTAAGGTATCCAACAAAGTTGCCTGTTTCGCTATCTTGAATATATGCGTAGTATGAGTTTTTATCTTTTAATTTTTTGTCTAGCCAAAACTCCCATTCACTTTCTGGAAAATCAATACAGCCTGTGTCGTAGTGATAACCGCTGTATGTTACGTCATAACCTGCGTTATAACTCATAGTTTCTGGGTCTTTCATACACGCTTGTCTAAACCACAAATCTTCTACTTTTGGTATATATAAATTTACTTTTTTCATAAGGTTTCGTCCTTTATTGAATATTTATATTGTGAGATATTACACCCACATCAATCTTTGGCAAATCATAAATCAAAGCTGGTAAACACTTGTATTTCTTCAAATCCTTTTTGTTTATCCAATATATTTTTTCGCTTTCTGAATCTTTTATTCTTGTCCCTTCTGGCAAAGACTCGAAATCATTTTCGCTAAGTTCAATATGATATACAAACAATAACTGAAAAACTTTTTTGTCAAGCCAAGGGAAAATATTTTCTTCTATGCGGATAAGCTTAGGAGAAATGTTTTTAAGCCCTAGTTCTTCTTGCATTTCTCTACGAATAGCGGTGTTTGTGTTTTCATCAATTTTTACCCTGCCACCAGAGAAGGTATAAAAATCAAGTGTGTTGTTCTTTTCAAGCAGTAACTTATCTTTGTGTGTGATATATGCGGCAACTCTTACATTAAATCTATTTTCGCCACTGCTAAAATCCACATCTATTGCCATAAATTTATTCTCCTTTGTACGCCCATTTTTCTAATGTTTCGGCGTCTGCATTGTCTATATAATGACTTAGTTTGTTAAAATCTTTGTCAAAAACAAATTCTCCAATGACATTTTCTCCGGCAATGATTTTTGGAAGCCAAAATTTATCATCAGGGAACATCTTGTCATAAGGAATTTTGTCCAAATCAAACCAAAAAGGTTTCATCTCATCAGTTTCTTGCGGAGAGTAGTCGTAATCCTTTGCGACAAATATATGTGTTACTTCTATAACCGGCTCACCTTTGTAATATTCGTCAAAGTTAATAACACCACGCAGAACATAGTCTTTAGGAACTATGCCGATTTCTTCAAAAGTCTCCCTTATCATTCCTTGTTCTACATTTTCTCCGGGCTCTAATTTCCCGCCAACTCCGTTGTATTTGCCGATACCAAAGCCACGCTTTTTGCAAGCAAGCAGTATTTTGTTATCTTTGATTACAAGCAGTAGAGTAGTGGGCAAAATCTTTTTATTTTCCATAACTTGCTCCTTATTGCAAAAAGGCATTTTTTGAGATAAAAATGCCTTTTCAAATAATTACTTTGTTGATTTAGTTTTTTCTTTTGATTGCATTTGAGCTTTTAATAAATCTCTAATTTCTTTAAGTAGGGTTTCTTGAGATGGATTTTGTTTTGCATTTTCTTCAGCTTCTAGTTTTGCTTTTTCTTCTTCAGCCTTTTTTGCTTCTTCTAGAGCTTTTGCTTTTTCTACTAGTCTTTCAGCCCAAACTTCTTTGAACTTTCTGCCTTGTTCTTTTGCAAGTTTTCTATATTGTTTTTTCTCTGCAATTACTTCTTTTTTGCTTTCTTTTTCGATAAGGTCGCCAAATTCTTTGAATTTTTCTCTAGAAACGTTAATAAGTTTTACAATCATAAATACAGTAAATGCGATAATAAAGAAGTCTATAATTGCTGCAATAAATGCGCCCCAGTCAATATAAATACTATTTGCGGTGTCAATTACTTTTACGCCATCAACAGTTGTATATGCTTTTGACAAATATGTAACTGCCGCAGAAAGGCCTTCTTTTCCGCCAACCAAAGCAATAAGCCAGTTAATCAATGGTCTTATTATATTGTTTGACAACCCATTAACAATAGCAGTAAAAGCACCGCCGACAATAACGCCGACAGCAAGGTCAAGGACATTGCCTCTTGTGATGAATTTCTTAAATTCTTCAAAAAATTTTTTCATTAGTTTTTCTCCTTTTTATTTTTGTTTTTATTATCTTTGATTAATTTGAATAAATGCACGCTATTAACAATTATTAAAGCTCCGTTTAGTACTGCTGTGCTTATTGCTGGGAGTAATGCTCCATAAATTACAAACACAACGGAACCTAGAATGTTTAATATTCTCATATACAAGCTGCCTTTGTAAGACAGTGTAGGGAAGAGCATAGAAACTAGTATCAAAAGTGTAGCAATTATTCCAATAGCTTCTTTCCAAAACATTTATATTCTCCTTTTTTTTTATTTCATCTCATCAGGAATTGTTTTTGCAAATGCGTAGTTTGAGAATTTTTTGTCGGCGGTAACTTCTTTGATAACCTTGATAAAAGGTGGAAAGTCAAACTTTTCGTTTTCGCTCAAAAGCTCAATTTCGCATATTGCTCTTGTATTCGAAAATGGATAAATATCTATTTCAAAATATTTGTTATCGTGCATTAGACAATATCTAGTTTTTTTGATTTGGTGTATAGATGTGTCTGCGGTTGCAAGATAGGTTAGATATTCTCTTTCGGTTATTCTTCTTTCGTTTTCTATACGTTTTAGCTTGGTTATAGTCTTTTTTGTGGTTATTGTATAGATATAATTTCCGTTGGTGCCCCTTTGCCTAATTCTTGTTTCTTCACCATCAGTTTGGAGATAAGTTTGAATTATGTCTACTTTATTGCAGTTAGGTAAACTATTAAGAAAATCAACATCTGGCTTTTCAATCAAGAACTTTCTTTCTATCTCAAATGGAATAGGTTTGCCAATAAAAGAACAAATCTCTTGAGCAAGTCTTTTCATTTTGCTTTCAAAATTTGTTGAGTTGTCTATAACTCTTAAGTGTGGGTGACCTGTCCAACTGTTGATTGTTTTATCGTCCAAAGCCCTTGCCTGTTCGATAGTTTCGCTTCTTGCGTTGTTGTTTGCTGTCGTGTAAAATTCTTCAGCGCCTTTTGCCGCAGTGACTAAGTGAAAAACTGCATCATAGTCGTCTCTTAGGTCTACTTCCGAAAGGTCAAGGTCTTGTAAAACTTTTTGCCATTCTTCGTTTGACATATATGTCTTGCAATCCATACAACCTCTATCACAAACAAGCAATATTTTGTCATAAGGTAGAGTCTTGCAAAGTTCCATATAGTATTTTTCTTTTAGTCTTTGAAGCTTGATTATGCTTTTTTCAAAATCAGTATATTTTGCAAAGACATTTCCGCTAGCGCCACTTAGTATAAGTTCGGTTGCAGTTTCTCCAACAAACACAACTTTGTAGCCTAGTTTTGTAAAAAATCTTTCAATATAACTAAGGCCGGTGGTCTTGCCGCCACAAGGGCCCCCAGTAATTGCAATTTTTGTAATTTCCATAAAACCGCTCCTAAACATAATGTAGCACATTTTGCTATTTTTCAAAAGTGTTTTTATTATTATTTGTTATAATTTTGAAATAAAAAACAGGCTCGCATAAGCAAACCTATTTTTGTTATTTTTTCTCTTTTCTTCTTTTATCATTAATAATATTAAGTGCAGCTTCGTCAATAACCTTTATTCCTTCTTCTTTTGCTATATTTACCATTTGAGTAAGGGCAGCCTTCAAAAAGATTCTTGGTATTTTAACAAGCTTTGCACAGGCTTCTTCTGTAAATTTAACATCTGGATCAATCCTTTCGGCGGCATAAATTACAGACTTTACATCTCCATCATTTTTCTCTGGGATTTTCTCTGCGATAGGTCTTGAAAATTTAGTGTACCAAAAGTTGGTGCTATCTCTATATCCATAGTCTACAGGAACTCTAGGGAAGTTATTTGATTTTACGCCATTAACGATAGAATTGTGGTATTTTTCTTTCATCAAAATTTTATCTATTTTTAAGATAAAATGAGCACCGAACTTGCTTGTAATGCCATTAAAGTTTCTATAAGGTGGTTCATACCCTTCTAGATTGCCGGGCTTGTCTTTGTGTGCGTCTTCTAAACTATCGTCCCAAGTACATTCAAAAACTTGAAAACTTTCTTCAATAATTTGTGGTCTATTTTTGTCTATAGTGCTGTTCTTTAGTGTGAATAGACAATTTTTCATTTTTTCTTCAGTTGTATCGCCAGGGAAGCCAAGTCTTACTGCTTCTTTGAAATATTTTTTATTATCCGGAATAAAGTTGAGTGCGCACTTTTTTGTTCTAAGCAAGTTTTGTGCAGTGTTAGAGCTGTTTCTACATTCTAGTATCATTGCATAATAGTCTTTTCCTGCAATATAGTAAGGAAAGCATAGAGAATAAGCTCCTACATTTGTTTGTCCGCTTTCGCTAACAGTACTTATAAGTATTGTTGGCATTGGATAAAAAGCAGATGTTTGATAAAAGTTGTCTACTATTCTTAATTCTTTTAACTCGTCCATAATTATCTCCCAGTTTTAGTTTTGTTTTTTTACTATTTAATTAATAATTTAGATTCTATATTTTTTAGGTTATCACAAAATCTTTTGCCATCGGCCATTGTTCCCACAATAGAGCCGTAGTGAGTAGGAATTGCAAAAGTAGGTTTGATGATGTTTGCAAGAAAAGCACCTTCTTCTGCGGTCATTGTGTATGTCCCGCCAACAGGAACAAGCAATACATCTGTTTTTATTTGCTCAAGCTCAGGTGTTTTATCACTATCTCCGCAGATTGTATAGTTTAAGCCATTAATTGTTAGAGTATAGCCAACCCAACCATTTTCTTTTGGGTGGAACTTTTTATTTATGTTATACGCAGGAAAAGTTTGATACTTTACGTCATAAGCAAACCCGCTCTCAAAAGGTTTTACTGTTTTTAGGTTTTCTTCTTCGTAGCCTTCTTCTCGTAGCATATCTATACTGTCTTTTGTTCCCACAATTATTGTGTCTTCCGTGGCAAGGTTTTTTATGCTAGCCATATCCAAGTGGTCATAGTGAGAATGAGTAATAAAAATACATTTTGCATTTTTTTTGATGTCTGTTATGTTGTAAGGGTCGATATAAACATCTTCGCCAATGCAAATACTGCTATGGCAATTGATAGTGATATTATCCATATGTTGCTCCTTTTATATAAGTATTATAACATAGCTTTGCCCTTGCTAAAAAACGAAAAATAAAGAAAAAAAGAAATAGTCTAAAACTATTCCTTTTTATATTTATATTAAGCTTCTTCAAATACTAAATCAAGTGACAAACTGTATACATCAGTTACTTTTTTGCGGTTAAAGATTCTGTATTTTTGGCAAGCAGATTCTGATAAAATATATAGTTTGTTGTTATCAATTACGATTTCTTCTGTCATAGCAGGAGCGTTTGTTTTTCTAATCAAAGATTCTCCGTCCAAAAACCACAAATCAACTTCGTTTCCGCCAACAGTTATGCTAGAATGAGCAGCTTCTGCAAGAACGTTTTTGTAGCTGTAGATGTTAGAATCTGGAAGGCTATATGATGTAGAAAGAGCAATCTTTCCATCAGCAGTAAAAGCCATACCTTGTACAAGACCAGTTGTAGATAGAGCCATATCAGGAATAGTATCAACAACACCATATTGAGCTGCGTTGTCTATTTCGTATGCGTATGCTACAGCAGTGTTTGTTTCTTCTGTTCTTGTTTTGATTCTGTGGGCGTTGTTTGTTTCGTAGTTGCCCTTGCGATAAAATTCGCCAACCCAAAGATAACCATTATGGATTGTGATATTATCAGCGCCGTTGTTTGTTGCAAAATAGTCAACAATATCAACAGAATCTCCGTTTTGAGCAGCTGTTACATCACTTAACAAAAATCTATAAGCTCTGCCTTCGTCTTCGTCTTTTGAGCAAATCCAAAGGTTGTTTTCTGATGATGTAATACCACAAGCGTGACCAACATAATCTTCGCCATCAACTTTGATAGTAAAGTATTTTTCTACTTCGCCGCTTTCGCCGTTAATAACATAATATCTAGATGCTGAGCCCTTTGCCATATATCCCCCTACGATATATGTGTTTTGACCATCTACTTTAGTAAAGCCTTGCGGAACAAAGTCTGTATCTAGACCCGGAATTGCAAATTCTTTTGTTGCGTTTTTGAAAAATGCGCCATTCCAAGGCCACAAAAACCATACTGCCAAAAATATAGCAATAAGAAGTATAAGCGAAGCTAAAGAAATACCAATAATTTTTAATGCTTTTTTCATAAACATTTCCCCCTTGACTAGATTGTAGCATAATACATTTTTTTATCAAAGCAAAAATATAAAAATTGTTGCAAAAGTGACAATAAGAATTTCAAGTTCTAAAGGGGTTTGCTGTTTGCGAATATACATAATAATTTGTATTCAAAATAAAAAGCAGAGAGAGCTCTCTGCTTTTTGGCGTTATTATCTAAATTAATCTAAACCTTAGTAGTGATGGGTTGTGGTCAGAATATTGAAAGTCTGTGTCGATATTTTCGATAAGGACGGTTTCGATATTTGATGAACAAATAAACCCGTCTATAACAACAGTATAAGTTTTGCCTTTTTCATATTTAACATCAGTTGCTCTGCAGGTAGGGGCATTGGTTGTAGAGACAAATCTATATCCACTAGCAAGATTATCATTACTCAAAGAATAAACCCACTCTGGTTTTTTGAATTCAGATTCCCATAGGTCTGAGCTGTTGGCAATATCGTGGTTAAAATCGCCACCAACTACAACATAATTTCCTTTTGTGTTTTCTTCGGTCAAAATTGAGTTTAGAAAATCTAGTTGTTTTTTTCTAATAACTCCGCCCTTGTCGTAAGCGCTCAAATGGGCATTTATAATAACAAGTTCTTTTTCGCTGCTGCTAATTGGTAGACGTGTTACCTGAATACATCTATCCAAATCAAAAAACTTAGTTGGAAAACTATTGTCAATAGGCAAACTTCTTCTTGTAGCAGAAGAAATATTGTATTTGCTCATGGTTACTATTCCGGCATCTGTTTTCCCATGTGGACGGAAGATAGGATAGAATAAAAATGCAGAATGAAAATTCATTGATATTGAAGAAGAGTAGTTTTCAAAGTTGTTTTGTATATGCTTGTATTGATTGTATTTATGGCTACGAGTGGCCTTAACGTCAACTTCTTGGAACAATGCAAAATCCACATTTTCATTTACGATAGTATTTACAGCGCCGGTTGTGTTGTCGATAACTGTTTGTTTATTTTTAGCAACACTTCCCGTTCCTTGAGTTTTTTTGCCATCAAGTTTTACGCCGCTATCCATAAAGAACGAAAAATCATGAGAGTAAGCCCCAAAGCCAATGTTATACGTTGCAATACTATACTCATCTCCAATATTTATAACGCTGGACTGATTGTTTTCTATAGTGATAGCGAAGTTGTCATCTATGCGATCGTATTGGATACAAACATATGCAATATAACTTCCAACAACGGCAATAATAACTGCCATAATAATAGCAAAAACTTTAAGTAAAACTTTCCACCAAACTGTCTTTTTCATAAGCGCTCCTTTATATCTTGTTTTTATCATTATATCATATAAATAAATTATAAAAAAAACAAATAACACCACTTATTTTTTAGTATATAAAAATTTTATAACATTTAATATGTGGGACACAAAAAAAAGAGTTGCATTTTTATAGCAACTCTTTAATTTGGTAAAATAGGTTTATATCTATTGTTCTTGTGGCTTTGGGGTGTGGATTTTTGTTTGCATTTTTTCCATAACATCAAGAAGGTGTAAAGACTCTCCAGTCATCTCTGGATTTTGAGCTTTGTTATCGGCTCTTCCCACCATTATAAGCTCTTCCAAAAGTTGTTTACCATCGCCGACCTTGCCAAGCTCACTTTCTTGTTGTCTTATATAACTTTTGGTCAAAACTCTATGATATGGGTTGTGGTCATCTTCTAAAGTCAAAAACATAAAAATATCGTGGTTTTCAACCAAGGCTTGAATCTCTTTGCTTTGGTCGACATCAAAACCGAAATCATTTTCCAAAACTCTTTTTGCGATATCTACACTAGCTAGGTTGTGGTTGTAAAAACTATCAACTTCTCTTTTGTATAGTTTTGAGTATCTGCGAATATATTTTTCGGGCTTTCCCATATCGTGTAAAAACATAGTGTATGCAAGCTTTCTTTGGGTGTTAAATGGCAAATTCTTTGTTTGTTTGTTAATTTCTTCTACCGAATGTAAAATATGGTCTAAACAATCATATATATGCCAAGGATTGTCTTGCTTTTGATTTTTGCAAGCTTCTACTTCTGGCAAAACGGAAGTTAGCCATGCCTTAAATTCGGGGTTGTTATATGACCTATAAAAATCAGCAACTACATCTTGGCTAAGCAAAATTTCATCTAGTTTCTTTAGCATAAAATATCTCCTATATATATCTATTATAACATATTACGATTAACTTAACAATAATAAAAAAATGACCAAACTTTAGGTCATTTTTTGTTATACATCTTCATTACTTTTGAATGTAAATGTTGAAATATCAAAATTATGTTTTTCAAGAAGACTATTTGCTAGCGTTGAGTATGCATCAAATCTTTCTTGTTTTGTTTTGCCAAGGATAGACTGAGTAACCAAGTTTTTTAGAGCTTCGTCTTTTATTTCTTCAAGAAGATATTTTTGTCTTGTGATAGGGTTTTGGATATGGCCTAATACAGTTTTTGCATTATAAGGAATTTTTCTATCCCAAAACACAAAAGAAAGTAAAGAGTTTAGTTTGTTGTAGTATATAAAATCAAAGTCAGCTCTATCATCTTCTAATATACCTTGAAGGTCGTCCAAGCTATCCCACAAGCCGTATAATCCTAGTGGGAATGGAGTAGTGTCAACATCTTCAAAGTTTTTTGCTAGCCCCGCTTTTGCAAGATTTTTTAGTTCCATTGCATCACCGGTTTTGTCTAACAAAATCTCTCCGGTTGCGAATTGAACTTGGCTCATAGGTCTTATAGACTTGTAGTCTTCTTCAAAGTATTTTAATATTTGTCTTTTGGTGTTAGAAAAATATTCGATAAGTAGCCCGTCAACAATGCGATTTCCTCTTTCTCTATACTTGCATTTTTCGTCCAAAATCAAGTGCACATCAAGGTCGCTGTGGCTGTTTGGGTGTCCTGTAACATAGCTTCCGCAAGCAACTATAGCCACAACATCATCTTTGTGCTCAAAAGTTTCTAAAAATTTATAAAATTTATTTTTTATTTGTTTATCCATAAAAAAATCTCCATTTTATTTTGTCATTGAAACAAAAGCGGTTTTATCGCCATTTTTGCCAATGACATATTCGCAATTTTCAGCTTTGTAATGACAAACATCTATAGTGTCGCCTTCTAAACATTCGGAGACAAAATTTATTTCAAAATGTGTAGGAGTTTTGCTTTCTATGCAAGATGCAACAAGATTTGCATAGTTTGTGTTGTTCATATGACCATTGTGGTCTAGGTCGCAAAATCTAACAGGGTAGTCAAAGCTGTGGTCAAAAGTCACATCTTGTGGAAGTGTAACTTTTACAAATTTATCTTCATAATTTTTTACGCCAATGCAAACCCCATTGTAGTTTATATTGTCCGTTCTTTGTAAAGACCTTGTAAGGGTATCTATAACACACCACTTAGATGTTGCTATAACATAAACATCACCATTAAGACTTGAGATTTTCATATCTCTATCAAAGTCTATTCTGCCTTTTTCGTGGGGCCAAGTTTCAACAATAACAGTTTCGTCAATGTCTGGCATTTTGATTATGTCAAACTTTATTCGGCTAAGTATCCAATAGATATTTTGACTAAGCATTGCCTTATATCCAATGCCTATTTCTTCGGCATGAATAGACGCTACATCTTGAAAAATATTCAAAATAGCCTTCAAAGATAAATTGTTGTTTTTATCAAAATAACTATTATAGAGTGTTATCTTAGTTGTATATTTAAGTTCGCTCATATTTTGTCCTTTTAGAATAAAACATTCATTATGCTGTTATATTTTTCTTTTGCATATTCTTGTGTTTGCCTGCTCATTTTGGCATAGCTTTTTTTGATTTTATTCTTAACAAAATTATTTGCAGTCATTATATCTTCGCCAAGATATGCTCTCCAACAAATAAGCTCAACAAAACTATCAAGATGGCTCAAAGCATCCGCGTCTGCAACACAAATCTCTTCTATGCTAAACTTCTCTTTAACAACACTTGCTCTGTGGTTTATGATGCATTTTTTTACTTTTTCTACAAAGATTTCATCAAAACCATCTTGAACAAGAACTGCCTCTGCAAGTTCTGCGCCCATAATGTGGTGGTTGTCGCGATTGGCAAAATCAAGCAAATCGGCATAGTCGTGGAATATCGCCGCAACTTCTACAATATCTCTATCAGCGCCATATTTTTCGGCAAGCATTATTGCGTTTTTGATTACAGGTAGCAAGTGGTAATCCCAAGTTTGACCTATATTGCAATTTTGAGTTTTGTCAAAAACTTCTGCTTGGGCTTTGATTAAATCATAATATTTTTTGTACTTCATAAGTTTATCCTCAATATGTAAATATTATATCATAGATTGTGACCATAAAAAACAAAAAGAAGAAAAAATTATTTTTCTTCCATATCTGTTTCTTTGTATAATGTAACGACAAAAGTTGTTCCTTTGTTTTCTTGAGATTTTACTGTAATTTTGCCGTTTTTTTAATCAAGTTTTATTCCATAAGTTACAAATTCTGCCACGTTTGCCAGCATTTCTTCTTTTGATATTTCAATGCTTTTTGTGTTTTGGCTAAACTCGCCCTCAAGCCCAAGTTTTGTATTGTCCCCATAGCTTACAAAAGTTGTTAAAAATATCTCTGCGTGATTTTTTATATCAAATTTTTTGCCCTTGTATTCCCAGCTACTAAAATACTCAAAAGAGCCCAAAGATTTTATTACCCTTGCATTAATGTTTAACTCTTCTAATATTTCTCGAACTACAGCATCTTCGGCTTTTTCGCCATCTTCTATGCTGCCACCAGCAATGCAATATTTATATTTTCCTTTGTCGCAAGTAAGGCATATATACTTTCCGTCTTTTTCCACTACGGCATAAGCTTTTTGAATGGCTTTGTTTTGTTTGTGTAGTTTATAAAGGCGTTTTACTTTTTCTTCAAAATAACTCATAGATTGCTCCTTTAATTATAAAGATATTTTAACATATTTTAGCCTTATATAATAGCAATTGCACAAAAATTCTAAAAATGTTTTGTGTTTGTTTTGAAAGTAGATTTTTATATAATATAATAATGATAGGAGAAAAATATGGACAAAACAGTATTTTATGACATCTCATACGGAATGTATGTAGTAACTACAAAAGAAAAAGATAAAAATATCGGTTGTATAGCAAATTCATTCTGCCAAATAACATCAGCAGATAATGTTGTTTCAATCAGCTTAAATAAAGATAATTATACAAACAAAGTAATTAAAGAAAGTAAAAAATACGCACTATCTATCATCTCTGAAAAAACAAATCCAGAGCTAATAGGAAAGTTTGGATTTTTTAGTTCAAAAGACGTGGATAAGTTTGAAAAATTTGACTACGAAGAAATTGCAGGATTGCCGGTTGTAAAAGAAAACTGCAGCGGATATGTTATTTGCGAAGTTTTTGATATTGTAGATTGCGGAACTCACGATATTTTTTTAGCAAAAGTAATAGATGGAAATAGATTTAATAACAACGCCCCAATGACATATAGCTATTACCACAAGGTAATAAAGGGCAAAGCTCCAGAAAAAGCGCCTCACTATATCGCTGAAGAAAAGGCTACCACCGAAGGCAAAAAGTACGAATGTTCTTTCTGTGGATATATCTATGATGAAAATGCCGAAGGAGTACCTTTTGCAGATTTGCCAGATGATTATAAATGCCCAATATGTGGTATGAAAAAATCAGTATTTAAGGAAGTAAAATAATATAAAAAAGCCTGCTTATAAAAAAGCAGGTTTTTTGTTTGGTGCTTCCAGAAGGACTCGAACCCTCCTCAATGGTTCCGAAGACCATTGTGTTATCCACTACACTATGGAAGCAGGTGGTAATTTGGACTAAAAAATGCTCAGTGAAAGGCTAAAAAATATTTCTTATGCCAATTTCTGCTTTGATTATAACATATTTTGCAATAAGTTTATTATAAATATCGTAAAAAAATCGCTATTTTTGAGCAAAAAACAGCATTTTATTTGTAAAAAAGCTTAATTTTTAGTTACATATTGCAAAATGAAGTTATTTATGTTAAAATAAGTTAACAATAAAATATGGAGGGAAGTATGAGTAAAATTAAACTTAATGCTTTAAGTCCAGAAGAACAAATTGATGTTTTATCAAGAGTTTATATAAGAGAGGTTACAAAACCTGTCAACAAATGGCTATCTGGTTCTGTTCGCAGAGCGGGTGGCGAATACAATGCTCAGCTTAATATGGGCAAAGTAAAAAACATGTTTTTGAGTGGTAGTATGGAAGCAAATGACTTTGCATACGCTGTAGGCAACTCAAAATACGAAACAAACAGATTTTCTGTTGTTGGTGGATTGTATAACTATATCTACCGCAGTCGTCTTATTGACGAATTAAGAAACAATTACAGTGTAGAAAGAGGCATTTCTAGAGCATATGGTTATGTTAGAACATATGGCTACGAAGAGTTTTATACTTATATGAAAAATGCCTTTGTTCCTACCAGCCCTTCATCTGTGGTTGACGAAGCAACTAGGTTTGGACAAACATCTGCAGGTAAATATATCTTAGATGAAACAATTTCTACAAGCTCTATTACGCTAGAAGACTTTTCTAAAGAGCAAATAGCCGTTGTTAAAGAATATATGAAAGAAAAAGTTTCAAAGTATATGCAATCAAGAGGCTTTTCTACTCATGATATAGAAGGGGTGTTTAGCCATATTGATAGAATGAGAACAACTCCATATATAGATAAAAACAAAGGTCAAACCGAAGTTAAAAAACCAAGCAAGAAATTAGAAGGATTTTTAATCAGCTTACCGCAAACAGATTTAACAGCTATTCAAACAGAATACAAGGTTGAACCTACATCTCAAGCAGAGAGTTCTAAACCAGCTGTAGCAGCTCCTGTAAAAAATGAAGCAACAGGACTTACACTTGCAGAAGAGCTAGAACTAATGCGTGAACTTGACGAAAGCGAAAGTGTAATAGTAAAATCAACAGACGCATATGATAGTCAAGGAACTCCACTTTGCCAAAACCAAAAAGGCTTATACTGCTATGTAGATGGAACACCATTTAGGGGTGACACAATTTATGATGAGTATGGCGGCGTATATGAAGACCTAAAGACAGGTCTTGTATATGGAGCAAAAGAAAGAGCTATAGAAGAAGAGACCGAAGACGATATTGGTGACTTGTTCTTTGCTTCTCAAGAAGAAGATGACAACGTGCAAGTTGTTGACGGAGTTACATACAAAAATGGCTACATGGTAACAGACGGTGGACATGTTATATCTCCAGAAGAATATCCTGACGAAGATGTTGAAGATACAAAACTTGACAAAGATAAATTTAAGCCATATTCAGGAACTCAAATAGAAATGGATCTTGGTCCAAAACAATAATAATACAAAAGAGATTGAAAACGACAATCTCTTTTTTTTGTTTAATATATAATTGCAAAACGCCTGTTTGTTTGTTATAATCTTGGTATAAGGTAAATAAATAATGGAAGTTGGCGAAAAGATAAAAACAAAAAAAGTCCATCCTTGCGGAAATGATGAATGGGAAGTTTTGCGAGTAGGGGCAGATTTTAAGTTAAAATGCACAAAATGTGGACATATTATAATGATAGATAGTGAAAAATTCAAAAAAATGAGAAAGTAAATGAAAAAAGAAAAAACTAAAAAAACGCCTTGGCAAATATTTACAACTGTAGTGCTTTGCATTACTGTTTTTTTGCTGGTCGTTTTAACGGCTTTTAATATCTTTTTTTACAAATCGCCTATTGTTGGGGTGTCAATGCAACCAACTTTTAATGCAGATTTGCAAGAAGGTAGACCAACAAGCGAATATGAAAAATCAAATATTAAAGATAAAGCTTATGTTTATAGATTTGGCAAAGGTAAGCGTGGCGATATAATAATGGTTGAAGTTTTAGAAGATGGAAAACCAAAATTATTAATAAAAAGACTTGTTGCCATGCCAGGCGATAGTGTAGATATAAAACAAGACGAAACCGATAATGAGTATTATCTATATATAAACGGCGAAAAGCAAGAAGAAGAATATATCAAACTAAGAAGCCGTATGAGTATCTGTGCCGAAAGCTTTAGAGCCTATAAAAATTCAAAAGGCATTGCAGAAAGCGACCCGCTTGTGCTTGGAGAAAACGAAGTCTTTGTTTTGGGTGACAACCGCGGAATGAGCAATGACAGCTCTTCATTTGGTCCTGTTGATAAAAGGTCAATAAAAGGCGTTGTAGCCTTTGTAGTTGGATATAAAGACAATCTTATCACTTATTTTTGGAAAAAGATTTTTGGCTAAACAAAAAATACAATAAATAAAAATGCAAAATAATAAATACGCAAAAAAAGACTAACTAGTTGTTAGTCTTTTTTGTATTCTACTTCAAAACTTGCAAGGGTAGAAGATAGTATTTGATTTAGCTCTTGTTTGTATCCATCTAGTAGTCCTTCATTTAGAAAGCTAAAGCTGTCATTATTTGAAAGAATAATATGGTCTAGCATTCTTATACCCATAGTCTGTACTGCAAGGGTTAACTGTTTTGTAAAAGCCAAATCTTCTTGTGATGGTTTTGCAAGACTGTTTGGGTGAGTGTGGCAAATAATAATTCCGCTTGCGTTTTGCTCTAATATGCTAAAGGTCAATGCTTTAATATCCACAGCTATTTTTGATATGCTGCCGTTAGTGAAGTTTTCTGTTTTTATTACTTCGCATTTAGAATTAAGGTATGCAATATAAAATTTTTCCACAGGACCGATACTGATTATTTCGTTAAAGTATTCCATAGCCTGTCTTGGAGAAGCGATAATCACTTTGTCTTTTATTTTGCTATCTTTATATATTTGTGGTATTTGCGAACACATATGTATAAAGCTAGCTGCAACATCACCAATACCATTTACTTGTTTTAATTTCGCAGGAGTTGCTTCAAAGACACCAGCAAGAGAACCAAATTTGTTTATTAAGTTGTGAGCAAGCGGATTTGTATCTTTTTGCGGGATTATATAAGAAAGTAATAACTCTAAAACCTGATGCTCTGGTAAATTCTGTAAACCTTTTTCAGCAAGCTGTCTTAGCCTTTCTCTATGTCCTTTGTGAATATTTTCTTTCATTAGTTCTCCTAAAGTAAAATGATAGTTATCCCCATATTGATTGTTCTAAGATCATTATCTACAACAATGTCTGGAGATAAGTGAATAACTGTATCATATAAGGGGTGTTTTGATGTAAAGTTTTCGCCCTTGATATAATCTTTTATTATATGATTTCTTTTAGCTACAAGAAGGGCTTTGTGAAGTTCTTGCTTGATAAGCCCGCCCTTTGCGTGAGAGCCATGTCCGTGGACAATCTTCATTATTTTATTCCCAGCAACCTTTTGAACGTCTATTTCGCTCAAAGCATTTGCAACCGCAACATCAGCCGGAGGGAACTCTTGTTTGATATTTATTGTATAAATCATTGTTTTCTCCAATAAAATTATGCTTTATTTAGCCCAAAAAGTCAAATATATGCAAAAAATAGACTAAAATATTAGGAAGAAGGACAAAATTATGCTATAATTAAGGTATCCATAAGGATAAAGGAATTACCTAAAAAGGAGTAAAATTTATGAACAAAGGTGAATTTATCAAAAGTATGGCTGCAAAAGCAGACTTTACACAAAAAGACGCAGAAGTTGCTTACAACGCTTTCGTTGAAACAGTAGCTGAAGCTCTAAAAGCAGGAGATTCTGTAGCGCTTGCTGGTTTTGGAACTTTCTCAGTTAAAGAGAGAGCAGCAAGAGAAGGTATCAACCCAATCACAAAAGAAAAAATCCAAATCGCAGCTTGCAAAGCACCTGCATTGAAATTTGGTAAGAGTTTCAAAGATTCTCTTTAATTCATTACTTAAATTAAGGCAATAACCTTTGGGTAGAAAAAGTTGTTTTTTAAGCTTTTTCTATCAAAAAAACACAACCATTAATTTGGTTGTGTTTTTTTTGTTGTTTTGTAGTTCGCAATAAAAACCTATATTTTTATTCGCTAGCAGACACGTAGAATAGATATTCCCAAGTTAATACATCTGTTTGAGTAATATTTCCTTCGCTGTCTTTAATATCTGTTCCTATAAGGTTATTTTGATATTTTGATGTATTAGATATATTAATTACCACTTTATAATTACCAGATTCTGAAATTATTGTGCCTGTAGGCGCTGTCACTACATTCCAAACTCTTACAGTTTCTCCATCTACAACAGAGTAAGAACTTTTATAGAAGGCAACAGTGTATTCTGTAGTAGAGAAGTCTACACCGCCGACAGATACGACATATTTTGATGTGTCAAATTTATCAAGCGAAGTATTATTTGTTGTTTCCATAGTAATAGGATCTTCTCCACCTTTGTAAATAATTAAAGGTGTAGATTCTACTATAGTAAATGAGTATGTTGCATTAGCGACATAAGAAGTATTAGCAAGAATAATATTTGCTGTATAATCACCAGTATTGATAGGATCTACAGTAGCTCCTGCTGCATTTGTATAAATTATTTGAACTTTATCTCTAATTTCTTCTGTAATATCAGTGCCTGTTTTACTTACAATTGTGTAACCTATATCTATCTTTTGTCCAGTATAGTTCGCTACTGTTTGCGTTGCAAAAATAGAAGCAGATTGTGGGCGAATTGTAATTAATCTTTCATTGTGTCCAAGGAAGTTCTTATGATTTAGATCTACAATTAATTCATATGCACCACCTTGTTGTAGAGGAATTTTTGTGTTTGTGCCAACAATTCTTGTTGTCAAGGCGTTTGCATCAATTGTTGAAACATCTGTTTTTACTCCATTAATCATTGCGTTTGCAGTTACAATATATTCGCTACCTGTATAGTTGATGATTGTTGAAGTTGCAGATACCCCATCTATATCAATAGAAATATTTAGTTGAGTTCTTTTGATAATCAATGGAGCTGAAGAAGTTCCCTTAATTGCATAGTTTTCGTTAGTAGGTTTTAAAACGGCTGTATAGATACCTGCACGAGTAGGTGCATCAGTAGTTTCTGCATAGTTTTCTATACACTTTCCTTCTGCATTATACATTTTGCCAGAGTAATAAACTTGAACAAGTCCTGAGTGAGTATTAGTAGGAACAATTTGTTGAGGAGAACCATTGTAATCAACAGATTTTCCAGAAATACTTGTTTCTAGTCTCTGTTTATAAATACTAAAGAATACTACTTTAGTTGAAGCATAATAGTTGTTGTTTCCAGTGGTTGTAACAATAGCTTTATAAGCTCCTTCAGTTTTTACGTCAGTTTCTGGGATTGTAATATAAGTATTGCTTTCGTTTAATTTTTTATAAGTTATACTATGAGTTCCAGAGCCTGATGTTGCAGTCACAGATTTTTCACCTCCATCATAGTAGAAGTAACCTAAATCAGCTCCTGTGCAAGTAATAGGATCCATTACCTTAACAATCGTATAAGCAAAATTAATTTCTTCCCTTGAGTAATTTGTGTCGGCAGGAGTTACAACAATATGAGCTATATAATTACCAGCTTTTGTAGGAGCTGTTGTAGAACTGTACTCGTTACCTTCATTGTCTGCTCCAGTATAAGTTATATTCTTAGTAGAGTCTGTTGGATTTGTCAAAACAGAAACTGGTTTTGCATCTCCTGTATAATTATAGTTGTCTACAGAACATTGAATTTCTGTTGCTGCAGGAAGAATCTCAAATACAACAACTTTTGAACAAGATTTGTAGTTTGTTGTAGCAGTTGTAGTAAATGTTGCTACGTATACTCCAGCGTCTCTAGGGGTTGCAGACGCTCCGTCTTTTGTAATAGAAGTATGAACAGATCCAACATCAGCTATAGTAGCAGTTGCGGTAATGGCTTTTTGAGTGCCATCAAAGATCATTTCTTCAGGAATATTATAATTAATATCGACTTCTGCTTGCTCTATAACAAATGTATATTCAATACTTCTGTTAAAGTTTTCTGGTTCGCTAGTAATTGTAAAGTAAATAGTATAAGCTCCAGCATCTCTCATATTAGAGTTTGAGATGCTTGTTGTGTATTGTGTTCCGTTAAATACCGCAGTTGCAGTAGGAACTTTTATATTACCATCATAAACTTGATTCAAATTAGTTACCACATAAGTAGGATTTGCCTTTGTTATAGTAACAATAATATATGGTCTAGAAGAATCTTTATATGCAACTGCAAAGTTTGGAGAAGATGATACAGCTTGAATGTAGTAAGTATTTGCATCAGTTGGTAAACCGTCAATATAGTTACTTGGAGTCAAGCTATATTTATATGACATATATTCAAAGTTTGCAATATAGTTTGGTAATGCAATTGCGTTTCCTGTATATTCAACTTCAAAATCATCAATATCAAGAATCAAAGTTCTCTTTGAAACAAATATGTTAGCAATAGCTTCACCTTGATAGTTGTTTTCATCAATAATGAACTTGATTGTATGATTACCTACAGGAGGGGTAATTTCTTGGAAAGTATTATTTCCATTAATATTAATCAAATATTTTACTTTATAACTTCCAATATGTGTTGGGATTCTATTAAGCTCACCATAAGACATATTAATATCAGAAGGAGAGAGATTAGTAACAATCTTTTTATTGATTGTAATATCTCTAGAAAGAACAGGGTATCCCTTATAACATACAGATACTACATATTGACCGGCATCCTTCACTTCATTTACAGTGTAACCATCTTTCATAATCACAAGAGATAGGTCTGCTCCGTAAAGTGATTGATCAGATGAAGATGTAAATTGATAAGTTACTGTTTTTGCAGATCCATTAAATGAATCTCCGTTAACAGGAGTTGATAAAGATATTGCAGGAATAACAGTAAATGTTGTACTAGCTTCACCTGCTGCATTTGTTAGAGTGATTGTATATTCACCAATTTCGCTTACGTGAGTTACGATTTCTCCATTTAATTGATATGTCTTTGTAATAGTGCCTGTTTGAAGTATTCCATTTAGATACAAACTTGCATTAACAACGATATCATTTCCTGTATACATATAATATAAGCTTTCTGTAACAGCCTTATTTTGTGTTGTTTCTACAGAATAAATTACATAGTCAGCGATTTTTTCTCCCATAGCATTTGCATCACAAACAATCATTTTAATCTTATGAGAACCAATAGTTGTTGGTCTAACTTCTGTGTATTCAGAAGCATTTTCAAGTTGATATAAATATTTAATATTATAAGTAACTGAATCATAAGTTATTGTTTTGTGTAGGTTTGGTAATGTTCCAACTGCTAAATTGAAGTTAACCAATGTTAAATGTGAAGACAAATCAGTTTTATTAATTGTAAATGAATATTCTGATGAAAGATAATTGTCGGCGATAAGAGTTGCAATATATTCTCCTGCCAATTCTGGAATTACAAAACTATCATAATTATTAACAGCAGAAAGTGTTCCGTCAGGCAGATAAGTTTTTCCTACATATTTGAAGATATAAGTTCCATTAATAACAACTTCGCCTATTGCTGTGGCTCCAATATTTAATTGTCCGCCGTTATATAGAGTAACAGTATAATTATTGCTCTTTGTGATTGTAAAGCTTTCTGTAATTACAGGTGCGCTATAGTTGCAATTAACAAGCATTGCCTTCACAACATAAGTTCCAGAGTCTACAGGAAGAGTTTTATCTTCACCAAATGTCATTTCTATGCTATCGAAAAGATCTGTCCTTTCTGTTGTGTTCAAAAATGCTTTTGCAGTTGGAGTAAGTCCTTCGCCAGTGTACATTTGAGACAAAGACAAAGTATCAAAGCTTAATGTTATAGTAGATAATTTTTCTATCTCAAAGTTTTGAGAACTTTCAACAGCATTGTAGTTGTTGTTGCCTGCAAATGAAACTTTGACAACATAGTTTCCGGCATTTGTAGGAGCTGAAGTTGTTGAAGAGTAACTTACGCCATCATTATCTACACCAGTGTAAGATGTAACATATGTCAATGATTCTACAGTCTTAACGATTTGTGGAGATCTTGGATTTCCATTGTATACAATAGATCCAGAAATGTTGAAGGTTATTACAGGGGTTGCTCTTGCAATAACTAATGTTGTTGAAACTCTGCCAGAGTAGTTTGTGCTTCGAGGTGTTGCAATGATGGTATATACACCAGCATTTTCTGGGAATTCTGTATATTCTCTAAATGTATCGCTCAAAGTTCCATCTGCATTGTATTCAAATCCTTGATATGAATATAAAACATCTGCATCACTAGGAGCATTTGGTCTTAAATCATCCAAAGACATATCTTCAGAGTAAGTCATAACAAGTGTTCCAGTTGTGTCATAAGAAACTTGTAGTGTTTTTGGATAGATTTTGTAAGTAAAGCTTTGTGTGGTTGGCAAGTAGTTAGAATCTGCACTAGGGTTACAATATACATATACTTCGTAAATTCCAGCATCACATGGTTCATCTTCTGATCCATTGTAAGTAATAGTAATTACATCTCTTAATGAAGCAGGATAGTTAAATGTTGGAACAATCTCATGTCCTTCAGCAACGTAAGTAGTGTTTGTAGGAGCTGTAATAGTGATGTTTGGAACCGCTCTTTCGATAACATAATTTGCTTTTGCCTCGTTGGCAAAGAAATTTTGAGATTTTGTTACTACAACTTTGTATTCGTAAGAACCCGCATAAGTAGGAGCTGTTGTGATTCCATTGTAGTAAGCTCTTGCCATTGATCCTACAGCGGCAGTAATGTCAACGTTATTTTCATTAAATATCTTAAAGGTTGGTTTAATTGTTGAACCAGAATATACATAATCTGTTGGCATAGTTATTTCTATTCTAGTAGAAGTTGGTTTGATAGTTAATGTGGCAACCGCTGTTCCAAAATAATTTGTACTGTTGATTGTAGCAACGGCGTAATAAATATCTGCGGTGTATGGATTAGTAATAGTTGTAGCAGAACTTGTTCTATAAGAAATGTTTATTGGAAGTCCAGAAATAGATGTTGTTGCAGATAGAGTATGGGTTTGACCATCATACAAATATTCTGCAGAAGACATAGTAATTGCTGCCTCAATTTTGCTGATAGTAAAGTTATTGCTACAAGTAAATACAACAGGGGTCGCAAATCCAGCGAAATTAACAGTATATGTTGTTTTAATAGCATAATTTCCTGCGTCGACAGGAACGGTTGTTGATTCTGCGCCGGTTGCTTGATTAATATACTTAATTGTTGGGGTAGATCCTGTATATTTTGTTGCAGGAAGTACTTCTTGAATCTCAACATTGCCAAGGTCTGCTCCGCCATTTTCAAGCATTGGCACTTTTGCAGTCCAACCTTGGAAATATGCAGAAATATTAGGAGATTGAGCAGAACCATTGTATTCAAAGTTAAATGTATCAATTTCTGTTATAAGCTTTAGGTTTACAGTAAGTTTAATCATAACTGAAATTGTAGATCCGGTGTCGAAGTTAATACTTAGAGGAATTTTTGCGATTGAAACCTGATTATTTTCGTTCGGAGAAATAGAAACATTATAAGTTCCATCTGCGTCAGGAGTCAATCTGTCTGCTGCATTTTCGCATTGATCAATAGCTCTTAATGCAGAGATAGATCCTTCTGTTAGTGAGTTATATGAGTATTCAAAAGCGGCAGCAACAAATGTTGGCCAAGTTAATCCATCATCACCACCTTTGCTCATAGAATGCAATGTTCTAATAGTTTCATTAGTTTCTGCAAGGGTAGAAAGTTTTAACTCATCATAA
Organism: Clostridia bacterium; assembly: GCA_045534265.1. Taxonomy (GTDB): domain Bacteria; phylum Bacillota; class Clostridia; order Christensenellales; family UBA1242; genus CAKVLS01. Next base: position 85,644 of record JAZSJH010000007.1, read on the forward strand.
ATATTAAACACGCCAAGATCTATTGTTCCGTTTATAACAAGTATACGAATATCGGCAACATACATGCTATTAGTATCGTTAGGGACAATAGAAACAGTAAATGATTCTGCACCATTAGGGTTATTTTTTACACTTTCCAATAGTTGAGCATATGAACTATATGTGTAACCAGATTGTGGTGTATAAGTTCCGCTTGCTCCTCCAGAATATTTAGACACATAGACAGGGTTTGTAACACCATCTCTAAAGTATTTTAGAGTATATCCATCGCTAGCTGCATCTGAACCATTATTGATTGATTTATAAACTTTTATAATTTCTGACTGATGAGCTGGGTTTGAAACATCTATTAAGCCATCACCTGAACCAGCATTTGTTGTTTTTGCATAGAAAGTAGTTGGTTTTATTCTTACAAGTGCGTTAAGAACTGTTTCCAAGAAATAATTGCTTGTATTTAATTTAATTTCTAATAAATATAAACCAGCATTTGTAGAAGAATCCAAATCATATTTGTAATAATGATATAAGCCATCGCCTAAAGGTCTTTTGCCGTCACTTTCGTTATATACATTTTTATACTCTGCTTTGTTGCCTTTTGTTCCATTATTATATTCATAAGCGTTAATTGAGTAAAATTCAAACCAAGTATCTTCTGACCCATAATTCCAAGCATTTCTAAACTTGTCAATATCGCTTCCGCCTGGAAGATTAATTAAATTGTGCAAGAAAATGTGGTTTGAATTAACTACAACAGAGTCTGGATAATCATAGCTTGCTCTAGTCTTTTCAAATAGGTTTGCCCAGTATTCGTCTAAGAATATAGATCCGTATGATGCTTCAATTTCAACAAGATTACTACCGCTTAATTTTTCTGTAAACACAGTTGTTTCTTGTTTGTTAAATACGGTATTTAGAATGAACTCTAAAGAACCAACGGTTAAAGAGTAGTTAGTATTGTCAAAAGACAAAGTGGTAGATGTTGTTGCTACGGCTGACGAAGAAACATCTGCAATTTGTGCAAAAGCATTTTTAATTGTAGTGCCAGCAATGGTGCCAGAAATGTTTGCAACTAGATTTAATTGAATAGTTTCGGCATTAGTGTAGTCGGTAGCTGTAGGGTTTTTGATTTTTACACTTATTTCAAATGTGACAGATTTGTTTATTGTATAATCGCTAAAGCCCCAATATGTTGGATTCTCTGTTGAGTAGAAGCTTGTGTTATATTCGCTAACAGCATTTGCATTCTCCAAAAGAGAGAATTTTTTTGTTGAAGAGTCAAATGTGATTCCTGCTGTGTTTGAAGAAACAATAGCATCTTCAGTGATCGCATAAGGATTTACTGTAAATGAAATTTCTGCAAAGGTAATGGCAAAGTTTATATCATTGCTTATATAAACAATAGTCATCTTATGAATGCCAGCAGGAAGATTAATTAGTTCCTCGCCTGTGTACATAGGTGATGGCATTGCTGCCAAACCATTATTTATTTGATCTCCAATTATTCTTCCATCATCAAGGGTAAAGTCTGTTGGAATAGGGCCTCCAGGAGTGATAACACCGAAGTTGTCACGAACTAAAAACCATCTGCCAAGAGAGTTTTTCAATGCTGCTTCATTGTATTTGTTTGTTGTTCCATCAAAAGATATTGTATGAACATTTTCTCCGCCTTTTGCAGATAAGTTAAGGGTCAACTCATTTACGAAGCCATAAGTATAAGACATATTTCCTTCTATTGATAGTAAAGGAGCATCAATAGTTATTGTTGTATAAATGTATTCTGATTCGTAGTTTTTATTAAAACATTTAATTCTTACATCATAAATACCGTTTGTAATTGGTGCAATGTCTGAATAATTAGAATCATTTTCGTTTGTATCTTTATATTCAATAAGGAAATCTTTCGCCTCAAGTCCAGTAATTGTTTTATTAGAGCCTGTGGTCTTTACTGTTAGATAAGATACGTCGTATCCTTGTTGTTCTGCTGTGTAATTTATAACAATGCCATCTTCATATCCAGGATTAATGGTTACAACAACTTCTTTTCGTTTAACAATAAATGAAATATATTCACTATGGGTATAATTGGAAATATTTTGAGAAGCAGTTGCAGAAGAAGAAACATCAACATAATAATAATAAGTTCCCGCAGGCAAATCTTTGATAGAAGAGTCTGCCTTGCTTGAAAGCCTCCAAACATCTCCAGAGCCATCTGTTGAATTTGTTACGCATAGTTGAATTAATGCTTGACTTCCAGATGAGTTAGTATAGTCTTTATTGTATGCTTTGGCATTTGCAACGTTAAGGTAGAATATTGATAATATTTCGGTAGAAATAAATTCTTCTGGAACTACAACATAATTAGATAATCCATCAATAGGTTTCTTATTGACAATAATTGTGCAAGTTGCAGTAAAGGTACTACCTTCTGTGTAGAAATTTGTTGTATCTTCTAAAGTAAAGGTAACTTGATATTTTCCTGCTTTTTTAATAAATGTTGGATTTGAATTATTATCTAAATTTTTGATTGTTCTAGAAACGTATAATCCAAGAACATTTGCATCATTTTCATATTTAATAGCAAGAGGTTGTTGAGATCCATTTACTGCATTTACAAAAGGAAGTTCAATATTTTCACCAGTATAAACAAGTTCAATGTTTTCTGCAGAAAGGGTCGCAGTTGTTTTTTCAACAGTAAAGTATCCAATAAATTCTGTTTGAGAAGGTGCGTTGTAGTTTGCGCCTGCAGTTATTGATGCCTTTACCATATAAGTGAATCCGTCTGTTCTTGGAACTATAGGGGCTTGCGTTGGAGTTCCGGTTGTTTCTTCTGTGCTCCAAACAAGATAATACTTGTAGTCAATACCGAAGTATATATCTCTATCTCCATTGTGTTCGTAAGAATAGGTTAGAGTTGACTCATCATATGATTGTGGCTCAAATAAAGCAGATTTATCTATTGTTGTTAAAGCATTGTATACATATGAACCTGTAAAAGAAATTGCTGAAGGTTCAGAAGAATAGTTTGCCATTGTTGGAACATTAGTCTTATTAACAGTAAGGTTTGCTGTTTTTAATGTTTCTTTAATGTTGCCATCTTTTGATTTGATAGAAAGGGTAATTTTATATGGACCGCCAGCCTTATTTAGAGCTATGACAGCTGCATTGTCAGTTCCTGTTGGATCAATTATCATTGACAAATATGAAATTGTTAGATAATAATTTGTCCAAGAGTCAGAACCGAAAGGAGCGTTTGTTATCATACCGTCATCATCACCATTTTCTGGTTCTTGTTTTCCAAATACAAGCATATTGTAGAATTTTTCAGCACCAGTTACGCCGTCGCTGTAGGCAATGTCATAAGTCATTGTGTAACGGATAATACCAATAGCACCGTTATAGAATATTGGATTGATTTCGTATGTCTCAGAATCTGAGCCTGTATAGTTTTCACTGCCTGTTTCGATAGAAATTTCTATTGTATAAGTTCCGGCATTACAAGGGATGGCTACTTCGGCGATTTTTCCTTCGTCAAAGTAAGGATCACCATTTTTCATTTCTCCACGATAGCAAATATGTAGCCACTCTGGAGCAACGCTTGTAGTATCTGCAGAATCATAAACTAGATTTGCAGTAATTTCTTCGCCACCAATTGTTAGGGCAGGTCCGGCAAAGACTTTGTAGTGACGAGTGATAGGAGATGTTGTTGAAACATAATTAAATGAAGAAGTTTCGTTCCAAATAACATTAATTTCAATAGGAACAATCTCAAAATCACAATGTTCGTTATAGTAATAGTAGTTAGCTTTATCAATTAAGAATGTTACAGCATAAGTTCCTACGTTAACAGGATCTTCTGTTCTTTCTGTGTAGTTTGTGCTAGCAGCATCTCTATCCCAGTAAGTAGAAGTTACACCGTATATTTCTTCTGGGTTTGTGATATAGAAAAATTCAAGGTCTGATTGATAAGTTATCTTGTTTGTAAAGTTATAAACTTTAACTTGAACTTTTTCAACCATAAATACGTTATAGTAAGTTATAGTTTCTTCAGTTGTTGCAGGGTCCCCATCTTCAAATACTGCATAGTTAGAGTTTAGTGATGAAATAATTGTTCTTGCAAGGTATACGCCACTTGTCTTTGGAGAGTAAACGCTATCTGTATACTCAGGTGTGCCGTCACCGATAGAACTTGAGTTTGTCAAAAGATAATCTTTTGAGCCGTCATTGTAATAGAATTTAACATCTAGTGTTGCGGCAGATTTGTCCAAAACAACATAGAAGTTGTTAGAATCTGCAGGGAATACTTTCTTTACTTCGCCATTATCGATATAGTACATAAAGCCAGTATCACCATTTTCTTCATCATGGAAAGTAATACCAAAGTATCTATTTTGCATTCCTAGAGTTTGTCTTAAGAATCTGTAGTTTGCAAGGGTTGTAGGAATGTTATATGTGTTTTCAGCTGTGTATGCTCCATCATAAACGATATTTCTTTCCTCGCCGTCATCAGCCGGAATATTTGTATAGGTTGTGTATTTATTTCCGTCTGCTGTTCCTAGCTTTTCAACAGATGCACCATATGACCACTCAAGAACTGTTGTATCTATCATTTGTTTTGTAACAACAAGTGCTAGGTTATTAATAGTAAGACTATTAAAGTTTTTGTCTGTTGGTGTATATGTTGCCATAATAAGGTGTGCTGTACTTTGAACGGCATAAGTTGCTGTTGATGAAGTAGAGTATTCTGCGTCTACACCATTGATATTGATAGGTGCGCCATCGCCATTAATAAATTGATATTTGCCACCAATAAATGTAGGTCTCTTTGAACCATAAACAATACTGCTAATGGTCGGAGCTTCTACTATTTCAAGGTCGGCTTTGTTTACAACAAGGCTGCCATAGTTTTTGATGTTTAGAGCAAACATTGAAGAAACATCTTCTCCAGCCTTGTCTTTAATTACAACAAGTTCTTTGAATACAGTTACTGTATAAGAGCCCGCTGGGAATACAGTAGATGAAGGAGTCGTTTTTTCTGTTTGGCTTGTAATACCTTTTATGTTAAAGGCTGCATTTGTGTATTCAACAGTATATTCTTCGCTAAAAGTAGTGATTTTGAATACTTCATTTACAAGATATTTATCACCATATGTTTTTTCAACGATTTGAGTACCTACTTGAGTTAAGCTATCAATAGAAATGTCAAGTAGAGATTGTCCTAGGTAGAAAAGCTCTACATAGTTTTGGTCGATAGTTACATTGTAGCAATCTTCCAAAATAGTTCCTGTGTTTGATGTAAACTCAAAAGTAATAATATAGTTTTCTTCAGTATCTTTGTTAAGAGATATAATATTAGATTCGCTTCGAGATGTAAGTCCAATATACTTAATTGCACAAGAATCGCTATATGCAAGTCCTGGCTTAAATGAGTAAACAAGAGCATCTATTTTTTCTTGCATTGTTGCAAGGTCGTCATACTCTGTAAACCCATATGATTGTGGGGTGAATGCAAGAGTAAGTTCTCTTGGAACAACAGTTAGTGTTCCTGGAGTAAATGTTACATCAAAGTTTCCACCAGCGGTTAAATTTCCTTGTCCGATAGTGTAAGAGTTGTTTGCATATAAAAGCCCATAAGTTGTAAGAGCAAGGCTACCACTAAATGTAGGAGCGTCTGTTGAATAAGTTCTTACTTCGATTTGTTCTTCTCCGTCTTCATCTATGTAAGTAAATTCATCAACTATGCTATGTGTATATTGATATCTAGAAACAACTTCTCCATACTGAATTGTTGCATCACTAGCTTTAATTATCATTGGTCTTGGAATAATTGTGTATACGCCAGGGGTGTATGTTAAGTAGTAGTTGTCAGAAATTAATTCTAGATTTGTGCCTAAGATAGGGTATTGACCAACATTTTCATTGTCTGCTCTATAAAGTTCTCCAGACAAAACAGTATTAATATTATCTCTAGCCGCTAGATTAATATCTGCTAGATCAATTTCTAGAACTCTAGGAGCTTCACCATAATAAATAGGATTTTCTTCTGTGTAGCTTATAGGAGTTACTCTAAGCTCTCTTTTTTCGATAACAAATACACCTTCTGTAAATACAGGGTTGTAATATGTCTTTGTGTCATATAGTTCGATATCGTCAGCAAGAGAGATTGTATATCCATCTGTTGTAACATCTTCGCCAGTAGATCTCTTTAGTTCTACTGTTTTTAGAACAGATTCGATATCATCTCCGTCCAAAAAGCCATCTGCAGAGAAGGTAAGTGTAGGGTCTACTTCGCCATAAATTTTATATGTTTCATTAGCATATACATTTAGGTTTAGAAGTTTTAGATACTTGAAACCTTCTACAAAGTTAAATGTATATTTTGCAGGGTCAGAATAGCCCGCAGTAGAAGCCTTGCTTGGAACTATCTTCCATTTTTGATAGAAAACAGCTTTTTCTTCGTCAGACATATGAGCTTCTTTTGTTACTTCGTGAGTTAGAGCAATAGAGTCTGTTGCGTTTAGATAAATATTTCCAAGTGCGTCTTTGTTGTATTCGATAGGAGTATCATTTAGAGTGATTGTGTAGTTGTAGCAATCTGTAGGAATATAATCTTCTTTGTTTGTGTGAGAATAGTTGATTTCAAATGTATCAAAAGATATTGAAACAACATTGCTTCTTATTTCAAACTTATAAGCAGTAGCGCCAGCTTCTGTTGTGATAGTGTAGTTTGTATTGATTGATTGATCAATATTGTATTCATAAAAGCCTACTGTCTCGCCGTGAACTCTTGACAAGCATCCTGATAGGTCATCACCTTCAAGTGTTCCGTCTATTGCATATTGTAGAGCAGGCTCTGGTTGTCCAGCAAACTTAAATTGTTCTGCGGCAATAGAGATTGTAACAATCTTTTTGTTTACAGTATAAGTACCATTTTGTCTTGACAATATGTTTAGGTTTGTAGAAGTAAGGTTGTCAGCTGTGATAGAGTAGCTACCTTGTTCTAGTCTTGTAACTCCAGCCGGCTTTTCAATAACAGGCAAACCATAAATTTGTGTTTTCAAAACATCATCAAGCAACATATTGTCTGGGCTTTGCAAAGTAAATGTAGGTGTTTGCAATGAGTCGCCATAAGTTGATGATTTGTTGTCGATAATTATCTTAACAGGTAGTTGTTCGATTGTTAGTCTACCTTCAGAGATAATTGGGTCGTAGTTTTTGTGAGGTGTAATAACTGGATAAATTTTGTAGTTTTCTACATTTTCACCAGAAAGTCTTTCGATAGAATATTCTAGTGTGTCTTCACCTACAAGGCCAGTAACTGTAGCTGCAAATGTAGGGTCTGGCTCACTATATTTTTTTGTATAGTTGCCGATAGAAACGTTAACTGATTTTTTTCTTATAGTTAGGGTGGTTGTAGAAATAACAGAACCAGAAATTTTGTTATATGCCTTTACTGTGTATGTTCCCGCATCTTTTGGAGCAAACTCACTTTCTGGATAAACGTCTCTTATTTCGTATGTATATCTAAGCTCCAAACCTTCTGGAACATAAGTTGCCTCATATGGCTTTTGAGTTCCGTCATAGGTATATGTTGCAGATAACATTACAACACCACTACCTTCGCCATAAACAACAAGAGTGTAAGTGTCTTTAACGTTACTATTCTTCTTGCTCATTGCAGTAATGATTGTAGAGCCAGAAGACTTAGCAGTCGCCTTACCATTTTCGTTGATAGATGCAACGGCAGTGTTACTACTAGACCAAGTAATGTCTTTGTTACTTGCTTTACTTGGAGTAAGCGTTGCGGTAAACGTATATTCGTCGCCTACCTCAAAGAACTCCGGACCATCATTGATGGTTATAGCCGTAACATTTACTCCGCCACACGCACTAAAAAATGCCGTGCCAAAAAGCAAAGTAATTGCTAGAATAAACGATTGCATAAGTTTTTTAATATTTTTCATAAAAACACCTCTAGGGCAAATCCCCAACTATAATAGTTAATTATAATATTACATAGTATATAATATATTATTATAAAAAACAAAGCAACTTTTTGTCGCAGGTTTTGGGGCAAATCTTCAAATTTTAGTTTGTGTTTTTTTATAAAAAATAGTTGTCTAAAATTGATAAATTGTGATACCCTTTAGGTGTTTGGGGGCAAAAACCCCTAAAATATACACAAAAGGAAACAAAAATGAATATTGAACAAACACTAACTCAAGAATTTTCGCTTAATCCACAACACACAGTAAACATCATAAATTTAATTGATGAAGGCTGTACAATCCCTTTTATCGCAAGATATAGAAAGGAAATGACCGGTAGCTGTGATGACCAAGTATTAAGAGAATTTTTTGATAGACTAACTTACCTTAGGTCTCTAAACAAAAGGAAAGAAGAAATTACAAAAACAATTACCGAGCAAGGTAATATGACTGACGAACTTGCAAAATCTATCGAAGATGCCGCAACACTTACAGAAGTTGAAGACATTTATAGGCCATTTAAGCCAAAGAGAAAGACAAGAGCAAGCGAAGCTATCGCAAAAGGCCTAAAACCACTTGCCGAAAGCATCTTATCTGGCGAAATCGAAGGTGATATTGAAACCCTTGCTAGTACATATATAACCGAAGAAAACGGCTTAAAATCAGCCATTGATGCAATCCAAGGCGCAAAAGATATTATCGCCGAAATGATTTCTGACTCTGCCGAAGTTCGTAAAGACTTAAGAGAAATGATGGAAAAAATCGCCGAAATCAAAACAACTTTGGTAGAAAACGAAAAAAGCAAGACATACGAAATGTACAAAGAATTTAGCGAAGTAATCGCAAAAATCCCTAGCCACAGAATTTTGGCTATCAATCGTGGCGAAAATGATGAATGTTTGAAGGTAAAAATCGAAGTAAATAGAGAAAAAGCCATCACAATCATCAAAACAATGTTCCTAAAAGAAGGAATTGTAACAGAAAACCTAGTAAACGAAGCAATCGAAGATGGCTACGACAGACTTTTGTTCCCATCACTTGAGAGAGAGCTTCGTACAGCCCTAACAGACAAGGCAAACGAACAAGCTATCAAAATGTTTGACGTAAACCTTCGTCCACTTCTACTTCAAGCCCCACTAAAAGGTAAAACTATCTTAGGTTTAGACCCTGCATACCGTACAGGTTGCAAAATAGCAGTTATCGATAGCAACGGTAATGTTCTTGACCGTACTGTTATTTTCCCAACTCCACCACAAAACAAGATAGAAGAAGCCGAAGCAAAACTTACCGAACTTATCAACAAACACAAAGTAGACGTTATCTCTATCGGTAACGGTACTGCATCAAAAGAATCAGAAATGTTTGTTGCAAATCTAATCAAAAAACAATCTCGCAAAGTAGAATATGCCGTTGTTAACGAAGCTGGAGCTTCAGTTTATAGTGCATCAAAACTAGGCGCAGAAGAATTTCCAGATTTTGAACCTGCCCACAGAAGTGCTGTGTCTATTGCTCGTAGACTTCAAGACCCACTAGCTGAGCTTATCAAAATTGATGTAAAATCAATCGGCGTTGGACAATATCAACACGATATGCCACAAAAAAGATTAACAGAAGTGTTGACAGGTGTTGTAGAAGACTGCGTTAACAGCGTAGGTGTTGATCTAAATACAGCTTCTCCAAGCCTACTTTCTTATGTTTCTGGTCTTAATAGCGGTATTGCAAAAAATATCGTCGACTACAGACAAGAAAATGGTCAATTTACAGACAGACAAGAACTTTTGAAAGTTAAAAAACTAGGCGGAAAAGCCTTTGAACAATGCGCAGGTTTCCTTCGTATAGTAGACGGCAAAAACATTTTAGATAACACAGCAGTTCACCCAGAAAGTTATTCTGCAGCCGAAAAATTGCTAAAAATGTTCAATTTTACAGATGAAAGCATAAAAAATGGTGACCTAGCTCGTCTTCCAGAAATGGTACAAGCAAAAGGCGAAGAAGTTGTTGCTAAAGAATGTGGAATTGGCGTTCCTACACTTCAAGATATGATTGCCGAAATTATAAAACCAGGTAGAGATATTCGTGACCAACTAGAACAAGTGGAACTTCGTAGTGATATTTTAGATATCAAAGACCTTCAAGAAGGAATGGTTCTTCGTGGTACTGTTCGCAACGTTATTGACTTTGGTGCTTTTGTTGATATCGGCGTTCACCAAGACGGACTTATTCATATTTCACAAATCAGCGACAAATACATCAAACACCCATCAGAAGCATTGAAAGTTGGCGAAGTGTTGAAAGTAAAGATTTTGTCTGTTGACCTAGACAAAAATCGTATCGCATTGACACTTAAAGGTATCGAATAAGAAAAATTAAAATAAAAACAAAAAAACAGCAAACAAGTGCTGTTTTTTTTGTTGGTATTTTGTGGGCTAGATAATAAAAAGGGTACTCACAAAATGCCAAATATGGAAAGTAGGAGGGTTATCCTATTTACCATCATTGATATAAAGAACGCCCAATGTATGTTCGCCACAGTGTGATGCAATTGTAGCGCCCGCTTTTGTTTCATAAATTTCTTTGAAACCTTTGTCTTGAAGTGCTTTTTTAGCCGCAGCTATCATACCTTCTGTTGCTGTAGTATAAGTTACAAATGCAACGGACAAGTCAGGAGTGTTGAATTGTTCAACAACATCTTTTGCGTAGTCTTCGATAACCTTGTCGATATTTCCACGGTATTTTTTAGCAGATTGCATTTTGCCATCTTTTACTACTATTTGTGGTCTAATTTTCAAAAGGTTTGCTCCAAGTAGAGCAATAGAAGAGCATCTTCCGCCTTTGTGTAAGTAGTCTAGTCTTTCAACTATAAAGCTTGCTTGAACGTGTGGAACTCTCTCTGTTACAAGTTTTGTAATTTCAGTTGCAGAGATTTTTCCGTTAGCCGCTAGTTTTGATGCGTATATCGCAAGTAGGGCAATACCTGTTGACAAACTTCTAGAGTCGATAATGTATACATTTTGTAATTTGCTAGCTGCGTTTTTTGCGTTGCTGCAAGCGCTGCTTATTTCTGAAGATAAGCTGATGTGTACAACTGCATCATATTCTTCCAAAAGTTTTGTAAAATGCTCTGTGTATTGAAATTCATTGATTGCACTTGTCTTTGGCAAAATTTTTGTCTTTTGTACATACTCAAAAATTTCATTAGTTTTTAGGTCTCCGTCAAGACGCATATCGTCCCCAAGAAGAACTGTAAAAGGTGTTGTATGTATATTGTATTTTTCTAATAATTCACTTGTCAAATCTATTGTAGATTCGGCTGAAATAGCTATTTTCATAATAATCTCCTAGTTATTTTTAGTAAACTCAGTTTACACACATATTCTATTAATTTAACAAAAAAATAACAACCTACTTTTATGTTCTTCAAAGTAGAGTTAAAAAAATCTTCTCTACTCACAGTAGAGTTGCAAGTTTTGTAATAAATTTACAATAAAAAAGTTTGCAAAAAACACTTGATAAATTGTATATATAATAATATAATAGTGCTATGGACGAACAAAATATTCTAAAGCGAAATATCGCAGACAACTTAATATTTTATCGCAAACAAAAAGGACTTACCCAACTTGACATTGCTGAGAAACTTAATTACTCTGATAAGGCCGTGTCAAAATGGGAAAGAGCAGAGGCTATTCCAGATGTATATACCCTAAAGCAACTTGCAGATTTTTATGGTATAACACTAGATGACCTTTTATCAGCCGATACAAAAAAGCGTGAAAAGATAGTAAAGACCAACGAGCAAAAGTCAAAAGCTGTAAGACTATTTATAGTTCTTTTGTCTTGTGGTCTTGTGGGCTGTCTTTCGGTTTTAATATTTTTATTACCAGAAATTTTTGCCCCAGAGATTACTAAGTCTTGGATAATATTTGCCTACGCCGTAACAATTGACTTTATATTGCTTGTAGTATTTAGTTGTTTGTGGGCAAAGCGAATTTATAAATTTATCAGCATCTCAGGTCTTGTGTGGTCTGTCTTTGCAACTTTATGTATTACAATTCAAACGTTCGGCGGCAATAGTCGTATTTGGCTACTTATGATTGTTGCTTTTTGTCTTCAAATAATGATTCTTATTTGGGCTGGGCTTGTTAAGGTTTTGGTTTCAAAACTTAAGAAATCAGGAGGCAAAGAATAATGAAAGCAGTAATTCAAAGATGTACAAATGCCGAAGTAAAAGTAGACGGAAATCTTGTTGGAAAAATTTCAAAAGGTTTTATGGTCCTTTTGGGTATTGGACAAGATGATACCGATTGGGACATTCAATATCTAGCTCGCAAAATTGCAGGGCTTAGAATTTTTGAAGATGAAAATGAAAAAATGAACTACAATATCGAAAAAGTAGGCGGAGAGATTTTGATCATTAGCAACTTTACTTTATATGGTAACGCATATGATGGATTTAGACCTAGCTTTTCAGACGCAATGATGCCTGCAAAGGCAGAAGAAATGTATAATAAGTTCATTGAAGAATGTAAAAAATATCCTTACAAAAATATCCAAAGTGGTGTTTTTGGCGGAGATATGCAAATAGATATTCACAATGACGGTCCGGTTACAATAATTATAGAAAGTGAAAAGGGTAGAAAGAAATGAAAAAAGAAAAAAGATTAGTTACAGCGGCTCTTACTTATGTTAATAATATTCCTCACGTAGGACACATAGTAGGTTGCCATTTACCAGCAGATATTTTTGCAAGATACTGCCGCAGCGCAGGTTATGATACAACTTTTGTAGGTGGCTCTGATATGCACGGAACACCAGCAATGATTACCGCTCAAGAAAAAGGTATGAAGGTTGAAGATTTGACTGCAAAATTACACGCAGTTCACGACAAAATTTACAAGAAACTTTGCATAAGTTATGATATTTATTCTCATACAAATACAGAAATCCACAAACAAGTTACACAAGATTTCTTTATGAAATTGTACGAAGGCGGATACATCAAAGAAGACGAAATAGAAATGTTCTATTGCGAAAAAGACAAAATGTTTTTGCCTGATAGATTTGTAGTTGGCACTTGCCCAAAATGCGGATACGAAGGTGCTAACGGCGACCAATGCGAAAAATGTGATAGTTTGTTCTCACTTAATGAACTAAAAGATGCTAGATGTAAAGTTTGCGGCGAACCTGCCGTTCTTAAAAAATCAAAACATATCTTCTTAAATTTATCAAAAGATATAGATAAACTTGACGCCTGGATTGATACAAAAAAAGATGTTTGGCGTCCACACGTTTATAGTGAAGCAAAAAAATGGGTTGCAGAAGGCTTGAAAGATAGATGTATCTCAAGAGATATTCCTTGGGGCTTCCCAATTCCTTTGAAAGGTTATGAAGACAAAGTATTCTATGTATGGTTTGATGCTCCTATCGGTTATATCTCTATAACAAAAGAACTTAGCGAACAAAAATACCATGATCTATGGGTAGAAAAAGACGCAAAAATCTATAACTTCGTAGGTAAAGATAATATTCAATTCCACACTATTTTCTTCCCAACTATGGAAATTGAAAATGGCGACTACAATAAAGCTTACAATGTATGTGGTTTGAACTTCCTAAACTTTGAAGGTCAAAAAGTTAGTAAGAGTAAAGGTGTAGGTGTGTTCTTTGGTGCTCTTGTAAATGATGAAAACGATATTGATATCGATACAATGAGAGCTTACCTTACAACTGTTATTCCAGAAACAAGAGATAGCGACTTCAAGTGGGAAAGTTTCAAAGATAATACTAATGCCGAACTTGTAGGAAAACTTGGTAACCTATTTAACAGAACTATCAATATGATTCAAAAGAATTTTGGCGGAAAGTTAAACTTTGAACTAAACGATAGTGTAAAGTTAAATGAATATGATAAGGCTTTGCTTGAAAAAATTAAAACTGCTCCACAAGATATTGCAGACAGTTTTGAAAAAGCTGAACTTAGAGAAGCATACAAGAAGATTATGGCATATGCAAGCGCTGGTAATCTATACCTTGAACAAACAGCTCCATGGCAACTTGTAAAACAAGAAAAAATGGACGAAGTAGCAAAAGTACTTTATCTATGTCTAAACCTTTGCGCATCTCTTGCAATTGTGGCTAGCCCAATTATGCCAAATAAGATGAAAGACATTTGGCAAAACCAAATCGGTCTTAGCGGCGATCCAACAGCAAATGATATGTGGGATAAAGCAAGTGAGCTACTTATTACAAAAGACCATGTATGCCTAAAACCAGCTCCATTGTTTGAAAGACTAGATGACGAAAAACTAGAAAAAATCAAAGAAATATTCTCTGTACCATATGATTTTTAGAAAAAATTAAAAACTCACTTATAAAGTGAGTTTTTTGTATTTTGCTTTAGTGTATTTTTTATAAAACTTGATTTTAACTGCCTAAAGGCAAAAAATATTCAAATTTTATAAACAAAATCACAAAAAAATAAAATAAAATGTTTGAAAAAGTCATATAAAGATGTTATACTGAATATAGTATTAAAAAAGGAGAGAGATACTATGGCAAAATCATCTAAAGATTATTTTGGTCTTGGAAGACTTGTTAGCCTTATCCTAGCTATTATCCCTGTAACAGCTTGGATCTGCGGAGCTCTTACTAGATTCAAAGAAGGAAAAATCGTTGCTGGTCTTATCAGACTTGTATTTGGTTTCAACCTAGTTTGGATTCTTGACCTTATCTTCATGATTCTAGGTGGAAGAATTTGGCGTCTACTAAACATCTAATAGGCGAATTAAAAACACTCAAATAATGAGTGTTTTTTTTATTTTAATAATAGTTTTGTAACCGCTCCACAACAAATCTAAACGATATAACAACTTATAACAAGTCATTATCTGCATTGACAAAAGTAAAAAAACACCCCAAAAATATTAGGGTGTTTTCTTTGTTATCTTTTATTTTGAGATAGGGTTGTATTTACTGTATTTTTAAGAAGCATTGTGATAGTCATAGGTCCACTACCGCCAGGAACAGGAGAAATATATTCCGCTACTTCTTTGACATTTTCAAAATCAACGTCACCACAGATTTTGTTTGTTTTTTCATCTCTTACAATGCCCACATCAATAACAACAGCGCCTGGTTTTACCATATCTTTTGTGATAAAGTTTTTAACCCCTACAGCTGATACAATAATGTCACTGTTTAGAGTAACAGCTTTGATGTCTTTTGTTCTTGTGTGGCACATAGTAACTGTTCCGTGTAGTTGAGTAAGCATAAGATATAGCGGCTTTCCAACTAAAAGACTTCTATTGATAATAGCAATATTTTTGCCTTCGATATCTATGCCGTATGATTGAAGCATAGTAACAACACCAAGTGGAGTACAACTTCTAATAACAGATGGGTCATTAGAGATTAGTTTTCCAAGGTTGACATTAGTTAGTCCATCAACGTCTTTTTCCGGTGAAATTAAGTTTATTGCTTCGTTTGGATTAAGATGACTTGGAAGTGGAAGTTGCAAAAGTATTCCGTTTACTTTCTTATCATTATTTAGTTCCAAAATCTTTTTGTTAAGCTCTTCTTGTGTTACATTTTCGTCCAAAGTAATTGAATCTGAGATAATACCAACTTCTTTGCAGGCTTTGATTTTTCCTGAAACATAAACTTTTGAAGCCATGTTGTTACCAACAAGCACTACCGCAAGTCTTGGTGCTGATTTTCCTTTTGCTAAAAGTTCAGTTTCGATTTGAGTTTTTAGTTTTTGTTTAATTTCCTTTGAAAGTTCCTTTCCATCAATTATTGTTGCCATCTTTGTTCTCCTTTTTATATATGTTTTCAAATGTTTTTAGTTTAGTAGCTTTGAGTACAGAGCCTATTACTCTTCCACTGGTTTGTGGTGTTAGCTTGTACATAAAGTTAATAAGTTTTGCATCCATACCTATTATCGCTCGGGCTCTTTTTCGTTTCATTGTGTTAACAATTTTTTTTGCTGCCTTGTCAGCCCGCATACTGATAGAGTTAATTAACTTTTGGTCTTTTTCTTCTATCACATCTTTGGCGTTATCTTTTGAGTGGAACAAATTTGTTTTGATAAAACCTGGCATAATAGTTGATACATAGACTTGTTTTCTTAACTCACAATGAAGTATTTCGCTAAAAGTCTTTAGAGCGGATTTGCTTGCAGAATAACTAGCCACCCCCGGAAGACAGGCAAGAGCTGAAGCCGAAGATATATTTATAATCGCTGGAGTAGCAGATTTTCTAAGCACAGGAAGCAACGCCCTAACCGCATAGGTTACTGATAAAAAGTTAGTTCTAAATATCCTTTCACTAGACTCTTCTGGAGAGCTTTCAAAACTCTCAAAAGGAGACATTGTTCCGGCGTTATTAATAAGTATATCCGGAGCAAAATTTATTGACTCCATATGAGAGATTAAATCTTGCCAGCCCTCTTTGTTTCCAACGTCTAGTGGAAAATAGTCAAACAAAGAAGATTTTTCGCCAAGTTCGTTTTTGAAATCTTGAAGTTTGCTTTCTGTTCTTGCAACGCCTAGTATATGGCAGCCATATTTGTTTATTAATATCTTAGAAACTTCTTTGCCGATACCGCTAGAAGCACCTGATATTATAACATTTTTGTTAAATAACCAATTCATATTTTTTACCTATATATATTTTACAATTTATCCCGAACTTTTGCAAATTAATACAGCAAAAAAGGTCACAACATTGTGACCTTTTTTTATTGCTCTCTTGGAGCTTCTGTTTTTGCTGTTTGAACTGATGCTGTTTGTGTGTTTGCTTTTATTTGTGTGTGTGGTTTTGAAAATTCATAAAAAGTAGCACCACCAATTTCTTGGCTGTCTTCGGCTTTAGTAAAGCCAAAAGTTTTTGCAGTTGTAGATGTCTCTGACAAACCAATATAAGTGTTGGCTGGAATATTGTGCTTTGTGCAGTGGTCAGTAACGTGTTTCATTGAGTATACTGATAAAACAGTAGCTTCTTTGTCAGATACAACGCCGTTTTTTATCATAGGAAATAGAAGATGTGCAGCTTCTTTATCTACCATAAAAACAAGGTTGCAAAGTTCTTGTTTTTCGTTATCGCCAAGGTCAGAGAATAGTTTGTATTCCATAAGGGACCCTGTATGACCGAATTGATTGAAGATTTTTTTGTACACACTTTCTCTTTCGCTAACACACTTTTTTAGTTCAAATGAATAGTTAGTTATTTTTGCCATAATAGGACCCCCTTTTTTATTAAGTTTTACTTTTTCAGTATAACAAACAAAAACGGCTTGTCAACCCCTAATTTTCAAAAAAATACAAAAATTTTTTAATGTTAAAAGCTTTTTATTTTTGGCAACTAAAATCAATTTGTTTTGTAAAAACATTTTTGTGTGATATTATTAAATTTAGGAGAGAAGTATGCAATTCAAACTTTTGCAAACATATAGGGTTTTATCAAACTTTTCAACTAGTTTGATTATGGAATTTATCCCATTTATGATATTCGGTTTTGCTTTGCCGCAGTTTGGTATGGCAAGGGCGCTTGCTATGATGTTTGGGTACTGGGTGTTACAATGTTTATTTGTTTTTTTGTTTAGCACTTTGCTTAAAAAAGAATTTTTTTCAAAACCGCAAATATTTTTACTACTTAGAATTTTACCGATTATTGCTTGCGAAATATGTATATTGTTTTTACCACTAAATTATTGGTGGATAATAATTATTACAGCAATATTTAGCGGACTAGAAAACTCATTTAATTATGTTCCAACTGAAATTATATACAATTACGTTTCCGAAGGTCAAGACGAAAAAACATTAGGCTTTACTAGATTTTTAGAACAAATGGGTTGGCTTATTGCAGGTATTGTTGGTGGCGCACTTTTAGACTACTTGCCACAGTGGTTAGTTGTTTCTTTTAGTTTATCTCTTTTTGTAGGTAGTGCAATACCTTTGGTTGTATTTTATTTTAAGTTTAGAAAAGACCCAACTTTCAACAAAGACTTTGTGTCTTACGCTGTAGCTACGCAAGAAAAAGATAAAAAAGTTAAGGCTCTTAAGAAAAAATTTTTAGCTAAACACTTTATATCTTCAGCACTTATTGCTCCTACTGTTTATGGATTTTATTATCTAACTAGCGCAATAATGTATATAGAAACAGGCAGCTTCTTGATTGCGGGAACAGTATCTTCAGTGTATGATGGCTTGTATGGACTATGTTGTTTGCTTGCGGGTAAACTGCTTACAAAATATGATGGTAAAAATCTAACTTCGCTTACAGCCTTTTATATGATAGTAAGTATGCTTGTTATATATTTTGTACCTATTTTATGGGTAAAAATATTGGTATTTTTGATTGCAGCCATAGTTCAGCCTATCATCAATATCCATTTATTCCAAAGCTACCTTGACAAAGGTAGAATCTTGGGGGTTGGGAATGAAGTATTGCTCGATCAGTATCGCGGGAATTGCATAGGCTATGCAACTATCTATACAGCTGGTATGTTTGGAATGCTCCCAATAATAATTGCTGCAACAAGTCTTGCTCTTGTCGGTGTTGTTTATGAGCGCAAAGCAGAAGAAAGTACAACAAAAGATCTTGTTAACTTTTTGAGTTACAACGAAACATTAGATGAAAATACAAAACAAAAAAGAAGTGACTAACTTTTAGCCACTTCTTTTTTTCTTTTTGATAAAAAATAAATTCCAACGCTAATAATGACCATAATAACACTAGCAAGAAGCAAAAACAAAATTGAGTCTTTGAAAATCGTACATACAAACAATATAAGTACGCAAGCAATAAAATTTCCAACCATTACCGCCGTAAAACTTTGCAATAGGTTAAGATTTGTAAAACAGGCAACAGCAGACCCCGTCCAAATTCCTGTCATAGGGGCAGGTATAGCTACAAACAGCATAACCGCCAGCCATATGCTAAAAGTTTTATGTTTTTTGACGTTTTGGTCGTCAAGCTCAACGCTTTGTTTTTTGAATTTTGCTTCAAGTTTTGCAATCATATTAGCGAAAGTCTTAGTTTTTTTTAGCCTAGCAAAAACGGGTTTTAGACAATTAAGAATAATCAACGCTACAAGGCTACTCCCTAAAAAGCTTGCAAGAAAAGAAACAAACGGCGAAAGTGCAGACGCTCCCCATACTTCCGTCGCCATGCCAAAAGGCAAAGCAATTCTTGCTTCACATATAGGGACCATAGCTATTAGCATAACCGCCAAAAAGCTCCCGCCGATATTACTAAATATATTTTGTATACTTTCTACCATATAGATAGTATATGAAAAATAAAATTTTTTAATACCCAGCAAAATTAATAATAATCTCTCGCAAAAAACTTTTGACAAAAAAGCCCCGAAAAAGCATTGACAAGTAAGATATATTTTGATAAACTTACACCGTTAGACCAAAAGTTTAATAAAGCAAATATGTAGTGGTACTCAAGAGGCTCAAGAGGACGCCCTGCTAAGGCGTTAGAGGTCGCAAGGCCTGCGCGGGTTCAAATCCCGCCCACTACGCCAAATGAGCCTAAGTGCAAATACACTTAGGTTTTTTTGTTTTTAAGGAGGGTTAATTATGAATTTATACGAAGAAATTTACAAATTAAAAACAATAGAAAGAAAAGGTTGGTTAAGCAGAAATTGCCATTCAAAAGAAGGCAGAGTAGAAAGTGATGCAGAACACACTTTTTCGATGGCAATTCTTGCTCTTGAGATAATGAGCAAAGAAAAGATGGATTTAGACCAAGAAAAAGTTTTGAAGATGATACTTTATCACGAAATATGTGAGATAGATTATGGAGACCATACTCCAATGGAAAAAATTTCTCCCGCAGAGAAGTTTGAGCATGAATATCAAGCTGTAAAGAGAATTGCTGATAGTTACGAAATGCCAGAAATTTTAGGACTATGGTTAGAGTTTGAAGAAAACAAAACTCCTGAAGCCCAATTTGTTAAAAAAGTTGATAAACTAGATGCTATGATGCAAAGCAAAATTTATGCTAATGTTGTTGAAGACCAAGCCGTTTTTAGAGAGTTTTGTGATAGCAGACCAGAAATCTCTGGTGAGTTTCAAGAATATTTGAAATAGTTTTATTTGATAGTGTTTTGGAATTAAGGTAAAGTGGTGTAAAAAAAGACAGAGATAGATTTCTCTGTCTTTTTTATTATTTTATAGGTAGAAATTGGTTGTCTTGATTGATTGTTGCGGACAATATGTCTCCAACTTCGTCTAGAGTAAACTTGTTTGTTTGGCTTTCCCAAAAATTAGTGAAATATAATTTGCCAACCCCAACAAAACCCGAAACAATAAAAGCTAGGCTTAACTTCGCCTTTTTGGTTTCTTCGGGGTTTTCAACCATTAACATTTCTTCCAAAATTTGCATTATACAATATTCTATATTGTGTAGTTTGCTAAAGGCGTAATAGAAAAAGTCGCCATTTTGATAAAGAAACATTAAGTTTTGTTTTATTCTTTCTTTGTATGGAATATTTGTGTTTACAAATATTTTATATGCCTTTTTTATATAAGTTCCGCACATTTCATATAAAACATCTTCTACGCTATCATAGTGAGAATAAAATGTTGTTCTATTAATGTTAGCCATTTCACAAAGATATTTTATACTTACTTGATATTCTTTGTTTTTTATTATATTTGATAATGCGTCTTTAATTTTTTGTCTGCTTTGTTGAGACTTTTTATTATTTTTTATGTTCATAATATCTCCTAATTATGACAATATTATATCAAAATTTTTTTAATACCTCAACACCTGTTGACCAATTGTTTATTAAAATTTGAAAAAAATTTATATAATAAAACCATCAAAGAGCAAAAAGCTCAAAAAAAAAGGGGGAAACAAATATGAAAAAACACTTAAAATATGTAGGCAGAGGACTTGCTGCTATGTCACTTTTGATTTGTACAGGTGCGGGATTTGCTGGTTGTGGCAAAAATCCTAACACAGAAGCCCAAGTTATGACACTATCTGTAAACCCAGGCGTAGAATTTATTGTTGACGAAGAAGACAAAGTAGTATCTGTTACTGCAAGCAACGAAGACGGCGCGTATATTCTAAATCATTTTTCTGATTTTACAGGAATGAGTGCAAAAGATGCTGCGTTGAAATTTTTGGAGCTTTCAGAAGAATATGGTTTTGTTGTAGAGGGTTATACTGATGGCGAAACATTTACAATTTCTGTATCAGGTGAAGGTGCACAAGACCTTTATAATGATGTAAAAGCAAAAATCCAAACAAAAGCTACAGAGCTTGGACTTGAAATTGGCAGTATGGTAAAAATTACTGAAAGCAAGCTTGAAGAAATGATTGAAGAGTGCTATCAAGAATACACAGAGGCAGAAATTGCTGCAATGGACGAAGAAGAACTTTTGGAACTATTGCAAAAGTCACGTGAAGAAACAGAAGGTTTGTTTACAGACGAACAAAGACTAGAGTACTACAAAGACAGAGCAAAACAAATTTTTGAATCAAGAATTTCAGCCATTAACGAATATATCAATGACAAAGCTACACATCTAGCTGCATTAAAAAGCCAAATCGAAGCTCACCTTACTGGAGAAGTAAAGAGCTTGATTCAAGGAGCTTATGGTGCAATTGATACTCAATTTAACACATTGTTTGCAGAAGTAGAAACATTGTCAGTAAATTATATCGCAGCAAAACAAGAATATCTTGATGCTGTAGATACATATAAACAAGCAGTAGAAGCTGGCGTAGAATCTGCAATCACTGCAGCAAAAACTGCTCTAGATGATGCAAAGGCAGCAGCTGAAGCAATAGCTGAACAACTAGAAACTGCAAGAGCTCAAGCAAAAGAAAACTTTATGAACGCTGTAAAAACTAATGTACATACAGATAACTTTAGTCAATTTATAAACAAAATTAATGATTTTGTAGAAGATATTAACGGTATTATCCAAAATATCCAAATCCCAGGCATCACAATTGAAGGAATTGATATTGAAAAAGAAATCAAAGATAATATCGACAGCTTTAGAGATGGTTTCAAAGCCGGAATCGAAAATCCTTGGGGAACTCCTGTAGCTGAATAATGATAAAAATAAAAAAAAGACTTGGAAATTCAAGTCTTTTTTTGTTTTTAATCTTTTATATCTTCGTCTATCTCTGATGGGTGATGTTTTGGTGGCGGCATAATAAGAAAGGCTTTTTTGTATTCTCTTAGGTAATCTCCCGGAGTTATCATTCTTATTGGACCTTCGCCGTCACTACCATCAAGGTCTAAGTCAAAAGCACATAAGTTTTTATATGCAAGAATAGGAATTTTCTTTTTTGTTTTTAGTTTCTTTACCCTGTGGGCATACATCTTATCGCAAAAAGTAGCAGGCCTTGCTCTATAAACAACTCCGTCATCAGCTTGGTACTCTATCAATACCTGATATTCTTTTGCGCTACCTTTTTTCTCTCCAGTCCCAGGAATAACCGTTGCACTATGGAATTTGCCCACATATCTTTTGCCGTATCTATGTAGTGTGCGTTGGTCTATTTGATTATATTTTTTCCATTTACTCTTTGACCAAGCGTTAAAAATAATAGCAAAGAAAATTCCTAATACAAATAATCCACCACCAGCAAAGGCAAGAATAGTAGTTATGCCATCTAAAGTAGCGGCGTTAAAATTGATTGCTCCCATAATTATTCTCCTTTTTGTTTTTTAGGCTTTTCTTTTAATAATATCTTAAATATTCCTAGCTGCATCTTTGCTGGAACAAGGTTTAGAAGTTTTAGTTTTACGCTTGCGTTTTTTGTGTATACAAATTTAGGTTTTTTCTTGTTTAATATTTTCAAAACAAGCTTTCCTATTTTTTCTGCAGGGATAGCACCACCTTGTTGACTATCAACAATCTTTTTGAAATTGTTAGTATATCCTTTGTACATTACAGTATTTGATACTAGTCTATCTAAAGCATTGCTTGAACTACTTATAAGTTCAGTCTTTACAGCGCCCGGTCTTAGTGTTATGACATCTATGCCAAGTAGCCCCAATTCCATACGAAGCCCTTCTGCATAGGCATCAAGTGCTTTTTTAGAAATAGAGTAGATAGAGTTAAAAGGTAAGATTTTGTTTGGAGCTAGTTCACTAGTTGTGATTATTATTTTACCTTTGTTTTTCATAATAAGCGGATAAAACATTTTGTTAATACGATAAACGCCAAACAAATTAACATTAAATATCTTTACAAATTCTTCTTCAGTTATTTCAATAAGTGAGTTCATCATTATAATTCCCGCAAAGTTTATGATTGCATCAAGACTCTCTGTTTCTTTTGATATCTTATCATAAGCTTTTTGAATACTTGCGGTGTTTGTTACATCAACAATTATTTGCTCTATATTTTCATTTTGTGTTTCGCTTTTGTTTATGTCCAAGCTATAAACAAAATACCCGTTTTCTGCAAGGTGGTTACAAACGGCTTTTCCCATTCCGCTAGCGCCACCGGTTACTAAAACTTTTTTCATAAATTACTCCTAAAGTGATTATACAAAAAGTCTGTCACAAAGGTCAAGAAAACAACAAAGTTTTAAGGTTTTTGTATTTTGAAAAATTAGTTTATTATCACAACAATATACCCCTATTTGTTTGACAAAAAACGACTTATTATATAAACTAAAGGTGGTTAAATATGAGAGAAGAAATCGCAAGCTTTGGAGAGAAAATATCTTTCTTTTATGTTTACGATTTTTTATTCTTAGGAGGAAAATTATGAAAATTAAAAAAGCTGTTATTCTATGTGGTGGTTACGAAACTCGTATGCTTCCTGTATCAAAGAGTGTACCAAAGACAATGCTACCTGTTGTTGATAAACCAATTATCCACTATATTATTGAAGAGCTAGCAGACGCTGGTGTTGAAGAAATTGCGTTTATCATTGATGACAACAAAGAACCAGTAAAACATTATTTTTCTAGAAATGATCACCTAGAGAGTTATTTGAAAAATACTCATAGAGATGAACTTTTGAAAGAAATAATGCCAATACTAACAAAAGCAAAAATACACTTTATCGTAAGAGATATCGACTGCGGACCTGGCTTTGCAATTTCACTTGCAAGAGATGTAATTGGCAAAGATCCATTTATGCTATACCTAAGTGATGAGCTTGTGCTTACTCACGATAAAAGTTGTGCTCAACAACTTATTGATGCTTATGACAAATATCAAAAACCAGTTATGGCTATCCAACCAGTTCCAATGGAACTTGTTAGAAGATATGGTATTATTGATGGCAAACAAATAGCAAAAGGTGTATATGCAGTTTCTAACATTGTAGAAAAACCAGAGCCACAAGATGCTCCAAGCAACCTAAGCTTTATTGGACCTGCAATCCTTACAAAAGAAGTATTTGAAGAAATCGAAAGACAAAGAGAAAAAGGCAACTTTGATCTTGTAATTCCATATACTTTCAAACCTTTATTTGAAAGCGGAAAAATGCTAGCTTGCGAAATCAAAGGAAAAAGACAAGATATGGGTAACAAGTTTGGCTTTATCAAAGCAAACATTGAAGCTGGTCTTGAAAGAGATGGCATCAAAGAACCACTTATCGAATACATCAAAGAGCTTGCAAAAACACTTAAGTAATAACAAAAAAACAACGCCAAATTTGGTGTTGTTTTTTATTGCCTTTTTGTTTTTTACACAACGCAACTTAACTTTTTACTATGGTTATAAGCAAATAAAAAACCACTTGGTCGGGTAATTGTAAGATTGCCGCAAGCGCCAAATTTTGTCAATAAAAAAGTTTTGCAAGATGCTTTACTTTAGAAAAAACAAAAATCGCTATAAAGCCCGAAATAAAGGCAAAATAAATACCCAACCGACTGTTCGGTTGGGTATTTTGTTTATGCAAAAATTATTACATATTAATTAGTCAAAATGATATTCTTATTTTAGGTTGAAGAATGTCTTTTTGCCAAGGTATCTAGCAGCTGAGCCAAGCTCTTCTTCGATACGAAGTAGTTGATTGTATTTTGCAACTCTGTCTGTTCTAGATGGAGCGCCAGTTTTGATTTGACCTGCGTTTAGAGCAACAGACAAGTCAGCGATTGTTACGTCTTCTGTTTCACCACTTCTGTGAGATACAACTGCTGTGTAACCAGCTCTGTTTGCCATTTGAATAGCGTTCAAAGTTTCAGTTAAAGTACCGATTTGGTTAAGCTTGATTAGGATAGAATTTGTAACGCCAAGGTCAATACCTTTTGCTAGTCTGTCTGTGTTTGTAACAAATAGGTCATCACCTACAAGTTGGATTTTCTTTCCAAGTTTAGCTGTCATTACTTTCCAGCCTTCCCAATCTTCTTCTGCAAGACCATCTTCCAAAGAGATGATTGGGTATTTGTCAGCCATCTTATCCCAGTAAGCAACCATTTCTTCCATAGTGAATTCTTCACCAGTTTTCCAGAAATAGTAGTTTCCTTCGTGACCGATTTTCTTTGCTTCTTCATACATTTCTGTAGCTGCTGCGTCAATTGCGATACAGAAATCTTCGCCTGGTTTGTAACCAGCTTTTTCGATTGCTTCTACGATTGATTGAAGAGCTTCTTCATCACTCTTTAGGTTTGGAGCGAAACCGCCTTCGTCACCAACAGCTGTAGAGTAGCCTTTTGCTTTAAGAACTGATTTTAGATTGTGGAATACTTCTGCACACCATCTAAGTCCTTCTGCAAAAGATTTAGCACCAACAGGCATTACCATAAACTCTTGAACGTTTACGCTATTGTCTGCGTGTTTACCACCGTTAAGAATGTTCATCATAGGAACAGGAAGTGTTGTTGCATTGCAACCACCAACATAATTATATAAAGGAAGACCTACAGCTTCTGCTGCTGCTTTAGCAACTGCAAGAGATACACCAAGGATAGCATTTGCGCCTAGTCTACCTTTGTTTGGTGTTCCGTCCAAAGCAATCATAGCTTCGTCAATCTCCGC
The DNA here is from genome assembly GCA_045534265.1 of Clostridia bacterium. Taxonomy (GTDB): domain Bacteria; phylum Bacillota; class Clostridia; order Christensenellales; family UBA1242; genus CAKVLS01. The sequence goes on from JAZSJH010000007.1 coordinate 111,612, forward strand.
TTGGTTTAGAGCGTTCATACCAAGGATTAAATCTTTGATTTCAGTGTTCACAGCATTAACTGCTTTTTCTACTGATTTTCCTAGGTAGTTTGCTTTGTCGCCATCTCTAAGTTCTACTGCTTCGAATGATCCAGTAGAAGCGCCGCTTGGAACTGCTGCTCTACCAACATAAGATTCGTCAACAACAACTTCAACTTCAACAGTTGGGTTGCCTCTGCTGTCTAGGACTTGTCTTCCAACAACATCTGTAATTTCAATGTAATTTTTCATTTTGACCCCTTTTATAAGTAAATAATAAATTAGTTTTTTTGTAAATATTCTTGAGAAAAATTCCCCTTCAAAATTTACACTCTAATTATATCTTTTGAGCCTTTTATAGTCAAATGTTTTGGGGTAGGATAGAAATGCTTTTTGAAAAAGTTTTGTGATTATTTTGTTAGATTATAGGCAAATAAAAACCTAAGATTATTATATTCATTAAAGGCTTTTATTTTTTTAGATATAAAATATACTAATCATATATTTTTGTGTTATAATCACAATAGGAGATATTATGATAGATAAAATTTTAGAAAGAGCAAAAAAACTAAATGTGCAAATAGATAGTGTTATAATAGAAAAAGAAGGGATTATATTAAAACGTTTAATAAATGATTTGGGATTGCATGAACTTAGATCTTGTAGCAAATTACTTACAGCATTTGCTTGCGGTATTGCGATAGCTGAAAATAAAAAATGCAAATATACAAACAAACCATTGTCGCTTGATACAGAAGTCTATTCAACACTTGCTGCAATTTATGATGGAAATATCCCAAGCCAAGTTCAAGAGTGGACAATAAAAACACTGCTTACACATTCGACTGGGTATAACAAAATGTTGTTTAATGAAAAACATATAAAAAATATTGGACATAACCAAAAAGATTTATTTAATGAGTTGTTCTCAACGCCTATTACATATAAGACGAACAAACATTTTACTTATAGCAATATAGAACCTTACTTATTTTCTGTATTCTTTCAAGAAAACTTTGGCATAAGTCTTGCTGACTATGTTGCAGAAAAAATATTTAAGCCACTAGGAATAAAAGAATACAAATGGAATAATATAGGCAATTATTGTGCGGGTGCAACAGGATTATATTTAAGGTTTGAAGACTTTCATAAAATAGGTCAACTTTTAATGCATGGTGGCAAATATAATAATGTCCAAGTTGTTCCGCAAGAATGGATTAAAGAAATGACAAAGAAACAAATAAAACGTCCATTTTATTTTAAGTTCAAAACAATATTACCAAAGCTTGGTATAGGTTATCACATCTGGATTTCGCATAAAGGAATTATTTATAGAGATGGCAGCGGCGGGCAATATATTATTTGCAATCACAAAAAAAATCAATTAACTACAGTAATGTCCACACAGAAAAATATGTTACTAGTAAAAAAGTGCCTAAAAGGACTTGTGTAATTACAATAAAAAACACCCAAAATTTTGGGCGTTTTTTTATTAATTATTTTGTTCTTTTTAAGATTGCGAATTGATATGGTTTTAGACCATTTTCTACTGCGAAGTTGCTGTATAGTAGTTTTGCGTTGTCTAGTTTTATAGGTCTCACTTCGTTTGAAATGTTTGCAACAACATCAAGTTCATAAGTAGGAGTTTTTACTTTGTATCCCACAACGCCTTTTTTGCGGTAGAATTTGTATTTTGCTGTGATTAAATCTTCGCCATATTCATTTCTAACAGCAAGCATTTTTGAATAATGATTTAGGATAGAGTCTTTATCTTTGATAGATTTTTCTACGTTAACTGTCTTGTAGTTGCTGTTCACATATGTCCAAGGAGTAGCTGTTGAAAATCCTGCATTTTTTGTTTTGTCCCATTGCATTACTGTACGGCTGTGGTCACGAGAAAACTCTTTTAGTCTTTCAAACTCTCTTTGAACTTCTTCTTCGTCTTTTGCATTGTCAAAAATCATCTTTGCATTTACGTCTTTGAAGTCTTTAGGTGATTTGAATGGGTAGTTTTCCATACCAATTTCTTCGCCGTTGTAAATTACTGGAGTACCCTTTAGCATATACATAAGTCCTGCAAGGCAAATAGCTGCGTTTTTAGGATCTTTTTCGGCTCTTACTTTACTTACAAGTCTAGCATAGTCGTGGTTTAACCAGAAAAGTACTGCCCAACCATTTTTTGTAGAAAGGTTTGTCTTGTATTTCAAAGTTTTAAGAAGGGCTTTTGTGTTAACAGTAAAGTCTTTGTTAAATGTATCCATTTGTTCAAAGCTAAAGATCATATCTAGTTCTTTTTGAGTTGTGTATTTGATAAGGTCTTTCTTTGTAGGATCTCCACCAAGTTCGCCCATAGTAACTAAGTTGTTACGAGTGAAGGTTTTGTTAAGTCTTTTTAGATATTCGTGGTTATTTGGTCTGTTAGAGAATGACTTGTAAGTTCTCTTTAGGTCTTTTGCATCAGCAAAAGTCAAGTCTTTACCAATATGAGAAATTGCATCAACTCTAAATCCGTCAACATCAAGACTGCCATAGTAGTCGATTACTTTTTCCATCTCTACAAAAGCTGTTTCGCATTCGTAGTTGATATCAGGCATTTTGTTTGAGAATATTTTTAGATAATATTGTTTTCTTTTTTCGCTGTATTTCCAAGCAGAGCCTGAGAAGAATGAAATCCAGTTGTTTGGTGGGCACATTTTGCCGTCTACCATTTTGCCGTCTTTCCATACATAAAAATCAGTGAAAGGCTCAATTTTCTTTTCGCTCTTTACAAACCAAGCACATTCATCAGATGTGTGGTTTAGTACAAGGTCGATTACAACCTTGATACCTCTTGCGTGAGCTTCTTTGATAAGCTTTTTAAGGTCGGCCATTTTGCCATACATTTTGTCTATTTTGTAATAGTCTCTTACATCATAGCCGTTGTCGTCCATTGGAGAATCATAAAAAGGACAAATCCAAATAAAGTTAACGCCAATGCTTTTGATATAATCTAATTTTTCGGTAATACCATTTAGGTCGCCGATACCATCATCATTGCTATCATTAAAACTTCTAATATAAATTTGATAGCCAACTGCGTTTTTCCACCAAACATTTTCCATAAAATAAAAACTCCCTTTTTTATTTGTTAAATTTAGTATACAAAAAACTTTGCAAAATAAAAAGCAAATTACATAAAAAAACGGAAACAAATGTTTGTTTCCGCTATTTTGTTAAACTTTATCTGCAATATTGAACGAAACTGAAGATTGTTTGTGGTGTTTTGAATAACCAAGATATAACTTTGACAAGTTGTACAAAAGTTCTATTCCTAGGCTGTGAGTTTTGATATTACCAATTTCGGTTTTTCCTGCAAGGAAGTCATTTAAGAATTTTTCTCTTGATTTTTCGTTGTGACCAATAAAGTTCTTTTCTTTTACGTTATATAAATCTTTTAGACTTATCATTTCATAAGGCTCCCCGCCGATAAGGTCAGAGTTTCTATAAATATGTATATCAAAATGTTCAAGTCCACCAGTTTGAGTCTCAAGATCAGTTCGGTCTTTTATTTCTTTTGACTGATAGCTGTGAACTTGTATATTCATAAGTGTTCCTATTTGGATATTTACATATTCGTGTCTTATTCTGCCATTGCCTTTGTAGTGGTCGGCTTTTGTTTGAATCCAGCCTCTACGAGAAAAACCATTTTGAAGAAGGTTTAGTTCTGCAACAGTAATAGTTCTTCCGGCTTTGTTTTTGAAAGTCATAAGAGAGTAGTTGTTCTTTTCTCCGTACTTGTCGTAGTTTTGTTTAGGGTTGTTGTAATAGGTTGGAATATTTTGTTTTTTGAAAATGTTTTTGTAGTCGTTTAGGGTTATTTCGGCAAGTTCATCTTCGGGAGAAATAAATGTAGAAGAAAGTTCTACGTGGTCAAGTTTTTTAGAGTCGTCTTTTAGATACTTGTTCAAACTTACAATTTCGCTAAGTAATTGAATAAAGTGATAACCGCTATGATATAGTTTTCCGTAGCCGTATTTGTATGGGTGATTTTCGCACTCAAGGTCGTGTGGCATCATCCACTTTCCGTCACAGTGATAAACTTCGCAGAAAGTTACGGGTACGTTGTATTTTTCTATAGTCTTTTTTACAAGGTCTTTTATATAGTTGTATCCTTGGTGATAAAGTCTTTGACACATTATTTGTACCATAGTATTATTTGCAATAGATTTTTTTACAATGGTGTCATAATCTTGCTTTATGCTCTTGATTGACTTTTTCTTTAGCATATCTTTACGTACTGTTATTGGCTTATCGCTAAGCACAGGAATTTTATTGTCAAGGAAGAAGTTTACATACGCATTATGTGCTTTTGGCTCAGTTGAAATTATCGCGTGAGTGATTTTTAATTCTTGACACTTTGTCTTCAAAGTTTGAGCGAAACTTTCGTTTAGTAAAACATCATCTTTGAAACTATCTTCAAGTAGTAGCATTTCATAATTTTCAATGCCCTTTGATTTTAGAAAATCCCTTGTTTCTTGTTCTTTTGATACAAGTTCTACAACAAGGGCAGGGTTTACTTTGTAGTCAACAAAATATTTGAAATATATTCTTTTGGCGTGTGGTCCTACGCCTACAATACATACGCTTTTTTTCATTGTTCTCTTCCTCCTAGGGTTTTTTCGGTTTGAACAGCAATTTCCATTTCTTCATCAGACGGAACTGTCAAAACTTTGATTGCAGAGTTTGGGCTAGATATGGTTGAAACTTCGTTAGAAACTTGGCTGTTTTTTTGTTTGTCAAGTTCTATATTAAACACTTCAAGTCCAGACAAGAATAGTTCTCTTTGTCTTGCGTTACGAACGCCCATGCCGCCCGTTACAACAATTGCGTCTACGTGGTCAAGTTCGCTCATCATAGCTCCAAGGTTTTTTTTGAAATTTTGCGCTGCCATTTGTCTTGCAAACATTGCCATTTCATCACCTTGTTCGCTATTGTCACAAAGTGTCTTGATGTCTTTTTCGCCACAAATTCCAAAGTAGCCCGATTGCTTGTTTAGAATATCGATTGCGTGGTCAAGGTCACACTTGTAATATTCGCAAATCTTAGGCAAGATTGATGGGTCAATGCTTCCGCTGCGGGTAGACATCATAAGACCATCAAGTGGGGTATAGCCCATAGTTGTATCATAAGATAAGCCATTTTTTATACAACACATACTGCTGCCAGAACCAAGGTGTACAATAACTGCATTAATATCGTGCAAATCTTTTCCTAAAAGCGAAGGCAATTGTTTTACGACATTTTGATATGATGTTCCGTGGAAACCAAACTTTCTAACTCCGGCGTTTTTGTAAAGTTCGTCAGGAACTGCATACCTATAGTTGTAGTCAGGGATTGTTTGATGGAAAGCCGTATCAAACACCCCAACATTTTCTTGTTGTTTGTGTACTTCGTTGTAGCACATTTCTATAACTTTTGCGGCTTTTAGATTATGAATAGGAGCAAGAGCACCAAGGTCTTTTATGTCTTGCAAAACGCCAGGATCTACAATAACAGGCTTAAAGAATTTTTCGCCACCGTGAACGATACGGTGACCTATAGCTTCTACATCTTCGATAGAAGAGTAAACCCCGTGGGTGTTACTTGTAAGAAGAGCGAAAGTCTCAAGAACAGCCCCATCAAAATCTCCTTGATATGCCCCTGAATAACTTTTGCCTGTTAATTTGTTTACGTATTTGATATATGCGTGCTCTGTAGATATTGCTTCAATATTACACACAGCAATTACTTTTTTGATGTCTGTTTCGACAACTTTGCTTCTAAGCGAATCGGTGCCGCAATTAAATACAAGGACTTTCATAATAATTCTCCAAATTAGTTTATATTTTCAAAAACGCCTTTAGTATTTCAATATCACGTTTGACCATAAATTTGCTTCTATATACGTTGTCGTAAGTTGATGCTTGCAAATTGTCAATACAGCCTTCCATAATGCTAAGAGCTTCTTGTGGTGTTAGCCAGTGAAGAACAGCGCCTTCTTCTTTTTCTTTTTCGGTTAGAAGAAGTGAGCCCAAGTTTTCTTTTACCTTGCTGATAAAAATATAAGACTTTTGAAGGAAGTTTTCTTTGCCTTGTCTTTCTTCTATTTGACCGACAAGTTGTATGCCTTTTAGGGTACAACCAGTTTCTTCGATAGCTTCTCTTTCAAAAGCGATATATGGATCTTCGCCTTCATCAATTCCGCCGCCCGGAAGTTTATATTCGTTTTTTACTTGTTTGTTGAAGATTGCTATTTTGCCTTCTTCGTTTTGGATAATGCCACGAGCGCCAAGTCTTGTGCGTGGGTTTACAAGCTCAGTATCTTGCATTCCAAAATCTGCATCTGTAATAATAATGTTTTTCATAATATACTCCTTAAATAAAAAAAATGATGGTAGTTTGTTACCATCATTATATTTTTTTGAGTATTTGGTTGTAAAATACTTGATTTTCATACAAGCCATAACTTTAGCATAAGGCTATCGGCTTAATTTATGGGGTTTATAACTTTTAGTTATGGGCAAGAATAAACTCTTGTATAAAGTGTCTTGGTACCGCTGTCAAATAATCTTCGTAGTATACAAGGTCAAGCTCTATCTCAGGAAGAGCTTCTTTTATTTTTACTTCTGCAAGTAGTCCGTCTTCAATATCTTCTTTTACAAGGTCGTACAAAACATATCCCACGCCCAAGTTTTGGTGTACAGCATTGATAAGCATTTCGCTGGTTTCTATGCTAAGGACATTAGTAAGAGTTGCCCCTACAGAATCACAAATAGAGTTTAGGTTCTTTCTGTGGCTACTGTGTGATACAGGAAGAATAAGTGGTTTTGTTTGAAGGTCGAACACGCTTACTACATTTTCGTAAGTAGGTTTTTGACTTATATGACACACAAAACAGTGTCTAGCTTTTCTAAGTGGGGTGATGCTTAAGTTTTTATCTTCCGAAACAATAGGCGCTGCGTCAATAATAAAGTCAATGTCGTGTTTAGATAACATATCAAGAAGTTCTTTTGTCGATCTGCTGACAATAGAAATTTTGATATGAGGATATCTCTTTCTAAATTCTTTTACTGCATCAAAGATAAAGAATGTTCCAATGTGAGATGGAGTGCCGATCTTAAGATATCCTTTTGCAAAAGAATCTCTTTCTTTAAGGCTACGCTCTGCTGTCAAGATATTGTTAAAAGCTGCTTCTATATGATAAAGTAGCTTTTCGCCTTCTTTGGTTAAAACTACGCCGTTGATTGTACGGTCAAAAAGTTTTACATTAAGGTCTGTTTCTATTTTTTTGATAGACTTGCTTAGAGCGGGTTGCGAAATATAACTTTGTTTAGAGGCAGCGGAAATGCTACCTGCTTTTGCAACCAAATAAAAAGTCTTGTATAAGTTTAGGTTGATATTTAGTTGAGAATCGTTGTTTGTTTTTGAATCTATTGCGTTAATTATAGATTCTTTGCTTTGGCTATAAAGGTTTGGAAGAAGGATTACATCTTCGTTGTTTTTACCAATACAAAGATCCCCTCGGGCAGAGATAAATAGTTGTTCTTCTATTTCGTTTATATCTTCTGCTGTTGCGTTTATTTCGCTAAAGGTATTAATCTTTTCTTTTATCATCAAATAGTCTTGGTCAGAGATTGCAAGGCGATTTGCGTTTGCTTTTGCTACTTGTCTATATGGACAAAAGCGCATAAGCTTCCAAGAACTAATTTTTTGAGTTTTTAGAAAATCATAAACAGTATCTATTTCGTTTATGTTTTCTTTTGTAACTACAGTGTTGACTTTGATAGGAAAGTCTTTTTTAGTACGTTTTATAATTGATATAACTTCTTGCAAATGTTTGCAGTGGTTGTAGCCCCTGCCGATAGACATATTCTTTTCGTCATTGGTTGAGTCTATAGAAAAAGTAATGCGGTCAAGATTTTTTATAATGCTTGCGATATTGCTTTCGTTTAACAAAATACCATTTGTTGTAAGAGAGCAGGTAAAACCCATTTCTTTGGCTTTTGCTAGCAAATCCAAAAATCCATCATACAAAAGTGCTTCGCCGCCCGAAAAACTAATACCATCAACAATGCCTTTGATGTTTTTTAGTATATTTATGTTTTTGTCTAGCGGAATTGGCTTTTCGTCGCAGTTTCTAAAACAATGTAAGCAATTTGCATTGCATATGTTTGTGATATTCCAACATAATTTCATAATTATTTACCTTCAAAAGTTAGATTTTTGATAGACAAAATGTCTATGTTGTATATTTGCTTGTATATAGATGTAACATCAAGGGTGGTTATATCTTTCTCTTTAATGTTTAGCTTTTTAACCAAAGCCAAAATATCTTCTTCGGACTTTGCTTCAAATTCTGCATATGGCGGAATAAGTGGCCAGCTATCTATTGAGATTTCAACACCATCTAGAGTAAAGACTTGTCTTTTGTTTTCTTGTCTGTTTCTGTAGGTGTAGCCAAGCTCATTTAAGATGCGATTTGTTTCTTCAAAATCACTAACAACAATCTCCCACTCTTTTGTTCCACCGATTTGAGAGTTGTCTACAATTTCTTTTATAGTAAGTGTTGACTTTTTGCCGTTAGTTCTAAGTCTTATCCATTTGTTGGGATTGACCGGAGTAAAGTCATATGTGTATCTTACTTGCAAAAGTTCTTCGGTTTCTTTTTGAGCCCCAGCAGCAAGTAGAGATTTGATAAAACTTTCTTTGTCTATGTTTAGTATAGTTATTTCTTTTTCTATATCCATAAAAATTCACCTATAAAAATAGTATACCATACAAAAATACATTTTGCACTATCTTTTGTGATATTTATTACTTAATAAAACAAAAAAACAGCGATATTGTCGCTGTTTTTTATTTATTATTGTACTGGAGTTGGTTTTGTATCTGCAATAGCTGCGTTTAGATCTATAGATGATTGAGCATTTCTGTATTCATGTTTTTGCTTGTCATAGTCTGCGATAATCTCTCTGCCTTGTCTTTGCTCTTCCATAGTGTTTAGCTCGCCACCAATTGTAAGTTTTGTTTCGTTTTTGAAAGTAGCAACTACTTGTTTAGACAAACTTGTAGAAAGCCATGGAGTATGTTCTAGGTCAACGTGTTTTACTTCGTCCATATTAAGTATACTGCCTCCAACAAAAGCAAAGTTATCAAGACCAACCATTTTTAGTTGTCCGCTGATAGCTGTCATTTTTTCTTCGATTTTTTCTTTGCTTGTGCTTTCGCATACAAATCTTGTTCCCAAAGTTGTATGAGCAGAAATATGATAGCCTTTGTCGTCTTTTATATCATAAAAAGCCAAAATGCTTCTTGTTTTGAATTCGTCTTTACCAAATTTTATTGTTTCAATAGCCATAATATTTATCTCCTAATTTGTTTTTTGCAAAATAATTATAAATGCAAGAGCTTTTACTGTCAATACCCAAGTTTTGTAAAAACACAAAAATTTTACAAAAATTATGTTTTGTAAGGCACTATTAATTTAGTAATTAGTTTATATAATTTGACTTTTTTTGGGTTTGGATATATCTTAATAATATGTTTAGAATACTTTATTTTATAATAATATTATTTATGTGCGTGGTTTTGCCACTCAACTTTTTGCTAGCACCTATTGTGGGCGAAATCAACACCGGCGGCAGTCCGTTGTATATAATAATTATGATAGTATTTTTGGCGGTATGTATTACTTTTGCCGTTCTTTTTTATAAAAGACTATCTAATTCAAAAGAAGAGGAAGAGCCGGTTAGCAAAGAATTGCAAGAAGGTTTTAGACGTCTTGACGAACTAAAAAAGATGCAACTAGAACAATCCATGGGTGGAGAAGGCGCAAAAGCTACTGTTGAAATTACCGAAGAAATAGTAACAAACAAAACCGAGCTTACGGACTTTGAAAAAAGTGCGATAGAAAATGCTAAAAACCTTGGCGAGAGTGGAGATATAGATTGGACGATTTCAACGGTTGAAACAAACGGCGAAAGAAATGTCGAGTACAATGCTTCAATAAGTGGTAAAGATAAGGCTATAGTTGGAGCAAAGAAAGCAAACAAAGTAACCCAAACAATTTTCAAAGTTTTGGGACTTGTAGTTCTACTTGCTATAGAAGCTTTGCTTCTTGTTGGGGCTGTTGGCAAAGTAACTGTTTTTGGATCGGTATCAATCAAAGATGCTAGTTTCAAAAGCATATCAAATGTAGCAGGATATTACATTAATTGCGAAAGCAAAAGTTATCAAAAAAATGATTACGGTGAGTCTTTGTACATATCATATACATATACTTATTCAACAAACAAAAAAACAGAAGAAGTAGCTCAAAAATACCTAGAGTATATAAAGGAAGCTTGCAATAATAATTATTATGACGGCTCTTATTATGTAACAGACCCTAATAATAGTGAGTTTGTTTATATGGTGACAGTATATAACTCACATGAAGATTCTGTCACGATAACGTATGAATATCAAGAAAAATCGCCTTATATGTACTAAAACAAAAAAGCCTACTAATTTTTAGTAGGTTTTTTATTTGTCATTTATAAAAAATATTTTGTTTTAAGAAAGTTATTCCTTTGGTGTTACTTTTTTAAGAAAAATTCGTTTTTCAAATCCGCCACGCTTGTTGCACTTTTCAACGCGAACTTTTTCTAAATCTTCAAAAGTTATATGTTTGCTGTTTAGTATTCCATGAATAACTTCAAGAACATCTGCTAGTTCTTCTATACTTTCGTCTTGCAAAAATTCATTAACTTCTTCTTTTAGTTTTTTATAAAGTTCTTGCTTATAGTCGTCTGCGTTTAGGGTGTAAGTTATTGGGTTTTCGCCATTTGCAAGTATTATTTCTGGGATTTTATCCCTAACAAGTTTATTATATATTTTTTCCATATTGACTTTCCTTTAATCAAAAGTTACTTTCATTTTTGCATTTTTTAGTTTGCGATAGTACGCTAGCATCTCTATTGCTTTTTCGTTTAGAGTGTTTTTATGCTCTTTCCAATAATCACTCTGGGCGGTGTAATCTGCTTTGTGGCAATATATCAAAAGTTCAAAATTTTCTTCGCCAATTTTGTTTATTAAGTCAAAGGTATGTTTTGTCGACATACGGTTTCCGGCAGATTGCATATTGTAAAGTTTAATATATCTAAAAAACTCATGATGTCTAACAAGCGTTGTTATTTGTTTTATCTCGGCTCTTGAGAACTCAAATCTTTTTAATATTTTCTTTGCCATTTTTGCAGACCAAATTTCGTGGCCTGTAAACTTATGTCTTTTGAACCTTTTCAAATTTTTCTTTAGAGCAAGGGGCTTGCCTATGTCGTGAAGAAGCATAGTCCAAAGAAGCAAGTCTTTATTTTCTTTAATTTCTTTATTGTCTGCTATACCGCCTACAGCCTTTAGTATATGTATATCTACAGTATATGCATGATGGACGTTTTGTTGGTTTAGTCCAACCCCTGGCAAAAACTCTGGCAAGACATCTTTTAATACTTCGGCATTGCGCAGATCTTCAAAGATTTCTTCGCGCCTTTTGCTTGCAAGTATTTTTGTAAATTCTTGTCGCAGGTCGGTGCGGGGCACACGATATTTTTTTAATATTTTTTCATATTTTTCTGTAAAATACTTCATATTCATATATTACAACATTTTTATAAATTTAACAAATAAAAAAAGCTTTTCATAAAAGATAAAAAAGGAGTTTTGTATGAATATAACAGACTTGCCAGTAAAGGCAGAATTTGACTACCCCAAGATAAACAACCTAAATGGTAACGAAAAAGACATTGCACTCTTGTCAAAAGCATATAGCAGTTGCGGGTCAGAAACTACAGCGATTTTGCAATATATTTTTCAGCATTATGTTTTTAAGGACAAAGACGTTGCAGATGTTTTGATAAAAATTGCCATAAACGAAATGAAACACCATGAGCTTCTTGCAAAAATGATTGTCGATATCGGCGGAACGCCTTATTATACCAACGGTTTTGGCGGGGATTTTTCTACAAAGTGTGTGTATGAAGGTAAAGATATGTTGCTAGCTTTGGAGCAAAATATCAAAGACGAACAAGCGGGTGTGGAGTATTATGAAGAGATAAAAAAGCAACTGTCAAATCCAAGCCTTGTGAAAATAATCGACAGAATAATCTTAGATGAGCTTGTACATATAGACACTTTTAATAAATTAATAGAGTATCTTACCTTTTATAAATAATATATAAACAAAATATGGGTTGACCGAAAAGCTCAAATATGGTATGGTTTTATATGTTAAAAGGAAGATATAAAATATGTTACAAGTTATAGATGTGAGCTTAAGCTTTGGTAATAGAAAATTATTTCAAGATGTAAATTTGAAATTTACAAACGGCAACTGCTACGGAATAATCGGTGCAAACGGTGCGGGTAAATCTACATTTTTGAAACTTTTGTCAAAAGAACTAGACACAACAAAAGGCGATATTGTTATGGGCAAAAACGAAAGAATGTCTGTTCTTGAACAAAACCAAAACAAGTATGATGATGAAACAGTACTAAGAACTGTTCTTTTGGGACACAAAAGACTTATTGATATAGCAGACGAAAAAGATGCCTTGTATGCAAAACCAGACTTTAATGATGCAGACGGCATTAGAGCCAGCGAACTAGAACAAGAGTTTTTGGAACTAGGTGGCTGGGAAGCCGAAGGAAATGCTGAAACACTTCTTTCAGATATAGGCATTGATAGCGAGTACTTCCACCAAAAAATGGGTGATATCGACCCAAAAATCAAGGTAAAAGTGCTGCTTGCTCAAGCGCTTTTTGACAACCCAGACATTTTGATTCTAGACGAGCCAACAAACAACTTAGATGTTAAAACAATTTCTTGGCTAGAAAACTTCTTGCTAAACTTTGAAAACACAATCATCACAGTATCTCACAATAGACACTTTTTGAACAAAGTTTGTACACACATCTGTGACGTTGACTTTGGCAAGATTAGTATGTATTTTGGAAACTACGACTTCTGGTACGAAACAAGCCAGCTTATCCTAAGACAACAAAAAGAAGCTAACAAAAAACTAGAAGCAAGAGCAAAAGAACTTCAAGACTTTATTGCAAGATTTAGTGCAAACGCATCAAAATCTAAACAAGCAACTTCTCGTAAAAGAGAACTTGAAAAAATCACTCTAGAAGATATCAAACCATCATCTAGAAGATATCCATTTATTGACTTTAAGTTTGAAAGAAATATTGGTAACGATATTTTGGTTGTAGAAAATTTGACAAAGCCTGGCGTTTTTGAAAACGTAAGCTTTGTTGTAAATCGTGATGATAAAATTGCTTTTCTTAGCGATAATGCCAATGTAGTATCGGCGCTATTTGATGTTATTACTGGTGCAGACACAGATTATACAGGTACAGTTAAATGGGGCAAAACAATAACTTGTGGATATATGCCAAAAGATTATGACGACTTATTTAACACAAGTCTTTCACTTACAGAGTGGTTAGGACAGTTCAGCAAAGAAAAAGACTCAACCTATCTTCGTGGCTGGCTAGGTAGAATGTTGTTTAGTGGCGAAGAAGCCCTAAAACAAGCAAAAGTTTTATCTGGTGGCGAAAAGGTTAGATGTATGCTAGCAAAAACAATGCTAACTCAAGGCAACTTTGTTATCTTAGACGAACCAACTAATCACCTAGACCTAGAATCAATCACAGCCCTAAACAAAGGCATGATTAACTTCAAAGGTCCAATGCTATTTAGTTCTGTTGACCAAGAAGTTGTCCAAACTGTAGCTAATAGAATTATCAAAATCAACGATAAGAAAGAATTTGATAAATACATCACATATGACGAATATCTAGAAAAATATTAAAAACAATAAGAGTGGTAAAAACCACTCTTTTTATTTGAATAGATTATTTTATGATAAGTTTTATTTATGCTTAATTTACAAACATCTTTTTAACTTCATATATTATTGTATGAATATGTCTTCAAAAGAAATAATAACACTATCGGCTATCCTTGCAGAGCAGCTTACAAAAGGTTTAAGCCCTAGTGAGCTTGCGATAGTAAAAGTCTTTGTTAATCAACTTAACTGCGATATAAACACAATTTATGCCCTTAAAACGCTAAAAAATGGATTAAAAAATCAAAAATAACTAGCAAAAGCGGATTTTTGCTAGAGAAAAATGTTTTAAGCCGTTTACAACCACAAAAAATTGTGTTAATATAATTATATAATTTGTAAAAGGGGTAAATATATATGAAAAAAATAATACCTTTAGTTTTATTTGTTTTAATTGTTGGTTTTGTAGCATTCTTCTTTTTGAATAATGGCATGGCTATGACAACTCTTATTTCTCAAGACGCAAGTATCATTGCAAAAACTTATAACAAAGGAATCAATGGTGTAACAAAACACGAAGATTTTTATTATGAAACTGTTCAAAAATCTTATGCTGGCGGAGAAGTTACTACTGACAAAAAGACAAAAATTAGCATTATGAGAGATGGCGAGACTGTTACAAAAATCCTTGGCATTGTAGATGCAAAAGATTATTTTCTTGAAGTATACTATGTAACTATCGAAGGTGGCGCTGTTACTTATGTTACAAAAACTCTAAAGGGTGAAGGACAAACTCCAGAATATCATATTTACAATAACGCAACCCCTGACCAAGTTTTGGACGAAATGCTAGATGCAAAACCTGTTATGTTTGCTCTAAATGGTGTAGATACTATGACAACATTGCAAGCTCTAACAACAAAACAAGAACAAGATGCAGAACAATTCAAAGATAAAGCAAAGAGCAAATTTAGCTTCAGCCCACTAGGAGCTCAATACGAATACACAGTTAGTGAAACTCAAAGCTACCTTGCAGCTATTGATGTTATTGGTAAGCTACACAGCATCACTTACAAAGAAGGAACAACTGATGCTTATACTACAACTCAAACATCTTTCAAAAAGTTTGATGGTAAAGTAAGAATTTATTGGAAGGGCGAAGATACCTTTGGTGGAGTTACTGCTGAAGAATATACAACTCCAACTCCAGACCCTGGCGTATAATAAAAACAAAGAGTCATATATTATGGCTCTTTTTTTTGTCTTCAATTACCAAAAAGTCGATTGATTATTACAAATAAATTTGTTATAATAAGACATATAATAAAAGGAGTAAAGACTATGACACTTCTAGAAATGATTTTAATAGGTGCTTTGGCATTAGAAAACATTATTTTGCTTGTAGCTCTTGTAATCAAACATAACAAAAACAAAAATGGAATAAAAATAAAAGATGGTGTAAGGTATACTACAACATCTACAATCAAAACAGATGAAAAAGCAGTTAATATTAGCTTTAACGAAAAAGACGTTGTTTTGGTGGCAGATAAGGTATATACAGTAGGCAAAGATGCTGAAGTAAAACCAGGCAAATACATTATACTATCAACACAAGAAGGCAAAGAACACCTTACTATGCGTATAAATGATGTATGCCGCAACCAAAAACACGGCGCAGAAGTAGTATTTGCAGAAGGCGATATTGTCACAGCTGTTAACGAGCCGATTTTGCTTCGATAGTTTTATATTTAGATAAATTGTAAATAATATAGCAATAAGGAAAATAGATGAAAAAATTTTTTACAGTACTTTGTTGTCTAGTTATTATTATTTGCGGTGGATATTTAGTTCATTACTTTATATCTCAAAACCAAGATAGTAATGTATCCCCAGAAGGCGAAAGATATTACCTTTCTTGGGAATCATATCCAGAGGCCCAAGAGTATCAGGTATATATAAATGGGCAATTTGCAAAAACAGTAGTTACAACAAAAGCAGACATAACTGAATATTTGATTGATGATAAGACTTATTCTGTACAGGTCAAGACTTTTTCAGTTCGAGATGGCGAAGTGGTTGTATATTCAGAAGATTACGATTACGAAGCAAAAACTTGTGCTGACTTTAAGCGTAAGACTTTCTTTATGAATGGAGAAATCTATGACTACAACATAGAGAGTTTGCAAGAATACGAGATATTTGTTTGGTATAACATTTTGTACAGAACAAACACTGCAAAATTTTACAATTCTTGCAGCAAGCTAAACATAGGCAATATCCAAAGAATAACTTACGATTATATTGTATCTTACCCAGAATATGACGGCGTTCAAAGCAAATCTCAATACGCAGGCAAACTTTCAGATAAAATATATATGCTAAAAAACTTTGAGTATTATTTGCCACAAGACTTTACTTTAAGCACAGCAACTTGTACAAATAGCGATAATTCTGGTCTGTACAACTATAAGTTAGGCAAATCTCAAGCAACAAAGGCAACTGCATACAATCTTCCATACGAAAGTGCTGCAGTAGCTACTACAAGGGCTTTTCCAATAGATGGAGATAGCGTCCCAAAAGTAAAAGTTTATAACACAGAGCAACTTTTTATGGTGGTTCAATACGGAGCTTGCCCAATCTTCCCAGTTAGCGGTTGTGTTGCAGAAACAGTATACAATAATGCAAAAGCGGTTTTGAGAGAGATTAACAACTCAAACGACCTTACTCAATATCAAAAAGCACTTAATATTTATAGATATATCTGTATGAATGTAAAATACGATAATATCTTGTTTGATTATATGGAGTTTATTAACAATTCATCAGTAATGACCTTTGGCAAATTTTCTCCGTTTTATCTAGAAGGCGTCTTCTATGATATGGACAATCAAGTTGCTGTTTGTGATGGACTTTCAAAAGCATTTGCTTTAATGTGTCGTATAGAAGGCATAGAAGCAACAAAGGTAAACGGAACTGCCTCTGGTGGAAACCACGCATGGAACAAAGTAAAAATAGGTTCAAACTACCATATAGTAGATACAACTTGGGGTACTGTGAGTTTTGAAAACAACGACAGTTTGCAAGAGGCTTTATCTCACCAATACTTTTTAGTTGCGGCAAGTGACATTCCAACACACGTTGCGACATACGAAATAGGCAACCAAATAACAACAAATTACGAATATTACAAAAACACATATATTGATGGACTTTCAAGCTATGTTACAACAAAGGACGAATTTATCGCTCTTAGAGACAAAGCTCTAAACGAAAACAGAAGTTCTATCGAAATTGAGTTTTCAGATTTGTTTGTTATGGCAGTAACAGAAGAATACGGCAGTGTGAAATCGTTTTTATCAAGTTTCAAGTATGGAGCAAACAATGGCTCAATATTGTCTTCACTTCCGCTTTCTGACAATATATACTTAATACAAACTTATTATACAAATGTAAACTTTTAATTAATAAAGGCAATCAAATTATTTGGTTGTCTTTTTTTTCGCCCTTGAATAGAAAAATGCCCAATATTGCATACTAACAAAAAGGTGTAAATATGAATAAGTTAACAGCAAAGTCAAACAAAATAAAAAAAGTTCTAAACCAAAATAGCGATTTAATCGTGAGGATTGTTCAAGATGGAATAATTATGTACATTGATGGGATTGCCGACATAAAAGAAATAGACCTAAACATCTTGGGAGCGGATAAAGATTCTAACATAGCCGAAAAAGAAATTGCGAAAAAACTAGACGACCTTATTGATGCACTTCTTCATGGCAAAACAATTAAGTTAACCGAAAGCAAAGATTATATATTTAATACAACAAAATACGATATGCGTCCGGTTGCTGAGCCCCCAACGTCAGTTGTAATCAAAGGCCCTAGAGAGGGCTTTACTGAAAATATAAAAGTAAATGTCGGGCTTATTAGAAAAAGATTGATTAGTAAAAATCTAGTCATCAAAGATTACGTTGTTGGTAGAGAAACAAAAACAAGCGTTAAAGTTTTGTATCTCAAAAATATAGCAGACGAAAATATTGTAAAAAAACTATCTCAAAAAATAGAGAAGATAGATATAGACGGAATAATTGACAGTTATTATATAATGCAATTTATATCTTCAAAACCATACTCACTTTTCAAACAAGTAGGTCAAAGTGAAAAGCCAGACATTGTCAGTGCAAAACTTTTAGAAGGAAGAATTGCAATTGTTGTAGATGGCTCTCCCATAGTTTTGACAATTCCATTTATTTTGGCAGAAGACTTGCAAAGTAGTAATGACTATTACTCTAATCACTTACGATCATCAGTTGTGAGAATAGTGAGATTGATAGGAGCATTCACAGCAACTCTTGTTCCGGGCATTTATCTGTCGCTACTTTTGTACCATTACGAAATTGTCCCGCTTAAATTTTTGGTAACAATAATTAACACCACACAAAATCTTCCGCTCAGCCCTTTTCTTGAAATTATGTTTATAATTTTACTGTTTGAAATTTTGTTTGAAGCAAGTATTCGTATGCCCAAATATTTAGGTATCGCAATCTCTATTGTGGGGGCTTTGATTTTGGGTGACACCGCTGTCAAAGCTGGTCTTGTAAGCCCACCAGGAGTGATGGTTGTTGCTATCTCTGCAATTACAATTTATTCAGTTCCGGACGAGAGCGAAATAGTTTCAATCTTGCGTCTTGTATTTACTTTTTTGGGTGGAATTTTAGGACTTCAAGGAGTGCTTTGTGGGCTTATCGTTTTGATTAATTATTTGTGCAATCATTCAAGTTTTGGGGTGCCGTACTTAGCTCCATATTCACCATTTATCTTGAACGATCAAAAAGACTTTTTGTTTAAGTCAAACATTGTCAACCTAGACACCCGACCACATGGTCTAAACCCTAAAAATAAGAGAAGGAAAAGCTATGAAAAAGACGATTGATACAAAAACCATAATTGCCGTTTTAGCCCTAAATTTCGTGGCTTTGAAGATGATGTTTTTGCCGTCCATTTGTTCGGCAGAGCTAAATAAGAACGGCTTTACAAGTGTGCTATTTATGATGGCTTTAGAAGTGGGCGTGGTAGCAATTTTTATATATTTATCTCACAAAACCGACCAAACATTCTGTGAATTTCTAGAGGTAAAATTTGGCAAAGTTATTGCTAAAGTTATAACGGCGATTTACCTTATTTATTTTTTGATTAACACCTTTGCGATTGTTCAAAGTTTCTATCTTTTTTTGACCGAAAATTTATATTCAAAACTTGTTTGGATAGAGTATATTTTACCGATTTTTATTATGTTGTTTTTTGTCTGTGTTTCGTCTTTTGAAAGTTTGACAAGACTAATACAATGTTTTTTTCCATTTATTGTTTTGTGTGTATTTTTGTCACTACTTCTGGGGGCGATAAATTGTGATTATAGCAACATACTTCCGCTCTTTGAAGGCGGGTATAAAAACGGCATTAAGATTTTTGATTTTTCTTACTGGTTTGGTGATGCTGTCATTATGGTTTTGTTCTTTGGAAAAATTGACAAGAAAAAAAGTTACAAACCAATCCTTATTTCAACAACAGTTATGAGTGTTGTTATATCATTTTTCTTTTTGGTGTTTTATTGTATATACGAAAGCAATGCTCTAAACAATAAAGAAGCGATTGTAGATATTCTAAAAATTCTTCCACAAAACTCTGACATAGGTAATGTGACTTGGCTTGTGACAATAATATGGCAAGTAATAATTTTGATATATATTTGTTTGCAGTGTTTTGCAACGAAAATATTTTTTGAAAATTTGTTTTGCATAAGTAATTCTAATATCTCCGTGCCGATTATTTTAGCATTAATTTTGGGCGGATTATTTATTGTTAATTTTGATATGAGTAAAGTTCTCACACTTCTTGTTCAGTATGCAAAATATTTAGCGTTGTTTGTTCAATATTTGTTGCCAGTTATTTTTCTTTTGTTTAGTTTCAAAAAAAGCAAATCAAAAACCTTTGACCAAAAGTTATTGAAAAAAAGTTTAGCAAAGGAGAGAAAATGAAAAAACTATTTTTTAACAGATATTTTGTAGTACTCCTTGTGCTTATGATTTGTTTTTTGCCAACGGCTATTACTCAAGAAGCCGAAAGCGAAAGTGATGCAATTGTTACAGCAATAGGTGTTGACTATTTTCCGGCGGAAGAAAATATAGAATTATCTTTGCAAATAGTAGTCCCAACCCCGTCTGCCCAATACAGCCAGCAACTTAGTGTAGTGTCCACAAAAGAAAAGACCGTTGCAAGGGCGGCTTCAGATATTGAACTTAGGCTTGGAAAATATGTCTCATTTCCGCATTGCAAAGTTATAACTTTTAATGAAGATGCGCTAAAAGATGGGATAGAAAAACACCTAGACTTTGTTATAAGAAACAAAGCCAACAGCAACAACATAGTAATACTTGGGACAAAAGACAGCGCAAAGGAAATGTTAAATAGTATTTCGGACATAGATAATAGTTTATATTTTAGTACAAACAACAGCGGTGGCTTTAATAAAGAATACTTGCGAGGGACGCAAATAAGCCTGGGAGATTTTTACAAAAACTACCAAACAGAAGACTCATCTTGCCTTGTTGGTAATGTATCGTTAGAAAAAGCCGAAGATGTTGGCATGGTTTCAATTCCTTCAATGTCTGGCGGTGGAAATAGTTCTTCGTCAGAAAATAATTCAAAATCCCAAAAAACAGTGGTAAACAAAGGCGAAAGTTCTTTGATAAAAAACGGCAAAATGATTATGCCACTTACCCCTGAACAAACAATGGGGTTTAATTGGTTTGATAAAACATCAACAAAAGGCTTTTTACTTATCAAAAATGTAAATGATGATTTGTACAAAAATGCAGACGTGGGCGTAGAATTAGAAAGAAAAGAAACAAGCATAAAAGCTTACTTTGACGACAAAACTCCAGTTTTTTGTGTTACTACTAGATTGTATGTAAGAGTCGCCGAAATTGTCGAAGATATAAAAGACGACCGAATATATGATGAAAACCATTCATATCTCACAAAAACTCTAAAAGAAAAACTGGCTGAAAGAATTAATGAAACCTTTGATGAAGCAATAAAAATAGCAAAAGAAAACAATACAGATGTTATGCAGGCTAGCAAAACAATTAACAAATATTGTCATAATAAGTTCAAAGAATATAAAAAAGCAAACGCAGATAGCCTGCTAGAAAACATTAGATTTGAGCATAACTTAATTATCAAAGAACGAATGTAGTAAGAAATTTACCCAATATCAGCTTGTTTAAGCATTTTTTACTAATAAGTATGTTTATGCTCAAAAGCATAATTTATTTTTGATATAATGCATTTTGTTTTATATTATTACATTGTCGGTAATCCTACAGTGTAAAGCAACTAAGGCAACTTTTAGTATGCAGTGAAGAATATTTAGTCTTAGTGTGTAGACTTCTCATAAAAAAGGCGCTAGAGCTATACTAGTGGCTTTTTTATTTTCAAAAAAAGTTATTGCAATTTTTTTGCATATATGATATATTTATTCAGTAATAATCAATTTGATTATTTCCTTGCTGATGCAAAATCAGCCGATTAGTCCAAAAGGAGGTAAATTTTAGATGACAAATTATGAAGTTCTATACATCATTTCTCCAAGTGTTTCTGAAGAAGAAAGAGAAGCTTTGATTGCAAAATTCAAAACTTTTGTAGAATCTAAATCAGGCACTGTTGCAGGAATTGATAAATGGGGCCTTAAGAAATTGGCTTATCCTATTTCTTTCAAAACTGAAGGTTTCTATGTATTGATGAACTACGCAGCTTCTGCAGAAGTTAGCACTTCTATGGAAAGCCTAATGAGAATCACAGACGGCATCTTAAGAGCAATCGTAGTTAGAAAGTAATTTTTTAATTTTTGTGCCTATTGTAGACATAGGCAATAAGGGAGTTTTATATGAATAAAGTAATTTTAATTGGTAATTTGACAAGAGACCCAGAGCTAGCTACCACAAACAGCGGAATTAGCTATTGCAGATTTAGCCTAGCAGTTCCAAAGAGATTTACAGCTGGTGGCGAAAGAGAAGCTGAGTTTATCAATATCGTAGTATGGCGTGGACAAGCTGAAAATTGTGCTAAATATCTTAAAAAAGGTAGCAAAGCTGCAATCGTAGGTAATATCCAAACTCGTAGCTATGACGCACAAGACGGTAGCAAGAGATATGTTACAGAAGTTGTTGCCGAAGAAGTAGAATTTATCGGTTCTAGAAACGGTGGCGATTCTATGGAAAGCCATAAATCAAACGAAGAAGTTTCAGACCTTCAACCAATAGATGATGATACTCTTCCATTCTAATAAAACTAAAATTTTTATATAATCTATAAAAGGAGAATTTTTAACAATGGCAGAAGAAAAAGTAGAAGTTAAAGAAGTAGCTGCTGCTCCAGAAGCAAAAGAATATGTAAAGAAGCCAAGAAGAGCTCCAAGAAGAAAAGTATGTCCTTTCTGCGCTGACAAGAGCAAAGTTATTGATTATAAAGATGTTGCAACTCTAAAGAGATTTGTAACAGAAAAAGGCAAGATCGTTTCTCGTCGTCAAACAGGCGTATGTGCATTGCACCAAAGAGAACTTGCTGTTAACATCAAAAGAGCAAGAAATATCGCTCTTCTTCCTTTCAAAGGAGAATAATAAAAACAAAAGTCCTGACTATGTTAGGGCTTTTTTATTTGAAAATTTTACAAATTACAGCATTTTTTGATTAAAAGAGCCTTGTAATCTAAAAAATATTTTACAAAAATATGTTATTTGCTATATAATTGGAATATAGGAGAAAAAATATTATGCCAGACAAAAAAGAAGAAACAAAAGAAACTAAGAAAACAGAAACTAAAAAAACTGAAACAAAAAAGGCTGAAACTAAAAAAGAAGAGCCAGCAAAAACTGAAACGAAAAAGACCGAAACAACAACCGAAAGTAAAACAGAATCAAAATCAAGCGGAAAACACCCTCTTTACCTTGATATGACAAAATGGTCACTTAGAAAGGTAGCTTTTCTTACTATTGTAGCGCTTGGTGTTTTGCACCTTGTTAGTGCATTTCTTGCAATATTCAACTTACAATCAGTTGTATCAGGCTTGCAAGCAGTAGCATCAGCTATTGCAACAGCTGTAGTTGCAGTTCTTTCTTGGTCATATGCTGCGGAAAGAAACAAAGAGTGGAAAATTATCTACTTTATCTGTCTTCTTGTAGTTGTTATAGGAATGATCGTTCCACTTGTATTTTAATATAATAAAAAGCTCTTAAGAAAAATTCTTAAGAGTTTTTTGGTTGAGATTAATTTTTTATATTATTTGCAATAAAAAACATCACATAGTTTGTGATGTTTTTTTTGCGTTTTACTTTTTACCTTTCTTTTTGCCTTTAGCAGATCCTTCAGCCAAAGCTCCACAAAGACCGCCAAGTACTGGAAAAACTGTAAGAGCAATAGCTCCAAATACATTAGTCCAAATGTTCAAACTTGTATTATTTGTAACTTTTGGGCTGTTTGCAACTACAAATATAATTAGGCAAATAGCAATCAAAATGCCACAAACAACAAGAATAACAGAAAGAAGTTTTCTAAGACCGTTAAATTTGTTACCTTTTTTTGTGTCTAAAGCAAAAAGAAGAATATAAGCAACAGTTGCAACGGCAACGATTATTGCAAGAATTCCAGCAATTGTTTTGAATGCAGGTTGCCAAGTTTTGCCAGAAAGTTGATATGTAATATCTATATTCTCTGGTTGGCTAAAAAATCCAAAAAATTCTTTTGTATGGGTTGCATTATCTCCAAGCATGCCGCCAAGTTCAAAAATGTTTATAAAGGTAAATACGCTAGCAACAATGCCAAGAAGGGCTGTGATTACGCCAAAAACAAGTTGTTTTGTTTTCATAAGTTTCTCCTTTTATTTTATTTGATAATTAATTATATTATATTTTTTCAAATATTGTAAAACATTTAGAAACTATTTTTTATATATTCTAATGTCAAAAGCAACCTTAGTTTTTAATACGTCAACAGATTGTAGTTTTTTGTGGTCGTTAAGGCTGGATTTATAATAAAAAGGAGTCATCTTAAGAAGGTTAAAGATGTCTTCGCCTTTAACTTCTATATCATATTCCAGAGTGTATTCTTTAATAAGGTTTATGTTTTCAAACTTTTTGCTAGATTCTTTTATTATTACTTTATCAAGTAGTTTTTCTTTTAGTCCCAACAAGTGCTTTGGTGCGGGAGTTATTTTGATTACAATGCCACCGGGGCGCAAAACTCTCAAAAACTCTTCCACGCTATGCGGCGCAAAATTATTTATTATTGCGTCTACACTTTCGCTTGATATAGGCAAGTCTACAGCAGAGCCGACAATATAGTTACAAGAATCGTCTTTTCGGCTAGCGTACTTAATGCTATCTTTTGAGATGTCTATGCCAATAATTGTGTGTGGATACATAAGATGTTTGTCTAGCCTATGTGTATAATAGCCCTCACAAGCCCCTACATCAAGTATATTTACGGATTTGTTGTTATTTATTATCTTATTGATTTCTTCGCTCAAAGGTTCATAATACCCGCCTAAAAGGAAGTCTTGTCTTGCCCTTACCATATCAACATTATCGCCAGGGTTTTTAGATTTTTTCTTATTGGCAACAACAAGATTGACATAGCCTTCTTTAGCTATATCAAAACAGTGGTTATTCGGGCAAGTGTAAGTTTTTTCATTTCTTTGCAAAATTTCTTTGCAGTTAGGACATAATATTTTCATACTTTGATTATATACCAAAACAAAAGCAAAATGAAACAAAAAACAGCATTTTGAATGGCATTTTGAGCGAAGCTTTTTGATAAAAATCAAAATAAAAAAACTCTGCACGAATTTTCTATGGCAAAAGCCCTTCTTCTTGCAATTTGAGTTTCAATCTCCAACAACACAGCGCAATTAATTCGCCATTTGATGGTTTATTGAACTTATTTGTATAATTGGTATCTGTCATTTTGGAAAAAGATTTACAAACGTCTTCTTTATCAAAACACACTTTAATTAAATTGCGAATCGCCCTTTCAACCTGCATAGCGGTTACATCATATTTTTGGGCGATTAGCGGATATAATCTAGTTGTGAGATTTCTATGCAAAAGAGAATTGTCGTCAAAACTCAGTTTTATGGCTTCGCACAAATATTCGCTACCAAGCAAACTTCTATTTACATTAAGAAGCGTATAGTATTTATCAATCTTTTTCTCTATATACAGGTGCAATGTATCTAACATATCCTGTCCGTTCCTTTTATCGTTTTTATGCAAACGGATTTTTATAATAACTTAAATAAATTTTTTACGCAACCGCGTCTACAAAAACGCCCATTATTCGACATATTTTGCATCAAAAACCCGCCTAAAATGGTTAAAAAATGCATTTTTTTATTTTTTGAAATTATAAAATGTTGAGTTTTGTTGTATTGACAATAAACTTGTCTGGTGTTATTATGATTATAATAAATAAATATATTATGTCTTTTGGCAAAAAACATTTTTTGGAGGGAGTCATGGGAAAGAAAAAGAAGAAAAAAGTAGTTCTAACTCAAGAAAACAAAGGTTACTCTAAAAAAGGCAAGTCAAAAGGCCATCAAAAGAATAAATATGATGCAAGATATCATGACACTGAAAGAGAAATAAGAGAGCAAAAAGAAAAGCATGCTTCTCTTGAGCATCAATATCTTGTTGACTATGCAAGGGCAATTGCAAGCCACTCAAAAAGACCTTTTTCACTAAAATATTTTGGAAAAGAGTTTAGTGAGTCAAAACTTACTCAATACGAATATGAAATAAAGAAAGCTAGATGGCTTTCTAATCCAAAGTCATTGCCAAGGCTTATTGATATATGTAACGAACACCTTCGCAATGTGTTTGGTCCAGATGGTCCAGATAATTATCAATTACCATCAGGTTATAGACTAAAAGATGTTCCTACAGACAAACCATCAAGAGAGCCAGAAGAGTATGTGTTTACTCATAGCGATAAAAGATGGGAAGGCTTTATGAAAGCCCGCAAAATTCCTATTACCGAATGGGAAACTCAAGAAAATACTAGAATGTCAAAAATCAAGACAAGAAAGTTTATTATGAATGTAGACAATCAAATACTTCTTGGCGAAGTAACAATAGAAACAACCAAAGCTTATGATAATATCGAAAAGGGCGCAAAGAGTGGTATTAAGTTTTCTATCTATTACAGAGGTAAAGAAGACGGGAAGTTTATTGTAGATAGATGGGACTATGAGCCACTATCTGAACACCTAAACAAATTTGACAAAGGTGGATACTTCCAAACTGATGGTGTGAAAGTTCCAAAAACTGCACACTCTCACGAACATAGATATACCCTTCATAGTAGATTAGTATTAACTCAAAACCAATCTCCAGATATCTGCCCAACTCCTATTAATCTTAACAGAGACCCTAGAGAACCAGAAATTAAATATGGTAGCTTTGGTGCAATGGTTACAGATTTTGAAACAGTTTTCAACCTTGGCGCTATACAAATCCCACACAACGAACTTGCAAAAACACCTTTGAGAAAGTTGGGCAAAATGTATTGCCCAGAGTGGAGTACAGAACTAAACGAAGAAATTCCAGCTATGGTGGACCTAGACAAAAAAGTTTGTGGAGACCTAGCTCCTAACACAAAAATCCTTGGCAATGGTCAAATTACTATGGATATAGACGCCGTTATCAAAGAAGGGCATACAGTGACAGTATCTTCATTTGATTCAAAAGAAAGTGAAGATGTTGTAGAAGATGCAACAATCAGCGAAAATCAAATTGCAATGAACCTTACAAAAGGTGATGATGGAGGAATGATTCAATGATAGATTTTGAAAAATTGAAGAAAAATTTAGCAGAAGCCAATGTATTTACAAAATATACAGGCGCTACTATACTTAACACAAACCTAGTATGCTACCTAGGAGAAGAAGAGACTTTTCCTATTTCTATAAGTGAAAGTGATGGAAAGATAGTTTTGTCTGACTTTGGTCAAACTTTTGATAAACTAGACGAGCAAGATATTACATTAGAAGACGAAGAAACAGCAAAATATGTAAACAAAGTTTTGACTACTCTAAATGTAACAATGGGTCCTTCAAACGAACTTATGGTAAAAACAGATAACGAACAAACTTGTGTATATGCAATAGGCAGATTATACCAAGCAATCATACTTTTATCATACCTAGATTTGCAGTTTGAATACGAAGATGAAGAATAAAAAAATAAAAGCAAGTTTTATACAACTTGCTTTTTGTTTTGTTTGATTATTAGATAAAAAAATAGTATAATATTTTCACTATGAAGAACGTCGATTTACATATGCATACACTTCATTCAGATGGCGTAATGTCTGTTGAAGAAATAATAAAAGAAGCAAAAGAAAAAGGCCTTGCAGCAATATCAATTACCGACCACGACACCGCAGAAGCATACAAAGATTTTGACATCACAAGTCAAGGAATAGATATGATAACGGGAACAGAACTTCTTTGTACAGCGGGCGGTTGTTGTATAGAAATTTTGGTCTATGGCTTTCAATATAAAAAAATGGCAGAATTTATAAAGCAAAACTGCCCAACAAGAGAGTATGAAAGCATCACAAAAACCGAAAGGGAAATGGCTGTATTAAAAAATATGGGAGTTAATATTGAGTTTGATACTCAAAACTACGATTACAGTGTTCCGGGGTGTTGGATAATAAGAGATTTTTATAAAATATTATCTAAGGATAAAAAATTTATTAAACAAGCAAAGCAAGAAAACCCAGCCCTATTAGATGGCGACAAAGCTTTTTTGCGTAAAGGTATAAATAATATTGATTCAAAGTTCTTTGTAGATATGTCAGATGTTTGTGCATCACTTTCCCAAATAAGAAAGTTTTGTGACGATAATAATTGCCTTATGTTTTTGGCGCACCCATTTGAGTATGGGGATAATGTAGAGTATGTGCTTAATATTGCAAAAGACTATGTTGATGGTATAGAAATTTATCACCCAACAGCAAATGAAGAGCGAAGACAATACTTAAGGGATTTTGCTATCAAAAATAACCTTATGATGAGCGGTGGTAGTGATTATCACGGCTTTAGGGGTGAGATGAATAGCGAAAAAGTTCCTTATGAGATTTATGAAAAGATAGCAAACAAATTATTAATTTTGAAATAAAAGGAGATGCGGGGCTTATGGCAAAGATACATTCTATAGAAACCTTCGGCGCAGTAGATGGCCCCGGAATCCGTTTTGTAATCTTTATGCAGGGCTGTCCTATGAGATGTCTTTATTGTCATAATCCTGACACTTGGGATACATTAGGCGGCGAAGAAACATCAATAGAAGACATTTTATCCCAAATAGAAAAATACAAGCATTACTTTGGAAAAGACGGCGGGGTTACGCTTACAGGTGGAGAGCCACTTATGCAAATTGACTTTGCAATTCGGCTTTTTGAAAAACTAAAAGAGCAAAATATTAATACTTGTATTGATACTTCGGGTGTTTTATTCGGGCAAAACAAAGAAACAGACGATAAAATAGATAAATTATTAAAACTTACAGACCTTGTGCTTTTGGATATTAAGCATATAGATAGTGCAAAACACCAAAAGTTAACAGGACACAAAAACGAAAATATACTAGATTTTGCAAAATATCTAGACAAAAACAATATTCCTATGTGGGTAAGATATGTGTTAGTTCCAACACTTACAGATGATGTTGAAGATGTAAAAAAATTAAAACAATTTTTAGACACTCTAAACAATGTCCAAAAGATAGAAGTTTTGCCTTATCACACAATGGGAAAAGAAAAGTATAGAAAATTAAATTTAGATTACAAATTAGAAAATATCACCCCACCTACAAAAAAGCTAGTAGATGTGGTTTCAAATATATTAACGGGAGGAGATAAAAGATGAGAGAAGAATGGAAAGGTTTTAGAGTTGGCGATTGGTGTGAAGAAATCAATGTAAGAGATTTTATTTTGACAAACTATACATTATACGAAGGTGATGATACTTTTCTTCAAAATGCAACAGATGCGACAATCAAACTAACCGAAAAAGTTAACAAACTAAATATGGAAGAGAAAAAAGCAGGTGGTGTTTTGGATGCAGACACAGACATTGTATCAACAATCACGAGCCACAAAGCAGGATATATTGATAAAGACCTTGAAAAAATCGTAGGGCTTCAAACAGACAAGCCGCTAAAAAGAGCCCTTCATGTTTTTGGTGGCGTTAGATCTAGCGAAAGCGCTTTGACATCATACGGTTACGAACTAAACCCAGAAATCAAGAATATCTTTTCTAAATACCGCAAAACCCACAACCAAGGTGTTTTTGATGTATATACTGATGAGATGAGACTTGCAAGACACGTAGGTATTATTACAGGCCTTCCTGATGCATATGGTAGAGGCAGAATTATAGGCGACTACAGAAGAGTTGCTTTGTATGGTGTAGATAGACTAATAGAAGAAAAGAAAAACTACCTAAAAGAAAAAACTAGTACCTTTACCGAAGAAGACATAAGAGCTAGAGAAGAAACAACAGACCAAATAAGAGCTTTGTTTGACCTAAAAGAAATGGCAATGTCTTATGGTATTGATATTTCAAATCCAGCAAAAACCGCTCAAGAAGCTGTACAATTTTTGTACTTTGGATATCTAGCTGCAGTAAAAGACCAAAACGGCGCTGCAATGTCTGTTGGTAGAAACTCTGCATTTTTAGATATTTATATCGAAAGGGATTTGAAAAACGGCTTAATTACAGAAAAGCAAGCTCAAGAACTTATCGACCACTTTGTTATTAAACTTAGACTTGTTAAGTTTATGAGAACTCCAGAGTATAACAAATTATTCTCTGGTGACCCTACTTGGGTTACAGAATCTATCGGTGGTGTTGCGCTTGACGGTAGACCACTTGTTACAAAAACTGCATTTAGAATATTGCACACACTAGACACCCTAGGTCACTCTCCAGAGCCAAACCTAACAATACTTTGGTCACAAAACTTACCAGAAAGTTTCAAGAGATATTGTGCTAAGATGTCTATTAGAACTTGCGCTATCCAATACGAAAATGACGATTTGATGCGTGAGTTTATGGGTGATGACTATGCTATTGCTTGCTGCGTAAGTTGTATGAAAGTCGGCAAAGATATGCAATTCTTTGGCGCTAGAGCAAATTTAGCAAAATGCCTTCTTTATGCAATCAATGGCGGCGTAGACGAAAAAACAAAACAACAAGTATCTCCAAAGTTTGAGCCAGTAAAGAGTGAATACTTAGATTTTGATGAAGTAATGCAAAAATATGACCAAATGATGAACTGGCTTGTAGAACTTTATGTTAACACACTTAACTGCATACACTATATGCACGACAAATATTGCTACGAAGCATTAGAAATGGCTCTTCACGATAACGAAGTGCATAGATTCTTTGCAACAGGTATTGCCGGCCTTTCATGTGCGGCAGATAGTTTGTCTGCGATAAAATATGCCAAAGTTAAAGCTATTCGTGACGAAGACGGAATGGTAGTTGACTACGAAATCGAAGGTGATTTTCCTAAATACGGAAACAATGATGATAGAGTAGACTCAATAGCTGTAGATATTGTGGATAGATTTATGAAAAAAGTAAGAAGCCACAAAACATACAGAAATGCAGAGCCTACAACAAGTATTTTGACAATTACATCAAACGTTGTGTATGGTAAAAAGACAGGCAACACTCCAGATGGTAGAAAAGAAGGGCAACCACTAGCTCCAGGAGCAAACCCAATGCCAGGCAGAGATACAAAAGGCGCTCTAGCATCACTAGAATCTGTTGCAAAATTAAAATACGAAAACGCAAGAGATGGTATCTCAAATACATTCTCTATTATCCCAGCATCACTTGGTAGAGATCTTCACAACCAAGTAACAAACCTATGTGCGCTGCTTGATGGATATATGAAAGCAAAAGGTCACCACCTAAATGTTAACGTATTTGATAGAGAAACATTGATTGATGCTCAAAACCACCCAGAAAAATATCCACAATTAACTATCCGTGTTTCTGGATATGCTGTTAACTTTGTAAAACTAACAAAAGAACAACAAGATGATGTTATCGCTCGTACTATCCACGAAAGATTTTAATAGTTAAGATAATATATAATTTTCAATAAAAAACAAAGTGCCAAATTGTTTTTGGCACTTATGCTTGTGTAGCTCAGTTGGTAGAGCAATTGATTCGTAATCAATAGGTCAGCAGTTCAATCCTGCTCACAAGCTCCAAATTATAAATAATATACAAAGCCTTAAAGGAAAATAAATGAACATAATAGAATATAACGAAAAATATGATGAGCAGATTAAAGACTTGCTTGTTGAGTTGCAACAATATATTGTTGCTATTGATAAAGACGATTTAAGTACTATCACAGATGATTATAGAGAAAAATATTTTGCTTATACAATAAGTCAAACATATTCTCAAAATGGCAAAATTTTTCTTGCCGAAGATAGTGGCAAAATTATAGGTATGATTGCTGGTCATATGAGAGAGTATTTTGATATAGATAAGACTGATTACAAATGTCCTACAATGGGTGTTATAGAAGAGTTGATTGTTAGCAAAAACAGCCGAAGTTGTGGCGCTGGCAAGACGCTTATGAAAAAGATGGAAGAATACTTCAAATCTCAAAATTGTACGCATATACTACTAGGCGTTTTTGGATATAACGATAAGGCTTATGAATTTTATAAAAAACAAGGTTATCATACCCGTATGATAGAAATGTTAAAGAAACTAGATTAAAAGGAAAGTTAAAATGTCACTAGAAATTGTAAAAAAATATTTTGAAGATAACGGACTTGGCGATAGGGTATATGTTTTTGATATATCAACAGCTACTGTTGCACTAGCCGCTCAAGCTGTTGGTTGTAAGGAAGCTGAGATTGCTAAAACCCTTTCTTTTGTAACAAGTGACGGTCCTATGCTTATAGTTATGGCAGGAGATGTAAAAGTAGACAACCGAAAATACAAAGACACCTTCAACAACGAAAAAGCAAAAATGCTATCTTATGACGAAACAGAAAAGATAATTGGTCACGCTGTGGGCGGTGTTTGTCCGTTTTGTGTAAATGCCGGAGTAAAAGTATACCTTGATATGTCTTTGAAAAGATTTGAATATATTCACCCTGCGTGTGGCAGTAGCAATAGCGCTATTAAGCTTGCTCCAGACGAAATAGAAAAACATAGTACAAACTTTATTTCTTGGATAGATGTCACAAAACCAATGGCAGAATAATTTGGTGGTATTTATAAAAGCAACAAAAGCAGCTAATTTATAGTTGCTTTTTTTATTTTTATAATAAGTTTGATAAAACAAAATATATTATTTATTAACAAAAATTATATTCATATGCTATAATACCTAATGTAAAGGAATTATTATGAAAACATTATCTCATAACAAACTAAATATTAAAGATGAAGATGTTTCAATCTTTGTAACAAGAGTAAAAGCTTTTATCAAAGACAGCAGTGATAACTTATGGATTGCAACATCAAATGGCGGTTGTCAGCTTCCTGGTGGACATGTAGAAAAAGGCGAAGATATATATAACGCTTTGATTAGAGAACTTAGAGAAGAAACCGGAATGGATATTGCAAGAGAAGAAATTGCAGGGCCTTTCTTTGAGTTGAGACATTATACAAAGACAGCAGACAAAAGATGTAGAAAATCAAATATCCTATATTTTTATGTAAAGACAGATAAAGTGCCGGATAGCGCAAAGACTAATTTTACCCCGCAAGAAAAAGAGTATAACTTTACACTGTCAAAAGTCCTATTTGACAGAGCAGAGCAACATATAAAATCATTTATGGGCGAAAGTCAAACTCAAATCAATAGAATAATAGCTCAAGAAGTCCTAGATGCTTTTGATGAGTTAAAAAGATTTTTGGAAGAGCAAAACAATGGATAGATATAATAAGCTAAACACCTTTCTCAAAAATAAGTTCGGCGAAAGGACACTTAAGATATGTATAGATGGTGGTTTTACTTGTCCTAATCGTGATGGTAAATGTGGTGTGGACGGCTGCATCTTCTGCGGAGAGCGTGGCTCTGGAGAGAATACAAAAAGAGTTTCTATAAAAACTCAAGTCGAAAACTTTATCAATAGCTATCGTGGCAAAAGAGCAAACAAGTATATTGCTTATTTCCAAAACTTTACCAATACTTATGATAGCGTTGAAAACTTAAAAGAAAAATATGATAGCGCACTTATTTCAAACAATATTGTTGCATTAGCTATCGCAACAAGACCAGACTGTGTAAACCAAGAAGTTGTTTCTTTGCTAAAAACTTATGTTGACAAAGGCTTATATGTTTGGGTGGAACTTGGTTTACAAACGGTAAATGAAAAAGTAGGCAAAGTTATAAACCGCTGTTATACAAATGATGAGTTTACAAAAGCTACCCAAATGCTAAGTAGTGCTGGCATTGATGTTGTAACTCATCTTATGATAGGTCTTCCTGAAGAAGAAAAAGATGATATCTACAAGACTCTTGATTTTATTAATGCAAGTAGCGTCAAGGGACTTAAAATTCACTCAACATATATTATTAAAAACACAGCATTAGAAAATATGTACAATGCAAAAAAATACACACCAATTACTATGGACGACTATATCGAAAAAGCAATCTATATTTTAACTCACTTAAGACCAGATATTGTTGTGCATAGAATAACAGGTGATGCTCCAAAAAACCTACTGATTGCTCCAGAATTTTGTGGCAGAAAAAAGTGGGTTATGAACCGCATAGAAAACATTATGTCAAGTGACAATCTAACTCAAGGTATGTATTATAAAAAATAAAAACAGCTTATAAGAGCAGGTTGTTTTTTAGAAAAAATTTATTTGAGCAAAGCTAAAAAATAAACTTATACAAAAGTCAATTATACTTACCGACCTTTTGATCGGAAAAGTTGAAATAAAACCCAAAGACAAATAAAAAAGCTGCCAGAAAATATTCTAGCAGTTTTTTTTGTTTTCAAAAATATTGATTTTTCAAAATCCCGCATTTGCCTTTGTTTAGCGAGTTATATCTCCCGACCGAATTGTCGGTCGTAATTTGCTTTTCTTTTTTGAGCTAAAATTCTAATTACAAAAAACTCTTAACAAAACAAAATCTATTACATCAATTTTATTTCAATTCCAACCACGCCAAAAGCTTCAATTTCTTCCTTTGGATAATACATTTCCATATCTTCGGGTTTTGCAATTTCGTCTTCTTTGTAGCCAAGTTTTACCTTATCAAAAGCCGCATACAAACCACCAAAAGTATCAAATGGGTGTATAGCTACAACCTTAGTTTTTAGTCTTTGGTCGATATCATTTCTGTTGATAAAAATAATGACGTCACCCGGTTTTATTCCTTTTCTTTTTTCGTCCAAAAGTCGCATCTCGATAGTTTTAGTTCCTGCCTTAATTGACTCAAAAGGAGCCGGGGCAAGTTTGAGAAAATGCTTCTTGCTATCGTTCGTATAAAGGTTGTTGTTTTTGAACCACTTGTATACTCCAGCCATATTTTCTGGTTTGTACTTGTAGCCACATTTTACATAAAAAGATTTTCTGCCTGTTGTTGGTAAAAGCTCAACCAAAAACTCATCTCTGCCATTGTTGACAAATTCTTGAACTTTGTTGTTTAGATAAGTTATCATTTTTGTCCCAATGCCTTTGCCTTGAAAATTTGGGTCTACCATAACATCACACAAAAGCCCATGTGTTGCCCAGTCGCCAATGATTCTTGCTATGCCAATTGTCTTGCCATTTTCTTTTACGCTGACTTTGAACATTGAGTTGTCAAGGGACTTTTGTACTACATCATTATCAAGATATTTCCAACCAAGTAAAATATGCATATCTTGAAAATCTTTTAAGTTAATATCATCAAATATTTCCATAATTAATCTCCTAAGCTTAGTATACCAAAGGCAAATGTTTTTTACAAGCGACAGAAAGTTATATATTTTTGTTTGTTATTTTTTTTGATTTAATGTATTATAAGTTTAGGAGAGATTTTATGAAAAAAGTATTTTATTCTATTGCACTTACTATGTGCCTAATGTTATCTTGTGTGTATTTTACTGGCTGTGTTGGTGGATACACTGTTGACCCTAACAATCTTGTTGGTGTTTGGGAAGTTTCTAGCCAAGGTGGGTATTCTTACATTACTCGTATTGAGTTCAAAACTTCAACCGAAGCAGATGGACAAGGTTCATACACATACTATGTAGAAAATGGTTCTACACCATATTATGGACACTGGGCTCAAAGAGTTTCTGATAAAGAATTTGATTTGCTTCCAGAAGGTGGCATGTATCAAAATACTCAAATAGCAACTCTTGCTGATGGTAAGTTGTATATTCAGTTTAATGCTGATACTACAATCATATACAACAAAATAAGAGACTAATAAAAAGAAACTAACTTGAACAAAGTTAGTTTTTTAATATAAAAGGATTTTTTACTCGATGGAAAACATTACTAAAGATAGGACAAACTTTTTGTTTTTGCACAAACTTCTCAAAGCAATAGGTGATAGCATTGTAAAAGTTTTTATACCGCTTATTGTTTTTAGGGCGTCAAACAATATGCATTTTGTTATATTGTTTTGTTGCGTGCATTATTTTTTGTCAGGTGTTTTGAATATACTTTTGCGAAGAATACTTCAAAGATATGGTGTTGTTTGTATTTTTCTTAGTATGATACCGATAATATCAATTCAGTTTGTTATTAGCTTTTGCCCAATGGTTTGGTATGTGGTGATACTGCTTGCGGTACTCAACGCTCTAAATCAAGTTTTATATTCAGTTCCGGTAAATCTTTTGTTTGCATTTACCGACAAAAGCACCAATGTCGCAAAATTTGAAATCGCAGCTAATATAGGCAAACTTGCATTTATCTTAATAAGCGGATTTTTGCTTGGGGATACGCTAGACAATCTTATAGTTTTGGCAATTGCTGGAAGTACTATATATTGCCTTTCTATTATTCCAATATTGTTTGGGTACAAAATGATAAGACAAGCTTATGGCGAAATAATAGCAAAGCCTTTTGAGATAGACAAAAAGCTGTATGCAAAATATAACTTGCTTCACTTTTGTTTTGGGGTATATCAATCAACACTAGATGTGATACTTCCAATCTTTCTATTTATTAACAATTTATCATTTAAGTCTGTTGTTATTGTTATGGCTTTGGTTGAAGTGGGAAAAATACTTGCAAACATTTTGTCAAAATATATTTATGGCAAAGGCAAACCTTATATATCTGTACTTATCTATTGTGCGTTATATCTTGTAAGTATAATACTTATTATGACAATCAAATCTCCAGTGGGATTATTTATCGTAAGTAGCATTATGGGAATTACATTCCCGCTTGTGTTTGTTCCTTTGTTCAAAACTTTCTGCAATCAAATCAATAAAGATAACTTCCAATTTAGGGGTATGATAAATAGAGATTTTTATATCTTAACATTTAGACCGGTTTTATATTTACCATACCTTTTGATTCCTAGTTTTTTAGTTCAGTTTGGTATAGGGCTTGTTTCTTGTGGGGTTTTGGCTTGGAGGGCAAAGGATATTTTGGTCCAATCTAAAAAATAAAACAAATAAATAAAAAATAAGATAAAAAACTACAAAAAAGGAATTTTGTAGTTTTTTTTGTTTTGTCATCTTGCAGTTATAATAAATTTACTTTCAAAAATATAACGCAGGAGAATAACAAATGGTAAAGGTGTTTGGAA
The DNA here is from genome assembly GCA_045534265.1 of Clostridia bacterium. Classification (GTDB taxonomy): domain Bacteria; phylum Bacillota; class Clostridia; order Christensenellales; family UBA1242; genus CAKVLS01. The sequence goes on from JAZSJH010000007.1 coordinate 148,354, forward strand.
AAAGCTTGTTAAAATATATATTCTTGGCGGGAGTTTTTTACCTGCTTTCTATTGCTGGGGTAAAGGGCGACTTACGTATCTTTTCGCTAGGGCTTTCCGGAAGCCTTATTATACTTTGCCCAGACAGCATTGTTATTGCGGCTCTTTTTGTTATTATAGAAGGCTTAGCAACGCTTTCAATAAAAGTCGCTGTTTCTTCGCTTTTGTTTGCTATTGTTTTATTTGTTGGCAAAGTTATTAACAACAAACTAAAACTAACAAGTGTGGCTTTGTATTCTTTTTATTTTTTGATAGGTTGTTTACCTAAGATATTTTTTGTTTTTGGCAGAGAAAATATTATTAGTAGTATAATATTCTGTTTGCTTTCGTGTGGATTTTTTATTTCGTGTTATACCTTTTTGTTTGCCAGCATGAAAAGAAAAATGTATCTTAAACTAAACCCTGACGAAGTAGCTTGCGGACTTATTATTTTTATTGGCTGTTTTTGCGGATTATATAAACTAAATATACCCTACGTAGATTTGGTTAGATTTTTTGCTTGTATACTGCTTCTTGTTTGTTGTTATTGTGAGCTAGATTCTTTAGGGCTTTGTTTAGGAACAATCTTTGGTATAGGTACGGCACTTTCTGGCAGCGGTATGGGGTACATATCACTTTTTGCAGTTATGTCTATAATGATAAAACTATTCAAAAGCGAAATTAGGCTTTTTTCGGCGGTGGCGGTAGTTGCGGTTGATGTGATTTTTGGATTATATTTTGAAGTGTTTCCAAGTTACAATTTGTATAATGTAATTGCGACTTTTGTCGCTGGTGGAATATTTATGATATTGCCGAAAAAAATGTTTGATTATATCATTATCAATTTTTCAAAACCTGCCGGCAAAATGGCATATAGAAACCTTATAAATCAAAACAATATGGATATATCAAAAAAACTAATAGAACTATCTGAAGTGTTTTTTGATATGGATATTGGCTTTCGCAAACTTGTTAGAGGAAGTCTTTCGTTAAAAGAAAGTAAAAAGTTGTTTGTTCAAGAACTTACGCAAAATTGCTGTGTTGGATGTGATGGCTATTCTGATTGCCATAGAAAATGCGAAAGCGATACGAAAAAAGTTTTTGAAAACTTGGCAGATAACGGATTTGAAAAGGGAAAAGTCACTTTGCTTGAACTTCCGGCGTATCTAACAACTAAATGCAATAGAATAAATGTAATGCTTCCTACGATTAACGGACTTATCAATCAATTTAAGAAAAACTCTCAATTAGCCGTAATGGAAGATAATAGTAAAATTTTGATAGCAGAGCAATTGCGTGGGCTATCTAAACTTTTGTATGACCTTTCGCAAAAGGCAAATGAAAAACTGGTTTTTGACAACAAAAAAGAAATAGAGATAATAGAAAACCTAACTTACAAAGATATTGTTTGTAGCGAAGCGTCAGTGTATGAGCGGGATAAAAATAATTACAGAGTAGGGCTTGTTATAAGAAATCAAGACCTAGAAAATGATAGTTTGCTGCCGACAGTAGAAAAAGTTTGTGGGCATAAGTTAAAAATTGCAGACACATCACCATCACTTGTGAGTGGGCTTGCTGTTTTGAGCTTAGAGAGTTGTCCGCTTTTTGATATGGTTTTTGGCGTAGCAAAAGCAGCCAAAGATAACAGAGAAGAGTGTGGCGATAATTATAGTTTACTAAAATTTGGTTTTAATAAGTTTATGATGGCTATTTGTGATGGTATGGGCAATGGTAAAAATGCCCAAGACATATCCGAAAAGGCAACATCTTTGATTGAAAATTTTTATAGGGCAGAGTTTGATAGTGAGATTATCTTAAGTTCTGTTAATAAGCTCCTAAATCTCCATAGTGGAGAGTATTTTTCAACAATAGATATTTGTAGTGTGGATTTGTCTAGTGGGGTTGTTGATTTTGTAAAGCTAGGAGCAACAGCTAGTTTTATAAAACATAGCGATACCATAACAAAAATAGATGGTGGGGCTTTGCCTATTGGGGTATTAGAAGAAGCAAACCCGAAAATCACAAAAACAAGCTTGGATTTTGGGGATATTGTTGTTTTGACCAGTGATGGAATTGTTGATAGCATGGGCGAAGAAGTTTTGGAGCAATTTATTTTGAGCAGTGATTGTTTGTCTCCACAGGAAATGGCAGACAAGATTTTGGAAAAGGCAAAGTCGTCTTGCGGGGGCGTTCCTAATGATGATATGACAGTTCTAGTTGGAAAAATTTTCAAAAACAATTAAAAAGTTGAGTTTAGCTATTGAAAAAATATGTCAGGTAGAGTATACTTATATTTGTAAGATTTTTTATATACGGAGATGTACTCGTGGACAAAGTTTTTGAAGTAATAAGAAAGAATAAATTAATGCTTAGAGGCGAAACAATAGGTGTAGGTGTTTCTGGTGGCGAAGATTCAATGGCGCTTTTGCATTATCTAAACTCAATAAGAGAAGATTTGGATATAGATATAGTAGCCATTACTGTAGACCATGGCCTTAGACCAAACGGCGACAGCGATTGCGAATTTGTTATGAATTATTGCAAAGAAAATCGCATAAGATGTCACAAGTTCAAAGTAGACTCTAACAAAATCGCAAAAGAAAAGAACCTTGGTATAGAACAAGCCGCAAGAGAAGCAAGATATGGTGTGTTTGATGCTTTGATCAAAAAAGGCATTGTTGACAAAATAGCTCTAGCTCATCATATGGGCGACCAAGCAGAAACAATACTTCTTCATATATTAAGAGGAGCGGGACTTGTAGGCGCTGGTGGAATGGAAGTTGTAAGAGATGGCGTATACCTAAGACCAATGCTTAACGTTTCTAAAGAAGAAATAGTAAGATATCTATATGAAAACGGTATTGAAAATGTAGAAGACGAAACAAACGCAGATTCTACATTTAGCAGAAATTATATCCGTAACAAGATAATGCCACTTTTGAGAAAGAAATTCCCTGCTGTTGACCAAAATCTAGTTAACTTTGGCAAGGCTTGCAAAGAAGATGATGACTTCATTTCAAGACAAGCAAACTTTGACGCAATTATTGCAGAAGGCAACGTTGTTAAACTACCACTTAACTACTTTATATATTCACAAAGTTTAACAAGTCGTATGATTATTAAGGCATTGAGCTCTCTTGGTGTTGTAAGCGATATCGAAAGAAAGCATATTAAACTAATACTAGAACTTGTAAACGGAGAAAACGGCAAGAAGATAGATTTGCCACACAATGTAACTGCTATAAAAGAATATGAATATATCACTCTAACTCGCAAAGTTAAAAAAGTAATAACAGATGAGTTCCCTATCAAGGTTGGCAAAATTAAATTTGCTGGTCAATACGAAATCGAAACAAAAAGAACAAAGATGTTTATCTTAAGACCAGGCATTCAACTTATGGACACTAAAAAGATTCCAAGCGGTGCTGTTTGGAGAGTAAGACAAAAAGGTGATAAGTTTGAAAAGTTTGGCGGCGGAACAAAGCCACTAAGAACATATATGATAGACAAAAAAATCCCAGCTCGACTTCGCGATACATTACCTGTACTTGCAAAAGATAACGAAGTATACTGCATCTTAGGTGTTGAGATAAGTGACAAAGTAAAAGTTGATGAAACAACAGCTATGGCATACTCTGTAACTTATAAAGAAATAAAGTAGCAAAAAATCTCTCAATTATTTGAGAGATTTTTTTATAAAATACTTAACAATAAGCTCGTTGTTTGTTACACTATAAATGTATTTTTACTAAGGAGAAAGAAATGGATTGGAATAAAATTTGGGGCGCAATAGTTAATTTTTTTACAACTAACGGTTGGTCAATAATTTTGTTTTTTGCAGTATTATTTATTGGAATAATATTTGTAAGAGTAATTGTTAAGGTTTTGAATAAAATTTTTGAAAAATCAAAAATGGAAAAAATCGCAAGTCAATTTATTACAACAATTGTTAAATTTTTATTATATTTGGTGTTAGTGCTTATACTTTTTGGCATAATTGGTATAGAAGTAACAGGTATACTTACTGCTCTTAGTGCTATGCTTTTGGCTGTAGGTATGGCTTTGCAAAACAATATTGCTAACCTAGCCAATGGTATAATTATTGTTTCTACCAGTATGTTCAAAAAAGGCGACTATATCAAAATTGACGGAATTGGTGTAGAAGGCTGTATAGATGACATTAACTTTTTGTTTACAACACTAATTACTACAGATAATAAAAAAGTAACATTGCCAAACTCTACTATAGTTAATAATGCGGTAATTAATGCCGGCGGAAGACCAAAAAGAAGGGTGGACTTTACTTTTTCTGTCGCATACGAAAGTGATGTTGAAAAAGTAAAACAGCTTGTCAAAGATGTAATGTTAAGCAATGGCAAAGTGTATACAGATCCAGAACCATTTTGTAGATTAAAGTTCTTTAGTGCTAGCAGTATTGACTTTTTTGCTAACTGTTGGTGTGACTCAGAAGATTACTGGGAAGTATATTATTATGTGATGGAAACTATATATAACGAGTTCAAAAAGAACAATATTTCTATACCATATAACCAAGTAGAAGTTAGAAATAGAACTGACAATGTAATTATGCCATTTAATGAAGAACCCCTACAAGATAGAGTAGAAAAAGAAAGAAAACAAAAACAAAGACATTTATTGCAAGACCTTAATGTAACTAGTTTGTTTAAGACAAAAAAAGGAAAAACAGATGAAACAAAAGGTAGCAAAGAAAAAATAAAAAAGTCTAAAAAACAAAAAGATAAAAAAACAAACACAGAAAAGAAAGAAACTGAATCTGCAATAGAAAAAGATTCTACGAAAGAAAAGGTTGAAATAAAGTAACAAAAAATCTCTCAAGAAATTGAGAGATTTTTTATTTGTTTTATTTACTTTCTCTGTTTTGTCTTAACTTTCGCATGTATATCTCTTCAGTTGCAAAAGCAAGTTTTGTCAAAACATTTCTTTTTGTTGGATAACAGAAGAAAGTGTCGTTTTCGGTAGAGACATCAAAGCAGTCAAATGGTTTTACATATATCCAATCATATTCGACATGCAAGCTGTTCATCTCTAGTGGTTTTCTGTTTATCAAATAATCTTGATTTCTGTAATGGCCCTTTATTGTCCAGCCAGTTTCGATATCGTGGGTAACTTTTGCCATGCCAAGCTTGTGGAATTTGTAACACCTTGGATAACCATAAATTTCCATTTCATCTTCAAACTTATATGTCCCATCAAGGACTTGTTTTTTTACGTTTTCTTTTTCCCATAAAAACCAATCTGGGATATGTTCAAACTCAGTTTCTCCTTCTAGGGCAGATAGAGTTCCGTTTTCGTTAAGGTTCCATCTTTTGCCGCATTTGGTGCAGAAAATTTCAGTTCCTTTAGAGTCCATTTCTTCTTCTTTGCAGTGTGGACATTGATATAATATCTTATGTAATCCTTCCGCTCTAAAAGGTTCTGTTATCTTGATATTATTTTCTAGCTGATAAGTGTATTCGTTGTATTCAAGGGCTTTTCTTATTGCTGCGTTTATCTCATCTATGGACATTTTTTGTACATCTTCGGCTGTCAAAATTTGTGTCATAGTTGTTCTTAGTGGAACTTTACGTTTTTTGCGAAAATTCCAAAATGGAGTTCGCAAATAATTTCCTCTATGTACAACCGCAACAACAGGGACTTTGTTCATCTTGACAATTTTGCCAAGAGCGTCCGGAATAAAAGATTGTATGCCGCAAGGGGTGTATCTAGCTTCTGGATACATAGAAAGGATATCACCACGTTTTAGAACTTTGTTGATAGATTTGATGAGATGTAAGTCCATAGTAAATTTTCTTGTAGCAATTGCCCCAATCCATTCCATAAGCCAAGGACGTCTATAAAAACCATCTATAGCTACAACGTTGTTAACTCTTTCATACTTTGTTCCAATAGCCGCTAGCTTAAAGTCAGCAAAGTGCATATGGTTAGATAACATCATATATGGTGGTTTTAGGTTTTCCATATTTATTTTTTCAATCTTGTAATCTTCGCCCGCCATAAAAATCTTTGACAAGACATAAATTAGCCAAGAAAAAAACTTCGGTTGCCTTATTGGATACCTTGCCGTTTTATAACGTTTTTTGTTTTTGTAATTAACTTCAATATTTTCTAAATTTGTACTCATATGATTATCATATATGATTTTGCCTACATTTTGCAACAAAATTCGCATAAAAAAATTGTACAAAGAAATTAAAAATACTATAATATGTATATACTATTACAAGAATAGTTTCTAAATGGAGAAAAATAGATGACAGCTTTGTGGATAATCTTAGTAGTTATATTTGGGCTTGCAATAATATTTTTTGGGGTGTTATTGTTTTGCTATTTTATGACCTTTTACGTTCCAAGAAGGACAAAGAAATATTTAGAAAAATATAAAATGCCGCCAGGAAAAGTTTACCTTGAGTACGAAGATGTTTTAATTCCCGCTATGAAAAAAGTTCGCAGTATGCCCTGTGAAAAAGTAGAGATAAAATCCTTTGATAACCTTACTTTGCGTGGTAGATATTTTGAAACAAAAAAAGGCGCTCCAGTAGAACTTATGATGCACGGCTATCGTGGCAATAGCGAAACTGATTTAAGCATTGGTGTGTTGCGTGCACAAACGCTAGGACACAACGTACTACTTGTTGATCATAGAGCGGCTGGTTATAGTGATGGGCACACAATAACATTTGGTGCAAAAGAAAGCAAAGACTGCTTGTCTTGGGTTGACTTTTTGATTAATAAACTCGGCAAAGATGTAAAAATTTTTATGACCGGAATATCTATGGGTGCAGCAACCGTTATGATAGCCGCAGGAAATGACGACTTGCCTAAAAATGTGGTCGGGGTGGTTGCCGATTGTGGTTATACCAGCGCTGAAGAAATAATCAAAAAAGTAGTAAAACAAATGCATTTGCCAGTTAAGATTTTTTATCCATTAATTAAACTTAGTGCAAAAATATTCGGTAGATTTGATATAAGTGATGCCCAGCCAATAAAGTCTCTAAAAAATTGCAAACTACCTATTGTGTTTTTTCATAGTAAAACAGACAATTTTGTTCCTGCAAGTATGAGCGAAAGAAACTATAATGCTTGTGCATCTAATAAAAAACAGCTGCTTATAACGGAGTTGGGCGCTCACGGAATGTGTTTTATGTTTGACAAAGAAGGTTATATAAATGCTCTAAAACAACTAGAAAAAGATAGCGGAATAACAAAAATAAAAGAAGAGAAATGATTTTCTCTTCTTTTTTATGGCATTAAGTTGTTGATTTAGATGGTATAAGTTTTATATGGTTTCGATTTCAAAGCCCAAACTTTGGGCTCTTTTAACAAATTTTACTATGTTAAATATTCCCCATTGGGTACAAACAACGACTTTTTGATTATTTAGTGTAAGGATATCTTCGTCTTTCATAAAATATCTTTTAGTGCTGTCACTTATTTTTGCTGCGTTGTCATAGGTTTCTACAACGCCCAAAGACCCTTGCAAAGATTTGTCAAAAACATCATTTAACTCATTAAATGTTGGGTGATATTTCTCGACATACTTTTTGATAATAGCAAGCACTAAGCGATTTTTTGGATAAACCTTACCGTCAAGCATATACTTGGTTTTATCTCTGTTGCTAGATGCTGTTGTTTCTGTTATTTGTGGTTGTGGTTTTGCTTGCAATAACTTTTCAAGCTCTTCAACTTTTCTTTTTAAGTTTAATATTTCTAATTCGTAATTCATACTTTTATTATACCAAATTTACATATAAAATCAATAAAAACTTGTAAAAACTAAAAATATTTATAAAAAACTATAAAAAACTAGGAAAAACTATTTACAACTATAAAAAACTGTGATATATTATATACATACAAAAGGAGAATATGTATTTATGAAACAAATCACAACAGTAGCTGGTGTTATAAAAAATGAAAATGGAGAAATTTTGTGTACACTAAGAGATCAAGGAAAATATGACTATGTATCTTTCAAATGGGAGTTTCCTGGCGGCAAGGTAGAAGAAGGCGAAACTAATGAACAAACATTAACTAGAGAATTGCACGAAGAACTAGAAATAGATGTAGAAATTGAAAACTTTTTCTATCAAGTAGAGCACGACTACCCAGATTTTCATCTTTCTATGGCAGTTTTTGAATGTAAGCTTATATCTAAAGAAATGAAAATGAATGTGCACAAAGGCATCAAATGGCTAAAACCAAACGATATGATGACACTTGACTGGGCAGCTGCAGATATCCCAGTAGCTGAGCTAATAGTTGAAAAATATGCAGATAAAAAATAAACATTGAAACATAAGGCATTGTGGTTAAAAAATAATAACAAAAAATAAAAATAGTAAAGGTTAAACAAAAAAAGAAGAGAAAATATTCTCTTTTTTTATTGGTTTTTGGCAAAATTGTTAATCATAAAGGTGTGTTTGAAATACTTTTTTATTTTTCGAGTAGGTGTATAATAAAAAAGATAAACGTTAGTTATTAAAAAAGTTTTGTTTTAATAAAAATTGTGTTAGAATGCTAGTAAGAGGAAATAATATGGATAAAAACGAACTTAAAGCAAAAGTAGAAAAGAACTTATCAAAAATGTCAAGTGAATATATCGAAAATTGCTCTGAAAAATGGAAGCAACATAACAAAAAAATATATATCTTTTTATTAGGAATGATTGTTTTGCTTTTTATTATGAGCATAGTTTTGCTTTTTATTATGAGCATAGCTTATGGGTTGTTTATTATTTTATTAGATGTTGTATATGTTGCATGTGTGCTTTATGGTATTTTTAGGGATAAAAAAATGAGTGACAAAGAAAATGCTATAGAATACATTTGTTATATGTATAAAAAGGATTCTACTTTATTAGAAGAGGATTTTTATAAAAGTATCAAAAATACAAATATAAAAACAATTACCATTTCTGCAACCTTGACAAAAGATAATAAAATACATTTTGATGAACAAGAACAAAAAATTATTTTTGAAATGATAAATATGCCTAAGGCAGAGTATTCATATTTTTCTATTTTAAGGTATGAAGTAGTCGAAAATGGCACCAGTGTAGTAAAGGGCACTGCAGGGAAAGCTTTAGTCGGCGGATTGTTATTTGGTTTAGAAGGTGCGATTGTCGGTAGTAGTGGTTCTAAAAAACTACAAGACAAATGTAAAGAATTAAAAGTAATAATATATCTAAATGATTTTCAAACCCCCTCAATTATTGTGCCTTTTATAAATTATGAAACTGATAAAGATAGTATTGTTTACACTTCTTCAATAAAGCAAGTGAGAGAATTATGTGCTTTGCTAGAGTATGCTATAAACAACAAAACATTAGAAGAATCTTCTAAAAAAGAAGGCAAAGTGAAAGAAACTGAAAAAAGTATAAAAGAGCAATTACAAGAATTAAAAGAAATGTTAGAAGAAGGTTTAATCACTCAAAAAGATTTTAATGAAAAGAAAAAGAAACTTTTAGATTTATAATAAAAAAGAGCCTTGAAAGGCTCTTTTTTAATTTCTCATTTCAACAATAAATTTCATATAGTCTATAAATGCATTCATTCTTGTAAGGTCATATCTTGGATAAATAAGCTTGAAATAATCTTTAAGAATATCAAGTTTTAATTTGGCAATTGATTTATTATCGGCACCAAATTTTAGCATATCAAGACGCTCTTTCAGCTTTAGCATATTTTCTAACAGAGAAAATGTGTCGCAAAAATTATTATTTTGTGAGTAAATGCTGTTCATAATTGTTTCCTCCTTTTAATTAAGATAATTATATTATCTCATAAAAGGAAAACATCTTTAGTGTCATTTAGTATCCATTTTTATGCAATCTTTTGAAAATGACTCTACTATTAGTAGAATTTACCCCTCAAAAACACATATATCTTTTAGGTTTCTGTATTTTTCGTCTAGGTCCATACCAAAACCGATAACAAATAAGTCGTCTATTACTTTGCCGGTATAGTCTAGTTCAAAGGGAACTTTGCGCTTGTAAGGTTTGTCTAGCATAGATGCAAACTTGATTGTTTTTGCGCCTCTGCCAAGAAGTATGCTGTTAAGAGCAAGAAAAGTTCTTCCACTATCTACAAGGTCATCAACAATTACCACATCTCTGCCAGCAATATCTGTATCCAAATCTTTTTTGAAGTTAATCTCTCCTGTGCTTGTTTGACCGGCATAACTTTTTACTTGTATATAGTCAACTATGATGTCGGTGTCGATATGCTTAATAAGTTCGGAATGGAACATTGCTCCGCCTTTTAGAACGCACACAACAACGGGGTTTTTGCCCTTAAAATCATTAGTGATTTCCTGTCCAACCTTTTTGCATATTTCGATTATTTCATCATGTGGAATTAAAACTTTCATATTTATCTCCTACTCAAAGTTTAACATATAAAAAACAATTAGCGCAAATAAATTAAAAAGGTTGTTTAATTTGTAAAAGAATAAGCTAAACCCATATCTCTAATTAAACAAAGTTTTGCTTGATGTGACTTTTTTGGGGCGAAGGGTTTGGTATAATTATTTTATAATAGAGCATATAAAAAAACTCTTTCGTAGTTTGAGATTGTTGTGTTATAATAAAAATATGAAAATCAAAGTATCAGAAAAACTAAATAATCTAGCTGTCGCTTTTGGACTTGACAACCCTTTGTTTATTGTTGGGGGATATGTTAGAAACCAAATATGTAAATTGCCGTCAAGCGATATTGATTTGGCATCTAATCTTACTATCGCCGAAGTCAAAAAGATTTTGCCAGCGGGCTATGAGCTAAAGACAAAAAATGCTGAGCTTAACACTTGCGAGATTGTTTGTGGTGACGAAAAATATGAATATGCAACATTTCGCAGAGAAGTATATAAAAATGGTGGAGCACACACACCTTTTCAAATTAACTTTGATGCAACAATAGTTGAAGACGTATCACGAAGGGATTTTACTTGCAATAGCCTATATTACGAAATATTGAAAAACAAAATTATAGACTTTTATGGTGGCGAGCAAGACATTAAACAAAAGCAACTAAAAACTGTAGAAACTCCAGAGTTTGTAATGAAAAATGATGGTGTTAGAATTATGCGAATGATACGCTTTGCAAGCGAGCTTAATTTTACCATAGCCAACGAAACTTATATCGCCGCAGAAAACTACAAAGATAACTTAAAGAAAATATCAAAAGACCGTATAAGAGAAGAGTTTGTAAAAATAGTTAACGCAAATTTAACTTATCAAAAAATAGATCGCAAAAGTTTATTTAACAAAAACAGAGCCTATAACGGCATAAAACTTATAGACAAAATGGATTTGTGGAAATACTTTTCTACTGATGAAAGAGTTGATAACTTGCGTGGGGTTGGGGCTTATCTAAACTGCTTTGTCAAAGAAAAGCAAAAGCCATTACTTGCTTTTTGTGTAGATGCTTATTATCATCTTAAAAGATTGAATATTATATCCATACCAAAAGATTTTGAAGTTGTATTTTTAGGACAACACGGATTGAATTTTTCAAAGTCTGTAAAAAAAGAGATTTTGGATATAATCAAAAATTTAGAAATAGCCGAAAAACTAGATACAAAAGAAATTTTTTATCAAGTAGATTTTGTAGAAAAACACCTAAAAGGCAATGAAACACTTTTGAGATTTTTGAAAATAAAAAACCCAAAGGCATATACTTGGGCAAAAAAATTATTATAAAAGGAGAAGGTTATGGAATATGTTACACTTGTTATATCTATCATAACACTAGGACTTGTTTTGTATATGATGTTTTCAAGACGCAAAGCAAACGGAGAGATTGACTATACAAAAGATTTTGAAAAACTAGAAAATTCGCTTACAAAAGAGATAAATACATTAAAAGAGTTTAATAAAACATTTAATGAATTAACAAGTCAAAATTTAACAAACCTATCAAATCTGCAAAATGATAGACTAGAAAGCATTGAAAAAAGATTAAATATTATTTTGCAAAACAACGAGCAAAGACTTGATAATGTAATCAAAACTATTGCTGACAATCTAAACAAGATGCAAGTTTCTAACGAACAAAAACTAGAACAAATGCGTCAAACTGTTGATGAAAAATTAAGTAGCACCTTAGAAAAACGTTTTAACGAATCTTTCAAATCAATTATTACAACTCTTGATAATGTAACAAAAGCCGCTGGCGAAATTCAATCTTCAGTTGATAGTGTGTCAGATCTAAAAAGAGTTCTTACCAATGTCAAAACGCGTGGTACTTGGGGCGAAGTTCAACTTGGCAATGTCCTAGAGCAAATGCTATCTCCTAATCAATACGCAAGCCAAGTATCAATTGATGGTGGTAGCGAAAGGGTAGACTATGTTGTTATTTTGCCGGGCAAAAACGAAGACGAAGTAATCTATCTTCCAATTGACGCAAAATTCCCATTAGAAGATTATTCTAGACTATGTGCCGCAAGTGAAGGCGGGGATCTTAAAGAAGTAGAAGTTCAAAGTAAAAACTTAGAGCGTAGAATTAAAGACGAAGCAAAGAAAATAAAAGAAAAATATATACGTCTTCCAAAAACTACCGATTTTGCCGTAATGTATCTTCCGGTAGAAGGGTTGTATGCAGAAGTTGCAAAAAATCTTGGACTTTGTGAACTTTTGCAAAGGGATTTCAAAGTTTTGGTTTGCGGACCAAATACAATTACAGCGCTTCTTAATAGTCTTCAAATGGGCTTTAAGACTTTGGCTATCGAAAAACGCTCTAGTGAAATTTGGAAGATGCTGGGCGTATTCAAACAAGAGTTCAATAAATTTGTAGAACTTCTTGCTAAAACCCAAAAGAAACTGGACGAAGCGTCTAACACGATTGAGAGCGCAACCAAAAAGAGTAGAACGATTCAAAAGAAACTAAAATCTGTTGCTGATGTCGAAATCGAAGAGCAAGAACTTATTGAGTTTGATGGCGAAGAATAAAAATAAATAAATAATACATACTATTTCAAAACGGAGAAATAGTATGAAAAAAAATAATTATTTAATAACTTCCATATTTGTATTTGCAATCATTGGATTGGCAACTATAATGGGAAGTTATTTTATTTTTACAAACACCCAAGAAAAAGTTTTTATGCAAAATACAACTGTTGGTGGCGTAGATGTGAGCGGGCTCAACCTTGCAGCCGCAACCGAAAAGTTAAATCAAAACATAGATAGCAAGTGTATTAATGCTGGTATTACTCTCAAATACAATGATAATGAGTGGTATTTTGGCGGTGGCAACTTTATCGCAGTAAGTAATAGCGAAAGTGTTTTAGAAAAAGTTTTAAGAAAGAAAAATAGCGGGAACTTCGCCGAAGACGACAAAGCTTTATCTATAGAATATGTTTTTAATGGGATGGAAGACAAACTAGAAGAAGTCTTTGCTGATATTGAAAGAGATGCTCAAAACGCAGAAGTTAGTTTTATCCCGGATCAAGAAAATCCTTTTGAGATAAAGCCACATATAGAAGGCGTAATTGTTGACAGAGAAACTTTGACTAGAGATATTTTGCGTAAATTAAAAAATGAAAACAAGTTTGTTGTTGATATTCCTGTAATAACAATAATGCCAGAGATATTAACTCAAGATGTAGAAAAATACACAAAATTACAAAGCAGTTTTAGTACAGATTATTCCAAGTCAAGCGAAGCCCGAAAAGATAATATTAGACTTGCCTTTTCTAAAATAAATGGAACTATACTAAATAGCGGCGAAGAATTTTCTTTTAACAACACTGTTGGTGAGCGAACTGTCGAAAATGGTTTTAAGGAAGCTAAAGTAATTTTGGCAGGAGAATATGAAAATGGAATTGGTGGCGGCATATGCCAAGCTTCAACTACGCTATACAATGCTGTAATAAGAGCGGGTTTAGATGTTGTAGAAGTAAAGCCCCATTCTTTACCTGCAAGTTATGTCCCACTTTCTTTAGATGCAATGGTTTCTTGGGGGTATTCGGATTTAAGATTTGTCAACAATACAGATGGTCCTATTTATATAAAAGCAACAACAGATGACAAAAAAATAACTATTACTATTTTTGGTAACTCTCTAAAAGAAAATCAAAAAATTCAACCAAGAGCCGAGCTTATCAAAACCCTTCCACATCAAGGCGATAAAGTAATTCCTGATACTGAAGGTAAATATCAAGACAAGATTATGTTTAAGGGAGAATATATTAGAGAAAAAAGCCCACAAGAGGGCTATGAAAGCAAGGCTTATCTAGACTTTTATGAAGATGGAAAACTTGTGTCTTCTCAAGAAATTCGCCACGATATATACAATCCTAAACAAGGTGTTGTATATGAAGGTACAGAAGAGCTTCCTGCAGGAATGACTCTTCCTGCAAACACAGTTGCTATTTTGCCACCTCAAGATTTGTAATAAAAGCAAAGTTTTTTGCATAAATTATGAATATAACCCAAAAAACTATTAAAGTTTTCCACAAAAGTTATTCACAAATACAAGTTTTTGAGAGTTTTTTAGTTTCAAAAATTACAAACTTTCAAAGCTGGATTGTGGATAACTTTTTTATTTTTGTGTATAAGTGGATAACTTTTGTGGAAAAATGGGTTTTTATTCACAAAAAATGTTAAATATTCATAAAATTTATATTTATAAACAAAAATGTATAATTATTTATGTGTGGACGAGTGGATAACTTTTGTGAAAAATTAAACTTGTCCACAATTTGCATAAAAAATATATGTAAATCGTTTGCTAAATGTGGGGATTTATAGTATTATAAAGGTAATAAAAAGGAGAGGAATATTTATGATTAAAATTAGAAAACTAAAAATTATGCCACTTATTCTTGCTGCAGTATTATTCATCTCTGGTCTTGTTATTCTTGCTATAAGCTATGGCAAGGTTACAGAGCCAGCACTTGCAATATTTATTGGAACATTAATTCTTGGCGTTGGTACAACTAGACTTGTATATGGTTTCTTGACTTATACAGAAGAGCTAGATGCAAGAAACAACATTACACTTGGTGTTCTTGATGCTGTTTGGGGTATCTTGATGCTTTGCCTAAATAGCAATGCAGCTGCATTCTTTATGCTATTTGGACTATGGTGCTTGATTGCTTGTGTTCTTGAAACAATCGAAATTGTTAAAAATGCAATTGCAAAAAGACCATTTATCCATTTGCTAGCAGATGCTATCATTAACCTAGTATTTGGTGTTGTATTGATGGCAGGTCTTGCAAGATTCTCAACATATGTTGGTGTTTACCTAGTTCTTAATGCATTGACTTCTGGTCTTGTAACAATGCTTACTATCACTGGTGTAAAAATTGGTGAAAAAGAAATTGCTCCAGAACCAGTTGCTGAAGCAAAAGCCGAAGAACCAGCAAAAGAAGAAGTTGTAGAAACAGTTGAAGAAAAACCTGTAGCAAAAAAGACAACTACAAGAAAAACTACAGCAGCTAAAACAACAACTGCTAAAAAATCAACTACTGCAAAAACAACCACAGCTAAAAAAACAACAACAAAAAAAGCAGCTCCAAAAACTGAAGCTTAATTAAATACTACAAAAACCTTAATTTATATTAAGGTTTTTTTATTGCCAAGTTAAACAAAATAATGTATTATTATTTTATGGAGAAAGATATGAAAAATATTCCTAAGTACAAATGGATTTTGGTTGCTTGCGCAATTGCTATGGCAATAGTTGGTATATTGATTATTAACTTAAGCAAACTAGCTGTTGACTCTATTACACTTATTGTTGGTATAGTAACGCTTGTTGTAGGTATTGTAAGGCTTATATACGGTATTGTATTATGCCGAAAGGAAAAAGACTTTTATTACCAAGTAATTTTTGGAGCTATTTCTATTATTTTTGGTATAGTGTTTATAGTGTTTAATATGGATTATGTTGCATTCTTCGTGGTATTTAGTATTTGCATTTTGGCAGAGGCAAGTATCGAGTGTGTTACAGGAACAAACAGAGCTTATGAAGAAATCTCTGGTGTAGGTATGATTGTCGTTGGCGTTATAAAACTTGCTTTAGGCATTGCTATTATGTTAAGACCTGTGGGGGCTATGTCTTTGTGGGTAATCTTTGTTGGTATATATTTTGTGTTATATGCAGCAACAATGATTCTTGTAACAATCAACATAAAACACTCTGACGAGAAAAAAGAAAAAACAGAAGAAAAATAAAAAAATGAAAGTGTATTTTATAATACACTTTTTTTATTGGCAAAAGTTTGCAACAATCTACAATAAATGCTAAAATAACGGCAGGAGAGAAATTTATGAAAAAAGCAAAAAATCAACACGTAAAAAATCCTTTAGCGCTGCTATGGGAAGTAATGACTAAGAAAAACAAAGTACACTTTTTTCTTTTGTTGCTTTTGGGATTTGTTGCATCTGTTGCGGTTTTGATACCAACGCAAATGGTTAGCATTGTAATATCAAAACTATCAGGAGAGCAGGTTGCGTTTTTTGGAATAAAAATAAGTGACGACCTAAGTTATGTTGCAATTATAATATTTGCAGGTGTTATTACATATCTTATGAGATGTCTTAGTACAACCTATTCGCTTTCTATGGAAAAACTAATCAAAAGAGTAGTTAGCAATATGAGAGCCGAAACATATAGTTGGCTTGTTGTCCCAAGAAAAAATATGGACCTAAAGATGACAGATGGTGATGCTTTGTATCGTATGAACGAAGGTCCTGAGTATATCGTAAGTGTAGTAGATAGTTTGCTTGGCGAAATCATACCCAATGTCTTTTCTGCAATAGTTGCATTTGTATACATTTGCTTTTTGGATATACTATCAGTTCCATTTATTCTAGCAAGCGTATGTATTGTTATAGGTTGTGTTTTGATTAGAACAAAGATAGAAAGATCAATCTCTGTAAAAACCGAAGCTACAAAATCTGCTGTTTCTAATACAATATCAAATTCGATTGCAAATCTTCCTCTTATTAACCTATATAAATCAATGGCTTATGAGCAAAAGATATTTAATCAAAAAGTGGAAGCTTATTACGAACAACAAAAGAAACAAATAAATCTAAGACAAATTTATTGGTCTATTGTTATGCTTATTGAAACCATTTGTACATACGGAATAATATTTTTGTGTGCAAAGCGAATTGTAGATAAAACAATGGTTGTTGGTAGTATTATTGTTATATCAAACTACGTATCATCAATCTTTTCGCCAATACAATCAATTGGCTGGTTCTCTACAAGATGGGTACAATGTTCAGTAAAAATTAATAGACTATATGAAATAAAACCGGGCAAGAATGATGTTCTACCACTAAAAGCCCTTGAGTGCGATAAAATAGAAAAATTAGAACTTCAAGACATCAATGTTCAAAACGGTGATATATTCCGTATTGAAAATGTAAATATGAAGTTTGAAAAAGGCAAAATGACAGTAATATATGGCGAAAGTGGTTGCGGAAAGTCTACCATTATGAAAGTAATTTGTGGTCTGTGCGAAAAATCAAGCGGTAAGATTGTCATAAACGGCAAGCAAGAACTTCCAACCGCATATGTTATCTCTGACAAAATGTCAGTAACAATGCAGAGTCCATTTATATTTAATAGAGATGTTAAGCTAAATGTATTGTATCCAAATGGTGAAGTGTACAAAAACACTAAAGAAATTGTAGATTTACTTGCAATGCAAAAACTATACAATCGTAGATTTAACGAAGCAAAACAGCAAAACCTAGAAAATATGTTATCTGGTGGAGAGAAAAAAAGAGTATGTATAGCAAGAGGTCTTCTAAAACCAGCAGATATCTATATCTTTGACGAACCAACTAATGACCTTGATGCACGCAATGCTAATAATGTTATAAAGAGTATAAACAAACTTAAAAAAGATGCTATTGTAATTGTTGTTTCTCATGATGATAGAGTTATGAAAAAGGCAGACCTTCTAATAAAAATGGATAACAAAGTAATGCTTAAATCCGAAGATTGGAATGATGAAGCATTACAAGAATTAGAATATAAAAAGTAACAAATAAAAAACACGATAAACAATCGTGTTTTTTTGTTGAACTATTGATGAGAAATGTTTTATTCAAAACAAAAAGCATTTTGCAACAAAAAATTTCAAACGGAATAATATATATTAGGAGAAATATATGAAAAAAATATTTGAAGGGGTATGCACAGCTCTTGTTACTCCGTTTGAAAATAACAAAATAGACTATAAAAGTTTGCAAAGGTTAATTGAAAAACAAATTACTGATGGAGCTTGCGCTATATGTTTGCTGGGAACAACAGGAGAGAGCTGTTGTATAGAAAACCATGAAAGAGAAAAGATAATTAAGTTTAGTAAAAAAATAATTAATGGCAGATGTAAGCTCATTGTAGGAACAGGTAGCAATAATTTTGTTAAAGCCTACAAATATACAAAGATGGCAAAAAGCCTAGGTGCTGATGGGGCTTTGGTTGTTACGCCTTATTATAATAAAACAAGCAAAAAAGGACTTGTTGAATATTATAAAAAACTAGCCACAATTGGTTTGCCGATAATTGTCTACAATGTCCCAGGGCGTACAGGAGTTAATATAGAGCTTGACACATTGAAAAGTTTAATCAAAATTGATAATATATATGGAATAAAAGAAGCGACAAATAATATAGACAGAATAATAGACTTATGTAAAATATGCAAAAACAAAATAGCTGTTTATAGCGGGGAAGATAAATTAAATTTTTTATTTTATGCTCTTGGGGCTGATGGTTGTATTAGTGTTACAGCAAATGCTTTTTGCAGCAGGGTAAAAGAAGTGTATGAATTGTCAAAAAAACAAAAAATAAAAAAGGCTAACAAACTACAATCTGCCCTTAATAGCATTAATGAAATTTTGTTTTGTGAGACAAATCCTATTCCTATAAAATATGTTTTGTCAAAAATGAATTTGATAAAAAATGAACTTAGACTTCCGCTTATACCTTTATCAAAAATCAATGAAAAAAGAGTAGACAAAGCAGTTAAAAATTATAGTAAAAAAAGCAACTAATTTTAGTTGCTTTTTGTATTATAGTTTTGTGAAAAAACCATTTTGTTTTAACAATAATTTTCTTGCCATATCAAGTGCTCCTGTCGCAAAAATTTCTTTACTAGTTGCTGTGTGTGAAAGGGTAACTTTTTCGCCTTGCATAAAAAATGAAACGCTGTGATACCCACATTCATCACCAACACGAAGAGTGTTTATTTGGACATGGTTTTTGCTGTTTTTTGAAATAATATCTAGCATGGTTTTTGCAGTTCCGCTAGGGGTGTCTATTTTGTTTTTGTGATGATATTCGGTTAGGGCAATATCGCTATTATTTAGTTGATTGCTCAATATGTCCAAAGCATCAAGCATTGCATTTACACCAATGCTGGTGTTAGGGCATACAAGTATGGGTATATATTTTGAAGCATCTCTTAACCGCTTTATGTCGTTACCCGAATAAGTAGTCGAAAATATAGCCAAAGGGATTTTGTGAAGTAGTGCATAGTCTATTATTTCACTTTTATCTTTCATTGTCGAAAAGTCAATTATAATATCTGCCTTTTCTTTTACCGACCAAATGGTCTTGTACTCTTTGTGGCTTAAACAGGGCAGTATAGGGTTTTGATTAATTGGAGTGTTTTTGCCATTGTTTTGTATGTCTACGCCTGCGACTATTTGGTCGGTTTTATTTTTGTCTGCCGTCTTGCATAAAAGTTTCGCCATCTTTCCTTGGCTGCCAACTAATAATATTTTCATATATATTCTCCCTAAATAAATTTTGTTTTTATAAAATCTATAAGCGAATAATCAATTTTAATTTTTCAAAAAAATCTGCATGAGCAAAATTTCAAGGCTGATTTTATAGATATTCGTTTTTAGTTTTTGTCAGTATATTGTTGAATGGTAAATCAAAAATTGTAAATGCTCCATACATCTTTTTTTGCTTAAGTTTGATATAGCTTCGGGCAAAAGCAATCATAATTTTTGCGGTTAACTCAGGGTTGGATTTTGTGGTTAGTGAAAACTCAAAGGCGCTGTCGCAAGTTGTTATAAGCCCCTTGTGAGAAAAGTTTTTTAGGGTGTCTAGTTTGCACTGGGAAACAAAATTTATTTTGGTTTTGTATCCGGCAAAATAGTCTGGCATTGTTATTATTTTTTGCATTATGTTTTCTCTATCTTTTTTGTCACAAACAATGTAACAATGCCTTGTATGAAAACTTTTATTTTGAACAAAATTTTTACCTTGTTTTATTTGGTTAATTATTTTTTTATTTGGTACTGTAAATTGCAACCCATCAACAACCCCATCAATATTTTTTATTGCCTGTGTGTGTCCTTGACTAAGCCCCTTGCCCCAAAAAGTATAAGGATTAAATCCTAAACCATCAAACAGACCTCTCATTAAACTGAAAATTCCCGGGTCCCAACCAAAACAGCATAGAGCAATTTTATTGTTGTCTTTTGCAAGTTTGTTTATTTTTGAAATATATTTTTTTAACCTGTTGTGATTATCATAACAATCGATAATGGAAA
This sequence comes from Clostridia bacterium, assembly GCA_045534265.1. GTDB lineage: Bacteria > Bacillota > Clostridia > Christensenellales > UBA1242 > CAKVLS01. The sequence continues at coordinate 168,944 of JAZSJH010000007.1, forward strand.
AATTTTTTATACATTTTGTGGCGGTTGATTCAAGCTTATCTTTAGACCCGCAACAAAGGAATAACAAATCTATTTTGTTTTTATAATTTTGAATGTTGCAAATTTGTTCGCAATTATTTAGGGTTCTGTTGGAAAATATTTTTACTAAATTAAAACTTTCATTTTTCAAAATATTTCGTTCTAACTCTTTTCCAAGATTTCCGTAACCGACTATGCCTACATTTATTTTCATATTAGCTCCTTTATTTTTTATATGAAATAAAAGTAAAAAATGTAAAACTTTCGCAAAATATTACTAAGCAAAATTTTGACAAAGGTTTTTATTTCCCTATGAAAAATAGTTATGCCATTATGAAAAAAAGGAAATATTAGCTTTGTCGAAATATGTTTTATTTTGTTGCACAAGAAATTTGTGTTTGCTAAACTAAAAGTACATTTAAGGAGGGAATAAATGAAAAAATCAATTAAAAAATCTCTAACAGCTCTTGTTGCTGTTCCTGTTGCTGCTGCATTGTTTGCAGGTTGCGGACTAGGTGAAGTAAAATCATCTCTAGACGAAAATCCATACACTATGCCAGCAAGAACTTATTCAACAGAGACAGCAGTTGCAAGTGACACTGCATTTTCAGGTGGCGTTACAGCACCAACGCTTACTTCTAGTGATACAGCATATGTATCATCTGTAACAAACAACAAAGACGGTTCTAAAGTAATCGTTATGGAAAACGTAAGCGAAGCGGACTATCTTGAATATGAGGCATCTCACGAGCAAGCTGCAGTATCAACAGTTGCTGATCCTACATATGATATAGAATTTGTAGCAGATGAAAGCGATCCAACTATTGGTACTATGATTATCAATTATTCTACAGGTGTAGAACTTGATGCTCCTACTGACTTTAGACTATTGAATCTAGCTACAGGTGCTAGTGAGAATCTATACATGAAAATGGTTATTGACGGCTCTGTAATATACAATAGTATGTTGCAAATGGTTATGGGGCTAGGAGGTCTTACTGAGACAGAGGCAATAGCTCTATTGACAGAGCAAGGTGTGGTTGCAGATGATTTGGATATGGCTATAGAGTTGGCTACACGTGGCGAAGACTTTGCTTTTGGTATTTATAATAGCGAACTAAGTGCAATGGCTGCAAAAGTTGGTAGCTTCATGTACGTAACTCAAAAGGGCCCTGAATATTTGATTTATGAAGATACAGAATCAGAAGCAATTGCTCAAGTATGGTATAAAGAACTTTACACAGAAGGCGCAGAGTCTGGTGCTGTTGGTGGCTCTATGGATGATTATGATTCTCTTGCAGGGGACTATGATTTGACAGAACTTCAAAGTATGTATCTTTCTACTGGATATGAAACTATTAACGGTAAAGTATATTACTACGAAGAATTTAATATTCCAGACGAAGAAGAAACTGAACCAGACCTTGGCGGTGGAGAATCTTTCACAACAGAAGGTAGCGAAGATAGCGACGCTCCAACATACACAACAGTAAGATATTATTTTAACGGAAACGACCTTGTTTATGTTTCAAGTGATGGTATGCTTATGGAAGTGCTTATTTCTAACTCAATCCCTGCAAGATTGTTCAGCACTGAATGCCCAACAGGCTACCTTGATTATACTGGAAGAGTTGAAGACTAAATAACAAAAAGGCAACCAGATTTGGTTGTCTTTTTTTTACTATAAAAGCAAAAAGTTTATATATTATAAAAAAGCCATCAAAAAACTTTTTTTAGTGGTCAATTTAGTTGAGAAATTGAGCCTTTTTTGTTAAAATTATATCAGCAAAAATAAAGGAGTTATATTATGTGTGCATGTTCTAATGTATTAGGTAGTCCAGAGCAAGAAAAAGAATTTGCTGCTTTGCTTGCAAATAATTTGGGCAACGGTGGAAACATAATGGAAGTTTTGCAAAAAACCCAAGGCATTTATGGCTTTATACCAAAAGAAGCTGTAAAAAGAATTGCTGAAAGTCTAAATGTTTCTGAAAATAAAATTTATGGTATAGTTACTTTTTATAGTCAATTTACCCTTACACCAAAGGCAAAATATAATATTGATATTTGTCTTGGTACAGCTTGTTTTGTATTGGGGGCAAATGATGTCTATGAACATATTTTGAAAAGACTAAATCTAAAACCAGGTCAAACAAGTGATGATGGTAAGTGGATAGTAACATCTTGTAGATGTATCGGTTGTTGCGGTATCGCTCCTGCAATGACAATCAACGGCGAAGTTTACGGAAAACTTACTATAGAAAAAGTTGATGAAATTTTGGATAAGTATGACAAGGAGTAATAATATGACTATTGATAAACTTAACGAAATAAGAGAAAAATATAGAGCCGAAATAGATTTTAGAAAGAAAGGCGATAAATCTGGCGTTAGCTATGACTATGAAGTTGTAGTTTGCGGCGGTACTGGTTGCCGTAGCTGTAAATCTATGCAAGTTCAAGAAGCTTTGGCTACATCTATCAAAGCTCATAACCTAGATGGTAAAGTAAGAGTAGGTGGTGTTGGTTGTTTTGGTATGTGTGCTGAAGGTCCTATCGTACTTGTATATCCAGAAGGCGTATTTTATACAAAAGTATCTACAGATGATGTAGAAGAAATCGTAACTGAACACTTTGCTCAAGGAAAGGTTGTTGAAAGACTTCTTCTTGATGACAATGGTGAAAAGAAAGTTACAAAACACGAACTTAATTTCTGCAAAAAACAAATGTTGCTTGCAAGAAATAACAGCGAATATATGAGCCTAGAAAATATAATGAACGACTATATCGCTCTTGGTGGTTATTATGCTTTGCATAAAGTTCTTACAACTATGACACCAGAACAAGTAATTGAAACAATCAAAACATCAGGACTTCGTGGTCGTGGTGGTGCAGGTTTCTCTACAGGTACAAAATGGGAACTAACTAGAGCTTCTGTATCTGACAAAAAGTATGTTGTTTGTAACGCAGACGAAGGTGACCCAGGTGCTTTTATGGATAGAAGCATTATCGAAGGTAACCCACACGCTATTATCGAAGCCATGACTATTTGCGGTTATGCAATCGGCGCAGACGAAGGTTTTGTATATCTTAGAGCAGAATATCCACTAGCTGGTGAAAGACTAGAAAAAGCAATCAAAGATTGCAGAGAACAAGGTCTTTTGGGCAAAAACATTTTTGGTACAGACTTTAGCTTTAACCTATCTATCAAATACGGCGCTGGTGCGTTTGTATGTGGTGAAGAAACAGCACTTCTTCGTTCTATCGAAGGCAATCGTGGTGAGCCAACTCTAAAACCACCATATCCTGCACAAAGCGGTTTGTATGGAAAACCAACTGTAATTAATAACGTAGAAACATTCGCAAATATTGCTCAAATTATAAATAACGGAGCAGAGTGGTATTCTTCTATCGGTACAGACGATAGCAAGGGTACAAAAGTATTTGCCCTAACAGGTAAAGTAAGACACTCTGGTCTTATCGAACTTCCTATGGGAACAACTATTAGAGAAATCGTTTACGATATCGGTGGTGGTATTCCTGGGGACAAAAAACTAAAAGCCGTTCAAATGGGTGGACCATCTGGTGGTTGTATTCCAGAGCACCTTATCGATACTCCTATCGACTACAAGAGCTTGCAAGAAGCTGGTAGCATGATGGGTTCTGGTGGTATGATTGTTGTTGACGAAGGAACTTGTATGGTTGACCTTGCTAAGTTCTTCCTTGACTTTACTTGTGATGAAAGTTGCGGTAAATGTACTCCATGTCGTATCGGCAATACTCGTATCAAAGAAATTTTGGAAAAAATCTGCAGCGGCAACGCTGAAATGGAAGATTTGGACAAACTAGAAGAACTTTGTGAATATGTAAAACAAAATTCACTTTGCGGTTTAGGTCAAACATCTCCAAACCCAGTACTTTCTACTTTAAGATACTTTAGAGACGAATATATCGAACACATCAAAGATAAAAAATGTCGTGCCGGTGTATGTAAAGCTCTAGCAAGTTACAAAATAACTGACAAATGTATAGGCTGTACTGCATGTAGCAGACAATGCCCAGTTAATGCAATCTCTGGAACAGTAAAACAAAAACACGAAATTGATCCAGAAAAATGTATCAAGTGTGGCGCTTGTCAAAAAACATGTAAGTTCGGGGCTATTGTAAAGGAGTAGAAATATGTTTGAAATAAAAATTGATAATATGACTGTTACTGCCGAAAACGGCGAAACAATACTAGAAGTAGCAAAAAGAAATCATATTGATATTCCAACCCTTTGCTACCTAAAAGAAATAAACGAAGTTGCAAGCTGTAGAGTTTGTGTTGTAGATGTTGAAGGTATGAGAAATCCAGTAACTGCTTGTACTACAAAAGTAAGAGAAGGAATGGTTATCTCTACAAATAGCGAAAGAGTTCAAAAAGCAAGAAGAACGGCTGTAGAACTACTTCTTAGCAATCACAACAGAAAATGCCTAAGCTGCGCTAAAAACACAAAATGCACACTTCAAAAATTAAGTGCTAAATTTGGTTGTGACGAAGATAAATATGCTGGCAAACAAATTGAAGCTACAGAAGACCATTCAAACGGTGCTATAGTTAGAGACGCTAGCAAATGTATCCTTTGTGGCAAATGTGCTGCTGTATGTTCTGCTATTCAAGGTTGCGAAGCTATCGGCAAAATCAACCGTGGATTCAACACTCAAGTAGGTTGTGCTTTTGAAGAACAACTAGAAAATTCATCTTGTATCGGTTGCGGACAATGCGTTCTTGTTTGTCCAACTGGCGCTCTTGTTCAACAAAACAACATAAGAGATGCAAGAAAATTGATTGCAGATCCAAATGTAAAAGTTATTGCTCAAGTAGCTCCTGCTGTTAGAGTTGCAATCGGCGAAGAATGGGATAACACTTTGGGTAAATGGAGTGAAGGCAAAATGATTACTGCTCTTCGCAGAATTGGTTTTGATGCTGTATATGATGTAAACGTAGGTGCTGACCTTACAATTATCGAAGAAGGCAACGAACTAATCGAAAGAATTACAAAAGGTGGAAAACTGCCTATGTTTACTAGCTGCTGCCCAGCTTGGTACAACTATATTGAGAAAAACCACCCAGACCTTGTTGAAAACTTGAGTACTTGCAAATCTCCTAACGAAATGATGGGAAGTTTGGTTAAATACACTCAAAAAGATACAAAAGTAGTATCTATTATGCCTTGTACTGCAAAGAAAAGAGAAATCAAAAAGTTTGGCGAAGTAGATGTATCTCTAACAACTAGAGAACTTGTTTCTATGATTAAAGAGTCAAACATTGACTTCCCATATCTTGAAGATGGTAAGTTTGATGAGCCATTTGGCGACTATACTGGTGGCGGACTTATCTTTGGTGCAACTGGTGGTGTTATGGAAGCAGCTCTTCGTTATGCTGTTGCAAAAATCACTGGTGAGACAAAAGTTGACTTTACAGAAGTTAGAGATAATGATGGTATCAAAGAAGCTTCTGTTACAGCTGGCGATTTGACACTAAATATCGCTGTAGTTCACGGATTAAAAAATGCAGAAAGACTTCTTGCAGATATTAGATCCGGCAAAAAGACATATCACTTTGTTGAAGTTATGGCTTGCCCAGGTGGCTGTGTAAACGGCGGTGGTCAACCATTTGTTGACTATGACAAAGTATGCAGAGAAACTGTATACAAAACTCGTGGTAAATCACTTTATACCGCTGATAAATCTATGGAACTTAGAGTAAGTGATGCAAGCCCTGCTGTAAAACATATCTACAAAGATATTTTGAAAGACGACCATAAACTTGCACACAAACTTCTTCATGTACACAAAGATTAATATAAATAAAAAATGCTACAAAACAATGTAGCATTTTTTGTTTCATTTTAATCATACAAATTGTATATATTTGCCCAAATTATTTGTAAAAAAAGCCCTTTAGATGTTATTATATTATTAGGAGAAAAAGATATGGAAATCAAAATGTCAAAACAAGATAAAATCAAATGGGATAAAAGATACATGGAACTAGCAACTCTTGTTAGCAGCTGGAGCACTTGCTTTAAGGAAAACAGAAATGTAGGAGCAGTTCTTGTTAAGAAAAATCGCATTTTGACAGTTGGATATAATGGCGCACCAAGTGGAGTTAAAAACTGTGTTGAACGTGGAGAATGTTTGAGAATCAAGCTTGGCATTGAAAGCGGAACTAGAGCCGAAACTTGCTATTCTATTCACGCAGAGCAAAACGCAATTGTTCAAGCAGCAAAATTAGGTCTTAATACCGAAGGGGCAACTTGTTATGTAACACATCAACCTTGCGCAACTTGCTCAAGACTTTTAATCAGCGCAGGTGTTACTCGTATTGTTTACAAAGAGTCATACCCAGATAAATTTTCATTAGAATTATTAAAAGAAGCTGGCGTAAAGCTAGAACAAATAGATGATATAATCAAAGGAAAATAAAAAATGACAGCGAGTGAATTTTGGGCGGAATGGTACCATCATTTTGCAAGAAATGTAGATGAAAAGTTTATGCAAAACCACGTTTATGCAAAAGGTTGTTTTCCTTGGCATATATTTTCATTTGATATGGTAGAGCATATTTATACCGAAGACGAAGTTATACCAGATAGATTATGGGAGCTACTTGAAAATAGCGAATATTATGTTTTGCAAGGCTGGGATTATGATAGTGCTCAAGTCGAAAGGTCTAGCAAAATTAAAGATATAAAGATGCTAATAAATCGCAATATAGAAATATATGTAACTGATAAAAAGTTCAAGTGGACCTTTATCAAAACCCACGAAGGCTATAACTTTCTTTGTATCAAAAATGAGCATATAAATAAGCCTTTTAGCAAAGATGATTAATACATTAAGCAATAAAAAAAGACAATGATATATTCATTGCCTTTTTTGTTTTTTATTATTGAGTGAAATCATCTGTTTCTGTAAACTCATCTTCAATATAGTCGTCTTCACTTGTTGAAGGAGCTACAGTCATAACTCTTTTTTGAGCTTTTTTATCTTCTTGAACAGAGCCGTATGCTACGCCACAATGTCTAGCTGCAGCTTCGATTGTTGCCTTATCATAAAAGCCTTGAGAGTAAGCGTCTAGCATTTGTTTGATTTCTTTTGGAGAAGATTCGTTTGCAAGAAGGCTCTCGATTATTTCTATAACTTCTTTTTTCGCCGCTGCATCTACGTTTGTTTCTACAATGACATGTCCTTCAGGAACGTCAGTTATAACTTCTTCTGGGTCTACATAATCAAAATCTTCTTCTCTAGAAGATCTTAATGTAAGGCCTTGAGCAGCCGCTACATAATCACAGAAATCTCTTAGTTCCCCGTATTTATCTTTGTTTGTTTTAACAAAAGTTTCTGCAGTACTAATATCACTAGCTTCTTCTAATTGTTCTTCAGCATAATCTTTTAGATTTCCAAGGTTTCCAAAGTCTAGGTCATCTCCTATAGCTAGTTGTCCTGCTACGTATGGGTCTAAAAATTGAGTGTTGTGTACAAACCCTTCTGGGTTGTAATCATCTGTATGAAGGGCGATTTCTTCAAGAGCAAAGTTTGCGCCGTTATAGTCATACATACCATAGCCGTAGTGAGAAGGAGCTCCGTCTTTGTCTTTAAGCAATTGGGCTTTGACAGATGGGTCTATCATAAATAAGCTGACAAAATATTCTAAGCCTTGAGTTGCAGGGTTTCTAAATTTTTGGTCTCTAATTGCCATAATGCTCTTTTTGATTTGGGCTTCATCAATTAGTGGGTACAAAAACACATATCTATCATCAGGTTGCAAATTGCTGTGGTTATGGCTTGACTCCATATATTTAGAGCCTGGGTCTCCAGCAATACTTTTGAAAGAAGATTGTTCTTCTTCGCTTTTGCCTTTTGCTTCAGTCCAGCCTTTTTTTACTTCGATATATCTATCCAAATAAGTATTGTCAGAATATCTAAATGCAAACATATGATTTGGATATTGTTCTTTTAATCTTTCAGCTTCATCAAGTAGTTGTCTTGCCATATATTCTAGAGATAAATCTGCAATTCGTGATTGTTGTTGATTTCTATTCATAATATAATCCCCCCTAGGTTTGTTAGTATAATTTTATCGCAAAAGTGCTCTTTTGTCAATATTGGAGCGGGTAAATAGCGGCAAAATAGATATTTGAATATAAAATAAAAAAAAGAACTATATATCTAATAGTTCTTTTTAATATCTATTTTGTTGGGGATTGTGGGGTTTCTTGCTCGGGCTTTGTTTGTTGAGAAGTAGATGTAAAGTTAAAACCAGATTTTTTAGCCAAAGCAGAGATTTTATCTCCAGCACCTAACATTTCGCTATAGTAGGCAAGAAGTTGTTTTTTGTCGCTGTTTGAATAACTTGAATTGTTAAGTATTCCGTCAACGATTTCTTTTATTTCGCCGTCCATAAATTCTTCTTCGCTTCTAAACAAAGAGAATTGACCTTTTTCTTCATCTTCTTCTTTTTGTTCTCCGTCTTGGTCATAAGAAGCATCTTCTTCGTCCAGTCTTTCTTCCACATCTGCAAAGTATTCTTCGTACAATTCGCAAATCATAGCATGTGTTGCTGGGAAGTTTGGGTTTGACTCTATATATCTTTTGAAGTTTGCAAAATTAAGTGGATCGTTTTTGTCTATAAAAGAATCTTTTTGCATTTGTATAAGTTCGGCTAGATTTCTTGTTTTGTAGTGATTGTCCACCCATGTAGCAAGGTCAGGAACAACTTTTCCTGCAAGGAGTGATGTTGGATCGTATTCTTCTGATGGTATATGAAACTCAGTAAGAAGATAGTCTCCCCAAACTTTGCCGTATGTTCCTTGGAATTTGTTTTGCATAGCCATTTTTGTATCCAAAGCCAAAATCATTGTGCCATAAGTATAATCTTCGCTGTGAGATAGTTTTTCGCTATTGTTATGTACATCTTGTATAGATAGCATAGATTTTGCTATGGTTTCTTTTGATTTCGCTTGAAAAGCAAAGATATAATTTTTGCCAGGAATTAAACCATTGTTTGTGTGCTCTGAAGTTTTGTATAGCTCGCCATCAGCGCCAACGTTTCTAGTTATATATTGCAAAACTTTGATTTTGTCTTCTCTGGTTTGCGCTCTTTCAAAATCTTCTTGCAAATCTACCAGCATATCAATCTCTTTAGAATTTGCATTTCTTATAGCGAAGGTATAGCTTGGTCTTCCTGTCTTTGGGTCTTTGATAAAAAATCTTGGATCATTAGTTATTGAATTCCAAAGCAAGTCAACTTGATAGGCAAGAAGCATTTGATTTGTAACGTTCATTTACTATTCCCCCTAGGTTTGTTAGTATAATTATATCTTAAAATAAGGGTGTAGTCAATATGGACAGAAAAATAGCCGTTATTTGTGTTTGCAAGACTGGCTTTTTGGTGTTATACTATTTTTGGTGAAAAAAATGACTTATTTAGAAAAAGTACAACGAAAATTAAATAACCTTAAAGATAAGCAAGATATATATGTTCTTGGTATAGAGAGTAGCTGTGACGAAACTTCTATTGCAATACTAAAAAATGGTAGAGAAGTTTTGTGTAATATTATATCTAGCCAAATAGAAATTCATAGACGCTTTGGGGGAGTTGTTCCAGAAGTTGCTTCAAGAAACCATATAGAAGCCATAGACAATGTCCTAAAAGAAGCCCTAGAGCAGGCAAACATAAGTTTAGAGCAAATAGATGCAATAGCCGTAACTTACGGCGCTGGGTTAATTGGCGCCCTTATGGTGGGTGTTTCTTATGCTAAGTCTTTAGCTTATAGTTTAGGACTTCCGCTTGTTGCAGTAAATCATATCAAAGGTCATATGTCTGCAAACTATATCGCCGACAAAACTCTAGAGCCACCTTTTATAGGTCTTATTGTTAGTGGTGGACATACAGCAATTGTTAGAGTAGATAATTATTTAGAGCAAACTTTTATAGGTTCAACTCTAGATGATGCAATAGGCGAAGCTTATGACAAAGTAGCAAGGGTTTTGGGACTTGAATATCCGGGCGGGCCTAAGATAGATAAACTTGCAAAAGAAGGTAAAAAGACTATTGACTTTGTCAAAATTGACACCCTAAAAAATACGTATAACATAAGCTATAGCGGGCTAAAAACTGCTGTTATCAATTATGTACATAAATTTGAGCAAAACGGCGAAGAAATAAACAAGGCTGATGTTTGCGCATCTTTTCAAGCTGAGGCTGTTGATGGTCTTGTAGCTAGAGTAATAAGAGCTGCAAAAGAATATAAGTTAAAGCAAATTTGTGTAGCAGGTGGTGTTGCTGCCAACAGTTACCTTAGAGAAAAAATAACTGAAGAGGGCAAGAAAAATAATATAAAGGTAAATATTCCGCCTATTGTCCTTTGTACTGACAATGCAGCAATGATAGCTTGCCTTGGATATTATAACCTTATAAACGGCGAAGGTATAAGTGATATGTCTTTGACGGCTGTTCCTAGCCTAAAAATTTAAGGCAAATAATGATTGTTATAACAAAAAAAGACTCTTTTATAGAGTCTTTTTTATATTCTTCTTTTTTTCTTGCAGTACATTGATTAAAATATACACACCCATAAGTATAACTATTGTTGATAGGACTATTGCATACATAGCGCCTATACTTACTTTTGCTTCACCTATGTATAAACTGCAGTCAATTCCTTTCTTTATTTCTTCGATTATTTCTGTTGGTAAATTACTATTTTTTAGCGCTCTAAAAGCACCTGCCATAGTGTGATTTCTAATAAGCGAAGATGCGTATGTACTAGGCAAAAATTTTAATACTGTTTGGATTCCTGTTCCAAAAGTTGCGATAGGCATATATGCTCCGCAGATAAAACCATAAATAGAACTTACAATGCCGCTGACAGCAGAAACTTGTCCTTGAGTGGTTAAAAAGTAGTTAACCAAAGAAGAAAGAGCTGTTCCAAATAATGTTAAAACAAGAACATCTAAAAATATAAGTAAACAATCAACAAAAGATAAATACCAACCAACAATAGCAAGATAAATAAAACAAGCAAAGGTTGCTATTATACAAATCAAAAATGTACAAACAAAAGTTGCAACATAATAAGAAAGTGCAAGTTTTGATTTTTTTAATGGTGTAATAAGCAAATCCTTTTTTGCTCCGCTAAATTTATCTTGCACCATTAACATATTTGCACAAAAAGCAACTGTAACGCAACAGACAGAAAGTAGAGAAGAAAATAGTTGTCCACCTGCAAGGCCGTTTATTATATCTTCAGAAACTGAAAACTCTGCGGGAATAATAGTGGCAAAAGAATCGTGAAACATCTTGCCCAAAAATGTTATATACAAAACAAGTAATATAAGCGGTGTAATCAAAGAGCAAAAGAACATTCCTTTGTCTCTAAAAAACAATTTTACATTACGCTTTGAAAGCATATAAAAACTATTCATTACTACCCCCTTCTACCAAATTTTTTCCAGTTACAGCAAGAAAAACATCATCAAGCTTTCCTTTTGTTATTTCATAGTCTTTGAAAATGTTTGGGTTTTCAATTATAAGTTTTGTAGCTTCTGCTGTGTTTTTTACATATATTTTTATGCAGTCTGGCAAAACATCATATTTTTGTTTTAGTTTTTTTGCGGCACTTTCTTTTGTGTTATAAAGCCTAATATAATCGCCAGTATATTTATTTTTAAGCTCAAGTGGTGTGCCACTTGCAGCAATTTTGCCTTTATCTAATATTACAACATTGTCCGCATCAATTGCTTCTTCCATATAGTGTGTCGTCAAAAATATTGTTAAGTTGTCATTTTTTCTCAAACGGTTGATTGCATTCCAAACCATATTACGAGTTTGTGGGTCAAGTCCTGTTGTTGGCTCGTCTAGGATTAATATTTGTGGTTTGTGTAGTATTGCTCTTGCAATATCCACTCTGCGTCTTTGTCCGCCAGATAATTTTCCAACCGGTCTATTAAGCAAACTTTTTATCTCAAACAAGGAGTTTAACTCTTCAAGTCTTGCTTTGAAATCCCCGCCTTTTATATTGTATAAACTTGCCTTATATTCTAAATTTTCTTTAACAGTCAATTGCTTGTCCAAAACTGAGTCTTGATACACAACGCCTAATTTTGGCTTTATGTCTTTGATGTTGCTATCTATATTAAATCCGTCAATTATAACTTCGCCGCTATCTTTAATATAATCACCACACATAATATTAATTGTGGTAGATTTTCCCGCGCCATTTATTCCTAAAAAGGCAAAAAGTGAACCTTTTTTGACAGAGAAAGAAATATCATCAACAGCCTTTATGTCTTTGAAATATTTTTTTAAGTTTTTAATCTCAATTATAGTGCTCATATTTTGTTCCTCACGATATACATATTATAGCATTAAAAAATAATAAAGTATAATTTTAATTGAATAAAAATTTGTATTTAACATTTGATTGTAGATAAAAGGTTTGATAAAGTAGAAGTCGGCAAAATCTAAAAATAGTTATAAAAAAAGTACTAAAAATCAGCTTGTATTTGTTTTGTGAAACAAAATGAAATTTTTTATAGTTTCACGCCATATTTGTCCACAAACCGTTGTGGATAAATGTGGAAAACCCCCATTATTTTGTGGAAAACTGTGGATAACTCGGTGGATAAGTGGGTAAAATTGGCTTTGTCAAGCAAAAAATCAACTTTTTTCTAAAAATTTTTACAAATTTGTTAAGTTATCCCCAAAAATATTGTGTGGATAACTAAAAGGGCTAAAAAGACGATTTTATAATAAAAAACGCCTTGAATAAAGGGTGTTTTTAATAAAAATGATATAAAGTAAAATAAAAAACACCCCTAAATTTTCGGGGTGTTTCAACTTGTTTTTAGTCGTCTAAAAGGTCTGCCACATCATCTTGTGTTTGGTCGTCTAACATTTCAAGTGTTAGAGCATCTATCATCTCAAGTCCTAGTGTTGTGCCTTGGATTTCAAGGTTGTTTTCTGCAAGGAATTTTTCATCAGCTAGAGTTTGTTCTTTCATATATTTTTGTTCTTCAACAAGCATTTCTTGTCTAGCTTTGATTATATCTCTTAGTTTATTTGCTTCAAACTCTGCAATAGCCTTTCTTATTTCTGCTTGTTTTTGGTCTAGCATATCTTCGATATCTTCTCTTGCTCTGTCGGCAGCATCTCTAGAAACATATTTTCTTGAGTTTGCGATAACTTGTCTGTGTTTTTCTCTGCCTGTTGCAAGCTCTGTTAGCATACCCATAAGTCCGTGGTAAGGAGAGTTTTCTTCGCATTGTCTTAGTCTACCTTCTGAACTTCCGCAGTTAAAAACTCTTTCGATATCATCAATAATTTCTTCGTCTTCGTTAATTTCTTCTTCGTACTCTAATTTTTCTTTACATCTTATAGCAAGAGCAATTGCTCTGTATACATTTGCGCCGCCTTCTACAGCCGCTTGAAGCGCAGTGCCTATACAATGCATTGCTTCATAGTCGTGGTCGGCTTCGGCTGTTTCTGCCATAGATGCTGCCGCACACAATGTGAAAGGCTCATTCATCTCAGCTGCAGAGATAGCAAACTCTCCGCTTTTTGCTTTCGAAAAGTTTGCCTTGTGATAATCTTCTTGATATTCCAAAAACAAATTAGCAAGTTTGTACTTTGGTAATACGTTATAATCTGGATACCCAGCTCTCTCTAAAAATCTCATAAAGTTATATGCATTTTTTGGATTTACTCCAAGTATTCTGTTTTGTGCCATAATAAGCTCCTTTTATTACCTAAATATTAGCAAAAAGTTATACGAAAGTCAAATAGGTAAGTAAATGTATTGTCTTTATAGTATTGTCATAACGCAAATGTTTAATTAATAAACATAAGTAATGAGAAAAAAGTTTTTAATCAAAAGTATTAGAATAAAAAGCCTATTTGCGATTTGGTTTTGTTGTGTCATTGTTTTTGCTTTTTGTATAAGCAGTAGCAAAACGGAATTTGTGTCAGTTCCTAAAGACACAGTTACAATTGTTATAGATGCGGGCCATGGTGGTGTTGATGGGGGGTCTATCGGAAAGTTTACAAAAGTAGTTGAGAGCGAACTTAATTTAACTTTTGCTAAAAATCTGCAACGACAGCTCTTGCAATATGGGTTTAATGTTGTTATGACTCGCAATGATAAAAATGGGCTTTATGAAGAAGGTGTAAAAAATCTAAAAAAAAGCGATATGAAAAAACGCAAAGAAATAATAGAGAATAGTAATTGCGATTTGGTTTTGTCTATACATATGAATAGTTATGTGCTAGAAGACAGTCACGGGGCACAAGTTTTTTATAGTAAGAAGAGTGCGGCAAGCAAAAACTTAGCCGAAAGCCTGCAAGGACAACTTAAAGCAATATTAAACAACACAAATAAAAAAGCTGCTGTTGGTGATTATTATATTGTTGAATGTACAGACAGACCGGCAGTGATTATAGAGTGCGGGTTTTTGAGCAACAAAAAAGAAGAACTTTTACTTCAGCAAAAGTCCTATCAAGATAAATTCTGTTATTCTGTTGTTTGTGGCATTATCTCATTCTTCGGATTGATTTATTGATAATTGGTTGATAAAACTTTGTATTTAGATGGGCTTAGTCTTATTTATGCTAAGCTCATATTTTTATTTTATAAAACAAAATATACTTTGATTTGGTTTTTTTGTGTGGTATAATAGGGGTATGAGTGAAAAGAATTTATTTGATATGCCTTATATGACAAAACAAGACGTGCAAATGGTTAATCCGCAAAGCTTGGCTTTTGTTGGTGATGCTGTTTATAGTCTTTACATAAGGTCTCACTTTTGCCTTGTGTCTACTGCAAGAAGTAGGAGTTTACATAAATTTTCTACTGAGTTTGTTAAGGCAAGCTCTCAAGCAAAAGCTTTGGACGAAATTTTTGATAGTTTAACTATTGATGAGCAAGCTATTGCAAAAAGGGCAAGAAATACAAAAGTAAACACAATGTCAAAAAATGCAAAGATGATAGAGTATAAAAAGAGTACTGCTTTTGAGGCTTTGCTTGGATATTTGTACCTTTGCGGAGAAGAAAATAGGCTAAACGAAGTTTTGTCTATGGCAGTAAAAAATTTTGGAGAAGATAAATAATGAATATTGAAGGAAAAAATAGTGTATACGAAGCATTAGTTGCCGGAAAAACATTTAATAAACTAATGGCAGCAAAAGGGCTTTCTGATGAACATAGCAATAAGATAATTAACCTAGCCAGAGAAAAAGGCGTGTCTATCAATTTTGTAGACCGCAAGATTTTGGATAGAAGTTCTGAAACGGGCAGGCACCAAGGCTTTATTGCAGAGATTACTGATTTTGTTTACAGCGAAATTGAAGAAGTTTTGGATTTAGCATCTCAAAGGGGAGAACAACCTTTTGTTGTTATTTTGGATAATATCGAAGACCCGCACAACCTTGGTAGTATTATTAGGGTTTGCGAGTGTGCGGGTGTACACGGAATTGTTATTCCAAAACAAAGGGCTTGCTCTGTTAACGCAACCGTACTTAAAACAAGCGCTGGCGCTTGCAACCATTTGCCTGTTTGCAGAGTTGCAAACATTAATCAAATGATAGAAAAACTTAAAAAAGAAGGTTTTTGGATATATTGTGCCGATATGGACGGAGAATATATTTACAAAACAAATCTTACAGGTCCGGTTGGTGTTGTAATAGGTAGCGAAGGAAAAGGTGTTTCTAAACTTACAAAACAGCTTTGTGATGGGGTTATAAGACTACCTATGTACGGAAAGGTTAATTCGCTTAACGCATCAACAGCAACAAGCGCTGTGGTTTATGAAATAGTAAGACAAAGGAATTTTAGATGATAAATTTACCAGACGAAGAGCTTGTAACGCTTGTTGGCGGTGGCAGCGAAGAAGCGTTTGAAGAAATAACAAGAAGATATACTCAAAGGCTAAATGCTATTTCAAGAAAATATTTTCTTGTAGGCGCAGGAACTGACGATCTTATGCAAGAAGCTATGATAGGTCTTTATTCTGCTTGCCTTTCTTTCAAAAACAAAAGCGGCAATATGTCTTTCAAAAACTTTGCTACGCTTTGCGTTACAAGAAGAATTCAGCAAGCCGTAAAAATGGCAAATAGAGATAAAAACAGGGCTTTTGTTAGTTATATGTCAATAGATAGCCAAGGAAAACTTGTTGTTGGTCAAAAAAATGATGATGACGAAACAGAAGAAGCTGGTTTTTATATTTGTACAGACAACATGTCTCCTGAACAAAGTATTGTATCTTCCGAAAAGGTGCAAGAGATTTTGCAGGGGGTAAACGACAAATTAAGCAGTTTTGAAAAATCCGTTCTAAAAATATATATAGAGGGTTACAATTATATCGAAATTGCGAAAAAACTTAAAAAAGACCCTAAAAGCATTGACAATGCTCTAAATAGGATTAAAATAAAACTGAAGTATTTAAGAAATTAAACAAAAGGAAATGTGTATGGGAGCAGTTGCTTTATATCGTAGGTTTAGACCAGATAGCTTTGATAAAGTTATAGGTCAAGACCATATTACAACAACTTTAATAAATCAAGTAAAAAGTGGCAATATTGCTCACGCATATTTGTTTACTGGTAGCCGTGGTACAGGCAAGACCACTTGTGCAAAGATTTTTTCAAAAGCCATAAATTGTCAAAATCCAGTTAATGGCTCACCTTGCGGTAAGTGTGATGTCTGCAAAGCTTTAGCTGATGAATCTAATATGGATATATTAGAGATAGACGCAGCTTCAAACAACGGCGTAGATGAAATTAGAGAAATAAGGGACAAGGTAAAATTCCCACCAGTATCTGCAAAATACAAAGTATATATTATAGACGAAGTACATATGCTTAGTATAAATGCATTTAATGCACTTCTTAAAACTTTGGAAGAGCCACCAAAACACGCTGTGTTTATTTTGGCTACAACAGAAGTTAGAAAACTTCCTGCAACAATTCTTTCTAGATGTTTGAGATTTGACTTTAGACTTGTTTCTAACGTTTTGCTTGAAAATTTATTGAAAAACATCTTTGAAGAAGTAAAGATTGATTGTGATAGCGATTCTTTGAAGGTTATTGCAAACGCAGGTGAAGGAAGTGTAAGAGATACGCTTTCGATTGCAGACAGCGTAATCGCTTATGGCAATAACAAAGTAACTTATGACACTGTGCTTAATGTTTTGGGTATTTCGGATAGAGATACTATTATCAAATTAGCTGGCAATATGATATTTGGAGATATCGGCGGGGTTTTGGACGAAATTCACTCAGCCTTTTGTAG
The DNA here is from genome assembly GCA_045534265.1 of Clostridia bacterium. Classification (GTDB taxonomy): domain Bacteria; phylum Bacillota; class Clostridia; order Christensenellales; family UBA1242; genus CAKVLS01. Next base: position 186,286 of record JAZSJH010000007.1, read on the forward strand.
TGGCAAAAACTTAATATCTTTAAGTAAAGATTTAACAACACATTTTAGAGATTTGATGGTTATCAAAAATTGTAAACAAAGCGAAAATATTTTGTCGCTTCCAAGTGACTTATTTGAAAAATTATCAAATCAATCTCAAAATGTATCTGCAAAAAAACTTCTTGCTTTTATGGAAAAGTTAAGTGGTATAGAAGGCGATTTGAAGTACGCTCTAAATCCAAGAGTCTTGCTTGAAATCACTTGCCTTGAATGTGCAAGTTTAGACGAAAACGGCTCAAAAAAAAACTAATTAAAGAAAATTATAGGCAAAAAACGGCGCAGATTCGCCATATTGACCCGAAAGTTACTGCAAGTAATATTTGGGGTACGGTAATTTACAAGCTTAGAGAAAGAGATTTGACAGCCTTGTATACGGCTTGTGGTGATGTAAGAAACTATAATTTAGAAGAAGACGAGCTTGTTATATATATCGAAGATGAGTATTTATATAACATAATTGCCGGAGAAAAGAATCTTGAGATATTGCAAGATATCGTTGCAGAAATAGATGATGTTGCGAAGATAAAAGTAGAAAGAGAAATCAAAGAAGACATTGTTCAAAAAGATATAACAAACCTAAAAAGAAAATTTGGAAATATATTACAAATAAAATAAAGGAGAAATTAATATGTATAAAGGTGGTTTTGGTGGTGGTTTTGGCGGAGCAAATATGCAAAATATGATTCGTCAAGCACAAAAAATGCAAGAAGAAATGCAAAGAAAGAGTGAAGAGCTGGATGATGCTGAAGTAATCGGCACTTGCAGCGGAAATATGGTTGAAGTAGTATGTTCTGGTAAAGGACAAATCAAAGCTGTAAGAATTAAACCAGAAGCTGTTGATCCTGATGATGTAGAAATGCTAGAAGACCTTATTACAGCGGCAATCAATGATGCTCAAGCTCAAGCTGACAAATTGAGAAAAGACACTCTAGGACCTATGGGCGGAGGATTGCTATAATAATGGGTAATATTAAATCCCTAGAAAAGCTTATCGGTAGTTTCATGATGCTTCCGGGTGTTGGATACAAAACCGCACAAAGATATGCGTATAGCATTTTGTCTAGCGATAGAGAAAAAGTACAAACGCTTGCCGAAAGTATGATTGCTGCAAAGGATAATATAAAATTTTGCAAACGTTGCGGTAATTTTTCTGAAGAAGAGTATTGTGATATCTGCAAAAATAGAGAAAGCAATATTGTTTGTGTAGTAAAAGAACCAAAAGATGTCGCTTCTATCGAAAAAGTAAGAAGTCTAAACTGCTTATATCACGTTTTGCACGGTTGTATCAATCCTATGGAAGGCCGCTCTGCTGATGATATAAAGCTAAAAGAACTTTTGATGAGGGTAAATCTTGAAGATATTCAAGAAGTTATTGTTGCAACAAACCCAGATGTGGAAGGTGAGGCAACAGCTTTATATATAGCTAAGATATTAAAACCGCTTAATATCAAAGTAACTAGACTTGCTCAAGGCATCTCTATGGGAAGCGAACTAGAATATGCAGACGAAGTAACGTTGACCAAGGCAATAGAGTCAAGAAAAGAATTGTAATAAAACAAAAAACACGTTGTTTAGACGTGTTTTTTTTGTGCGCTGAGACGCTCTGAGAGCGATTTTTGAAATAAAAAAATCCCATTTTTGCCTCAAAAAAGCTTAATTTTTTATGTAAAAACGTGTTAGAAAACGCCCAAATAGGCATTTTTTAGAGTTATTTTACCTGCAAAAAACTAACAATTCCTTGTTAAAAGCGATAAACTTTTTACTAAATTTTAACAAAAATCAGCTTTTTTACATATAGATTACAAGGGAATTTATTATGGGTTATAATGATTATTTTGGCTATGTTGACATAAAAAATTTTGAAACAATGGCGAAAGAATATGCAAAAAATAGTAGAGCAAGTGTAAATATTTTACAAAATTCAAAATTAAATCGAGAAGAATTTCTAAAAACTTATGAAGATTTTTTAACAATTTTGATAATGCATTATAAAGAAATTGAGCAAGATTTTGTGTCAGATTTTGGCGATTTTTTAGGCGGGAAAAAAGCAGAATTGAAAGGAATAATTTCTAAGTTTTGCGGGCTTTATAAAGAGATAAAATGCGACTATTTTTTTACACCTTTTGCTTGCAAAATTGAAACAAATTTCGACATAAAAAATGAAGTGAAAAACCGCCTTGAAAAAGTGATTTTTTTAGCCTCAAAATGCTTGCAAAATTCTCAGCAAAAATTGCTGATAAATTTGTCTTTTTCTTTAATTAAAATTTTATAAAATATTTGTACTGATTTTTCAAAATTTATTTTTCAAAAAAAGTTTTTTATCGCTTTTTCAAAATGTGCAATTTTGACATCTAAAATAACATTTTTTTGAGTTTTTTAAGCCTATTTTTACCGACCAATTGGTCTTGAAAGGGTTTTTGTGCGTATTTTTGCGGGTGAATATTAAGTTTTTAATAAAAAACAAACTTTTTTGGGGTTTTATTTTGCATTTTAATTTTTGGCAAAAAAATTATTTTTGCTGCTTTTGCCAGTTCAAAGAATGTCTTTTTGCGAGTGTGATTTTGAGATTTTTTATAGAGGGTAATAAAGGTTATCGTAGCTAAATTTTTATTGTGTTTTTGGGGTTATATTTTGAGGTGTTTTTGAGCTGAAAATTTTCTCAAAAAATGCTGCGTTTTTTTACTAAAATTGGATGAAAAAATTAAGGGTTTTTTGTAATAAAAAATCGAAGGCTTTTTTGCGCAAAAAATGCCTATTTTTTTTGTCAAGTAAAATAACAAAGAAAAAGTTTATTTTTTTAACTTTTTTATTAAATTTTTTCTTGCAGTAGACCGCTTGCTTGTGTATAATATAATTATAAAATTATGTAGAAAAATATTTTTACATATATCGCAAACAAAGTTTTATTTGCAAAATCAATTTTAAGGAGATTGAGAAAAATGGCAGAATCAAGAAGAAAAGGTATAAGACTTGTTATCATTTTGTGTGTAGTCGTTGCACTTGCGGTAACAGGTGTTTTGATTTGGACCTCTAGAAGAGCCACTGTTAGATTTTATAGTGAGCAGGGTGCTCTTGACAGCATGTCTGTTTCTATAGGTGGTACGATTGAACAACCGAAAGACCCGATAGCCAAAGATAAGGGCTATGCTTTTGGTGGTTGGTATTCAGACCCAGGTTTTACTACTGAGTTTGACTTTGACCTACCTATTGAAAGAGACACCACAATCTATGTTAAGTGGGTTGAGAGAACTTTTACTGTTACTGTTGTTCGTGTAACAAATACTGGTTCTTTTAACGAAGTGCTTTGGTCATCAAGTGGCAAGTACAAGAGTACGATAACGCTGCCAACCAAAGACACAACGACAACTTACCAAGATTTGGCAACTCCTAAATATAACTTCCAAAGAGCAAATCAAACTTTCATAGGTTTTGCTACAAGACCAAATGCTAGTGGAGATTTTGGTTATCAATATCTTCCTGGTGCGGACTTTACAATTCCTAACGATAGTATATTCTTGTATGCAATCTTTAGAGGTGCTGAAAGTAGCTTTATTTTCAATCCTAACTCTGCAGATGGCGAAACAAAGAATGAAACTGGTTACTTCAATGAGTATTTCACAGTTCCATCTAGCGAAGGTTTGTCTAAGCAATATCATAGCTTTGCTTACTGGTGTACTGGGGCTGATGGTATTCCAAGAGATAGCGACGGCTACCCTTGCGATATCAATTCTCCAAACTGTGTTAACGTATACTATCCTGGACAAACATTCAAAGTTACAAACACAACTCCTTTGACTTTGTATGCTATTTGGGAAAGAAACCAAGTTAACATAGCTCTAGATGCTGTTGGAGGAATGCCTTCGACTGGGCTTATAGGAGATAATCTTGTAGATGCCGGATTGGAAGGAGGATATGATCTTTCATTAATTGAAGTTCCTATTAAGAACGGTTATAGATTGATGGAATATAACACTCTAGAATCAGGACTTGGAACAAGCTATGCAATAGATGATATTATTGAAGTTGGCGAAGAAGATATTACTTTATACGCTATATGGGCAAGACAGCTTACCGTAGGATACACTTTGAATAATACGAAGATAAGTGATGATGAGTTGTATAAAGTTGGCGGTTATGAAGATTTTATTGGAATTGAGGGTGAATCGTTTACTATTCTTGGGCTGCCTGTTACTTGCGAGATAACAAACTTTACATTTTTAGGTTGGAGTTTGGATGAAAGCGCAACATCTGCAACTTTCCATGCTGGAGATGTTTTCACATTGTTAGAGGCTGATTTTACTGAAGTAGATAAATTAACACTTTATGCTGTATGGAGGGGAGATTCTCGTACATTAAAATTAAAAAATACAGCAGATAATCAAGTTCAAGAAATTAGCAGCTATTATGGCAGAAGAGAAAAACTTACATCAACAGCTGTACATACTGATACAAACTATTATTTTGTTGGTTGGGGAACTATAGACAATTATGACTATAAAAACCCAGGCAATTATACTGGTATGATATACGGCTTAGGCGAATACTTTGAAATAGGTACTAATGCAGAGCCTGGACAAGCAAACGATATATTGTATTCTTTGTGGTGTCCATATAGTTATAACGTAACATACTACTTACAAGGCGGAGAATTAAAAACTGTAGCTCCTGGTGAGAGTGTTTATACAAAAGCATATGTATACAAAGAAACCATAACACTATATTCTACAGCTACAAGAAGTGGTTATAGATTTATGGGTTGGTCATATAGTTCAAGTTCTCCAGAATGTGCTTTTTATAAAAATGATGAAGGAACCGGCTTTACTTTAGAAATGCCAGGAAACTCTTTCCAACTATATGCTGTTTGGTCAAAAGAGCATACTATTACATTCCTAAATAATGCACTTGATGCTACTGGACTTGTAAATCCAATTGCTGGCGTTATTATTGGAGAGCAATTTGTAATTCCTTCTGAAAATGTTTCAAACAGTTCTGTTGTAAGAGAAAACTATTCTATTATTGGTTGGGCAACAAAGGAAGAAGGTGGAACAGTTTATAATTTTGGTGATGTAATCACTTTAGAGCAAGCAGATCAAAATACTTACTATGCTGTATGGAAAGGTGACTCTCGTAACATTCAAGTTTATGATGGAAACAAACTTGTAACAACAATTGAAGGGGAATATGGAATTGATATTCCGCTTGTGTTTGAAGACGCCTTGGAAAATTCTGATGAAGGCTATGAAGTTGGTGGTTTTTACGCTTTACTAGAACAAACTGTTAGTGGAAGCGTTCAAGAAGTTAGATATGAATTTGCTTATGGAGATAACGTAAGAACTACTGGTATTTACTTTTTAGATAAAGATTCAAGAGTTGTTGATACTCTTAAAGTTTATATTGTGTGGAATAAAAAATATTTCACAGTAACTTATGAATTAAACGGCGGCATTTACAATAATGATGATAATGATGATATGTCAGCATATCGCATTTATGACCAATATACAAATGTTGTAACACTTGCTCCTTTAACTCCAACAAAGAATAAGTATGAGTTTAAAGGATGGGTTGAGGATGTTGACAATCCAACTCCTATCTATGATGCTGGTGGAGAATATACAATTCCAGCTCGTAATGTTATACTATATGCTTTATGGGCAAGAATTTATACTCTAAGTTATAGCTCAAATGGTGGAGAGCTTACTCCTGGACAAGAAGACTTAACTGCACAATTATACGCAAAAGGAACAAGAGTAACAGTTCCTAATGCTCCTTATAGCAAAACATATTACACATTTAGTACATGGAACACAAGGGCAGATGGTCAAGGAACTAATTATAGTATTGGTTCTTCATTGGAAATTACTGCCGATATAACTTTGTATGCTATTTGGTTAGGCCAATCTGTAACATTGGAATTGATTGTTAGAGACCCTGGTGACGCTAGCTACGGATCAGAAATAAGAATATCTCCAGATCCAAGATATGGCGATATTGTAAGCATTAGCGCTTATGCATCTTCAATAAGTGCACCTGCTGGACTTCAACTAAAAGGTTGGAAGATTGATAATCAGCCAACAGAGCTTGATGTTGCTGTAGATTATACAAACGATTATCAAGTTGATCGTGTTGGTAATATTCAATTGTATTCTGTATGGGCTCCAAAATCATACTATTTCATTATAGGCCTTAATGGCGGCATTTATAACAAAACGTATAATGATCATTCTGTTCCAACACCTTTTAGATCTACAATCAACTTATCTGATTTTACAACTGGAACTAGTGCTATTTCTAAAGAAGGTTATAGATTGCTTGGTTTTGCAGATGAGGCAACCGCAGAAGTCCCAACATATGGCAAAGAAGCGACAATAACAATGCCATCAGAAACTAAGAGAATTTATTGTGTATGGCAAGAACTTACAGTTATTACATTTGATAAAAACTGCGACGATCCTTCTATGGAAAATTATATATTCCCTGGTGTTAGGGGAGATGCCACATATGGAACTGTAAACCTAAATCAAATCAATGCGACTTTTGCAAGAACAAACTTTACATTGCTTGGCTGGTCTACATCTTCAACTGCAATTGTGGCTGATGCGGGATTTGCGGCAGGCACACCAACATATGAGATTCAAAATACAAATGATATCTACCTATATGCGGTTTGGGAAGGCAGAGCTATAAAAGTAAGATTTGATACAAACCAAGAAGGTGGTGGTGATGGATCTAAATTTGATAGAGACAGAAAATACGGAGATGTTATTGATCTAACCGCAACTGAATTCCAACTAACAAATACTGATCCAGGATTTACATTTGGTGGTTGGTCAACAACTTCTGGTGCAAACAATAACGGGGGTATTGTAGGAAATCTTTATACTGTTGCAACAGAAAGTACCACTCAAGAATTGGTAACTCTTTATGCTATTTGGAATAAGAGATACTTTACATTAACATATGATTATGGTGATTCATCATTAGGTAGTAAAACAACTCCAGACGGCTTTGATAGCCGTAGCATACAATATACTTCTACTGTAGATGTTTCAGAATTTGTAACATATGCAAAGAGAAGACTAGGCTATGATTTTATGGGTTGGTCTATCAATGTTGGCGAAGCTGATCCTTCAAAAATTTATGGAAGACCAAATGGCTCTAACGCTATTACAAATGTTAACTTCATTATGCCTAATAGCAATATAACATTGCATGCTATTTGGGAACCTATTTATGTTCCTATTATATATAAGAGTGAAACTCCAACTGGACAAAATGAAACTTGGATTGGTGTTGGAACTGGTTCAAGTTATACTGTACAAGAGTTATATCAACTTTCATTTATACTTCCATCAAATGTTATTGAAACAGGTATTGCAGTATATGTAACCTCTTATAGATTTGTAGGTTGGAAAGTTGAAGGAGACACCTCTGGATTAATTCGTTCTGCTGGAGAGAGTTTCCAAGTTAATGTAAGAAGTTATATAACTTTGCTTGCTCAATGGGAAGAAAATGTTGTTTCTGTTGTAGTTAATGCTAATGGAGGCATTATTACCGGAAAAGACTCTTCAACAGCAACATATTCTGTAAGAGAAACAGGAACATTTACTTTCCTTCAAGGTGATCAAATTACAAGAGCTGGTCATAGACTAGTTTCTTATACAATTAATAATCAAACATACGATATTCTTTCAACTCCTTCAATTCAAATTACAACAGCTTTGATGGCTCCTGAAGATATCGCAACAAATACTGTTAGAATGACTGCAAACTGGATTAAACAGGTTACAGTTTCATTTAATAAAAATGGTAAATTTGGAGAAGAAATTTTAGGCACTATTGAAAACAGGGTATTTGATGCAGGCACATCAATTATACTTCCTGCATGTAATGAGACTGAAGGTTTCCAAAGAACTTATTATAAATTTATAGGTTGGAACGAATATTCAGATGGTTCAGGTACAACATTCCTTGCTGGTGCCACATATACACCATCTTTTGACACCCCATTATACGCTATTTGGGAAGGAAACGACAGAATAGTTGTTCTTCACTATGATACAAACCAATCTGGTAAAGCTGCTGATGGTGGCACTCCAGAAAAAACCATAACAGGATTAAAATATGGTAGTCTTTTGGATACTAGCCTATATAGTGGTACAGCTGATGATGAAGCGAAATACAAACTAGATGGCTGGGCTGTATCTCCATACGCTATTGGACAACCTTTTGTAGCGACTCATCTGCAAGGTTCAAAGATTGAAATTGGTGGAACAGACTCTGATATTTATGTACATTTCTATGCAGTATGGGAAGAAAGAGAATATAAAGTAACATACAATGCAAATGGTGGCATATTCTACGTTGGAGAAGCAACAACAAAAGCCGGAGCAACAACAAAAGCAGATAGTAATTTTGCAGTGCAATCTGGAACAACTGGAGATTTTTATGTAAAGAATCCTGCAAAAGATAGAGATTTTTATACTTTTGTAGGTTGGTCAACAAACAGCAATATGAGTTGGGAGAATGCTTCAAGCAAAATGCCTACTGCATATGAAGCTATTAGCCCTGCATATATTTATTCAGCTACAGCATCTAATCATATTTATGGATTTATAATGCCTGCAAGTGATGTAACATTATATGCTGTGTGGGAACCGGTATTAATTACTGTAGAATATTATACTGAACCAACAGACGCTACAGCATATAGAACTGAGAGTGTTAGATATAATAAAGCAGTAACACTTCTTGAAGGTGTAACAAAAGCTGACAATAATTTTGGTCAATGGATCCATGTAGATACAGATAAGACAACAGTTATTGCAAAATACAAAGCAGGAACTTCATTAAAGATTTACAATACAACAATGAGCGAATCTGAACAAAAATTATCAATGAAAAAGATTATGTTCATTGCAGAATGGATTCCTCAAACTGTTTATATACAACTTCTAGGCAACGGTGGACAATTTAATGATGGTACAGACTCTAGACTTATTGAGACTTCAGTAGGAAGAAAGTTTAATGTACCTGCAATAAGTGACCCTCAAAATCAACTTGTGTATGTAAATCATGCGTTGAAGAGTTTTAACTTGAGAGAAAATGGCTCTTCAACACACAATTTCAGTCCAGGATCAGAAATCACTATCCCATCTCTAAACGATAGCAGGCTGACCCATGAAACCGTTGAGATTGCTGGGGAAGAGGTTACAACATATATATATAAGCTGTATGCTCAATGGGTAGAAGCAGAGGCATATATTAATAGATCATCAAATGAACTAGAAAATCCTTATTACGAAACTCTTGCTGGAGCAATTAGTGATGCAAATAGCGGAGAAACTGTAAAAATTTTGAAAGATTGTTATGTTAAATCTGAAATTTCTATTAACAAACAAATAATTCTAGAACCATTCTCTACAGTGGATGCTATAGATCTAAATATCTATAGATACGTAAACACTGTAGATGGAACAGGAACTTATACAGGAATATTATTTAAGATAGGTACTGATGGAAGATTAATTGTTGGTCAAGATTCTGCTGAAGTTCCTCCTTATACAATGACTTTTGATGGTAAGGCATCAAATTCTGCGACATATGATTCAATCTTTAATGTGTCTGGTATGTTGCAACTATACAATGGTGTTATTGTAAAAAATGGTAAGGCAGTTAATGGTGGCGCTATTAATATGGCCAATACAAATGCTGCAGCTACATTGCATTATGTTGTTTTTGAAGATAATGAAGCAACATCAAATGGCGGAGCTATTTACTCAAATCTTTGTGCTAACATTGAGATACAAAATTGCGAATTTTCTCAAAACTATGCAGGAACAAGTGGCGGAGCTATTTACAACAATAAAAGCATTGTTATTCAAGAATCTCAATTCTTGAGAAATGAATCAAATGCGACTGGCGGAGCTATTTATAATACAGTGACAGGTGTAGTTTCTGACACTTCAAATATGTATAATGCAAATGAGGCAAGAACTAGTGGCGGTGCTATCTATAATTTGGGTAACTACACTTTATCTGGAGGAAATTTCGTTGCAAATTCTGCAAGAAGCTCTGGTGGTGCTATCTATAATGCTGAAACAACAAGCGTAACAATTACAATGACTATTACAGATTGTGTATTCGGCAATATTGATGATGAAGCGGGTGGTAACAGAGCCACAGCAAGTGGTGGTGCCGTACATAATGTTGGTAAAGCATCTATTACAGGATCATTCTTCTACAACAACAATGTAGCAGAGGGAAATAGTGGTGGAGCTATTTACAACAATGGAACAAACACTTCATTAATTCTTACAAACTCAACCTTCCAAGCAAACAAAGCGCCTAATGGATATGGTGGTGCTATTACAAATAATAATGGTACTTTAGCAATTGGCGAAGAAGGGGTTGCAAGTTCAACAATAGTATTTAGAAACAATTCTGCAACAACAGGTAGAGGCTATAGTTTAGCTGTAACAGGTGGTACAACAAACGTATTCTTTGCTGATTTTGTAGAACATATTTATGAAGAATTAACAAGTTATGGTGGCGTAGTATTCCAAAGTGCAGGAACACTAAACTTCTATGGCGGAAATATTAATGGAAACATAATTACCCACGGTTATGGCGCATTATTAGTATCTGGTGGTACTTGTAATGTTAATAACTTACTTATTTACAACAATGTAGCAAAGGCTGGGGCTGGTATTGCTCTTATTTCTAATGGTACTGTTACGTTAAATTCTGGAGAAATTTATCAAAACACTGCAGGACAAGGTGCGGGTGTTTATATGAGAGATAAAAACACAACATTGAATTTCTATGGCGGTACTATAGGCTCTACAAATGTTGATAATAAAAACTATGCTCAAGGTTACACATATGAAAGTACAGTAATTATCGCAAATGGTGGCGGTATTTACAGTAATGGTAAGATTAATTTTAATGGTGGAACCTTAATAAATAACGAAGCAGATGCGAATGGCGGCGGTATTTATAGTAATGGTACAATTACTTTAGTTGCTGGAACAATTAAAGGAAACCTTGCTGCTATGAATGGCGGTGGTATTTATGCAGATGCTACAGGTGGAAGCACAAATGGTACTATAACATTTAACACAAGTACAAGTGTAAAGATGTTAATCCAAGATAATTTGTGTGCAGATGGTGCTTATAGATTAGCCATTTATGATGATAGCAATGGAGAATATTATGGTAACGGTATCTATACATCAACAAAAACAATTATTTCTGGATATATAGAGTTAACCTCTAATGGAAAATCTGATGATGAAGAAATTATCAATGATTTGTTCATTGCAATTAGAGACAATCAAGACAATCCAACAAAGATTGCTGTTTTTGACAATGCTGTATCAAAAACATTGAATGATGAGACAAAAATTTGTATAACATCAAAACTTGCTCAAATGGGTGATAAACTTGTTAGCTTCCCATCAAGAGCTATGGCAGCAAACAATATTGGTAAGTTCTTGTATGGCGGAGATGAGTCTGGCTTTAGAGTAAAAGATACTTATCTTGTATTGGGTAACTATGCCGCAATTATTATGAGAGATGGGGCTGAAGTATTCTATCAAACATTAACAGAAGCTTACTTAGGCGCTCAAGAAGGCGAAGAGATTATCCTTTATAAGAATATTAATATCCAAAATGACTTACAAATATACAATGAAGAATCTGACTTAAGAGCGGCTCAAGAAGCTTTGGTTGGAGCTGTTGATATTACAAGTTCATTCTATATAGGTAAAAAGATAAGTATTGTAGCAGGTGCAGAATATAAAATATCAAGAGGTGGCATTTCTGACAACTTGTTTACAGTAGTAGGTAGTGGACAATTAACGCTTGGAACAGATAGTCCGATATCAGGTGCAAACTTAATTGTTGAAGGTGATGCAGTAGAAACCGGAAGCTTAATTAAAGTTGAAGCTCATGCAGACGATCTACCAGATACTCCTAAGTTTATCTTAAATAAAGGTGCAACATTAAGAAACAACACAGCAGTATCCGGATCTGCAATTTATGCAGAAGCATATATTAGACTTATTGGAGGAACAATAACAGGTAATACAGCGTCAGAATTTGGAGGAGCTATATATTCTACTAAGTATATAGATTTATCTGGAGAGGCAGTTATTACAGAAAACCATGCTCATAGTGGTGCCGGAATTTATATTGCAAATGCGGATACTACAACATATGCCATGGTTATATCAACAACAACTTCACAAATTACTAAAAATGAAGCAACATTTGCTGGTGGTGGTATTTATGTTCAATCAGGAAAGATCAAACTTACTGCTTGCACTATTTCTGAAAATATAGCTGCAGATAGAAACACATCAGGCGCTGGTGGTGGCGGAATCTATCTTGCTCAAGGAACAATATTAGAAACTGCTCAAAAATCTGCAAACAATGCAGCAAATGCAGCGGCAATTTTAATTACAAACAATGAAACTGGTACAAATGGTGGTGGCGTTGCTGTTGATAATGCAACATTTACATTCCCAATTGGTACTATTACTGGAAATGATGCTCAAAATAATGGTGGTGGCGTTGCTATAATTAATACAACAGGTGGCACAGCTACTGGTGTATTTAATACAAACAATGCATCTTCATCAACATCAGCATCTTATTACAACAATCTAATCAATTCAAACTCTGCAAGTAATGGTGGAGCTATTGCTATTATTGCAGGAACATTGAATATTTCTTATACCAAAATATATGGTAATACAGCTACAAGAGGCGGTGCTATATTTAACAAAGATACAGTAAACTTTGGTAAATATACATTTATCGGTAATGATAGTACTTCAAGTGGTAATACTGCAGACCTAGATGGTGGTGGTATTTACAACGATACAACAGGAACTATCAATCAAGTAAATGGAAACACTTCAGACGGTCAAAACTTAAATGTATTATTCAATCAAGCTTTGTCAGGAATGGGTGGTGGTATTGCAAATAATGGTACTATGACATTTACTTACTATACTAACATCTATGGCAACCGTGCAGCAACAGGTGCGGGTGTTGCAAACCTTGACGATGGTAGATTTACTATTAGTGCAAATGGTAAAATGTATAGAAACGCAGCTACTGGTTCAGCTTATGGTGGTGGTGCTTTATATAATGTAGGTACTGTACAGGTTCTATCTAGTTACACCTTTGGTGACGGATCTTCAGTTGCTAATGGCAATACAGCAATTCGTGGTGGTGGTATCTATAATGGTGGTACGCTAACATTTGGTAGTAGCACAGAGTTAAAAACAATTAACATCTACATTAGTAACAACACTGCAGAATTATTCGGCGGTGGATTGTATATGATTAATGGTGAATGGGTTGACTATAGCATTGGTAATACAGACATTAACAACAATGTTCAATCGTCTAGTGCTGGTGGTGGTGCAGGTATCTGTATCGCAGGTGGCTCTGTAGTTTCAAAATTCCATAACTATTATGAAGTAAACGCTACAGGAGGCAGAAACTCAAGCTGCTGGATGCATGTCTCTAACAATGTATCTGGTGGTGCTGGCGGTGGAATATTAGTTACAGGTACAGCAGAGGCAGGTGTTACATTCTGTAGTACACAAATTACCAATAATACAGCTACTGGTCGTGGCGGCGGCTTTGCATTGCAAGGCGGTGATGTAAGATTTGCAGACCCAGACAATGGACAAAGATTTGCTGTTCAAATGAAAGGCAACTCAAGTAACGTGGGTGCAGGTATGTATCTTGCTACAGTTCTATATATTAACTGTAATCAAAATACAAGCAACTTAAGCACAGGAGCTTGGTCTGACGAAATTTATCTTGCAAACGCAAGATCATATATGATTTATTCTAAGAGTGGTGCAACAACATCGTTTGCTCCAGAAGTAACTTTGTATGTAAAAGCTAATGACTATACAGATGGTCGCCGTATCGCAAAATTTGGTACTTACCTTGGAACAATGGAAGTAACTAATGATAGCGGCGGAACAGATATTATTGAATACGAAACAACTTTTGCAGAAAATTATTTCTCAAAATTCGGCAAGAAAGAAACTGGTATTATTTCAGGTATCACATATGATGATAGTGGGTATGTAGTATTTGCAGATCCTATTGCATATAATATCGAAAAGAAAACATACCATGGTAATCTTGCAGAAGCAGCAGCAGCTGCTGCTAGCGGCAACCATATTGTTATTACAAAATCTCATACTGTAACAAATCAAGTGTTGATTGTAGACAAGAGCTTGAGCTTTGTAATTAGTGAGCCAATTATTTTAACTCGTAGCTCTAGGTTGTTCTTTGATATGTTTAGAGTATTTACTACAAAAACTCAAGCAAGAGAGACCAGTGCATCAAACACAACCTCATTGTATACGGTTACTTTTAACGAAAATATTACCTTAACTTCAGATGCTTATGGTACTATCGAGTATGGTAAAAATGTGACTCTAACAATGGACGGAAACAAAGATCATCCGACATTAAAGAATCAAACACTTACAAAATGGGGCGGTGCTTATTCACATTACGACTATCAAACTCGTGGTAGTCTAATAGGTGTTCATAGTGGTCCTTATACTAAAAATGCAGATGGAACCATTAAGCCAGGTTATAATAGTGCTGGCGACTTATTCGGTCATAGCACCAGAGGTGCAGGCACATTCTTAAATGGTACTGAATTAACAGGAAGTCTTCCAGATAATTACAATATTTATCCAGCAAGGGCAAGCCTTACTGTTTACAATACCGACTTTAAGAATAATTTTTCTGCATATGCTGGTGGTGCAATCACATTTAAAGGCTCAGCATCTACAAGTACAAGTTATACTTCTAGTGCACTTACATTAAATGGCTGTAACTTTGAAAATAATGAAACAGGTTACTATTGCTGGCAATCAGGTGTTAGAGGTGGTTGGTATACATTCTATCAATCTGGTGGCGGCGGTGGAGCATTGTTTATGCTTGGAGGAAGATCAACAATTGACTTCTGCACTTTCAAAAATAACATCTCTGCATCTCACGGTGGAGCAGTAAGTTCTATTTTACAACAAAGTGGAAATTCTACCCCATTGAGCGTAAGTAATTGTTCTTTTGAAAATAACTCAACAGTTCAAGGAGTTGGCGGGGCTATGGAAATCATTCCTGTAACCGGAGATGTTCATATTTCACAAACAACATTTAACGCAAACTCTGCTACAATGCATGGCGGTGCTTTGTATATGTTTAGAACTTCTAAAACATATCAAATGCTAATTGATGAAGGTTATGTATATACCAATGGTCATGAATTGTATTATGGCGGTACATATGAAAAGAGAACTACATCAGAAGGATTTGTATCTTATTGGTTAACCAATGGTACTCCTGAAGTTTACACAACAACAAGCAGTAAATATAGATTCTATATTAGTTCTGGAACAACATTTGAAGGAAATATTGCTGGTAGCACAGGAAGTTCATATAGTGGCGGTGCTATTTACTGTAGACAATATCTATATATTGGAGATGGTGGCATCGTTAAGTTTGATGGAAACTCTGCAACATCAAGCGGAGGAACCATATGGGTAGAAAGTGTGCCATACTTTGATTCTGAAGGGTTAGAAATCAAAAATGGCGTTTCAAAAGGCTCTGGCGGTGGTATTTATTTTGTAAAAACACCAGCTATGGTCAAAAAACTAACCGTTACAGGTAATAAAGCAACAACTAATGGTGGAGGAATGTATTTTGCAGAATATGCTAACCTTTATGATGTTGTTGTAACAAATAACCAAGCGAAAAATGGTGCAGGTATATACTTTGCAGCTTCAACGCAAAATACTATATTTGGTGGAAGAATAGATGGAAACTCTGCTGACGAGTTAGGTGGTGGCATATATGCTCCGGGTGGTTGGGCGATAGCTTTAACTTTATATAACCTAACATCTGTAAGCAACAATAGAGCGGGATATGCCGGTGGTGGCGTATATTGCTATGGTTCTTTAGTATTTATTGGTGGCGAAGAAGATACAGGTGGAACAACAGTATCAGAAAACGAAGTTTATAGTATTAAATCTGATATGGGTGGCGGTGCTGGTTTATGGAGTTATTGGGAAGTTATGGTTTCTGGCACTGTAAGTTTCTTAAATAATAAAATAACATCAAATGCTCCTCTAAATAGAGGCGGCGGTGCTGCAATCTTCTTATACCAAGATGAGTTGTGGCTAAGTACATGTTCTAGATATAACTCAGGCACAATAGAAGCTTCTCTTCTAGATGTAGAGAATAAAGTATTCTTCTACGAAAGAAATGCATCAACATATTATACGACAGATACTATAGATAGTGTAGTTCACACTAGATGGAGAAGTTCAAGTTATTACAGTCAGAAATTTACAGTGGCAAACATTACAATTTCTGGTAATGATGCAGGGCAATCCCAAGGCGATGGCATCTATTATTGGGGTGCTACAATGTATATGTCTGGAGCTTTGAAGATAGAAGATGATATTTATATGATGAACAGTACTTCTTCAATAGTAAAAGTTGATAACACATTAATAGTTCAACAAATGCCATTCTATTTTACATATCCAACAGCGCCTGCTGATAATGCTCAGTTTGTTTACGTTCCTGCGAAGGTAGGTTTTACAGAAGCTTCTGCAGCTATGTTTAATGTAACAAATGACGGATATTACACAGAAAAGACATCTGGAACATACAACGCAAGCCCTACAAATTCTAATAGAAATAGTGTGCTTGAAATTCATATGAAGAAAGGTTCTTTATCTGTGACAATGAGAGCAGACACTGCAAATGGCGAAAAATATATGGGAACTTCTGATGGAATAACCCAAGGTCTTGCACAATTTACAGTTGGTTTTAGTGATTCTATGATTACTATTTACAAAACGGTACAACCATTTAAGGAAGGACACGTGTTTAGAGGCTTTGAAATTTTGAATTCCGCAGAGACTGCAGTTTTATTCACATTAGAGTTTACTGCCGATGGTAGCTATGGTGTATTCCCAACCAAAGATCAAATTCAATCCGCATTCTCTAACGTAATGCCATCTAGCATTATTATGAGATGTATTTGGGAAGAAACTTCTTATACAATTTATGTTCACAAGTATGTTGTTGATAACGGATCTATTTCTGGTGGTAAATCTATTACAGATGGACAATATGAGGCTACTGCAGCAAATGGATATCAATACTATATTACAAGTAGTCAATCTTTTGAACATATTATCAATGACTTAGAAACTGCTGCATCTACTGAAGATAATACTAAGAAGAAAAATTATCTAAAGGGTTATACTGTTTCTGGATATATGCTATCTTACGATAGGAAATATTATACCAAGACAAGTAAGTATCCGTATACATTTGGATATAATTCATCTTCGTCAAAACCTTCTACAGATTTGTATATTGTATATACAACTGCGGAATATACATTAACCTTTAATAAAGATGCTAATTCAGAGATGTTGACAGAAAATACAACTATGAAAGCAAAATATGGTCAGTATTTAGCACTACTATCTGCCAACATGATTTCTAGACCAGGTTATAGATTGAAAGGTTGGAATGGTAGTGATGGTAAGCTATATAGAGTAGCAAATGGAACATTACAAAATGATGATTCATCTTATACTTTGACTAACGATACGACATACCCATGGTCAATTAGTTCTACAACATTTACATCAACCAACCACACTCATAGTAAAACAGCTACATTGACTATGGTTGCAAAGAAGAACTTCTATATTTCATTTAGCTACAAGACTTCTTCAGAGCAAAACTTTGATTACCTATGGATAGATTATTATGCAAACTCTACTACTACTTCTTACACTAGAGTTGTAACTCAAAGTGGACAAAAAGACTGGCTAACATATTCAATGCAAATGGTAACTGGTTCAAAACTTGTATTTAGTTATAGAAAGGATGGCTCTGTTAACACTTATGATGATACAGCATATATTAAAGACTTAGTAGCTGGTGAAAACCAAACTGTATTTACATTTGAATCTGACATGTCATTTACTCCTGAATGGGAAGCTATTCCTTATGACGTAAGAGTTTATTATAACTATCCAGATGGCGGAACATCATTTAAGTTGTATAATGTGTATGCAGGTAGTATTATCAATGAAAGCTTGAATGCGTCTCCAGTTCCTGATCCTATGGGTTATACCTTGGCGGGATATTCTAGAACAGCAGATGGTTCGTCGGGATTGCTCGAAACAGAAGCGATAATGCCTGGTGAAGAAGTTATTCTTTATGCTCAGTGGACGCCTGTAAAAGTTGTCATTTCATACTATGATGAAAACTATATTACAATACTTCATCAAGATGAAGTTGATTATGGTACAGAAATACAAGTATGGCAAACTGATACAGTTGCAGTTTGGTACAACATTGGCACACAAGCTTTGTATGATCCAGGATCAGCATTCTTGATTGCTAGTACAAGTCAACTAGAGCTTTCATTTAGAGCTTATTCGGTATCGATGGATTGAGTAAATATTGATACTAATTAGCCCTTTATAAGATTTCAAACTAACATACAAATAAAAAGAGAGTTAAATTTTAACTCTCTTTTTTGTTTGTTATTTTATAGTTTTTTTGGCATTTATGAATTGGGCTAGGTGGTTATCTGTAAGGAGATTAATTAATAAAAAATCTTTGTGTTAGTTAAAATTATTTTTTGATTGTTTGATATTTCGACCATGTGGTCGATTTTATAGGCTTTAGTGTAGGATAATATGTGTAATAGAATTTAATAAAAAAAAGTACATAAGATATTGGACTAATTGGTCGGGTGCGGGATTTGCCTGATTTATGCTAGGTATAGCGATTATTAGACCGGTTGGTCGGAACTTGTTTTTATACAATATTTTATTAATTTTTGTTATTTGTTTTATTAGTTTTTTGTTTTGTGTTAAAATGATTTTGGAGATGAATTATGGATAATAAAGATTTGAAAAAGTTAACAAATTGTAAGTGGATTAATTTGTATTCTAGAAAAGTAAGAGATAAGTTTGATTATTATTTTTGCAGTAGAAGGGCTGGCGAAAATGTTTCTAAAAATGGCGTTGTGGACGCGGTAAGGGTTTTGCCTTATTTGGTTAAAGAGGGTAAAACTTATGTTGTTGTTAATAGCCAATTTAGATATTCAGTAAATAATGAGTTAAGTGAACTTTGTGCGGGGCTTGTTGAAAATGGTGAAGATCCTATAGAAGCTGCAAAGCGTGAAGTTATGGAAGAAACTGGCGGAAGAGTTTTGGAGATAAAAGAACTTTTTGGCGGATACAACTCTCCGGGTATGAGTGATGAGTATACCAGATGTTTTATTGCCAGAGTAGTTTTAGACGGAGTTCAAAATCTTGATGATGGTGAGCAGATTAGTGTTAAGCTAGTGCCAGTTGGGGATATTCCAAAACTTGTTGAAGATGAAGATTTTTGTCTTCATTCAAAGACACTTCTTATGATGTTTTATTATATGAAAAAATTAGATAACAAATAGTTTTGTAATTGCATTGTTGATTTTACAATGCAATTTTTTATATGCTAGATTTGTGATTGAAAAGTTTATGGGAATATTAAGAAAATAAGTCTTTTGTATTTTGATAATTTATGTTAATATATATGTGTAGGAGAAAAACTATAATGGTAATGGAACAAGAATTTATCGACTATATTAATAACCTTTATGGTAAAGACGGAGAAATTATATTCAAGGCTTTTGACTTTGCGGAGAAAAAACACAAAGGGCAATTTAGAGACACAGGAGACGAATATATTTCTCACCCATACGAAACTGCAAAAATTTTGGCAAGTATGAGAGCGGACATACCAACCGTTGTGAGTGGTATGCTACACGATTGTATTGAAGATACTGATTGTAGTGAAAAAGAAATATATGATAACTTTGGTGATGAGATAGGGAACATTGTTGTTGGGGCTTCTAAAATTGAGCCCATCAAACACGCTCGTATGCAAAACCTAGATGAGAACGAAAATTTGCGAAAGATGTTTTTGACACTTAGCAAAGATGCTCGTGTTGCATTTGTAAAGCTTGCAGATAGACTTCATAACATGAGAACCCTAGATGTAAAGACTAGAGTAAAACAAATCAAGATTGCAAAAGAAACTTTGGACATATATGTACCGCTAGCAGAACGTCTTGGTATGAGTAGGTTCAAAAGAGATCTTGAGAACCTTTGCTTTAAGTATATCTTTCCAGAAGAGTATGTTGAAACTGAAAAGTTTATGGAAGAGACTTATAAAAAGCGTGAACATATTATCGTTGACATTACAAACACAATCAAAAAACTTGCAGAGGAGCACGGCATAACAAAAGTTAGAGTTCAAAGCCGTATTAAGAGCAATTTTGGTGTTTTCAAAAAGCAACAACAAAAAGGCAAAGATGGAGTATATGATATTGTTGCTCACAGAATAATAGTTGAAGAAGTAAAAGACTGTTATGCTATGCTTGGGGCTGTTCATAACTTCTGGAAACCTGTTGAAGGTAGAATAAAAGACTATATAGCAACTCCAAAGAAAAATCTATATATGTCACTGCATACTACCGTGTTATATCCAACAGAAAACGAAGAAGGATCTATTCCTTTTGAAATTCAAATAAGAACAGAAGAAATGCATAACTTCTGTGAATATGGTATTGCTGCTCACTGGATATACAAAGAAAAAGGTAGCAATAGTACAAAAGGCGAAGTAAATACAACAATGCTTGCTATGAAAAAAATGCAAACGGCAGAAAACAAACAGCAAGTAGATGACAATGCAGAAGAGTTTATGCAAATAATCAAAGCTGGTTTTTATGCAAGCAAAATATTTGTGTTTACACCAAAGCTAAATGTTGTAGAACTTCTTGATGGCGCTAACACTATTGATATGGCGTATTATATCCACTCTGGACTTGGTAATAAATGTACTGGAGCTAAGATAAATGGCAAGATGGTGCCTATTGATACAAAACTTAAAACTGGTGATATAGTTGAGATATTGACATCACCAAACTCAAAAGGCCCATCAAAAGACTGGCTAAAGATTGTAAAAATGCAATCAACCAAAGACAAAATCAATTCTTTCTTCCGTAAAGAAATGAAAGAAGAGAATATCAAAAAAGGTAAGGTTATTCTAGAACAAGCCGCAAAAGCAAAAGGTTACCCACTTCCTAGTCTTCTTGATGATGAATGGTTGCCACAGCTATACGAAAAACTATCTATGAAAGATATGAACGAAATTTATGCATCAATGGGACATGGTAGCCTTGCAAGTCTAAAAGTTATCAACAGACTTGTTGCTTTGTATGAGCAGTATACAAAACCAGAAGAAATCAAATTAAACAAAGTCTTTACTGGCGACAAGAGATTAAAAAATACAGACATCTCAGGTCTTAATGGAATAATGACAAAACTTGCGAAATGTTGCAATCCAGTACCTGGAGATGAAATTGTAGGCTATGTTTCTCGTGGCCGCGGCGTTACAATCCATAGAGCGGATTGCATAGTGGTGGATACGCTAGAGCAAGATAGACTAATGCCTATAGATTGGGGCAAAACAAAAGAAGAGTCAAAATACACAGCAGTTATAAAGATAATTGCAAAGAATGCTCCAACAACACTTGCATCAATTTCTAATAAACTTGCCGAAAATAAAATTAATATCAATTATATTTATTCGGATACAAACAAAACAAATGATGCGATATATAACATAGGTATAGAAGTAAAAAGCAAACAAGAACTTACTGAGTTTATTAATAAGCTAAAAGCTATGAACGAAGTATATGATGTAATAAGATAAATAAAAGGGATTTACATATGAAAAAACAAGAAGTAATAAGATGTCAAAGTTGTGGTTCTAGTAGTATAGAAAATAGTGGCAACGGAATAGGCAAATGTAGCCATTGCGGGTCTACTATGATTTTGCCACGACAAAATGAAGAAATAATTTCAATGCTTAATGCTGCCTATGTATATAGGGAGAATTTCAATTATGATTTGGCAATCAAAAGTTATCAATTTGTTTTGGAAAAAGATTCCAATGAACTTGCTGCTTATGAGGGTATACTTTTGTCTGAATATGGTATAGAATATGTCAAAGATAGTTATACTGGCAGGCTAGTTCCCACTTGTCATCGCGCGCACTTTAAGTCAATATTCGAAGATGATTATTATAAGACTTTAATAACCCTTGCAAGTGATGAGCAGAAAGTTGTTATTGAGCAAAAAGCAAAAGAGATAGATAAATTACAACAAGCTATCGAAAGACAATTAAAAAACGAACAAGAATATGATGTGTTTATTTCTTATAAAGCAAATGATGAAAAGGGCGAAAGGACAGAAGATTCGCTTATAGCAAGAAATATATATGAAGAGCTTGTTAAGAAAAACTACAGAGTATTCTTTGCTGAAAAATCTTTAGAAGACAGACTTGGTAGCGAATATGAGCCGATTATATTCAAAGCTTTACATACAAGTAAAATATTTATATTGGTCGGTACTAGCAAGCAAAATGTAGAAGCAAATTGGGTTCGTAATGAATGGTCAAGATTTATAGATAGAATAAAGACAGATAAAGATTTGCCAGTGGGCTGTTTTATACCTGTGTTTAAGGATATGAGCCCTTATGATATGCCAAAAGTAAACAACACATTTGTTCAAGGTGTTGATGCTGGAAAATTGGGCTATGTTGTATCTGTGGTTGATGGCGTAACAAAACTTCTAAAACCAGAAAAAGAACAAAAAGTAATCTCTGTATTTGATGATATAGACAACTTTGCAGAGTTTGACAGAATCAAGAGACAAAGAAATGCCGAACTAAAAGAAAAAAGATGGAAAGAGTTAAAAGCTAGCAAAGGTATCAAAAAATGGTGTTACTACGCATTCTTATTCTCTCCTTGGATACTTGGGCTTGCGACATTAATTTTATCTTTTAGTCCTTCAAGTTATTTATTTCAAGAGATGTCTGTGATGACAAGTAGAATTGTCCTTTGGAGCATTTTGGTTGTTTTGGCTATTGTGGTTACAACTATACATATTATAAAGTATGGCATCAAAAGACTCCATTTTACAATAGTTCCGTATGCTTTTATTTTAGCGATAGTATTATCTTCTGTTAGCATGATGTATCTAATTCCAATTGCGCCTGGCGGATTTACTATGGATAATATTTCAATGAACAGATATTATGATGATGGTTTATTTTATAAGTGGGATGGTAATGACGGAGCAAAGCTAAATGATATTTGTTTATATGGATACAAGCGATATACTAAAAAAATAAATGGAAAAACAGTCTTTTATGTTCCAAAAGAAATTGCTGGAAATGTTGTCAAAACTGTAGAGGTTATCTTGCCAAAAGATATAGATATTGTAGTATTTCCAAAGGGGTATGAAGGTGCTGCGAACCTATATGTAATTGGTAACAAAAAATTAGATGGAATATATTTCCATTCAGCTGCGATTAATGGCATCATTGTGGGCAAAGCTGGAAAAGATGAGTACGGCAATAGATGGACAGCTTCATATGAAGGAACTGTAAATATTTATTACGAAAATACCTGTTTTACTAATTCTTGGGGGTCAGAAGGAATTGAATATTTGCCTTCTTATATGAATGTGATTGCAGGCACAGGAGAAATGTATAAATGAACAAAATAAAAAAGCAAGGATAGATTCCTTGCTTTTTTGGTTATATGAGTTATTTTTTTAGTTTTATTCTAAGGTCGCCTTTTTCAAAGTTTATCTTTAGGCAATTTTGTTTGTTAAATAATCTACTAAATATTCTTTCGCCGTATCTATCAATGATTCCGTCTGGGGATAGGTTGGTTGTGATAA
Organism: Clostridia bacterium; assembly: GCA_045534265.1. GTDB lineage: Bacteria > Bacillota > Clostridia > Christensenellales > UBA1242 > CAKVLS01. Next base: position 210,210 of record JAZSJH010000007.1, read on the forward strand.
TAGTGCTGCGGTCGTTGATAATGCGTTCGTTAAGAATAAGATATAAATATTCTTTTGTTACATTTTTAAGGACAGGTTCTGTGCCAAGGTCATCAATGATTAGTACTGGGCAGTTGATATAACCTTCTAAGATATTATCTTTGCTTTCATCAAATGTTGTATGATATTTTAGCATCAAATTATTTAGATTAAATGCTGTAACAAAATTTACCACAACTTGTTTGTCGATAAGGGCATTTGCTATACATTCTGTAAGATAAGTCTTTCCGCCGCCGGCAGGTCCTACAAAAACAAAGTTTTTATATTTTGAAGTAGGGAATTTATCTACCCAAGTATTTAGTGTTTTGTATTCTTTGGCAAGGTTGTTATCTTCCAAAAACTTTTGGTTGCAAGATTTGAATGTATGTGTTTTATCTATGTTAAGTCCCAAGCCTTCGGTTAAAAGGTTGTTTATCTCCATATCAAGGCAAGAACAATACTTGCCGTTTACAATTCCTGTGTCGTTGCATTTTTTGCAGGTGTATTGTGGAATAAAATCACTTTCTTGCATATTTAGAGTTTTAAGAAGTTGAGCCCTTTCTTTTTTCAAAACTTTCAAAAGCTCATTTTCGGTCTTTGTGTCTTCGCCGTTAAACTCTTTTTTTGCTATTTGAAACTCAAGGTTGTCTATATTTCTTGCGTTTGTATCAAAAGCTACATTTTGCTTTGCTTTAGCAAGGTTTTGAGAAGCTATTGTTTCTGCGTTTTGTTTGTTTTGGGCTATTTTTGCTTTTGCTTTTTGTGTTATTTGAGATTTGTTCATTAGATTTCCACCTCATCTAAGTTATCAAACAAAGAATTTAGTTCTTCTGTTGTATAGCTTCTTGTCATAACTTTATTGTCTGCCTTTGCAGTAGTTGTTTGAGTTGGGGTAGACTTATACGCTTTTGCGTCCGCAAGAGTTTTGACATCAGCATTATGCCAAGTTGACAAAATTTGATTTAGATATTGCATAGGGCTAGATTTGCCTTTTGCAAGAGTTATTGCGTAGTCAATTACGTCTTTTGGCATCTTCCAAGAATTTGTCCATGTGTTGTACATATCTCTGTCATAGCTATTAACTTTACGCTCGATAGCAAGGCTTGTCAAAATTTCTTTGATTTCGTTATCTTGAGAAAGTTTGTCATTTAGATATTGAACGATACCGTTTAGAGTTGTATAGCCTAGTTTGTAGAATTTGCTTATTGTATTATCAAGGCCATCTAGCGTTCTTATATTGTTTTTGAAACAAAAGTTTGCTATTTGAATTAATGTTTCGTCATTGTAGCCTTTTTTAATCCAGTTTAGGATATAGGTATCGATAATGTTTTCAACATTTTCGTAATATAATCCCATTGCCTTGTTGATTTGTTTAGCTAAAGATATAAGGGCGGTTTTGTTTGACTCGTATTCTTCTATCTCTAGTATGCTAAATAGCTTTTGTTCATAATATTTTGTAAGGGTTGTGTCTAGTCTTTCAAAACCATTTTTGGTAGTTGTTTTTGATATTTGTTTTGCAACGTACAAAATAGTTCCTAGTTCAAAGCCAAGTTCTTTTGTCCATTTGATATACAAACCTTGGTGGTCGTAAGAAAGATTGCCTCTAAATTTTAGGGCTTTTGCCACTTCCGCACCATCTGACAAGATATTGTTTAGTTCTTGAATTTTTTCTTCAACTTTTTCAGTTGTCAAAATGCCTTTTTGAGCCCAGTTTCTAGCGACAGTCAAAATATATTGATAACCAATGTCTTCGCCTTTTGATTGAGTACAATATTTCATAATCATAAGTAGGGCATTTGGTTCGAAAGATAATTTTTCAATCAAAGTGATGTATTCGTTAATCTCGTTAGTACTAACTGGTCTTGACAAAATTTCTTGAGCAGAAAGCGAAAAAGAAGAGTACTTTGAAACATTGAATTTTTTCAAATTTTTGCAAGCATTCTTTACAGGTAAATATCTAACTTCAATTTCTGGCTCTAGACGAAGTACTTTAACTAAGTTTTGGTCTTCCCAATAAAGGAAGGCAGACTCTATGTCTTCTTTTGACATATTAAGAACCTTTTCAAAATTTTCGATAGTATTGTCGCTTTCGGTGTTGCCGTAGCATTTAGCCAAGCCAAAAAGATAAACCTTAAGGCAATATTCTGGCGCATAAGGAACATAATCGTTCAAAAACATATAGTCAAGAACTATAGATGTGTCGGCAACAAATCCTGTTGAAAATTTACAAAAAGCCATTTTTAATTTCTCCTTGCATCAAGTGTAACACAAAACACGCTCAAATATCAATAAAAATGTCAACTTTTTGCAAATTCAAAAAATAGCTTTTTATTGACAAATATACTTGTAAATGTTAGTATATAATAACAAATATATTCAAGTAAAGGAGGCAACTGATGAAATCTAAACTTATTCGTATACTTATAGTTTTTTGTTTTGTAGGTATGGTAGTTTTTGGCGTGGTTGTCTTTTTAACCAATTTTAATGTCGAATCAAAGGTTTATAGTGAGATAACAACTATAAAAAATAATGCAAAATTTGATTCTTTATACAAGAGTGCAAACTCTGTTCAGTCTACATATACATCTTCTTCTGTCTGTCCATATGTTGACTTTGCAAATGATGCAATTAAGTACCTAAACGAAGGTATTGATTACTACTTGTATTATTTCCAAGATATGTCTGGTATGAATAAAAAAGAAAAAGATAAAATTGTAAAGGCATACAAAGCATATATTGAAAAAATAAATGATGCAAAAGCAACTTTGGTAAAATATGAGAGTTTTGAGAGTAAGCAAAACCCAACAGCAAACGACCAAAAGAATGTGGCTGCATCTAGCGCAAGATTTGCTATGGATTATTTAACAGCTTTTTCAAAGGGTTATGAAGTTTTTGTATTATTGCAAGACACTGTAGACCAAAAAGTTTTTGACGGTAACATGTACAAGAGCTTTACACAAATCAAATACGAAATGGCTGCCAACTTTGTAAATAATAGCGTAAACAAAGTTGTTGGTCTTTTGGAATCAAAAGCTCAAACAGGCAACCAATTAACTTATGCTAGTCCTTATTCTTTGACTAGTACAAAAAATCCAAAAAACTTTAGCTTAATATATGACTATAGCAAATTGACAGATGGTTATGAATTTAGAGAACAAAACCACGCAAAATTTGTTTCAAACTATAACAAAATAAGCAATCCAAGAGCGTTTTTGACAGATAGTACCACATACGCTGCCGAAAACAGTGGTGAAAGCACATATTGTACAGCAATAAAAACATTCCTTTCATCAACTTACGGAATAATGATATAGGGGGCATGTGCAAATGAAAAGATTTTTTAGTGTTTTTGCTATACTTTTAGTAGTATGCCTTGTTCCTTTTGCATTTTTGGGTTGTGAAAGCAACAAAACAGCAAGCCAAGTTGCAGATGCTTATTCTAATTTGCAACAAACTCAAAGCGACTTTTTTGATCCAACAACTAGAGTTTTTGAAGTAAAGTTTACTGCAAGCAACATAAAATCTAGTATGAATGTTTCATCATCTAAGATATATTCTCTAGGTAAGGTATATTTGCCAATGCTACATACATCAATGGCTTTTGTTAATAGCAAGGCAAAAACTTTCAAAGATTGCCTTGATAAGTTTAGCCAAGATGAGATTAATGAAGTTTATAATGGCTTGAAAGATTTTGAAGGGGCATTAGAAGTTTTTGCTAATTCTAAGAAAAGTTTTGAAAGCGTAAATAGCGCAACAGGAACAGGTTATTCTTCATTTATTGGAACAATGCAAACCTTGATTGACGCTGCTCAAAGATTTAACCTTGCTTTTTATAACGCATACTACAACAATATATATAAAGCTCAAACTGAGTTCAAAAACAATGACGGAATGAAAGTGGAAGCTATAGGTGGAAAACTTTATGTTGCGTATGTTTTGAACAATCACTATACAAAACATTATGTGTGGTCTGCAACCAACAATATAAATGATTTTTTGGGTAAAAGCTCATATCTTAGTGGTTGTATTGATATTCTAAACAATGAAGTTGTATCAACTTATGCTCCATCAGACGAAGCAACGCTTGTTGCTTTGAGAGAAAACCATGATTCATTTTTGCTAGACCTAAAGCGAGCAATTTCTAATATGAAAGACCTTCCTTATAAAGAAATTTATCAAGGTTCAAAAGATGTAAGCGATCTAGAACAAAAGTTGCAAGATGCTTACAACCAAGTTGAAAATTTTATGGAAGCTAGGTATTTGCCAATATTTAATGCTGCAACTTTGCTTTCAGCATAAAACAATGCTTGCCAAAAAATAAACAAAAGTATATAATTGAAACGAGTGACAAAAAGCTCGTTTCTTTTTTTAAGGAGAATTATATGGACTATAAAAAACTTGCGGATATCTTGTATCCAAACGCAACAAAAACAATCGATTATTATATCTCAAAATACCCAAAGAGAAAACTAGATGAAAATTGCGAAGTTGTAAGACTAGCTCCTAGTCCAACAGGTTATCTTCATACTGGGCATTTGTATAGTGCACTTCTTAGCAGAAGTTTGTCTAGCGCAACTGATGGAGTATTTTATCTAAGACTTGAAGACACCGACCAAAAGAGAGAAATCGAAAACGCAGGAACAATAGCTTATAATGTTCTTTGCAGATATGGTCTTGTTCCTGACGAAGGTTATCGTGGAGATGAGCTTGAACAAGTAGGTGAATATGGTGATTATATCCAATCACATAGACTAGAAATATATGATACTTTTGCAAAACACCTTGTTTCTATCGGCAGAGCATTCCCTTGTTTCTGTGAAAAATCAGAAGGCAAAGAAGATGTTTTGGCAAGACGTAACGAACAACTAGAAAATAGCGACATTATCGAAGAAAAAGACCCTTGCAGAAACTTGACTTTAGAAGAAATTGAAAACAATATCAAAGAGGGTAAAGCTTGGGCATTAAGACTTTTGTCTCAAGGCAACCCAGAAAAAACATTTAGATTCAAAGACAGCATCAAAGGCGATAGAGAAGTAAGAGAAAACTGCAAAGATATCGTCCTTGTAAAAAGCAATGGTATTCCGCCATATAGCTTTGCACATATTGTAGATGATACATTGATGGGAACAACAACTGTTGTAAGGGGCGAAGAGTGGTATCCATCACTTTCTGCTCATATCGAAGGTTTCAAAGCCTTTGGTTTTGAACCACCAAAATATGCTCATACACCTGTTATTTGTAAAATTGATGAAGCAACTGGAAATAAAAGAAAATTAAGTAAGAGAAAAGACCCAGAAGCAGATGCAAGATACTTTTTGCAAGTAGGTTTTCCTACAGAATCTATAATGGAATATCTTATGAATCTTCTTAATAGTGATTTTGAAAACTGGCGTGCTCAAAATCCAGTACTTCCTTATACAGAATTTAAGTTTGCCGTAGAAAAAATAGGCAGCAACAATCCTATGTTTGATATGGTAAAACTAGAAGATGTTTCAAAAAATATTATTTCTCACTATAGCCCAGAAAAAGTTGCTGACTGCACACTTGCTTGGGCAGAAGAATTTGACAAAGAGTTTTTTGATATTATCAAAGACAAAAGAGATTTCTTAATTGGCTTGTTTAGTATAGATAGAGTGGATACTGCAAAACCAAGAAAAGATATTGCAAAATGGTCAGATGTAAAAACTCTTTACAGCTATATGTTTGAAGAAACAATAAAACTAGAAAAGGCAGAAGACTATGACTTTGCAGAAAATATTGCAAAAGAAGATGTCGTTGCAATTTTGGCCGAATACGCAAAAATCTATGATGAAAATGATGAAAAACAAGTTTGGTTTGACAAAATCAAATCTATTTGTGAGCCTTTGGGATTTTCTGCCGATATGAAGGCGTATAAGAAAAACCCACAAGACTTCAAAGGCAGTGTTGCTGATGTTAGCGGTGTAATTAGAGTTGCTATTACAGGTCGCAGAATGAGCCCAGACCTTTATTATGTAAAGAAACTACTTGGAAGTAATGAAGTACAAAATAGATTAAACAACGCAATTAACGCCGTTAAATAAGGCTTGCAGAAGTTAAAACTTTATATCAAAAAACAAAAAATCACCCCAAAAAGTGGGTGATTTTTATTTTTATAAAAATTTTCAAAAAAGTAAAAAAAATGTAAAAAAATTATTGACAATACTTTTTATAAGTGTTATTATAATAGAGCATTTGTTATGGGGGTATAGCTCAGCTGGCTAGAGCGCCTGCCTTGCAAGCAGGAGGTCATCGGTTCGATTCCGATTATCTCCACCATTAATGCAAAGACATGAGTTTCAAATCTCGAACGAAAATTGTTTACAAGGCGTAGCCTTAATATAGGAATGTAGCTCAGCCGGTTAGAGCACCACCCTGATAAGGTGGGGGTCGGTGGTTCGAGTCCACTCATTCCTACCAAATTGCCACTTCATACGGAGTGGCTTTTTTCTTGTCTTTTTTACTTTTTTGGTTGTTAATAATTGTCGCAAGGGGGACACTATTATTTTTAATATTTTTGGATTTATTATGTAAAAAATGATTGCTATTTTATAATTATTTTGTTATATTTTGGATATAAATATTTATTTAGGGGTGTTACTATGGAATTATGGACTAAACAGCATTTGATAACATTATTGCCGGCTACTATTGTTATGATAGGTGTTGCAATTTTGCTTGCATATTTGTTTAGAAATAAAGATGAAAAAATAAAAATGATACCTATTCAAGTTATTGCCGTTTTGATTGTTTTGCTTGAAATAGGAAAGCAAGTTGTTTCTTTGGTTAAAGGTTATGATTTATATCACATACCTTTGCATTTTTGCAGTTTGTTTATTTTCTTTTTACCTTTGTTTGCTTTTTACAAAGGCAAAGGCAGTGAATTTATTAGTTCATTTACAGTAACTGCTTGTACTATGATGGCTTTGTTATTCCTTGTTTATCCAAATATCATTTATTCAGGGGACAATGTTATACATTTCTTCAAAGACTATTTTAGCTTCCATACTGTTATGTTCCATAACTTGGTATTATTTGCTTTTATTTTGATAATTGCTCTAAAACTTTACAAATTTAATACCAAAAAGGACATTATTAGTTTGGTGGTTGGATTTTTGTCTTACTGCATCATAGCTGCCGCTATGGCTCAAATTTTGAAGACAAACTTCAATAATTTCTATCAATGTAATATTCCACCTATTGCTGCCGTTGTTGACAATATCAAAGCAAGCATTGGTGTTGCTCTTGGACAAATTATATATGTTGTAATAGTTATTATAGTTAATATGGCTGTTGCATTCTTGTCTTATGGATTAGTAAGACTATATGACAAAATTTATCAAAAGATAAAAAGCAATAAGCAAAAAGATTAATCATATAAAACAAAAAGAAAGACACTTGATTAAAGTGTCTTTTTTTTATTTTTGTTTGGGTTTGTTTGATTTTGTATTTGCTTTTTGTGTAGATTTATTAGAAGAAGAAGTTGTTTTTCTTTGGGTTTTGTTTTTTATATTTTGAGCATTGCTGTCATTTGTTTTTTCTGGTTTTGTAATGTTTTCTTCTGCAATTGTATTTTCTATTGTTTGAGTGTTGTTTTGCTCATCTTGAGAAGTTGTAAGTTCTTGTGGTTTTTCTTGACTATATAACTTTTCGGCAAAGATAAGCATAATAGAGTAAAATAACACAGGTCCTACATTAAAAAAGTGACAATCAAGCATACTCATAATAAGTAGTGATAGAATAGATAGTCCAATAAATGTTTTGCCAATGCTAGGCTTTTTGACAACCAAAAGTACAGTTTTTACTCTGTGGTAGATGTATGCAAGCAAGCCCACAATACCAGTACTTGCCAAAAGCTGAATAATGGTGTTATGCCATCTAGCAGGGAAAAATGATGTAAAGCTATCGATTGTTCCGTATTGCCAAGGCCACTCGCCCCTTGCAAAGAAGGAATTGCCAAATATAGGAAAATCTGCAAACATTTGAAGTCCTAGATTATAGGTGTCAAATCTGTGTGCGTCAGAAAAAGCAAAATTGCCGCTTTCGTCTTTTTCAAATATTTGTAAAACTTCTAAAAACAAATCCCAAATTTGTCTATAAAAGATAGCTGCAAATATTACAAGCAGACCAATTAATATAAGAGAAGTTATCTTAAATGCTTTTTTATTTTTTGCCTTAAATAAGCAAATAAACCAGCAGGCCGCAAAAATTAAAAGTGAAGTAAGGAAAGATGCTCTAGACAAAGTCATAGCAATTACTATTACAAAAATTGCTGCAAGCGTTAGATAAAGATAGGACTTTTGTTTTTCGCACGCTAGATAAAAAGCAAAAGGAATAGCCAAAGCAATCATTGCGGCGATATTATTACTAATTCCCCAACCAGTAATGATGAAGTCTTTTGTAATCTCTCCCCATTCGTTAAAACGAAAATCGGAAGCGTACAGATAAACAACTTCTAAAGAAACTACAATGCCCATTAGTATTGCAAGATGTGGAAGAAAGTCTTTATCTGCATTTTTCCAGTCAATGGTTGCTGCAAGAATAAAATACAGTAAAAATATTGATAAAAATTGAATTAAAGCAAAAACTATATTATTAAGCCAAATTTTTGAATAAATATTACAAAATATACCCGAAATCAAATAAGCCCCGCCCAAAATAAGCATACTAATAGTAAGATACAATCTTTGGGTAAAGAGTTTTTTGAAAGACATATTTTTGTCAAAACCTATTCTCAAAAATATTGCAAGGGCGCATATTATTGCTATTACAATTATTGCAACGCCACCTGCACCATAAAACATTGAACCTTCGTTTCTGCCGGGGTTGTTTGATGGGGCTGGAGCTATATAACAAAAGACAAATAAAGGAACTAATGGTAAAAAGTCTTTTGAAAACAAGCAAATGTATATTGTGTATAAACAAACAAGGGAATATAGCACAATTTCAAGAGCAAAAACAAAGCTCAAAAGCGTTACACACGCAACAACAAAAGTCCCCCAAAAACTACAAATAAATTGGTTGATTTTGTTTATTATTTCGCTGTTTTTTATGGTGTTATACCAATTCAAAATTTTGTTTTGCTTGATGTTTTCCATAAGCGCCCCCTTTGATATGTTTTGATTAGACTTTTTTAGAAAAATAATGCCTTTTTTGGGGTTAAAAAAGGGACTTCCAAAAAAGTATTAAATATTGACAAATATGTACAAATTAAACTATAATAATTATATATGAAAAAACCTTTTATAGTCTAGCAAATAATAGGTGTTTTTTGGTGTGAGAGGGCATATAGACAAAATTATAGTATATAATGGCATTTTGTCTAAAATTGTGTCTGCTAAGGAGTTTCTATGGCACTTTTGAAAGTATCTAATATTTATAAAAAATATAATGCAAAAGCTGACTTTGCAATTAGCAATATTTCGCTTAACGGTCGCAGCGGTGAAATAGTAGGGCTTCTTGGACATAATGGCGCTGGAAAGTCTACAACAATCAAGTGTATAACTGGTATGCACCCTTACGACCAAGGCGACATATCTATTGGTGGCTTTGACCTAAAAAAAGAGCCTATTAAAGCAAAAGCTAGTTTTGGTTATGTGAGTGATGAGTTTGCTCTATTTGAAAAAATGACTGGCTATGAATATGTTAATTTTATGGCGGATATTTATGGTGTGTCAAATGATGATAGAAAAGCAAGAATAGAGAAGTTTGAAACAATGTTTAGTTTAGGCTCTAGTCTATACAATCAAATATCATCATACTCACACGGTATGAAACAAAAAGTTTCTTTGATGGGAGCACTTATTCACAATCCAAAAGTGTTTATTCTAGATGAGCCTATGATTGGCTTAGACCCATTGACTGCGGCAAAGCTAAAAGAGTTTTTTGTAAGCCACAGCAAAGCGGGCAATCTTGTGTTATTTTCTTCTCACAACCTTGATATTGTAGAAAAGTTATGTCATAGGGTTTATATAATTGATAGGGGAAGAATTTTGGAAGAAATCGACCTTAAAAAATTCAAAAAAGAAAAGAAAAACCTAGAAGAATACTTCCTTAAAATAACAAGCAAAGGAACTAAGTAATATTGAGTAACCTAAAAACCCTAATTAAATACGAAATAAAAAAGCAATATCCAAAACTTACCAAAGGTAAAATTGATATTGTTGGTTTTGTGTTGTCGTTTTTGGTTTCGATTGCTGTTGTTGGGGTGGTAATTTTGCTTGCTAGTGTTATAACAGACAAATACCTAACTATACAGGTTGGCAAAGTCGTTGACAAACAAGCAAGGGCTTTGGAATTACTTAATTTATTCTATTGTATTGCAATATTATTTTTGACTTTTGCGTGTATAGAAAAGTTAAGAAAGGTGTTTACAGACAAAACCGACAGAGAGATTTTTTTGAAATTACCAATTTCTTCTACGGACCTATTTTTGTCTAAGTTTTTGGTGGTATTTATATCAAATTTTATTTCATCTTTGATATTTGTACTTCCTATCAATATCATTGTATTTATTGCACTAAAACCATCTATTGCGTTTTGGTTTTTGTCGCTAGTTGTTATATTATTTTTGCCAATAATTGTATTTTTGATAGCAAGTATCTTTGTCGTTCCTTATATCAAATTTATTGAATTTATCAAAAACAAATATGTCCTAATCTTTATTGGGCTTACTATTATTATGATTGGGGCGTTTTACCTTTATACAATTTTCCTTGGGGTTTTTCAAGGTTATCTTGAAACAGGATTTATTAAATTTTTGTTTAACGAAAAATTTATAATTTCTATGCAAACCTTACTAAAACTTACTTATCCTACAAATTGCCTTGCGTATATTTTGCTTGGAAAAAATATTTTGTTATCAGTACTTGTTTTAGTATTATCTGCAGGGCTTTGTTTTGGGGTGGCTTATGTTATCTCAAAATTCTTCTTTGCAAATATCATATTCAAAAACGAAGAAGTTAAGAGATTTTATAAAAACACCTTTGCGCTAAAATCAAATAGCCAACTAACAAGCTTAGTTAAAAAAGAGTTTTTGACTGTATTTAGAGAGCCAAAACATACCTTTGCATATCTTGTTATCGCAACAGCAATGCCGGTTTTGGTATACTGCCTATATACATTATTTGACTCATTAATTTTTAATATGATAGGCATTAATATAACATTTGCTCTTGCTTTGATGGTTGTTTTGCTTATGAGTGTTTTGACAAATACTTTCTGTGCTACAAACATCTCAAGAGAAGGGCTTTTGATGCTAAAACAAAAATCTTTGCCACTAAAGCCGGAGAAGATACTTTTGTCTAAGGTAATTTTCTGTGCAATAGTTTCTTGCTCATCTGTTATATTATCTTCTGTTATCCTTATGATATTTACCAAGGTTAATGTTTGGGAAGGGCTTTTGTGTATGGCATCAGGAATTGCTTTTTCCTTTGCACAAATTTTCCTTGCAACAAAGATTGACCTAAAACACGCTTGTTTATCTTCAAACCTTATCGAAGCCGAAAAACAAACAACAAAGACAATTCTTAAAGTAGTTGTTATTGGTTGTATGGTTGCATTTATTGCTGGTTTTTCTGCTTTGATTGTTAATATATTTGCTCGTGGCATAGAAATCTCTATCTTTGCCAAAGTTCAAGTGCCAATGTTTTTTACATATGTTATTCCTACTTTGATAGTAGGTATGTACATTGCCTTTTCTATGTGGTATTATAAGCACAAGATGCAAGAGCATTTTGATAAACTATCGGTGTAGGAGGGAGTTATGAATAAGAGATTAATTTTACTTATATTAGTACTTCCGCTACTACTTATGGTGAGTATATTTACTGCAACAAATTCGGTAAAGCTAAATATTGATGTACCGGTATCTAGTATAGAAATAACAGGAAATAGTTTTGTATATCTAAGCTTAGATGACGAAGAAAAATATTATGTAAACTATGCTGTATATCCACTTACTGCAGCTAATAAAGAAATCAAAGTTGAGTACGAAAAAGTAGGCGACAAACCACTTGCAGAACTTGACTTTGTTAATGGATATATCGTTCCAAAAACAATTGGTGTTGCAAAGGTATATTTATCAACAGTAGACGGCGGATATAAAGACAGCTTTATTGTTCAAGTTGATTCAATACGTGTTCAGCGTATAACTTGTCAGGTGTCACAAAACACTTTGACAGTAGGTAAAAAGACAGTAATTACAACTACCTTTGAACCCGCAAACTGCACAAATCAAATGCTTAGCTATTCTTCAAACAACGAAAGCGTAGCAACTGTTGATAGCAAAGGTGTAATAACTGCCCAAGGTAAGGGAAGTGCGGTAATTACAGTTATTGCAGAAGGAAACTCTGCAGTTGTTTATCGTATACCAATCACTGTATATAACGAAAATATTTTGGATCTTGCTCAAAGCGAAGTTTATACTTATTTGGCTGAAGGTCAAATCAATCTATCACTTGATTGTGATGAAGATTGCACTTTGTCTTATAAAGTTTTTGACCTAAACAATAACGAAATCTTCAATGTTTTTGATGCAAATAATACTTATTTTGCATCTGTTGCAGGACAAGAAAATCAAAAGGTCTTTTGCTATAAATTCTTGGATAATGCAGAAACTGATGTTATCGTAAAAATAACAGCAACTCCAGAAATGCAAGATCCTTGCACAAAAGAATGTATTATACACAAAGTAGATGCGATAGAAGCATACTTTGATGATGATAACGCAATAACGGTGACTGCAGGCTCACTATTTGCTATTCATAACAAAATAACAATAAATCCACAAGACATAGCTGTAAGATATGAAGTAGAATTTTCAAATGGTAACTTATCTATCTCAGAACTATCTTCAAAGATAAGATTATCAGCAGACCTTGTAGGTACTACAAATATAACTTTGAAGGTTATAACAACTCAAGCTCCATACCAAACTGTTACTTTAGAAAAACAAGTTGTTATTTTGCCAACAAGTTTGGATATTGTTCAGTCTAGCAAAACATACGGTATAGAAAATTTGTTTACTATCGGCGGATACGAAATTGATGGTAGCAAAAATACAGAAAAATTAACATTAAGCTATGGCAAAACTCCAGCAGGCGCAGGAGCTACCGAAAACATAAGCTTTGAAACAGACAATACAAAAGTTAGAGTAAATACTCAAGGCTTAATTGAGATTTTAGATGATGAATTTTGCGGGGTTGTAAATGTCACTGCAAAATTTGGTGTTGACGGAATAGAAAAATCATCTTCAAGTTTTGCTATAAGATGTGTAGGAAATGGCGTTAACATAAGATGTTTTGATGATTTGTATAAAGCAACAAAACAAAATAAAGTTGTTGTTTTACACGCAGATATAAAAGATGATTTTGGTATAGATAGCGAAGGAAATGCAGTCTTTACTGAATCTAGTGTGGAAAAAATACAAACAACATACGATAGCACTCATTACAAAAATATCGGCAAAGAAAATGAAGCAAAAATCAAAGTTTTAATATCTTTTAGAGCGGATGTTTATGGTAATGGCTATACAATCAACGCCCACAACGTAGCTTATGGACTAGACAAAACAGGCGCTTTAAGACAAGATGCCTTGTTCCAAGGTCCACTTAACTTTGTATCTATGTCAGAGTCAGAGTCTAGCCTTGTTAGCGTAAAAGCCCAAGATAATGTGTGTTTTGCTGTATACGAAAATGTAACACTTAACAACATTGTTTTGAAAAACTGCGACTTAACTGCAGATAGTAGCGGAAACTATGACCTAACAGACCTAACATATGTAGGAACAACAGTTGAAGTTTTTGGTGATAATGTAAATATTAATTATTCTAGACTAAACAACGGAAGAACTGTTCTTCGCGCCTTTGGCGATATTGAAGACAGCACAAAAGTAATTAATGTAAATATTTCAAACAGCGTTTTGAGTAGCGCTAGAGAATTTATAATCCGTATGGGTTCAAACTGTTTTGTAGATGGAACAACAGAAAACCCATCACCATATCTAGGTAGTGGCGAAGAGTCATTCCCTGCACAAAAATCATATATGGCTATGACACAAGAAGAAAAACTTGCTTATGAAAATAGCTTTATCAAAACCTTTGTCAATGTAAAAAATAGCATACTTAAAGATTCAGGATTTTTCTGCGTAGGTGTTGATTCACACTTTGCAGGTGGCGCGCTTGCTGATGGGTCTGGGCTTGCGGGCGGACTTATTGAGTCTTGGCATGACCTTGCAAAAACAAGCTATGGTGCAAAACTTACCTTTATTGGTGATGTTCGTATGTACGACTGGAAAAAGACAACTAATATCGATAGTAGTACATTGATTGAAGTTGTTGGAAATTCTGCTTATGGTGATTTGACATTTGATATAAGAGAAATGATAGATAATTTAGCAACAAATGCAGAAAATCCATATCTTAATGATATCGTATATAGAGATGGAAATGATGAATATGTTCATGGCGGCATTGCATTCTTTGGCGGCGGAAAAAACTATGGCGTTTTTGAATCTCAAAACTATACTTTCAAAAACCTAAATGGTTATGAAATAAAATTATCAGATGTCGGCAAAGTTTCACTTCAACTTGCAGCCGGTAACGAAAGTTTTTACTTTATGCTAAATGATAGCACAACACAAGGCTTCTTGCCACAAGACCAAGCAGAGCTTATTGCTTCTGGTCTTGCATATACACCTATTTATATCAAAGACTAAAATAAAAGGAGGACTAAATGAAAAAGTTTTTATCGTTTTGCTTGGTTAGTTTTTGTTTTGCTTTTTCAATGATTTTTTCGGGTTGCGAAATAAACACTTACACTCTTGAACAAAACACTTTTGAAACAACAATCGCATACGGAAGTGACATTGATTTTTCAAGCTTGACAATTACAAAAAATGCCGGCAAAGACAGCGAAAATATCATTACAGTTACTCCCGATATGGTAGTATCTTATGGTGATACAAACTCAGTAGGGCAAAAGCAAGCTGTTATTGAGTTTGAAGGCCAAACATTAACTTTGGATTATTGGGTAAAATACAAAGTTGACTTTTGGGTTGAAGATAGCTTGTACAATAGTCAATATGTATTGTCAAAAGACGACCTTATTATTCCAGAAAATCCAAGCTTAGATGGTTATGATTTTGTTTCTTGGGATAGCGAAATTCCACAAGAGATAGATGATAATCAAACATTTAATGCTTTATTTACAGTAGAAGGTTCTGGCGTGCCAAAACTATCTACTATAAAAGCAGTTTTTGGGGACACATTGCAAGACCACCTGCTTCCACAAAACAGCAAAGGCTCTTGGCAATACGTTATGCCACAAGAAACTTCTGTTGGAAGTGTCGGAACAAACACTTTTGAAGTTGTATTCAATCCAACCGAAGAAGGGCTTCTTCCTATAACAGATGTAGTTACAATTAGCGTATCAAAAAAGACTCTTGAGTTTTTGGATATGCAAACATCTTTTGATTATGACGGAACAGAAAAAACTCCACAATACTCTTTGGGTGTTGCTGATGTTGAAGTAGAGTATATACCATACTATCAAGACGCTGCAATAGATAGCGGAGAGTATGAGTTTGAACTAGAAATAGTAGATGATAATTACAAAGGCTCTTACTATGGCAGTTTTACAATAAACAAAATATCTGCCGACATCATAATCGACAGCAAAGAAATAGATATAACTGACGAAACCCCAACAGACTATGATTATATTGTAAAAAATAAAAATGGTGATGAAATATCACAAACAATGCACGAATTGATGGATATTGAGATTGTTGCTCCACAATACAACCACGCAGGAACTTATCCAATCTCAGCTATTGTTAATAACCCAAACTTTAACGTAAATATCCAAAACGGATATTTGACTGTTCAAAAAGTAGAACACGATTTGACTAATTCAAGTCCTGTATTTACAGATGGTTATTATGTAACATATGGTAGCAAACTGTCTTCACTTTCATTTGAAGAAAGTGATGTAAGAGGCGTATGGAGTTTTGAAGATGATTCTCTGCAAGTTCTAACTCCAGGACAAATTACTGTTAATGTTATATTTACCCCACACGAAACAGCAGACTTTTTACCATCAAAAAAACAAATTTTACTTAACGTAAACAAAAAAGTCTTGAGCATTTTGGTTGACCAAAACGAATACACTTATGATGGAAATAACCATGGTATTGTGTATTCAGTACAAGGTGTCGAAGACATAGATGAGCAAAGTGTAGAAATTGATGGAAATTTGGACAAAACAACAGCCGGAAGTTATGCAACAACTTTGATTGTTAGCCCATATGATTTGAGATATGTTGGTAGCACTAACACAACACTTATAATAAACAAAGCAAAACTTGCAGATTTTTCTACAGAGCATAGCATTGAGTGGAGCCCATCACTATTACTTAGTGATGTTATGCTGCCACAAAGATATACTTGGGAAAAACCACTTTTGCATATAACAGATCTTGGCAAACAAAATTTTGTTGCTACATATACTCCAGAAGATACAATCAACTACGAAATTGAAACAAGCACTTTTGTCGTTGATGTAACAAAAGCAACTGCAAGTATAACTCTTCCACAAAATTATACTTTTGAATATTCAAAACAAGGTTATACACTATCTGGAATTACAGCCAGCCACGAAGAAAGTAGTTTTGAATATGCATACTTTATAGATGATACAAACGTAGACAAAATTGACAATACAGGAACATATGAAGTTTGCGTTACACTTTTAGAAAGTGCTCATTATAAAGTAGCCACTGCAACAACAACCGTTGTTGTTACAAAAGCTATCAACAGAGATGTTTTGACAAACAATATATCTGCAGTATACGGAGATCAATTGTCAAAATATACATTACAACCAAGTGACTTTGGTGTATGGCAATGGCAAAATGCTGATGCCCTAGTTGGTAACACAGGAACTCAAACACATAAAGCTGTATTTACAGCAACAGACACAGCAAACTACGAAAATAGAGAAGTAGATGTTACTTTTATTGTAGAAAAGAAAACTATTCAAATTCCAACCATTGAGGCAAAAACTTATAGCGGTGAAACATTGGTTGCGGATATTGAAGATAGCGGCGAATATACAGTAACTCAAAACAATGGCGGACAAGAAATGGGTTCTTATGATGTTGTTTTAACTCTAAAAGACAGCTCAAACTACCGCTGGGCAGGCAACAATGCTTTGACTTCTGTTACTGTCAAATTTGATATATTAAAGAATGCTAATAACAAATGGATTGAAGCTCCTTATATCGAAAGCTTCACATACGGTGCTGGCTTTGTTAGATATATAGCAACCCCTGCCTATGGTATACCTACAGTTACTTTTATTGAGAAAAATTCTAATAATCCTATCTTGATGCAACCAACAAACGTAGGTGATTACTTTGTAAAATTTGTTGTAGAAGAAACCGAAAATTATAACGGGCTTGAAGCTACACTTGAGTTTAGCATAACTCACAAAATAGCTGTTATTCCAACGCTTAGCGACATTACTTACACAGGCAGCCCAATCTCAGCAGATATTGCAGATACAGAAGCTTATACCGTAGAACAAAATGATAACCACACAGTTGTTGGCGAGTATTCAGTAAAACTAAGACTTGTAGACGGAAACTACAAGTGGTCAGATGGCTCACTTGTTTTTGATAGAGAAGTAAAATATAACATAATCAAAAACGAGAAAAACGACTGGACAGCCGGTGCAACTATTACTGGTTGGGTATATAACCCTAATGGCGGTTCAGCTCCTACAGCAACAGCTACGTTTGGCAGCCCTTCTATTATGTATAAAGAAAAGGGTGCAGATAATACAACATACACAGCTGTTTTACCTGTTAATGCAGGGGCTTATGTTGCAAAATTTACAGTTGCTGATACAGACAACTACAATGGTCTTGAAAAGACTGTTGACTTTGTAATATCTCAAGCAACACCAATGCTAAACGCTCCTGTATATGATATGACTTCTATTTATTATGAAAACAATATAAATGTAGAAACATTATATACACAAGCTCCAAGCGTTGCCGGAAATATTGAAGGAAATATAACCTTTGCAAAAGCTGTTCTTGAGACAACAAATGTAGATGCTAGCAAGGCATACGAACGAGTTGCATTTAATGTAACATTTACTCCAACAGACAGTCGCAACTATCAAGTAACAACAGCAAGCGCATACATCAATCTATATAAAGTAGCCTTTATAGGAAACACTTATTATGGAAGTATCGAAAACGCTGCAGCGAAAGCTGTTTCTGGCGACAATATAATAGTTATTCCTGACAATAGTGGTAATGTAACTATTGCAAGCGATATGCTAATTAATAGTGGTGTTACACTTACTTTGCCACACCTTAGCACTGCTGGCGAAATTGAAGCAAATACAACTGGTGTTGCTACACTAAATGCTTGGAATGGTGCGGATTTATCAATATATGTTTCTGGTTTTACTTGTCTAAACCTTACTACAAAAGTAGTTGTAAAACAAAATGTAGTAATAACAAACAACGGAACAATTGTTATTTCTGGAGAATTAAGTGGTGGTTCTGCTGCAGGAGTTAGACCAGAATTTGCAAACAATCCTGAGTATAAAGCAAATGGTATTGCAGGAAACACAGCAAGAAATTATGCAAAGATTGTTCTTCAAAGCGGTGCAAAAATTATCTCAAACGGAATAATTAATTGTACAGGATATATTGATGAAGAAAGTTCAAATAATGGCAGTGAAGTAGTAGCAAAAAATGGTAAAGTATATATGCCATTCCTTCTACACGACTTCCGTGGTGGAAACTATATGTATTCTGCTATCAGCTACTCAGAAGGCGGTTGGTTTAATAAGACAAAAATACCTATTGCTCCGTTCAATCAATTTGAACTTCGCAATATTGTTCCAAGATTTACTATAGAATATAATGCAACTCTTATTGGCTACGCAAACCTTTTTGCTGGCAAAAAGAACAACTTTACAGAAGGTGTTTTGGTAGGAAATTCTGCAAGCGCTCTTATCCAATTTACATCACAAAACAGCTATATGATAGCAAAATATAACATTGTAGATAGACCGGCAGCTGGCTCTGACAAATGGGCTGATGGTATTTGCGATATAGATTTTTATGGTGGTGCTACAACCAATGTTCTATCATTAAAAGTTAACTTTATAACAGATATTACGGTTACTACAAAAGATGTTTTCTTCCCACTATCTTGGAGACAAAACATCACCGTTCATAACGGAAACTTTACTCTAAACAATAAGTTCAAACTTATGCCAGGAGCAAAATTTACCATTGATAGTGATGCTGTAGTTAATGCAAATATGCTAACTGTGTACGAAGAATTTGACGACTTAATTACTAAAGAAAATGGAAATATTATAGCTGCAACTCAATACGATTACAACAGAACCTTAGCTCCAGCAGAGTTTATTGTTAAAGGAACTCTTAATGTAACATCTCTTGGCGGAAAAGTAATTGCAGGGGCAGATGGGGCTGTGGTTAAAGTAACCAATACATCTTGCAAATCTTACGAAATAACTTCTGGTCAAGACGTTATGTTAGGGGATACAAAGATAGGTTGGAATGTTACTGCTGTATATATTACAGGTTCAAGCTCTGAACTTATAAATGGTGCAAATACAGTTATATTATCATCTGGTGGAACTTATACCGCAAAAGACGGAACTTGGTCTAAATAATGAAAACTTAGCAATAAAAAAACTTACCTAATTTTTAGGTAAGTTTTTTTGCTTTTATTAAGCAGGTATAGTTTTTGTTCCAACAAATATCGCAAGACCAATAAATGCTGCAGTCATAACAATACCAAGAATACCTATTGCAAGGTCAATCTTGCGGCAGCGTTTTTGAATTTCTTTGTCGCTATTGTGTTCTTTGATTTCGCCAAATTCTTCTGTTTGTTCATTATCTTCTTTTATTTCAATTCCATTTTCTGAAATTTCTATATTTTGACTTACAACATTTTCAAGGGCGTTGCCAACGCGTTCTTCTAGAGAAGACAGAATCATATTTCTAAAACCAAGTATGCTATTCATAATCTCAAACTCAACTGTTGCTATACCAAGTACAATATAGCCTAGTATTGCTACAATTGTAGCGACAGGATTGCTTTGGCATTTAGGTATAACAAACAATCCAAATGCAAGCACAAGAAGTGGTATTGCAACCATTTCAACTATCAAGAATATTTTTTTGCCCAAGCTCTTTTCTTTGTAATAAAAATTCTTTCTATCATACTTTCGTTTGTAGTTCAAAAGCCAATCAAAAACGTTAAATATCCCCTTTAGGATAGAAAAAAATATTTTCATAATAAACCCTCTTTTTTTATATCAACTATAGTAATTCAAAAACATTATAACACTGCGGCTTTGATTTTGGCAAATAATATAGAGATATTGTAAAAAATAAAAAAGGAATTACTAATAAAACTAAATTTTTATAAAGGTTTCAAAAATAATTTTTTGCAGGTATTTTTATTTAGTAGTCAAATATTTTTTTGTGTGTTAAAATGTAGATGTAAATATATTGGCATTAAAAGGAGAAATTTTATGAAAGTAGATGCAAAATATGAAGCTCTATTTACACCTTGGAAAATAGGTAATGTAGAAATCAAAAACCGTATTGTTATGTGTCCTATGGGCGGAACATCTTTGTTTGGTTGGATGGGACCACAAGTATTTAATAAAGAAGCTGCAGCAATGTTTTTGGACATTGCAAAGAACGGCTGCGGACTTGTAATACCAGGTATCGCTCCACTTCGTAATATGCTTGGTGGAAAATGGCTTTACAAAGTAAATGGCGCATTCAAAGATTTGAAAGTTTGGATGGAAGAATTCCACAAAACAGGCGCAAAACTTTTTGTACAATTGACTGCTGGTTTTGGTAGATCTTTTTCACTTCCTGACCATATGAAAGGTATTGCAAAAAACAAAGTTTTGTCAAAGATTATCAAACCTATTTTTGACTTTGATAGACTTCTTATGGCTCCTAGTGCTCTTCCTGCTAGATGGTATCCATCACTTACAGTTAGAGAAATAACTGTAAAAGAAATTCAAGACTTAGTTAAAGGCTTTGCTCTTACAGCAAAAAAATTGAAAGAAGCTGGCGTTGACGGTGTAGAAGTTCATGCCGTTCACGAAGGTTACTTGATTGACCAATTTACAACCAAGTATACAAACCAAAGAACAGACGAGTATGGCGGAAGTTTTGAGAATAGATATCGTTTTGCAACTGATATTGTAAAAGCAATTAAAGCAGAATGTGGTCAAGACTATCCAGTTTCTGTTAGATACTCTGCAGTAAGTAAAACAAAAGACTTCTGTGTAGGCGCTCTTCCTGGCGAAAAATACAAAGAAGTTGGTAGAGATATCAAGGAAAGTGAAAAGGCTGTTAAGTACTTGCAAGATGCGGGTTATGATATGCTAAACACAGACAATGGTACATATGACGCTTGGTACTGGGCACACCCACCTGTATATATGCCAAACAACTGCAACCTAGAAGACACAGCTCACGTTAGAAAGTTCTGTGATATTCCTGTAGTTTGCGCGGGCAAAATGGAACCGGAAGTAGCTGCCGCTGCAATCAAAGAGGGCAGAATTGATGCTATGGGTGTTGCTAGACAATTCCTTGTTGACCAACAATGGATTACAAAACTTACAGAAAATAGACTTGAAGATATTATGCCTTGTATTCACTGCCACAACGGTTGTTTCCCTATGGCTCACTACAAAGGTGTTGCAAGTGATACACCACTTGGTGATTCTATACATATGGCAAGATGCGCGCTAAATCCAAAAACAATGGACGGCGGCAAATATGACTTCAAACCTGCTAAAAAATCTAAGAAAGTTGCCATCATTGGTGGTGGTATTGCAGGTATGGAAGCCGCTCGTGTTTGCATTATGCGTGGTCACAAACCAACTATTTATGAAAAAACTGACAAATTAGGTGGCGTATTTATCGCAGCAGCAGCTCCAAGCTTTAAGGATAGAGATAAAGACCTTATTGCTTGGTACAGAAGACAAATGGAAAAGCTAAATGTTGAAATTAAATACAACACTGAAGTAAAAGATATATCTTCTCTAGATGCTGACGAAATAATCGTTGCAACTGGAACAACAACTAGAAAGTTAAGAATCCCAGGTGGAGAAAAAACTATTGACGCTATTGAATATTTGCTAGGCGAAAAAGAAGTTGGCAAAAACGTAGTAGTTATCGGTGGTGGACTTACTGGTTGCGAAGTAGCATATGATATGCACCTTCAAGGCAAAAATCCAATCATTGTAGAAACAAGAAATGACCTAATGGCTGTTCCTGGTATCTGCCTTGCAAACTCAAGCTATCTAAGAGATTATTTCGCTTGGAAGAAAGTTCCTGTATATCTAGAAAGTACAGTAGCAGAAATCAAAGACAAGTCTGTTGTTATCAAAACAAAAGACGGAGATAAAGAAGTAAAAGCTGATAGTGTAATCTTGGCTATCGGTTACAACCCAAATCCTATCGCTCAAAAAGGCAAAAATGTACACGTTGTTGGTGACGCAAATAAAGTTGGCAACCTTCGTACTGTTATTTGGGGTGTTTGGGACGTTTGTAAGAAGATTTAAGGGGTGAAACAATGACACTTAATAAAGAACAAAAAGCCATATTAAATGGCGATAAAGGTCAAACTATGGCCAAAGTTTTAGAGTCTGTTATAAGATACGGTGAGCTATTTGGAGCAAAAAAACTTGTTCCAGTAACTAGCAAATACAATCACTTAGTTACATCTTTTGGACTTAAGGCTCTAGGTCCTGTATATGACCTTATGAACAAACTAATCGAAGATGGTGTTGTGTCTGGTCAAAAGTTTTCTTGTGACCCAAGACCACTTGACAAAAACGTTCCAAAGAACTTTTTGCAAAATTTAATCTTCAATAAATTTATGTATTCAAAACAAGATTTTTATGAAGGTCAATTAAACAAACTTGGTCTTATGGATAAAGATGCTTTTACTTGCACTTGCTATATGGACGAAGTAGGTAATAAGCCAAACAAAGGCGAAGTATTGAGCTGGGCAGAATCTTCTGCTGTTGTATATGCAAACTCAGTTCTTGGCGCTAGATGCAATAGAAACTCTGGCATTATGGATATTATGGGTTCAATTGTAGGTTATGTTCCTTACTTTGGACTACTCACTGACGAAGGCAGAAAAGCAACTTGGATTATCGAAGTAAAAACAACAAAAAAACCAGAAGCTCAACTTCTAGGCTCTGCTATTGGTATGAAAGTAATGGAAGCTGTTCCTTATATCAAAGGCCTTGACAAATGGCTAGGAAAAGAGCTAAATGACGAAAACAGAACATACCTTAAAGACTTTGGTGCGGCAACAGCATCAAATGGTGCAGTAGGTCTATACCATATTGAAAATTTAACTCCAGAAGCAAAAGAGCAAGGCAAAGAGCTTATCGCAAAAGATGCTCAAGTGTATGTAATAGATGATGCCGAACTTCAAAGAGTATATGATAGTTACCCAGTTATCTGGAAAAACAAAGACGCAAAACCAAAACTATGCTTTATGGGTTGCCCACATATGAGTTTAGAGCAACTTAAGTCTTGGACAACAAAACTAGAAAGTGCTCTAAAAGAAGCCGGCAACAAAAAAGTAGTTATTCCTACAGTGTTTACTGCAGCTCCTGCCGTTATCAAAGAGTTTGATAAGACAGAATATTCTGCAAAACTAAAAGAAATGGGCGTAACGGTATCATATATCTGTCCACTTATGTATATGAACAATCCACTTTGTGGCAAAATGCCAGTAATTACATCATCAAATAAGCTTAGAACATACACAACTGCAAGATATTATACAGATGATGAAATACTAGTTCAAATCACAAAAGGAGGGAAAAGATAATGAAACAATTCAAAGGTAGAGTAATCGCCCCAGGAACTGTAACAGCCGAAGCTCTAGTTTCTCACGGCGGACTAAATACATTGGCTTCATTCCAAAAAGCCCTTCAATTTGGCGACAAAAAAGCAACTTGTGGTGACCAAAACAATCCAGATTTGTACGGAAAACAAATGGCAGGAAAAGCCCTTTGTCTTCCACAAACAATAGGCTCTACTACTGGCGGACTTGTGCTTTATTGTGCTTGTTCTATGGGTAGACAACCAGCTTGTATGTTATTTTCTAACCCTATCGACTCACTAGCTGGTGCGGGGGTTATCTTGGCGGACGTTTGGCTAGAGGGCGAAAACACAAAAATGCCAGTAATTGACAGCCTAGGACAAGAATTTTTGGACTATGTTAAAGATGGTATGACTATCACTATCAAAGATGGCGGAATCGTAGAAGTAGAATAAAGTTTTAAGAAATTAAAACCAAAGTGCAGTTTTTGATTTGATAAATATCAGCAAAAAATGCAGAAAGTTAATTAAAATTAAAAATAAAAAACAACCTAAATTTTTAGGTTGTTTTTTGTTTTATTATACCGCTTCGCTATCTATTGTAAGATAGACATGTTCCATTGTACCTAGTGGTAAGGTTGTTATGTAGTCTCTAGAATAAAGGTATCCAGTTGTTATATATCCTTCTGGAATATTATCAAGTGAAGGTAAGTCAAAGCTATCTAGTTTTGTAAAATACTTGATATACGCTCCTGTTGAGTTTGGATCAGCTACATATCCGTCAGCTAGCAAGCTTTCTACATAGCCTTCAAATCCAGCGACAATATCATCATTAACAGAGTCGTATGGTACACTTATTGATAGACAATATTGAGTAGGAACTTTCTTTGCGTAAACAACAAGTGTATTGTTGTAGCCTGCATATTGCTCTAAAGTAGTTATATCGCCTTCTATATAATAAGAATGAACGGGATTGCTGTAGTCCGAACTAAATGATAATGTATAATCATATCCATCTTCATAAACAACTTCGATTATAAATGAATTCCATTTGTTGTTTATTGTGTCAAAATATGCATTACTGCCGCTGTATGATACAGGATAAACATCATCATAAGTCATACCTTCAAGTACAAATTCTACATTCCAAGAGTGTTGTGATGCACCATTTATATATAGGTACAAACTATTTCTTCCGGCAAGAGAAATTGTGTTTGATGTTACCTTATCAGAAAGTTCATAGTATGCAACTCCGTTATTAGCAAGACGCTCAACACCTGTAAGGTAAATGTCTCCAGTAACTTTGTATCCAGCTATACCGCCATTTGGTAGAGTATAAACGTCATTATTAATTGTATAGTAGCCAATACATTTGCTTCTTTCTATATTTTCAAATGTTGCATATATAAGTTGTTCGCCATCACCCTTGCCAGAATCTTCTACCGTAATTGATTGGTTAAAGATTGTTGCATAGATGTAGTATATTTTGTATTCAACAGCGATAGACAAAGTAATGTTTTCGCTAATACCCAAAACTGTATAATAATATTCTTCAGTTGCTGCATTATAACCACGATTTACTGTCGCATCAGGGAAGGCATCTTTTATAGGAGTAAGTCTAGGTTCATATTCGTAATATAAGATATTAGAAACGCTTATTGCTTCGCCTGTTTGGTCGTAGTTTTCGTCATAGAACTTAAAACTAGATGAAAAATCCATTGATTTATCGATATAACATTCTACTCTAAAGTGTCCAGCTTTGTCATAAGGGTCTACTTCTAGTTCGTATTGACCAGAAGTTGTATTTAGCTTATAGAAAGTCATTGCTCCATCTAGAGAAGAGGTGTCTTCGCTTCCGTCATAATAATAGAATGAAGAATTGCCATCACTATCAAATTCAAAGGTTAGTTTGTATTTGCCAGCTTTGTTTGGTGGAGTGATTGCTCCTTGAGCTGGTTGAGTAACAACAAACAATGATTCATCACTTACATTTGCCATATAGCCAGTTGGCAAAGTAAATACAAGTTTGTTTTCGTCATAGTAAACATCTTCGATATCGTCTAATAAACCATTTCTATCTACAAAAGAAGCTGTGTATTTTGCACTTCTATAAAAGTTTAGTTTGTAAACGCAAGTTTGTTGTCCGTCTTCACTTGTTAGTTGCATATAAACAATATTGTTGCCGTATTCTAAAGAAATATTTGTAGAAGAAAGTGGGTTTTCAAAATTGTTTGTTGTTGATAGTTTGTATGTAGAACTATAATTGTTATAGAAATAATCTTTTACATCAATTGTTTCTTTGCTGTTTGTTAGAGTGATTTTGTATTCTTTATCAGCAACTTTTTTGCTATCAAAGATAACTGCACTAAGTGGTCCGTAGAAATTAATTCTTTCTGGATAGAACTTCATAATGTTATAAGTTATCCAAGCAGATTTTTGCATTTTTTCTTCAGTATCTTGAGCGTATGATTCGTAGTTGTTACTTGCTTCCCAAAGTTCGTTTTTGTCAGTGATTGCGTCAAAACTTTCTGCAAGACTGATAGCAAAAGTTCCGTTTACTGTAGGAAGATGTTTTAGTGTAAATGAAGTCGTATCTCTATCATAGCCCAATTCTTTGTCATAATAAGCCATAAATTCATAGCTATAGTGATTGTATTGGTCATCTAAATGATGATTGTCTAGGTCGATAAGTGATACCGCTTTGCTAAAGTTCATTGTTAGATTGTTTGCTCCAACAAAACCTGTAAGACTTAGTTCTCTTATTTTTGCTGGCATATCAATATTAGATGCTTTTAGTGTTATATATTGAAGAGATAGGTGATAAGCTTCAGGAGCTTCAAAATATATTGCTCCAACTTCCATTTGATAATCAATATCACCTTGAATAGCAATTTGTTTTGTAACTGTGTTAACTTCTATTACATCTATACTTTTGATACTAGTATAGCCAAGTGAAATGCCTACACTAGAATATTCGCTTTCATCAGCTGTAGGGCAGTTAAGAGTTATTTTTTGCAATGTATATAGATTTGGAATAGTATCTCCGTTTGAGTTTGTTTTTCTAAACATTCCAAGGTCAATATAGTTGTTTGTTTCTGCATTAATAGTTAGAGTTTTTACAAATTTGACAAGGTCAAGTGTTCCTTGTTCTGCATCTTGCTCAACAGATCTTGTTGCTTGTGGAAGCATTGTGATTCCGTCAATTGAAATCTTTTCTTTTGCGTAATCGATTAAAGATTGAGTTGTTCCATTAAACACAACATCACGAAGTACATCTTCAAAAACTTTTTCTACATCTTTTAGTGCAAAACATAGTGTTTGTGGTTGCATATTAAAATCTTCAAGTGTTACACAAACTCCGCCGCCATCTGGTGTGTAGCTAAATAGTGTTTGAGCTGAGCTTGTTGAAAATTCTATGTTGGTAAATTCTTGCATACCAGAGTTTAGCCATGATCCATCTTGGTCTACCAAAACAAATAATGGAGAAGATGTATATTCTGCAAGTTCTGCCGGAAGTTTAACATAAGTTTCTGCGCCGCCGTCAGTGCTATCTACAAAAGAGTTTTTCAAATCAGGGCTTGTGTTAGAAGTAAATCCATTTTGTGCATTATAACTAGCTAGGGCAGTGTCATAGTCTTGTTGTCTTATTTTAATGTATTTTACATTATTAGGAATAATTATTTTTTTGATTGTGTTAGGAATAGCCATTCCCCACATAATAGAATCGATACCTGTAGGGAGAGTAATAACTTCTTCTGTTACATATTCGTAGTTAATACCCATAAGGCAGCCATCTACTATTCTGTTAGTAAAAGGTGTGCCTGCGTCTAAGTTTTCTGTGTCGTTGATAAGGTCGCCCATAAAAAAGTCAAATGCTTCCCACATCTTGTCGTAATGGAAAGAATATTTTTCAGTTGTTCCCATTGCACGAACTTCTGGGATATTCGCTTTTGGATTTTTTCTTTCTAAAATGTATTCGATACAATCTTCTGCGGGGTTGTTTAATACGCCTGGTTCGATTTGGAATGTATCTATACCATTGTGCCAAGTTGCTTCATAAGTTTCTCCAGCAAGATCTCCCCAGTTGTAGAACATAACTTGAAGAAGTTGTTTGTCAGAATTTGCATACCAGTAGTCTATTTGTTCATAGTTCTCTTCGTCTGCTGTAAGGTTGCAAGAAACATATTCTACTTCAAAGTTGTTTTTGTCCTTAAAGTACATTGTCATCTTAAGATAAAAATTATCTTGGGGACCATATACAAGAAGAGTTTTGTTATACTCATCAACTTCTTTTAGTTGAAAATATTCATAAGCAATATTAGCATCTGGATTCTCTGGTGTTGGATCAGAGCCTTCCCAAGCTTTCAAAACAGTTCCAAAATAGTCCGGATCTTCATATTCGTCAGCCATAAGTTTGCCGCCAGCTAGCGCCATAGCGAACATACTTTGTGTCATACCTTCAAACCAAGTTTTTGAAGTTTGACAAACAACTTTTGATGAGCTGTCGTTTAGCATATCAAAAAGATCGTTTGGCGAAAATTCGGTGCTGCTAGCAAAAGTATTTTTTGCAGGTTTTGAAGTTGAAACATCTTCGCTAACTTTCAAAGTGTCGTACGAATTAATGATGGTAGAAGCTATAGTTTTTATTTCTTCATAATCATCATATGTAATTTCGCCTTTGCCCCCGCAACCAGTAAGACCTAGCATTGTAGGGATAAGCAAAAATGCGCTTGTAAAAAATGTGAATAACTTTTTCTTCATTTTTTATCTCCTTATATAAAGTATATAATATATATTAACAAATGTAGTATATCATAGGGGGGGGGGGGTAAGGTCAATGAAAAGATTTATAAACAGTGGATAATAGCGTGTTTTTTGGGGACTAAATATACACTT
Source organism: Clostridia bacterium (assembly GCA_045534265.1). GTDB lineage: Bacteria > Bacillota > Clostridia > Christensenellales > UBA1242 > CAKVLS01. The sequence goes on from JAZSJH010000007.1 coordinate 239,074, forward strand.
AGATATGATAAAACCAACAAAAAAGCTAAAAGTGTTGCAATAAAAAACAACCCAAAAATTTAGGCTGTTTTTGTTTGCTATTTTTAACTATTTTTATTTATACGCGTATATTGTAGCTGTTGCGGTTTTTGTTCCGCAAGTAGCCGTTATTGTTACGCCATTGACCATAGTAAGTGTGTCAGCTAAAGCTCTTACTAGCCCTGATTGGCTGACAGAAATTATGTCTGGGTGAGAGCTTGTCCAAACTACAGGGTCGGTAGTGTTGCTAGGGTTTTTCTTGCAAGTTAGTTGCAATGTTTCACCAACGCTCATAATTGCATAGCCAACAATATTTACTCCATCTATGCTAATGCTAGTTGCGTGAACTTCTGGAACAGTAACGTATATGCTATCTGTTATGCCGTTGCTTGTTTTTAGGGTGATTTTGACATTGTCGCCGAAGATACCTGTTGATTTGATTTTTCCATCTTCGTCTACGGTTACAACTTCGGCATTGTCTGTTGTCCAAGTGAAATCTAGTACATTTGCATTTGCTGGAGAGTAGGTAAAGCTTAATGTTCTTGTGTTATATCTATAAAGCGTTAGGCTTTCTGCAGTGTCTGTAATGTTAATTGACTCAATATATATCTTATCTTTTACAACATATGTTTTGCTGTCATATAGTCCGTTGTGAGAAGTAGCAGTAATTGTTGCAGTACCTTCGCCAACGGCTGTAAAGTTACCTTCTTGGTCTACAGTGATGATATTATCATTAGAGCTTGTCCAAGTAAGTGTTTTGTATGAAGCGTTGGTTGGTAAAACAGAGCCTGTAAGAGAATATCTAGAACCTGTAGTGATTGTAGTGTATGGGCAAGTTGTTGTAATAGAAACAGATGTTACTGGTCTTGATTTTATTTCAAGGTCAAAACTTTTAGACAACTTTTCATTTGCTTTAACTGTTATTGTAACAGTGCCTTCTTTTTTAGGTGTGATTGTTACAATGTATGTATGATAATCTTCGTCTATATCTGTAATCTCGGCAATTTCTTCGTTAGAACTTGTCCACGTTAGGTCGTTGTCGGCACTTCTTAGCGGATATGCCCAAGCAGTTGCTTCAAAGGGTTTGTCAAGATAGGTATATTCTGTTTCATAAAAGTCTACAAAAATGTCAGTAGTAAATGGGTTGTTGGTTGTTTCTACAATCGTAACAACGCCGGTCAAAAGAGATAATATCATAAGAGTTAAACTGATATATTTCATATTAATACCACCTTATATATTGACCTATGCTAGATTCGTCATTACCAGAAAGTTCTGGCATTTTTGAATTTTTGACAAAATCTTCGACTTTTTGTTTGCGCTTTAGAAAGTGTTTGGTTTTGAGCTTGACAACAATTGGTTTTTGAACGGCATTTGCTATCAAAAACGAAATGATAACGACCAAAACCGAAATAATAGTAATGGTTTGTGAGCCTGCGTGTCTAAAAAAGTTTACTTGCAAAATGGATAATAAAATTGACACTAGCGCAAGTATTGATGGAACTGCAAAAATAGTTTTTGCCTTTTTGTTTAGGTCTTTGTCAAGGTTTGAGCCTTTGCCTTTTGGAAGGTCGCCATAAATTTTGCTTTCACAACTTAGACAGTCAAGGCGATAGTCATTGCCTTGGTAATTGTATTTAAGTGTGTATTCAGGAATAACATAAATTGCTGAGTTTGTGATGTTGTGTACAATGTTGATATTTTTTGAAGCCACTTCTTGTCTAATTTTATTTTTAAGCCCCGCAATTTCGTTTTCGATAGATTGTTTTATAGACTCTTTTGTTGGGAAGTTCTTGTCCATACTGTTAATCATATCTTTGGATATTTTGTTAGAGTAGATTTCCCCAGCTGGTAAAACTGCTCTTAACATTGCTTCTTCGTACGGAATGTTTGCTTGGTTTAGCCTTACGCAACAATTGTAATTTTTTGATAATTCTTCGCCGTTATGTTCAAGAGCTGTAGAGCCTGCAAACCTTTTTACTTCGGTAGAAATTGTAATAATTGTAAACTCAACATCAAATGAAATATAATAGCCGTAATGTTGTTCAATCTTTGAAAATTTTGCATCAAGCAAATCGTCTGGGGCGGTAGGTGTCATGCCCATGTATATAGTTGCATTTTTCCAAAATTGGTCTTTTGAAACGATTGGTTTTACGGCATAAATATTTTTTGTTTCTTTTGTAGTTGGTTTGAAAAAAGAAACGAATTTATCTTTGATGTCGTTTTTTAATTTAATTGTCGAATTACAATAATTACAAATATACACATCATCATCTTCTTGTCTAAAATGGGAAGAACCGCAGTTGCTACATTTTAGTTGATTGACAGCGGTGTGTTTGGTAATTGTAATGTTTTCGTTGTTTTCCATTAATACTTTCCTTTTATGCAAATATTGTAACAAAATGACAAAAAATAAGCAAATATAATGATAGTTTTGGTAAAATATAAATAAGTATTGTTTCAAAATGCATTGACATAATATTCAAAAACACATATAATTACTTTCGTAAAATCTATATTATGCTGATATACCTCAGGCGGTAGAGGACTGCATTGGTAATGCAGCTGTCCCGGGTTCGAGTCCCGGTATCAGCTCCAGCGAGCTCTTGCAACTTGGCAAGAGCTTTTTTGTTTTGCTCTGCAAAACATAGCGGGCGATTCGCCCGCGCTGGAGCTGGCGTTACCTACAGCTCCGTATGCGTGGTATAAAACAAATAATTTTAAGAATAATCCGCAAATAAATATTATTGCGTATTGCCCTTGCAACTTGGCAAGAGTTTTTTTGTTTTACTCTGCAAAACACAGCGGGCGAATTGCCCGCGCTGGAGCTGGCGTTACCTACAGCTCCGTATTTGCTGGTGTAACAAGCAATTTGATAATAAGCTGAGTATCAACTATTAAGTAGGATAAAAAAACAAAAAAATAAAAACTACCTGCAACATTACAGGTAGTTTTATTTTGTTATTTATTTTATTACATTTGAGCTGATTGAGATGGTGGAGTAAAGCTTGGTGGTGGGCTTTGGTAATCATCTCTATTTTTAGCTAAAAATGAAAGTACTAAAGCTAGGATTCCAAGAACGGCAATGATTATGTACATAATGCCAATCCAGCTAGCATGGAATAGAACTCCAATAGCCATAAAGTATGCAACAACTAATATGTGTAGTAGGTTAGGTATCAAAAGCATAATACGAGTTACTTTAACATTTTTTCTTGCAAACGCAGAACCTACTATTGAGATAAGTCCACAAACAGGATATATATAAATCATATATGCCAAAAGGTCAAAACCTTTTCCAGCAAGACCTACAACTAAAGACATAACTGCATGGAAGTAATATAATGGAATAAGACTTATTCCAAACAAAATTCCCAAAACCATTGTAATTGTATTTTTTTTCATAAATAATTCCCCCTTAAATATTGTGTTTACTTTTTCCAAAGACCATGAAGATTGCAATAAGCAAATACAGCTTCGATTTCATCTCCGTCCAAAAGTGCAAATTTTACAACAGGCTCGCTGTCAGGATTTAGACATTTTCTTTGGTTGCCGTGTTTTGTTTGAATCGAAATCCATTCAATATAATGCTCAGCAGTCATAGGGTGAGCTATACTACCAACATTTACTGTTACGATATTTCCCTCAAGTGTGTATTCTGGTATGTGTTTTTCGCCTGATGCGTCAACTGTGTTAGGTACTATTTCTTGCATTTTTTGCATACAACACACAACCGGCACTTTGCTGTCGTGAACTTTTGCGATAATATTCCCGCATATTTCACATCTATAAAATTTTTGCTCCATATTGTTTTCTCCTTTGTGTTTGTACCTTTATTATACACAAAGTTTTTTTTATTTCCTAACAAATGAATAGAAAAAAATAAAAAAGCAAGCAAAAAATACCTGCCTTTTTATACTTTTATACATAATTTCGGTCAATATCTATACTAAACTTATATGTTTTGCCATCTTTACCTAAATTTTTCTTAAGATATGATACGATTTCTTGTTTTGATAGTTTTACGTCATAAGGTACGATTAGGTCAAACATAATATTTGTGTGATTTTGTCCTTTTGCTATTCTAAAGTCGTGTACAACAAGTTTGTTGTTGAGCTTTCTTAGCAAATGTTGTGTTTTTTGTTTTAGTGCGATTGTTGCCTTATCCTTGTTTTGTATAGGGTCAGAGTGAATGACAAGATGAAGACCAAATTCTTTTAAGAAATCTTCTTCTATATCGTCAACTAAATCATGTGTAACAAGTGGGTCTACATCTGCAGAAACTTCGATATGAACAGTAACAAAATTTCTGCCTTTGCCATAGCTGTGGATTATTAGCTCGTGAAAACCCAAAACTCCGTTATATGAACTTAATTTTTTCTTAATTTTTATTACCAAATCTTTATCTGGTTTTTCGCCAATAAGTGGGTTTATGGTGTCAAGTAAAACCTTAAACCCAGAAATAATAATAACCGCAGAAACAGCAAGCCCCACATAAGCGTCAATATTAATACCTGTAGTCCAGATAACAATCATTGCTGCAAGGGTAGCAAAAGTAACTATTGTGTCGTTGCGGGCATCAACTGCGTTTGCGTTGATAGAATCAGAATCTATGGCTTTTCCAAATTTTTTGTAAACCAAAAACTGTGTAAATTTAACCGCGACACTTATTCCAAGCACAATAACAACAAGCCATGAAACATTTGTGGTTGCAGGTGATATTATTTTGTCGATAGAAGATTTACCCAAAAAGACTCCTACAATACATATAATAAAAGCCACGATTAATGCGGAAATGTATTCGAATCTAGCGTGACCAAAAGGGTGGTCATTGTCTGCAGGCCTGCTTGAAAGCTTGAATCCAATAAGTGTTATACAAGCAGATATGCCATCAGATAGGTTGTTGACGGCGTCAGATATAACTGCAATAGAGCCGCTTAAAAACCCTACAATAAGTTTTCCTGCAAATAATAGAAGGTTAGTGATGATTCCATATAGGCTAGAAACCACGCCGTATTTTAATCGAACAGTCGGGCTGTCGGTGTTTTTATAGTCTTTTATAAATAATTTTTCTAACATTTTAGCTCCTGAGATAAGTTTATCATATTCTGCAAAAAAACGAAACATAATTATTTGTTGTAAATAGTTTTTGGTATGATTGAAAGGTTGGCGATTTTAATTATTTTTGAGCCTTTATTTGGGCTTTACAGTCATTAAACAACTTTTCTGCATAAACTTTCGGGTCTCCAACAAACGCAAGTCCTGCAGCTTGTTTGTGGCCGCCACCGTCATATTTTTCGGCTATTTCGCAAGCGTTATAACCATTTTTGCATCTTATGCTTACAGAATATTTTCCGTCTTCTTTTTCGCTTATGCCAAAGGCAAAAATATTGTCTTCTATATTTAGCATTTCGGGTACAAAATGTTTTGTTCTGTCAGATCCAGCTTTTTCTAACATTTCCTTTGTGAAGATAACATAAGCTATTTGGTCTTTCATAACCATAGCTTCATACACAAGGTTTCTAAGCTTGATATCGGCAAAACTTTGTTTTTTCTTTAGTTCAAAAATAATGTTTTTTGTATCAGCACCACATTCATAAAGCTTACTTGCGATAGCGTGTGTTTGAGGTGTTACGTTGTCGTGCTCAAAGCAGGCTGTGTCGCCGATAATTCCAGCAAATAGAAAGTGTGCAATTTCTGGGGTAACTTTTGCTTTCAAAACTTTTGCAAACTTGAAGATGATTTCGCTACAAGAAGATGAGTGGGGCTCGCAATAAACTTCTTTTGCTTTAAGATCTCTAGAACCGTGGTGGTCGATTGAAATTGTGTTTTCAAAACTCTCAAAAGCATCACCATATTTTCCAAGCAATCTTTTTGTCGCCACATCTACTGTGATAAGTGTATCAAAGAGTGTCGTGTCAATATCTTTGTTAAAAGAATTGTCAAAGGCAAATAGCGGATACTCTTCGGCTGTTTTGTCTGTGTCGACAAAAACAGTTGTTTTGATGCCTTTTTGATTAAGCATTTTAGCTAAACCTTGCATAGAACCCATACAGTCAGGGTCTGGTGAGATGTGCCCAAAGATTGCAACTGATTTTGATTTTTTAATTAATTTTGCTATGTTTTTCATTTGTGTTTTTTCCTTATTTGTTTTACTTGATATTTTGCCTGCAAGTTTTGTTATGATGTTTTCAATTTTTGTTTGGTATTTGATGCTGATATAAAAAGCTAGAGCCATAAGTAGTATAAGAACAATCCAAACAGGTATCCCCCAACCGCTAAAAGGTATAAGCTGCCCGCTACCAAAAAAGCAGGTTGTAATAATGGCAATAGGGCGAGTGATGATGTTGGTAATAATAAAGAAAGTATAACTTAAGCTTGTTGTTCCGGCAACAAGACACATAATATCGTCTGGAAAAATAGGGAACAGCATCATAAGAAAGAAAACGTATTTTCCTTTTTCCAAAGTTTTGCTCCACTTATCGCTGCTTTGCTTTCCAACTAACCAGTTAATTATTCCTTTGCCTAGTTTTTTGCCAAGGACAAAGGCAAATATACTTGCGCTAAATACCGCAACAAAACTAATTAAAAAAGTAAGCCAAGGTCCAAAAACCCATACGCCAGCCAAAGTTGTGACTATAGCGGGTATAGGTAGTAATACTACTTGGGCAAATTGCAAAGCAAAGAATATTGCCCAGCTATATATTCCAGCATCTTTTATTATTGTTTTTAGCTCATCTAAAGAGCTTATTTTGTCTAGCACGCCTGTTAACTTTAGCGGAAGATAAACCGCCAAAGCAAAAGCAACAAAAATTAAGACAATAAGTAGCGCTTTGAGAATTCTGTTTTTAGTTTCAATTTTCATATAGATAGTATATCACAACTCACATTTTTTGTATCAAACAAAAATGGCATTTTTGTGGGTGAGTTTTCTATATATATGATTATATTATATATATAAGTAAAAAACTATTTATATAAGTGGCGGTTATAAAGGGGTAGGGGAAAGCGTTATTATTATATTTTAGAAAATATTTAATGCTTTAGACATAGATATTTTTTGGTGCTATGGCTTATTGTCTTAAGGATATTTTGATATTAGTAGTAAAATAATTAAATAAAAACCTTTTTTATTTGTTTTATTTTCTAAATATTTTATTATTTTTTCTACGTATTTTTAGCTAAATAAAATAGTTTTTTATATTTTTTTAGGCTTAAAAACGGGGTAAAACCCCCTCAAAAATGCGAACACCGGGGGTAGTATTCGGGATTTTGAGAAAAAATCCAAAAAATTGCGATTTTTTTGAAAAAAAGTTGTTGACACTTAAATTTCTATATGGTATTCTAACACCGTCACTAACGAAGAGCACTTCGAAATGTGACACGAACCATTACAATTTAATAGTTAAGGTTTATTTAAGTTTCTTGTTAATTCAAGAGAGAAATAATCTAGCAAACAAACTTTTTATAAAGCCAGTTTTTATAGCAAGTTCGGAGCAAGATTATCTAATGTACGATATATTCACGCAAGTGTTTATATACAATTAACATTAGAGTTTGATCCTGGCTCAGGACGAACGCTGGCGGCGTGCTTAATACATGCAAGTCGAACGGAGTTAGTTGCTACACTAAACAATTTTATACAAGTTGTTTAGTGTAGTAATTAGCTTAGTGGCGGACGGGTGAGTAACGCGTGAGTAATCTGCCTTACACAGGGGGACAACAGTTAGAAATAGCTGCTAATACCGCATAAGACCACAGCACCGCATGGTGCAGGGGTAAAAGGAGCAATCCGGTGTAAGATGAGCTCGCGTATCATTAGCTTGTTGGTGGGGTAACGGCCTACCAAGGCGACGATGGTTAGCCGACCTGAGAGGGTGATCGGCCACACTGGAACTGAGATACGGTCCAGACTCCTACGGGAGGCAGCAGTAAGGAATATTGGGCAATGGAGGAAACTCTGACCCAGCAACGCCGCGTGAAGGAAGAAGGTCTTCGGATTGTAAACTTCTGTTATTAGGGAAGAAGATAGTGACGGTACCTAATGAGAAAGCCCCGGCTAACTATGTGCCAGCAGCCGCGGTAATACATAGGGGGCAAGCGTTATCCGGAATTATTGGGCGTAAAGCGTGCGTAGGTGGTCCTTTAAGCGCAGGGTTTAAGGCAATGGCCCAACCATTGTTCGCCCTGCGAACTGGAGGACTTGAGTGCAGGAGAGGAAAGCGGAATTCCTAGTGTAGCGGTGAAATGCGTAGATATTAGGAGGAACACCAGTGGCGAAGGCGGCTTTCTGGACTGTAACTGACACTGAGGCACGAAAGTGTGGGGAGCAAACAGGATTAGATACCCTGGTAGTCCACACCGTAAACGATGAGCACTAGGTGTCGGGGCCGCAAGGCTTCGGTGCCGCAGTTAACGCATTAAGTGCTCCGCCTGGGGAGTACGTACGCAAGTATGAAACTCAAAGGAATTGACGGGGACCCGCACAAGCAGCGGAGCATGTGGTTTAATTCGAAGCAACGCGAAGAACCTTACCAGGACTTGACATCCC
>JAZSJH010000008.1:0-32447 GCA_045534265.1 Clostridia bacterium
TTACTATCCAAATTTCCAGTTGGCTCGTCACCCAAAATAATCTCTGTTTGCTTAACCAAAGCTCTAGCTATCGCTACTCTTTGCTTTTGACCGCCCGAAAGTTCATTTGGTTTTCTCTTTTCAAAACCTTTCAAGCCTACTTTTTCCAAGATGTCTTCAACAACATCTTTTTCAACTTTTTGGTTTTGGAGTTTCAAACTCAAAGCAACGTTATCATAAACCGAAAAGTCGTCCATAACGTTATACTCTTGGAAGATAAACCCAAGAAAAGTATTACGATATGCATCATAATCTTTTTGAGTAAAGTCTTTGCTTGATTTTCCTCTAATGATTATTTCACCATTGTCTGGGGCATCAAGTCCACCTATAATATTAAGAAGAGTTGACTTACCGCTACCGCTTTTGCCCAAGATAAAGACAAGGCCTTTGTCCGGAAATTTTATATTAATATTTTTTAGGGCGTTACAAGAACTACCCTTTTTACTTTTATATGTTTTGCTTATTTTTTTTAATTCTAACATTGATTTTTTTGCCTCTTAAAAACAAACTGCCAAAATGTTTTTTTTGACAGTTAAAAATATACTATTTTTCTCTTTTGTATTTAGGAATAAATCTATCAACAGCAGGGCGTTTTTTATAGTTTCTAATAATCTCTATTGCTTCATCAGCTGATGATACAACGTTTACAAGGTCATCAAATTCGCCTTTGTGGCAAAGACCTTCTTCTTCTTGAACTCTATAAAATTCGATAAGCTTATTATAAAAACCATCAATATTTACAAGGATAATTTCGTATGCGTGTGGATATTGTCTGTTGATTTCAAAAAAGGTTGCAAACTCATGCAAAGTACCATTTGCTCCAGGCAAAACTACAAGTACGTCTGTGTTGTCAGCAAAGTTTTTTAGTCTTGTATTAAGACATCTACTAGACAATCTGTCACCAATCATACCTTCTCTATAACTGTCAAAATATACGATACTAAGGTCTACAAGTTTTACCTTAGTGTTGTATTTAATAAACTCATTATATGTTGCACCCATTATACCCCTTTCGTTGCAGCCTTGAAGGTAAACATATTGCTTTTTGCCCAAATACTCACCGATTATTCTTGCGGCTTCTGTAATTTTTGGATTTTTTGGATTTTTGCAGCCTGCCGCTACAAAAACTCTTACATCTACATCATCTTTTACCATATATATTTTCTCCTTCTATTTGTTATATAATGATTTGCAAATTTTTCTTATTTCGTCTACTTCACCTTTTTTTGATAAAGTAATAATATTTCTTACTGTTTCGTCTGGAATATCCTCTTCGATATCTTCTATATATTCTCTAACAAGTTGACACCAGTTGTTGGCTGTTTTTTGGCTATAAAATAGCTTAATTAATATGTGAGCATCTTTGAAATAATGTTTGAAAAAGTATACCCATTTGTCATTAGATATATTATAAAGAATATCTTTTGCTATGGTTTTTGCCTCTTCAAAATGCCCATAAGTATTGCCAAGGTAAGCAAGAACAGCCGGAGATATTACGTTACGGCTAAACATTGCCGGAACATAAATATTATCTCTTATATTAAGCAGCGCACTTACTTCGCTACGGGTGTTGTTTAGACTAAAGTGGCAAGCTGTTGAGTCTTGACCATTGATGAATATATGTTTTACAAGTTTTACATCTGTGCTAAAATCTGGGATTTTGATATGACTGTGTATATCTTCCAAAATCTCTTGAACATAACTTGCTGTATCTGTCTTTTTAAGGTATAGCGACAAATATATCTTGTCAGACATAGATAGATTTTCCCATAAAACAGGAATTAATAATTTGAAGTTGTGTACAAAAATATCATCATTTTTCTTCATCTCAAATAGCAGTACAAACAAAAGTCGCATAAGTATAGTCTTTTCGTTGTCTGTTGTTCCTACCATTGTGATATATTCGTTACTTAGCGGTATTAACTTTTCTTTTGTAAGGATATCCAAAAGTTCAATCATACTAGCAGAGAACTTTGAGTAATCTTTATAAAAAACATAGTTAAAACATCTTAGCAAATATTGAGAAACAAGTTCTTTTGACAAGTTTCCAACATTAAGTCTTCTGTTTTGGGCTTGCAAAAGTTCGGCAAGTTTGATTAAGTTTAGTCTGTCTTCTTGGTCGATAAGCCCAAGACGAGATGCCAAACTTAGTACAAATACGTCACTTATACCAAGAAGTGTTCCTTCGTCCATGACATATGCTAATTTATTAGCAAGCGTTTCGCCAGCAGAGTTAATAACTTGTCTTAACAAACTCATACATTTTTTGTATACAAATTCTAGGCAATATCTATAAAAACCAGATTCAAAAGATAGTATAATATACTCTTTTTCGTCATCTGTTAGGTTATGTGGGCAACCAAGTATTATTTCTTTGATATCGCCACTTAGGTCTTCGACATCTATACCTGTGTAATCAAATATTGTGTCTTTCATTATTTTACAACCTCTTCATAGAAGGTCTCGCCGTCTTGAGATTGAAAGTATACTCCCACAATTTTCTTTACTTTTGAATTAATGATTGTGTATGCAGCTCTTTTTCTTGCGCCGCCTACAACGTTGGTTAACTTATTGTTGCTAGTGATAAATACGTTATAAGCTCTTATTCTACCAGCATTATCAACAATTGTTATACCATCATAGTTTAGCATAGCTATAAATAGTTCTGCTATGTTTGTAAGCTTAGACTCCGAATAACTCTTTGTCTGTAAAAACATCTTTGAAAACTCAATTGGTGTTTCTAGCCAAATACCATCTCCAAAGTAACCTTTGTCTACATAGTCTTTGTCAACGATAACGCATATTGCACCGTGGATATCGTTAAAAGCTTTTTTGAAGATGTTTGCATAAAGAGTCTTTATTTCGTTTAGCTTTTTCTTTGTTGTTTTTAGCTTTGACAAGCTTGCATTAACAAATCGGTTAACAACACCTTCACGGTTGACATAGCTTAGGTCATTTAGTGAAAAGTTAATTACAGATTCGCTACCTTTTATGCCTTTTAGAAGGATTGCAAAAGAGCTCATAACATCTAGGGTTATTAGGTGTAATTTATCTTTATTTTCGGCTAAAGCTTCGCTTGAGTACACAAGGTCGCCAAAGTTTTGCTCTTTGATGCTGTTAAATGTCTTTGCTATGCCATAGGTTATTTTGTTTTCTTTTATTTCGATAAAGACAGTCCAGTCAATATCGCAAAAACCCATAAGTGCTTTCATACGAGAGTTAAATTGAGATTCGTCTTGATCAAAAAATAGTGGAAGCTTGTAGCTTGTAGGAATATTTTTGATAACAGTGTCTATGTTGTTTGTGATAAGTACACTTGGACGAATTTTGTGGCCTTCTTCTTCGTAGTTACAGAACTTATACAAGAAATTCATAACATATGTTACAAATTTTTCTGGCATTGAAGGGAATTCTTTACATACAAGTTTTACAACCAATTCCTTCGCATCTGTATAAAATATATTCTCCACCATTTTTCTTCTCTCCTTTGTTAGTCTAATCTTCTAATTTTTTCTTTTGTTTGTTTTGTTTCTTTCTTTGATTATATTTTTTTATTATTTCAGTTTTTTTGCCGACAGGTCTTTTCTTTTTAGGAACCTTTTTTAGCGCGGCTTTATATTCTTCTTTGTCTTTTTCTAGCTTTTCTTTATCAGCAATAGCTTTTTTGTATTTTTCGATTACATATTCATATCTTTCGTAAGCTTCGTCAACTTTTTGCTCCCAAGTACGATACAACTCTTTGTGAGCAGTTTCGCAAACTTGTTGATACTTTTCTTCATCACTCAAAACCTCTGCAATTTTGTTTGCAAAGCCCTCGACTGTTGGCTCAGAGATATAGCCGTTGTGATCGTTTACAACACCTGCAGTGGCTGCTATGCCGTCAATAAGTACTGTTGGAGTGTGTTGTGATGCACCTTCGTATTTTACAAGACCATCTGTATCATATACTGATGGGAACAAAACAAGTTTTGCTGCTGCATAGTGTTGAGCTAAAGTCTTTCTATCCATTATGCCAATATATGAAACTTTGTCTTCTATACCTAGTTCTTTGACGTGTTCTTTTAGTGTTTCCAAATCCATACCAATACCTGCATAGACCATTCTAAAATCAACGCCTTTGTCTTTCAAAACCTTTAGGCTGTCGGCTATCATTAGGATATTTTTCATAACTATCATTCTGCCAACAAACAAAAACATAGGAACATCTTTTGGTATGTTGTGCATTTTGTAGATAGTATCAATAGCTTCTTGTTTATCAACAGGTAACATTTCTGTACCAGATTTCATTACGTGAGATTTTTTTCTATAGCCATAGTCTTTCAAAATCTTTTGAGTGTTTTCGTTAACTGCCCAAACTTCGTCACAACTATTAAATGTGCTCATTACGTTTTTCAAAAGCGCATTGGTCAAAAGTTCTGACCTTGTAGCTCTCATAAAGTCTTGTTTGAACTGGCTATGCATAGTAGCAACTACAGGGATATTTTTCTCTCTTGCTACCTCAACACCCATTTTGCCGATATTAAAAGGTGAATGGATATGTACAATATCAATATCACGGTTTTTCATTTGTTTTAGGAATTTTGCATCTAGTTTTGGTGTGGCATAGTCATAACCAATAAGTGGAACTTTGACTGCCATACATCTTACTACTTCGTATTCTTGTTCGTCTTTGTAGCCCTTTCTCTTTGGTCCTACAACAAAAACATTTGCTTTTTTATTAAGTATTCTGGCATATTGATTAACAACTGTAATAACGCCATCTGTTGCAGGATAAAAAGCATCTGTAAATAATGCTATATTTAATTTCTTTTTATCGTCCATTTTGTCTCCAATTATTTTTCAAATAAATATGCCACGTCATTTTGTCCTTCAAAATGATATAGGCTGTCGTAACTTACAGTTCCGGCTTTTGCGGTTTTGATTAGTTTGTAACCATTTGCAATACCATAGTTTATGATATCAAAACTCTTAATATTAGGGTTGTTTAGGTTTTCAACAATCAAAAGGTATTTTGTATAAAGCGAAAATACGCCTTTTTTCATATCTTCTAGAGTGTGACCTCTGTCTATGCCACGGCTGATTGCAAGGTGAGCTACCGCAAGGTCATATTGTCTATTTATCTTTTGGGTAGTGATGTCAGCTTTTACTACTTCCCAGTTGCTAGCCTTTACGGCTTTTTTCATTTGCTTTATTCCAAGTACGGTTGGGATTTCGATAATAGCGTCAACAGTAGCGTCTGGATATGTTTTTGTAATGTTATACAAGCTTGTTCTGCCGCTGCCAATATCTGCAATAAAATCTATCTTTTGAGACCTTATCAAACTAAAAATTTCTTTGAATAGTTTGCTATGTTCAGGTCTTGGTGTATAACTTCTAAACATCTCTTACTCCTTTGTCTTTACTTTTCTAAATCCACCAAAGTACTTGTACAAAAAGCTGTGTAAGCATCTTGTTGGTAAAATCTTCTTCATAAAATAGAAGAACTTGTACTTGCCACCAACTATAACCAGTGGTTTTGGATTTTTCTTATTTGCTATTTTCAAAACTTTTTTGCCTACAACATCTGGACTCATACGCTTGTCTTCTTTGCTATCAATGTTTTCGGCTGCATTTTTTATTCTGTCGCCATAGCGTTCGTTTGTTTCAGTTACTTTTACTCTGTTTTTTGTAAAGTTAGTCTTTACGTCCCCCGGGCATACCGCAACTACATTAATTCCAAGTGGTTTTACTTCCATAGCGGTAGCAAAGCTTAGGCTATTAACAGCTGCTTTTGACGCGCAGTATAGCGACCTAAAAGGTAGCGGAAATAACGCACAAGCCGAACTCATATTGATAATTTTGCTATCTTTATTCATATATGGGATAGCGTGTTTTAAGCAGTTTAGCACGCCAAAGTAATTTACATCAAAAATACTTTGTGCTTCGCCGCTATCAATAAGCTCAACAGCGCCCGATACTCCGTAACCTGCATTGTTGATTAGGATATCAAAAGCCCCAAACTTATTGTAAATTTTTTCAAACACATCATGAACCATAGGCTCTATTGACACGTCACACATATAAAAGTTTTGCGAATGGTTGTTATTTTTTCGGCTCATAACAATAACTGTGTCGCCGTTGTTTATAAATTCTTTTGCACAAGCTTCGCCAATACCGCTAGTTCCGCCTGTGATAACTACTACTCTTCCCATAAAAATCTCCTAATTTTGCCAGCACCTGATTTGTGTGGATATTTTAGTACAATTTTAGTTTATAACTTATCAATTTTTTTTGCAACTAAATAAATATATTATTATATATATTTTTATAAAATTAATATTAATATTAAACTTTTGTGGATATGTGAACTAAACTTTATAAAGATTAAAAAATTGCCAAAAATCGCCAAAAAACATTGAGTATAAAACCACAAACCTTGCCCATACTAAAATCAACAAGAGGTTATTAGATTTCTTGTTAAAATAAAGGAGGGAAAATATGTCTGCAATCGTAACAGGCGAAAAGCCAGGAAGTGGTTGTTATCATTGCCGCAACTGCGGTCAAAGAATTGACCTAGGTGCGTATGATAAAATGCCACCTTGTCCAAGATGTGGCAATACTACTTTTAATAAAAGATAGATAATATTTTGCCAAAAAAATAACCCAAACAGCATCAGCTTTTGGGTTGTTTTTTATTTTGTATATTTTTATATAGTTTTGTCCACCTTATTTAGCCAAGTTGGAGTTATTTCAAATACTTTTTCGTTAAGATATGCAAGCGGGCTGTTTTTGTCAAAGCTAAAAGTTAGCTTACTTGCAGTCAAACACTGCCTTTTTAGTTTCAAAGCTTTGTTCAAGTCATTATCTCCATACTTTTCGTCACCAATAATCGGCATATTAAGGTAACTTAGCGTTGCTCTTATCTGGTGTGTTCTGCCCGTTGGGATTTCGACATTTACAAGACTTGTTGTGTTAAAACCTTGATTTTTGTAAATATGCGTTTCAATATCTTTTGTGTTTGGTTTTTTGGTGTCATAAATATACACCCTTGCCTTCTTTGCATCTTTGAAAAGATAGCCTTTGAAAATAATTTTGTCTTTATGCAAATTGCCTTTTATCCAAGCAGTGTAAACCTTGTGGATATTTTTACTTATAAAACCATCTTTTAGTAAGTTCTCAACAGCTGGAGTTTTTGCAAAGATAACAAGCCCTTCTGTATTTAGGTCTAGCCTGTGAACTGCAATATACCCGCTACCTAGTTTTGTCTCAAGGCTATCTTCACCCACAACTTCTATTCCAGTTGGTTTATTTATTATCGCAAGCTTATCATCTTCGTACACAATGTCTATTGGTTTTTCCAAGCTATCAAAATCAAAATACACCGCTATTTTGTCCCCAGGATAAACTTTGACATTAGCACCAATACGCTTGTCGTTTACTTTTATATCTTTTTTTCTAAAAAGCTTGTTAACAACCCCAAAGCTAAGCATAGGGAATTTACTATTTAAGCTTTTTACAATATTCTGCTCTTTTGTTTCTGTATATTCTCTCATACTTGCATTTTAACAATTTTGCTGCAAAAAATCAACTTATACTTTTGCATAGTGATATATAATCAAATACTATTTCAAAATAGGCATACTTGATTGCGCTATTAAGTAAATACCCGTCTTTTTGAACAAGGCTTAGATTTTTCAAAAGCTCTATCATCTTAATAGCTTTGTTTTTTATAACAAGCCCTTCTTTTGTTGTGGGAGATAAGTTTTTAGCATACTCAAGTTCCGCAACTTTGGTCGTAAAATAAACTTTGCACTGCTGGTAGTTTATACTACCGCTATCGTATTTGATTGAGATGTCATACAAAAACTCAAAGGTCTTCAAAAACTCTTCGGAAAGTTTGGATAAATTTTTATCACTATCACTAAATTTGATTGTGAGCTTGGGGATATTTATGTTGATAATTTTTGCATCAATTTTGTCTTCTTTCAATTTTTCTTTTACAGACCCCGCATCAACTTGGCTTGCATACATTGAAAGCAAAACATAATAGTCCCCGCTATGGTATACATATCCCGCCCCGCCTTTGCTAGCAACATCACCCGCTTGCAAAATCGCATCATCATTTTTTGAAAAGTTTCCGCAAGATATTGCATAAAAAGTTTTTGACGGAATATACATATTGCCGTTATAAAAAATACTGCCTTTGCCAATAATCATACTTGATATAATATCGGCAATATTGAAGGCAATAAACACCCCTATAGCAAGCATAGACAGCAAAAAGAAAAAACCTTTCTTTTGCCCACGATATCTTCGGCGATAATTTTTTGTCATAAAAATTTGAATCTCACTTTTTTGCAATTTATACTAAATGTAGTCAAATGTTTTCGCTATGAATATACATATTAAAAAAAGGAGAAATATATGCAAATACAACCACTATTTGATAGGGTATTAGTTATGCCCCAAAAACAAAATCAAACGACAAAAAGCGGCATCACTTTTACCTTGCAAGAACAAGCAAATTTTATTATAGGAACGGTTATAAAAACAAGTGACGGTCAGCTCGAAGACGGCAGCAAAATTAATCTTAAAGTAAACGAAGGTGACTCAGTTATTTTTGAAGATTATTCTGCAATCAAAATTCGTGATAACGACTGCACTTTTTATATCTTAAAACAAACAGATATTTTAGCAAAGGTGGAAAAGTAAATGGCAAAAAATATAGAAAAAGAAAATGCCGTTCAGCAAATCATAAACGGCATAAATAAGGTAGCTGACATTGTCAAAATCACCCTTGGACCAAAAGGCAATAACGTAGCCCTAGACCGCCCTTTTGCAAGTCCACTAATCACCAATGACGGAGTGACAATTGCAAAGGAAATCGAGCTGCAAAATCCTTTTGAAAATATGGGAGCAAAACTAATAAAAGAAGTGTGTACAAAAACTAATGACATAGCCGGAGATGGAACAACTACTGCCATTGTTTTAGCGCAAGGATTTATAAGCGAAATATATAAGGAAATATCAAACGGCGTATCCCCCATTCTCCTTACCGAAAATGTAAAATACATAACAAATCTTTTGGTCAAAAAATTGCAAGAAAACAGCACCCCTATTACATCTAACGAAGAGATAAAAAATATAGCTACAATATCCTCTGGAAATAGCGAAATAGGCGATATGATAGCCAAAGCCAAACGCTTGGTCGGGCTAGATGGAATAATTACCCTATCTGAAAGCAACTCCGGCAATACCGACCTTATGGTCGAAGACGGGATTTGCCTAGATACAGGCATTTTATCGCCTTACCTGTACACCAATATTAATAAACAAATTTTGGAATTTGACAATGCAAAAGTTTTGATTTTTGACAAAAAATTTGACAATATGCAACAGCTCCTTCCAATACTCGAACAAGTGGTCGGAGCTAACCAAAAATTACTAATATTTTGTGATAATTTAAGTGACGAACTACTCAAAACAATTGTCGTAAATAAGATGCGTGGTAGCCTTCAAATTGCCGTTTGCAAGATACCTTTTTATGGCGAAAAACGAACTGCCCTACTTGAAGATTTGTCACTTCTTTGTGGTACAAAATACTACAGCGATAGCAAAGGCGATAACCCTCAAAATATTACTCTAAATGACCTTGGTTTTGCAACCAATATTACCATCACAAAAGACACTACAACTATGCTTTGCAAAAGCCCAAACAAAGAAGAAATTGACAAACTAAAATTTCATTTGAAGCAAGCCTTAAAAACAGCAAGTAGTGATGAAAAAGAAAATATAAAAATGCGTCTTGCAAGACTCAATGGCGGCATTGCAGTTATATCTGTTGGGGCGGATACTGAACTTGAAATGCAAGAGAAAAAACTAAGAATAGAAGATGCAATTTCTGCAACAAATTCTGCCATTGACCAAGGTATAATTGTTGGTGGCGGACTTGGACTTTATAGGTTAAAAAATTATCTTAAAACCTTAAAAAATACTTTAGATAATAAATACATATCTGCTATAAATATTCTGGAAAAAGTAGTACAATATCCTATCAAACAAATAGCAAAAAATTGTGACAAAATACCTGAAATAATTTTGGAAAAAATTGATAACAATAGTGACCCAAATTTTGGTTATAACGGAAAGCTTGATGAGTTTGGAAATCTTATAGACAACGGCATAATAGACCCAACAAAAGTCACAATCGCTGCGTTAAAAAATGCCTGCTCAATTGCGACAACTATTCTAACCACAAAAGGTGCAGTCACAGATATTATAGAAAATGCAAAGTAATTATTTTTACTTTTTATATCAAATTTTAGCAACAAAAAAAACAATGTATTTAATCACATATCTTTATATATATAAACAAAAAAACTAGCAAGTTTATTTGCTAGTTTTTTTATTAATCTTCTACTTTTGTTTCTAAGAATTTATCTAGGTTAAACTTACCCCAAGGCATTTCGTCTTTTGGTGGATATACCCTAAAAGACATTCTTTGTTTTGTTGTAGGATGTGTAAATTTAAGATCAGTTGCCCATAGAGACATTTTTGTTGGGGCTTTGTCTTTCTTCTCTTTTCCATATTTTAAGTCACTATAAACTGGTGTTCCAATTGCTTTCATTTGAACTCTAATTTGGTGACTTCTGCCAGTAAGTAGTTTTACTTTTACAAGTGACAAGCCATCTACAGTATCAAGAACTTTATAGTCAAGTTCAGCTTTTTTTGCGCCCGCTTCTAGGCTAGGTACAATCTCAACTGTATTTGTCTTTTCGTTCTTCTTTAGATAATGTGATAGTCTATCTGCTTTGATTCTTGGCTCACCATCTACAACTGTAAGATATGTTTTTTCAAACTCACCAGTTTTTATTTGGTCGCATAGTCTTTCGGCTGCTTTTGATGTCTTTGCAAAAACCATTACACCACCAGTAGGTCTATCAAGTCTATGTACAAGACCAAGATAAGCTTTGCCTGGCTTGTTATATTTTTCTACCAAATATTCCTTAAGCATTGTAAGCAAATCTTTGTCTTTGCTCTCGTCTTCTTGTACTGGAATATTTTGTGGTTTTATAACCACAAGTAAGTGATTGTCTTCAAAAATAATATTAACGTTTTCCATATTTCTCTCCCCAGCCACACTCAGTGACCTATATGATATAAGCATTATAAACGAAAACCACAAAAAAAGCAAGATTAACAAATAAAAACTTTACTTTTTTGTTTATTATGTTATTATAAAAAAGAGGAAAATATATGAAAGTTGAAACATTTACCATTAATTTATTTATAAAAATTCATAGTGATAGCAACAAACAATATTGTGAATCTATGATGGAATATTATAATATTGAAAAAATATATTGCACTAGCCTAGCAAAAAATCAACCAATCGAAGATTTAATATTAAAAGGTTTGACAACGTCTCTAGAGCAATTAAAAAAATCTTGCCAAGTCAAAATTAAAATCGAGCAAAAATATTGCAAAATATTAGACAATATTCTTAGCAGCATATATTCTTCTAATAACACACTTAATCTAGATAATTTTTATTTTCAAAAAGCTATAAACTTAAGTAAAACTTACTATTTAACGACCCAAAAACCTAGTAATCCTTTCAATAAGTTTGATATAGATAAAAATTTAACCCCACCAATTACAACTAAAATAAGACAAATAACTGAAAAAGATTTGCAAAAATATAAAGAAAAAATAAATCAACCACAAACTTCACAAAATTCTAAAACAATAAAAAAATTTACACCTAAAATAAAAAAATCTGAAAAAAAACCAAAAGAATGGACAGTTGTTACTTCTGAAGTTTCTCAATATGATGCATTAACCGCTGAAGAAAAAAGAAGATTAAGAGAAAGTCAATATCCAACTGAGCATAGATACAAAACAAAATACAGAAAAAAAGCAAGATAAAGTTATCTTGCTTTTTTGTTATTTATTAACATACATTGCACTGCAGCCGCAAGGAAGGAATATACCTTCGTTTGTTGGAAGGGCTACTTCGTATGCGTCTACTTTGTCTGTAGGTACATTTAGCACTTTGCAAAGGATAGATTGCATAACAGTTGGTTGAAGACCTGTTGTATAACTATTGATAAGGAAAAATAGTGGATTATCGCTCAAAACTTGTTTGCAAAGTTCAACTAGGTCATACAAATGCTCTTCTATCTTCCACATTTCACCTGTTGGGCCTCTGCCGTAGCTTGGCGGATCCATAATGATAGCGTCATATTTGTTACCACGTTTGATTTCTCTTTGAACAAATTTTTTGCAGTCGTCTACAATAAATCTAACTGGTTTTTGTCTAAGTCCAGAAACTTCTAGGTTTTCACCAGCTCTTTCTACCATATTTTTTGCGCTATCCACGTGAGTAACTACGGCTCCTGCTGAAGTACACGCAACAGTAGCGCCACCAGTATAAGCAAAAAGGTTCAAAACTTTGATTGGCCTATTGGCATTTTTGATAAGATCAATCATAGTTGCCCAGTTTGTAGCTTGCTCTGGGAATAGTCCTGTATGCTTAAAGCCCATTGGTTTTACCTTGAACTTCAAATCTCTCCAAGAAACAATCCATTCTTTTGGAGTATCTTTCAAGTATTCCCACTCGCCACCGCCACCGATACGGTGATAATGAGCAGATAATCCTTTGTATTTAGATAAATCTTCTGTTGTTTTCCAGATAACTTGTGGATCAGGACGAAGAAGAGTTACATTACCCCACTTTTCTAGTTTTTCGCCATTACCTGTCTTGATTACAACATAATCTTTCCATTCGCTATTGTATCTCATTATTTTCCTTTTGTGTAAACAATTGTTTCGTCGTTTACAACCTTTTCAAATTCGTTATTTTCTAATACTTTTTGTGCAGGTAAATTATCTTTTGACACTACGGCTTCCACCAAACTTGCCCCATTATCTAGCGCAAAGTCAGTAATTAGCCCCATAGCACTTGACATAATGCCTTGGCGTCTAAAAGGTGTATGTGTATAAAAATCTACACATACCTTGCCGGTAACGTCTGGAGTACCGAGAAAGTTAATTCTACCTACGATTGATTTATATTTTACCGAAGCCACAACCCAAATAGCGTGCCAAATGTTGTTTTGCTTGTCTTTTTTCATTTTATCAAGTTGATTATTTAGATTAGCAAGGACCTTTTCGTCTTTTAGGTCCTCACTAACATAATTTAGGTTGATATAGTTACAAAAATATTTTGTATCGCTGATTAAAAGTTCAAGCTCTTCTTGCATAAGCGGAAAAGTAATAACATCTTGACCGTCATTTAGGCAGATAGCATCTTCTTCTTTCATAAAAATCATAATTTATTAGTCCTTCAAAGACACAGTAACAGCTTCGCCACCTACTTCTACTTGTTTTACAAGTGTTGGGTTTGATATAGGTCCAAAGCTACTTACTAGTGCCTCGCTGATAATTTTTTCTTTGTAAGTTTCGATTACAGAGTTTAGTGTTGCATCTTCTGTTTCGATATTTAGGCTGATTCTTTGTTCAATATTGAAGTTTGCTTCTTTACGAAGTACTTGGATTGTACGGATAAGCTCACGTGACAAACCTTCTTTCATAAGGTTTTCGTCAATAGTAATATCAAGAACGATAGAAACATTTTCGATATTTGCTATAACAAAATCTGCCTTTGGCTTGTTGTTTAGAGTAAAGATATCAGCTGATAAGCTATCAAAACCATCAAGACTAACGCTACCAGCTTTGTAGCCCTCTACTGCTTTTGCCATATCTTCTGCAGATAGTCCAGCAAGAGTTGATTTCAATCTTTGAACGTCACCTTTTAGCACGGCACCTGCTGTTTTGAAGTTTACGCCAAGGAAAGCATCATTAAACTTGCTAGAATCTTGTTCAAAAACAACTTCTTTGATATTTAGCTCGTCTTTGATTATTGATTCAAAGTCAGAAACCGCCGCTTTTTCTTTGTCACCTAGCATTAGGTACATAGTTTTTAGTGGTTGTTTTACTTTGATTTGATTTTCGTTACGTAGTCTTTGAGCTACAGTAATGATATCTCTTGCAACGTTTGCTCTGTCAAGAACATCACCAAAGTTCCACTCTGCTTTGTATGTTGGGAATCCACCAGCCAAAACAAACTCAGCTTCTGTCTTTTCTACTTCTCTAACCATATTTTGCCAGATATACTCTGTCATAAATGGAACGATAGGAGCAAGAACTGATGTTACAGATTTTAGTGCGTGGTATAGGCAGTAATATGCGTCCATTTGATCTTGTTTGTTTTCACTCTTCCAGAATCTTCTTCTGTTGATACGAATATAGAAGTTAGAAAGATCATCAATCAAAGTTTCAAATTCTTTTACAACAAGATAGTTTTTGTGACCAGCATAATATTCGTCTGATTGTTTTACAAACTCATTTACTCTATGAAGTAACCACTTGTCTGTTACATTTAGTTTTTTAAGATCAGGTTTGTAGTTTGCAATGTCTGGGTTATCAATGCAAGCATATGTATTGAAGAATGTATATGCGTTCCAAAGTCCCATCATCTTTCTTCTAGCTTCGTCAGTTAGGCTATAACCAAATCTAATATCATATACTGGGTTTGCGCCACCATAAACATATCTTATTGTGTCAGCGCCAACTTTATCAGCAACTACATCACAGTCCAAACTGTTTCCACCGCTCTTGTGGAATTCGTTGCCGTGTTCGTCTTTTACATATTGGTAAGTTACAACTTTGGTATAAGGAGCGTGTCCTGTAAGTACTACACTCATTACAAGTAGTGAGTAGAACCAAAGTTTGATTTGTTCGATCATTTCACAAACGTATTCGCTTGGGAAGTTCTTTTTGAAAAAGTCTGGATCAGTAAAGTACTTTTTGGTACTAAATGGAGTGATACCAGCATCTAGCCAGCAGTCACCTACTTCTGGTACTCTCTCGACAGTAGCTCCGCAGCCATCACATTTGATTTTTACATTGTCAATCCATGGTCTATGGATATGTGGTAGTTTGTCTATTTCTTCTGGGTTTACGGCTTTTGCTCTAAGCTCATCTATGCCGCCAATAACGTGTACTTTGCCACACTCTTTACATACATAGAATGGTAGTGGAAGTCCATAGAAACGGCTTCTTGAAATATTCCAGTCGCCCATATTGTTTAGCCAGTCAAGCATTCTCTTTTTGCCATATTCTGGTTGGAATTCTACTTCGTCAAGAGCTTTTACTAGCATAGGTCTTATTGCATCCATATTGATATACCAAGTAGAAATTAGCTTATATACAAGGTCGGTTTTGCATCTCCAGCAGAATGGATAGCTGTGCTTGTATGGGTGAGCATACATAAGTTTGCCGTCTTTGTCTAGTCTATTTACAACCATATCTACAACATCAGTTGTCTTGCGTCCTGCTAAAAAGCCGCAGCTATCTAGCATTACGCCTTGGTCGTCTATTGGGCAGATTTCAGGCAAATTATGTCTTTTGCCTAGCTCAAAGTCTTCTGCACCACAACCCGGAGCGATATGAACAACGCCGCAACCTTCTGTGCTATCTACATCTTCCCAAGGAACAATCTTGTGAGCAAATTGTTGATCTACAAGTTCTGGGAAACAAGTTTCATACTCAAGTCCAACAAGTTTTTCGCCTTTGAACTCTTCTAAAACTTCAGTTTCGCCTCTTATTACTTTAAGAGCCTCTTTACCGATAACTAGTTTTTCACCAGTTTCTTTTTGAAGTACTTTGATATAGTCATTTTCTGGATTTACAGCAAGGGCTACGTTTGCAGAAAGTGTCCATGGTGTAGTTGTCCAAGCAACCATCTTAAAGTCTTGACCTTTAACTGGGAATTTAGCAAATATAGCTGTGTGTGTTACATCATGGTAGCTACCAGCCATTTCGTGCTCTGATAGTGATGTTCCGCATCTTGGGCACCATACCATTGGTCTGTTTTTCTTAATAATCCAGCCATTGTCGTTACATTTTTTCAAAAAGTGCCAAATAGCCAAGATATTTTCGTCAGTGTTTGTGTAGTAACTATTATCCCAGTCCATCCATTGACCCATACGGATACTTTGGTTTGTGATTTCGTTAGCAAAATAGTTTACTCTTTCCATACACTTATTAGTAAACTTGTCCATACCATACTCAATGATTTCTGGTTTGCCGTTAAGACCTAGTTCTTTTTCTACGTTAACTTCAACCCACATACCTTGAGCGTCAAAGCCGTTTTGGTAATGGCAGTCTTTGCCTTTCATTGCGTTGTACTTGATAGTGATATCTTTCAAAGTTCTACCAAAGATATGGTGAACACCAGATCTGTTGTTTGCAGTGATTGGACCATCAAGAAATCTAAATCTTTCGTTGTTTTTGTTTTGCTCAACTAGTTTTTCAAAACATTTGTTGTCTTTCCAAAATTTTAGAGTGTTTTTTTCAAGTTCTATAAAATTTGGAATTCCTACTTCTTTTTTCATAAAATTCTTTTTCTCCTATAATATTTTCGCTTAAATATTTTACAAAAAAAAGTGCCACCAAAAAGCACATAAGACCTTTTGACGGCAACCACTTATGTAGAAAGCAAGTATCTACTAAAATTACAAAATACTAACATATTCGGCTCATATAACGGTGAGCAATCGGCGCTCCTTACTCAAAAACTTTTTCGGGATTGCAGCTATCAGGTGATACCTTCCAAAATATTATATGTAAGTTCCACCAACCTTACACTCTCTGTAATAAGTGACTTTGAAAGACTTGTCCTAAATTATCGCAAAATATTTAACTGCAATTAGTGTACCCCAAATTGCTCTATATGTCAACCACTTTTTATATAACGGCAGGCACAAAATCGTCAATAAGCGCAAAAAACATAGGCTCACTTTTGATAAAAGCAACTCTCTTGCCAAAGCCCTTTTGAAAAATAGCAAGAAGAAAATTCTTGTCTGCTCTGTTTAGAGCCCCACTATGTATTATCTCAATATATCTATCCCCAGAAATCTCACTACTAAAATCCAAGTCAATACCCTTTGCCTTGAAATAATTTTTTGCACGACAAACCAAAAAGTCCTTGTCCAAAACTTTTCCAAATTCAGCAAAATCACAACAATTTTTTACAATAATTCTTTCCATATCTTCACTCCTTCTTATACACATAATACCACACTTTGTGTACCAAGAAAGTCACATCAAAAGGAAAAACAAAGATATTTCTATCAAAATCAACAAAAAATTACAACAAAAAAACAACCTAAAATTTAGGTTGTTTTTTATGTCTTATTTTTACATCTTATTATATATGCTCTCGGCGACTTTGATGCCGTCTTGGGCTGATGACATTATACCGCCAGCATAGCCTGCACCTTCGCCTATTGGGTATAGGCCTTTGATGTTGCTCTCAAAATTTTCATCACGAACGATTGTTAGTGGGCAACTAGAACGGCTTTCTATTGCAACTAGCAAGTTTTCGTCCTTGGCGAAGTTTTTTAGCTTATTATTTAACATAGGAAGTCCTAACTTCAAGCTTTCAGCAACTTGTTTTGGAAGACACTTTTCTATCTTACATAGAGTAATATTTGGTCTATATGTGTAGTTTATGTTTGTTTTTATATCTTTATCATACACAAAAGACCCTACACTTTCGGCTGGGGCATTGAAATTGCCGCCGCCTAGATCAAAAGCTAGTTTTTCGTATTTTGCTTGGTAGTACACTCCGGCAAGTGGGTGGTTGCTGCCATAATCATCAGGAATAACATTTACAAGCACGGCACTGTTTGCGTTTTCTTTGTCTCTTGAAAAGTAGCTCATACCATTGGTTACAATTTCGCCATCACCAGATGATGATGCAACAATCTCCCCGCCAGGACACATACAGAATGTAAATACTGACCTACCATTAGGAAGATGGGCTACAAGTTTGTAATCAGCGTTAGGCAAGCCTTCTATTTTCTCCGCTCCATATTGAGACATATTTATATCTGTTTGTTTTTGTTCGATACGGACGCCCATAGCAAAAGGTTTTTGGGCAAGGGTTGCACCTTTTTTGTATAACATCTCAAAGACATCTCTTGCGCTGTGACCTACAGCAAGTAGTAGCTTATCTGCAGGCAAAGTTTGTCTTTCGCCATTTTCAACATTTTCAATAGTTATTGATTTAATTTGGTTGTTTTGAATATCAATATCCGCAAGACGGGTTGAAAACATAAAGCTTCCGCCCAAAGACTTTATATGCTCTCTTATATTTTTGACTACATCTTTTAGCTTATCACTACCGATATGTGGTTTGTTGATATATCCTATTTCTTTGGGAGCGCCAAAAGAGATAAACTCATTGGTTACTATTTTGCAATAGTCGTTATTGAGATTGGTATTTAGTTTACCATCACTAAAAGTTCCTGCTCCGCCTTCGCCAAATTGAACATTAGAATATTTATTTAGGCGGCGGGTATTCCAAAACTCAAAAACATCTTTTTCCCTTTCATCAACCATTTTGCCTTGCTCAATAATTATTGGCTTAAGTCCCATACGAGCAAGCGAAAGAGCGGCAAAGATCCCACTAGGTCCAAAGCCAACAACATATATCTTTTCGGCACTTTGTTTTTGTGGGTATATTAGCGTTTTTGTGAATTTTTCATACTTTAATTTTGAAAAACGCTTTTCTAAATTGTTTTCTAAATTGACACCAACAGATGCCACATATTTTACATTTGGCTTTTTGCGGGCATCTATTGATAGTTTCAAAATCTCAAATGATAAAATATCTTTTTCACTTATTTTGAGACTACTTGCAATTTGCTTTTTTATATCGTTATTTTGATAGTTTATAGGCAAACTTATTTGGTCTAGTTTTATCATAGGCTATCCCCTACAATTGCGCCAGAAGTCCACGCCCATTGAAGATTATAACCCCCGCAAACGCCGTCAATATCGCATATTTCGCCCGTAAAATACAAATCGGGCATTTGTTTAGACTGTAAATCGTCGTCCAGAGAAGACAATTTCACGCCACCACTAAAGACTTGGTTATTGTCATATGAGCCTATTATGTTGTACTTTAGATTTTTGATTGTTTTTGCCAAAATTAATATTTGCTCATCTGTTAATTTGGCGCATTTGATATTGGTATTCATTTTGCATTGTCTAAATATTTCGTTAGCAAGGCTTCCTACAAACATACCAACAAAAAATTTATCTAGGTTGCATTTCAAAGTTTTTCTCTTCTCTAGTTTTTCGCAAAGCTGTTTTTCGCTAAGATTAGGCATAAGGTCTATTGCAACTTTGCCTTTATACTCACCCTTTCTTGCAAAAAGTGTTGATAGGTTAAAGACAACAATACCACTAACACCACTATCTTTGAACAAAACTTCACCGACTTCGCTTTTGCTCTCGCCCATTTCATTTGTTACGGTTACTTTTACATTAGATACCTTTACACCATTTAGGTCTTTGACATCACTGCATTTTAGAGCGGTTAGGCTTGGAGTAAAAGGCTTTAGATTTATACCAATTCTATTTAGAGCATTAACCATTGCATTTCCGCCAGTAGCTACAACAAGTTTTTTGCAACTAAAAGTTTCTATTTCTGTTGCAACAAAAAAGCCGTTTTCTGTTTTTCTTATTTCTATTACCTTTTGACCAAGGATTTTGTCTATTTTTTCGCTTATATTTGCAAGCAGCACATCAACGACAGATTTTGCACTGTTTGATATTGGATATACTCTGCCTTCATCATCTGCATAAGTTTCAAGACCAAGTCTTTCAAAAAACTCTAAAGTCTTTTTTTCGTCAAATTTAGATAAGTATTTGTCGACATTTTGATTAAAATATTGACAGCCCATATTGGTATTAGTAAGGTTACATCTGCCGTTTCCAGTTACCATTATTTTTTTGCCAAGGCTTTTTGCGCTATCTATTATAGCAACGGATTGATTAAAATTCTTTTTGCAAGACACAACAGCAGCAGCCATACAGCCACTAGCCCCGCCGCCTATTATTATAATGTCGTAATTTTTCATATAAACTCCTTATAATGCTTTATACATATTAAGACAATTTTTACTTGCTTTATTTTTCTTTTTGATTATATCATACAAAAGCCAAAATAAAAAGATAAAAATACATATTGACAAACACTTTCTTTATGATATAATCATAACACGTAATCCCTATACCATTCCGGATTAATATAACGTGGGAATTCTAACTTTTTAGACTTCTTATGAATGGACAATAAAACAAACTTTTGGCTGTTTTTTGTTTATTCGTAAGAAGTTTTTTTAATCAGCAAAACCCGATAAAAATAAAAAGGAGAATTATTATGAAAGTATTAATCGGAACAAAAAACCCAGGAAAAATCGAAGGAGCAAAAAGAGCATTTGAAAACTACTTTGAAAATGTCGAAGTTGTTGGCATCAAAGCAGAGTCAAATGTAAGCGAACAACCCGTTGGCACGGAAACTTTTGATGGCGCAAAAAACCGAGTGGATAACCTTATCAAATACGCTAAGGCAAACAATATCCCAGCGGACTATTTTGTAGCGGTAGAATCAGGCATTACAGAAGAATTGGGATTTTGGGCAATAACAAACATTGCTGTTATCAAAAATGCAAAAGGCGAAATGGGAGTCGGTTCTAGCGAAAGCTTCCCTGTACCAAAAAAATATGTAAACACTATAATCAGCGAAACCCTAGCACCTGTCATGGACAAGTTATTTACAGAATCTGACCTTAGAAGTTCTACCGGTGGTATTGGACTTTTGACTCATGACGTTTTAACACGCATTGACCTTAACACCCACGCATTTGTTATGGCGCTTACTCCTTTTATAAACCAAGAAAAGTGGAAAGACGAACCAGAAATTTGTCAATAAATAAAATAAAAAACTACTAAAATTTTTAGTAGTTTTTTTGTTTTCTATTCTGCTATTTTATAAGTATAATCATAAAACATATCTATCTTTACACCATCAGACAATGGTTTTTGGCAAGTAGCGCCATCTTCAGCTGTTAGCGTAACCATAATATCTGTAAACTCTGACAAATCAATCTCTACTCCATAATAACCCAAAACTGGGCTAACTTGTATAATATTTGTGCAATCAATATTTCCCCAATAAGTTGCTCCATCGTACAAGTGATATATTCTTCTAGTGTGTTGTTGTTCAAGCTCTACTGTATATGTATTTAGTGGGTTTGAATATGTTGTGTCGCTTGATGCGTACTCTGTCACGGTAGATGCATCTGCAGAAAATTTATAACTGCTAAATCTTGGAGACACTTCATTTTTTGCATAATTTATAAGAGCAGATTTTGCCTCTTCTGCAGTGTCAATTTCTGGGTTGTCAAATATAGAGCTAAAAACTCTTGTGTCATAAAATTCTTCTGCAAATTGCTCTGCGGTATATTTTCTTTCATATTGTTTTTCGTTCGGTACATCATAATAACCTACGATACAGATTTCCGCATCATCATTATAATGTCCATTTCCTATAACTATTGTTTTGCCAGCAAGGTTGATACCATCATCACCATCACTACAGCCAACAAGTCCAAACATACAAGGAATTAGCAAGCATATTGCTAAAATAAAGCTAAAAAATTTCTTTTTCATATCTTTCACCTCAAAACTTTTTATAATCAACAAAAACTTAAAATAAAGAAAGGAGCTTTGCCTGCCCCAAATCCTTATATTATTTATTACAATGTTTTATTCTACATCAGTACCTTCTGCCCCAAAGTTTTCAACAGTTGCTGCGTCTACTTCGTAGTTTTCAAGTACAGCATTCATATCTAGTATATCAGCAGTTGTAATAATGCCTATTGGTCTTTCGTTATAGCCACCATTTGGAGTGATAATTATAACGTTTAGTTTTCTGTCTATATAGAATAAGTTTAGAGCTTTTTCAATAGTAAGCTCTCTGTCTGCAACTTTATAATATTTGCCTTCTACAGCAACATCAACAACAGCGTCTTTGATTTTTGTATTGTTAACATAGTCGTTTATATCTACTCCATTTGACAATTGATGTCCAAGTTCAGTAATCAAGTCGTGACCATTGGCAACACCAACAATTCTGTTTTCTTCATAAATAGGAATATTAAAAAATCCTGTTTCATAAATTCTTTCCAAAACTTCTCTAACAGAAGTTGTACCACTCAAACACAAAACGTCTCTTGTTGCAATTTTTTCAAGAGCAGTTGGTGGCGTACTGATAAGAGCCGCTATTTTTTCTAGTTCTTGAACAACGTCTTCGTGAGGCTCTGCTATGATATAGTTTGGGTTTGACTTGTGAACAATAGAATTACGAAGTCTACCATAGTCAATCAAAGATTCCTCATATTTTCTTACAACGGAGTTTAGAGTAACTGCCTTTCTAACCATATCCGAAAAAGAAATGCTTCGCTTAAAACCATAAATTGTACGAAGTGAATAATCTATTTCGTTGTATGCTACAATAAATCTCTCTGCAGGGGTTTTTGCCATAGATAACTCCTATATATTAATTATTTACATAAAAATATTAACATAATTTTACTTAAATATCAAATAAAAGACTTATTATTATCAAATAAATGTTGCAAAAGATAAATTTTTTGTTTATAATAATATTGCTATGCTAGACGGGGAGCTAGCGGTGCCCTATACCTGCAATCCGCTACAGCAGGGTCGAATGCTAATCTCGGCGGTTGTTTTTAGATAAGAGATGCTTATATAAATGTTGAGATTAAGGTCTTATGCAATTGTTCCCTATGAACCATGTCAGAGCCTGACCGCAGCAGCATTAAGTAGACCGAATGATGTGCCATAAGGTAGCTTTGATGGAGTTTATCAAGTAGAGAGCTGTCTGGACACAATCGACAAAATTAGTTGCATAGCATATTATAATAATTTAGCAGGTGTAAAAGTTAATACTTTATACCTGTTTTTTGATAAAGGAGAACAAACTATGATTAAATTTAAGGCAAAAAGCATAGAAAACGTAGCCGAAAGAGCCAAAGAACGTATGCTAGGCAAAAAAGAAGAAGGCGACAGAATCGGCATACTTGTATCAACTGACAACTTTTCTGGTGGCAGAAACTACGGTTTGAAGCTTGCATATAACGTTCAAAATACAATTTTGAAAAACGGCTTTGAAACAGAAATCATTGCATTGCCAACAATCTGCGACAATTACAAAGAATTTACATCAGAAAACAACTTTATCAATATATATAAAGACCAACTTGCAAGCATGGTTGAGCTAATCCTTACCGAAAAATCTTTTGACGGACTTGTAATTATCGCAAAAGGTATCTCATCTAAGATGGGCATGCTAAAAGGCGCAATCCGCAACAATATCCCAACTATAGTTTTTGGCGAAGGTCCTAGCACAAATGGAGATGGCAACACACTTAAAGATTTAACCATTATGGCAGGCAAAGTAGCAAGGGGCAAACTATCTTCTTTTGAACTTCAAGAGCAAGAGACTATGCAACTAGAATATGTTGGTGATGGAGCAAATATGAATAGCTCAAACCTACTATCAATAATGCTAGAAATCTTAGGTCTATCTGTATACGGCAATAGCACAACTTTTGCGTCAACTATTGCTAGAGAAAACCTAGCTGCAACCGTTGCAAAGACCATTACATCACTTACAAAGGACAGATTTAGCCCTAGAAAGCTAGTAACTAAAAAAGCGATAAACAATGCAATCGTTACAAACTTTGCTCTAGGCGGCTCTACTATCGTTCTTGATTGCCTACTTGAGATAGCAAAAGAACTAGAGATTGACATTACATTTGACAAAGCATTAGCTCTTCAAAAAAATGTCCCTACTCTATTTGATACAAGCAGCAATAATATGACAGATTATGCAAAAGCCGGCGGAACTCTTGCCCTTGCAAAAGAACTTGCAAAAGAAAAACTAATTGACGAAAGCGTAAAGACATATACCAATAGCCCACTTAGCGGAATGCTTAAAGAAACAAAATCACAAGATGGCTTTACAGCTATTACAAAAGAAGCCCTTAAAGAAATGCGTGGAAATATTGCAGAACGCTACGGATTTATCAAAGCACAAAATATTCCAGAAATTCCTACCTTTGAAGGAAAAGTTAAAAAGTTTGAAAGTGATGACACTGCTGCTTATGCAATTTTATCAAAAGCAGTTAACCCAAACACAGTAATTGTTATCAAAAACCAATACAAAACTTTTGACGGCGGAAGAACTCCATCTCAAACAGTAAGAGCCTTAGAAGCATTTGAGCTTTTGGACTCAGTTGTAGTACTTACCGAAGGCAATATTCCAGACGACACCAAAGCTATGGTTATCGGCAATATTCTACCTTGCGGAGATGACGGAAACCTTAGAGTTTTGCAAGATGACGACACTGTTGAAATTGACTTTGTAAAAGGCAAAATCAATGTAGATTTAACTGGCAAAGAACTAAACCAAAGAAACAAAAAGTACATCAAAGACCATTCTCAAAATCCACAATTTGTTAAACAATATCTAAAATTACTTAGCAAATAATATTTTTAGGAGTGCCAATGAAAATTTCACTTAAATGCGATAGCTGTGGAGCAACTCTAAATCCTGTAGAAAACGAAAAAGACACCTACATCTGCTCCCACTGCGGTCACAAACAACTTGTCAAAGAAGACCAAGTTCATATTCATCAAAACGTTATTAAGACTGTATATTCAAACAAACCTGAGTTTGAAGAATATTTAGAAAAATCAAAAACCTTTGTTTCACTTAAAGAATATGACAAAGCGATTGATGTTCTAAATGACGCAATCAAAGACACGCCAGCCGACTATCGTGGTTGGTGGTACCTTGCCAATGTATATATGACAATGTACAAAGACTCTCTAAACATCAAAAACTTTGATTCTTCTGACACTTGCGAAGACGAAATTGATGAAAACATAGACAAAGCAATGACACTAGCAACAGATGAAGAAAGAAGATTAATTGTCAAAGGCTACCAAGACTGGCAAAAAGAAGTAGAAAAAAAGCTAGCTGCTTTTGAGAAGAAAAAGTATGGCAAAAACACATACGTTGAAGCCAACTATAAAAAAAGCATTTTACCGATTGAAGTTAAGTTTTACGGAATAATATCACTACCTATCATAGTATTTATAATAACCCTTATTATCAATGTAAAACTAACATATATCATAGGTCTATCTGCATTTGCAGTACTTGCCCTTGTATCACTATTCCTTGCAATCAAATACGCAACTCAACTAACTCTAAAACGCGAAATCAAAAAATATCGACTTATCGGTGTTGACGAACTAAAAACAAATCTAAACTATGACGAAAACAACAAGTTTAGACGCAAGAGCGTAATGAAAAGCGTAAAAGAACTAATACAGCAAAGAGACCTTTTAGGCTACGAACTAAAGTACGGTAGAATAATCAAAAAGAATTAGAAAAGTATTTCTAATTCTTTTTTTGTGCCCCTATCAAATTTAGATATATCAAACAAAAAAGAGCGGTTTTTCTCCACTCTTTTTGTTTTACACATTTTCTATTTGCCAGTCGATAGGCGTTTTGCCAATTGATTTTAGATAATCATTGGTTTTGCTAAATGGTTTTGAGCCAAAAAAGCCCTT
The DNA here is from genome assembly GCA_045534265.1 of Clostridia bacterium. GTDB lineage: Bacteria > Bacillota > Clostridia > Christensenellales > UBA1242 > CAKVLS01. The sequence continues at coordinate 25,606 of JAZSJH010000008.1, forward strand.
GTATGCACCAAGTGGGCTTGGGTGTGATGATGCTATGATATGATGTCTTGAAAGGTCTATACCTTTGACAATATCTTTAGCGCCATTACCCCAAAGGATAAACACAATAGGTTCTTGTCTTTGAGCAAGCAGCTCTATTATTCTGTGAGTTAGGTTTTCCCAGCCCATACCTTTGTGGCTGTAGGCTTGCCCTGCTCTAACAGTTAATACACTATTTAGAAGAAGCACCCCTTGCTTTGCCCATTTTGTAAGGTTGCCGTTGTTTGGGATATAACAACCAAGGTCGTCTTTTAGTTCTTTATATATGTTAACAAGGCTTGGCGGCGGAGCTACTTTTTCTACCGAAAAGCAAAGACCGTGCGCTTGACCTTCGTTAATATATGGGTCTTGACCAATAATTACTACTTTTACATCATCATATTTAATAAGGTTTAGAGCATTAAAAACATTTTCCGCTTTGGGATAAATTGTTCTTTCGTTATACTCTTTTTTCAAAAACTCTTGAAGTGATTTGAAATAATCTTTGTTCCACTCATCTTTCAATAGTTCGTACCAATTTTTTGTGATGTAAAACATAGTTTTCTCCTTCGTTTATAATATGCTGTAAATATTTTCTTTTATTTGGTCAATTATCTTATTTATTATATCTTCGCTTGCGCCTTCGGCCATTATTCGCAATTTATTTTCTGTTCCAGATGGCCTAACTACAATGCGATAGTCTTTATAACTATTTTTTAATTCTATCAACTGACTTTCAAAAATTTTATTAGTAGCAAAGCTTTCTTTTGCCTTTTTTGAGCAGTCGATATTGACTATTTTTTGTGGTAAATTTTTTATTTTCTTAAAATCTTCTATGTTGCACGCATTAAGAAGAACTAAAGCTGTCAAAACTCCATCTCCGGTATTTGTATAGCGTTTTGCAATTATATGTCCTGCCTTTTCTCCACCTAACGAATAACCATTTGCGTTTAGTTTATCCACAATATATTTGTCGCCAACATCTACACGAACAAGGTCTATATCTTCTGCCATTAGCGCCCGCTCTAGCGCCATATTAGTCATAGATGTCCCAACAACAGTGTTTTTGTTTAGTGTTTTTTGTTTTTTGAAAGATAGTGCTAGGTTGTACAAAATATCATCACCATCTAGCATTTCTCCCTTATTATTTATTGCAATTACCCTATCTCCGTCACCATCAAAAGCAAAGCCAATATCCACGCCGTTATTTACTACAAAATCTCTAAGCGACCCTGTATCTGTCGCACCACATTCTTGGTTTACTTTTTTGCCGTTTTGACTTGTGTTAATAAAATATACATTTTTGAAATTGTTATCAAAAAGCTTAGTCAATATTCTATACGAAACACCATTTGCGCAATCAAACGCAACAGATATATCAAAAGACTTGTCTTTTATCAAACTTTTAAGATAATTTATGTATTTTTGAGTAAGCCCATATTTTATGCTGAACTTACCGCATTTTGAGTTTTTGTCTAGCGAAAAATTACTTAGATTTTTGTAAATATGAGTTAACTTTTTCTCATCAATCACACCTAATTTTTCGCCATTTGACTTAAAAATTTTTATGCCATTATACTCAAAACTATTATGACTTGCCGTAATCATCACCCCACAATCAAAATCGCCGTGACGGGTTATATACGACAAACAAGGGGTTGTAACAAGCCCCATATATATTACATTTGCTCCCATAGATGTAGCACCACTAACAAATGATGTCAGCAGCACATCACTGGAAATCCTTGTGTCTTTTGCAATTAAAATATTCTTTTCCGCTTTTGTATATATAGCGAGCGCCCTACCTATATCAAAGGCAAGTTGTGGAGTTATCTCTACCCCATACACACCACGCGCGCCATCGGTTCCAAATATTTTTTGCATATACTTTCCTATTTAGATGTTTTTATATATTGGAAAGCAGCAGTAGCAGCTATTGCCCCATCACTACAAGCAGTTACAATTTGTCTTAGTGGTGTATTACGAATATCTCCCGCAACATACACACCATCAACATTAGTTTTCATTTTTTCGTCAGATAAAATATATCCATTTTCGTTGCAAGCAACGGCTTTGTCAATAACTTCTGTGTCAGGACCTCTACCTATTGACACAAACAGTCCATCAATTTTTAGCGAAGATGTAGTTTTGTTAGGGATATTTTCTACAATTATGTTTTCTAAACGCTCTTTTCCTTCCACTTTGTTTACTTTGCTACACAAAACAAGTTCGATATTTGGTTGGCTTTTTACTTGCTTAACCAAAATATCATCACCCCTAAACTCATCTCTTCTATGTATTAGATATACTTTACTTGCAATGTTTGACATATAAACAGCATCTTCAAGTGCAGAGTTGCCCCCACCAACTACCGCAACAGTTTTGCCTTTGTACAAATTACCATCACAAGTAGCACAATAACTAATGCCTTTGCCAAAAAATTCCTTTTCGCCTTCGGCAGATAGCTTTCTAGTTGCTGCCCCTAAACATATTATGACAACTCTTGCCTTATATGTTCCTGTAAATGTCTTAACAATTTTAATTTTATCACTAAAATCAGTAGCCGTTACTTCTTCAAACACAGCTTCAACGCCAAGGTTTACTGCGTGTTCAAACATACGGTTTGCAAGGTCTGGACCTTCGATTTTTTCAAAGCCAGGATAGTTGCAAACTTCGCTTGTTATAGCAACAGCCCCGCCCGGGATATTTTTTTCTAGCATCAAAACAGAAAGTCCTGCTCTTCTTGCGTATATGCCTGCAGTAAAAGCCGCAGGCCCGCCACCGATTGTTATAATATCATATATCTTTTCCATAATTACTCCTTGTAAGTAGTATATAACAAACAACCAAAATCTTAAAACAATTTTTGAAAGGTTTTGAAAAAAGATTTGTTAATGGTTTTTTGAAAAAATATTTTTTAATATCCCCGCAGCTAAGATTATCAAAACAAAAAAAATACTCGCAAATATTTGCGAGTATTTCAAAATTACAATTGTAAGATTATCTCTTGCTGAATTGTGGAGCTTTACGAGCTTTCTTAAGACCGTATTTTTTACGTTCTTTCATTCTGCTGTCTCTAGTTAAAAATCCTGCTTTTTTAAGTTCAGCTTTGTAAGTTTCGCTTTGATCAACAAGTGCTCTTGCGATAGCTTGTCTAATAGCGCCAGCTTGACCTGTGAAACCGCCACCTTGTACATTTACAAATACGTCAAATTTGTCAAGAGTGTTTGTAAGTGTAAGTGGTTGACGAACGATAAGTTTAAGAGTTTCTAGATCAAAGTATTCTTCGATATCTCTTTTGTTGATAGTGATTTTACCGCTACCAGTAACGATTCTTACTCTAGCGATAGATTTCTTTCTTCTACCAGTTAGGATAGTAGCAGCTGGTTTTTTAGCTTTTGCTGCTTTCTTTGTTGCTTTTACTTCTTCTGCCATTATTCTCTAACTCCTTTTAGAACGATAAGTTCTGGTTTTTGAGCTTCGTGACCATGGTTAGCATCTTTATAAACTTTAAGTTTTTTAGCCATGCTTCTACCTAGGCTGTTTTTTGGTAGCATACCTTTAACAGCTAGTGTTACTACATAGTCAGATTTTTCTGCAAGAAGTTTATCATATCCTTCTTCTTTCATACCACCAACATAACCTGTGTGATGATAATGTTTCTTTTGTTCCAATTTTTTACCAGTCAAAACAACTTTGTCGCTGTTTATAACGATAACGTGATCCCCAGTGTCAACGTGTGGAGTAAATTCTGGTTTATTCTTACCTCTCAAAATTGTAGCAACTTGAGCAGCAAGTCTTCCTAGAGGCATATTAGTTGCATCTACGATATACCATTTACTTTCCACTGATTGAGGTTTTGCCATATATGTTTTCATAAAAACTATTTCCTCCAACGAAATGTAAATTAAAATTATTTATTTTTTGTTTTCAACTGTTGACAAGCGAGGGGCTAGTTCGCAAATCTACACTTTACGACCTAGATATTATAATATCAAATATATATAATGTCAAGGCTTTTTTGCAATTTTTTCAAGAAAAATAACATAAAACTCCGCCGTGTGTGTAATACCCCAAAATCCACCTATTTACCCGCTTTCCCCTGCCCTGTGATTGCTTTTACAAAAAAAAAGAGTGGCCTTTATCCCCACTCTTTTTTTGATACTTTATTATTCATTATCATACATTTCATCTACAGTCAAAGCATCTTTTGTAAAGACAAAATATTTGAAATCACCAGCAAAATTTGATGCTGCAGCTGAAGGATAACCACCAAGGAAGTTATTAAGTTGTGTATTTGCAAAAGATCCACCTTGAGTTCCTTTTGTATATGTTATTTCACACTCAACTTTATCTACATAAGCCTTAAATGTTCTTGTTTGAGAATCATAAACTAGTGCAAAGTGATGTATTTGTGTAGGGTCATAATCGTTAGGAAGTGTAACATCTATTTGGAAAGTATTACCTTCATCTCTAAATCTAAATTGAGCGCCTGTTCCTGCATTGGCTACAGTGTTTGGCGGAATTGTTACAAAACCAGAACCAGCTGTCCCTGAATTTGCTATCATACCAGCGCCAAGACCATTGCCAACAAAATTACCAGCTACTACTTCATATGTCCAGCTATAATCATCAGATAAAATTACAGCATCAGATATTTCTAGTTTATTTTCGATAGAACCTTCTGAAATGTGCAAGGTTCCATCAACAACTGTTCCAAGAGTTGACAAATCATATTCTGCAGCTGGATTTGAAACATCTAAAACAAATGAATCTACACTCTCTACTGGGGTGTCTTCCACTTCAAAGTCATACATTTCGTCCAAAGTCAAAACATCTTTTGTAAATGCAAAGTATTTGAAATCACCAGCGAAATTTGATGCTGGATTTGATGGATAACCACCAAGGAAGTTATTAAGTTGTGTATTTGCAAAAGATCCACCTTGAGTTCCTTTTGTATATGTTATTTCACACTCAACTTTGTCAATATAAGCTTTAAAGGTTTTAGTTGTAGCATCATAAACTAGTGCATAATGATGAACTTGAGTTGAAAGGTACGAAGCAGGTACTAATGCATCTATTTGGAAAGTATTGCCTTCATCTCTAAACCTAAATTGAGCAGCTGCACTATCAACAACATCAGCAGCACTAGTAGGAGGAATTGTTACAAAACCAGAACCAGCGGTCCCTGAATTTGCTATCATACCAGCACCAAGACCATTGCCAACAAAATTACCAGCTACTACTTCATATGTCCAGCTATAATCATCAGATAAAATTACAGCATCAGATATTTCTAGTTTATTTTCGATAGAACCTTCTGAAATATGCAATGTTCCATCTGTTATTGTTCCAAGGGCTGACAAGTCATATCCAGCAGGTGGGTTTGAAACATCTAAAACAAATGAGTCTACACTCTCTACTGGGGTGTCTTCAATATCAATATCTCCACCACCAAATGGGTAATAATTACCAATTTCTTCATCATAGAAGTATGGCTCCATACCAGTTTTTACATAATAAGCCATATTTTTTCCAGCATCAGCACCCACCATATTGTATTGTGATTGCTTAAAGTGTGCATTGTCCTTCATATCTGCAAGTGGTATAGCCGCAAGTTTTCCAGAAATCATAACAAAATCATCACTCTTTGCACACAAGTCGGTTTGAGCTTTGATTATCTCATCATGCAATTCTTCATCACTTTGTCTATCGCCAATTCTAATAACCATTGTTTTTTCTATACCATGTTCGTTCATATCATTAAACAATGTCTTTAGTTTTGTTGTATAAGTCTCTGCAGACATACCAGCAAGTCCATCAGCCTCGCCTTGCAACCAAACCATAAAATTATGTCTCACTGTATATCCGTTGTTTGTTAAATATTCTTTTGCAGCTGTGTATCTTGCAATGGTTTCATCTAGAGCATCCCCATCAGTCTCCCAGAATGTAATACTTTTGCCGCCTTGTGCAGCAGAAACACCAACAATAGGAACTCCTGTATATTGATAATAACTCTCAGCAAAAGCAGAAACTAAAGAACCTGTTTTAATATTTTCTGATAAAACACCTCTATTTTCATTAACACCAAAAGGTTCTGCAATAGTATAAAGTTTTGTAGGATCTGATACTGCTCTAAACTCATATCCATGACCTTCTTGAACAACAGGAGCTTCAGCAGCAACACCACGACCAGCCATATTTGATTGTCCCATAAATACCACTAAGTCAACAACTTTTTCTTCTTCTACATCTGCTCCAGAATCACCTTTTACATTAGCAATCCAAGACCAAAGATTTTCGCCAATACACTTGAACACATCGTTTGTAGCTGTGTTAAAATATAAGTCGTCAATTTTTGCGTCTATTACAGTAGCAAAAATATTATCTCCACTACCTGTTACGGCTGTACCTGTAAGCCATGTAGCGCCATCGTCACCATCATCACCATCTTCGCCTCTGATATATGACAAAAACTCCCAACCAGATGCTGTTTTTTGATAAATTTTGAAGTCGTCTGTATCGTAGAAAAAGTCACCTACTTTACCTTGGGCATTTGAATAAGCAATACCACTATACCAAGTTGCACCATCGCTACCTGCAGGACCTTGTGGACCTGTAGCTCCAGGTGCGCCATCTTTGCCACAGCCTGTCATAATGCCACCACCTGCTAGCATAGTAAGACCCAAAAGTCCACAAGCTATGCCTTTACGAAGTGTAGCAAAAGGTATATTTTTCTTTTGTTTATCTTTTTTCATATTTCCCAAGTCGGATCGTAGCCATGTCGTTCTGTGAGCCAAGAAGTTGAAAATGAAAATTGTCTT
>JAZSJH010000009.1:0-128327 GCA_045534265.1 Clostridia bacterium
GGTTTGGCACCTCGATGTCGGCTCGTCACATCCTGGGGCTGTAGTAGGTCCCAAGGGTTCGGCTGTTCGCCGATTAAAGTGGCACGCGAGCTGGGTTCAGAACGTCGTGAGACAGTTCGGTCCCTATCCATCGTGGGCGTAGGATATTTGAGTGGAGCTGCTCCTAGTACGAGAGGACCAGAGTGGACGTACCTATTGTGCACCAGTTGTATCGCCAGATGCATGGCTGGGTAGCGAAGTACGGAAAGGATAAATGCTGAAAGCATCTAAGCGTGAAACCTGCCACAAGATTAGATATCCCATAACACAAGTTAGTAAGACCCCTTGTAGACTACGAGGTTGATAGGTCGGAGGTGGAAGTGTAGTAATACACGTAGCTGACCGATACTAATAGGTCGAGGGCTTGATCAGAGATGATCTTGACACTAATATAAAACAATTTGAAGTTTTCACTAAGTTCTTAGTTTGCAGTTGTCAATGTACTATTTTAGTTGACAAAAGTTGCGATATAATATATAATCTACATAGATATTTCAAAGCACACGCTTTTAAATATACCATTGTCGGTGACCATAGAGAGAAGGTCCACCCGTTCTCATCCCGAACACGGAAGTTAAGCTTCTCATCGTCGAAAATACTTGGTTGGTAACGACCCGGAAAAATAGAGCATTGCCGACATACCATCAAAGCAACCGCATGAGGTTGCTTTTTTGTTGCCTATTTTTATATAAATACTTAGTTATACTTTGGTATTTTATTACGTATATTTAATAAGAAAATGTTGTAAAAATCTTACTTTTCAAATCGGATTAAATTTTTAGATTTTGTTAAAAAAGTGCTGTTTTTTGCTCAAAAACATAGGTATTTTGTTGTTTTTTGAAAATTTGAAAAAAGTCCAGTATTGACAAATATAAGATTGTATAGTATATTATTTAAGGCAGGAAATAACAATGCCTTTAGGAGAAAAAATGAATTTACAAAAACTAAGACAAGAACTTAATATTCCCGCTGATGTTGCTATCGTTGATGCAGAAACTTTTATGTTATCACTGCTTTTACGTGATAATGCTTTGGGTTATGCGATTAACGAACAATGTATCGAAGATTATCAAAACGCAGTAGTTGATTTTATGCAAAAAAGAAATGCTGGCTGTTATTTTACATTTTTGAGCGAAGAAACAAATAGACTTATTGAAGAGAAAATGCTTGGTCTTCACTATAACACAAAGATTAAATTAAGTAGCGAAGAATTGGATACTTTGGCAAATCAAGCAAAACAAAGTCCTTGCATTAATGTATATATGGAAGGCGAAGGTTATAGTTATCAAGTGGACCATAGCGTATTACAAGAAGTTAACAACCCAGGCTTATACAACGGTGCTATAAAAGAATGGAGTGGTAACCCATACTATATATATCTTGTATGCCAAGTAGCAAAAGACCATACCGTTGATGGCAAAACAAGAAGAAGATTAAACGAAGCTGGAACTGTATTTGCAGAAACAACTTTTGAAGAAAACAAGCGCGACTATGTAGAAAGTTATATTTTAACAGACAAATGTAGATTGCAGGCTGATGACAGTGAGAGAACAAGACAGGAAAGTCAAGTTGTAGGCTTTTATGAAATGCTAAAAAAAGCCGCTCAGGCTCCAGAATATGTTCCTGCTATAAAGTTACCAGAAGAACAATAAAACCTAAATAACAAAAAATAAAAGCCTCAAATGAGGCTTTTTTTTGTTTATATATTTGTTTTGTTATAGATAAAAGTTATTCTTCAAATATTTTTACGTTTGGATTTTTGAAAATGCAGAATGCAAATTCAATATCATTTTCGGTTAATGTTTCACCTTTTTTGACTAAAGTCCAACCTTTGTTTTCTACGTTGTCGATTGCTTTGTCATATGGCTTTTCTGCATCTATTTTTGTTATGTATCCGTACTCACAATAATCCATTAGCTGATTATAGATAGATGCGCCACCAATTACAAATACATCATTTGTATCATATTTTTTTAGCTCTTCAAAAAGTTCTTTGAAAGAGTGAACAACGGTTGCTCCATCTGCGGTAAAGTTAGGGTCGATTGATACAACTATATTTGTTCTGTTTTTTAATGGGGCAGAATTTGGAAAAGACATAAGTGTTTTGTCTCCCATTACAACTACCTTGTTTAGAGTTGTTTCTCTAAAGTACTTCATATCTTGTTTTAGGCTATAAAGCAAATCATTGTCTTTGCCTATAGCATAATTTTTATCAACAGCTACAATAAAATTCATAAATATTTCTCCTAAATTGCAATTTCGATTTTGTGTTTGTTAGGATTGCATTTGTAATCTACAAGTTTGAAACTATCAACAGTAAAGTCATAGAAGTTTGTGATTGATTTATCAATCTCAAGTTTTGGTGCGGCATAAGTTGGGTTTTTGATAATTTCTTCAATAATTGGTATATGTCTGTCATAAATATGAGCATCAGATATAACGTGTACTAGTTCGCCAACTTCTAAGCCGCTTACTTGGGCAAACATATGAACAAGTATAGCATATTGGCAAACGTTCCAGTTATTTGCTGCTAGCATATCTTGGCTACGTTGATTTAGTATTGCGTTTAGTTTATTGCCTGTTACATTAAAAGTTACGCTATATGCGCAAGGATAAAGGTGCATTTCTGACAAATCTTGGTGTACATATATATTTGTCATTATTCTGCGGCTAGCAGGATTATTTTTTAGGTCATACAAAACTCTATCTACTTGGTCCATCATACCTTCTTTGTATTTGTGTTTTACGCCAAGTTGATATCCGTAAGCTTTACCAATAGAGCCTGTTTCGTCTGCCCAGCTGTCCCAAATATGGCTGTTTAGGTCTTTGATGTTATTGCTCTTTTTTTGCCAAATCCAAAGGATTTCGTCAATGCAATTTTTGAAGAAGGTTTTTCTTACGGTAATAATAGGAAATTCTTTTGATAAATCATATCTATTAACGATACAAAAGCTCTTTTTTGTATGTGCTGGTGTTCCATCTGCCCACACTGGTCTTACCTTTGCGTTTTCGTCAGAATATCCGTGGTCAATTATCTCACGACAATTTTTGATAAAAATTTCATCTGCATAACTCATATTTAATTTTCTCCTTAACTACAAATAGTATATTTGATTTTTTTTATATAGTCAAACAATATGACTTTCAAAAAACATTATTTATTATTTGTGTTTTGGTTGACAAATTTTGCAAAAACTGCAGAAATAAGGCTCAATATTGACCAAAGCTCTAATTTATGATAAAATAAAATTATATAGGGGAGTTATTTATGAACGATTTTGGTTTCAAAACAAACACTATTGATGGTATAAGTCCAGATATGATAGATGCAATTATTGACTCTAGCGTAGGCGTTGACGTAAGCAAATCTGGCGGAAACAACAAGTGTAAGATTGTAAACTATAACGGTCAGCAATATGCCGTGCTAAAAACTACAAATATTGAATGTTATAATGCAACTAGGCCATCTAGCAAAAACAAAGATATGTCAAAAGAAGATATAATGAAGTCTGGTGAATTTAACTTTGACGAAGTAATGCGTATTGGTGCTAGAATGAAAAATCATCACGTTGTTCCGGTTTTAGGATTTAGCTGGGACACACAAAAGGTTGGCGAATATGGTGACTGTGCATATGCAAGGGGATTTATCGTTCAGCCAAAAGCTCCTGGCAAAGAGTTATATGATGGATTTAGATATATGTACGAATACAAAAGCGAAGATGCAGCTTTGCTTATAGATTATACCGAAAAATATGCTAAAATTCCGCCTAAGCATTTTGCAGACTTTGTTACAAACTATATAGCAATATCTCAAGATCTTGCCATCGACCCATCAAAAAGGGGTAATTTCTTTTATGATGAGCAAACAGGCTTTCACTTTATCGACCTAAACTTTCATCAAGATTACAATAAGAGTCAAGAAGAAATAGTTAGTGATTCTGTAAAGTATACTATGGGACAATTTAGAACAATATATGATGGAACATTTTCAGCCTTTCCAGAAGATGAGCAGGAAAGATATGCCAAGGCTTCAAAAGGCATTTTTGAAAGTATAGTCAAAGGTTTTACAATGGCTGGCATTGATAAAAATTTGCTTATAGAATCTCTTGATGAACATATAAAGGATAATGGGGTATTTAAGGCTGCAGGGGTAGAAGATGCAGCAAAATTTGTTGAAGATACTTTATCTCAAGAAAAAACAGAAGACATTGTACAATAAAAAAAGATAGTTGATTATCAACTATCTCTTTTTTATTTGTCATTTAGTGGGGCAGAACAGCCTGAACACTTTGTATCGCTGCCTTTGTTTACAGCTCCGCAATATGGGCAAGTAACTTTTTTGTACTTTGCTGTTTCGCTATCAAGTTTTGCTTCGGCATTTTCAAAAGTCTTTTTGAAAATTGTTGCTATTTTGCTGTCACTAGGTGGACCTGCAATGTCTTCACTGTCTGTGATATGCCCTTTAACTCTTTTGACTACGCTAACAATTATTATAACAACAACCGCAACAAATATAAGAATTCCAATACCCATCATAATAAATGGAAGAGCGAACAATCCTCCCACCTCAATTTCTATATCTAACAATCTGCTAAGTAACATAATGTTTATCTCCTATAATTTCATTATATACACTTTTTGTGGATATTTCAACAAAAAACCACAATTTAGACGGTTTGTTTTGATAAATTATTGAATATAAAAGGAAAAATCGAAAATAATTTAGGATAAAAAGATGGTTATTGAAAAAATAAAAAAAAATAAGTTGTTTACAATAATAAAAAAAAATTATATACTATATTTGTTAGGGGGTATCCATTATGCCTAAAAAAGAAAAAGAAGAAATATATACAGAAAAACCAAAAAAGGAAAAGAAAAAAAGTCGTGGTATTGGTAAATTTTTCCTAGGTTGGTTTCTTGGAACAATAATTAACCTTGCTATTATTGTTGGTTTTGGTTTTTGGTTTTACAAAAACGGAACTATTAGCGGGGTAGAAAAAACATTTGGTTTTGAAATCTCTGTCCTTGGAGAAGATGCAAAACACTGGACAATTGAAAAACTTGTTGGTGATGTAATTGATGTTGCTTCAAACTATGACCAAATGACTGTTGAAGAAATTGCAGATGGCGTAGGGCTTGGACTTGGAAACATTTTGACAGTAGAAACTGTTGATGGAGAAAAGACTTATAAGTTCAAAGGCCTTGATATAACAGAGGTTGTAAAAGGTAAACTTGCAGACGCTGGAACCAATATGCAATCTATAATCGACAACCTATCACTTGGAGATATCGAAAGCACATTTGAAATTGTTTTGCCTGCATATGAGTTTATTAACGCACTAAAAGACACTCCACTAAAAGATTTGAGCACAGCTGCTGATGGTATTTTTGATAACTATACACTAAATAAACTAAGCAATGAGTTTGGTGTAAACTTCAATAGTGTTGAGATGCTACAAAGCTTGCTTGATACACCATTTAGTGAACTTCCAGACGAACTTCAAAACTTATATGTAAGAGATGTTATTGATACAACAGGCGCAACCGGAGTTTTGAAAGCTATTGCCGATTACAAAGTCACAGAGCTTGATACAGAACTTCCTAACCTAAAACTTGGAACACTATTTACTGAAACTGAAATAAATAACAATATGATTTTGAAACGCCTTCAAAATGTATCTATTTCTAATCTAAATAATGAAATTAACAATATCAAAGTAAACGAACTATACCCAGACAGCACAAACAAAATTATGGTTGCTTTGGGAACTTATAGCATCACAAATCTAACAGCTGCTTTTGATAACCTAAAAATCAGTGATGTTGTAGATATGGAAAAAGTAGCAAATGCTAGCTACAACTCAGCTACAGACCCAACATATAAACAATACGAAGCACAAGGCATTTGGGCATTTGTTGATGGAAACACTCTTCTTAAAGACTTTGGTGATGTAAATATCAACCTTGCAGAAGTTGAACTTGGAAGACTACAATACGAAGGCCTTGTAGACCAAACTCTAGACCTTACAAAAGAGCTTGACAATAAAGCTTTGAGCGAATACACTTTGAATGAATTTTTAGATAAGGTAATAGATTCTTTGTAATAATATTTATATAAATAAAAAGAGAAGTAATTCTACTTCTCTTTTTTTGTTGTATATTAAGTGTTGTTTTATAAGTTTATTGTATAAAACTAAATTTAGTTATTGAAACTTTTAATCCATCTTGGTTACGTGATAGAAGAAGTTTTGCTTAAACTCATCTATATCCATATCAACTGCAACTAGAGCATTAGGGTGGTCAGACTTATAATCCACAAATATATGATGAATATCGCCATAAGGTTTAACTTCTATATATGCTTTTTCAGTTTTGAAGTGATTTGGGTGAGTAAGGTAATAAAGTGCTGTGCTATCGTGAACAGCAGCGCCGTATTCACCTACGTGGTTATCTTTGTATCCTTCAAACATTTTTGCTAGTTTTTTGCCTGAAGCATTTGTTCTTCTAATTAAGTTGATGTCATCATGGTCAAGGTAAGCAAAATGTCCAAGTTCCATAGGTATCATAACTAGTGGTATTCCGCTGTCAAAAATTATTCTTGCAGCATCTGGGTCAAAGTTTATATTAAACTCTGGATATGGCTCAGTTTCAGTTTCTTTAGAGCCCCCCATAAATACAATTTTTCTAATGTATTCTACAGCGTCCGGGTATTTTCTTATAAGCATTGCAATATTTGTCATAGGACCAATAGCCAAAATTGTTGTATGTTGGTCTTTGTGTTCAAGAAGTGTTTTGTACATAGCTTCTACTGCATCATCTTTGATAGCTTTTGTATAAGGGCCTTTGTATGTGTATCCGCCAAGACCTTGTTTGCCGTGGGCGTGTGTTGCATAATTTGCTTTTTTGTACAAAGGAAGAGTAGCACCTTTTGCTACCGGTGTTTTTCTATGGCAAAGCTCTACTATGTGGAGTGCATTGTTTGTAATTCTCTCAATAGGGTTGTTGCCCGCAACGCAAGAGATAAGAAGCGTTCTAACTTTGGTAGAGTATAGGGCATTCATTATTGCCATAGCGTCATCAACGCCTGGGTCGCAGTCGATAATGATAGGTCTTGTTTGTTCGGTTTGAGTTTTGCAAACTTTTAGCATTTGTTCAAAAGTTTCTTGCATTTTTTCATAATCACAATCAACAACAACTTTGCAGTTTGGTTTTTTACCATATTTAATGTATGATGTGCCGATTTTTACTTTGTCTGCAAGTTCCACGCCTATCTCAGCATCTTTTGTTTCAAAAATGTCAGGGTTTGCAAGTAAAGTTGCCATTGTAACGCCATACAAAGCTTCAATATTAGAAGCACCATTGTCGCTAAGTAGTTGCCAGAACAATTCGCCAGTTTTGTTGATGTTTCTAATCTTGTCAAGGTATGCTGGCTTAAAGCCCCAAGTAAGTCCTACTTGGATAGGCATAACAACGATATCAAGACCGCTGTTAAGAACAATTTGTACTGCGTGTGGGTCTATAAAGAAGTTTGTTTCGGCAAATGGCGTGATGTTGCCGATTTCGTTTAGAGAGCCGCCAAGAACATATACTTTGCCAATATAATTTTTTGCATCATAATATGATGTCAAAAGTTTTGCAAGGTTTGTAAGTGGTCCGTAGCATATAATATCTACTTTTTGGTTGCTTTTGACGATAGTTTTGTACATAAGGTCAGCAGCTGAACCCGATATGTGTTTTGAAGTAAATGTTGAGTCATATACGTAAGAGCCAAGTCCATTTAATCCTTCGATACTTGCTTCAATTGGACGCTTGATAAGTGGTCTTTCTGCACCTTTTCCAACGGGGATATTTTTGTTAAAAACATCTAGCAAGTGAAGTGTATTTTGAAGGCAAGTATTTAGTTTTACGCAGCCGCCAACGGTTGTTACAAGTTTTATATCTAGGCTTTCTTCAAATAGTGATAGTCCAAGTCCCATTGCAGAGTCGATACCGACATTTACGTCTATAATTACTGGTCTTTTTTCCATATAAATCTCCTTTTAATCAAAAAAGTAGCATTGAGAAAATGCTACTTTTTGGTTCCTTCTGCTTCTGCCGCCGCTAAAGCCCTTTCTCTTTGTAGTTTCTTCAATTCTTCCTTGGTTGGAAGTGGCTTTGTTAATCTTTGTGCTATTTCGTATCTGCTATCTTGAGTAAAGAAAATCTCTTTGCAGTGTTTTTCAATTTTTGTAATAAAATCTTGGAAATATGGCAAAGTGCTGTCTGCTGACAACATTTTTATTTGGATAAGTTCACAAGTATTTTTTCTTTTTGTTTGGTAGTTTTTGATAGACATTACATCATGGTTGATGACTGCCTTAAAGCCACCTGCTCCAAATACTTTCCAGCTAGTTTCTTTGATGTCGATTGTTAAGATAACCTTCATTTGTTCAAATAGTTTATCTGGGTCAAAGTTTAGTGCTGTGCTGTACATAGAGTTTAGGGCATTGTTTAGGAAGAAAAAGTGCTTAGAAAGTGGTTCTTTTGTCAAAACTTCTTTTTCTCTTTCGTGCTTTCTCAAAGCGTCAGAATAAAAATGTTGTGGCTCTGAAAATCTTCTTTTTAGCTTAATATGAGATTTTGCGCCCATAATTCTTTTTCTCAAAAGAAGCCCATTTTCTTCTAGTATGCGTTTGCTACTATCATAAAAGATATCTGTAGAATTTGATTTTTTAGGCTTTTCCAAAGTGTATGCGGTAAAGCCATTGCACATTTTAATAAAACTTTTGATTGTGTTTTTATCAAAAACATAATATCTTTTTTGTAAATCTAATACATCTAGCATATTATAATTCTCCTACATTTATTTTAGTAAAAAACCCTTTTTTTGGCAAGTATATTAGCCGTCTTTTTAGGTTTTGACAAAATAATTTTGATTACAAAAAAGGCTTTTTGGAAATAATCTCAAGACAAGGGGGAATTTTATATGGATTTTTTACAATCAGAAACAATGAAAAATTTGGCAAGGGCATATGCGGGTGAATGTCAGGCGGGTGCAAGATATCAGTTTTTGGCACAAACAGCTATGGACGAAGGCTATAAACACTTGCAAACTTTGATCAAAATTCAGGCAAAAGAAGAGATGGCTCACGCAAAAGTTTTTTGGGATTTGCTTATGGAAAAAAGCGGTGGAAAAAATGATAATATCGAGATTTGCGGGGGTTATCCGTTTAAGACAGGAACGCTAGAAGAGCAGGTAAAAATAGCCCGTGATGTCGAAAGGTCTGAAAATACTTCTGTTTATCCGGCATTTGCAAAAATAGCCGAAGACGAAGGTTTTATGGACGTTGCAGAGAAATTTAAGCAAATAGCCGTGGTGGAAAATTGCCACTTTATGTTGCTTGATCAAATATATAATATGCTAGTGACAAAAAGTATGTATAAACAAGAAAAAGAATATAAGTGGAAGTGTAGTCAATGCGGACACGAAAGCACAAGTAAGACTGCTTGGAAAGAGTGCCCGCTTTGTGGTAAACCCCAAGGATATGTTCAAATACCAGTTGCAAAATAGGCAAATGCAAAATTGCCTATTTTTTTGTTAAAAAATTTGATTAAATAATTATTTATCTGTTGTAATTATTTTGCTAATATATTATAATATTTATATTATATAGTACTATGAAGTATTGTGTAAAAATACCAAAACCAAAGGAGAGCATTGTATGCTAAAAAAATGTATGGCAAGCCTTATGCTTGTATTATGCTGTATATTTTTGTTTGGCTGTAGCACTGTTACGTCTAGTGTTAGATTGTATGTGCAACAAGACGGCTCTTTGGTTGTTGAGCAATCTGTAAATGTAGAATTTGACAGATCAAAAATAGTCGAAGCGGGTTATGATTATGACACCATAACTGAAGAAGTTTATACAATAGCTTTGGACTATCTTGATTCTTTCCATTACGAATACAATAGTCGTAAAGAAGAATTTTTGACTAACACAAAAAAGCAAAAGTTTTTTAGACTGTTTAACTCTAACTACAACGAAGATATAGTAAGAACAGACAATGGATTTTATGTTTATAGACAGTTTGCCAGCATATATGACTTTTTGCTATATAACAATTACGAAATGTTATATATAGGCTGTCCGCATTGTGGTAACAAAATTGCCGAAAGCGAAGCAGATGTTGCCTTTGTTTCAAAATGCCTAAATTGCAATGGCGATATAGACAACGATTTTGAATACTTTTTGGAAAACCGAATAGTTGACTTTCCTTTTGTGGGAGAGATAACTATAGAGCAAGGCAATTTTACAACAGAATATTCTCAAGAGATTTTGACAACATACAAAGACCTTTTGGATCTTGTAAATAGAGATAACGAACCGCTAGTTGGAAAACTACAATATTTATTCTCTAGCGGAAGAGCAAGATTTACTCTAGATGATGTGGATTTGAAATTTAGATACATAACTCCATACAGCAGAGTTCATAGCAACGGACAAGTTTCAAGATCAAATGGTGTATATGTACATACTTGGGATATAGATGATATTTCACAAAGCATAATTTTGTACAGAACTTCTGCAAAAACAAGTACTTGGTATTTGCTAGCACTTGTGACAAGTGTAGGGCTTTGTGTGATACTACTTACTTTTGCTTTTGTAAAACAAAAAATGTATGACAAATCAAAAGAAAAACTTGCAAAAGAAAAAGAGAAAGAAAGTCATAATAATTTAATAGATAGGATAAGATAAACGGAGAAAAACAAATGGAAACAAAAATTAAAAACGTAGCAATAATAGCCCACGTTGACCACGGCAAAACATCACTAGTTAATGAGCTTTTGAAACAAGGTGGTGTATTTAGAGAAAACCAAGCCGTTGCTGATAGAGTAATGGACTCAAACGCACTAGAAAAAGAAAGGGGAATAACAATCCTTGCAAAAAATACTTCACTTATGTATGAAGGTTACAAAATCAACGTAATCGACACCCCAGGACACGCAGACTTTGGTGGTGAGGTAGAACGTGTATTGAAAATGGCTGATGGCGTACTACTTGTTGTTGATGCCTTTGAAGGACCAATGCCACAAACAAGATTTGTTCTAGAAAAAGCCTTGGCTTTGGACCTTAAGGTTATAATCGTTGTAAACAAAATTGATAGACCTGACGCAAGACTAAATGAAGTTGGTGATGAAGTTTTGGAACTACTTTTAGAGCTTGATGCTAGTAGCGAACAACTAAACAGCCCAATCATCTATGCGTCAGCTAGACAAGGTATTGCTTCATATTCACCAAGTGTAACAGGTCAAGATATGAAACCACTTCTTGATACAATTTTGAAATATATCCCATCACCAGACTGTGATGAAGAAGGCGATTTCCAACTACTTGTTTCTAATACAGAACTTAACGAATATGTTGGTAAAATTGCTGTTGGTAGAGTAGAAAGGGGCGTAATTAGACAAAACGATTCAATCACAATTGTAAACTACAACGATCCTAGCAAGAATATAAAAGCAAAAGCCGCTGCACTTCTTACATTTGAAGGCTTGAAGAGAACTCAAGTAACAGAAGCTCATGCTGGAGATATTGTTTGTATAGCAGGCTCTGATGAAGTAAAAATTGGTGATACAATTTGCGCTTCAAGCAAGGTCGAAGCTTTGCCTTTTGTTAAGATTTCAGAACCATCTGTTGAAATGACATTTATGGTTAATGATAGCCCATTTGCAGGAAAAGAAGGAAAGTTTGTTACAAGTAGACACTTAAGAGAAAGACTTTATAAAGAAGCAATCAAAGACCTATCTTTGAGAGTAACGGACGGACCTACTACAGAATCTTTCTTTGTAAGCGGTAGAGGTGAGATGCACCTATCTATTCTTATCGAAAATATGAGAAGAGAAGGATATGAGTTCCAAGTTAGTATGCCTAGAGTTTTGTATAAAGAAATTGATGGCGTAAAATGCGAACCAATCGACAGACTTGTTGTTGACGTTCCAGAAGAAGCTGTTGGTACAGTTATGAGCAAAATGGGAACACGTAAAGGTGACCTTACTCAAATGAGCCCACACGGCGGCAGAATGAGAATGGAATTTTTAATCCCATCTCGTGGATTGTTTGGATATAAAAGTGACTTCCTTACTGATACAAAAGGTGAAGGTATCATAAACTCAATCTTCTATGATTATGCTCCATACAAAGGCGATATCGAAAGAAGAAATGTGGGTTCACTTGTAGCCTTTGAAACAGGTGTTGCTATTCAATACGGACTATTCAATGCCCAAGACAGAGGAACACTATTTATTGGACCTGGCGAAAACGTTTATATGGGAATGGTAGTAGGTAGCAACAGCAGAAGTGATGACCTTGTTGTTAACGTATGTAAAACAAAACACCTATCAAACTGCCGTAGCAGTAGCAGTGATGAAGCGTTAAGACTTACTCCACACAAAGTATTGAGCTTAGAAGAATCACTAGAATTTTTGGGTGATGACGAATACCTAGAAGTAACTCCAAAAAATATAAGAATAAGAAAGAAAACTCTAGACCACACAATCCGTGGTAGAGAAAAAATGAGAGGTATGCAAAATGGCTGATAAAAAGAAGAAAAAAGCAAGCGACAAAGATGTTTTTGATGTAAAAATATTTTATAGCAAAATAATCAAAAGATATTTAATTATCATTGCCATAGCTTTTGTTCCTGTTGCCATTTTGAACTATTTTGTTTTGAAAAATTTAAGCGCTGCAAATATGATTATGATAGACATTGCAATCTTGTTGCTTGCGTGTTTTATTGGCATTATTATATTTAGCCATATAGATAAGAAAAACGAAGACAAACCAAGATTCAAAGAAGACGAGAGAGACCCATTTGCCGACTAAAAAATTTTATAGGAGATAACAATGGAAAAAAAGACAGAAGTAAAAAGAGCAAGAGTAATGCCACACAATATCGAAGCCGAACAAGCTGTGCTTGGTTGTAACCTTATCGATAACGATATTGCTGTAGACGTTATGGCAAAACTAAAAACAGAAGATTTTTATACACAAGCTCATCAAACTATTTTTGATGCAATGCTTAATATTTATAAGAAAAACAGTCCTATTGACTTTGTTACAATTACTGATGAGTTGGAAAAACAAGGTGCTATGGATTCTGTTGGCGGTATTGACTATATTGCAACTCTTACTAATATTGTACCATCAGCAGCGAACTACAATCACTATGTTGAGATTGTAAAGAGAGATTCTCTTCTTCGCAAACTAATCAAAGCCAGCGAAGAAGTAATCAAAGAGGCTTATGATGGCGAAGATAAAGAAAACACTCTAAGCTTTGCTGAAAAGAAAATCTTTGATATTTCTCAAAATGAAGATTCTTCTTCACTTGTAGCAATCTCTGGACCTGTCGCCACTGTTATTGATAAACTTGATGAAATAGCTAAAAACAAAGGCGAAATCAGCGGTATCCCAACCGGCTTTAAGAGTTTTGATAAATTAACTAACGGCCTACACGAAGGTGAACTTATTATTATAGCCGCTCGTCCGGGTGTTGGTAAAACATCATTTGCTATGAATATTATAAACCACGCTGCAGTTGAATGTGGCAAGGTTTGTGCGGTATTTTCACTAGAAATGCCAAAAGAGCAACTTGCTCAAAGATCAATGTTTAGTATCTCAGGTGTAGATATGGGCAATGGTCTTAAAGGAAATCTAACTAAAGACGAGTACAAAGCAATCTGGGCGGCGGGCAAAAAACTTAGTGATGCCAAACTTTTTGTAGATGACACATCATCTGTTACTCCTATCGAAATTATTAGTAAGTGCAGAAGACTAAAAAGAGAACACGGCCTTGACCTTATTATGATTGACTATTTGCAACTTATGAATGGTATGGGAAAATATAAAGACAGCCGTCAATTAGAAATCTCAGAACTTACTAGAAACCTAAAAATTGCTGCAAAAGAACTTGGTGTTCCAATCCTTCTTTTGTCACAATTATCAAGAGCGTCAGAAGGAAGAAAAGACCATAGACCAATACTTAGTGACCTTAGAGAATCAGGTTCTATCGAGCAAGATGCCGATATCGTATTATTCCTTCACAACCCAGAAAAATATAATGACGTAGTTGTTGAAGAGCCAGGCGTTGTAGACCTTATTGTTGCAAAACACCGTAACGGTGAAACAAAAGATCTTAAGCTTCGTTGGATTGGCGAAAATACTACATACAAAGATTATGAAGATAAAGTCGAAGTTAAAAGACCTGCTGCAGCTAGTGCAAATGTTATGACAGATGCAGACGTTCCACCAGAAAACAATGGCGAACTAGCAGCATATGATGGCGGAGATTTGGACGATATATTCTAAAGGATAAGAAGAAATGAAAATTACAAGTAAAGAACTAAGAAATCAATGGATAAAATTTTATGAAGATAGAGAACATCTAAACATTGGCGCTGTATCACTAATCGGTGATGGAACAACAGGTGTTATGTTTAACGTTGCTGGTATGCAACCACTTATGCCTTATCTTCTTGGAGCAAAACACCCAAGCGGCAAAACACGTCTTTGTAATGTTCAAGGCTGCGTAAGAACAGTTGATATTGAAAGTGTAGGTGACGAAACACATTTTACTTTCTTTGAAATGATGGGTAACTGGAGCTTGGGAGATTATTTCAAACAAGAAAAAACACAATGGACATTTGACCTTTTGACTAAGGTATTTGGACTTGATAAAGATAAAATTTGCTGCACAGTTTTTGCAGGCGACGAGTCTGCACCAAAAGATGATGAAACAGCAGGCTATCTAAAAAATCTTGGTATTAGACCAGAAAATATTTTCTACCTTGGCAAAAAGGACAACTGGTGGGAACTAGAAGGAACAGAAGGAACTCCTTGTGGACCTGATAATGAATGGTTCTATCCAAGAAATGATAAAAAATGTTGCGACACTTGTGACATCAATTGTGATTGCGGCAGATATGTAGAAATCGGTAACGACGTATATATGCAATACAAAAAACTAAGCGGCGGAAAATATGAGCCACTTACAAACAAAAACGTAGACACAGGCTTTGGTTTTGAAAGAATGCTTATGTTTTTGAACGGTCATACTGATGGTTACAAAATTGACCTATTTACAGATGTTATTAGCTACATGGAAAAAGTTTCTAACGTAAAATACGGCGAAGATGAAAAAGTAACAAGGGCTATGAGAATTGTTGCTGACCATATCCGTACAGGCGTTATGTTAATCGGCGACAAAAATGGTATCCTTCCTTCAAATACAGGTTCAGGATATATTTTGAGAAGACTACTTCGTAGAGCTATAAGACATAGCAAAACTCTAAACTTCACAGCTGCAGATTTACAAAAAGTAGCTGAGATTTATATCGACAATGTATATGCAGAAGCATATCCACTACTTGTAGAAAAGAAAGATTATATCTTAGCAGAACTTTTGAAAGAAACTAATAAGTTTGATGCTACACTTTCTCAAGGTAACAAAGAATTTGAAAAGGTTATCTCTTCTATCGAAAGAAAGAGAGAGTTTATGCAAAAACAAGATCCAAATGCTGTTGTTGAAAATGTAATCAACGGAAAGACTGCATTTAGACTATATGACACCTTTGGTTTCCCTATCGAAATCACTAAAGAAATGGCAGAAGAAAGAGGTTTTGTGGTAGATATTGAAGGCTATAACGAAGCTTTCAAAGCTCACCAAGAGCTAGCAAGAACAGCAAGCGCAGGTGCATTCAAGGGCGGACTTGCAAGCACAGGCGAGATGGAAACTCTATACCATACAGCAACTCACCTAACACTAGCTGGACTTAGAAAGATGTTTGGTGAAAACACTGTTCAAAAAGGCTCAAACATCACTGCAGAAAGAATGAGATTTGACTTCAACCTAGACCACAAGATGACCGAAGAAGAAATCAAGACTCTAGAAAATTTTGTAAATGATGCAATCGCAAGAAAGATTCCTGTAGAATGTAAAGAAATGACCTTTGCTCAAGCAAAAGAAACTGGAGCTTATGGTATTTTTAATGCAAGTGATGACGATATAGTCAAAGTTTATGTTATTGGTGATGTAGATAACCAAATTTGTGGTGGCCCACACGCAAAAAATACAGCAGACCTTGGCAAGTACAAAATCCAAAAAGAAGAAAGTTCAAGCTCTGGTGTTAGAAGAATAAAAGCTGTTTTGGAGATTTCTAAATAGTCCCAAACATTGACAAAATATAATATTGTTTGTATAATTACAATACAAACAATGTTTTGCAATAATTTACGAAAAGGAGAAAAAGATGAAAGTATTTAAGACAATAATGCTATATCTACTTTTGCTTATAGGGCTAGGTATTGCAGCAGTGCTTATTTGTTGCGTGCTGATGATATGCTCACCTAAGACAGTAATATTTGGATACAAATATGTCTCATACAAAGGCGAAATGGAATTTACGATAGAAAGTAGCGAACTTAGCGGAATAAATGCTTTGTCTATTACTTCTAATCGTATGGACATAAATATTATTCCAAATAGCGAATCAAACAATATCGAAGTTGTTTATTCTCAAGGTATGTCAGGCTTTGTAAAAGAAGATGCTAGTGACCTTACCGTAAAACACATAAGAGATATAAACACTTTTGATAGCGGTGATAGCGAATACGCTCAAGACATTAATTATACAACAATGAACATAATTGTTTCAGAACCAGATGGCTTGATGTTTCTATCTGACTCTAATATCAAAGTATATGTTCCAACAAACATTACTTTTACAGTACTTAATGCAAGTACAAAAAATGGTAGAATTCAATATACTTCTACTGCAGAGTCAAAAGTAATCAAAGCAACTAACCTATACTTAGAAAGCCAAAGAAGTGGCGGAGATGCAATCTCAATCAAAAAACCAAATTCTAGCAGATACCACATTAAGACAAACTCAGGAACTTGTTATTTGTCTAATGATGGTGCAGAAATTGGTGGAAACATAATCTTTGCTACATCTGGTGGTAAACTTGTTGCAAAAGATGGACCAATCAAAGGCGACCTTACAGTAAAATCTAGAGAAAGAGTAAGCGGAGCTAATATAGATATTACTAGACTATATGGCGACCTTAACTTTTATGCAAAGAGCGGAAATGTAAGCATAGAAACAATTTCTTGCGGTTCAAACAGCTCTTATCCAATCGTTGATATTCAATCAAAATATTGTGCATTCAAAGTAGACACTTTGGTTGGTACGATTACAACACAAGGTTTTGAAGGCGAAAACATTGATAATATTGATATTTCTATCAATACACTTTCATACGTTGCAGCTTTAGCAAGACCAATCGATATTAATACAAAAGCTGGTAATGTTTATATCAAAACTCTAAAAGGTGGACAAGCAAACATTACAACAAGCACAGGCAATATCACTGTAGAAAACTCATTTGTTAATATGACACTTGAAACTTATGATGGCAAAATCAATGTTAATTTTGATGACACAAACGCATCTATGCTTTCAAGACTAGATATTAATGTCTTGAAGAAAAGCGCTATAACCTTGAGAGGACTTAAAGGAACAATTAATATCACTATGACAGAAGATGGTGACAGAACAATATCTTTAGGTTTCCATTCTAGCATACTAGATGGTAGCGCTACTTGCGAAATGGGTATCTTTGCTAGCGGCAACAATGTAGTTCTTGAAGATATCTCTTCTGCAAACTTTGCTGTATATACAGATGGTGCAATCAACAAAGACGTAATCATCTCTGCAGAGATTCAACCAGGCGACTTTGATTATGATAATGTTCATAGTATGGACAATCAATATAGATTTAACTATTCTTCAAACCCATATAGATATTCAAAAATTTTCGTTCACAATAACGAATACGGTACAGTAACAGTTAACTCTTTGGGTTAAGATAAAAAGCAAAAAGACCTAGATTTTTCTAGGTCTTTTTATTTTTCTATGTGGTTTGTAGTTGTAAGAGATATTTTGTCTTACATTAATATAGGGTAGATGGTGGCTTTTGTGGGCAGTTTTAACACAAAAGTTTTGTAGGCTTATTTTTGCTCGTTAATACGAATAAAAAAAAGAGCAGCAAGTTTTGCTGCGTCTTTTTATTATTTAACTATGATGTTAACGATTTTGTTTGGAACAAATATGATATTAACAATATTCATACCATTTATAGCATTAGCTACTTTTTCATCAGCTTTTACCATTTCGATAACGGTGTCTTTATCTGTGTTTTCAGCAATTTCGATAACATTTCTTACTTTGCCGTTAACTTGGATTGGCATTTTTACTTTTTTAACGCCAGTTGACTTAACTTGTTTTGGCCAAGATGTTTCACAAAGCATTGTTTTGTTTCCTACGATTTCGTTCATTTCTTCACTAAAGTGTGGAGCAAATGGATATAGTAATGTAACAAGAGTTGTAAATTCATCATGGCTGATAAATTTGTCGTTGTAGATTTTGTTTACAAAAGTCATAAGAGAAGCTATTGCAGTGTTATATTTTAGGTTGTCAATATCTTCTGTTACTTTTGAAATAATTGTATTAATATCATCAACGTGTTCTGGGTGGATACCTTTGTAATCATCTATAAAGTCTACCATTCTTTCGATTCTTTCCAAGAATCTCTTGCAACCGCTGATGTTTTTGTTTGACCAAGGAGCAGCAGCTTCGTAGTCGCTCATAAATAGAATATATAGTCTAAGTACGTCTGCACCATATTCTTCTACGGTTTCGATAGGGTCTACAGATGTTCCTGCAGATTTGCTCATCTTTTCGCCGTTTTCAGCCAAGATAAGACCTTGAGCTGTTCTTTTCTTAAATGGTTCTTTGTGTGGAATTACGCCGATATCGTAAAGGAACATATTCCAGAATCTAGCATAGATTAGGTGTCTAGTTACGTGTTCCATACCGCCGTTGTACCAGTCAATGTTGCCCCAATACTCAAGCTTTTTAGGATCAGCCAAAGCTTCTGTATTTTTTGGATCAATATATCTTAGGTAGTACCAGCTAGAACCTGCCCATTGTGGCATTGTGTCTGTTTCTCTTCTTGCTTTTCCACCGCAAACAGGGCAAGTGCAATTTACCCATTCATCAATTTGGGCAAGTGGTGATTCGCCATTTTGAGATGGTTTGAAGTTTTTAACTTCAGGAAGTTTTACAGGAAGTTGATCTTCTGGTACAGGAACTGTTCCGCATTTGTCGCAGTAGATGATAGGGAATGGTTCGCCCCAATATCTTTGACGGTTAAATGCCCAGTCTTTCATTTGATAGTTTGTTTGAGCCTTTCCAAAACCTTTTTCGGTAATGTAAGAAATCATTTTTGCTTTTGCATCTTTTACTGAAAGTCCGTTTAGGAAATCTGAGTTGATAAGTTTTCCTGTAGCGATATCAGTGAAAGCTTCTTTTTCGATATCTCCACCTTCGATAACAGGTATGATATCGATACCGAATTTCTTAGCAAATTCCCAGTCACGAGTATCGTGTGCAGGAACAGCCATAATAGCGCCAGTACCGTAACCCATCATTACATAGTCAGAAATAAAGATAGGTACTTGTTTTCCAGTGATAGGGTGGATAGCATACAATCCTTCTAGCATAACGCCAGTTTTGTCTTTGTTAAGTTGAATTCTGTCAAACTCACTCTTTCTCTTTGCTTGTTCTTGATAATCTGTAACAGCAGAGTAGTTTGTGATGCTGTCTTTGTATTTTTCTAGCATTGGGTGCTCTGGAGCTACAACCATAAATGTAACGCCAAACAATGTGTCAGCTCTTGTTGTATAAATCTCAAAGCTGTCTTGTTTGCCATCTTTTGTTGCAAGGCCAAATGTGATTTGAGCGCCTGTTGATTTGCCTATCCAGTTGCGTTGTTCTTCTTTGATTCTTTGTGGACAATCGATATCATCAAGACCTTCAAGAAGTCTTTCAGCATATTCTCTTATCTTCAAAAACCAAACGTCTTTTTCCTTTTGAACAACTTCTGTATTACATCTGTCACAAACTCCGCCTTGGCTTTCTTCGTTAGAAAGTACGCAAGCGCATTTTGGACAATAGTTTACCATTGATTTGCTTTTGTATGCAAGACCCTTTTTGAATAGTTGCAAGAATATCCATTGAGTCCATTTGTAGTAGTTTTCGTCTGTTGTATCGATAACTCTGTCCCAGTCAAAAGAAAAGCCCATTCTCTTTAGTTGCATTGTCATATTGGCGATATTGTCGTCAGTTGCTTTTCTTGGTGGAATATTGTATTTGATCGCATAGTTTTCTGTAGGAAGACCAAAAGCATCAAACCCGATAGGGAATAATACGTTATATCCTTCTAGTCTTTTCTTACGGCTAACTACTTCTAGTGCAGAATATGCCTTTACGTGGCCTAGGTGCAAACCTACTGCTGATGGATAAGGAAACTCAATCAAATTATAAAAAGGTTTCTTATCACTAAAATCTTCGGCTTTGAATACTTGTTTTTTATCCCAAATATCTTGCCATTTCTTTTCTATTTTCTTAAAATCCATTTTTCTCTTTCTCCTAAAATTTGTTTTATTTTTGTTTTTTTATTCAATCAAATTTTAGCGACAGAGTAAATGTATCACTTGGTTTCTCATTTCAAAATCTCCTAATGTTGTTATAATACACCTTTAATCTCATCTTGTCAACTTTGGGGCGAATTAAATATATATATTTATATATAATATATTACTATACATCTTATTATAATGGCGCTTTGCCCTCAAAAAGGCGGAAATTTTTGCCCAATATATATTTGCTAGCAAAAATAAAAAGATGTTATACTAAATATTGTTATGAAGTATGATGTAAGTAAAGATTTTGGAATATTTAGAAATTTTCATTCAACGCTAAACCCACTTGTTTTGCGTCTTGCTAAATTTTGTTTGACTATTTGCCCTAAGGGCATGAAGTCTTCTAAAGATTTGGTTATAGAAAAAACAAAAATTTTGGTAAGAGACGGCTCTAGTATAAAAACATATATAATAAAGCCCCGTGATAATGCCGAGGCTATGCCGGTTATATTTTACTTTCATGGCGGAGCATTTGCTTATAAGGCGGCTCCATATCATTATAAGCAAGCAAAAGAGTATGCAAGACAAACAGGCGCTATGGTTATCTTTGTTGATTATAGATTGTCTTATTGTAGCCCGTTTGACTATCCGCTTAATGACTGCTTTGATGTGTATAAACACTTTGTAGAAAATAGCAAAAAGTATAATATTGATAAAACAAAAATATGCGTGGCGGGCGATTCTGCAGGCGGGTATTTGTCTTTGATGACAATACTTAGGGCAAAAAGAGAAAATATTGTACTTCCGTCTAGTCAAATGCTTATATATCCTGTTGTCGATAGTAGATGTGATACAAAGTCAATGACAGAGTTTTATGATACGCCTTTTTGGAATAGCAAACTAAACAGAAAAATGTGGCAAATATACCAAAAGGGCGGAGTTGCCCAGAATATCCTTGACGAAGAAGATTTGTCTTTTATTCCTGCAACATACATAGAGACTGCAGAGTTTGATTGTTTGAAAGATGAAGGAATAAATTTATTTGAAAGATTAAATGCTTATAATAAAGAAAATATTATAAATAACACAAAAAAGACAATGCATGGCTATGATATTTTTGCAAAGAGCGAAATAACAAAAGCTTCACTAAAACAAAGAATTGACTTTTTGAATAAACATCTTAAATAGTTGTTTGTAAATAATATTTAATTTGCTTTGATTTTGGGGCTCTTGCAATTATAATAAATATAGAGGGAAATAATATGTATAGTGTAGGTATTGACATTGGTGGAACATATATCAAATGCGGTCTTGTAAAAGCAGGCAAGCTTGTGATAAAAGATAAAGTTGCTACACCAAAAGAAAATAATGAAAAGCTAATAATTAACACAATATCAACTTTGGTTGATGGGCTTTTGGAAAAGATTAAGGCAACTAAAGAAGATATAGAAAATATCGGCATTGGTATGGCTGGCAGTTGTGATAAGGGTGTATGCCTTTTTATGCCAAATACTGAGTGGAGAAATATTCGCCTTGCAAAATGTCTTCAAAAAACATATAAAGTTAATGCAACTGTTGTTAATGATCTAAAAGGCGCAACTTTAGGCGAATTAAATTTTGGCATAGGCAAAAAGTGTAAAGATTTTGTCTTTGTTGGGCTTGGTACAGGACTTAATATTGGTGTTGTAAAAAATGGACAATATATAGTTGATGGTATAGAGTTTGGACATATAATTGTAGATAGGCAAGGTCTTGATTGCGGTTGTGGTAAAAAGGGCTGCCTTGAGAGTATAGTATCTACAAAGGCTTTTTTGGGTTATGCCTACAAATATTTCAAAGATGCCCCACAAAATATAAAACAGTTATTTGAAATGGCGAAGTCTTATAAATCTGCAGAAAAAGCAATATACGACTATATCGAAGCTCTAAATATTGGGCTTATGAATATTTGTAATAGTTATAGACCAGAAATTATTGTTTTGGGCGGCGGAATTGGTGAAGGTCTAAAAGATTATATTGATGATATAAACAAAAAACTTGAAGATTCAAAATATGGCTACCCAACAGCAAAGAAAACAAAAGTTGTTATTTCAAAAGTAGGAAATGACTGCGGAGTGCTTGGTGTAAGTACGCTAAGATAATTAAAAAATAAAAGTTTATAAAAAAAAGAGTAGCGGGGCTACTCTTTTTTGGTTATTGATAAATAATGGTTGTTGCCCAGATAAAAAGCGTTTTTAACAGGCTTTTGCGAAATAATTGCTGAAACTATAACGCTATAAAAAACACAATTATTTATCTTATTGGCGTTTTCTTTTTGCAGCAGGTAGAAAAATTTGTCTTGATAGAAAAATCTAAAATAAACATAGATTTTTTTGTCTAAAAAAGTGTTATAAATATCCTTGTTTGTTTGGGCTATAACAAACTCTTTTTGAGCGCAAGCGCTTATTCGGGTTTGGGTGTTTGAGAGCGTTGTAGGGCGTTTTTCGGGCTCAAAAGTGCTTTTTATATAGGTTTTTATGTTTGTGTTATCTAAAATGTCGCAACATTTGTGATGAAGAACAGAAAAACCAAAAAGCCCTAGAAATTTCATATCACTATATGATATTGATTTTAATTTTTTTGATTTGTTTGTTAGCGGAAATTTATTGTATACACCATCAATATCTGTGTAGTTTGTGTAATCAGTATTTAGGGCTTTTGCTACAATTGCGCCTGTAATATCGCTGCCGCCACGTGAAAAGATTTTTATTTTGTTTTTATAAGAGCCATAAAAACCGGGTACCACAACTTTTTTATATTTGTCTACAGTTTGTTTGATTAAGATATAAGTTTTGTCCAAAAGCTTGCCATTTTTATCAAACTTAATAATATTTTTGCTGTCGACAAATTTGTAGTTTAGGTGTTTTGCAAAAATTTTTGCCATCAAATATTCGCCACGTGAGATAAGGTAAGAGCTATCTTTTGTTTTTATAAAAGTGTTTTTTGTTTTGATTAGTTCTCTATTTATATCAATATTAACTTGCAAAGTTTTTGTTATATCAATAAATCGATTTTGTATTGCTTGCAAAATCTCATCTATTTTATCAGGATTATTAACAATTTTTATCAAAAGGTCAGTAATCTTCTCGTCTTGAGCCGTCATTTTGCCTGGGGCGGACAAAATAATAATAGGTAGACTATTTGCCTTAATAAAATTGGCGACATTTTGGGCTCTTGTGCCGCCCGCAAGAGAAGACCCGCCCCACTTACAAACATTATTCATTTATTAGTTCCTTTAATATTTCTATAGCGTTGGTTGCAGCTCCCCGGAGCAAATTATCCGAAACTATAAAAAAGCTAAAGCTATTTTTATCTGTGTAATCTTTTTTGATTCTGCCTATATGGACCTTGGTGTCGCCGCAAGTCTTGATTGGTTGGGGCAAATCTTCAAAAACAATTCTATTGTCGTTTTTCAAAAGGCGGATTAACTTGGCTTTTGATAAAGGCTTTTCAAGAGTGATATTTACATATTTGCTATGGCAAAAACTAACAGGAACGCGTGATACATTGGCGGTAATATTGAGTGTGGGCATATGCAATATTTTGCGACTTTCGTTTATTAGTTTATTTTCTTCTTCGCAATAGCCTTTGTTGTCGATAGCTCCTATTTGGGCGATTATATTGTCTTTGATGGAGTGGTCAAAGTGTTTTATGTCATTATTTAGATGTCTAAGTCCTTTTTGACCTGCGCCAGATACAGACTGCATAGTGGTCACTACAATTTTCTTTAGTCCGTATTTTTTGAGCAAATCAAATAGTGGTAATACGCCTAGGGTAGAGCAATTCGGGTTTGCGATAATTTTTCTTGTTTTGTCAATATCTTGATTATTTATACCGAAAGCGACTAAGGGTATATTTTTGTGTTTTCTAAAGGCTGAAGAGTTGTCAATAACCACACAACCTATTTTGCAAAATTTCTTTGCCCAAGTTTTTGAGATGAGACTGCCTGCTGAAAAAATAGCGTATTTTGGGCGGGCGAGTTCAATATTTTCATCATTTAAGGTATATACTGTATATTTTTTGTCTTTGTACTCCATTATTTTGCCGTTAGAATTTTTGCTTGCAAAAAGCATTAGGTCATAAAAACCATTATCTATAAGCCCTTCAAAAATTTTTCTACCGACAAGACCGGTTGCACCAACTATAGCTATCATATAAAAATCTCCTTAATATAAAAATATATTATGAAGCTTGAAAAAGTGTGAAAAAACACCGCTTATAATTTTGCGGTGTTTTTACTTTTTATATTTCTTTGGTGTAGTTGTCTACCATCTTAAATAATGTTTGTTTGAACTTGTCTTTTAGCGAAATAGGATTTGTGATTATTACATTTTCGCCATATTGAAGACACCAATAAATCAAGGCTTGTTCGTTAGCGGTTACATTTATTATAATTTTGTCTTGATGGACTTCTCTTATATGGCAGTTGTCACCAAACCAGTCTATTACATCATTTATTATTTTAGGGCTAACTTGAAGCGTTGCGTCAACAGAAACCCCACTAAACATATAAATTTTTTCGTTGATATATTTTGCTATATCAAAGTTTGGTTCGTAGTCGGACAAAGTCTCAATAGGTCTTATTGGACTTCTTGGCATAATTTTTATGTTAGTTATTTGGTCTATTTTATAGTGGGCTAGTGTGTCATAGTGGTCGTAGTTGCAAATAAGATAATATTTACCATTGTTATTTGCCATATAATAAGGGCTGATAACATAGGTTTTGCCGTTGTTTCTTGGCAAAAATTCTTTTGAGGTTGTAAAAGAATTGTAATTAAAACTTACTTTTTTGCCTTCGGTGATGGCTTTGTTTAGGGTATCTATTGTATAGAAAAGTTGTTTGTTTGGAGTTCTATACACATTATCAGCTTTTAGTATATACTTAAAGCGGTTTTTGTCATAAACGCTGGCATTTTTTGTAAGTTTTTGAGTAAGTTCTCTTGCATGTTTTGCAGTGATTGACTTTGAGTTGAATACAGCATCAATCAAAAAGGTTAGTTCACTACTTTCAAAATCACGGCTCAAAAGGTAGCAACCGCTGTTGCCTTTTTTGATAATCTCATAACCAAAATCAATAAGGTAATCGATATTACGGCTTATTGTTTTTCTCTCGCAAGGCATAGAGTAAATATTATTTAATTTTTCGATAATTTCCACTTGGGTTAGTGGGTGATCTTCGTCACTATATTCTTTCAAAATTTCAAGAATATATAGTATGGTAAGTTTCTTATTTGTTTCGCTTGGCATAAATAATCTCCTAATTTCAATATATCATATAGATTTTCAAAAGTACACTAATTTTAATGCAAAAAGGCTGTTTTGTACTCTTTTTGGGACTTCGACGGGCTTTTGTGCTGAGAAATATGTGTTATTTTGTTGTTATTTGGGTTTTTCTTTGGTAATATTTATTCATCTCATCAAAAAAATTTTGGAGGTATAAACAAATTAAATGAAAGCACTTCTTGCAAAAGCGATTATTATTGTGGCAACAGCCCTTACCTTATTTGGCTTGTGGACACTTAATTTCGCAACGCTTAGAATTGGACTATAAAAAGACCGCAAAACTTTGGCGGTCTTTTTTTTGTTGACAAAAATATTCTTTCCGTATACAATTGTGAGAGTTTCAAAAGAAAAATTTATAGGAGTTTATTATGTTGGCATTATGGATAGCTCTGTATTTGGTGGTAGCAACGGTTGTTGTTTTGCTTTCAATCAAAATATCTAAATACGTTGACCTTCTTGACAAAAAGACAAAAATGTCAGGCGCTATTATTGGCGGTGTTTTTCTTGCTGCAGTAACATCTATTCCAGAGTTGTTTACATCTATTTCTTCTATTTTTATTGTACCAGGGGCTGAGAGTAGCCAAATGGTTATTGGAAATATATTAGGTAGTGACTTGTTTAACTTTTTTGTTCTTGCGCTAACATTTATATTTACATATAAACATTTTAGAAAGACAAAGGTGGGTAAAGGACAAGTAACTACAACTATTACCTTAGTTATTTTTTACGCACTTGTTGCATATGCAACATTGATGCCAGATTCTTGGCAGTTAAGAATTGGTGGGGCGGTTAATATTATTTCGATACTATTGCTTGTTATTTATGCGCTTTCTCTTAAGTTTATGTCATCTGCAGAAGGCGAAGACCATGAGAGATATGATCCATCTCCACTAACTGTAAAACAAATAGTTATAAGATTTGTTTTGTTATCTATAGTATTGATAGGGGCTAGCATAGGTATTACATATATAACAGATATAATTTCTGAAGCTTTGCAGTTAGGAAAAACTTTTGCCGGGGCATTATTCCTTGGGGTTGCGACATCACTTCCAGAAGTTTCTGCGACAATTTCACTTTGCAAACTAGGAAACGTAAATGCAGCTATGGCTGATATTATTGGAAGCAATACATTCAATTTTATGATACTAGTTGTTGCAGATATTGTAAGTTGGAAATATCCTGTTTATTGCAACAATACACAATCAATGCTTTTGATTGTTTTAGGTTTTGTTGCTGCTTGTTGTATGTGTGCAGCTATTTGCTATAAAGTATTTAGAAAATATAATCCAAACGGAAAAGGGCCAACCGTGGCTACAAGGGTGCTTTATACAACGCTGTTTAGCGTAATTGCTTGTTGTTATATATTATTCTTGATACTATCTAATGTTCTTTAGTATAAATATTTATAAAATTGCGAAAAATGTCTTTATGTTTTCGCAATTTTTTTGTATAATATAACTATTAATTAGGAGATGTTATGACAAAAGAAGAAAAAAGAGCAATAAAAAAAGCAGAATGGGACGCATTGCCAGAAACTCAAAAACTAGTTAGAACTCAAAAACAAGAGATAAGGACTGTTGTATTATTTTTCTGTTTGTTTTTTGCTATAAGCATAGTACTTGGATATTTTTTGGTTCAAGAATATCTTAATATACAAGTTGCAAGACACGGAACCCTTGATACAGGAATAGTTGTTAGCTGTACTTATCACAGTGGTGATGATGATAGTGATGATTATTACGAAGTAAAATACGAATATGAAATAGACGGCAAAACATATTCAGGCAAATATCATTCTGATTGGAGAATGGATAGGGGAGATGAAATAGCAATCAAACACAATGGTGGATCTAGATCTGTAGTTGCTACACACTCAACAAGTTTTATATTATCTGCATTTCCACTTTTGATTGTGTTTGTTGTTTTTGGTATCGCAGAAATTACTTGGATTGTTGGTTTGTTTATAATGGCAGGCAAACTTCGTTTTTACAAAAAACTTGATCGTGGAGAATGTGCTATTGCTCAAGCAACATATGTAAGTGGTTATATTGAAGGAAATGTTCGTGGCGGGAAAGTTACATATATGTATGAAGACGAGCAAGGCAATATGCACGAAGGCAAGAGTATGAAAGCATACCCTGTTGACAAATTAAAGTACTTTATGAACAAAGGGACTTTTGAGATTCAGTATATTGGAAAGTACAGTGTAATTATGGATAAACCAGAGACTGTTGAGTCTAAAAAAGAAGAAATTATTGTAGCTCAAGGTTTGTACAAGTGTCCATATTGCGGAACAATTTTGAAAGAAAATGAAAACTCTTGTCCAAATTGTGACGCTAATAGACAATAGAAAATGTGTTAAAAAACAAGGCATTTTTGCCTTGTTTTTTTGTTGCAATTTTCATTTTGAAAAAAATTGGAAAACCAATAAAAATGGCTGTTTTTTTGTATTTTTGACTAGGTTTTGAGCTATATTTAATATTTTTATTTTTCAAACTTTGATAGTTTTTTGGCAAAATATGTAGTCTTTTGCGGGTGGTGATAATATCAAAATTTTCTTCATAAATATACCAAAAAGGAAGGATATAATGAAGAGATTTTTTATTTGTTTTTTGTTTATTTTTTGTGTATGTTTTTCGGGGTGTCAAAGTGATTTTGAAAAAGTTTCCAAGAAGTTAAATACTTATGATATCAATATAACTTTTAATGATGAGAGCAAAATTTTGCACGCAACGCAAGTTGTTAATTATACAAACAAAACAGATGTCGTGATAGATATTTTACCTTTTCATTTGTACCCAAATGCTTTTAGACAAGGGGCGAAAAATAAACCTGTGAGTTTGGCTGCCGAAAGTCGGGCATATCCTAATGGCATTGATTATGGGTATATTGATGTTACAAAACTTATAGTTTGTGACAAAGAAATGCCTGTTAAAATAGGTGGCGTGGACGAAAATATTTTGCAAGTTGATGTTGGAAATTTATATCCTGATGATAATATAAAAATAGAAATGGAATATGATGTAAAACTTGCAAATTGTAAACATAGGCTGGGGTATGGCGATAATACATACAACTTTGGTAATTTTTATCCTATCGCTTGTGTGTATGACAATGGTGAATTTATGCAAAAACCATATTCATATAATGGCGATCCTTTTTATAGCGAAGTAGCAAATTACAATGTAACAATTAAAACAAAAAATGATTTTGTTTTGGCAAGCTCTGGTGAGCAAAAAAGTCTTTCAAAAACGGATAATTTTACAACTTATAATATTACGGCAAATGTTGTGAGAGACTTTGCTTTTGTCTTGTCAAAAAACTTTCAAGTGGCATCTCAAATGGTTAATGATACGATAGTAAACTATTACTATTTTGAAGACGAAAACTATCAAAAAAGCTTAGATACAAGTGTAAAATCTCTAGCTGCTTTTGAAGATATGTTTGGGGATTATCCGTATAGTAGTCTAAGCATTTGTGAAAGCGATTTTCTGCACGGCGGAATGGAGTATCCAACTCTTGTATATATCTCAAATGATGTAACAGATTATAGCGAATATACCAATGTTATCGTCCACGAAATAGCCCATCAGTGGTGGTACGGAATTGTTGGCAACAATGAGTTTGATGAGCCGTGGCTTGATGAAGCTTTGGCTGAGATGAGCTGCCTTATGTTTTATGACAAAAACCCAGAATACAATATTTCGACTGATGGAAAAAAGTCTTTGCTTGTGACAAATTATGCTATGTTTTTAGATGTTTTTAGGGCAGTTTATGGAGATGTTAATGAGTCTATGACAAGGGCTTTGGACGAGTATATAAGCGAAACAGAGTACACCTATATTACTTATGTAAAGGGTAATATAATGCTTGCAGATTTACAAGATTTTGTAGGCAAAAAACGCTTTGAAAAGGCGCTTAAAAAGTATTATTCTGCAAATAAATTTAAGATAGCAAAAGCAGATAATTTGATATCTAGTTTCATTTCTGTTTGTGGCAAAGATGCAGGGAACTTTATAAAATCCTATCTTGATGGCAGTGCCAAAATTACCACAAAATAACAGCCCTTTGTTGTTGCCTAAAAATGCAAAATATGCTAGTATATCTTTGTAAAGGAAAACACAAATGAAATCAGTAACTATAGCTAGCGGAAGCAAAGGTAACTGCCTTTATGTTAAGGGCGGGGATACTGCTATACTTGTAGATATAGGTCTTACTTGTTCGCTTTTGGAAGAAAAGTTGAAACTTCTTCAAATAGACCCTAGTAGCATTTCGGCTATTTTGGTTACTCACGAACATATAGACCACTGCAAAGGCATAGGCGTTTTTGCTAGGAAATATAAAACAAAGATATATATGCATACAAGCGGTTATCCGCATATACTCAAAAAATTAGGCTCTGTACCCGAAAGCCAAATTGTATGCTTTACTAATAGTGACTTTTTTATCGGGGATATTACAGTCACTAGTTTTGAAGTTCCGCACGATAGTAGATTTTGTGTGGGGTACAGCTTTTTGTGTCAGGGCAAAAAGATATCTATAGCAACAGATATTGGCAAAATGTCAAAGTCAATTGCTCAAAAGCTAGAAGGCAGTGATATTTTGTATATAGAATCAAATCATGATGAAACAATGCTAATGAATAACGAAAAATATTCTGCAGCACTTAAGAGTAGAATTTTGTCGCCAAGGGGACATTTGTCTAACAAAGATTGTGGCTTAACTCTTGCTTACCTTGTAAAAAGTGGAGTAAAACAAGCGGTGCTTTGCCACCTTAGCGAAGAAAACAATACACCAATTCTTGCGTATACGACTGTGAAGAAAGTTTTGAAACAATACAATATTATAGAAGGCGAACATATTTGTGTTGACGTTGCTATGCAGCACGAAACAGGGACAACCTTTGAAGTACAATAATCAAAGAAAAAACACTTTATTTGAGTTAAATAAAGTGTTTTTTTGTTAGATAGTTATCTTATTTTTATTCTATTTCTATAGGTGTTTTTTCGGCATTTTGTTCCAAAAATTTATGGATTTTGTTTATAAATTTTCCTAAAATACTTATTGTCAATCCGCAACTTTGTCCATCATTGAAACTAAAATTATTAACCCTTACACAGCTGTCAAAACCTTTAGAGTTTTTTGAAGTGCTAAACAAATTAAAAAATGAACACATAGAAAAAGAAAAGTTATGTTGTTTGATTAATTTTATAAGTTTAGTTAAATTTTCTTGAGAAAGGGTGTATTTTATTCCGTCTTCTACAAATACTCCTGCAGGTGTTTCGTTGTCATTGTACAAAGCTATATTGTACATACATTTGTGGAGATTGTGAGGATTATCTTTGTGGTCGACAAGGCGCCCAACTTCGTAGAAAAAGACAAAAGTGGCATTGTTTGTGTCAAGTATTTGTTTGTAAGGATTTTGATTAGTCATATAATTTTCTCCTAGTGATTTTAGTATAACAAGATTTTGATTAGATGTAAAACAGAAGGGGCTTTTGTTTTTATAAAAATTGCTTAATAAAAAATTATATTATTTTTTGAATAGTTGCTATTTAATTATATTTATTATATAATCTATGTATTAGGAGAAAAATATGTACAAGCTTAAGTATAGTTATACAACAAGAGATGCTGCGTGGCTTCCAATTTTTATAATAGCAGTAAGCTTATGTTATTCATTTTTATTTTCTGTTGTTATTACAAAAATAGCCGCTGCAAACGGCGCTACAACAGAAGCAGAAGTTATGGCTTTTGCGGCACTTCCTTGGGTTAATGTTATTAATATGTTGCTAGGGCAAATATTTTCACTTTTGACATATTTTATCTATGCCGTTATCAATGGCAAAAAGGCTTTTACCGCAAGCACTATCAAAGGGCAGTTTAGACTTTATCCAATACTTATCACAATGCTAATCACTGCTGTTTGTGTGTTTGGGTTTAACTACTTTATTTCTATTGTAGATGTAGGTCTTGTTGCTTTGACGGGCGAAGCTTTGGTTGGGACAGCGATACCAACTAGCGCTATTGGATATATAGTAGTTGTTATTGTATTTGCTGTATTGCCAGCATTTGTCGAGGAACTTGTTTATAGAGGCGTTGTGTTTAATGGCCTTAAAAAATCTTACAAACCAGTAGCTTCAATACTACTTAGTGCATTTTTGTTTGCTATGATGCATCTTAATATCCATCAATTTATTTATCAATACATTATGGGCGTAATACTTGCTTGTCTTGCACACTTTACAGGTTCAATACTTTATAGCATAGTATTCCACTTGATTAATAACTTTTTGGTTGTGACATTATCTTATCTTGTACCTAACATATTTGTTGTAAGTAATATGTCAGCGCTAAATATTATTTTAATAATTTTTGGTGCGCTACTTGCTTCTGCGGCGATAACAGGATTGTTTATTTTGCTTTGCAAAATTGTAAAAAAATACAAAACCGAAGCTGTTATTCCTGAAGAAAAGACTGAACAAGAGCAACTTATCGAAAATAGCAAAGGTTTGTCTGAGTATGAGATTAGACAACTAAATCCTACAAAAATAAAAGACAAAACTTTGATTACAATTTTGACAATATCATTGGTTGTTTTGTGGATAGCAACCGTATTTGGTTAATAAAATCTAAAAAAGGAGAAAGGTTATGAGAAAAAGTAAATTATTCGTTTCGAGTTTAGTTTATTTTATAGCAATGATAACGCTTGTTGTATTTTATATCGTTATTGCAAAAGTAGACCTTTCTTTTTTGGATGAAATGGGCTATGACATTTTTACAACTCTTATAATACAGATTGTAATTATTTTGTTATTACCATTTGTGCTGTATACGATAATTAAAAAACAAAGTGTAAAGAGAACTTTTGCGGAGTTTAATTTTGCAAAAATAAGCATAAAAACATTGCTTTATTCTATTGTTGTGGGTGTCTGCTGTTATTTTCTAAATGTCTTGGTTGCGTCACTATTTAGCAATATTATTGCGTTATTTGGTTATGAGACAATACCAAGTTATAGCTCAATGGGCAGCGGAACTACCCTGACTGAGTTTTTAGTATCTTTGGT
This sequence comes from Clostridia bacterium, assembly GCA_045534265.1. GTDB lineage: Bacteria > Bacillota > Clostridia > Christensenellales > UBA1242 > CAKVLS01. Next base: position 32,949 of record JAZSJH010000009.1, read on the forward strand.
TTTGGTTGCGGTGCTTCCAGCTATTTGTGAAGAAGTAACACACAGGGGACTTTTACTTGGTGGATTTTCAAGACTAGGACTTAAAGCATCTGTTATATTATCTTCACTTTTGTTTGGGCTTTTGCACCTTAATATCAATCAATTTTTCTACGCAACTGTACTTGGATTTTTGATGGCGGTTGCTGTAATTATGACAAAAAGTATTTTCCCTGCCATGATAATACACTTTTGCAATAATGGCTTGAGTTTGTACTTTGCTTTTGCTCAAGAAAAAGGACTTTTTGGTAGCAAAATTACTGCAATGTTTGAAAACTTCCTTACTGGCTCTAATGCTTTTACTGCATTTATTGGTAGTTTTGTTGTTATGACAGGGCTTGTTTTGATTATTGTAGTATGCTATATTATGCTACTTAGAGAAAACCGTATGAAGAAAATGAAAAAACTTTTGAAAGATGTTTCTTCTGCAAATCCAAATGAAAAGGATAGAGAAAAACTTGCAAGAATCAACCCTAAAGCAAATCCTTTTTCTAATACATACCTAAATAATCTAAAAGAAATAAAATCTCTACTTGTTCAGTATAATATTACTAGTGAGCAAGATATGATATTCAAAAAAGAAGAAAGAGAGTATCATAAGCCCCTTCCTATGGAAAAAGTCTTTATTATTTCTTCTATAGTACTGGGCGCTATTGTAACTATATTTACATTTGTTTGGGGGATACTATGATAAAATTTAAGATAGTATCTGTTGGCAATATCAAAGAAGATTATTTAAGACAAGCAATCGCCGAATACACAAAAAGAATAAACAAATACGCAAAATGCGAAATAATAGAATGTCCTGAAGGAAAATTAAATCCAAATCCATCTATGACTGAGATAAATTCGGTTTTAGAAAAAGAAAGTGATGCTATCATCAAAAATTTAGAAGGTTATAGCATTTTGTGTGACCTAAATTGCAAACAGCTAACAAGCGAAGAGTTTGCCGCTTCTATCAAAAATATTACAAACACAAACTCTACAATAACCTTTGTTATAGGTAGTTCATATGGCGTTAGTGATAGAGTGCGAAAAGTTGTAAACGAAAAACTATCTTTTTCAAAAGCTACCTTTCCGCATATGCTTATGCGAGTGATTTTGCTAGAACAAATTTATCGTGGTATGGCGATAATAAATAACGCAAGTTATCACAAGTAGGTGTCTATGGAAAAGTATATGACCTATGCCTACGAGCTTGCTCAAAAGGCATATAAAAAAGACGAAGTACCAGTTGGGGCGGTTATTGTATATAATAATAAAATAATCGCAACTGGATATAATAAAAGACAAAAGACTCAAGACGCAACAAACCACGCCGAAGTTATTGCAATAAAAAAAGCTTGCAAAAAACTAAAAACTTTTAGGCTAAATGATTGTACAATTTATGTAACACTAGAGCCTTGTGTTATGTGTGCAGGTGCAATAATTAATGCCCGCATAGGCAAAGTTGTATTTGGGGCGTATGATAAAAAATTTGGTTGCTGCGGTAGCTTATATAATTTACTTGGAGATAAAAAATTTAATCACCACCCAGAAGTTGTGGGCGGAGTGATGGAACAAGAGTGTTCAAAGATTTTGACTGATTTTTTTGAAAGTAAAAGGATTGATAAATAATGGAAACTTTAGTGCTAGAAAAACCAGAAACTATTACTGAAAAAATAGAAACAGAAAGTGGTAAATTATCTGTTATAATTTTGCTTACTCAAAACTCTGCTTTTGTAGGAAATGACAAACCTTGGGAGTTAAAAATTCTTGGAAAAAGTATGAAAGAGTGGGTGTCACTTGCTTGCCAAGATTATCCTGTTCAATATGTAGAGTATGATGGCAAAAGTGATGTTATGACCATAGCAAAACAAAACATTCGTAGCGGCGAATATACTATGGTTTTGTATAGCGATACTCCACTTATTAGAAAGAAAACTGTAGAAGAAATTTTTGACTATTGTCTTATCAAAAAGATGTCTGTTTGTAAGCTAACAAGAGGCTTTGTTTTTAGTAACGAATTTTTGAAAAATGCGGACAAAATTTACACAGCTGAGCCACAGTATTTTGAAGAAGAAGATTTTATGACTGTGTACAATCTAAAGCAACTTATGATAATAGAAGAAGTGATGAAAAATAGAGTACTAAGTTTTCATATGAAAAACGGCGTACGCATTATAGACGGCAGCAGTGTGTCTATTGATGCTGATGTTACAATCAAAGCCGGAACTGTTATTTATCCAAACAACAGAATATATGGCAAGACATATATTGGCGCTAATGTAACGCTACTTCCCAACAACATAATTGATAGTTGTTATATAGATGATAATGTAACTGCCGAATACTCAGTCGTAAAGAACGCCGAACTTCCATTCGGGGCTAAAATAGGCCCATTTGAAAGGATTTTGAAGTAAAATCTAAGAAACATTTTTTTGATAAAATACATATAAAAATGTATGGAAAATAATCAAAAAAATAATAATCAATTAATCATAATTGGAGAATGTAAAATAGCAAATGATGTTGAATTTATAGGTCAATGTCTTTTGGATAATTGTACAATAGATAACGGCTGCAAAATAATAAACAGCCATATCGAAAAATCTGTCATAGGAAAAAATTGCCAAATAGGACCTTATGCTCATATAAGACCTGAGTGCAAAATTGAAGACAATGTCCGCATAGGTAACTTTGTCGAGATAAAAAAATCACTTATAAAAACAGGTACAAAAATTGCGCATTTGACATATGTTGGAGATGCAGAAATTGGACAAAATTGTAACCTGGGTTGTGGCGTAGTTTTTTGCAATTATGACGGAAAAACAAAACACAAAACAATAATTGGAAATAATGTTTTTATAGGGTCAAATGTTAACTTAGTTGCCCCTATAAAAATCGAAGATAATTGCTTTATTGCCGCAGGCTCTACTGTGACAAAAAGTGCAACAGAAAATACCTTTGTGATAGCAAGGGCAAAACAAGAAAACAAACCAAAGAGGTAACAAAAATGTATTTGATTGTAGGACTAGGTAATCCTGGAAATAAATATATGAGAACATATCATAATATCGGTTATATGGCAATTGACAAAGTAGCCGAAATGCTAGGTGCAAAATTTACCAAAGTCCGCAATTCTGCAGATGTTGCACTTGCAAGTTATAAAGGTCAAAATTTGATTTTGGCAAAGCCAAGAACATATATGAATCTAAGCGGCGAAAGCGTAGCAGGATTTGTTAGAAAGCAAAAAATCAAACCCGAAAATGTAATTGTTTTTTGTGATGATATCGACCTTGAAAAAGGTGTTTGCAAATACCGTGAACACGGCAGTGGTGGAACACATAATGGCCTTAGAAATATTGTACTTCATATAGGTACAGAATTTAAGAGAATAAAGATTGGTGCGGGCAACGACAAGAGCAGAGACCTTGCTGATTATGTACTTAGCCGTATTGATGATGAGAGTATGGAAAAAATAATTCCTGCAATAGATCTTGCATGTGAAAAATTATTTGATATAATAAAGTAGTAGTATGTATAGCTTTGTAAATCTAAAGAAACTAGAAAGCCAAATCAAAACCGAAAAGGCTATACAAGTCAACGGTCTTGGTCTTGGCGAAAAAGGTTTTATAACAAGTATGATTGGGAGAAAGATTTTGTATATTGCTCCCGATTTTTTTGCTGCTACAAATATGAAAAGGCAACTAAAAGCCCTTGGCAAAAAAGTTGCTATAATATCAGACAAGCTACCGCTTATGTTTGGTATTAATGAAAACAAAAACCCTATCTTTAGAGAATACATAACCGCCCTTAATGGCATTGTTAATAATACATTAGATGCGGTAATCATTATGCCTGATGTTTTGATGCAAAAACTCCCTAGCCCGGACATAATCAAATCTTCTAGTTTGTTTTTGACGCAAGGCAACGAGTATAGCATTGATGATATTGTTACAAGCTTAGTAAACCTAGGTTACTCTAGATGTGACGCTATAGAGAGCGAAGGGGAGTTTGCTGTAAGAGGCGATATTTTAGATATATTTGTATATGGTAGTGTTCTTCCTTTTAGAATAAACTTCTTTGGTGATGAGATAGAAAGCATTTACTCACTGTCTTTAGGGGATTATCGCAAGGTAAAAGACGAAACTCAAATTTCACTTGTTCCAAACACATTACTTTTCTTAAATGAAAATATAATAAATGATGTTTGTACAAAAATTACAAAGAGTTTATCAAACTCAAAAATAAGCGGAGAAAGTTTGATTGCCCTTACTGAAACAATTAACTTTCAACTAGACAACGTTAAAAATAACAAAAATATCTGTACAAGCTTTGTTGCTCCATTTGTTCCTTATTTTAATAGTTCAATATTAGACTATTTTAGTGGAGAGCAAATAATTTTTGATGAACCTAAGATGATAACAGATTCTTTGTCATTATCTTTTGCAGATGTTGATTCTTCTTGCGAAGATTTTATCTTAGCGGGAGAACTTTTGCGTGAGCATAAAAGTTTTTATTTTGAAAAACAAGAAACCCTTCGTGATATCGAAAGCAAAAATGTAATTGCTTTTAACCGTGTTTCTGTTCAAAACAAAATATTTGTTCCGCAAGATGTTGTTACATTTAATACAATCTCTACTCAAAAGTATTATATAGACTGGAATAGCTTTGTATACGAACTTAGCCGTTTTGACAAAAACAAAACAACAGTATTTATAAGTGCGGGCTCTTCACTTACTTTTAACAAACTAAAGGGCATTTTGACATCAAACAGTGTTCCTTTTAATATTGTAAATAGTTTAGAAGAAGCAAAAGATTTTGAGATAAACCTTTCAGTTACTAATATCCCTATTAGTGCGGGCTTTTATGAAGATAGCTTTTTGATTATTGGTAGTGACGACCTAAACCAAGTCGCGGTCGAAAAAGAAGAAAGCAAAAAACCAGCAAAACCAATATATGAGCCAAAGGTAAATGACTATGTTGTTCACGAAATACACGGACTTGGTAAATGTATTGCTATCGAAAAACTAAAGTTGTCATCAAGTTTTAGAGATTATTTTGTTATCGAATACCAAGGTGGAGATATTTTATATCTACCTACAGAAAATGCCAATATGCTATCTGCATATGTCGGCGAAGCCAGCCCAAAATGCAACAAGATTGGTGGGGCGGATTTTTATAAAGTTAAACAAAAGGTACGAAACTCTGTAAAAGAGCTTGCTTTTGACCTTATCAAACTTTATTCAAAGAGAGAACAAGCAAAGGGTTTTGTATATTCAAAAGATAGTTACCTTCAAAAAGAATTTGAAAAGGCTTTCCCATTTGCTTATACCGAAGACCAAGTTCAGGCTATTAATGATATAAAAAACGATATGGAAAGCAACCGCATTTTGGATAGACTTGTATGCGGTGATGTTGGTTTTGGTAAGACAGAAGTTGCCTTAGTTGCTGCGTATAAAGCAATTCAAGATGGAAAACAAGTTGCCATTATTTGCCCAACAACGATTTTGAGTGAGCAACATTACAATACTTGTCTTGGTCGTATGAAAGACTTTATGGTGCGTATTGCGTCAATCAATAGACTAAAAACCCCTGCCGAACAAAAATTAATTTTGGACAACCTAAAAGATGGCAAAATCGATATTATTTGCGGAACGCATAGACTACTTTCTAATGATGTTAAGTTCAAAGACTTAGGGCTTTTGATTTTGGACGAAGAACAAAGATTTGGGGTTGAGCACAAAGAAAAGTTGAAAAATCTAAAAAATAACATTGACGTTATAACTTTATCTGCAACACCTATTCCAAGAACTTTGTATATGTCACTTATTGGTATTAGAGATATAAGTTATCTAAACACTCCGCCAAGAGACAGAATCCCAACAAAGACAACTATTATAGACTATTCAGATAGCCTTTTAATAGACGCCTGCAAAAAAGAAATTGAAAGAGGCGGACAAGTTTTGATTGTCTATAATAGAGTAGAAACAATCTATGATTTTTATGGCAAAGTGTCTAAACTTTTAGGTTCAGATGTAACTATAGGTGTAGCTCACGGACAAATGAGCCCAAAGGAGCTAGAAGACAATATATATAAGGTGTTTACACGTCAAACTCAAGTTTTGATTAGTACCGTACTTATCGAAAATGGTGTGGACCTTCCTTTTGCAAACACCCTTATTGTTATAGACTCAGATAAACTTGGTCTTTCTCAACTATATCAGCTAAGGGGAAGAATTGGCAGAAGTAATTTGTCTTCTTTTGCTTACTTTACTTTTGAGAGAAATAAGGCGTTGTCTGAAGAAGCTTATAGACGACTTGATGCCCTTATGGAATTTAGTGATATGGGCAGCGGCTACAAAATAGCCATGCGTGACCTAGAAATAAGGGGCGCGGGAGATATTTTGGGCGCAAGACAATCAGGTCATATCGAAAAAGTTGGTTATGACCTTTATATTAAGCTTCTAAAAGAAGCTGTATCTGAGCTAAAAGGCGAAGAAAAACAAGAACTAAAAGATGTAAAACTAGATATTGGTATTAACGCATATCTTCCAAAAGAGTATGTTGCTAAAGAAGAAAGTCGTATCTCTACCTATACCAAAATCAGCAAAATATCAAATCAAACAGACTTTGATGAGACTATTGAATATTTGCAAAACGCATATGGACAAGTTCCACTTGTTACAAAACAATTGTGTAAGGTGGCATTAATTAAGAATATGTGTCAAAGATTATCAATCAAGAGTTTGGTTGTAAATAGTTTCTTTGCAAAAATCAAAGTTTATGAAGATATTGTAAACACAACTTTATGGGAAAAACTTGTAGAAAATGTCCAAAATATAGGAACTTTCGACCAAACAACAGGTGTTATTGATATAAAAGCAAAAGATTCTGTGGATAAAACTCAAGAAGTTGTAATTAATTTTTTGAAAAAATGTTTAGAATAACAAAAATGTAATTGATTTTATGCGAAAGATTGTGTATAATATAGCGTATTAGATTATAATTTAGGAGACTGCTGTGAAAAAGAAACTATTCAGCTTGATAATTAGTTTGTGTTGTATGCTATCTGTGTTTACAGGCTGTAACCTTTTTGGTACAGATATGGATAGATATTATGATGCAATCGTTGCAAAAGCAGGCGATTTGGAAATAACAAAAGAAGAACTTGTCAATGGTTATTACAACTATGGTCAAAAACTTGTTTCAGAGTCTGGCTATACTGTAAATGAAGCTCTAAAAGAAACTATGACAATGCTTCTTCAAAGAAAAATGTTGCTTGAGTATATTACAACCAATGCAGATGAAGAAGTTAAAAATACATCACTTACTGCAGAAGATTATTATTTTGCTTTGACAAATACAGAATACAACAACGCTGTAAGAGATGCTTGGGACTATGTTGATGGCGAAATCAAAAAGCTTGTTGTTGCCGAATATGATGACCCATCTGCTGTATTTACTGATGAAACAAAACAAGACCCAGAACACGCTGGAAGCAAAGAAGAATTTGTTCCAACTATTATTGTAGAACAAGACGGTCGCATTAGGGTTGCTTATGGTAGCCAATATGTAAAAAATGATGATGGCGCATATGTATTTGAAGATGAAGATTCAAAACTAGAACTATATTCTTATACAAAGCCAGAATTTATCGAAGAATCTGTTATCGCTGATGTTTGGAAAGAATATATCGAAAAATTAAAGGATAACGAATCTTACAGAAAACACAAAGATACTAGCGACAAAGCTGTATTTGAAAGAGAACTTGACAGAATCTTCAAAACATCTTTGGAAAACGCATACCTTACAAAACTTCAAAATTCTTATGCAAGAACTACAGGTACAAACGCTGGATATTTGACTGGCGCTACTACTCAAAAGATTTTGGATAAATATACTTCTATGTACGAAGCAAACAAAGAAGAATATGATATTGACCCAACAGCTTTTTACAAAAATATCACTGATACTTCAAAGAGAGGAAACTACGTATACTTTGGCGAAAGCGAATCTATTATTGAAGTTCAACATATTTTGGTAAAATTTGCTCACGAAGAAAGTTCTTATGTTGATGATCCACAGCTAACTGATGAAGAAAATGCACAAGCAAAGGAAGATTTGAATACAATATACAATACCTTAGCAAAAGAAAGAGATGCAGAAGGTTATGAAACAGGAAATACAATTTCTGTATATGACCTAAAAAACACTGTAATCAAAAACATTGTTGATACTGCAAATGGAAACTTTGTTCAAGGTAGCGAAGCTTATGCTGATTATGTAAGAACAGAATTTAACAAACTTATGTATAAATACAACGAAGATGACGGTATCTTAAATGCTCAATTTGACTATGCTATTGGCTCTAAAGGTTCAACAGCAATGGTTGAAGAATTTACAAATGCAGCTATCGAACTATTTGAACGTGGCTATGAAGGTGCAATTTCTGATATTGTTGAAAGTTCTTATGGATATCACATTCTTATCTATACTAACAAGGTAGAAAACGTAGACCTTGGTGTACTTAGTGTAGAAATGCTAGAAGGTATGAAACTTACAAGCACAACTTGTGCCGAAGATAACATGCTAGAATATATTTATGGTCTTGTAAAAGCTGATGCTTATAGTACCTATGAAGCAAACTTGATTGCCACTTTAGAAGCAGGCAAAAAATATACTTACTATAAAGCAAACTACAAAGATTTACTTGACTAAACTTAGATAAGTTAAAAGGGGAGAGTAATGCTCCCCTTATTTTTTGAAAAAGGAGGGCTGAGAATGCTAAAAACAGAAAATACAAAAGAAAAGCGCAAAAAAGCAAAAATCAGCGCTCCAATAATAAAAAATTCAAAAAATATTAAAGATGCTCAAATAAAAACTAAAACAAAAACAAAATATTTTATTTCAAAACAAGAATCTTCTGTAGAACCGCAAGCTGGAGATTCTGCAGAGATAAAAGTAGCAAAAGAAGTTGTAAAACAACAAGGCTCAAAGAAGAAAAAATTTATGAGCCTGATTTTCTTCCTTATCAATATTGCAGTAATTGCGACTATTTTGTTTGTTCAAATGAAAGATGGTATGGTTGAAGACCCTGGTGAACTTACTGTCAACTGGTGGTATATCGCTGCAGCTGCAGGAATGGTTGTAATGTTTGTTTTGTGCGATACATTAAGATTTAATATGCTTATACGCAAAGCAACTGGAAAAAATCGTTTTGCTCTTGCCTATAAAATAGGTGCTTTGGGTAAGTATTATGATGTAATCACACCATTTTCATCAGGCGGTCAACCTTTCCAAATTTATTATACAAACAAATATGGCATAAAAGGTGGAGAGTCTTTCTCTATCGTTATGGCAAAGTACATATTCCAACAAATAGCGTATGTTTTGATTCTTATTGCTGTTTTGGTCGGTGTTTGCGTTAAATGTGGCGGTATAACAGGGGCTATTCTAAATAGTGCTGCAATACCAGAAGTTCAAGCAAAACTTGTTGCGACTATGGCGTGGATTGGTTTTGTTGTTGTTACAGCCCTTATGCTTGCTGTTGCTGTTGTTGTTATGAACAAAAGAGTAGGTACGGCAATAGTTATATTCTTTGTTAGACTTTTCTGCAAATTGTTTAGAAGAAACTATGATAAATTGTTTAGAAAAACAATGCGTACAGTAACAACTTGGCAAACCACAATGAGAAGATACAAAAAGTCTCCTTGGATATGGATCGCTAATATATTCTTGTCTGTAGTATTTTATTTTGTACTTTACTCAATACCATACTTTATTTATTGTGCATTTATGGGCTGGAACGCAGCTGTATGGATAGAAGTAATTGTTCTTGCTATCATTATTGATATGACTGCAAGTTTCATTCCGCTTCCTGGTGGAACGGGTGTTTCTGACCTTTCTTTCCTTGCGGTGTTCTCTAGCTTGTTTACAGTAAAAATGACTTTCTGGGCGTTGCTTTTGTGGAGAGTATTTACATACTATATCTTTATAGCTCACGGGCTTGTTTTGGTTGCTTATGACTTCTTTATTGGTAATAAACGTCTTGCAAAGAACAAAGAAAAATGGGCTCAACCAAGATTTGATAAAATTAAAGTAAAAAACAGCTTGTATTAAAAGCTGTTTTTTTGTTGCTATTATTATAGTTTTATATACAAAAATCTTCTAGCTTGATATCTCTACTATTATCGTATACCTTTTTGACGTCAAACAAGTGTGATAGGGCAACATAATTATTTTTTAGAGTGTAGCCGTCTAAGGGACATCTGTCCATAAATAGTATCTTTTTGCTTGCTTTGTTTTTAATGTGGCTAAAATATGGTTTTATTCCCACCCCGCAAAAAAGCCTAAAACCTGCTTTTTCTAGACTTAAATGTTTGGGGCTAATGTTGCCGTTTTCGTCTGTAATCTCCCACTCACCATATGGATAGACATAAATAGATGTTTTACCAACAAGGGGTTCAACTTCATTTTTCCATTTTGCAATATCGTCTTGGAACTTTTCTAAAGATATCTTTTTCATATGATAATGACCATAACTATGGCTGGCAAACTCCCAGCCTAGTTTTTTTAATTTTGCAATAACGGGTTTTACAAGCTTGATTTCGGCATCTCTGTTTGGGCTGTCTCTGTTTGTCCTATAACCAAGTATCCCATCATAGCCGGTAAGGCAAATTATACCCCTTGCATTGTTAAAAGAAAAGTCCGGGTGAGAAGAAATAAAACTTTCTAATATAGTTATAAACTCATTGTTATATGATGGTTCTGGGCTTGCATTTGTGTATGTGATAAGATTGTCATCATTGTCCAAAGCTATTTTATCAACCATTCCCTTGCCACTTTTTTTCTGGTCATAATTTACATCATCAAATGACAAAATTACAGGTTTTTTGCCTTCTGGTAGGAAAAGTTTTTTCTTTGTTGCAGGCGTTGCTGATTGGTCAAAAACTGAGTTTGATTTGACTAAAATATAGTCGTTTTTATAGAGTTCATTTAGTATGTTTTTGAACTCAAAAGTTGTTAAACAATCAGTATCATAATGAACTCTCATAGGGTTGTCTTTTGCAAAGGCAGTCTGTGTATTTGCAATCAAGCAGTGAGTAAATAAATGATAAATAGGGCCATTATATTGGGTTAAATTTTGTGTTATATTTGCGTAAGAAAAAGAAGGTAAATTAATCAAAATAATTAGTAAAAATAATAGTATAAAAATTGAGATTTTTTTAGTGAAAATATGTGAATTTTTAATCATAAAAAAGTCCTTTTTTTTAGTATAAACATAATTTCAAAAAATATGTTTGAAAGATATATTTTTGGCAATAATTTTTGTATGAAAAAACTTTTTTATTTTTCTTTTTTGATAATTTTTGTTTGCTTGTGTTTTTGCAATAATTATTGCTTTATAGATACCCTAAAAAGCCTAGATTTAGCGGAGTATAAGGTTTTTTTGGATAGTGATGAAGTATGCGAAAATTTTGATGATTGCTTGCTGTCTGGTGATGTTAAAATCTATACATTTTTGGGGCAGAATATTGATAAAAACTTGCCGGTAAAAAATGCTTTGTGTGAGCAAGTTGTGTTGCCCCAAAACAGTCTAGATAATTACATAAAAAACAACAATTTTGATTATATAAAAAGTGAAGAAATAAATGAGATAATAATAGATTATTATTACTCAAAAAAACTTCCCAAAAAGGTTTGTGGTTTTGGCAGTTTTTATAATATTGTTGTTGCAAAAAATAGAGATAAAATTATAGTTGGTTATCCTACTATTATGGGGAGTATATAAAAAAGTTTTTTATTGTTTTGTTGTATAAAAATCTTTTTGTAGGTCAATAAATAATCAACAAAAATTTGGAGGGAATATGAAAAACAATTTGAAAAAATTAAAAGACGGTTTGTTTGTAAGTTTTGTTATTATTATGGCTTTGATTGTGGTGGGAACTATTGCTATTGTATCCCGTAGCGAAGATAAAGAGTTTTCTTCTATTGTAATGGCGGGAGCTGGGGAGACAAAGTTTGTTTCGCCGCTTGATAATTGTGAAGTTATTAAAGACTTTGCTGCGGATAGACTTCAGTTTAATTCAACCCTAAAACAATGGGAAGCCCACAAAGCTGTTGACCTAAAAGCCGAAATTGGAACAAATGTCATGGCTGTTTGTGACGGTAAAGTTTTGTCTATTGAAACAACTCATCTTAAAGGTACAACAATCACCATTGAACATTCTGGTGGTTTTGTTTCTAGCTATTCATCACTAAACAGTGAAGTTGATGTAAAAGTTGGAGACAGCGTTAAGGCGGGAACTGTGATTGGCAAGGTTGACAATTCTGCAAAAGGTGAAGCCTTGCAAGAATCACATCTTCACTTTGAGCTTATAAAAGATGGGAAAAAAGTTGACCCAAATCTTTATTTTACTTTTGGACAAAAATAGTTAAAAAATGTTTTGAAAAATAAGCCAGAGGTGTTATAATTGTCTTGTAAATAAAAATTTAGGAGATAATTTAATTATGGTAGATAAAGTTACATCACTTCTTGCAGAACAACTTAACATTGATGCAAAAACAGTAAAACCAACTTCTAGAATTGTAGAAGATTTGGGCGCAGACTCTCTTGATATGATAGAGATGCTTATGTCACTAGAAGAAAATTTTGGTATTAGCGTACCAGATGACAAAGTAGCTAGCCTTAAGACTGTTAACGATATAGTTGCTTTTATTCAAGCAGAAAAGAAAGACGCAGAATAATATTTGTGTGATTTTTCAAAAGCCCCAGTTTTGGGGCTTTTTTTGTTATATTGTCATATTTTGCAAAAAACCATCATAAATTTTACAAAAGAGCTTTCTTTTGGAGGAATTTATGAGTGAAATTGAAAGTAGGGTAATAAAAGAAGCTTATTACCTTTTGCATAACAAAACGACAGTAAGAAAGGTCGCAAAAAAGTTTTGTATAAGCAAAAGTACAGTACATTATGATTTATCAAAAAGATTAAAGAAAATCAACAGGGCTTTGTATGAAAAAGTAAACCAAATTTTTATACAAAACTTCTCCGAAAAACACTTTAGGGGAGGGCTTGCTACAAAATTAAAATATCAAGAAAATATGCGTATTTGCTAGGGTAAATTTTACCCTAGTTTTTTTATAAAAAAAGATTGAAAAGTGGTGGTTTTTTATACCTTTATTGTTGACACAGATTGCAATATAAAATATAATTTATATATATTATAATATTATACTATGGGCGTGCTATGTAAAATCATAAACAAGAGAGGATTGATTATGAAAAAGTTATTTACAATTTTGGCAGTATTGGTATTGTCACTAGCTGGCGTTTTTGTTGGTTGTGGCGAAGGCAAGTATGCAAACGCAGAGATTGAGTTTGAGTCTCACGCGTTATCAGGAGATGTTCTAACTATAGGTTATAACAACTCCGTAGATATAACTGCAAAAACTACAGGGGTGAAAGGTATTAACTCTGCGGTTAATTTTGTGTGCAGTGATACAGAAGCCCTAGAGTTTACAGGTCTTTCAAATAGCGAAGAAGGAACAACCGTTACCATCAAGGCAAAGAAGCCAACCTATGGTGATAACTACTTTATACTAAAAGCTATTTCGGTAGAAACAAGCAACGTGTATAAAGAAATCAAAGTTAAGGTTATTCTTCCTATCCAAGGAATAGACTTTGGCGGAGCGGTGCTTGCAGTATCTCCAAGTACACCACTTAGACTTTTTGAGTATGTGAAGTTTTATCCTCAAACTCCATACGTAACAAACCAAAAAGAAGTTGTTTATGATATTACAAATTACGGTCTTAACAATGCATCATCAATATCTATTGACGAAACAGGTTTATTAACAGTTAGTGATGATGTTATCGATAACTTAACGACTGATGTTGAATGTCTAGAAGTTACAGTTATATCTTTGGCAAATAGAGGTATTAGTTATTCTATCAAAATCAACGTTGTAAAAGATTTGAAAGATACTGACATTACTATCGAAAGTCCACAACTTTCTTATAACAAAGCTCCTATTGCTGACAAGCAAGAACTTATCTTGTTTACAAACTCAGAAGACTATTACAGAGAGCAAGTTATTGTAGAAGTTATTTCTAGCCAAGATATTTCTATTATCCCAGAAAAATTTGGCAATACAAATATCGTTGAAATTACTCAAATGGGAGCAATAACAAAAACTCCTATTGATGGAATTAGTTTCAAAAATAAAGCAACCTTTGAAATAAGAGCAAAGAGTAGTGCAGATGTATGTACAGTTAAGTTTAAGGTAAAAACACTTAACATAGATAATCCGCTAGAGTTTAACTTTAGTGATGCAACAGCGATAAGCGTTAAAACATCAGCTCTTCCTAAGATGATTAGCTTAAAACAAGATGCAGATGCTATAGCTGTTGGACAAACTATGGCTGTATACAACGAATATGTTGCTACAGAAAATACATCAAACTTTGGTACAAAGATTGTTCCTAACGTTTCTTCAAATTCAGCAACAAGCGTTAGCGAAGCAAACAAGTATGTAAAAATCGAACTTCTTAGCACAGCAACAGATAATGATGCAATGTCTGAGTTTGTTCTTACAGATATCAAGGGTAATGTAATTGATACAACAGAAGGCTTTATCGAAATGCTTTCTAACAATGGTTTCTATCTAAAAGCAAAGGACGAAGCTGTTGGTAAGACATTCAAACTTGTTATCACAACCCAAATCAAAGAATTTATTTCTTATGCATCAGGCGGTTCTCCTGCAGTTGATGATGAGATTGTTGTTGCTGAATATTACATCTCAGCAAACTACGGTGTAAAAGAAATTACTTTTGATAAAGAAAGTTATATTACAAAACTTTACAAACCAAACAGCCCAGAATATACAGAAACATTAATTACATTTACAGTTAATGAAAACGCAGATATTGCTGGTATGGTTGCAGAATATGACCCAACTGTTTTGAGTGTAACAAAAATCGATACATTTAGTTATTTGATTATTGGTAACTCAATTGCAACAACCGACTTTGCAATTATCGCTAAAAATGGTTTTACAAAGAGAGTAGTTGTAAAAGTTGTTGACCCATTAACTTCAGCAAGCCTTTCTGTAGATAATCCAACATCTAGCCAAGTAATTACAGAGGTTGATTATTTTGGCAAACAATTACTATCTGTTTCTGCAAAGACAGGTGGAAGATTTAATCTATATGTAAGCACTGCTCCTAGTGTTAGTGGTATACTAAAAACAGAATACGAATCAACTGATGAAGTTGTAGCTGTTGTTAGTGGTAGTGGTATTATCTCTACCAAAAACGCAGGTTCTACAATGATAACTGTAAAGATTCAATACTACGAATTTACTTATGGTGCAGATGGTTATGCTACATATTCTGTAGAAACTCAAGAAATTTCTTTTGAACTTACAGTATTTACTCCTACAAGATCAATTAAACTTTCTAGAAATGTTGCGACAGTTTATTCTTCTGATTCTTTAGGATATGAATATTCTGACTATTCTGTTGTAGAAGTATACGCAGAGATTTCTCCAGTTACTGCTACAATTTACAATGACGAAAATGCAGTTTCTTATCAACTTCTAAACAACAATGATATATTGGTTCAAGAAGGCGCAAGAGGTAGATATAGAGCCACACTTCCACAAGGCGTGAACGAAGCAACAGTTTTGATTGTTGTTACTGTTTCAGAATATGGAAGCTCAGTAAGTCTTGTTTGTACAGTAACTGTACTTAGAGCTCCACAAGTGGAAGAAATTGTAATCGAAAATCTAAATAAAGTAAACACAGGTTACTATCTTCTAGATATGAAAGAAGATGAGAGATTTACTTTAGAGATTACCCTAAACCCAGAAAATGTATTCATTTCTGATTTGCTTATTTCTCTTTATGATGATGTAGATGGTGAACTTGTTCCTGTAACATCAGCAACTATTGTTACTGTAGACAACAAAACAATCATCTCAAAACCAACTCTTGAAGATTCTGATCCAACAAGCTTGTATATTAGAATCTTTGCAAAAGATAGTATGTACAGCCCAACAGAAGGTTTTGTATACGAAACTATCTTTGTAACAATCGAAACAGGTAAATTAAATAGCCCATATTTGATTGAAAATGCAGACGAATTGCAAGCAATCAAAAACGCTCCAACAAAACACTATATGCTAAAAGCAGATGTTGATTTGTCTGGAAGAAACTGGGAACCAATCGAAAACTTCTCTGGTTCACTTAACGGTATTTATTATAGAAAAACAGGCGAAGATATCTTTGCTGAAAATCATAAAATTACTGGTCTTACACTAAACTCAACTGATGGCGTAAACGTTGGTTTGTTTGGTGACACAACTATTACTTCACTTATCTTTAACGTAGAACTTGAAATCACAGCAGCACTTGTTTCTAACAATAATAACCTTGAGACAGTAGGTGCTTTGGTTGGTTCAAACAAAGGTGTAATTCTTAACTGTGCAGTATCTCTTGGTAATGGATTTATCGTAGAAGCCTCTTCTACAGATACTATTGGTAGTACAATCAATGTCGGTGGTATGGTTGGTGCAAACTATGGTTGGGTTCACAATTTTGCTCCGTTTGCAATTAACAATAATGGCGAATTTACAAGACAATACACGGCTGAAGAAGTAGAAGATTTGAGCGTTCCTGACGGATATCACGAAATCGTAGGGGCGAGCGACTCTTTCTTGACTGTTGGAATGAAATATAGTCAAGGAGCAATACCTTCTTCTCACAGCGAAAGTGAAAGTATTGATATGGCAGAAGTAAATATGGTTATTGATGCATTAACTTCTGCAAATCCAGTAAGTGGCAGACTAATCATAAGAGATTCTGCAGTTTGTGCAGTAAACTATGGTGGTCTTGTTGGTTACAACGAAGGATTTATTAATGGCGTATATGGTTTATATCACGCTCAAGAAGAAAGTTCTTCTCTAGCTGGTGGTACAGAAGAAGAAAATCAATTTTTAATTAGCAACACTCTTAGCGCTTCATTTAATAGTGAAGGTAAAGATGTTAGTGCAAGCATTGGACCAAGTGGCGCAAGCTTAAGCAATAGCGCAACAACTGCCGGTGGTATCGTTGGTAAGTCTGTTGGTGGTAGAATTCACAACGTTGCAGCTTCTGGTAAGGTAGAAGGCTTATACAATGTTGGTGGTATTATCGGTAGAACCGAATCTGGCACAGTAATCGACACTGCAAGTTCTTGTGCAAGAATTACTGGCTTTGAAAGTGTTGGTGGGGCTATTGGATATGCAAGAGGTGCTTTCATTAATCTTGTGAAAGTAGAAAACTACCAAGAAACAATAGTTGGTGGAGATATCTTAATTAATGCAAACCATAATGTTGGTGGCGTTGTTGGATTTATGGAAGCAACAACTATGACTTTTGCATATGCAGTGTCATTTGTAGAACAAAGTACATTTACTCTTGGTCTTACTGACGCTAATAAAAAAGCAGATATTTATAACAACGGAAATCAAATTAAAATGTATGTTGGCGGTGTTGTAGGACATTTATCACATAATAGTCACTTACAATTTGTATATTCTACAATGTCAATATATACATCTAAAGCTGAAGATGGCAGTTTTGCTGGTGGTATAGCTGGTGCTATGGAACAAAGCGCAACAATATTTGATACATATTATCTTGGAAACTTTGTTCAAGTTCCTGCAGGTAAAACTGGAAGTGTAGTAGGTCTTCTAAACGCAACAGGATCAACTCCAAGCGTTGCAGACAACGTTATTAGGTTCTTCTTTGCTACAACTTTTGAGAGTGTAGTGGGAAGAGATGCTAATGGATTTTTCAACACATCAGATACTACAGTCATAAAAAATATTATGACACAAAACAATCTAACAGCTTTTGTTCCAACGTCTACTGCAAACTGGGAAATTGGAACAAGCTTGAATATTAAAAACAATATTAAATTCCCTGTAATCAAATACACATCAAATCTTCTAGAAAGAGATGTTTACTTTATTAAACAAACTCCAACAGCAGTATCTGCAAAAGTTGCTGCATCTGGAAGTGATGATAGATTTATCAAAATTAAAGATACAGTTTTGCTACTTACTCACTCAGCAAACCCAACAAATAACGAATACAAAATCAAAGATTTGTTGAAATTTACTTGGGAGCCAAGTAGTATCAAATCATCTTCTCTTAGAGTATCTTCTTCTGCAATCAATATTGTAGAAGTAAAAGAAGATGGCGTACTTTTGGTTAAAGAATCAGGAACTGTAACACTTACATTTACATCTGTTCTTAATTTGAATGCAAGTTGCAGTATCACAGTGGTTGTTGTTCCAAAAGTTACAGAAGTTGCTCTATATAGCGATTCAAACCTTACAACAAACCTTCTAAGAGCTGGCGCTATGCTTGAAATCAAGAAAGGTTCAAATCAAAAATTATTCCCAACATTCTATGATATTGATAAAAATGGTAAGAGAATAAAAGTAAATACTGGTTATTTTGTAGAGTATACACTAGCTGATGCTACTGTTACTCCAGAAGCAATTTCTAATGCGTTTGTTTCTATTAGCAAAATAACAGATATTATTACAGCACTAAAAGAAACAGAAACACCACAAGTAGTTTCATTCCTAACATATATGAATGTTAACTATGCAATTGATGGTGTTGCTCAAACTCCATATGTATACAATCCATTCTCAACATATCCAGAAAGTGGTAAAAAATCATTTGAAATTTCTATCTATACTGGTGCTACAGACCTTGTTATTAGTCCAAACTCTGGTAAAGAAATAACAGCTTATGCTCCAGAACAACTAGAAATCGACCTTGTTTCTGATGCAAAAGTAGATGGCGTAAACCTAGAAATTATTGACGATAATGGTAACATTGTAAGAAAACAAGGTACAAGTGTTGAGATTAATAAATCTGGACAATATTACAGCATTATTGGGGCTGATAGCGAAGGTCAACAAAAACTTGACGAAATTGGCTTTATGTTTGATATTAACTATATCGAAACATACTTCCCAATGGGTGTTGATAGCGGATATAACGCAACTTTGTATCTAAAGATAAACGAAAACAAAAAATACTATAAACAAACATTTGGTTATACATTTAGATTCTCTGCAGTAACAAACCCAGCACTTTCTCGTGATATTAGAGTAGTTGTAATTCCTCAAGTAGTACTTACTATTGAAGATAATTACAAAGTGTTAGAAGGTACAGAGATTTCTAGTACTGGCGCAAATAGCTATATCTTCCAAGAAAAACCAGTAGACAAGATTGTTCCTGGTAAACTTGGACTTATCAGCATCAATGTATTCCCAGACTATGCAGGCGTAGAATACTATAAGATTCATACAACAGCAGAAGCAATGCCATATATTAACTTTGCTCAACTATACAAAGACAAATCTGTTGGATCTTCTGGTATGTCATATATCTTTGGAACAAATGCAGTTCCTATCGAAAATGGTCTTAGACTAAATAGACTATCTAACTTCCTTAGAACAGAATATACTTTGTCAAACGGTGTTGTAACAGGCAGCGTTGATGAAGTATTAGAAGATTCTAACAATACTTTAGATATTATAAAAATTGATAACGTTTACGAATTTGATGGCAACTTGTATGTAGAACTTTTGACAAGCAATACAATTTATGAACTAGAAAAATTCCCAGTTTGGGTAACTGCAGTATATGCAGATGGTACAGAACTTGTATATGAAAGAGAGTTTGAAACAACATATCTTCCAGCTTTGACTTTTGAAACAACAAGAGACTATATTGCTCTTGGAACAAGAGAAACAAAGAGTGGCGGACTTGAAAAAGACTATGTTGATATCGAAGCTATCGTAGATGGCGATTATGATGTTTCTATGGATTACACTATAATAAAGCACGGTGTAAATACAGGAACAGAAGGTGTTGCTAGCTTTAGAGAAACAGACAAGAGAAAGGGTAGAGTTATC
This sequence comes from Clostridia bacterium, assembly GCA_045534265.1. Lineage (GTDB taxonomy): Bacteria > Bacillota > Clostridia > Christensenellales > UBA1242 > CAKVLS01. The sequence continues at coordinate 52,954 of JAZSJH010000009.1, forward strand.
CTATCTCAAAACGCTCAAGCAGGTGACAAGATTAGGATTACAGCATCATATACAATTATCGTAGAAGGCAGAATGGAAACAGTTAGTGCTTCAACTGATATCTTGGTCGTAGATGCGGTAATTGATGAATACTCTATCGAAAAAGCAGTAGACAATAAACTATTGTTTACAATATCAAGCTCACAACAACTTCAAGCAACTTTGAAAGGTTGTGCAGAAGCTGGTGTTATGAGTAGACTATCTACTGTAATTTCTAGACAAATGACAGAAGGCAATGCAATTGCTTACTGGAAATATGTTTATAAAAATGGTGACGTAACAAACCTTGATAATAGAGCTTTGAGTCTTCCATTTGGACTAGACATCAAAAAAGTTTCTTCTGCTGATGATGGCGAAGGACTTGCAAGTATTTCACTTGTTGGTTCTACTGTATCTGGTAGTGCAGACCTTATGCTTAAAGCATATGCTTACTACAACAATGATGGTAATTTGTGCTTTGGTGAGATGATTGATGAATATTGTCTATATCCAACACTTATAGAGATTCCATTTGTAGCTCAAGTAATGGTTGACTCTACTGATGATTTGCCAACTCCAATTTATACTGTAGAAGAACTTTTGGGTATGGCAGAAGGTGGAAACTATATCTTGATGAAAGATCTTGATATTACAACTCCATTTACTCCTATTTCTACAAATATTGCTGGTTTTGATGGAAATAACAAGATAATTACTATTAGTAACTTTGCATATGATAGCAATGCAGAATCAATGTCTTCTACTGCAATAAATATTGGATTGTTTAGTACAGTTGCTGGAAATGCAGTTATTAAAAACGTAATTGTTGCTCTTCCAAATAACAAAGAAAATCCAATGATGCTAAATAACTACACTAACATTAACTTTGGTGGTATTGCTGGTGTAAATAATGGTATCATTACAAACTGTGAAGTTATTTCTATATATGAAAAAGATGTTTATGATTCATATACAGGAATATCTAATGATGACAAAAAAGTAATGATGTATTCACATCTTGGTTATACATATAATATCTATACAGCCGTTCAAGTAGGCGGAACTTCAGTTAGTGCAAATATCGGTGGACTTGTTGGTCAAAACGGAGCTACTGGTGTTATCACAAACAGCCGTGTTGGTAGAAACTATGTAGAATATGTTGAAATCCAAGAAGATGACTACAACGGTACAAACCCTAACCTACAAATTTATGAATATACAGCTCCTGTAACAATCTTCAAACTAGAAGGTTCAGGAAATATTGGTGGTTTTGCAGGTACAAACGAAGGTACAATTAGTAGTTCTTACTTTGGTAATGGACAACTAGAAATTTCTTCTTATGGTTCTAACTATACAAAGACTGGTGGTTTTGTTGCAGTAAACAAAGGCGCTGTATATAGTTCTTATGTAGCTGGTTGGGAAGAAGAAGATTATCTAATTCAAAACCAAGGTTCTGGTACAGGTCAAACTCAACTTGCTAAAGATCCAAACAATGGTGGAAATAGCTATGTTGTAAGCTTGTCTTTAGTTAACCCTAACAGAAAACTTGGTGGTGGTATTTACTCAAACGGTAATATTGGTGGTTTTGTATATGCAAATACTGGTTATATCCAAAACTGCTACTCAAATATTTGCCTAAACGGTGACTATTCATTTGCGGCAAATAGACACAATATCTCAAGCAATTCAACATTAACCGAATATGGTAACCTAAATGCTGGTGGATTTGCATTTAGTAATATGGATAAAGGTAGCATTAATACTTCTTATTCTATAAGCAAAATCAAATCTAGTATCAGTACTCACGGTCCATTTATTGGTGTTAATAGTTCTTCTGGTGACGTTCAAAACGGCGAAGAAGCAATCGTTAACAAATGTTACTATTTGATTGAGAAAAATGAAGAAATTTATAACGAAAATGACCCAGCTTATGACATCTCTCAAATGAATGATGAGACTATGAGCGAAGAAGGTAGTGAAGGCGAATCTGAAGATGCAGTAAGTGTTGGTAATGAATTTATTATCAAAGATACATTTGCAGGCTTTAGCTTTGACAACGAAAACTACTATGAAGGAATGCAATCTGGTGCAGTATGGGCTATGAAGACCCTTACTACAATTTCTCAAGATGGCGAATCTGGTCAAAACGATTATGGTTATCCAGAACTTATCTCTGCAAACAAAGTTGCCATTTCTGTTAGAGTTTTGAAACCAAATTCTGACACTATGGACGGAGATGCAGACTACTCATACATCTATGCTTTAGGTTATGAAAAAGGTTCTGATATTAACCCACAAATTATCACTTCTGCAAGTGATTACAACAAAGTATTTGAAAACATTCTTAACGTTACAGTTCCATTTGAAAATGTAAACGTAAAATACACAGGAAACCTAAGACTTGTTAATAACATTGACTTCTCTGCATTGACTCCTGCTTCATCAAGCTTTGAATTTACTTCTCCTATTAATGGAAAGTCAGTATTTGATGGTAATAACCTTGCTATTTCAAATATTCTTCTTGGTGACGATTCTGAATCAAACACTGCATTTGGACTATTCAAAGTTCTTAACGGTGTTGGTGTAAAGAACATAACTCTTACAATTAGAGCGGTTGATTCTACAAACGGTGTTGCTGTTGGTGGACTTGCTGGTATCGCTGTAGAAAGTGATATTAACAACATCAATATCGGTGCTGCTGTAGAAGGTGCGGAAGTTTCTGGTCAAAACTACGTAGGCGGACTTGCTGGTATTATCGTATCTGGTGATGATTATAATCTTCACTATATCAACAATATCAACGTTAACGTATCTGTTCTTGCAAGCTATAACGGACTAAATAGCCAAAACATCATCAAATCTGGTGAAATTTGGTCATTGATTATCCCACCTGCAAGAATTAACCCATATTCAAGCGACTACAACTTAAGATTACAATACTTAAAGAAAAACGTTTCATATGCTGGTGGTATTGCTGGTGCAATCGATCTAAAACAAGCATTCTTTAGTGATGGCGAAGACGCTGCAAGCGATAGCCTTGACAATGTTAATGCAAGAGCATTGAGCGTTGCTCAACTAAAAACTTATATTATGTCTTCTGTAACTCTTCATTCTGATAATGCAACTAGCGTTGAAGCAGAATATGCTGGTGGATTATTTGGATTTGTTGGTGAAGAAACATTCATAAGAGAAGCTTCATTTGAAGCATACACAAAGAGTGAAGTTCACTATATTATGGGTGACGTTGCTGCTGGTGGTATTACAGCTATTAACTATGGCTTTATCGACCAAACAGAAGTTACTTATGATAAAGACACTCAACAATCTCTAGATAAATACCTAGAAGATTTTGTTAAGGGAACAAACAACATTACTTGGGGTAACCAACATTTGTATACTGGTTCTCCAACATACTTGGGTGGTATTGCTGGTATCAATATCGGCGGTATGAAGAAAAATACAGGTACTATCCAAAACAGCTATAACAGAATTGACCTAATTAACGAAAGTTCAACAAGAATTGGTGGTATTGCTGGTGCAAGCCACGTAGGTGCTTTTGTTAACGTTTATACAACAGCTAATATTGTTGGTAACTTTGAAGAAGAAGTAAGTTACTTTGGTTCTATCGTAGGACAACTTTTGAATAACGAAAACAATAAGTATTATTCTGTATCTTTGGAAAGAGATAAAGAGCCTGCATACAACCTAGAATTTACAAACATTTCTGTTGCAACAATTTGGAATCCAGAATACTTTGAATTATATGAAGCATATACCAATACTTATGGCATAGAAACATACGAAGTATATAGAACTGGTGAAATGAATAGTGACGTAAATGTTGACGAAGAAGGCAATGAAACTTTGGTTGAAGCACCAAACACTGCAACAATTGCAGGACAATTCAAACTAAGAAATGGTAAGAAGATTATCGAAAGAAAGGGTAGAATAGGTGCAGTATATGGCGCTCCTACTTCTGCAGACGTATTGTATACATCTGATGATACTCATAAGTATAACCCATATCCATATTATGATTTCTATGTAGTTGAATTTAATGGTGATAACGTAATTCTTCAAACAGAAATTTACGAAAACTTCTCTGCAGATGGCAAAGCAATTGATTTGTTCTGTGGTGTACAATCTATCAACAAAGCAGACCCAACATTGTCAGCTGACGAAGTAGGTTGCTTGCATTACTATCTATCATATGATCCAGATACCGTTGCAAGTCATACTCTAAATAAAGCTGAAATGAATGACCTATACACACTAGAAGTTGGTACAACATCTAATGCAAAAGAAAAAGCATTCTCTCAAAAATATTGGTCTTCTAGAATTTGGAACTTTGAAGAAACAGAAAGACTTATTTCTCTAAACTTTGGATATATTCCAAGCGTAGCAAGAATTTATACTGCTGACGACTTTATTAAAGAAATTCAAGATTCTCCTGGTTCTAAAAAATACTACTACATAATGAACGATATTGACTTTAGCAGTAAGTCAGCTCACGAAATTTATGTAGCATCAAACTTTAGAGGAACTATCGTTGGTGTAAAACAATGGAACGAAGCTAAAACTTCTTCTAGATACCCAATTCTTTATAATATTAGATTGAGTGACGAATCAATGGCTGGTTCATTCAACTCAGAAAAGATTGCTATGTTCCACAATACAACAAACGCGTCTTTCTTCAATCTAAATATTGTAATTAGTGGTTGGAACGAATACTTCCCACAAGAAGGCGATACTGAAAGAGCACAATTTGTAAAGAGAACTTCTGTTCTTATTGCAAGTGCAAATACTACAACTGTAAACAATGTTCATATTGGTTATAGATTGAGTCACTTTACAAGCGGTTTCTTAACTGCTGGTAATGCAGGCGCAAGCTTTATCCATGATGCAACTGCTGGTGGAATTACTAATGAAGAATATCTAAATCTTGACCTTGGATATGATTCTGATACAGATGGTGTTGGTCCAGATACAGATGAAAGCTTCAAAGGTATCAAAACTTACGGAACATATTATGGTGGTATTATCGCAGATGGACTATCATCTAGTGTTAAGAACTGCTCATTTAATATTCCAGCCGAAGTAATTTATCAAAACGAATTGCTTCCAAGAGATACAGAACTATTTGCTGGTGGCATTTCTGGTAAAATACTTGGAACAATTGCACAAAGTTTTGTAACAAGAAACTTTGCTGTATATACAGAAGAGAAAACAACAAACGCTAGAAATATTTATGTTGGTGGTGTTGTTGGATATATCGCTGGTCTTGCAAATAATGTAGGATTTGGAAATCCTGAAGCAAACCTTAGTAGTTCATTTATCACAAACTGGAGAAATAGCTTTAGTGGTGAAAATCCAACTACCGATAGAGGTAATTTGGTTGTAAAACCTACAACTTCTAGTATTGTTACAGGTTCTAATGCTAGCGGTTATTTGATTGCTACTAATGAAATTTATATTGGTGGTGTTGTTGGTCTTGCTACAGAAATTATTGACGCAACTGCAAGCCTAGATTCTAAAGTAGATTCTTTGTACAACTATAATACAAAGATTACTGTAGAAACAGAAGGTAAAGTAAACGTTGGTGGCGTAATTGGTAGAAATGACGTTCAAGCAACTTGGCTTCAATACAAGAATAAAACTCTAAACACTCTTGGTGTAGAAGTTAATGCAAATCACAACGTAGACTCAGTAAACGTTGGTGGTATTGTTGGTAATAATGCTAGTAACACTGTATTCTCTCAAGTTTATACAAATGTAAATACATTAGTTACTAAAAAACAATCTAACAATGCTATTGTATATGTTGGTGGTGTTGTTGGTCTTGCAACTCAAAACTTTACATTTAATAGCGTTTTGAACGAAGCTTATGGACTTGAAGTAGACGCAAATACTGGAACATTCTATGTTGGTGGTATCCTTGGTGCATCTACAAGCAATGCTGCAACAAATATTAGACTTGACTATGTAATATCTACTGCATATATCCAAATGAAAGAAAATAGCGGTGTAAAAACCGTATATGTTGGTGGACTTATTGGTTATGTTAAAAATAGCGGAATAACAATTGTAAATGCCGCATCTTTGGGTAATGTTTATATTGACAGGTCGACAGCAATATCTGCACTAAGAGCAGGGGGACTTGTAGGCGAAGCAAAAATGATAGATTTGGCTGAAAATGCTAATGGATTAGTTGTTGCAGCAAATGTAAACTATACTAATATCGGTAGCGCAGCATCATTTAAGATAGGACAAATTGCTGGTAATTTAACACAATCAAGTTTGAGCGAATATGATAAGATGTATTTTAGCGAAAACTTATTTGGGTTATATTTGAATGACTATTACAAAAAGACTGCAACTGGTTCTTCTGATACAAACTTAAACATGGAAGATCTAGCAGCAAAATTTAGTTTTATATTTATTCAAAATACTGCGGGAGACTTTGGTTCTTATTTACAAGAATTTAAGTCTGGAGCATCTCAAACTTATGCAAGCAAGCTTTCATCATTAATTATGTTTGATGATACTACAAAAACTTTTGTGGGTGTTTTAGGTAGTAAGTTGAATCCAAAAGAACTTACTAATGCAAATGTTTCAGAACTAGAAACAACAACTTATACTTACTATAAGATGAGTGCAGATATCGATAAGACTTCTGGAAGAAATACTGAGATAAGTGATGTTAATATTTCTTCACCTATGGAGTCTTTAGGTAGAGGTAACTTTATTGATGCCAGAGGACATTCTATTATTGTAAACACTAATACAACTTCAAAAGTTTCAACAAACTTCATATTTGAATCAATAGAAGAAGAAGCTTTTGTAGTAGGTCTATTGGTAGCTCAAGCAGATATGAATAACAATAACGGCAGATATGGTGCTATCGCTCAAACTAACCACGGAACTATTCTTGGTTGTGGTTCTGCAACAGTAGAAACAAAGAGTATTTATGGTAAACAAGTTGCAGGTATTGTTCATACAAATACTGGTAACGTAATTAACTGCTTTAGTATTGCAACAATCAAAGCACAAGCAAGCGGACAAGCTGCTGGTCTTGTATTTAACAATAGCGGCAACATCATAACTTCTTACTATACTGGAAATTTAGAGCACTCTTCATCAAATAATAATTTAGGTGGTTTTGTATATAAAAATTCTGGTAATATTACAAACAGTTATACAATGGCTAACATAATTAATGCAGAACACGCAACTTTAACCGGTGCTTTGTATGTTGAAAATGATTCTGGTTCACTTATAAATGTATATTACGATATTAATGCATATGTTGGAACTGCAGTATCATATTCAAGTCTTGGTAAAACTACTGCCGAACTTTCTAAACTAGGAGTTAGTGGTGAAGGTCCTACAATTGCGGGTAACTGGTTTATTTCTGACAATAACGACATGAAGAAATTGTATAAAAAAGCATATAATGATGGAGATGCAAATATTCATATCACATCAGCTTGGTTTAACTATAGTTATAGTGTTGCAAATGTTAATGGAAATATTCCAACAGTTAGTGGTATAAGAAGATTTATGCAAATGATTTATACCGGTAATGGTAAAAAGGCAGATGGAGGATACACTAACAACTTCTACAACGGTCCTTTCCGTATTACAAATGCAGGCATGATTGAGTCATACTTTATGACTGCTAATGGTCAAACTGCAGACAAAAAGAGTTATTATATTCTTCAAAATGATATTTCTTTCAAATCATATTCAGAGTGGTCAGAAACATGGAATAGAGCGACAGCTAGTCCAATCTTGTTTACTGGGGACTTTGATGGTAATGGAAAATTAATGCACACCATTGTTTCTTCTAAATATGGTATATTTAGAAATCTTGGTGCAGGTGCAAATATTTATAACTTTACAATCAGCAACATAAAATCTCAAACAGCCTTGATTGCTGGTGGTATGGATGCTGGTGCGACAATTGATAACGTAACCATTTCTTCAAAAACTGGTACTACAAATCATAATATTTGTAGGGTGGATAATGAAGATGTGACAGAATTAAAGCTTTCTTCAGGAACTTCTGCAAGTAGTTATTTGTATAAAGATTTGAGTTTAGGCTCAATTGTTATTGCATATCAAAAAGGTGGAGAAATTAAGAGGGTAAATATTCAAGGCTCTATTGACATTTCTTCTTCTAGTTATGCTGGTGGTATTGTAGCATACGCTACAGGCGGAACAATTGATTTAAGCGGAACAAACGCAGAAAATTACAATCCATTTACATCATGTAGTGTTGAAATAACATCTAATGTTGTTGGTGGTATGATTGGTCATTCTGAGATTGCTATTACAAATTATACTTTAAATAATAATATAGAACTACTAGGTGCAAGAACCGCAGGTGGCTTTATCGGAGAAACAGATAAAAAATCTTTAATATACCTAAAGCTTAATAACAACGGTGTTGTTATGAATACTAGCTCTTCAAGCCAAGGTGGTATTATTGGCGAGATAAAACAAAACCTTGAAACTGTTACATTAGATCAATGTACTAACAAATCAAGCCTAAATGCAGGTGCATACGCAGGTGGTCTTGTAGGTAAAGCAACTTACATTGAACTTAAAAACAGTATTAATACAGCGGGGGTTTCAATCTCTGCAGATTATGCAGGCGGTCTTGTAGGTTCAGCTCTAAATAGTATTGAACTAAAAGACAGTTCAATTGGGGAAATAAATAGTGGTGTAACCATAAGTGCGACAACTGCGGCTGGCGGTGTTGTAGGCTCTATGACAAATGGTGAAATTTCAGGAAAAACTACAAGCAGTCTTAAGAGCCTTGCATCAATAAATTGTGGCGAGCATAGTGGCAATATTGTAGGAACTATTACAACAACAGAAGATAGCTCAACACAAGTTGACAGTAGTTTGAAAAATGGTGTTTTAATAGCTTACGTAATTGCAGATATTTCTAACATAAAGAGTACTGTTTATAATTCTTATACAAACTTTGGTGGTGTAGTAGGTTATGCAAAAGCACTTAATGCATCTTCTATTAAGATTAACAATATAAGTGTTATTGGAACTGTTGCTAGTTACGCATCTAACTTTGGTGGTGTAGTAGGTAGACTAGAAAGTTTTGTTATGATTGACACAATTGAAGTTGATATGACAGCGACTATAGCTGTTTCAAATTCAAATAGTGGCGGTGTAGTTGGCTTTGTTGATAAATCAAATACATCTTACTACGTTGTGTCTGGAGTTGGACAAACTGGAAATTATAGTGAAGTAACATTTGTTGTTAATGTTAGCACAACTAATATAAGAGTTGGCGGTGTAGTTGGCTACTCTACCGGTATGAAACTTCAAACATCATATATTGTTGCAGATATTGCAAGTGCTAGTGGTGTGAATAGTTATGTCGGTGGTATTGTAGGCCATATGATAGATTCTAGTGTTGACAATGTAAAAGCATTAATTTATGAAGTTTCTAACAAATCTATATCGACTGATAGTACAGCTCTTGTTGCATATGCCGGAGGTATCGTAGGTTATATGGAAACAAGTTCTTTAGAAAATACAGAAACACTATTTGACGATGCTAATTATATTTCAGGAACATATGCTGGTGGAGCTGTTGGTGTTGCGGATGATTCTTCATTTGCAAATATCAACGTAGAAAACACAGATAGTGTTGCTGCATATATTTATGGTAGACTTTCAGGTGGTATTATTGGCTATGGTACCGATATTGAATTTGCTACAGGTAACTTTACTGTTAAGGGCGAAATTGAAATTCATTCAAATTATCTATATGGTTCAAATCCTAGCCATTTAGGTGGTATTGCTGGTGAAATTGAATTAAGCCAAGACATTACATCTTTAACTAAATTTTCATCAACAGCTGATATCATAGGAAATACTTATACTTATGCGGGTGGAATTTTTGGATACTTTAAGGGTGGAAAAATTGAAGGTGTTGTTTCCTCTAAAAAGACAACAAACCTTATTGTTAATGGTAAAGTTAAGGGAACATCTATTGGATATTTAGTAGGTTATGCAGCTTCTATAGACTCTACAAACCCTATTAATATTACAAATATTTCAATTCCATCAAACACAGTAACAGATACTATAAACTTTGCTTTAGAACCTTTGAATTCAGCAAGCGTAGGTGGTATTATAGGTACCGTGAAAGCAACAAGAGATAGTATAATTTCAAAATTCTCTAATTATAGAAATTATACATTTAATGCTGCTATTTGGCCTGAAATGTATGTGTTTGGTACTATGATAGGATCTATTTATTCTCAAAGTTCTGCTACCGTTTCAATTACAGAGTTTATTAATGAGGGTAATATTTCAAAAGATACAGATGTTACATCTTCATCTTTTGCAACTGTTGGTGGACTTATTGGTCTTGCAAGTGCAGATACAACGGCATATATTAATATTGATGGCTCTAGTGGCACTTCAAAACAAATTAAAAATATTGGAAGTATTAATGTTGATACTTCTAATGCTGGCGGTATCGTTGGTGAAGCGTATAATATTAATATTATAGATCCTGTAAGTACGGGGGCAATAACAAATGGTGCCATGGGATTTGTTGGAGGTATTGTCTCATATGCTGGTGGTCCAGTAAGTATTACAACAACTAAAGCTCTAACTATTAGAAGTGGAGATATAGTAACAACTGGTGATTATGCTGGCGGAGTTATTGGATATGCTGGTGATACATACACAATTAAAGGTTATTCTAGTCCTGATAAGAGAATTACAGTAACAGGAAAAATTACATCAGAATACAGTGCGGGTGGAATTGTTGGTTATACATATGTTGGAACCGGAACATCTTTAATAGAGAATGTTAATTGTTCAGCTAGTACTGCCGAGTTATCTGTAACTGCTTATAGGTCTGGTGGCGTTGTAGGCTATATAACAAATACTGATAAGTTAACTATAAAAAATGTTGATCTAATTCAAAAAGTGTTTGTGTATGCAGATGAATCTGCAGGTGGTGTTGTAGGATATGTTTATTCAACCTTAGGTGTAACAATTGATACGGTTAAAGTTAGTGATGCAACAATATCTTTAATTGATACTTATTTGACTTGTGCTGGTGGTATAATTGGCGAAATGTCTGGTAGTGTAGCGACCATTACAAATTCTTCAGTAAAATCATCAAGAATAACTTCATCTTTCTATGCAGGAGGCCTTGTAGGTTACATATATGGTGGATATCTAAAAACTTATACATCTGTAACTTCTGATGATAATGATATTACATCATATTATGCTGCTGGTGGAATTGCGGGATCTGTTTCTCTTATTACTAGCGACAATTCCTTTTCTGGAACATCATCAAAAAATAATACTATAATTTCAGATATTTTTGCTGGCGGTATGTTTGGTGAGTGTTATTTGGGATCATATCAATATACAAACTTTGGTGTTACTATCGAAAGCAATACAATGACAGCTCCATATGCTGGTGTTGTAATGGCTTCTCTTGAAGGCTGGAATTATGATTCTACAAAGATAACTATGTCTTCTACATCTATAAAGAGTAATGTTATCGAGGGAGAATATCTTGGGGCAATTGCATATCTATATGATATTCATCTTTATAATTTGGATATAGATAATGGAAACACAACAACATATAAAGGTGCCGATGCTTATTACATTGGTGGTATTGCTGGCTATGCAAATGAAGCTAGAGTAGATGATTGTGATAGCTATACAGCCGTTTCTGCTTCGTCAGATGCAGATTACTGTAAGATCGGTGGAATTGTTGGTTACGCAGACGATAGTATAATTAAAGATTCATCACATGGTGGTGGAACTGTTAAACCTCGATCTACTTATAGTGCAAAATACTCTTATGCGGGTGGAATTGTTGGTTATAGCTCTGGCTATATTGAAATAAGAGATAGTGATAACACAGGTGCAGTATATGCTGGATATATTGCAGGTGGCATAATTGGCTATGTTTCTTCACCATCGTCAGGCTCTATTTTATATGATAGTGACAACTGGGAAGGTAGTGATATTAAAGTAAGCAACCAATCTGGTAGTAACCAAGAATTGTCTGTTGGAGGTATTGTTGGTACAACTTCTGGCGGCAGTATTACTTTAGATTATTGTCATAATTATTCTAATGTAACTGGATACTACAGAAATACTGATTATCAGACTACAACATTCTATAGTAATGGCTCTGGAGCTTCTGGACAATTTAAATGGAATTTAACTCAAGATTCTTATAATAACCATGGTTTAAGATGTTTTGTTGGTGGTATTATAGGATTCTTAGGTAGTTCGACATCAATATCATATACTCGCTGCTATGTTCAAGCATCAGACATTAGTGCTTATATTGACTACTCAACATCTTCTCTATACGCTGCTGGTATATGTCATGCAGATTATTATCATGACGGTACTATTGGTTGGGCTTGGGGATCTGTAACGGTAGATATTACTGTTTGGTCTGGCGCTATTGCTGGTTGCGGACAAGGTGCAAATATGGATGGCTGTACGTATGACTCAAGTGCACTAAATCCTAGAAGTAAACTTTCTGGTAAAGCTGGTCGTTATTATACTGATGCTTATCAAAAGTGGGATTGGGTATGGTACACCAAGAAAGAAGGAGCATATAAAGACACATTCTCATCTATTATTAATTCTAGATATAGCAGTTAATAAGCTAAAAAAAGAGGTAATTATTTACCTCTTTTTTTTGTTGGGGAGAATGGATTGCTTGAAGATTAAGAAAGGTGTTTGTAGATTGAAATGTTTATATAAAATATTGGCTAGGATTTGTGACGATATGGCGGGGTGGTTTTTTAGTTGGAGATGTTATTTTTTGGAGATAGTAGTGAGTTATTTTGTTGATGGTTTTTAGTTAATAAAATAATTTTTATAGGCGACTTTTTAGGTTGTTTTTCTTAATTAAAAATTGTGACTTTTTCAAAAGGTTTTTTGTCTATTGTATAAAATTAATTTGCAAAATTTCTAATTTTATAAAAAATGCTATAAGTGGCTAAAATAGTAGGGTATAGAGTTAAGACCGAGCGGTCGGTCGGAATGCAGTTTATTTCAAATTACGGATTTGATTTGGTTTAGTATTTTGGGTTGAGAGTTGTTTTTGAAGAGTTTTGTTTTAGATGCAAAATGTATTTGTATTTAAGCCTGATTGATATTTTTTAGACCGTTTGGTCGGGTTTTTCGGTGCTAAAATTTTTATAAGTTTTTAAGAGTGTTTTGTTTGAGTTTTTTGAGTGGGTGGACATATATCTTGTAATGTTTGTCGGGTTTGCAAGATTTGTTTTTATAAATTATTTGGTTGTTTATTTGGTAGAGGCTCGCGGGCTTTTTTTGCGTTTTATATTTATATATATTATATATATTTTATTTTTGTATTTGATTGACTGGGAGAGTTGTTTTTTATATAATATAAAGTGTTAAAATGTACTTGATGTCGATTGCTAAAACTTTTGAAAAAGGAACGAAGTAAGATGAAAAAGTTTTTCACAATTTTAATGATGATATGTTTTGGCTTTACAGGCCTTTTATTGGGTTGCGGTGGAGGAAGGTATGACAACCTTACTATTTCTATCAAGACCGAACAGGCAAGAGCGGAAGATGGAAGTATCACGCTATATGTAGGTGAAGGAACTGAAGACATAACTGTCTCTATGGCGGGAGCTCCTAAGGGCTTTAACTTTGTTCCTTCTTTTAGCTTATCTGAAAACATTGTTAAACTTGGTGATGTAAACCATATGCTAGACAATGGTGTAAGAAAAACAATCGAAGGTATTGCTCCTGGATTTACAGTTCTTACAGCATATACAAGCGAAGGTTCAAAAACAGCAACACTAAAAATCAATGTCATTAAAAAAGCTGAAAGTATATCTTACAATACTGATTACAAAATCGCGGTACTAAATACTGCTGGACACAGAACAGTAATTGATACAGCATCTGCGATTTCAATATTCCCAAAAGATAGCAATCAAAACACAATTAAATATTCACTAGCAACACCTGGACTATCTGATGTTGTTAGTATAAGGGGTAATGAACTTATTGCTCTTGCAGGCATAGAAACAACTCCATTAACAGAGTTTACTGTAAAAGCAGAAGTTGTTAACCACCTTGGTGAAGTAAACGAAAATGTTGATCCTGTTTATATTCCTGTTAGAATAATGGATAACATTTTGCCAGACGATATAAAGTTGTATCAATCAAAAACTGAATATGATTCTGTATCAGATGCAGTTTTGAATAATCCAATTAACTCAACTTTGATTTTGTCTAAAAACTATCACGAAAACAATGCAACTTATGTTTTTGTTGGTGTTAATACAACAGAGAATATAACTGTTATTCCACCAGCCAATGTAAGTTCTTCTCCAGTAATGACAACTTTGGCTGGAAAACCAACAAGGGCTGGAGTTAAATACTTTGTTTATAGAGTTCAAGCTATAAGATATAGTGATGTAAAATCTTTGACATTCACAATCACTGTAGATGGATATGAAAATTTCTTTAATTTTACAACTAAGCTAGATGTAAAGTGTGAGTTGTATATTAGAAACTTTAGTGTAAATGATGAAACACTTATTGATGGCGAATCACACGAAGTTACTCTTTATACAAACGACCAAACATCTGGAACAATGATAAAGATTGCTGTTGGTAATCCAAAAGAAATTTTGGCGGCAGATGCGAAATTCTTTATTCAACTATACAATCACTCAACAGGTGAGGTTGTATCATCATCAGATCTTAGCAAATTCTTTATTGTAACAAACCTAGCAAATAACTCTCATGGACTTGTTGAAGAAGGGTACCTAAAGGAAGTTAATCTAGCATTAAAACTTAACGGAACAACTTTAAGTACAGCAGACTCTGGAAAGTACAAACTTGTAATCACTGCAGAGCAACCACTTGCATTTACATACAAAGCAACTACAGAAGTGTTTATTAGAATTGTTCAAGGTATCAGTTCTATGGATAGCATTTCTTACGAAGGTGTAGAAAATAGCGTTTCTGATCCTATTAAAATCAACTTTGAAGAAGGTGTAGAACCACTAAAAGTAACTTTGAATGCACAACCAGCAAGCGAAACTTCTTATGAAACTTTATATGCAGAAAGTACAAATGAAGCTGTGTTTAAGGTAGTAAAAGAATCAAACCTTGGAAATACATTCCTTATTCAGCCAATATCTGTAGGTAAAGCAGAAGTTAGATTCTGTAGCAAAAACCTTACAAGCCCACTTGTATACAAGGTAAATGTATATGAAGATATCGAAGACTTCTTCATTTCTGTAGATGAATTTTCTCAAGCTTCATATATCGGCAAATCAACTGTTGTTGACAACTCTTTGACTAGTGCAACAATTAAAGCAAATAACGTTGGAGCTTGGTCTTCTAATATCCAACTAAAATTAAGCACATTACCAACGACTGCAGAATTTTATGAAACAGAAGTTGAAGTTTATAATGCTGCTGGCGAAGCTGTAGAAAAAGACGGTATTTATATTCAAGACGAAAACTTCAAACTAAATACAAGAAACTTGAGTTTTTCAATGAAGCATACAACTTTGGATATGACTTACAAGGTTGTTGTTAAAATGATTAACTTTGACGGAACTACAATACAAAAAGAATTCCTTGTTAATTCATACGTTCCTATCACAAAGATAACTATGACATTAACAAACAATACTTTGTATAATCCAAACAATCTTGGATACTTTGACCTAAATCATACTTCAAAGACATATACAAAAACTCAAACAACAATCGCAACTAACGCAAATGCAACATTTGCATACACTGCAAACATCTTCTATGAAGTAATCGTAAATGGTACAGTAACTGAGAACTTACTAATCCGTAACGGTACAGAATTTAGTCTAAACCCTAATTACGAAATTACAAAATATCCACAAAAAGTATACTTGATTGCATACGCATTAGAATTTGGCAAGAGAGTAGAAACAGAACCTGCAATAATCACTATTAAAGACCCAGTGACAGTAGATGCAATGGCTGTTGAGGGAGATATAAATGGTGACATATTATACTTTAAGTTAGGATATGATAGCTTCAAAGATATCAAAATTACTTTGACTCCTAGCATTAACCTATTTAATAGTGGTGTAAAATGGGTTCAATATAGAGAAGGAACAACAGAAGTTCTTGACTTTGCAGATAACAACGGCGGTCAAATGGTACCTGTTGATACAACAGATGCAATATTCTCTGTAGATGATTTAGGAAATAACAACTTTAGAATCAATGCAATCCAAGCTGGTAATGCAAGATTCTTACTTATCCCAGAAGACAAAATCAAAAACATCAATGGTAGCCATTATGTTTATGAATGGGATAAAATAATTGAACTGTTTGTATCTGTTGCAGATGGTTCTAGACAAAATCCATATCACGTAGCTTCATTTAAGGACTTTAAGGATATCGAAAAAGCAATGGATAAGTTCTATGTTTTGACAAACGACATTGCAATAGAAGATAACTGGATTCCACTAGGCTACGGAACAAGAACTCCACTTAATGGTGGTATCAATGGTTTGTATTCTAGAATAGTAAACGCAGAAACAGGTGAAAAATATTCAGTTCAATATGACATTACTGATATATCTTATGCAGTTGCACTTCCTAGCAATATAAGCCACTATGGTCTTGTATATGCTCTAGGTGATGGCATTGTAATCGAAGGCGAAGAAGATAAAGATAAGGCAATTTTGGAAAATATGATTGTTTCTTATAGTTATGTTCAAGCTGAATTTAATGGAGAATTTACTTTTGGTGGTCTAGTTGCTATCAATAGAGGTACAATAGACAACTGTAGAGTAACTCTAACAAATGTATCTATTCAACTTAGCGGACTTAGCTATTCTGTTGGTGGAATGGTAGGTCTAAATGATGGCGGCACAATCACAAATAAAGATGTTGATAATGCAGTTAATGTAAATATCAATATCGAACTTAAAGCAGACAACTTCTTAAGCGCATACTTTGGTGGTATGGTTGGACAAATGAAGTCTGGCTTAATTAACGGATACCAAAAAGATTATACAGAAATTGATACTGTTGGTATTACTTTTGGTGACCAAGGTTATGATGTTATTTCTAACTTTAGAATAACAACAGACAAAACATATCCATCAGAAATTGTTTCTGCTGTTGGCGGTGTAGTTGGTTTTATCCAAAACACAGACACTACTGCAGTTGACATAAAAGACCTTGCTGTTAGCGGTACAGTTAGAGCTAGCGCTATTGATAACGTTGGTGGTATCGTAGGACAAGTAAGTGGCGCTTTAAACAAAGAAGACAATTCAGTTGCTGTAAGATTCTTTAATAATACAAATAACGCAAAGATATTTGGTAGAAAATATGTTGGTGGTGTAGTTGGTAGAGCTAAATATGCAAGTTTTAATTACTGCTCAGCAGAAAACTACAGAGAAACTCAAACAACTCCAAGAGCATTTATTACTGGCGTTGATTATGTTGGTGGTTTTGGTGGTATGCTAGAAAATATCAACATCTCAAATAGCTATGTAGTATCTTATTTTGAAAATGCTCCTGACTTCAAGGCAGAAGATATTTCTTCAACAAATAGTGATATTGTTGTAAATTCAGAAACTGCAACAACAGAATCTAGAGTTGGTGGATTTGTAGCTTCACTTACACTAGAAGATACATATATTGTAAACAAAGTAGCGACACTTCTTAACTCATATGTTAGCTCAAATAGCACAAGATACTGTGGTGGTGTATTTGGTTACTACAATGGCTTGGGCGGGGTAAATAATGTAATATGTAAAGGTTTTGCTAAAGGCTTTAGTCCTGTAACTGGTCAAGGTACAATGGGTCCTATTAGCCCCGCAGCAACATTCTATTCAGCTCTAAACCCAACAGGTATGATCTCAAGCCTAGCTGATGTTGTGAAAGGTAGCGGAACATATGATGATACAGCTATCTGGAAGACAGAAGCAACTATCAACGATGGTTTGCCATACCTTCTAGATGATGCTGGCAATATCTTGTTTGCATTCCTTCCAATCACTATCGAAGTTGTTGTAAAAGACCAAGATGGTATGGATATTGATGAGTTCAATAATTCTGGTTATGTATATGTAGAAAACAATGTAGCGCTTATTTATCTAAATGAGCTTACTACTGGTGAGCTTACTGCAGAACAATTACTAGCATTAAACACTCACAAAATAACTGATTTTGCACAACTAAATGTTTTGCCTTGGACTTTGAAAACATCAAGACTTGTTATTACTTCAAGCAACTCTTCAGTTGTTAGAGTATCTCAAGACTCTTTGGTTGCTATGAAAGAAGGTTCTGCAAGAATTACCGTTTCTTCTAAACTAAATGCAGATTATAGATGCGAATTCTTCGTTATCATCAAATATGGTCTAACAAACTATAAACTATATGAAACAAGCAACTTTGCTCCATCTTCTGAAGTAAAAGATGATGAAACAGATCCAATCACAATGGTTGTTGATAAAAAGGTTGCTTTGTATGAAAATACAACTTACACAAGAAATGTTGATGGAACAGATTATGATCTAAAAGTTACAAATACAACTGCTGTTAAGTTTGTTTTGGAAAATGATACTTACAAAGATTCATTTATCATTAACACAAACTGGACAATCAGCCACGAAACTTATACAGAAATAGCTGTTTCAACACTAACTACAATTTATTCTAAACTTATTACAGAAGATGTTGCAGTTAAAGTTACTGCTACACCTTTCCTAGAAGTAAGTTATCTAAATACTCAAACTCAATTGTTCTATGAACATTTGAAAGCAACTTTCTATGTAAAAGTTGTAAATGGTGCTGATAATATTTACTTTGAGAGCAGCATTAGCCAAACTCAAGGTATAGAAATTACTCAACTGCAAAGCTTTGTGTTTACTGTAATTATGGATACAGATACAAACGAAGACGCTATTGTTCCTACAATTACTGATAGCGAAGGCAACATTATTGATGATACTGGCGCTTACGAAGGCTCAGTTGTTAGACTTCAAACAAATAGTGGTGGTGAAGCTAACATTGAAGAAGTAATTGATGGCAAGAGAGTTTTAGTTGGTAAGAAAGTTTCTTATACAATCAGCTATGAAGCAGAAACAGATGATGATGGCAGAGTAGAAAGCCTAAAAGAAGACAAAAAGTTTGTAATCTTCTTTAGCAGTTTGCTTGTTCCTGATGTAAAAGTTTCTCTTCCTATTACTGTAAAACCACAAGATATTGTTAGTGCAGATATTGGTGTATATAGCAGCACAGCTGACTATAACACTAGCGCTTCTGGTACAACAAAAAATGGTACAGACAAATTTATCTTCAACGGCGGTGATAATGTAGCGTTACTTACTGTTGAAATTTACCCAGACTTTAGTAGATTTGCAAGTTTTGATATTGTATATACTTCAAGTTCTGGATTCCCAATTTCTATGACTCAACTAAAATATACCAAAGATGCCGGAGAAAATGATGACCCATTCTCTGATTACGGCGAAGGTAGAGGTACATACGTAACTGGCTATGGTATGAAAGTTGATAAGTCAACAGGCGGCGAACCACTTCTTGGTAGCGGTTCTGGTATATATTCTTATAGCAAGATATATTATTTCAGTATGATGGTAGGTAGCGAAGTTCCTGACCTTACAACATACACTATGACTTTGGTATTCTATGATAGTGATAAAAATATCATTGAACCAAGAAACATTTCTTATACTTTCCAAAGTTTGGCAAGTCCACAAATCGAACTTGGAGTAAAAGATAAAACTCTAAACAATAATTTGCCTATTGGTACAAGCAATGAACTTAATGTTCAAACTAAAAACTACACAGGCGATATTGCTTGGGAAATTTCTATTGACGCAAATGGAGTAGAAGATGGTCCTACAGGACACAAATGTATTGTTTGCGGCGAAAAAGACGGAGAACTTCCTAAACAATATACAACTTGCGTTGCATGTATGAACGAAAACTTTGCTTTGCTTGATTCTTTAGTTCCAACAAAAGATGAAAATGGCAAATATTACTTAAATATACCATCAGACAACTTTGATTTGCTTGGTAGATTTATTGTAATCAAAGGTATTATCGAAAAGAGTGAAGGTAGCGAAAACTTCACAGACGAAGCAGAAATAAAAGTATATGTAAGCTTGTATACAGTAACTGATATGTCTGTTGATGGATTGAGTGCAGATTTGTTAAAACTTCAAATCTATACTCCATACTCTTTGAAAGTTAATTTGAGTGCTGTTTATAATCCAGATGTAGATTATACAACACACAATTCTAGTGGTTATACAATTGCTAATATGGTTGCAAGACTAAAAGATGAAATAAGCAAAGCAGCTATATGGGAAGCAAACGAAGCTACCGGAGCAGACAAACTAATAAAAAATAGTACAAAACTATATAACTCATGCTACTCATGTATTTCATATGGCGGTTACTATGCTGTATATGGTGAAATAGTAGATATTATGTCTAGCATTACAGCAACTGCAAAAGTAGGTTATAGCGGCGGTGTTCCTGTATATATTCCTATAGTTGATCCACCTGCAGAACCAGACCCAGATGCAGAGCCTGTTATTGATAATACAAGAAGCAAGACATTCTCAAGACAATTTACATTAACATTTACTTATCAAAACGATATCAAAAACCCAATTCCAATTACTTCTGCAGAAGACTTTATGAAGATGGAAGAAGGCAAAGATTATCGTCTATCTTCTGACATAATGCTTACAGATTATACTCCACTTACTACTAGAATTTTGAGTCTAGATGGTAATGGCTATACAATCTATGTAGCAAGCTTTGCAGAAGGTATTGCTACAACAAACCTTGGATTGTTTGCAACTGTTGCAGGAGCAGACGGAACTGCAGAAGCAACAATGATTTACAATCTAAATGTTCATTATATTTCTAATGTAATTGAAACAATTACTTATCCAAATGGTGAAATAAAATATACATACACACTTCCTGAACCTCCAGAAAAGTATCCACAAAAGACTCTTCTAGACACAACTGCTGTTACAGAGTTTAATTTTGGTGGTATCGCAGGAATAAACAATGGTATTATTACTAACTGCTCTGTTACAGGTCTTATCTCAATAACAGCTACTGATGACTCTTTGACAGCTGCATATGTTGGTGGTATTGCTGGTGTAAACAATGGCTTTATCACAAATAGTAACGTAACAGACCTTGACTTGACTTCATCTGGTAGCATAGGTGGTGTTGCAGGTAGCAATACAAATACAATTTCTTCTACTTATACAGATGAATTGTATATCAATAATATTTCTAAAAATACAGAACTATTCTATACTGGTGGTTTTGTATGTGATAACGGCGAAGGTGCAAAAGTACTTGAATGTTACACTCAAGGCAGAAGAAATGTTAACGACGTAACAATTGTTAATACAAATGAAGGTTTGAAGACTAGCGGTACAGCTGGCGGATTTGTTTACAAAAACGAAGGCTCAATTGAAGATTGTTATTCTAACATTGCAATTACAGCTTCTGCATTCTCAGCAGGCTTTGTATTCGTAAACGAAGAAGAAGCAGTTGTTAATAACTGTTATTCAATCTCAAGAGTTGCTCTAAATAGTAAAGCAGCGTCTCCATTTACTGGTATCGGTAAAGATGGCGGTGTAGTTGTAACTTATAATGGTACAATTTCTAACTGCTTCTATCTAAGAGATAATTACAACAACTTTGGTAACGAACCTGCTACTAGAATTACTCTTAATGATTTTTCTACAAGTGATGTGTTCGGTACATACAATATTAAATTAAATACTAATGACCCTAAAGTTGCTGAAGGATATTCTTGGTATATTGCTGGTGGTAAGCCAAGACTTACTCAAACAGATATTAAGACATATTCAGCATACGACTATAAAGGTAAAACAAAGAACTATACTGCAAATAGCGAAGTTTACTTCAAATATAATAATGAAGATGGTAAATGGTTTGCTTATTCAAAAGCTGCAGGTATGGACAAAACAAAAGAAATGATAATCACAAGAAGAGCTACACTTGTATATTATGTAGATGGCAATTCTGATGAATATTATTTCAAACCAGCATTTGACTCAAATGACAATCCTATGTATGGTACAGTAGCCGGAAAGCAAGTAAGACTATACAATACAATTGATAGTGCAAGAACTGGTAAAGTATACTTCCTAGATGAAAGCGTTAATAAGATGAAAGGATATAACACAGTATCTGGCGGAATTGATACAACAGATATTGTAGATATCTACTATAGCTATATCGAAGAAGTTTATGCAGAAGAAACTGGCATTAGTGCAAATGTATGGAGAGATATAGAAACAGGAAAGAGCTATTATAAGAGAACATCTGATACTGGTCTATATGAAAACTTCACAATTGATGCTATCAACCAAGACCCTGTAATGAGATTTGTATACGAACTAGAAGTAGTTTCTGTTACATACAAAACTCCAGAAGGAACAAGCCTTGTTGACTTAAGCATTGATAGTGAAGGTGAATGTGACTTTACATATATTCTTACTGGCGCTGAATACAAAGAGAAATACGGAATCGAAAACATTCCAGAGCCATACAAAACATATGGTGGTTGCTACAGCTACAGAAGTTTGGATAGTATTCAATATCATTATGGTTATTCATATTTTGATGAAAATGGAAATAGAATAGCTCCAGATGATGAAAACAACTACCCAGACAAAACAATGTATGTAATGGGAACAAAAAATAATCCTTACTTAATTTATGATGTTGTAAGTTATAATACATACTTTAAGGATAAATTTAACTCTGAACTTAGCAATATTAACAAGAGAGAGTACTATAGAGTTGTTGGAGATATCAACTTTGACTTCGAAAACATCTCAACTTCTAGCAAAATCCTATTTGGATACCTAGAAGGCAATGGTATGACAATTAGAAACATTACTTTGACCTATGTTTCTGGCAACCAAGAAACTATTGGTTTTGGTTTGTTCTCACAAAGCTTGTTTAGTATTGTTAACAACCTAAATCTAGAAGTTATAGAGATTGCAAGCTCTGCTCACACATATGTTGGTGGACTTGTAGGTTGGGCAAGAACAGACGTTCAAGAAACTACAGAAACTATAGATGATAATGGAACTCCTATCGTTTATACTTCTGCACAATTTAATGGAAAAGTAATTCAAGAATATGATGACATTCCAGAATACCTAAGAAAGAACTACTTCAATAATATTGTTGTCTTCAAAAAAGATAGCGTAGAACTTGAAAATGTAGGACTTGTTTTGGGTAGAAACTTTGCTGGTGGTTTGGTTGGTTATATGACTGGCAGATCAAAAGCAAATAACATTGACACATCAGTTAACGTAAACGCAGCTTATGTTGTTTCACCAGATATTAAGGGTAGATACCTTGCATATCAAAATGTAAAAACAGACGCTGAAGTTACAGCGTTGTCTGCAACTAACGTTTATGGACCATTGACAAAACCAGATGGTGCAGGAAATCAAGTTCCTTATACAAAATCAGATTGGACATACTTTATTAATAGACAATTGTCTTATTCTGGTCTTGCATTTGGTGTAGTTGATGTGGAAATCACTGATGAAGATGATGATTTTAACGAATCTTACTCTGTATATGATATTTTGGTAAGTGGAAAATTCAGTGGCGCTGGCGGAACAATCGGTGGTGTAATTGGACTTTTGGCTAAAGACAATATAGCATATAATATCAACGTAAAAGTTTTAGAAGAACAAACAATTAGAGGCTCTCTATATGCCGGCGGTTTGATTGGTGAAAATAGAGGAAAATTAATTGCTTCTACAATTGATTACGAAGATGAAAAACAAAATAATAATGTTGCTCTAGTAACAAATACTAGAATTAACAAAACATTCTTCAATAACAATGCTTCTACAAAAGCAATTGGTGGTCTTGTTGGATTTAACAACGGTGGCGAAATTACATCTTGTGTATCTCACATTGACGTTAGAAACAGCATTGCAAACGTAGCCGGAGGCGCTGTTGGTAGAAGTATTATGGGTAAATATTCTCATGTTATTGTTTCTGGCTCTGTTAGAGCAAAATCAATAATGGGTGGATTTACCGGAACATCAAATACTAGATTTGCTTATATTGGCGAAGACGGTATTGGTGTAGCAGCTCAACAAGCAATTTATCCAAATGATGGATCAAATGAAACAACAGTTAAAGCTGAATCTATTACAATTACAGCTGATAACTATACATCTTGTATAGCTGCAAATAACTGGCAACTAGATGACTACCCATTCTTAACAGAAAAAGAAGCTGTTAAGAGAGTAGCAGGTGGATTTATCGGTTCTGAGGCATTGTCTCCACATTATTATGTAAATATGACAACTCACGCAACAGACCCAACAACTGGTCTTCCAAATCCATATACAGCTAGTATGCAAATTTATAGTAGAATGAATAAGTGCTTCTATACAAATTCACTTTACTATGGAAGCTATGGCAAAGATACAAACCCAAGTTTCTATATGCCTATAGCATATATTACAGATTTTGATACTGTTACTTTGTATAATGAAAAAGCAGCTGATGGCAACCAAGTATTCCCATATATGTATCCATTTATTGCTACAAATACAATTTATGGAAAGGATAATACTTCAAATGCAATCGTTGGTTTGACTCATTATCAAATCGCATATGGTGATGCTAATATGTATAGCACAGATTATATTACTTCTAGTGCAACACAACCTATCGAAAGTCTTGCAAGCGGAACAGATGTTAATATAACTGTTACTTTGCCATATGAAGAAACAATTGAAGAAACAAATCTTTACGAAACAACAATGACTAGAAAATATCTAGCAAAAACTGATCTTATCGTAACTACAACTGAAGGTGTAAAATCTTATGCTTATAAATATCAAATGAAATCTGATCAACTGTTGTCTGGTACAGGGCCATTTGTATATACAGAAAAGATTAAACCAGATGGTGTTACAGTTCAATCTAGAGAATTTGGTGTAATTGAAAAGTACTTTGTATATGCTGACTTTGTAAATTCTCAAGATTTTGATATCGGCGAAAACTTCTATGGAAAGATGGAAGAAGATAATAATGTGTATCCAAAAGTATTTATCAAGAGCAGCAGTCTAGAATGGATGAGCTGGGACGGAAGTGAGTTTAACGAAGATGAAAATGGCTTCTATCTAATCGAAAATGAAAAAGAACTAGCAGCTCTAGCATTCGTTGTTAACGAAGATAAAACTGACAGTAAGACTGGCAAAAAATACGGTGATGAAACTCATAAGTACAAACTAATGGCAGACCTTGACTTGTCAGGTAAATACTGGACTCCAATTGGAACTGAAGACTTCCCATTTAAGGCATTATTTGATGGTAATGGTCATACTATTGCTAATGCAAATATGACTTTAGATGGAGCTGATTTTGCAGGACTATTCGGTTATATTGAAAATGCTACCGTTAAGAATTTAACCGTAACTGGTGGTTCTATGGTTAGTATTTATAACGGCTCAACTACATATGCAGGTGGTATTATTGGCTTTGCTGGTTATTCTACTATTGAAAACTGCATTAATGAAAATTCTGTTTCCGGAGATGGCTTTGTTGGTGGTATTGCTGGAAGTGCTTATACAACTACAATAAAAGATTCTTACAACAGAGGTAAAATTGTATTAGAGTCAGTACTTGGAGCATCAAAAGCTTCTGCATCAGATCCTGGACATCCTAGTGCGGGTGGTATTGTTGGATATTCTGACACGTTAACTTTGCAATATACAGATGTTAGTGCACATGCAGTAGTTAATGCCGGTGAAATTGTTGTTACAGACAATATCACATCATACACTGCAGAAAGCTTTACAAAGATTGTTTGTTCTGTCGGTGGTTTTGTAGGATATAATTTCTCTGGCAAAACACTAATTTCAGACTTTGTTTATAATACAGGTAGCATGACTGTAACAACAAATGCTCACGACATTAATGTCGGTGGTATTTATGGTTATGTTAGAGATAATTCTGGACTTACTCATACAGGTTATTCTATAAACAAACTTCGTAATAATGGTGATGTTACTGTTTATGACACAAACATTTATAGTGTAAATTCATCTACAGAATACTGTAGTAAAGAAAGCGCAGCCAATGGTCAAAGACCACTTGCTATAGCAGCTGTTGGCGGTGTAATTGGTAAATATAGTACAACAAAAGATAGCAAAATTGGTCTATTCTCTAACACTGGTAAAGTAATCTTTGACAACCAAATGTCTTCAAGAAGCATTTCTGGTGTAGGTGGACTTGTTGGTATTATATCTGTATCTAGTTATAGCACAACAGCTACATACCTTGAAGAAAGCTATAACATGGCTGATGTTGAGGTTAAAGTAAATAGTGGTGAGACAAATATCGCTATTGGTATTGGTGGTATTCTTGGACAACATAGCGTTAATGTTTCTAATGGTTCTCATGTATATATTAACAATACATATAATATGGGAGACATTGCAAGTAGTGGTTATGGTAGAGTAATGTCAGGAGGCATCTATGGCGTATCTGTTCTTAGAAATTCAGCGGGTGCAGATGCTGATACTGCTACCGGAAAATATGTGCTTGCAAATGACATTCTTGCAAATGGTGAAACAAATACTGCTTCTTTTGTAAGTATTTCAAACTCTTATAATATTGGTAGTGTTACAGGTTCTTCAAGCAATATGTATGGTTTGGGTGCGTTGATGGGCTATGGAATAGGTGCAACTTGTACAAGCAAGAACTATTACCTAGCAGGATGTGCAAGTTATCCATTTGCTACTATGTCAAAAACTCCACAACAAAACGAAATGGGCGAGACAGAAATCGTTGAAACAACAACAGCTGTTCTTGACCAAGTTAATGCTTATGAGCAAAAAACAACAAACACATTGAAACTTTATATTCCAACAAGTACTGTTGGTATTTCGTTCACAACCTATTCAACAGCTTGGGAACAAAAAGTACCTACTTGGTATCCAACCCTAAAGAATAACTATGAAACACTTCTTTGGGACGAGAGTTACACTCCATTGTCTGTTCAAGGACAAGACTATACAATTGATAGTGCAGATCAATTAGCATATCTATCATATGCGGTAAATAATGGTATTTTGGATACTGTTGGTGTTCAAATCAAACTTACAAACAATATTGATATGGCTAATAGATACTTTACACCTATTGGAAACAAAACTTATCCATTTAAGGGTACTTTCAATGGTGATGGATATTCTATTAACAATATAACAATCGATCCAAATTCAGCATTGATTATTATGGATAATGGTATAGCTGAAACAGTTGGTTCATTGTTTGGATATGTTGATGGCGGAACAATCAAAAATACTGGTCTTATTTCTCCAATAATCAAAAACGTAGATTTCGCAACAGGCTTTGTATATAGTATGACAAATACATCTCATATGGAATATTGTTATACAGACAATTACGAAATATCAGATCCTGATGTTGTAAAAGATGCTAATGTTCAAGTAGCAGACAGAATCAAAGAAGGATTGATTAGTGGTAAGAAAGATACTTCAGGTTTTGCTCATACTATTAACAATTCAACTATCAATGCAGGTTATTTGAACGTTCCACTTGTTGCAGACCCTGTAGAAGATACAAGCTTCAAACCAAAACTTGCTGGTTTTGCAGTAAATAGTATATCTTCTATGGTTACTAACTGCTACATCTCAGAAGGTGCAGAAGGTGGAAGGGAGATGTTTACATACAACACTTATAACAATACAGATTCATTATTTAATAAATTTGTTCTTAATAGTGTTGATGTTGATGGTCAAAATATCAATAGTGTTGAACATAGCTATAACCTAGGAAATGGTATTAATAATTATATTATTAAGACATTTGATAGCAATGAAGGCAAATATGTAACAAATATAACAGATACACTTATGAGTGGCATTGTTGATTCTGGCGTGGATTCATATACATTAAGTCAAGCTGGCTGGGACGTAATTGATATTTGGAGTTACGAATATAGCTTGCTTGGTGATTTGTCAGAAGATGCAAACCGCCCTGCAACAATAAGAGGTCTTGGTCAAAATTGGTATAATACAGAATGTGAAGATCTAATTTTGAAAAACAATGCAGGTAAACCAATTACTGAAAAGAGTGCTACAGACTCTGGTATGGCTCAATACTATATCTATTATGAAATTAGAACTGCTGAAGAACTTGCTTGGGTAGCAAGAATGATAAATAATGGTAAGATTGATAGTAAAGATGCTAGTGGCAACTTATATGTATTCAAACTTATGAACGATATTAATCTTCTTGGCAAATATTGGACTCCAATTGGAACAATGGATTATCCATTCTCTTCAAAATTTGATTTCAATGGATATACAATCTCAAACCTTGTAATTGACTGTAACGATATAAGCTTTGGCGGATTGTTTGGTTATACTCAAGATGCAGAAATCATTGGTGGATTTATGGATAATGTATATATCAATATTGATATTACAAGCGAAGAGTATAATGCATTAACAAGCGTTAAAGGTTTGTATGCAGGTGCATTGATTGGTAAAGGAAACAACACTAAAGTTTCTAATATTGAAATTACAGGAAATGTAGTTGGATATTCTAAATACAACGCATATGTTGGTGGTCTTGCTGGCAACCTTACATTTGCAAAGAGTTCTACAGGCGGTAGTTCTCAAGACTACAAGGTAGACAATGTTAAAGTAAAATTAATTACTGGATCTGAAGTATTAATTCCTGAAGATTATCGTAAAAATAATGGTTTTGGTATTGATGAGATTATTACCGAAGCTACACAAGATGATAAACTTCAAGTAAATATCGCAGGCTTTAGCTTGACTGGCAATAGCTATACAGGTGGTATACTTGGTTATGTAGCTGGTAAGTATACTATTAGCTATACAACAGAAGCTTGGGTAGAAAAAGTATTTAATGAAACAGTTGTTGTATCTTATGCAAAATCTGATATTTCAAGATCATATTGTGGTGGTGTTGTAGGATATATGACAGAAAACACACACTTAAATATCGCTCAAAACAATGGTGATATTAAGTCTGCAACTTATGGTTATGACTATATCGGTGGTGTGGCAGGTATGATTGCTGGTGGCTCTGAGATTACAAACTCTGTAAACAAAGCAGAAATCGAATGTAGCCAATTTGCTTCTGTTATCTCTTATAGCGGTGGTGTGGCAGGTTATATTAGAGATGGTTCTACAGCAGATAAGTGTGCTAACCTTGGCTCATCTTATAAGAATGTAGACTCTACTAAGATATTCTCTGCAGGTGCATTTGGTTATGTAGAAAAAGACGTAACGGGTGCTCTTCCTACAGTAAGCAATGTTGTGTACACAGACGTTCTTGGCTCTTATGAGAACCCAGAAGCAACTGGTCCACATGATGCAACTATAGGTTACTATGGTGATGGCGAACTTATTGCTGATGACGGAAGTATAACAGTTATGTACATTAATACACTAGCAGATGACGCAGTAAAAGATATCTTTGTATCTCCAATCTGGGATGCTTCTGGTAATGTAAGTTATTCTTCTGTATATGAAATAACATTTGATAGCAGTGTAATTGTATATGTTAAGACAGCTCCAGATGCAAATACTTACGCTTCTACAGGTAGTGGAGCTAAGATTGCTATGGGAACTGAACTTGTAATTCAAGTTACAGATACTAGTCTAACACACATTATAGTTAATAGCAGAAGATATGCATTAACTCATACAGCTTCTGGCTCTGGAACAATTACTGTTTCAGAAAGTGGTACTCCAAACTGTATTGTTGTAAAACAACTAGCAAATGGAATTTCACAAATAAGAGCCGAAAGTGCTTCATAAAACAAAAAAAAGACATAACAAAAAAGTTATGTCTTTTTTTATTTAATATAAAAAAGTTTTTGTATTTTAACCTATACATTCACAAAAAGAGTAGGGAAAATTTATCTTAAAAAATATTGCATTTATGAAATAAAAAACATATAAAATTATCAATTTTTCTTGTTAAAAAGGGATTGAGATATAATAATTACATTTTTTGTTACAACAAAATATGTAAAAATATAAAAAAATAGCCCTTGACACACACGGCAAGGTTGTATGTATAAAAGCATTTTTTTAGATATTGCTTAATTATAATGTATATTATATATATAATTTAAGTGGAAAAATAAAAAAACTCCAAACTTTTGGAGTTAAAAATTTTTTTCATAAAATTTTGCGTTTGTCAAGCAAAAAATAATAATTTTTCAAAAAAGTATGAAAAATTATTGACTTATCAAATTTTGGGTGTTATAATAAGTCTTGCATTATATTGGATAATTGTCTTAATAGGCATATTTTGAGCTTTTTGATTGCTTCGTAATATAAACATATCATACTTTATGTTTTTGTGGCAAGCAATTTTCAAAGATTTTTTATAATATGTTTATATAGGTTTTTATTCATACAATACAATTTAATAATAAATAATAAGGAGCCGAAATGGTACAATCTAAACCTAGCATTAAAAATGTTATGTACGGTAAAGTAGAAAGAAAGAATTTCTCAAAAATTTCAGAGCCAATTGAGATGCCATACCTACTTGATGTACAAAAAGAAGCTTACAAACAATTTTTGGAAAGGGGCATTGGTGAAATCCTTGAAGAGTTTTCTCCTATTACTGACTACAGTAACAAAGCAGAAATCTACTTTACAAACTATACTCTAGACCAAACAAGCAAATATACTCGTGAAGAGTGTATGAGAAAGGGTGTAACTTATTCTGTTGCATTAAAAGCAAGAGCGAGACTAGTTAGAAAGGAAGATGGTGAAGTAATCGAACAAGACGTATTCTTGGGAGATGTTCCACTTATGACCGAAGAAGGCTCTTTTATTTTTAACGGTATACAAAGAGTAGTTGTTAGCCAAATCGTAAGATCACCTTCTGTTTATTACGAAACAACACAAGATGACAAAACTGGTAAATGGCTATACAAAGGTACAATTATCCCAACACGTGGTACTTGGATTGAAGTAGAACAAAACGTTAACGACCTACTTAAAGTAGTTGTTGATAGAAGCGCAAAAGTTTCTTTTGGCGTTTTCCTAAAATGTTTTGGATACAACGCAGTTCAAATTGCTGAAATGTTTGGCAATGATCCACTTGTTGTTAATACTTTGGCTAAAGAAACACAACAAACTCAAGAAGAAGCATTGATAGAGTTTGCTAAAAAGACTAGACCTGCTGATATTCCATCTGCAGAAGCAACTCACGGATTTATCAATGACCTATTCTTCTCACATAGATACTACAACTTGGCTCGTGTAGGTAGATACAAAATTGATAAAAAATTAAGCATTGCAACTAGAATCACTGGACAAGTTGCTCAAAAAGATATTAATATCGGCAGAAAAGTAGTTGTTAAAGCTGGAGATCTAATCTCTGCAGAAGTTGCAAGAGATATTCAAGAAGCTGGTATCAACGAAGTTTGGGTTAGAGCAAAAGACAACAAAGGTCAATTCATGATGGACGGCAAAGAATTTGTTGGACACAAAGTAATTGGTAACAACAGAGTTCACTTGTCTTCAATCTTCCCATGTGACGAAGAAGCACTTGGAATCAAAGAGATGGTTCACTACCCAACACTTCAATCTATTCTTAAAGAATGCAAAGGCAGAACTCAAGAAGAAACTGAAGATGTTATTAGAGAAAATGCAAAACTTCTTATGGGTATGCAACTTACTATGGACGATATTATCGCAACATTTAGCTATCACCTTGGACTTAACAACGGTGTTGGTGCTATCGATAACATTGACCACCTAGCTAACAGACGTATTGCTTCTGTTGGTGAACTTATGGCAGGGGCGTTTAGAAGCGGTGTTAACAAACTTGCAAGTGTAATCAAAGAAACACTTCAAGCACAAGATTTGTCAACAATCAACCCATCTTCTATTATCAATGCTCGTCCTATTAACAAAGCATTAAAAGACTTCTTAGCAAGCTCACAATTGTCACAACTTATGGATCAAGTAAACCCAATAAGCGAACTTACTCAAAAGAGAAAGATGTCAGCCGTTGGTCCTGGTGGTGTTAAGAAAGAAAGAGCTACTGCAGAAGTTCGTGATATTCACTATTCTCACTATGGTAGAATCTGTGCCCTTGAAACTCCAGAAGGTCAAGGTATCGGTCTTATCACATCTATTGCTACATATGCAAAAATTAACGAATATGGTTTCCTTCTATCTCCATATAGAGTAGTAGACAAAGCAAATGGCGTTGTAACAGACAAAGTTGTATACTTAATGGCAGACGAAGAAGAAAACTGCTATATGGCTCAAGCAATTGAACCACTTGACGAACAAGGAAGATTTATAAACAAGAGAATCATTTGTCGTCATAGAGATACTGTTATGGAAGTTCCAGCAAGTCAAATCGACTATGTTGACGTAAGCCCAAGACAATTTATCTCAGCCGCAACTTGCCTTATCCCATTCCTAGCAAACGACGATACAGCTCGTGCAATGATGGGTTCTAACATGCAACGTCAGGCTGTTCCACTACTAACTACTGAATCTCCAATGATCGGTACTGGTATGGAATACAAAATCGCCGTAGACAGCGGCGCTATGATACTAGCTAAAAATCCTGGTTTTGTAACTTATGTTTCTGGTAAAGAAATCAAAGTTAAAAATGATGATGGTAATACAGATGTTTACACACTAATGAAGTTTACAAAAACTAACCAAGACACTTGTATCAACCAAAAACCAGCAGTTAAGAAAGGTCAAAGAGTAGAAAAAGGCGACACAATCGCTGATGGTTTCTCTACTCAAAACGGAGAACTTGCCCTAGGTAAAAATATGCTTATTGCATATATGAACTGGGAAGGTTATAACTACGAAGACGCGATCCTTATTTCTGAAAGAATCGTAAAAGAAGATATCTTTACATCTATCACTTTGAAAGTAGAAGATATCAAAGCAAGAGCTACAAAACTTGGTGATGAAGAAATCACAAGAGATATTCCAAACCTATCTGAAGACGCTTTGAAAAACCTTGATGAAAACGGTATTATCAGAGTTGGTGCAGAAGTTAGACCTGGCGATATCCTTGTTGGTAAAGTAACTCCAAAGGGTGAAACTGAACTAACTCCAGAAGAGAGACTACTTCGTGCTATCTTTGGCGAAAAGGCTAGAGAAGTTAGAGATACATCACTTCGTGTACAACACGGACATGGTGGTATCGTAGTAGATGTTCAAGTATTTACTCGTAAAAACAAAGACGAACTAGAACCAGGTGTTAACACTATGGTTAAAGTATTCGTTGCTCAAAAACGTAAACTTTCTGTCGGCGACAAAATGGCTGGTCGTCACGGTAACAAAGGTGTAGTTTCTAGAGTACTTCCAGAAGCTGATATGCCATTTATGGCTAACGGCAGACCTGTAGATATCGTTCTAAACCCACTAGGTATCCCTAGCCGTATGAACGTTGGTCAGGTTCTAGAAGTTCTACTTGGTAAGGTTGCAAGAGCCCTTGATTGGAAAGTTGCAATCCCAGTATTTGACTGCGCTAACGAAAAAGATATATTCACTCTACTTAATGAGTACAAACCAGAAATTGATGCTCACTACGGCAAAGACGTAGATGATATCGTTGATGGTAAGATGACTCTATATGATGGAAGAACTGGTGAGCCATTTGAAAACCGTGTTACAGTCGGCGTAATGTATATGATTAAGCTCGACCACATGGTTGATAGCAAAATGCACGCTCGTTCAACTGGTCCATACTCACTTGTAACTCAACAACCTCTTGGCGGTAAAGCTATGTTTGGTGGACAAAGATTCGGTGAAATGGAAGTTTGGGCGCTTGAAGCGTATGGTGTATCAAAACTTCTACAAGAAATGCTAACTGTAAAATCAGATGATGTTACAGGTAGAAATAGAACATACGAAGCTATTGTAAAAGGTCAACCTATTGCAGAGCCAGGTGTTCCAGAATCATTTAAGGTTCTTGTCAAGGAACTTCAAAGCTTGTGCCTAGACATAAGAATCTTGAACGAAAACAAACAAGAAATCCCTATCGACGATCTAAATAAAGATTACGATGAGCCTGTTCCTTTCAATCCACCTAAAGAAAAGGTAGATGATGGTGAAGAAATAGACATTATCCCAGAAACCGAAGAAATTGTTACAGAAGAAGCAGTTTTTGAAAACTTTGATGATGACAGTTTGTTTGATGATATTGATTAATAAGGAGAAAAGTGTAGATGTTTGAATTAAACAATTTTGATTCAATGAAAATCGGTATAGCTTCACCAGAAAAAATTAGAGAATGGAGCTATGGCGAAGTAACCAAACCTGAAACAATTAACTATCGTACTCAAAAACCAGAAAGAGATGGTCTATTCTGCGAAAGAATATTCGGACCTAGAAAAAACTGGGAATGCCATTGCGGTAAGTACAAAAGAGTTCGTTACAAAGGCGTTGTTTGCGACAAGTGCGGCGTTGAAGTAACACATTCTAAAGTTCGTAGAGAAAGAATGGGTCACATTGAACTTGCAACTCCTGTTTCACATATTTGGTTCTTTAGAGGGGTTCCATCAAGAATAGGTTCTATCCTTGATATTACTCCAAAACAACTAGAACAAGTACTTTACTATGTAAACTATATCGTTCTTGACCCAAAAGATACTATATTCCAATACAAACAAGTAATTACTGATAAAGAATATAGAGATGCTGTAGACGAATATGGCTACGACAAAGCCCCAAGAGTTGGTATGGGTGCTGAAGCCATCAAAGAACTTCTAAAAGCAATCGACCTTAAGAAAGATGACGAAGAACTAAAAGAAATCGTTAAAACTTCTAAAGGACAAAAAAGACTAAAAGCTATCAAAAGATTAGAAATAGTAGAAGCTTTCCTAAAGAGTGAAAACAAACCTGAATGGATGGTACTAGATGTAATTCCAGTACTTCCACCAGATTTGCGTCCTATGGTTCAACTAGACGGTGGCAGATTTGCAACCAGCGACCTAAACGATCTATACAGAAGAGTAATCAACCGTAACAATCGTTTGAAAAAACTTGTTGAACTTGGCGCTCCTGATGTTATTATCAGAAACGAAAAGAGAATGCTTCAAGAAGCAGTTGACGCTCTTATCGAAAATGGTAAGAGAGGTAAGGCTGTTCAAGGTCCAAAACAAAGAGACCTAAAGAGCTTGACTGCTATGCTTAGAGGTAAACAAGGTCGTTTCCGTCAAAACCTTCTTGGTAAACGTGTAGACTATTCTGGTCGTTCTGTTATCGTTGTTGGTCCAGAACTTAAGATTTACCAATGTGGTGTTCCAAAGGAAATGGCACTAGAACTATTCAAGCCTTTCATTATGAAAAAGCTTGTTGAACAAAATCAAACTTATAACATCAAAACAGCAAAGAGAATTATCGAAAGAGAAAAACCAATTGTTTGGGACGTACTAGATGAAGTTATCAAAGACCACCCAGTACTTCTAAACCGTGCCCCAACTCTTCACAGACTTGGTGTACAAGCTTTCGAACCTGTTTTGGTTGAAGGTAGAGCTATTAAACTTCACCCACTAGTTTGCGTAGG
This sequence comes from Clostridia bacterium, assembly GCA_045534265.1. Lineage (GTDB taxonomy): Bacteria > Bacillota > Clostridia > Christensenellales > UBA1242 > CAKVLS01. The sequence goes on from JAZSJH010000009.1 coordinate 88,705, forward strand.
ATTCAACGCCGACTTCGACGGTGACCAAATGCCTATCCACGTTCCACTATCACTAGAGGCTAGAACAGAAGCTAGAATGATTATGCTAGCATCAAATAACGTTCTAAAACCTGCTGATGGTAAACCAGTTATGACACCAGCCCAAGATATCGTACTTGGTTGCTATTATCTAACAATAGAAAAACCAGGCGCTAAAAACGAAGGCAGTGCATATACTTGCGAAGAAGAAGCTATTATGGCTTACCAAACTAAAAACGTTGAACTTCAATCTAAGATTTATGTTAGAAAGAGCGCCGTTGTTAATGGTAAGACAATTACTGGTAGAGTTCCAACTACTGTTGGTAGAATACTATTTAATAGATGTATTCCACAAGATACAGGTATGGTTGACAGAAGTGTACCAGGAAATGAACTAAAATATGAAGTAGACTGCAAAGTAGGTAAGAAAGAACTTGGCAATATCGTATCTGCGGTATATGACAAATATGGTTCTACTGAAACTGTAGTTATGCTAGACAAAATTAAGGAGCTTGGTTACAAATACTCAACTATCGCTGCTATTACAATTAACGTTTTTGATATGAAAGAACCACCAGAAAAAGCAACAATCGTTGCCGAAGCTGACCAAAAAGTTCTTGCTAACGAAAAAGCATATAGAATGGGTATTATGTCACTTGACGAAAAAGTTAACAAAAACGTTGCCATCTGGAACGAAGCTACAAACAAAGTTAAAGATGCCGTTCTTGCTAACCTTGAAGACCTAAACCCAATCAAGATGATGGCTATATCTGGTGCCCGTGGTAACCCAGGACAAATCAACCAATTGTGTGGTATGCGTGGTGTTATGGCTAGTGCATCAGGTCAAAAGATAGACATTCCGGTTAAGGCTTGCTTTAGATCAGGTCTTACACCTATTGACTACTTCCTATCATCTCGTGGTGGACGTAAAGGTCTTGCCGATACAGCGCTTAAAACAGCTGACTCTGGTTACCTTACTCGTCGTCTTGTTGACGTTGCTCAAGACGTTGTTATCAACGAAATTGACTGCTTCGAAACACTTGGCGAAAAGACAAAAGGTTTAGTTGTTACAGATATTATTGAAGACGGAACAGTTATCGAAACACTAGAAGACAGAATCTCTGGACGTGTTGCTGTAAATGACGTTGTTGATCCAAAGACAAAAGAAGTTTTGGCTAAAGCTAACGAAATGATTACTCCAGCTCAAGCAAAAGCTATTGTTAAAGCCGGTATCAAAGCTGTTGAAATTAGAACAGCACTTACTTGTAAATCTAAACATGGCGTTTGTGCAAAATGTTATGGTAGAAACATGGCTAATAACAAGATGGTTCAAATCGGTGAAGCAGTTGGTACAATCGCTGCTCAATCTATCGGTGAACCAGGTACTCAGCTTACAATGAGAACCTTCCACACTGGTGGTGTTGCATCTGCTGCTGATATCACAAAAGGTCTTCCTCGTGTAGAAGAAATCTTTGAAGCTAGAAGACCAAAAGGTGAAGCTATCATCTCTGAAGTTGCAGGTAAGATTACTGTTGAAGAAGATGGCGAAATCTATAAAATTATCGTTGCATCATCTGATGGCGATATCGAATACAAAACTCCACCTAAAAACAAAACTGTTCTTGCAGTTAAGACTGGTGATGTAGTTGAAGTTGGACAATGCTTGACATCTGGTTCTATTTATCCAAATGATATCCTAAGAGTTAGAGGTCTAAAGGGTGTTCAAGAATACTTGCTTAAAGAAGTTTTGGAAGTTTATAGATTACAAGACGTTAGAATTAACGCAAAACACATTGAAATTATCATTAGACAAATGCTTCGTAAGGTTAGAATCGAAAACCCAGGCGACACAGAACTTCTTCCTGGCGATTTGATTGACCTATATAGACTAGAAGAAGCAAACAACGAAGTTCTTGCAAAAGGTGGCGTTCCTGCTGTTGCTAAGAGAATACTTCTTGGTATCACAAAAGCATCACTTTCTGTAGAATCATTCTTGTCTGCTGCATCATTCCAAGAAACATCAAGCGTTCTTACAGAAGCTGCTATCAAAGGTAAAGTTGACCCACTTATCGGTCTAAAAGAAAATATCATTATCGGTAAGAGAATTCCTGCTGGTACTGGTATGAAATGTTACAGAAACATTTATCCAGAAGTAACTAAAGAAGAAAATGTTTATGCTGGAGTAGAAGATGCTCTAGAATCTTCAAACGAAGAAGAACTATTCTAATATCAAAAACAAGGACTAATTTAGTCCTTGTTTTTTTAATCAAATCACATATAAATAAAAATTATATTAAAACATTTGACAAAGCAACTGGGAGGGGTAAACTATATTATATAAGAATATAATGAATAAAATTATAAAGAGATAGGAGATGTTTATGAAAAAAATATTTAGTCTTATTTTAGCCGTTTGTTTATTGCCAACGATATTATTTTCGAGCGGCTGTGGATGCTCTCCAGAAGACCAGAAGAATCTGTGTATGAACTATCTGCAGATGGCAAATATGTATACTTTGGTATGTATCCACAAAGTATCAAGGACGAAAGTGTAACTATCGCAAGTGAAACTCCAGATGCAGACGGATATTACTTAGGTAGTGATGGAGCAAAGTATCTAAAACACACATTTGTTATTGACGAAGATGTTATGGGGTATACTACTCAACAAATCTATGATTTTGAATTTACAAAAACGTCAAATGGCACAATAATGCAAGATGGACAAGATTATTATTTTAAGATGGAAAAACTTAAATGGCGTATTTTGAGTCAAAAAGATGGATCGGCTCTTATTGTGTGCGACAATGTTGTTTATGCAACACTATATCAACCAAACCACGCATTCGATTCAAATAATTACAAGCATTACCTAACAGATGCCGAAGGTAATTTTATATATGGAGAAGACGGTACAACAAAACTCTATGCAAATAATTATAAATACAGCGAGCTTCGTAGATTTTTGGTCAATGACTTTTATAATACGGCGTTTTCTACAGAAGAAAAAAGAATTATTAAGCTAACAGAAGTAGATAATAGTGCAAGTACAACAGCAATTCCAACAAATCCATATATCTGCGAAAATACGAGCGACTATGTTTTTGCACTATCATATGCAGACTTTATTAATACAGAATATGGATTTAACGCAACATTAAACTCTCGAGACTTTTCTCGTAGTTGGTATAATACAGACTATGCCAAAGCTACGGGGGCTATTAGTTTGACCGAAGCCTATTGTGTTAATAGTCTTGGTTTTGAAATAGGGAGTGACAATTACAGTGTATATACTCCATACTTTGACACAACAACAATGTGGCTTCGTTCACCTGATGGTTATAGTATAGGTAATATGGTATATGCAGTAAGTAACGGAATCCCTATGAATAATCGTTGTATTGTCTACGACACTTTGAACGGGGCGCTTCCCGCTTTGCGAATTGCCTTATAAAATTGTGTTTTGAAATCTTAAAGAATTGCCTATTTTTAGCGGGGTATAGCCTAAAAAATAATAAAAAATATTTTACAAAAAGGTATTTACAAATGCGTAAAAATATGTTATTATTAGGCATACATAAATAAGATATTAGTTAAGTATCTTTTGTATATCTTGATTTATTTCAAGTGTAAAAGGAGAATTTAATATGACAATAGTTTTAACAAATGGTGCTGAGGCAAGAGAATATATGGATAGAATCGAAAGACTTGGCGGAGAGATTACTCCTGAAGTAGCGGAAGCTGTTTCTCAAAGAGAAGCTGTAAAAGCTGCAAGAGAAGAAGGAATGGCTCAATAGTTAAAATAATTTATGTACCCAAAAGTTGCGGCAGGAGTGCCGCAATTTTTTGTTTTATAGGGTTTTTTGTTTATATGTCATAATTAAATATCATTTTGGATATAATTAATATTGCTAATAAATATAACTACATATCTTTGAGTTTTGTAGAGTAAAAGATTAGTTTTTTATGATAAAAACCTGTTTTGTAAAATAAAATAAAAAATGTTTGGCGAATTGTTTTACAAAATGGATTTTTTTGTGTTATAGTTATAATGTAAAATTATTGGCGGAGAGTATTATGAACTTTATTTATCCAGCATTATTTATAAAAGATCCAGAAGAAGATTGCTACCTAGTTGCATTTGATGATATCGCAGTTTTTTGTCAAGAAGACACTGTAGAAAAGGCATTTTTGGAAGCTAAATCTCTTTTGAAACAATATATTAAGTTGTCTTATGAAGAATATGGCGAAGTTATGGAAAAACCAAGAACTTATGAGCAATCTGTTGAGTTCCACAAAAAGGGCAAAGGTTTTGTTTTGCTTGTTGACGCTGAACTTAAGATTACTCAAAATGCTTAATTTGTAATTTACAAAACTCCAGAGATGGGGTTTTGTTTTTTTATTTGTGAGACTTTGTAAAATTATTGCCAAAGCGTATAAAATAAGGTATAATACAAATATAGGAGTTATTTTATGGGACTATTTTCAAGACCACAACCAAAAGAAGTTGTTGATATTTATAATAACGACAGATTTAGCGATTTTAAGAGAATTTTGCATTTTTACATAATAGCAGGGGATAAATGCCTTGTAAAATTCCATAGTTTTGATGCTGCAGAACACAAGAGCTTATATGACGCTCCAATTATCGCCGAAATCGCGAAAGGCAAGTCTTACTATGATGTATTCAAAGAAATGTATAAAGTATGTACAGGCGTTGAATACAAGGACGAAAAAGCCCATTCAGGTGCTAGAGATATTGTAGAACCAAAAGTTATAATTGATACCAAAAACAAAGTTCTTACTTATATACTATTTATCAAAGATTGTGATAAGGTTAATACTACAAATATTCCTACCAATAAATTTATATTTGACTATATTAATGTAAATGAATTTTTGACTACTGTATACTCTACAAAGTATGTAAATTATGGTGATGCATATAGGGAATTTATTGTATTTGCAGTTAGCCAATTGTTTAATATTGGGGATTATATAAAAACCCTAAAATACACTTCAAATCAAGAAAGCTAAAATATACTAAAACGCAGGAAAAACCTGCGTTTTTTTGTGTAAAAATATGTATTTTTTTTGAATAAAGCATTGACAAGGGTGACGCTTTTTGGTACAATACTATCGTTATACAATCAAGATTATGTCCTCTTGATTTTGAGGGCATAATTATTTTGTGTAAAAAAAGGGAAATCTTATGTCAAAAACATTTGAAAAAGATTTAGCAAAGGTGGTTGTTGAGTCCCCAAAAACCGTTGGTTGGAAGGAAACTCAAAAGGCCATCAAAAATGGTACTATAAATTTGGTAATAGTATCTACAAATATCGATAGCTCACTTGAGAAGGTAATTCTAACAGAATGCTCTACTAACAACATTTCTGTTAAGAGAGCATTTACCAAACAAGACCTTGGTAAGCTTGCCTGTCTTGAGGTATCTTGTGCGGTTGTCGGTATTTTGAAATAGTTTGTAGCTATTTCAGGGACTTTCCTGATTGACATAAATTGGAAAAGTTCACCAAAAATCTAGAAAGGAGGAAACAGTATGCCTACAATTAACCAATTAGTTAGACACGGAAGAACAAAGGTAGAGAAAAAATCTCAATCACCTATCCTAAACGAATGTCCTCAAAAAAGAGGTGTTTGCCTATCTGTTACAACTACTTCACCTAAAAAGCCTAACTCAGCTTTGAGAAAAATCGCAAGAGTAAGACTTTCTTCTGGTGCAGAAGGTACAACTTACATTCCTGGTGAAGGTCACAACCTTCAAGAACACAGCGTAGTTCTTATTCGTGGTGGTAAGGTTAAAGACTTGCCAGGTGTTCGTTATCACATTATTCGTGGAACACTTGATACTGCTGGGGTTGCTAAGAGAAAACAAGCCCGTTCTAAGTATGGTGCTAAAAAACCTAAGTAATCTATCTTCCAAATAACTTTTGGATGAACTTTTTTGAAACTATAAAGGAGGAAATTATGCCAAGAAGAAAGTGCTCTGTAAAAAGAGAAGTTTTGCCAGATCCAATTTACAATTCAACAGTTGTTACTAAACTTATCAACCAAGTAATGGTAGATGGCAAAAGAGGAATTGCTCAAAACATCGTTTATGATGCTTTTAATATTTTGAAAGAAAAAACAGGCGAAGACGCTATGACAGTTTTCACTCAAGCAATCGAAAATGTAAAACCTTTGCTTGAAACAAAAGCTCGTAGAGTTGGTGGTGCTACATATCAAGTACCAATGGAAATCAGACCTGATAGAAGACAAACTCTAGCAATCAGATGGATTGTTATGTTCGCAAGAAAAAGAGGCGGAGAAAAAGAAATGAACAAAAAACTTGCTTCTGAACTACTTGACGCATACAACAACGCTGGTGGCGCTGTTAAGAGAAGAGACGAAATGCATAGAATGGCTGAAGCTAACAAAGCTTTCGCTCACTACAAATGGTAATATATTACTAATTAAAAATAAATTAAGGAGAAAACCATGCCAAGATTATTCCCAATCGAAAAATATAGAAACATTGGTATTATGGCTCACATCGACGCTGGTAAAACAACAACTACAGAAAGAATTTTGTATTATACTGGCCGTGTTCACAAAATTGGTGAAACACATGATGGCGGCGCTACTATGGACTGGATGGTACAAGAACAAGAAAGAGGTATAACAATTACTTCTGCTGCTACAACTGCTCAATGGAAAGGTCACTGTATCAATATTATCGATACTCCAGGACACGTTGACTTCACAGTTGAAGTAGAAAGAAGCTTGAAAGTTCTTGACGGTGCTGTAACAGTACTATGTGCTCGTGGTGGTGTTCAACCACAAACTGAAACAGTTTGGAAACAAGCTAACAAATATCATGTTCCAAGAATGGCTTATGTTAACAAAATGGATATCAATGATGCTAACTTCTATAGAGTAGTTAACATGATGAAAGATAGACTAAAAACTAACGCTGTTCCTATTCAATTACCTATCGGCGAGTCTAGCACATTCAAAGGTGTTATTGACCTTGTAGAAATGAACGCAACTATCTACAAAGATGATATGGGTAAAGAATTTGAAGTAACTGAAATTCCAGCAGACATGATTGATAAAGCTAACGAATATAGACAAAACCTTATCGAATGTGTTGCTGAAACTGATGATGCTTTACTTGAAAAATTCTTCAATGGTGAAGAACTTACAATTGACGAAATCAAAACAGGTATTCGTAAAGCAACTCTTGCTCTACAAATGACTCCTGTTTGTTGCGGAACATCTTTCAAAAACAAAGGTGTTCAAAAACTTCTTGATGCTGTAGTTGACTATATGCCATCTCCAGTAGACGTTCCAGCTATCAAAGGTACAATCCCTGGTACTGAAACAGAAGAAGAAAGAATCTCTGATGACAAAGCTCCATTTGCTGGTCTTGCATTCAAAGTTGCAACTGACCCATATGTAGGTAAAATCACATTCTTTAGAGTATACAGCGGTATGCTAAAAGCTGGTACTTATGTATACAACTCAACAAAAGATTCTAAAGAAAGAATTGGTCGTTTGCTAAAAATGCACGCAAACAACAGAGAAGACGTTGATGAACTATACGCTGGTGATATCGCAGCTATCGTTGGTCTTAAGGATACAACTACTGGTGATACACTATGTGCAGAAAACAACGCAATCCTACTTGAAAGTATGGAATTCCCAGAACCAGTTATTAAAGTAGCTATCGAACCAACTTCAAAGGCTAGCCAAGAAAAGATGGTTAATGCTCTTATCAAACTTGCTGAAGAAGACCCAACTTTCAAAACATACACAGACCAAGAAACTGGTCAAACTATCATTGCTGGTATGGGTGAGCTTCACCTTGATATTATCGTAGATAGACTAAGAAGAGAATTCAAAGTAGAGGCTAATGTTGGTGCTCCACAAGTATCTTACAGAGAAACAGTAAGAAAAACAGTTGAGGCTGAAGGTAAATTCATCCGTCAATCTGGTGGTAAAGGTCAATATGGTCACTGTTGGATTAAACTTGAGCCACTTCCAGCAGGAACTGGTTACCAATTTGAAGACAAAATCGTTGGTGGTGCTATTCCAAAAGAATATATCCAACCTATCAACAATGGTATCCAAGAAGCTAAACAAAATGGTGTTGTAGCTGGATACGAAACTGTTGACTTCAAAGTTACAGTATTTGATGGTTCATACCATGATGTTGACTCTTCAGAAATGGCATTTAAGATCGCAGGATCTATGGCATTCAAAGAAGCTGCTAAAAAGGCAGATCCAGTACTTATGGAACCTATAATGAAAGTTCAAGTAGAACTTCCTGATGAATACCTAGGTAACGTTATGGGTAACTTAACAAGCCGTAGAGGTATGCTACAAGGTACTGAAAACGCATTTGGTAATACTATTATCAATGCAGAAGTTCCACTATCAGAAATGTTTGGTTATGCAACTGACCTACGTTCTTCAACTCAAGGTAGAGGTATCTTCAATATGGAATTCTCTCACTACGCAGAAGTTCCTAAGTTCGTAGCTGACAAAATCGTTGGCGAAAGAGCAAAAAAAGCTTAATTAAATAAGACAAAAAAATCTAATCAAAATGCTTTGCAAATGTGATTAAATTTGGTATAATAGCTATGTTTAATTAAAGTTTGCAAAGCAAACAATTAAAAAAAGACAATTATTTATATTTTTAGGAGGATTACTAATTATGGCAAAAGCTAAATTTGATAGAAGCAAGCCACACGTAAACATTGGTACAATCGGACACGTTGACCATGGTAAGACAACTCTTACAGCTGCTATTACTATGTATGCATCAGCTAAGGGTTATGCAGAAAAAATGAAATATGAAGATATCGATAAGGCTCCAGAAGAAAGAGCTAGAGGTATCACAATCAACACATCTCACGTTGAATATCAAACAGAATCTCGTCACTACGCTCACGTTGACTGCCCAGGACACGCTGACTATGTTAAAAACATGATCACTGGTGCTGCTCAAATGGACGGCGCAATCCTAGTTGTTGCTGCTACTGACGGTGTTATGCCTCAAACAAGAGAACACATTCTTCTTGCTCGTCAAGTAGGTGTTCCATATATCGTAGTATTTATGAACAAAGTAGACCAAGTAGACGATACAGAACTTCTTGATCTAGTAGAAATGGAAATCAGAGAAATCCTTACTGAGTATGGATTCCCTGGTGATGACACTCCAATCATCAAAGGTTCAGCTCTTAAAGCTCTTGAAGCTGCTCAAGCTGGCAACCCAAGCGACCCTGCTTGCGCTTGTATCGCAGAACTTCTTAACGCTGTTGATACTTGGATTCCAGAACCACAAAGAGCAACAGATCAACCATTCTTGATGCCTGTTGAAGACGTATTCACAATCACTGGTCGTGGTACAGTTGCTACTGGTAGAGTAGAAAGAGGTGTTGTTAAAGTTGGTGACGTTGTTGAAATCATTGGTATGGGTTCAGACAAAAACACTACAGTTACTGGCGTTGAAATGTTTAGAAAACTTCTAGACCAAGCTCAAGCTGGTGATAACATTGGTGTACTACTTCGTGGTATCCAAAGAAATGAAATCGAAAGAGGACAAGTTCTTGCTAAACCTGGTACAATCAAACCTCACACTAAATTTACAGCTGAAGTTTACGTACTAAAGAAAGAAGAAGGCGGACGTCATACTCCATTCTTCAATGGTTACAGACCTCAATTCTATTTCAGAACTACTGACGTTACTGGTTCTATTGAACTTCCACAAGGCGTAGAAATGGTAATGCCTGGTGATAACATCACTATGACTATCTCTCTAATCACTCCAATCGCTATCGAACAAGGTCTTCGTTTCGCTATCCGTGAAGGTGGTAGAACAGTTGGTTCAGGTGTTGTTTCTGCAATCATCGAATAATTTTAATATCAAAAAGAGCTCACAATGTGAGTTCTTTTTTTTGTTATAAATTTTAAGATTGAAGACAGTTATTAATAATTAAAATAGTGACTAAATGGTGATAAATCATATTTTTTGCTAAAGATAACTATAAAGGGGACTTTAAGGTTGATTTTTTATGAAAAAGTGATATAATTTACTTATCTTTTGTTAAAGTTATGTTATAATACAAAAGGTTAAAAAAAATAAATCTAGGAGGCATATTATGAAAAAGACACTTTATAGCGCAACTAAGCCTACAGGCAAATTAACCTTGGGCAACTATATAGGAGCTATTAAGTCATGGAAAGAAATGCAAGATGAGTTCAACTGTTATTTCTGCGTAGCAGATTTGCATTCTCTAACAATAGATATGGATAGAGAAGAACTTAATGATAATATTTATAGTCAGCTTGCAACATTTATTGCTTTTGGTCTTGATCCAGAAAAAAGCACAATCTACGTACAATCTCATGTAAAAGAGCATGCCGAACTAGGTTGGATAATGAACTGCTCAACATATTTTGGTGAAGCAAGCCGTATGACTCAATTTAAGGATGCAAAAGCAAAAAATAACGATAAAATCACAGTTGGGCTTTTTGCTTACCCTATGCTTATGGCAGCTGATATTATTTTATATGATACACACGTTGTTCCTGTAGGTAAAGACCAAATGCAGCACGTAGAAATCGCAAGAGATGTAGCAACCAGATTTAACTCTAAACATGGCGAAACTTTTGTTATTCCAGACGGCTTTATTCCTAAGAGCGGTTCTAAGATAATGGGACTTTTGAACCCAACTAAAAAGATGGCAAAATCTGGAGATAATGATAATGATGTTATCTATATCGAAGATGATGACGACACAATAAGACGTAAGTTCAAAAGAGCAGTTACAGATAGTGATAACATAATTAAATATAGTGAAGACAAACCTGGTGTTTCTAATCTTCTTACTATTTATGCTGTTATGAAAAATATGTCTATTGAAGAAGCCGAAAAACACTTTGAAGGTCAAGGCTATGGAAAGCTAAAGACTGAAACTGCTGATGCTGTTATTGAAGTTTTAACTCCAGTAAGAGCAAGACTTCAAGAGTTAAAATCTGATAGAAAATATCTTGAGGAAGTGGCAAGAAAAGGCGCAGAAAAAGCCGAAAAAGTTGCTAGAGCAAAGCTAAAAGAAGTTTATGCAAAACTTGGACTTGTTGTTAGAGACTAAAAGTTGAAATATTATTTAGTATAAAAAAGACTTATTCGCAAGGAATAAGTCTTTTTTGGTGTGGAAGGAGGATTTATTAAAAGAATCTTGTACAGCCGCATTGATTACAACTATTACATTGATTGCAACCACAACTATTACCAAGCCCACCAAGTGAAAGTAGTAATAATAACAAAAAGTTTGTGTTTGTATTTAGATTTGTGTCGGTCGCACTAGTAAAGATAGAAATCAAAAGCACCAAAATAATATAAAGTGAATTATTCATAATTCCTCCTAAAAAAGCACATTTGTTTGTATTTAGAGCATTTTCTACATTGTTTGTTTAGATGAATATTTGCGCATATTTTATTTTTGTAAGATAATTTTTATACATAAACAAAAAGGGGGTAAAATATGGAAAACATCAAACTTATGACAATAACCGAAAATGACTATTCAAACTTAAAGTATTATATGCCGAGCGTTGACGTTTTGCAACAAATGGCAGATTATTTTAGTTGTTTTAGTGATCCAACACGCCTAAAGATTTTGTCTGCATTGTCTGTAAAATCAATGTGCGTTAATGATTTGTCGTTAGTTTTAGGAGCAAATCAGTCTACAATCAGTCACCAACTAAAAGCTTTGAAAAGTCTTGGAGTTGTAAGAGATAAAAGATTTGGTAAAGTTATTTTTTATGAAATAGCAAGTAATAATATCAATGAAATCTTGCTTAATGGAGTAAATTATTTAATGAACTAAACTTTTGTTTGCTAAAAATCTTTTTATGTGTTAGGATATAAGTGTAATGTGGTTTGGGTGGACCTAAACCTGCATAAAAGGAGATTGGTTATGATACTAGATGATTTGCAACAAGAAAATGTAATGCCTTATAACAAAAAATTTAACTTTTATGTACAAATTGAAGGGCTTGGCAGATATCTATTTGCTTTAGATTTTTTACAGACAAAAGGTCTAAAAAATGTACTAGATGTGGGTTGTTATAATGGCTTTGGTTGCAGTATTATGGCGGAAAAAGCTGAGAGCGTAACAGGCATTGATATAAGCCGCAAGTTTATAAACCAAGCACAAAAAAATCTTGAAAAAAATAACCAAAAAAATATTGAATATAAACAACTAGACATTTCTAAACAAGATTTAGAGAGTGATAAAAAATACGATTTGATTACCTGCTTTGATACACTAGCTCATATCAAAGATGAGGGGCCTGTCATTGACAAATTATATAATATGTTATCAGATGATGGATATTTATTGGTTTCGCTTCCTAATGAAAGATTTGAGCCAATGAGACCTGACGGAACTTCTGCGGTTATTGGTCACAAGCATTTTTATACAGCAAGCGAGGCGAAAAAATTATTTAGTGACAGAAATTTTGTTGTAGAAGATAGGCTTGGTCAAGCGATATCAAATGTACTTCTTAATATTGAGCATTTTGTAATAAGAAAGTATGAATATCCAGAAAGACAAGTAAAGAGTTTTTATAGTTATCAAAAGGACAAAATGAGATATTTTTCAAGACTTATTGCTTATCCTAATATAAAATATCTTGATGATTCTTATGTAACATTTTTAGTTTTGAAAAAGAAGAAAAAATAATTATTTTAGGCCGCAATTTATTTGCGGTTTTTTGTTGATTTATATATATTTTGTGATATACTAAAAAAGTCAAGAAATAAAAATAGGTGCCTATCTTGACAGGTCAGGGGGGTGGTTGACTTCAAACTTTTATGTAATGGCTTTGGGCCCCAAGTGGTACCGTGGCACCCCCTAAAGCAAAAAATAATAACAGTCAACTGGTGACTGTTTTTTTATTTTTCTTTTACAAATAATATTTATCGTGTATAATATAAATATGACATTGAGTGAAAAAATAAAAAATCTCCCACAAAATAGTGGTGTGTATATAATGAAAGATAGCGAAGGGAATATTATATATATTGGCAAAGCGAAGGTTTTGAAAAATAGAGTAAGCCAATATTTTAATAATACAAAAAAACTCCCTAAAGTTGCCGCTATGGTATCAAAAATTGCAGATTTTGAGTATATTATCACAAATAACGAACTTGACGCTTTAATACTAGAATGCAACTTGATAAAACAGCATCAGCCGCATTATAATATTTTGCTAAAAGATGGTAAAAATTATTCTTATATAAGAATAGACACAAAAAAAGAGTTTCCTGTTTTGGAAGCTTGCAGACAGGTAAAAAAAGATGGTGCAAAATATTTTGGTCCATACTTTAATGGTATAACCGCAAAAGAACTTATTAAACTTATATATTTTGCATATCCTGTAAGACAATGTAAAAATGTATTTGGCAATGGCAAGTTTTTGAAAAGGGCTTGCCTTAACTATTCAATGGGGATGTGTATGGCGCCTTGTCTTGGAAAACTAAGCTCTATCGAATATAAAAGATACATAGACCAAATTATTGATTTTCTAAATGGAAAAGATAACTCTGTATACAATATCTTAAAAGAAAAAATGGAAAGGGCTGCAAGTTTAGAAAACTTTGAGCTTGCAATACAACTTAGAGATAAACTTCTTCTTTTGGACAAGATAAGTGAAAAGTCCGTTGCTGCGCTAAAGACAGAAAGAGATATAGATGTTGTTGGAACATACTTTGATGATGAAAATATTGTTATAACACTTATGGTTATAAGAAATGGCAAGATGATAGGTTCTAGTAATTATTTGTATAACAATATGGACAAAGAATTAGACGAAATTGTTGCAAGTTTCTTGATTGATTATTATAACGAAAACCCATTGTACCCAAAAAATTTGTATGTAGAAAAGCCTCTAACTCAAGAGGTTGAGAACTATTTTGCAGATAAAAAGGTAAAAGTAATTATTCCACAGAAGGGAGCTAAGTTTGACCTTATCAAACAAGCAAGACAAAACGCAAAAGATTATTTTGTAAACAATACAAGCAAGATGGCAAAACACGAAAGAGCAACCATGGGTGCAATGCTGGAATTAAAAGAAAAATTAGGGCTTCAAAATCTTCCTACAAGAATAGAAGCTTTTGATATATCAAATACCAGTGGTACAAACTCTGTCGCTAGTATGGTTGTATTTATAAACGGCGAAAAAGCAAGTAAACATTATCGTAAGTTTAAGATAAAAACCGTTATTGGTCCAAATGACTTTGCATCTCATAGAGAAGTTACGACAAGGCGTATTGGTGAATTTGGTAGCAAAGATATTAGTTTTTCTTCCGTGCCTAGTCTTATGCTTATAGATGGTGGTAAAGGGCAAGTTTCGGCAACTCGTGATTTGATAAAACAATACAACCCAAACATTGATGTAATTGGTCTTGCAGAAAGAGAAGAAGAAATTTTTGTAGAAGATAGCTTAGAGCCTATTGTCTTGGACAAAAACTCTTATGGACTAAAACTTTTGCAAGCGGTAAGAGATGAGGCGCATAGATTTGCTATCGCTTATCATAAGTCTATAAGAACAAAAAAGCAAACAGAAAGTTTATTAGACAAAATTGAAGGCATTGGAAAAACAAGAAAAAAACTTTTGATAGAAAAATTTGGTAGCATAAACAAAATAAAAAATGCAACAATATACGACCTTATGAGAGTTCCGGGCATAACCGAAACTGTTGCACAAAATATTCTAAATACATTAAATAAATAACGATTACTTCTGCATATATTATGTTATGCAGAAGTTTTTATTTATTTTTAGATACATTGTTAAAGTAGCTGTCGCAACCAGCGTTATTTTATTTGTAATTGGCTTTCCGGTCATAGCAACTTTGTTTAAGCCTAGGGGAGCTTATGAAAAGCTTTTTTGCGAGCCAAGTGCAAATATTGTGCTTGATATGTGGCATATAGAGTCGTTTGAAGGGGGTAATTCGGCAAGAAAGACTTTTCTTGATAAATTATTCAACAAATTCAACAAGCAAAATACGGGCGTTTTTATCTCTCTAAAAGTGATGGATGTTGAGCAGTATAATATAAATATACAATATTCAACACCAGATATAATATCTTTTACAAATGTATGTGATGGGGTGGAAAATTATCTCACAACACTTCCGCGAACAGAAAAGCTAAGTAAGGCTTTTATCGAAAGCGTTGTGTATGATGATACTATTATTTGCTACCCATATATGCTTGGTAGATATTGTTTGATATCATATAACGACAATGCTGTAAATAATTTGTGTGGAGAGATTGTCGAAAGAAAAAATAAAAAGATTTTTCCTTTGGGGTTTTCGGCAGATGTAGGAAGCGTGCAAGCATTAGCTAGTAATAATATTAACTATAATTCAAACGCAAAAATATATAATACTCAATATGATAATTACAAAGCCTTTTTGAAAAAAGAAACAACAACGATTTTGGGCTCTCAAAGAGATGTTCATAGGCTTAAAAATCGTGAACAAAACGGAACTATAGATAATCTTTATTATACATATTTAGATGGGTATACAGACCTTGTGCAGTACATAGGTGTTACAAAAACTTGTAAAAATATAGACATAGCAAAAAAGTTTGCAGATTATGTTTTGAGTGATGATGCTCAAGATATGCTTAGTAGTATTGGTATGTTTTCTGTAAATAAAGAAACATATAGTCATGATTATATGAAAGAGTGGGAAGATAGCGTAAAGACTACAAGAGTCCCAAAATTATTTGGAGGCAAAAATGTATAGAAGGTTTATAAAAAATTTTTGCACCCAAAAGAAAGAAAGCATGCTAATTGAAAATCAAAATCTTAAAAGCCTTACTACTTTCAAAATTGATTCTATTGCTAGAGTTTTTGTAAATATAACAAACTTACATGACCTTAAGTTATTGTTAACTCTTGCAAAAAATTATAATCTTAAAACTTTTTGTTTAGGCGGCGGGAGCAAAGTTTTATTTTGCAAAAAGAAACTAAAATATATTGTATATACTTTATCTGGCGAATTTGAAAAAATTATTTACTGCGAAGATTGCTTGGTTGTTGGCGGCGGAGCATCTATGTCCAAACTTTGTGGTTTTTGTAATAAAAACAATTTGTCTTGTGTAGAGTGGGGGCTTGGTATTCCGTGCAAGATTGGTGGCGGAATATATACCAATGCAGGCTGCTTTGGTAAAAGCTTTAGCGATATTGTAAAATATGTTGTATATACAGACGGCAATGAAATTTTTGTAAGGTCCAAAAGTCAATGTGAGTTTGGCTACCGAACTAGCTTTTTTTATGGCAAAAGTTTTACTATATTATTTGCGGTTTTGGGTTGTGAAAAGAGCGGTGAAGATATAAAGAAGATAACTATTGACAATTTTAACAAAAAAGTTGCTCTGCAGCCCTATGATTATCCGTCCGTTGGAAGCATTTTCAAAAGTTCTGTCTTGCCAGCACCTATTTTTATCGAAAATTTTGGACTAAAAGGACTCAAAATAGGTGGGGCAGAAGTGTCAAACAAGCACTGTGGTTTTGTAATTAACAAAAAAAATGCAAAAGCTACTGATGTTTTGAAAATTATTTGCAAAATTAAAAAGACAGTTTGGAAAAAAGGTGGTATAATACTCTATAATGAAGTAATATTGTTAGGAGAGAAAAACAATGGCTTTTTTGGGTGATTACCATACACATACTATATTCAGCAAGAAAAAGTGGCTTCCGTACAAGCACGGCAAGAATACCTTTGAAGAAAACGTAGAAAGAGCAGCCGAACTTGGTCTTAAGGAAATAGCAATCACAGACCACGGCTTTAACCACAGGGTTTATGGAACAAATATCAAAAACATATATAAGCTAAACGAAGAAAAGAAAGCTTTGCAAGATAAATATAAAATTAATGTTTTGTCTGGAGTAGAGGCAAACATTATATCAAGCGAAGGCGATATTGATATATCTTTAGATGAAATCAAAAATCTAGACATTTTGGTTTGTGGATTCCATACTTTTGTTAAAGGGAAAACTTTCAAAGATGGCTTTACTATGTTTTGCTGTAACTTTTTTGCAAATATTTTTAAGATAAGAACAAAAAAGAATATAGAAAAAAACACCAAAGCATGTATCAAAATGCTTCAAAAATACCCAGTGGATATTATCTCTCACCTAAACTATGGTATAGCAAAAGTTGACGCCTTAGCCGTTGCAAAAGAAGCTGTAAAACATAATACATATATAGAACTAAACTGCAAGCGTATACACCTTACCCAAAGCGAAATAGATGAAATGGTAAAAATGGGTGTGAAGTTTATTGTTGATTCTGACGCACATTCTGTAGACAGAATTGCAGATTTTAACCTTGCGAGAAAGGTAATAAAAGAATATAATATACCTAGCGAAAATATTGCTAATTTAGATAAACTACCAAATTTCAAAAATTACAAAAGGAAATAATATATGTCATTTGCCTATGATGCAAAACAAGAAGTTTTGAATACTCTATGCGACAACGAATGTTGTAAACTAGCTGAACTTTCAGCGATTATTCATTCTTGCGGCGAGCTTGCTCTAAAAAACGGAGAGATTCAACTTCAAATAAAAACCGACTTAAAAGAACTATATAATATCGTATACGATACTATCAATAGACTTTATGGTGAAAAAGTAACTATAAAAGAAGATGAAAACAAAACAATCAACAAAGCAACAAGATATATAATAGATATATCCGAAAACATCTCAAGACAAGTTTTGTTTGATTGTGGTATAGCAAGAAGGGATACCGAAGGCAATTTTGAATTAATCCAAGGTATTGACGAACATATTATCGAAAGCCCTTGCTGTGCAGTATCATATATCAAAGGTGTGTTTTTGACCAGCTGTACAACAAACATTATCATAGACGAGAGTTTAGATAAAGTAAATCGTACATTCAGTGGTTACCACCTAGAATTTGTTTTTAGTAGCGAAGTTTTTGCAGATGAGTTCTCAAGCCTTTTATTCTCTCAAGGAATAAATAGTAAAAAAACTCAAAGAAAGAAAATTTTTGCCCTATATATAAAGGAAGCCGAACAAGTTAGCGATCTTTTGGTTATTGTTGGGGCAGTAAAAAGTATGCTAAAATTGCAAAACGAAATTTCGTTAAGACAAGTTAGAAATAATGTTAATAGACAAAATAACTGCATTAACGCAAACATTACAAAAACAGTTAACGCAAGTATGAACCAAATACAAGCGATAAACACAATAAAAGAAAGCGTAGGGCTAGAAACTCTAGACCCACAACTAAAAGAAATTTGTACGCTAAGACTAGAGCACCCAGAAGATAGCTTAGATAGTCTTACAAAATTAGTTTCTTTTCCTATCACAAAAAGTGGTATAAATCACAAATTTAGAAAAATAATAAAAATTGCAAACAATATAGATAAACAAAAGGAATAAGCAAATGAAGAACTTTGTTCACTTACATGTTCATACCGAATATAGTCTTCTTGATGGTTGCGCAAGAATATCAAAACTTGTTCAAACCATAAAAGAAAGAGGCGAAAAAGCCGTTGCTATCACAGACCACGGTAATATGGCAGGTGCGTTGACTTTCTATGCAGAATGTTACAAAAACGGCATCAAACCTATTATTGGTTGTGAGTTTTATATTTGTTTTGACCGTAAGCACAAAGCCGGAAAATCAGAAGCTGCTCATATAGTACTGCTTGCAAAAAACAACGAAGGCTATGCAAACCTACTTAAATTAAATGGTATTGCCTGTACAGAAGGTTATTACTACAAGCCAAGAATAGACTACGAAGTTTTGCAGCAACACTCAAAAGGTCTTATTTGTTTGTCTGCCTGCCTTGCTGGGCATATTCCACAATTTTTACTTCAACATAGATATGATGAAGCCAAAGACCTTGCAATCAAACTTAGAGATATGTTTGAACCAGGGGACTTTTATATAGAACTTCAAAACCATAATTTACCAGAACAAATTGAGATTTTGGAGCCGCTAAACAACCTTGCTAAAGAAATCGGTGTAAAGACCGTTGCTACAAATGACGCCCATTATATTAACAAAGAAGACGCAGAGATGCAAGACGTTTTGATGTGTGTTCAAATGGGCAGATATTTGGACGAAACAAATAGACTGAAATTTAGTACAGAAGAGTTTTATGTAAAAACCAGAGAAGAAATGGAAGAGGCTCTTGGCGCTTATCCCGAAGCTTTGGATACAACTAACGAAATAGCAGATAAGTGTTTTGTAACAATTAAAGCAAAAAACCACGGCGAAATTCCTGGTATGCCAGAAGGAACATCACTTAGAGCTAACGAAAACTTTATTCCAAAGTACGAACCAAAAGATGGCTCTACAACTTATGAGTTTTTGGAAAGACTTTGTGAAGAAGGTCTTAAGAAAAAATACAAAGAAATAACTCCAGAAATTAGAGCAAGAGCTGACGAAGAACTTTCTATCATCAAAGAACAAGGCTTTGTAGAATACTTCCTTGTTGTTTGGGATTATATAAACTACGCCAAAGAAAACGGCATTCCAGTAGGTCCAGGGCGTGGTTCTGGCGCGGGCTCAATCGTTGCTTATACATCAGGTATTACTAATGTAGACCCAATCAAATACGATTTGCTTTTCGAAAGATTTATTCATAGAGAAAGAGTTTCAATGCCCGACTTTGACGTAGACTTTTGTTATGACAGACGTAACGAAGTTATCGAATACGCAAAGCGCAAGTACCACCCAGAAAACGTATCATATATAGGTACATTTGGTACTATGGCAGCAAAAAACGCCATTAGAGACGTAGGAAGAGTAATGCGTCTTCCACTTCCTGATGTAAATAAGGTATGTAAAGAAATTCCGGCTAAACTTCCTGACGGAATTAAAAAACCGCCAGTACTAAAATATTATTTTGGTACAACCGGAAAAGAAGAAAACGAAAAGTTTATAATTCCATCTCTTCGCAAGATGTATGATGAAGACCCGTTTATCAAAAGGGTTGTTGATATGTCAATAAAGCTTGAAGGTATGCCAAGACAGACTTCAACTCACGCCTGCGGTATACTTATAGCTCCAGAGCCAGTAGACAACTTTGTGCCACTTGCAAGAAATGGTGATGAAATAGCCACTCAATATAGTATGATAGAGCTAGAAGCATTAGGGCTTCTAAAAATGGACTTTTTGGGGCTTCGTACCCTTACTGATATTGATAAAGCTATCAAAATGGTTAAGAAAAACAGGGGCGTTGATATCGACTTTGATACACTAGGATATGAAGATATCAATGTATACAACTTAATCGGTACAGGTAATACTGTTACTATATTCCAGCTTGAAAGTCCAGGCTTCCAACGCTTTATGAAAAACCTAAAACCAAGCTGCCTTGAAGATATTATTGCGGGTATATCTCTATACAGACCAGGACCTATGCAATATATTGACGACTATGTAAGAAACAAACATAACCCAGACAAAATTGTCTATGACCACGAATGCCTAAAGCCTATTTTGGAAGCAACCTATGGTATAATGGTTTACCAAGAACAGGTTATGAAAATAGTTCAGGTTATGGCGGGCTATACCCTAGGCCAAGCGGACAACGTGCGTAGAATAATGGGTAAAAAGAAAGTTGAAAAGATGGCGGCGGAAAAAGAAAAGTTCATCAACGGCTGGAAAGACCCAGAAGGCAAAAAGAGTATCCCTGGAGCTTTGGCTTTGGGAATTCCAGAAGATGTTGCTCGTAAAGTCTTTGCCGATATGGAAAACTTTGCTAAATATGCCTTTAACAAATCCCACGCTGCAGCATATGCCTATCTTGCATATCAAACAGCTTGGCTAAAGTGTTATTATCCGCTAGAGTTTTTGGCTTCGGTTTTGAACAACCGTATTACATCTTCTGATGAAATCAAAAAGTATGTAATTTATGCAAAGAGCCAAAAGATAGAAGTTCTAAAACCAGATATTAACAAGAGTGAAACTTATTTCTCTGTTGAAAACGACAAGCTAAGATTTGGTCTTGCTGCACTTAAAAATGTAGGTATTAACGTTTGTGATAGTATTGTGGAAGAAAGAGAAAAGAACGGCGAATACAAAAGCCTTGAAGATTTGATTTCTCGTACAGACCCTGCCCTTGTTAATAAGCGTTGGGTGGAAGCAATGATTTTGAGTGGAGCTTTTGACTGTTTTGGTCTTACTCGTTCTCAAATGCGTAATGTTTTTGAACTGATCTTAGAGCGTAATGCAAAAGATAAAAGAAACCAAGCAGGTGGACAAATCACAATGTTTGGACCAGAAATTGGTGTTGATGCGGGCTTTGATAAAGTAGAGTATCCAAACATTAAAGAATATGATAATCAAACAAAATTAAAATACGAAAAAGAAGTTTTGGGAATATATATATCTGGTCACCCACTAGATAACTATATAGACAAACTAGAAAAATTTACATTCAACTCAACAATGATGCCTAAAAAGTCATCAAACGAAGAAGACGAAGAAGGCGAGTTTGTAGAAGAATATGTAGAAGAAGAACATAGTGTAGATGGTGAAGAAGGTCCAAAAGTAACTGACGGAATGAATGTTATTTGCGGCGGTATTATTACCGAATCTAAAAGACTTCTTACCAAAAAGGGCAATAAAGAAATGGCTTTCTTAAAAGTCGAAGATTTATACGGCACTTTTGACGCTATGATATTCCCTAATTTGTACGAAAGATACAAAGACCAACTAAAAGAAGATGCTTTGGTTACAATCTATGGTAAGCTTTCAATCCCAGAAGACAGAGAGCCAACAATACTTCCAGAAAAACTTGTGTTCTGGACAAACGAAACAGACAAAGAGCCAGAAGTAATTGAAGTGTTGCCAGAAGAGAAACCAAAGAAAATCAAAAAACTATATCTTAAGTTTGATACCACAAACAAAGACCTAGAAAAGAAAGTAAAAAATATCTTATCTTCTTATCCAGGCACTGAGCAAGCCGTTGTAAAATGCGAAAAAACAGGTCAAGCTTTGGCTTATGGCTTCAAAGTTAGTGTAAATAACTATCTTTTGAACGAACTTAGTGGTATAATAAAAGACGAATATATCAAATATATGTAGGAGTAAAGTATGATTAAAAAAATAGCAGTACTTACAAGCGGTGGCGATAGCCAAGGTATGAATGCTTGTCTTAACATTATTGTTAAGATGGCAGAGTTTAATTACATTACAGTTATGGGTGTAAAAAATGGTTATAAAGGCCTTGTAGAAAATGACTTTGTTGAGCTAAAGTATGCGGACGTTAGAAATATCTCACACCTTGGCGGAACATATCTTAAGTCAGCTAGATGCCAAGAGTTTATGACACTAGAAGGTCAAAAGAAAGCTGCCAAAAACCTAAAAAACAGAGAAATAGATGCCCTTATTGTTATCGGTGGTGACGGCTCATTTAGAGGTGTTATGGCTCTTAACGAACTTGGTATCAAAACAATGGCAATCCCTGCAACTATCGACAACGACCTTCATTATACCGAAAATACACTTGGTTTTGATAGCGCTGTTAATGTTGCTGCAAATGCAATCGAAAGCGTAAAACAAACAATGTCAGCTTTGGATAGATGTTCTGTTATTGAAGTTATGGGTAGACACTGCGGTTCTATTGCACTTTATAGTGCGGCTGCTTGCTGTGCCGAAGTTGTAGTACTTCCAGAAAAACCATTTACTCGCAGAAAAATAATTAGAGCAATCAAAAGAGCTAAAGATAGAGGTATAGACAGTCCAACAGTTGTTGTTGCCGAAAACCTATATGATATCAAAGAGCTTGCTAGTGAGATTCAATCACAAGTGGGTATCGAAACAAAAACTTGCGTGCTAGGTTATATCCAAAGGGGTGGAGCTCCATCTGTTGAAGATAGACTACTTGCTATGCAATATGGTGTAAAAGCTATTGAACTTTTAGTTTCTGGAAAACACAATCGTGCTATTGGTATCAAAAATGGTAAAATCATTGATGTTTCTATGGAAGCAGCTATCGATACAAACAGTAACTTCAACGAAGTATTGTTTGACTTATTCTCAAAGCTAAACTCTTACAATGACGAAGATGATGATTTTGTAGACTAATGCAAAATATAAAATAAATAATAAAAACCTACTAAGAATAAATCCTAGTAGGTTTTTGTTTTTATAATTGTTAGCAATTGCTTGCTTCTTCTAATACAAACCTTTCAAAGTCAATACTTTCGACAAAGTCGCTTTCAGAAAAAGTAGCTATGTTAAAGTTCATATAGTGGTTAATATGTTTAGACAGATATACCGGCACTGGAATATCCAATATAGCGCATATATCTTCTAAATATTGCTGAAAATGTTTTGGGTCAAAGTTTTCTTTATTTTCGTAAATAATGCTTTTTTGAACCTTTTCTTCTATTGTTGTTTTTGCCCAAATGCGTACCATAAAAAATCTCCTATAGCCTAGTATAACATAAAAAACATTATAATATTAATGATTTTTGCATATTTTTTGATATAAAAGCATATATTATTTAGTCAAAAGCAAAAAAACAGTTGACAGTTTGAAAAAAAATATATATAATGCCGTATGGTTAATGAAAAACTAGTATTGCATTTGCGATGCGATTTTTTTATTGATTATTATGGCTTAGGAGGGCATAAATAATGGAAGAAATATATTTGACACCAGAAGGAAAAAAGGAATTAGAAGCTAGACTTAACTATCTAAAATCAGAAAAGAGAGCAGAAGTTTCTAAAAAAATCGGTATTGCAAGAGAATTTGGTGACCTTAGTGAAAATGCAGAATATGATGCTGCAAAAGAAGAACAAGCTCACGTAGAAGCCGAAATCGTTGAAATCGAACACAAACTAAGATATGGTAAAATCATTGACAAAAATGCTATCAAAACTGACAAAGTAAGAGCCGGTTGTAAAGTAAAAGTTGTTGACCTAGATTGGGATGACGAATTTGAATATATCATTACAGGTTCTACTGAAAGTGACCCAGCCGCTGGCAAAATTTCTAACGAAAGCCCAGTAGGAAAGGCACTTCTTGGCAAAAAAGTGAACGAAGAAGTTGTTGTTACACTTCCTAATAGTTCTGTTGTTAGACTAAAAGTTTTGAAAATTTCTATTTAATAATAAAAATGTGTCATTATGTGGCACATTTTTTTTATTTTCAATTTGTTATATTTTCTTTTATATGATAAAATTATCTTTGTAAAGGGAATTTTATGGAATCTTACA
This sequence comes from Clostridia bacterium, assembly GCA_045534265.1. GTDB lineage: Bacteria > Bacillota > Clostridia > Christensenellales > UBA1242 > CAKVLS01. The sequence continues at coordinate 113,021 of JAZSJH010000009.1, forward strand.
CAGAGTTTATTCAAGGGCTAAAAGAATTTAAGGACCTTGTTAAAGAAAAAGAGAGTAATAGCCTTACTCATTCATATATGCTAATATGCAAAGATAATGTCTTACTAGAATCTTTTGCTAAAAATTTGTCTGCGCTTATCTTGTGCGAAAACAATATTTGTAACACTTGCAGCAATTGTACAAAAACGTTTGCCGATTCTCATCCTGACGTTTTTATATATCCAAAAGATAAGACAATCAAAAAAGATGATATAGTAGATATTGTAGACCATTTGCAATATAAACCTTTTGAGGCAAATAGCAAGGTTTTTGTTTTGAATAAATTTTCTACTGCAAATGACACATCTCAAAACAAACTTCTAAAAAGTCTAGAAAACCCACCAAAGAATACTTACTTTATTCTTTGCGTAAATAATGAAGTCCCTGTTCTTCCAACCATCTTTTCTAGATGCAAAAAGATTTATTTGCAAACATTGACAGAAAATAACGTAGAAGAATTTTTGGTTAAATACACAAGCGGAACAAATGCAAAGAAAATAGCTTGCATAAGCGGTGGAAATTTAGAAAAAGCCCTTAACTTTGTCCAAAACAATAGTTATATGCAAAACTATGAATTGACATTAGAAGTTTTAGAAAAACTAAACAAAAGTTCTACAATGCTACCACTTTGCGGAAAGTTGTATGCAAAATCACAGTTTTTTGGTGATATATTAGAGATTTTAGAAAATCTATTAGAAGATGTTTTGTATATAAGACTAGGTAGAGCAGACCTTGTTACTAACAAAAATGCCCTAGATAGACTAAACAAAATAGCTGAAAATTATTCTGCAGACTGTGTAGATTTGATTGTAAAAAAGATTTACGAAATAAGAAAGCAAATTGATTTTAATTGCGCTCCAAATGGGCTTATTGATAATTTGCTTTTGTATATGCTGGAGGTTAAATATTTATGCAAATAACAGTTGTTGGTGTCAAATTCAAAGAAAACGGCAAACTATATTATTTTGACCCACAAAATTTTGAATTAAAAATAGGTGATGGCGCTATTGTCGAAACAGCTAGGGGCGAAGAATATGCTTTTGTCTCTGCAAAAATCAAACAAGTAGACGAATCTTCAATAGTAATGCCACTAAAAAAAGTTGTTAGAAAAGCAACCGATAAAGACAAGAAAAAATTCGAACAAAACTTAGAAAAAGCAAAAACCGCTCTTAAAACTACTCAAGAGCTTGTAGATAAACTAAAACTTGATATGCAACTTGTCGAAACAGAATATATTTTTGACGGTAGCAAAGTTATTATTAGTTTTACATCAGACAATCGTGTTGACTTTAGAGAGCTTGTCAAAGAACTTGCTTCAAAACTAAAAGCCCGTATCGAACTTAGACAAATCGGTATAAGAGATAAGTCAAAGACCGTTGGAGGCATTGGTATTTGTGGTAGAGAATGTTGCTGTAACCTATATCTAAACGACTTTGAAAAAGTATCTATTAAGATGGCAAAAACTCAAAATTTGTCACTAAATCCAACAAAAATAAGCGGACTATGTGGTAGACTTATGTGCTGTCTTGAATATGAAAACCCATATTACCAAGAAGTAACTGCAAAAATGCCAAAACTAAATAGTGAAGTAAACACACCAGACGGTAAAGGTACAGTTTTGTACACAAATGTCCTAAAACAAATAGTATCTGTAAAACTTGATAGAGGAGAGGGTTCTTTTGCAGCAAAGGATTTCAAACTAGATGAAATCAAAATATTGCCAAAAGAAAACAAACAACCTCAAAAAGATAATAAGGACAAAAAATAATGGAATACACAAAACCAAACGAAATGGTTTATGATTTACAATGCAAAGGTCTTAAGATTATCCAAGACAAAGAAGGATATTGTTTTACAACCGACAGCGTGCTTCTTGCAAATTTTGTAAGATGCAAGCCTAAAGATAGAGTAGTTGAGTTTTGCTCTGGTAGCGGTGTTGTATCTATTCTTGCCTTTGCAAAAAATAGATGCAAAGACTATACTTTGGTCGAAATTCAACCAAGACTTGCAGATATGAGCAATCGTACAATTATGTTAAATGATTTGCAAGAGTATATCAAAGTACAGAACAAATCTTTTCAAGATTTTACATTGGACAATAATGAAAATTATGACGTACTTATTTGCAATCCGCCATATTTTTCTAATGCTAGTGCAGACAAAAATATAAGTGAGGAACTACGCATTGCAAGACACGAACTTACAATGAATTTGCAAGACCTTGCAAAGAGTATAAATAAAGTATTAAAATATGGTGGCAAATTTTATCTAGTACACAAAGCCGAAAGATTTGATGAGATATTAACTTCCTTTTCTCAAAATTGTTTAGCAATCAAAAATGTAGTATTTTGTCACCCTAAAATAGATAAAGACGCTTCTTTTGTCTTGTTTGAAGGCATCAAAGGGGGCAAAAACGGCTTAAAAGTATTGCCACCACTAATTCTTAACGAAAAAACAGGCGAGATTTCAGCGCAAATTAAAGACATCTACAACAGTAATGTTTAGATAAATTTACATATAAGGCAACCAAATATTGCCCCTATAATTGTTGCAAAAAGTGAAACGGGAATTGCATAGCCAAGCCGTTTCACTTTTGTTTTTGAAAAGTAAACAGTTGATATATAAAAAACAGTTTCACTGCTTCCCATAATCACGCTAGCGCATCTTGCTATATATGTGTCCACGCCATATGTTTTATAAATGTTATCAAGCAGAGCTAAACTGCCACTCCCGCTAAAAGGTTTTAATAATACAAGTTCGCAAAGCTCCGGTGGAATCCCCAAAAACTTAAATGCAGGTGATAGAGCGTATGACAAGTAATATGATAAATTGCTTATTCTAAATAGTTCCACCATAATCATTATTGCAATGATAAATGGAAAGATATCAAGTACAAGTTCAAAGCTTTTTTTAGCTCCCGTTGTAAAACTTGTATAGCAATTTACTTTTTTTACTATGCCATAAACAAGTATCAAAAAAATAATAATAGGTATTATGTAATCACTCATTTTCGTTTTACCTTATTCAAAATTAAAGCAATGCAAACCCCAACAAATGTTGTTACAAAAGTTGTGATGAGTGTTGGCAAGAATATATCTCCGCTACTTGCAGAGCCCGCAGCTGCCCTAAGACCTATTACCGTTGTTGGCAAGATTTGTAGTGATGTTGCGCATAAAACAAAAAACAATTTCATATTGTTTGTTGCCTTGTCTGTCCCGTCCTGCATTCTTTGCATAGCTTCTATTCCCATAGGAGTTGCAACTCCGCCCATTCCAAGCATGTTTGTCGAAATGCTAAGGCAAATTATTTTGTTTGTTTCGGGGTCCAACTTCCCAAAGAGCCGAGAGGTAAAAGGGCTCAAACCTTTTGCTAGTTTATTTGATAGACCGCTATCTTCGGCTATTTGAAGTATTCCTAGCCAAATGCTATAAATAACAAGCAAGTTAAAACAAAGTTCAAAACTATTTTCGCAGGCATTGACCATAGACGGAAGAGTAGCCGCCGGAGAAAAAACAACAAGCAAAAATACAGAAACAATAAGACAAATAATCCAAATTTTGTTCATAATTGATAATATATATGTTTTTTTATATAAAAAGTATGCTAAAAGCATTTTTTTGTGATAATATATTAATAGGTGAAAATATGTTAATAGATACACATTGTCATTTAGACGACAAAAAACTTGCAGAAAGTTTAGATTATATAATACAAAGTTTTGAAAGCGATAATATAGAAAAAGTAATTACAAGCTCTTCAAACATAGACGAAAGTTATACCGCTTGCAACCTTGCAGACAATCACAAAGAGATTTTTGCGACAATCGGTGTTCACCCACACTATGCAGATAGTTTGACAGAAGATGTAATAAAAAAACTAGAAGAGTTATCGGCAAACCCAAAAGTTGTAGCAATCGGCGAAATTGGTCTTGATTATTACTATAATATTTGCGAAAAAAGTGTACAAATCAAAACTTTTACCGACCAAATAATCCTTGCTGACAAACTAAATCTTCCTGTTGTATTCCATATAAGAGATGCTATTGGGGATTTTATGAACATTATTCGCAGTTACAAAAAATATTTTCGCAATGGTGGTGTTGTTCATAGTTTTAGCGGCAGCGTTGAGATAGCAAAAGAACTAATTTCTTATGGTTTTTATCTTGGCATCAACGGCATTTGTACTTTCAAAAATGCAAATACAATATTAGATGTAATAAGAGAAATTCCACTTAAATATTTACTTGTCGAAACAGACGCTCCATATCTTACACCAGAGCCACATAGGGGCAAACCAAATCAGCCAAAATATACAATACATATGGCAAACAAAATAGCCGAAATAAAAGGACTTGGCGTTTCGGAAGTAATAGAAGAAACAAACAAAAATGCAAAAAGAATTTTTACAAGGATAAAAGATTAATGGATAAAATTTTAGTAGAAAATAATTTTTCGTTCAAAAAACAATTCGGTCAAAACTTTATCAGCGACAAAAATCTTCTTAAAGCGATCGTAAGAGAAGGTGAGATAGATACTAGTGATGAAGTTTTAGAAATAGGTCCGGGTGCAGGTAGTTTAACGGAAGAGTTAATTAGCGTTGCAAGCAAAGTAGTAAGTTACGAAATAGACAAAGACTTAATCCCTGTACTAACCCAAAAGTTTGAAGGAAAAGATAATTTTACACTTATCAACTGCGACATAATGAAAGCTGATATTAAAGATATAGAAAGTAACTTTTCTGGCGAGTATTGCTTGGTTGCCAATTTGCCTTATTATATAACAAGCCCTATTATATTTAAGTTTTTGCAACAAGCAACTAGACTAAAGTCACTTTATATAATGGTCCAAAAAGAAGTAGGTGAGCGCATTTGTAGTAAAAGCGGCGGCAAAGATTATGGCGTTTTTTCTGTAATAGTCGATAGCTATTCTAATCCAAAAATCACCCGTATTGTACCACGCAATATGTTTTATCCTGTACCAAATGTTGATTCTTGCATGGTCAAACTTGATATAGATAAGTCAAAGTATGATATTAAAGACCGAGAAAAGTTTGAAAGTTTTATTAAAGCCTGCTTTGTAATGCGTAGAAAAAAACTTAGCAACAACCTAGAAAAAGTCCTAAACCTTAAAAAAGCAGAAATTGAAGAAAAATTGCAAGCTCTAGGCTTTGATGGTGGAGTGAGAGCAGAAGAACTTACAACTAAACAATTTATTAGTATATTTGATTATATGCTTATCAATAATCATTTCAAAAACTCATAAAAACTATGAGTTTTTTCTTTTTTAGACAGTATTTTACAAAAGCTGATTATTTTTTTAGATTATCCCAGAATATAATAGTTTAGAGGTAAAATATGTTTTATAAAAGAACTTTAATTTTGAGTGATGTGTCAAAATCTGGTAGTGACAAAAAAGGTGTAATTACCCTTGAGAGTTTTGAACAAGGCGTTAAGGGGCAGCTGAGATTGTATAATTTTGGCGAAAAACCACAAAATGTCGCAATAGGAATTTCAACCGCTGATGAAGTTTTCAAAGTACCCATCAAGCCTATAGATAATATTGTAGACTTTAGAATAGACAAAAAAATTAATTTGCAAGAAAAAATTTCTTGTGGACTTGTTGATATCAGCAAAGCTCTGCGTCCACAAATGATAATCGGCGGGACATCAAATTATCTAAATGATTGGGCAGATAGGGTGGAACAAGCCTTTGCTTGCGACATAAAGACTCTGTCAAAAGAAGATATGTACTCTACAAACGAACAAGAAATAGAGCAAGAAATAGAAACTGTCCTAAGGCAAGACAAAGAGTACATAGATTGCTCAATGTGTCAAAAATGCAAATATAAACAAGCTTTTTTTGAAAAAGAAATTGATGCAACGGCTGATGAAAGACCCCCAAAAATTGAACCAATAAGAAGCGAAAATATCCAAAAAATAGAAGAAATTTTGGCTCTAGCTACAAATTTAGATGAAAATGTAGAGCAAAATGTAGAAGAAAAACAAGACGCAAATCCTGATGAAAAAGAAACAAATAAAGCTGATTCTAAGGAAAAACCGCAAGAAAACATTCCAGACTTTTATGACCAAATAAAAGACCAAATTGATGATTTATTCAAAAATCATTTAAGAGATGAAAACTTAGAAAGTATAATCCCCAACTCAAAATGGGTAAGGGTAGAATATGATGATATGCCGGGACACTATGTTATGGGGCTTGTGTATGATGAAGATAGTTTGCAATTTATATCTTATGGTCTTCCGGCAAATGATAGTAGCGAGCCGCCAAAAGACCTTGTAGAGTTTGCTCAGTGGTTGCCGCTAGGACAAAATGATAATAAGTCTGGGTACTGGATTGTATACCAAAGTGCTAAGACCGGAGAATCTATTAAAATAATATAAAGATAGCCTTTTGGGCTATCTTTTTTCGATTATAAATATTATTAAATAATTGACAATACGCTTGATATTTGATATGATTTATCTATGTAATCAAGAGGACTGAATATGAAGAAAAAACTTTTAACAATTTTATCATGTCTTATCATGTTTGTATGTATCTTGACAGGCTGTGGAAACAAAGGCTTGCAAGGCGGACCAGTTGCTGAAGATACAGTATATGGCAACGGCGGTCATGTGGTTAGAAAAGGTGATTATATTTACTTTGCCAACGCTTATTCATCAAAATCTATTTCTGAAAATGACAACAAATATGATGATGAGACTTTATCTGCAATTTATAGAGCAAAACTAAACAACCAAGGCGTTGTAGAAACAGACGAAGATGGAAACTTGCAAAATGTAGAAATTTTGGCAAAACAAATTGCTGGTTTTAATAATAGTGGAATTTATATCTTTGGCGACTATATCTATTATGCAACACCAAAGACTTTGAAAGTAAAATCTGATGTTGGTTCAAGCGAGCTTTTGGAAGGACTACTTAGCTTTGAAAGAATCAAATTAAATGGTACTGGTCACAAAACTCTATATAGTATGAATACCCTAGGCGAAGACCTAAAATATTCTTTCAACTTAGTAGGTAACAATGTATGTCTTACTATTTTGAACAATAAAGAATTGTCAACAGTACTTGTAGATGTAAAGAAAGGCACTAAAAAGTCAACAAAAACTTTGGCTACAGAAGTAACTGCTGTTACTTTCCCAGCAGTAGAAAATATCGAAAATGGATATTCTGTATCTGATTTTAATAGCTACGCTTATATTAATCAAACAGTTACTATCAAAAATGGTGGTTACAATGGTACAAGACTTTCAAGAGTAAAACTTGATGGTTCAAAAGCTGTAGAGCCTATCGAAGATAACACAACAAAAACCCTAGTTTCTGTTAATAACGATAGACTATATTATACAGAAAATTCAATTTTGTATTCTACAAGAGATTTTGAAACAGCAACACAATATAGTGCAAACAATTTAACAGAATATGTTGTAAACCAAGACAGCAACGGCATTGATATGGGTATTGTAGCAAAACTTGGTAACACAATGGTATATTATAGAGGTCTTGGCGATTATACAGTATTGTATAAAGCTACAGAAGATCAAACAATCAAACTTCTATATATCGAAGAAAATAGAATTTACTATACAATCGGTAACACTCTATATAGCAAAGAAATTTATAAAACTGAGTATGCAGAAAATGAAGGATCAATTGCAGGTCATGTTCATAGCACAAATGTAAATATTACCACAAATGAAACAACAGTATTTGACTACGACAAAGACCATATCTATTACTACAATACAGTAGAAGATAGCAACACATTATACAGCTATATGCATCTTGTAAGACATTTTGCAACAAATGGCGAAGGTGAAACTTTCGAACAATTTATCGGCACACTTGACAAAGAAGATGTAAAAGCAGAAGAGGAAGAATAATTAAACAAAAGAGTAGGGATAAATCCTTACTCTTTTTTTATTTATTGTTTGTTTTCGACATTTTTCTGCTAAAACTATCAATTATTTACCAAAAACTCCAATATAATACTCGCCAAATAATATCTAAATATGAGTCTTTATGCTAAACTTTTCTTGTTTCCGTTGAAAAGAAACAAAAAAGTAAAAAAGATTATCGGAGGAAAATTATGGATACTACCATAGAAAAACAAACAATCGTAATAGCAGATGACAACGAAAGTTATTTGGAAACCCTTACAAAAGAATTTAATGATAGCGGAGAGTTTGAAGTTTTGGCTAGTGTAACAGATGGTGCAGAAGCCCTATCTATTATCGGCGACAAAAAACCAGACGTAGTTATTTTTGATATAATACTAGGAAGCCTAGATGGTTTCGAACTTTTAGAAAGAATGGACAAAATGAAACTCCCAACCAAAAAGTTTGTTTTGTCTTCGCTAAAAAATGAAAACTTTATTCAAAAAGCAATTTCACTTGGAGCAGATTACTATATGGCAAAACCTGTTAATTTTGATGTTTTGTCAAAAAGAATCAAAGAACTTAAAAACACATCAAATGTAGTTGCAAATATAAAAAGCAGTAAAAATAGATTTGTAGACGAAAAAATTAGTAATATTTTTATCACCGTAGGTATACCTGCCCATATCAAAGGTTATCAGTTTTTGAGAGAAGCAATCAAAATGGCTATCGAAAATCCTGAAATTATCAATAGTATAACAAAACAGCTTTATCCATCAATAGCCGAAAGATTTGAAACCAGCGCTAGCAAAGTCGAAAGAGCTATAAGACACGCTATCGAAGTTGCTTGGAATAGGGGTAAAATAGAAAATATAAACAACCTTTTTGGTATCAAAGTATATAGCAGTAACGAAAAACCAACTAATGGTGAATTTATTGCATTAGTAGCGGACAAAATGCTTATAGAAGGCGCGTAAAAATCTAAAAAAAATATATAATAAAATAGTGGACAATTATGTATATTATGACTATAATATAGAAAGTCTTAAAGCATAGATGCTTTGAGCAAAATAGGAGATAATTTATGAAAAGTCCAGTATATGTTAGATGCCCTAGATGTGAACTTAACTACATTCAAAAGAAAGATAAATTCTGTAATGTATGTAAGCTAGAAATGAAAGCTTTGGGTTCTCTTGATATCGAAGACAATTTAGATTTGGAGCTTTGTCCAATCTGTAAGGCAAACTATATCAATCCAGACGAAGACATGTGCGTTGCTTGTGCAAAAGAACGTGCCCTAGAAGAAGGTCTTGTAAATGATAAAGATGGTCAAGACACTGGTTGGGAAGATTTTGACAATGATGATGGAAGATATAGCGAAGACGAAGAAACTGGCGAAATGGTTTCTATTACAGATCTAGATGATGATGTTCTTGAAGATGATGACGATTTGTCACTTGCTGATGATGACGACTTGGATTCAGAAAAAATAGAAGACGACGAAAACGAAGATGAGTTTGATGATGCATTTGACGATCTAGACGATCTAGATGATGACGAAGACTAAAATATAATATAAAACGCACCCCAAAAATTTTGGGGTGTTTTTTTGTATAAAAGATTGTATAGTAGGAATAATATAGCAAGGAGAACTGCTATGAAAAGAAACAATATAACCTTGCAAGATATAAAAATGCAACTTCTAAAGCTAAAAGGTCAAAACATTAATATTACTGCCAATCGTGGTAGAAATAAAATAGAAAGGTTTGCTGGAACTTTGGAAAATATTTATCCTGCAGTATTTACTATAAAAACAGATGAAAACTGTAAAACATATTCGTATAGTGATGTTTTGTGTGGAAATGTAAAAATAGAAAATATCTAAAATAGTTATCATATTTTTACTTGTCTTTCTATATCATATTATAAATAAGCGCCTGCAATTGCAGGTTGCAGGATATAGGGGGAAGTATGAACGAAGCAAATCAAACAAATGTAAAAATGTGTAACAAAAGATTTGTAAGCAATATCCAGCAAAAAATACAAACGACCATTACAAGCCCTACAGAAGTCAAAATTGCAAAAATGTTGTCGGTAAAAGCCTGCCCAGAGATTGAGAGTATTGATGTGTATAATGGCGGTGTAAAAGCCACTCTACAAGTTAGATATGAAGCCGTCATTTGCCTTGAAAACGGCGAAATAGTATGTAGCGAAGAACAAGTGGCACAAACAAACATCTCTTATGAAAACAGTGTCATAAGCCAAAGCAGCAAAGTAAAAATTTTTCCTTGCATTATGGATAACCAAGCAACCATTGCTCAAGGGGAGGTGAATATAAACTCTCTTGTAGGTCTTGATATTTATGCCTTTGATAATGATTGTGGAGTGTTATTACCTGTTTGTGACGAAAGCATAAATACAAAAACTGCAGATAGCTTAGTGTGTTCTATAAAAGATATTATTTCTGCCGAAGGTATTGTAAAGGGCGAAGTGACAGTAGATAACAAATTTAGAAAAATAGTATTTGTTACATATACGGGCTTTATCAAAAGTTATGACATTAAGACGGATTATTTTGTAATCAATGGCGAGATGTATGCAAACTTTTTGTGTGAGTATGATGATGGCCAGCTAAAATCTTTTACAAAGACTTTTGACTTTAGCGAAGAGATTGAACAAAAAGGCATATTAAATGATGATGTTTTGCAGCTATATTTCAAAACAAAGTTTAGACCTGCAACAAATATTGTCGTAGGAACGAATGGGGAAACAATTATCGATCTTGAGATGCCATATACCTTGTCTGGAGAAGTGTATACTTGTTTCAATCAAGAAGTTGTTGTTGATGCATATAATATTGAAAGAGAAGTTAAACTTACAACAGAATCCTTTGACCACTGCATCAATAGACCAACACATTTTGCCGAAGAAAAAATTATTGCAGGTTTTAATCTTGCAGAAGATGCTCCGCGTATTGAACGCATCTTAGGTGTTGCCGGCGAAAATATTTCGGTTGTGAATACAATAGTAAAAGATGGCGAAATGATTCTTGAAGGTATTGCAAGTGTTGGAGTTATTTATTATAGCGAAGATGAAGAGGGTAATAAAGTTCTAAATTCGGTTATGGTAGACCTTCCGTATTCGTTAAATGTTGCTAATGCAGATATAAATGCAGGTGACAACCCGATTGTTAACCTAAAGTTAGGTGAAATATCTGTAAAAAACAAAAAGGGTAGAGAACTTGAAATTGTAGCCAATGTATATATTACATATTGCATGTGGACACCAACAATATCTGCCTTTACTACAGAGATATCTTTGGGCGAGCAAAAAGAGCTTTCACCATATGCTTTAGAAATAGTAATTGCAAAAGATGGCGAAAATATTTGGGATATTGCAAAACGCCTTTCTGTCAAAGAAGAACAATTGCTTTTGCAAAATAGCGAAATCGCACTTCCTTTACAAGGTGGCGAAAAGTTAGTTGTATTCCGTGGAAAAAGTGACAAATAATGTTATAAAAACTCAAGGATTTCCTTGAGTTTTTTGTTTGTGTATTATGATTTTGGCAATAATATTTTAAGGTGAAATTATGAAAAAAATATTATTAGTTTTTGGTGTTGTTATTATCATTATTGCAATACTTGTGTTTATGCCATCAGCCGAAACAAAATATCTTAGAATACATATAAGAGCCAATAGTAATGACCTTGTTGATACAAATATAAAACACGAAATCAAAGACCTTGTTTGTGAATATTTAACGCCGCTTTTTGCAGATTGCAATGAAATAGAAAAGGCAGAAAAGATTTTAACCGCCAATTTGAAAAATATAGAAAGGGTGGTTGATAACCTTCTTTTGAGTAAAGGTTTTACATATGCATCTTCTGCAAGACTAAATAACGAGTATTTCCCAACACGCACTTATAAAGAACTTGTTTTAGAAAGTGGATATTATGATGCTTTAATTATTGATTTAGGACAGGCAAAAGGCGATAACTGGTGGTGTGTAATATATCCGCCAATGTGTCTTGCTGATAATACAAAAAATATTGTATACAAATCAAAACTTTTGCAGATAATTAGTAAAATATTTGATTAGGAGGTAACATGAAAAGATACTTATCTGTTTTGGGTGTAAGTTTGAGTATAGTTGTTCTTTTTAGTTTTATGTATTCAGCAATAGACATATGGCAAAATAAAGAAACAACAAATAGCATTGCAGAAGTAGCGTCAATTACTCAAAACAAAGAAATACAACAAAAGCTAAAAGACCTTGGATATTATACTGGTGATGTTGACGGAATATTGGGCACAGGATCTGTGCAAGCAATAAAAAACTTTCAAAGAGACAATGGTCTAACAGTTGATGGAATTGTAGGAGCAAAGACTGCTGCAAAGCTTAATATATCGTTATCAACTCAAAATTCAAATGATATCTACCTGCTTGCAAAATGCGTTCACGCAGAAGCTAGGGGAGAAGTCTATGTCGGGCAAGTTGCAGTTGCGGCTGTTATTCTAAACCGCGTAGAAAGCCCAGAATTCCCAAATACTATTGCGGGAGTTATTTATCAGCCTTGGGCTTTTACGGCTGTACATGATGGACAAATCAATCTAGAGCCCAACCAAAGCGCATATAATGCAGCGAGAGATGCAATGAACGGCTGGGATCCAACATATGGCTGTTTGTTTTATTACAATCCAGAAGTAGCAACAAGCAAATGGATTTTTTCAAGACAAACCGTTGTAACAATAGGCAAACACGTTTTTGCTATTTAAGGAGATGATATGAAAAAAGCAGGATATATATTGGCAATACTTGGCTTATCTTTTGTTTGTGTAGGACTTGGTATTGCATTATATTTTAACACAACAACAATGTCGGGACATGCTAGCACGCTAGAGAGCGTATACCAAAAATCTTTGTACGAACTTATAGATAACGTCAATACAATAGAAGTAGAAGTAAGCAAAATGTTGGTTTCAAATGATTATGATAGCCAGAAAAAGTGTCTTACAAATATAAAACAACAATCAACTGATGCCCAAAATTGCCTTAGCTATCTTCCTATAAACAGCGGGCTTGTTAGTAGTAGTAGTCGATTTATGAATCAACTAAGTGGTTATTCAACATCTATTCTCAACTCATCTCAAAGTGTTTTTACACAAGACCAAGAAAAAACTTGGCAAGAGATTTATGATTGTATTGCTAACTTAAAATATGAGCTAAATAAAATTTCGCTAAAAGTTTCTCAAGGCTACAATATATTAGACAATTTAGATAGTGATAAAGAAATAGATAGCTTTAGCCAAAACTTTAGCGGACTTACAAACGATAGTATAGAATATCCATCTATGATATATGACGGTCCATTTTCTGACGGCGTTCTAAATCAAGAAATCAAAGGACTTCCTAAAGATAGTTGCAGTAGTGAGCAAGCAAAGGAGTATTTGAGCAAAGTTTTGTCTAATTTTGGCGTGACCGAAATAACAGAGCAAGGAAAAACAACAGGAAAGTTTACAACCTTTAACTTTGCTATAAAGGCAGATAATAACACCTATTATGCTCAAGTGACAGAGCAAGGAAAGTTTTTGATAAGTCTAAGTGGCAACTTTGGCGAAGGGGAGATTATATATAGCGAAGACAACGCAATTAAAACAGCCGAAAACTTTGCAAAATCTGTAGGACTTGAAAATATGAAATGCGTGTGGAAAGCTACATCACATAATATAACATATGTAAACTTAGCTCCTGTTATAGAAGGTGTTATCTATTATCCAGACCTTATCAAAGTAAAAATTGACAGAACAAACGGCAATGTTATGGGGTGGGAAGCTACAAACTATGCCTATAATCATACGCAAAGACAATCTGTGGCATTTACAAAAACTGAAAGTGAAATTCTTTCTAATGTTTCATCAAAAATCTCAGTAAACTCTCTTAAAAAGTGTCTTATTCCACTAGAGTATGGCGGAGAAAGCTTTGCATACGAGATTAGTGGCAAATATAATAATTTTACTTATTATATCTATTTAGATGCAAATACCGGCAAGCAAATAAAGGTTATGAGAGTTATTCAAACAACTGACGGAGAACTTTTGCTTTAATTTTTTACAATAATATATATTTTTGTAAAAAAATACTTTGCTTTTGAAAGAAATACGGGTATAATGTCTTTGAGGTAAAAAATATGAGGACATATTTCGACAAAGAGCTTTTGCAACAAAGCAGTATATTTGAACTAAGAAATATTGCAAGAGATATCGGGGTTTATTCTCCTACAACTTATAAAAAAGAAGAATTAATCGAAAAAATATTCCAAATAGTAAACGGTGAAGTAAAGCCTTATGTTCCAAAAAGTAAACAAGGTCGTCCACCAAAGTCATTATCTAATCCTTCACGAAAAACAGTTTTGGATATGATACTTCCTACAGAAGAGACTACTTATTCTATGGAAGAGAGCCAGATGCCTTGCCTTAGCGAAAGTGTTAGGGTGTTTTTGGAAGATGGAAATGCAAAAACAAAAACCAATTTTGATATAGAAGGTATTTTGGAGATTACAAACTTTGGTTATGGTTTTGTTAGAGAAAAAGGCAAAGCATACTCTGTTTTTTCTGGGGCATATGTGTCTTCAGTTTTGATTGAACAAAACCATCTAAAATCTGGTGATTATATTAAGGGAAGAGCGAAACTTCTTGAAGAAGATAAGCCACTTGTTTTGTTTGAAATAATAAGTGTAAATGGCGGAAAAATATCTCAAGACTTTGAAATGTTGCCAGCTATACAGGCACTTACAAGACTTGATACAAATAATGAAATTGACAACTTTATTGTCGGTGTTTCAAACCTTATTATTCAAGATAAAGAAAGCGAATCTACAGCTTTTGATTATATAAAAAGTTTGCCAGCAAGTTACAAAACGATTGTTGTCAAGCTAGATGCCAATAAAGAGCAAGAACTTATACAAAACAAATTAGAAGTTGAGAATTATTATACAACTATGCTTCAAAAAGCAAATGAGCATATATCTATAATTAAACTTGCGCTACTTAGAACAAAAGCACTTGCAGCTTTGGGTGAAAATGTTGTTTTGTGTATAGATAGTATTGATAAAGCTATAAAGAATCAAAATACAATTAATGGTAGTTCGTTGCTTGATATCAAATCAAATACTTTTGATATTGTAAGGCTTTTGAGTATGTCAGCAAGACAGTTAGAAAATAACGGCTCTGTAACAATTGTATGTTTGTACAATTATAAAAATGGAAATAATTTTGATATGCAAGTATCAGCTGAACTTGAAGATTATTTTTCTAAAATATATAAAGTAAAAAAACAAGGTTAATCAAACCTTGTTTTTATTTATATAATTA
>JAZSJH010000005.1:0-290139 GCA_045534265.1 Clostridia bacterium
ACATCTTGGAAAAAGTAGGCTTGAAAGGTTTTGAAAAGAGAAAACCAAACGAACTTTCTGGTGGTCAAAAGCAAAGAGTAGCGATAGCAAGGGCTTTGGTTAAACAAACAGAGATTATTTTAGGTGACGAACCTACTGGAAACTTGGATAGTAATACAAGCAAACAAATTTTTAAGATTTTGGGCAAACTTGCTCAAAACAAGCTTGTAATTATAGTATCTCACGATAGAGATAGCGCCGAAAAATATGCCGACCGCATAATTGAACTTGCTGACGGTGAAGTAATTGCTGACGTTTCAAAAAGAAATGAAGATATAGAAGACTTTGCTATCACAAACAAAACAATTTCTATTCCAGCAGATAGACCGCTATCACCAAAAGAAATAAGACAAGTAAACAAGGCTTTAGCAGAAAAGCCTTTGAAAATAAGACAAAGAAGTGATAGTAAGTTTGAAAAAACTGGCGAAGTAAAAAGCGAAAAAACAGATGGATGCAGACTTATTCGTTCAAAATTCCCTAATAAGTACGCCACTCAACTTGGTGTTTCAAACTTCAAAACCAAAAAGTTTAGGCTTGTTGTTACTATCTTTTTAACAATGGTGTCACTTGCATTATTTGGTCTTAGCCAAATTTTTGCGGGGTATGATATAGCCGTTGCATCATCAAAGAGTTTTGAAGCAAACGGTATAACTGATATTGTATTAAAACAGGGTACATATATAGAAGAATTTGATTCTTTTAATATGTCGTCTATGGAAACTTTTGAAAAGCAAACCTACGACAAACTAACTAAAGATTATGTAACCAATCATCTAGACTTTTATAGTCTAGAGATGACTTATAAAAATCCAGAGTTTGACCTAATGAATATGATTATGTCTATGGTAGGTAGAAACTTGTCAACACCATATGCTTCTACATCACAAGGTGTTGTAGTTGCTGACCTTGTAGATATCAAAAAGTATTTTGGCGGCGAAGATGTATCTCTTATCAAAGGCGTATACCCACAAGATACTGATACAAAAGTTGCAATTACAGACTATTTAGCTGATAGCCTAATATTCCTAAACAAAGAAAAATACCTAAGAGAAATTGCTCTTATGGGAGCAGAGTACGAATACCTAAAAGAAGATTTGTATTCTTATATTTTAATGACAGGCATTAGTGATGTTATGGGATTAAAAGTTGACGTTTGTGGTATTATCTCTACAGACTATAAGACAAAGTATAAAGACTTAATTGATACATACAATCAAGCAAGCGACCAATTTTCAGCTCACGAAGATTATGACAAATATTGTTTAGAAGTTAAAAACTACTATTCTATACTTTTTGCTAAAAGCACTGCTTTTATAAATAGCGTAAATGTAAATGTAGGTTATACAAAAGTATCTTCTATTAAATTTAGACCAACTTTTGGAGAATATAAAAAAGGTCTTCCTTCTACAAAGTATGTGTATAAGCTAGAAGAGCTTACAAATCAACTAACAGCTATGGGACATGATATTCAATCATTAAAAGACAACAATATCTTGTCACAAGAAGCAGATACATATATTAATGATAGCAGTATAAAAAATGCAGTTATTATTCCGCTTAATACATATAAAGAAATGCTAGAGCAATTTATTCTTAAGATGGAAGAAGAATTAGAAGAAGCTGAAGACGCAGCAAAAAGACAATCCCTTACCGAAGCTGAGCAACTTTTAGGCAATCTATCTGCAAATAATTATCATTTTGACCCAAGTTCTATCAAAGATTACCAAAAGATTAATATGGGTACTTTTAACTTTATGGATATAGCAGATGGTCCAGCATACGAAGAATACCTTAACGTTGTTGGTATTATTGACTTTAATGGTCTTGCAAGACTTATTCCTGCAACTGCAAGCTATGGTTCTATAGTTTGTGCGATTTTCTCTGACGAAAATGTAATCAAAAATGCATCTGCAAATAATTCTCTAAAAGCTATCTATGTAACACTTCCTGACAGTGAAAGATTGGTTAGAGAATATTTGACCATTGCAAACAATAATTATGTTTACCACGAAAGCGAAATTTCTGCGACATTATATCTTGTTAGCAACATCTTCAAAATCTTTAGTATCGTCTTTCAATGGGTAGCCCTTATTATGGGTATATTCTCAACAATACTATTGTTTAACTTTGTAACAATAAGCGTTGTAAACAAACAAAAAGAAATTGGTATTTTGAGAGCAATTGGTGCAAAAGGCTCAGACGTAGGAAAGATATTCCTTATTGAGTCTACAATAATGGGAGCAATAACAGTTGTTTGTTCTTGGGGACTAATATTTCTTGGAACACACCTTATCAACAACCTTCTTGTATCTAGTTTCAAAAGCTACTTACAATCAACAATTATCAACAGAATAACACTTCTTACTGTTGGATTTACTCCAATATTTGCAGTGCTTATTGCTTGTGCTGTTGTTGTACTTCTTGCAACAATTATTCCGGTTATAAAAATCAGCCGTATGAAGCCAGTTGATGCTATAAAGAAATTGTAATAAATAAAGGACAACTATGGAAATAAACAAAATAGTGAGTGGGGTTTTGCATAACAACACATATGTTGTAACAAGCGGAAATGAAGCAATAATTATAGACGCAAACGCCAGTGTAGATATGCTAAAGCCCTATCTTGAAGGTAAAAAGGTAAAAGGTATACTTATAACTCACGCACATTTTGATCATATCTTTAGCTTAGAGAGTTTACTAAAGGAGTTTGGTTGTAAATGCTATATCCACAAAAGCGGCGTGGAAAAATTTACAAACACCGACCTTAATTGTTCATACTTTTTCGTAAGACAAACATTTGATATAAAAGATGAGCAAATTGAGATAGTAAGAGAAGGTGACGAGATTGATTTTGATGGCAAAAAAATCAAAGTCATTGAACTTCCTGGGCATACTGATTGTGGGCTAGGGTTTGTGATAGAAAAAGATATCTTTTGTGGGGATACTATATTTAGTGATGGTTACGGAAGAACCGACCTTGCAACGTCAAGTAGTAAAGATTTAATTTATAGTGTTAATAAGATAAATAATAATTATATTAATTATACATTATATAGTGGACACGGAGAAGAGAGCACAGTAAACCATATTTAAGATTTTTAGAGTTTTTTACCAAAAAACAATGCAACTAAAAATATTTGCAAAAAAATATGCTTATGTGTTAATATATACATATATAGGAGAAAGTGATGGGACTATTTAACTTTTTTATGAAAGGTGTTGGTTTTAGTGATGGACAAGAAAAGCAAAAAAAGCAAGCCAAAGTAACAACATCTGTCGTACCAGAAAAACCAAAAGATAGATATAGCAGTTTTGAAAACGGGCTAGCAAATACCTTTGCTACGCAAACAGTTGATAGTCAAACAGTGGACTTATCTAGTGTCCCTTTTGGAACTTCGGGCAAAAATGTCTTGATTTATGCGCCAAAAGGTGATAAAGATTTGCAACTACTTATCGAATGTCTAAGACGCAAAGAGTCTTGTATTGTAAATCTAGGTGAGATGGACAATGTGGCGGCGGAGAAGGTTTTGGACTTTTTGAGTGGGGCAGTATACGCTCTTCGTGGAACAATCAAAAGACTTCAAGGAGATTTATTCTTACTTACTCCAGAAGGTGTCAATGTTATGACACAAAATAACAATTCTTAACAAATAATATTAATGTATATGTAAACTTTAGGGCAACTGCAAATTGCAGTTGTCTTTTTTTGCAAAGTTTAGTATAATACCACATAAGGAGAAATTTTTGTGAAGAAAAAGATAATCTTAAAATGTTGCATAATATTCTTTGTAGTAGCTGTAGATCTTCTTACAAAAGTTCTTTTTAAGGGAAAAGAATTTTCACTTATCCCCGGTCTTATTGGGATAGATTTTAATACAACTCTAAACGAAGGTATAGCAGGTGGGTTTTTCTCAGGATATACACCTATAATTGTTGTTGTTACTATGGTTATGATTGTATTTTTGATTTTGTTTGATGCAAAATACAAACCCGACAGCAAGCTATATAGCATAGGTCTTAGTTTTGTAGTTGGTGGCGCTATAGGAAATCTTGTTGATAGAATTTTTCTTGGCGGTGTAAGAGATTTTATTGTGTTTGAATTTTGGAGAGAATTTCCAACATTTAACGTTGCAGACAGCTTTATTGTTGTCGGTGTTATACTACTTGCTATATATATTATTTTCTTTAGTAACGAAAAAAAAGAGAGCAAAAAATAACAAATGATTTTTAATGTAGAAAGTCCAGACAAAAACAAACGTCTTGATATCTTCCTTCTAGAAAAACTAGACGGAAAAACAAGAAGTTTTATAAAAAATTTAATAGACAAAGAGATGGTTTTTGTTAACGGCAAAATAGTAAAAGCCGGCTACAAAATGTGTGATGGAGATAGCGTTGATGTAGAGCTTCCAGAGCCTGTTGCAACTGACATTGTGCCAGAAAATTTACCACTTAATATTGTCTATGAA
Organism: Clostridia bacterium; assembly: GCA_045534265.1. Lineage (GTDB taxonomy): Bacteria > Bacillota > Clostridia > Christensenellales > UBA1242 > CAKVLS01. The sequence goes on from JAZSJH010000005.1 coordinate 4,506, forward strand.
GACAGCGATTTGCTAGTTATAAACAAAGCTCAAGGAATGGTTGTACACCCTTCCAGTGGCTGTTATAGCGGAACGCTAGTTAATGCGCTTATGTATCATATTAAGGATTTGAGCGGCATTAACGGCGAATTAAGACCGGGTATTGTTCATAGACTAGACAAAGACACTGCAGGGCTTTTGCTTGTTGCAAAAAATGATTTTGCGCATGTAAGTTTAGCAGAGCAAATCAAAGAAAAAAGTTGCAAGCGAATATACAAAGCCCTAGTTTTTGGGGTGGTTGAAAAAGATAGCGGAGTGATAGAAACCTATCTTAACCGCGGAACAAACGAACGTAAAAAAATCTTTGTAGTAAAAGACGGCGAAGGTAAACTTGCTATTACTCATTACAAAGTTTTACAAAGATTCAAAGGTTATACTTTGATGGAATACGAACTAAAAACAGGCAGAACTCACCAAATAAGAGTTCACTCAAGCTATATTGGTCACGCTGTTGTAGGTGACCCTGTTTATAGCAAAGTTGCTGACAAATTTGACCTAAAAGGACAACTTCTTGTAGCTACAAATATTGAGTTTACCCACCCAAGAAGTGGCGAAAGAATGAGTTTTTCGGTAGATTTGCCAAGTTATTTTGAAGATGTATTAAAGAAACTAAATTAATATTTTGACATTAGCATATTTTGTGTTATGATACTTTTATAAGGAAACAAACAATGACAAAACAAACAATTAAAAGAATAATTAATTTTTCGGCATTTATAGCAGTACTTGCAGCAACGGTACTTGTTTTAATTGGCAAAATTATTCCTTCTATCCAAAACGTTATGTTTTTGATTGCGGGTATACTTTGCTTTGCAGTATGTGTTTTTGCAGGTGGTTTTTATGCTTTTTCTAGAAGAAATGGCGTTTATATTTCGCTGCTTGTAATTAGCGTTATTGCTATTGTTGTTGTGTTTATTGTATTGTAGGAGATATTTATGAAGAGTTTTTTCAAATCACCATATAATATAACTATGCTTGTTATATTTGGGCTAGGTATTACGCTTATAGCCTTTCAAGCCCTTGTTAATATTTTGTTGCCTATTGGTCTTGATGTTATAGCAATCGGTATGTTTATGTGGGCAAATATTATTTATAACGCAAACAAAGCCCGTAAGGATATGGACGAAGTAACGGGCGTAAAACAAATGATTGATGCAAGACAAATATCTGTTGATGAAGATATTTATGTTGTGCCAGAAGAAGACAAAGGCTTTATTCTAAAACAAAGAGTAAAAAAACACAATAACACTATGTCATTTTGCATTTTGCTTACAGTATTTGCTTTTGTTATTATTTTGGTTTCAGTAGGTATATATATTGGTTTATAACAAAAAGTCCCATAATTTGGGGCTTTTTTATTTACAAAAAATGCCAAAAAGGTGACCTTTTGGTAGCATAAAATACTTGAAATAGTTTTGCCGTTATGGTATACTTACAAGGTACAAATGATAAGCTAGAAATTTGCGCTTATCAATCGAAGGAGAATATAGATGAAATACGAATTAAAGACATTGAAGGACAAAAAAGTAGAAATCGAAATTAGTCTTGACGCAAAAGAATGGGAAACAGCTATTGAAGACGCTTACAAAAAAACAAAAGGCAAATTCAATATCCACGGATTTAGAAAAGGCGCTGCTCCAAGAAAAGTTATTGAAAAAACTTATGGACCAAGCATTTTCTTTGAAGATGCAATTGATGGCTGTTTTTACAGATATTATTTTGAAATATTACAAAAAGAAACAAGCGTAGAACCAATTGATGCTCCAGCACTATCAATCAAGAGCATTGACGAAAACGGTCTTGTTATCGTTGCTACAGTAGAATGTAAACCAGAAGTAACACTTGGTGACTACAAAGGTTTGACAATCAAAAAAGACGCTGTTAAAATTGGCGAAAAAGAAGTAAAAGCAGAACTTGACAGAATGGTATCATCTCGTGCTAGATTTATCGAAGTTAGCGACAGAGCTGTAGAAAACGGCGACCTTGCTACAATCGATTTTTCAGGCTCTATTGATGGTGTAAAATTTGAAGGCGGCACAGCTACAGATTACGACCTAGAAATCGGTTCTCATAGCTTTATCGACAACTTTGAAGACCAAATTATCGGTATGAATATCGGTGATAAAAAAGACGTTAACGTTACTTTCCCAAAAAATTATCACGTTGACGAACTTAAAAACAAACCAGCAGTATTTGAAGTAACTGTTAAAGCAATCAAAACAAAACAACTTCCAGAGCTAAATGATGAATTTGCTAGCGAAGTAAGCGAATTTGAAACTCTAGCTGACCTTAAAGCTGATATCAAAACAAAACTTACAGAACAGGCAGAGCACGAAGCTATGCACAAACAAGAAGCAGATCTTATAGATGCTGTAACTGCAAATGCAAAAGTAGAAGTTCCAGAAGTTATGGTTGAACATCAAATTGATGACTTTATTAATGAATTTGAGTATAGACTTGGCTATCAAGGTCTAAGATTAGAAGACTACCTAAAATACCTTGGTCAAACTATGGAAGAACTAAGAGCATCAAGAAAAGAAGATGCTGCAAAATCTGTAAAAACAAGACTAGTACTTGAAGCTATCGTAAAAGCTGAAAACCTAGACGTTACAGACGCTGATGTTGAAGAAAAATACAACGAAGGCAAAGAAAAGAAAAAGACAATCGAAGAAATAAGAAAAGAACTAAAGAGCGAACAAATTGCTTATATGCAAAATGGTATCCTTATGAACAAACTTATGAAACTTTTGAAGGAAAACAACACTCTTTAATAAAAACATTTTTGGAGGTAAATAAATATGTTAGTACCTATGGTTGTTGACAAAACAAGCGAAGGAGAAAGAAGTTATGATATTTATTCTAGACTACTTGAAGATAGAATAATATTCTTAACAGGAGAGATTAATGACGCTAGTGCAAATGTAGTTGTAGCACAACTTATTTACCTAGAGGGCAAAAACCCAGACAAAGATATATCTTTATATATCAATAGCCCTGGCGGAAGTGTTTCTGCAGGACTTGCAATCTTTGACACTATCAACTATATCAAATGTGACGTTTGCACTATCTGTGTAGGTCTTGCTGCATCAATGGGGGCATTTCTTCTTGCAAGCGGAACAAAAGGCAAGAGATATGCTTTGCCAAATAGCGAGATTATGATTCACCAACCACTTGGTGGCGCTCAAGGTCAAGCTAGCGATATCGAAATTCAAGCAAAACATATTCAACATATAAAATCAAAATTAAACAAGGTTCTTAGCGAAAGAACTGGTCAAGATCTAAAGAAAGTGGAAAAAGACACTGACAGAGATTATTATATGACTGCCGAACAAGCAAAAGAATATGGTCTTATTGACGAAATATTCTATAAGAGAAAATAATAAAAGATTTGCTAAACCTAAATATTTTTGTGGTTTAGCAACTTTTGTTTATGGCTATTATAAATAAAGGAGTAAATAATGCAAAAAGATATAAACTTAGTTTGTTCATTTTGTGGCAAATCTCAAGCCGAAGTAAAAAGACTTATATCTAGCCCAAGCGGAGATAGTTTTATCTGTGACGAATGTGTTGACGTCTGCAGAGAGATTATCAAAGACGGAAAGAAAAAAGACAAAAAAGTAGAAGAAAAAATTGATCTTCCACTTCCACACGAAATCAAAGAAATGCTAGACAGTTATATCGTAGGTCAAGACGAAGCAAAAAAAGCCTTGTCTGTTGCTGTATATAACCACTACAAAAGAATAAACTATAACGCTGAGCTAAAAGAAACAAACCTAGACGAATCTTTGATAGAGCTTGAAAAAAGCAACGTTTTGATGATTGGACCAACAGGTTGCGGAAAAACACTTCTTGCAAAAACTCTTGCTAGAATTTTGAAAGTTCCATTTGCTTCTGCTGACGCAACTACACTTACCGAAGCTGGATATGTCGGCGAAGACGTAGAAAACATTTTGCTTAAACTTATTCAAAACGCTGATTATGATATTCAAAAAGCCCAAAGAGGTATTATATATATTGACGAAATAGACAAAATATCTCGTAAAGGCGAAAACCGTTCTATTACAAGAGACGTAAGCGGTGAAGGCGTACAACAAGCTCTTCTTAAAATACTAGAAAGCACAGTTGCATCTGTTCCACCACAAGGCGGAAGAAAACACCCACAACAAGAAATGATACAAATAGACACAACAAACATTTTGTTTATTTGCGGCGGTGCTTTTGTTGGACTTGACAAAATTATCGAAAAGAGAATAAGTGATAGCACACTTGGTTTTGGTAGCGGTGTAAAATCAAAAGAAGAAAAAGATTCTTACGAATTTATCAAAAATATCCAACCACAAGATATGATCAAATTTGGTCTTATTCCTGAGTTTGTAGGTAGAGTGCCTATCGTTGTTGGTCTTCACGAACTAAACGAAGATGCTCTTGTTCAAATTATGACAGCACCTAAAAACTCTATAACAAAACAATACGCAAAGATGTTTGACATAGACGGAATAAAACTTGAGTTTGAAGATGCGTGTCTATCAGCTGTTGCAAAAAAGGCAATCAAGCTAAAAACTGGTGCAAGAGGACTTAGAACTATCTTAGAAGATAGAATGATAGGTCTTATGTATTCTGCTCCAGAAGATAAAACTATCGATAAGATAATTTTAACAGACAAATTTATCGAAGACGGCGATAGCCCAATTTACGTAAGAAAAGAAATTCACGAAACCCCAAATATGGGTGATGACGAAGTGAAAATTTTGGACAATAACCTTAATGAAACAGGTATTGTCGGCTAAGGAAAAATTATGATTATAAAAAGTGCAGAATTTGTAAAAAGTGTATCAAATTTTAATGATATTTATAAATCAGATTACAAAGAGATTGCTTTTGTTGGTAGAAGTAACGTTGGAAAAAGTTCTCTTATTAACTTTATGACCAACAACTCAAAACTTGCAAAAACATCATCTCTTCCTGGAAGAACTAGACTTATCAATTACTTTTTGATTAACAAAGAGTTTTTACTAGTTGACCTTCCTGGGTATGGTTATGCCAAAGCTTCAAAAGAAGCTCAAGCTAGCTGGGGTAACCTTCTTGAAAATTACCTAAAAAAATCTGAAAATCTAAAAGCTGTTTATATGCTGCTTGATATTAGACATTTGCCAAACGACAACGATAAGCAAATGATAAAATTTCTGTACTATTATAATATTCCAACTGTATTTGTTTTGACCAAAGCCGACAAATTATCAAAGTCAGCAATAGGTAGACAAGTGCAAATAATAGCAAATGACTTAGGTCTTGCCAAAGACAACTTTATAGTAACATCAGCTGACAAAAAGACAGGTAAAGATAAGCTGCTAGATAGCCTAGATGCAAGACTTGTAGCTCAAAACCAAATAGAAACTGAAGATAGCGAAGAATAATCGCTATCTTTTTTTTGCGTAAAAATAATAAATGATTAAATTTATGACACACAAGGAGAAAGGTATATTAATATTGTTTAACCTTTTTTGTAACCTTTTCATAAACTAAAGTAGGAGGTAAACAAAATGTCTTTTTATACTTGTAATAGGGGAGGCAATGTCCCTGGAGTAATTACAGGCAACCCACTTAATGGCATCTGCGAAAAAGCGTGTATCCAAACAAACAAGGTTTTGGATTCGTGTATGAAACGGCTTCAAGAAACAAACTTGCAAGTAGCCCTAACAGACCTTACACCTGCAAACCCAGAACTTCCGCTTACTTTTGTTAGCGCAACAACAGTGGAAGGTACTACTATTTCTAATCTTGTTGTTGATAGACTTATCGACAGACCAAACTTTGCAAGAGTTTCGGGTAGCGTTAATATTCCGCTTAGTGTTACATATACTGATAGCAATGGTGTTTTGGGTACAGGCTCAACTAGTATTTCTGTTCCATTTGATGTTATTTTATTTGTACCACAACCATCAGTTGTACCATATTCTATACAGGCTTTTGGCGCAATTAGCGTTCCTAGTGGTACCTATCTTAGTGGCGAAACTTTCTCAATTTCGGCTTGTATTACGGTTATTATTAGAGTAGTTGTCAGCGCCGAACTTCTTGTTCCAAGTTATGGTTATTGCTCTGCACCGCCTTGCCAAGACTTTACTCAAGATGTTTGTAGCGGGGCTTTGGAACTGCCTATATACCCAACAGCAATTCAAAATCAATAATTATAAAAAAACTACTTCTTTTGAGTAGTTTTTTGCTTTTTTGTTGCATCAAGACGCAATTTATGAGATAATAAATATAGGAGAAAATATGAGAGTTTTTGCAATAAGCGACTTGCATTTGTCTATAAACAACCCAAAGCCTATGGATATCTTTGGACCTGCGTGGGACAACTATGTAGACACTATCTTTAGCGACTGGAAAGAAAAGGTTGGGCCTGATGATGTTGTAATCATAGCGGGGGATATTAGCTGGGCTATGGCATTAGAAGATGCGGTTTCTGACATTAACTTAATAGCAAATAACGCCGGCAAAAAAATCATTGTTCGTGGCAATCACGATTATTGGTGGGGTACTATTAGCAAAGTAAGAAGTATTCTTCCAGAAGACTTTTATGCTATACAAAATGATGCAATAAAAATCGGTGACAAAGTTTTTTGTGGCTCAAGGGCTTGGTCTATACCAGAAAAAGGCGAAGCAACCCTTGAAGACCAAAAGATTATTGATAGAGAATTGATAAGACTTAAGATGTCTTTTGAAAAGGCGCAAAGCCTAGCAACCAATGGCGAAGAGATAATATGTATAATGCACTATCCACCATTTAACAGCAAAAGAGAAGAGAGTGTATTTACAAAACTTATCGAAGAGTTCGGCATCAAAACCGTTGTATATGGACATCTTCACGGAGCGCAGTGTAAAGCTGATATATTGGTTGAAAGAAACGGCGTAAAATATTACCTAACATCTTGCGACAAGCTTGGCAACAAGCTAATTGAAATAAAATAATAATTTGATTGAAATAAAAAAAAGTAGAGTAATCAGCTCTACTTTTTTTGTTGTATAAAATGAGTTTACAAAATTTCTTATTGTTCTGGCAACTTGTCGTTTGTAGCAGCTTTGATAACGTCAGCTGTTGCGTCTTTTATTTCTTCTGCTTTTTCCATTATTGCCATAGCCCCGTCTTTGATAGCACCAGGGATAGCTGTTGGTGGAGTGTATGGATTTTTGTAGCCTTTCATATCTGGCATAAATTCGCTAAATGGTTCTGTACGTTTGAAATCTTCTAAATGGTCAGGGTGATTTTCAAAGAATCTTTCACGCAATAAATCTTTGATATAAGATTCTTCTTTTGATGGGATATATACATTAAATACTTTTTTGTTTTCTGCAAAGAAGTCATCTTCTAATCCCATAGATAGGTAAGCTATGCTTTTTGCTCTTTCATCTAGGCTTTCTACAAAGGCTGTTCTGCTAGCCCCTGGTGGAGTAGCTTGGCTTATGATTTGACTAAGTTCATCTCTTAGGGCTCTGTTGATAATGTAGCTGTTTTCAGATTCCATTTCGTTGTATAGCTTGTCATATCTTGCCTTGTGAGTATATACTTTGCCACCTGGACGTGGAAAAACAAATTCTTCATAGTAGTTTTCGTATACTGCAAAAGATACACATTTCTTTTGTTGATAAATGTAGTATTTGCCGTATAGGTCTAGTAGCAAATCCACTTTTTCTTTTGGCTCAATGGCTTTGCTTTTTACAATTTTTGGAGCGATACTCCAATAAGCTCTGCCATTTGGATATGCGTTGCTTCTTTTCATATCGGCAACCATCTGCTCCGGAGTAGGAAAATACTTTGATTTGATAGAAGATATTGCTTTTTTGATAGGGTTTTGTGGTGTTTGTTGCATAGTTTACTACTCCTTTTGTGTTTTGATTTATATACCCATTATAAAAGCCAAAACCCCGCTTGTCAATACTCAATTTTGGATAAAAAACAAAAAAACAGCAAAAATTTTTTTTGCCGCTTTTTGATTGTTATGATTAAACTTAATTTATTAAAATTTTAATTTTGCAAACACAAATGTTGCTGAAAATTCTGTTTTATTTACAAATGGAATTTCTTTGAAAAATCAAGTTTCAAAGTCTTAAATCCAAACAATAATGTTCCTATAATTCCTACACCACAAGCAATCATATTTATCTCACTCAAAAGCCCAAAAGCATCAGCTTTTGTAAGTACCAAAACAAGTGATGCGATAAATGATAAAACGTGTGTTACGAAAAATGGAGAAACGATTTTATATTTGTTTTTGATAACAAGACAGATAAATAGTAAAGTTGAAGTTACGGCTAGTTGTATTGAAGGTACAACATAGTCAGCTAGCCAGTGACCTCTTGCCATATGGTTTACCACACCAACAATAGCGATAGCGCCAAGAACTTGTAAAACAATTTTTTCTAGTATTCCACGTTTTGAAAGGATAGTGTGAGCAATAAGTATCCAAATGTACAAAAGACAAACTATAACAAGTGCGCTCCAAGGAGTAGGTCCGTCTTTGTATGTCATTACGTTGATAAAAACAGCTACAGCAGCTAATGTAAGCGTCATCAAAAAGAATAACTTATACAAAAAGAAATTTGTTTTTTGGGTTTTGTCGTTTTCTGTACGTTTTAGATAAAACTCAGTTGTTTTTTTCTTACTTTCGCCTTCTAATGAGTTATAACATAGTGGGCAAAAATTTTCATTTGTGTCAACATCAACATTACAATATTTACAATGTTTCATTTTTTGCCTCCCAGTTATTACTAAAGATTTCTACCGGAATTGAGTTTTTAGAAAGGGTAGTGAAAAACTCTCTTTCAAAGTTAGTTTCAACAAATTCCCTTGCAGAAGTGATATATAAGTTGCCGTTATAACTAATAGCACCTAGTTGTTGTTTGCAAGTGTATGTTGGAGTTATCGCCATAGTAAAGTCAGTTACATATTTTTGCATACTTGCAGGAAGCTCTACAATACCAATGTTGCTTATGTTTCCGGTTTGCAAGTTTTCACCAACTCTGCTGTATACAGCTCTAATAACTAAGTCTTTTATAAACAAAGGCACAATCTTCATAAAGATATTCTTTTGGTTTTTTACATTATCTCTTATGATAGAGTCAAGCTTTTCTTTAGAAAGCCCTTCTTTAATTTGAGCTTTGCAAGTTTCGATACAGCCAGCAAGGTCAAGTTCTTGCTTGTCAAAGTCGTGTTTTGGTCTTACAAATAGAGAGAAGTTTCTCAAAGTACTGCTTTGGTATCTTTTACGCATATTTGCAGGAACCAAAATGCTAATTGTTTTGTTTTTTACTTTTTTGTTTCTAACATATACATTGTATGCTGTATACATATATAATCCAACCAAAAACTCAGTAATAGTTGCATTGTATTTTTTACCAAGCTCTTTTAATTTAGCAAGGTCGATTTTTGCAGTTATTATTCCATATCCGTCATAGTCAAACGGAGTTCCGTCTACTTTGAATACTTTCTTTTCTTTAGCTAGTTTTTTTGCCTTTTTGTTATAAGCTTCAACATATGAGTCAATACCTTTATCTTCAGTATATGGCGCGTCTAGTGGCTTAATCAAGTTTTCGCTATCGATATTGTGACCCATTAGGTACAAATACTCTGCAATAACAGATTTGAAAAAGGTAAGTGCTCCATCACCATCAGATAGGGCATGGAATGTACAAATAGTTATCTTGTTTTCGTTGTAAAAAATACGGAAAAGATAGCCATTGTTTTCGTCAAAATCAAAATGTGCAAGATAGTTAGGAACTTCTTGTTTTACAACAAAAGGTTTCCAGTTTTTTTCTAGATAATACCAGAAAATACCTCTACGAAGTTTTACTTTGAAAGTAGGGTTTTTTTCTAGCATAATATTAACAGCCTTTTCCAAAACATCTTTGTCGACTTTTTCAGTAAGGCGTGCACTAAAACTAAATATATTAGGTCTACGAGGCCCGCTAATGCAAGGGTATAACTTTGCTGCATTGTCTAGCGGATACCAGGTTTTTTTCTTCATAGTCCCTCCCTATTATATGGTCATTATAACACAAAGATTATTCTTTTGTCATTTGTTATCAAATAGATTATTAGCAAAAAAGTATAGTATAATATCAAAAACACCAAAATTTGTACAAAACCAGTATAAACTACATTAAATTACTTGCTCCAAAAGCTCAAAACTTGTTACAATAAATGTAGAAAAATGTTGTTATAAAAAAGGAGTTTGTTATGACAAGAAAACATTTGAGTGGTAAATGGAAAGCTATAATTTGCTGCATTGCAATTATTGCTGTTATGGCAGGAACCGGCGTTACCGTTTGGGCTATAGCCAGAAATTACTATAGATACAACGCCGACTTTGAAGTAAACATCACTGGTGGAAGATATGTTAATGCAAGCGTTAGGGGGCAATCCTTCCTTGCAGGAAGTAGCGAAGCTCTTGAAAGTCACACAGCTACATTTAATAGCGACACTGCAAACGAAACCACAGAATTATCTTTTGCAACCCCTATTACAATGCAAAATGACGAACAAGTAGCAAAGCTTAGATTTGAAGTAACAAACAACTCTCCATACTCAAACCACTCAGACCTTATCATAAAACCAACAGTAGAGTCAATTGATGTAGAAAATGTTATAATTGTTTGGTATTATTCTTTGAATAATGTATCATATAAAGCTTATCCGGGAGAATATTTAGTCGCTCATAAAGGAGATACCTTATACTTAGAGCTTAGAATGCTAGCAACTATGGATTTGTTTGGACAAGTTAATTTTGAAGATAGCGTTTCAATTGATTTGCGTTCTGAGATGGATGAGACGATTGATTTTGAATATGACTATGACTATAGTTATGATTCTTCAACAGAAAAAGCAACAAAAACAAAAGTGTGCCCAACTTGTGGAAGAACAGAAAGTCCAGAAGAAATGTCTAGTACTGAATATGAGGTTGTAACAAGTAACTTGCAATACAGTGGTTACTCCGTTAAAAATAAAGTTTTGTTTGTATATGAATCTTTAATGACCACAAACAATGGCGCTATTCTATTTGACTGTGGCGTTGAAAATGTGACAATAGTAGGAGAGCGTGCAGGATTTAACGTTAGTTTAGAATTTGTAATGTTTGATTATTATGAAGAATCTGCCTGCAAAAACATAAAGGTTCAAGATATTACTTTTTCTTATGTTGATGATTTTGGAATTAAGGTAACAACTATGTCTAATGACAGTGAACCAACTTGGGACCCTGTTTTATTAAATTTTACGATTCAAGATTGTTCTTTTGATACAGGCGGTGTTTGGACTGGAACTGCTATATCTATTCTTTCAAAATCATATAATGTTAAAATTATTGATAGTGACTTTGAACAATTGGCTGGTGCTGTAAACATCCCTGATGTTACAAACTTTGCTTTTGTTGGAAACAGTTCTTATCAAATGGGTGGTATTATATTGTCTATGTCTAAGGCTAGCGGAGATATCTATATTATTGACTTTAGTGGACACGAATCAAGTTCATTCTTCTCTTGTAGGGGAAATAATGCAAATGTTTATTTCCTAGACAATGTTATTGAAAAAGAATATCCAACTTTTATACATTCTGCAAGTCAAATTTCTTCAACATGGACAATATACAATAATCAATTTTATGAAATGAATAGTAATGAGCCACAAGGAAGACACGATATGCCAAATAGTAAATTATGTATTGAAAGTGGCAGTATTCCAGGAATGGTATTTGATGAAATGTATCAATAATAAAAAAAACCAGCTTCAAGTTGGTTTTTTTATTGCAAAAAATCAACTGTTTTTGCAAAATGTGAAAAATATTTTTACAAGCTGTGTCAATTTATTTGACTTTATGTCAAAAATGTAGTATACTATATATATCAATAATTAAATAAGGGCAAGGGAACTTGTCCTTATTTTTTTTTGTTTTGTAATAAGCTGTATTTGTAAGAAGAGAGCTTTTGTGCTATAATGTAGATGTTTATTAATGATTAACATTGTATTGGTTGACTATAAAAAGTTAACTTATAGGAGAAAGCAAATGAAAAAAGTAGTTTTTTTTGATTTTTTTGGGGTTATAAGTTCGGAGTGTGCTCCGTTTTTCTTTAGAAATCATTTTAGTCCAGAAGAAGCCGATAGAGTAAAAAGTGAAATTTGTATTTTGGGTGATACCGGGGCTATTAATGAAGAAGAGTTTTATGAAAAAATTGCTGAAAGAACTAATATTTCAGCGGAAGAGGTTGCAAAAGAAATGCAAGGGATTCCTTGTATAAACAAAGAGCTTGTTGAAATTATAAAACAGATTAGGCAAAAATATCCTGTGTACCTTTTGTCTAATGCAATTGGGACTTTTTTAAGACGAATTTTAGAGAATAACAATTTATATCCGTTGTTTGACAAAGTCTTTATTTCTAGCGAGTTCAAAAAAGCAAAACCAAATAAAGAGTTTTTTGAATACGTACTAAGAGACCTTAATATAGATCCCCAAGATGCTTTATTTATTGATGATAATCCTGCCAATGTTGCTGGGGCGCAAGCTTGTGGTATAGATAGTATATTGTTTGTTGGGAACGAAGATTTTAAGAAAAATTATGTTAGTTATTTTGAGAAATTTTAATTATTGACACATAATATATATAGGTGAGAGATAATGAGTAGAGTGATGAAACTTATCCGCAAGGCTATGGATATGTCAAAAAAGGCATCTCTAAACAAAATGGACAATGGTAAAAGAAAAAAGAAAGAGCCTATAAAAGATGTTATTGTAACAAAGGACTATTTTAGGGGGCTTAACCAGTTTTTGGAGAAGTTTGTCGTAAGGGGAACTTTTCATAACATAGTTGAAATAGATGGTATCAAATGTCACAGACTGGGTATTAACAAAAGCAAAAAGTATTTTGCAAAAACTGAGATTAATAGCAACAAACTTTTGTTTTATATACACGGCGGGGGATTTTGTAGAGGATTTCCTTTGCATGGGGTATATTATATGAAGGCAATGATGAAACGTCTTGGTTGTGAGGCTGTAGCTGTTGATTATTCTTTGTCTCCAGAAGTTATTTATCCAACAGCTCTAAATGAGATAGTGACAGTTTATAAAGCATTGCTTAATGACTATAAGCCAGAAGATATTATTGTAACTGGCGAATCTGCAGGGGCAAACTTTACGCTTGCGCTTTTGATGTATCTAAGAGATAATAACTTGCCGCTTCCTAGCTGCGGGGTGCTTATATCTGGATATTTTGACCTTAATAATAGTGCTCCTAGCTATGAGATAAATAGAGAAAAAGATGTTAGCCTTACAAAAGAAATGATAGACCTTATGGCTCAAACATATGTTGCGGGGGATTATTGCGAAATGCCACACCCATTATGTCAGAAAGTTTATGTTTCGCCAAATCTAGGTAATTTTGATGGCTTGCCACCGCTTATGTTTACTGTTTGTACAGATGAGATATTGTATGATGACACAGCAGTTGCATACACCAAAGCAAAAGCAAAAAATCAAGCTTGTGTTTTGTACACTGACCAAAATTGTTTCCACGCTTATCCAGTTTTGGGTGATGTGTGTAGTGAATCGAAAAAAGCCTGCAACGAAATAGAAAAGTTTATTAAGGCGTTATATTAATATTGCAGATTATAAAACCTTATTTAATTTAATAATAATAAAAAAAGCAACTCCAAAAACATATGGGGTTGCTTATTTTTTCTCAACATTTAGGGCAAAAGTGTTGCTTTGTGGGCATTTGGTACCAAAAAAAGTACTAAATTTTTAATAAATTTTTGAAAAAGTGGTCAAAAGTGGTTGGAAGTGGTCAAAAATTGTTGTATAATAAAGTCAAGATTGAAAGGAAACTATCTTTCGGTCAAACTGCAAAAAGGAGGTAAAACTATGTTAAATGGTGAATACTTTCATCAATGCGACCAGAAGTTTAGACTTCGTATGCCTGCTAAAATCAAAAAAGAGTTTAGTGATGGTTGTTTTATAACCAAAGGTAATGACGGTTGCTTGTTTATATTTTCCGCAAAACAGTTTGAAAGCCTAATGGCAAAACTAGATAGTTTACCACTTTTTGATAGCAAAGCCCAAAGACCTTTGAGAATGCTTTTGTCTTCTGCATTTGAAGTAGAAGAAGACGCTCAAGGTAGATTTTTGATTCCTGTATCACTTAGAGAATTTGCAGGTATAACAAAAGATGTTGTTTTTATCGGGGTTGGCAATAGAGCAGAACTTTGGGATAAAGACAGATGGGCAAAATATAACGAATCTATGGCAAGTTTTGACGAATGTTTAAGCGAGTTGGGTGGTTATGGAATTTAAGCATATACCAGTAATGAGAGATGAGTGTATAGATGGGCTAGACATAAAGCCAGATGGAGTGTATGTAGACTGCACATTAGGTGGGGCAGGACATAGCTCTGAGATAGCAAAAAGACTATCTTCAAAAGGTACACTTATTTGCATAGACAAAGATATTGAAGCCATAAATGCAAGCCGTCCTAGACTTGAAAATTTTGATGCTAATATTATCTTTGTAAATGACGATTTCAAAAACTTTGCAAATGTACTTGCTCAAAACAACATTGACTCTGTTGACGGTGTACTTATAGACCTTGGGGTTTCTTCGTACCAAATCGACAATGGCGAGCGTGGTTTTAGTTATAGATTTGATGCGCCACTTGATATGCGTATGAACAAAAGTCAAAGTTTATCGGCTTTCAATGTGGTTAACGATTATAGCCAAGACGAAATAGTAAAAATATTATTTGAGTACGGCGAAGAGAGTTTTGCTAGACAAATAGCTAGAAATATTGTCAAAGCAAGAGAAAACAAAAAAATAGAAAGCACTTTGGAACTTGTTGATATTATAGAACATAGTGTCCCAGCCAAAGTATTGCATAAAGGCGGAAGCGTAGCCAAAAAGACTTTTCAAGCTATAAGAATTGAGGTAAATGGCGAACTAGTAGAGTTAGACAGAGTATTAAATCAAATGATTAATTCACTTTCTGTCGGCGGAAGACTAGTGGTACTTACATTCCATAGCTTAGAAGACAGAATTGTAAAAAATGTATTCAAAGAGGCTGCTACTGGTTGCATCTGTCCAAAAGAACTTCCTATCTGTGTATGTCATCACAAAGAGGTTGTAAAGCTTGTAAACAGAAAACCAATAACCGCAACAAATGAAGAATTAAAAATCAATACACGTAGCAGTAGCGCAAAATTGCGTATTGTCGAAAAAGTATAAAAAGGAGGAAGTTTCGTATGGGTAGACAGTCAATAATTGATCAAACAACTACTATAGATGATGCAAACCTAAGCAAAATTCAAGGGCTTTCTGAGATAGCTATGCAAGAGCTAAATAGCTTTGATATAACAGTAGAAAGTGACGTAGCTGAAAAGTACGAAAAAATCAAAAATGAAATGCTTGCCGAAACTCATACCGAAACAGAAAAAGCTCCTGCAAGATTTGAAAAGGTTGAAAATGAATTTTTCCCAACCATAAACCTAAAACAAGAAACAGTAGAAACTCCAGAAAAAGTAGTTTCTATAAATCTTAGAGGAAAATTAATAATTGGCGTTTTTGCTACTATTGTTGCACTTCTTTGCATACTTTTAATATATAATGCTGTTTTGATTAACAGATATAAAGCAGAGATAGGGGCAGATAGCCAAATCGTTAGCGAACTAACTATAGAAAATGATAGCTTGCAAAATCAATTAAATGATATAATTAGCGGTGTTTCTCCAGAAGGCCTTGGTATGGGCGAAGCTATTGGTGAGGATATTACTTTGATCCAAAGGGTAGCAGAAACAGAAATAACTGCCGAAACTAATTGGTTTGATGCTATATGCAATTTCTTCTCTGGAATCTTCGGGGGATAAATTTGAAATTCAAAATAAAATATACAATATTGTCTTTACAAAAGAGGTTACTTGTACTATTCGTACTGGTAGCCTTTATTTTTTGCGCTCTTGTTTGTCGGGTGTTTTATCTGCAGGGCTTGCAGCAAGATAAGCTAATTGCACTGTCAGCTCCACAATGGGTAAGGTCTTTGCCACTTATCGCAAAGCGGGGAGATATCTTGGACACAACGGGAGCAACGCTTGCTACAAGTTATACAACCTATGATGTATATGTTAGGGCAAAAAATGTAAAAAATGCAAGTTTGGTTGCAGATAGTTTAGCGGAGATTTTGGGTATAAATCGTGATAAAATTTACCAAAAAGCCACAAACAAAAAAATATCCGAAAGCCTTATTAAATTATCTATAGAACAAGAAGTGGCAGACAAGATAATAGCGCAAAATTTAGATGGGGTGGTACTTAGCCAAAATATAGCAAGATATTATCCGTATGGACAATTTTTGACACAGGTTTTAGGTTTTACGACAGTAGACGGCATAGGGCAGGCAGGCGTTGAGGCATATTATGATAAGTATCTAAAAGGTGTAAATGGCAAAAACCTTTCGCAGGGTGATGCAAGCGGTGTAATGGTTGGGGGGCTAGACCTTTATATTCCTTCTATTGATGGACTAAACATAAAACTTACTATTGATAGTAAAATTCAAAACATAATAGAAACGGCTTTATATAATATAATGCAAGAGCATAAGCCAAAATCAGCATCTATTATAATGCTTGATGTAAAATCAGGAGATGTTCTTGGGCTAGGCATTAGTCCGTCATATGATAGCAACTCTCCGCCTAGAGATGATGTAGGAGCCCTTATGGAACTTACAAAAAACACCGCAGTCGTTGATGTTTATGAGCCGGGGTCTACCTTTAAGATTTTGACAGTGGCGGCGGCTTTGGAAGAAAACTTGATTAGAGAAAATGAGCATTTTTATTGCCCGGGGTATAGAGTTATTGACGGACAAAGAATTAAATGTTGGAGAACGATAGGGCATGGCAGTCAAACATTGAGTGAGGGCATAGCCAATTCTTGCAACTGCGTATTTATGGACCTTGCCTTAAGACTTGGTAAAGAGCGGTTATACAAATATCTCAAACTATTTGGTATCGGTAGTAAAACGGGCGTTGATATTATGGGCGAAAGTTCAGGGCTTTTAATGGATATAGATAGCGTCAAAATCGTAGACCTTGCACGCATTGGTTTTGGGCAGGCGGTAGCTGTTACGCAGTTGCAACTAATAACGGCTTTTTGTAGTGTAATAAATGGTGGATATTTGTTTGAGCCAAAACTCCTTGGGGGAATATATAGCGGCAAAAATATAATAAAAGAAGATGATTTAACAATCAAAAATTATACCGTATCAAAAGCAACTTCAAGCAAGGTAAATAGCCTGCTCAAAGATGTTTTGTCGCTAAAAAATGGCGAAGGGACTTTTGTCCCGGGCTATGATATCGGCGGCAAAACAGGAACTGCGCAAAAGTACGAAAACGGAACTATTGCAAGGGGAAAATATGTATCTAGCTTTTTTGGGACCTATCCAGCTCTAAACCCAGAATATGCTTTGCTTGTATGTGCTAATGAGCCAAGTAGTGGGGCATATTATGGCAGCGTAGTAGCAAGCCCGTATGGGAAACAAATTTTTGAAGGGTTATTTAGATACAAAAATATCCCAAAAGATTTTGAAACTCAAGAAGACTTTTTTGTTATACCAAATATCTGTGGCTTGCCACTTAGCCAAGCGATAATTACACTTGATAAACAAAATATAAATTATGAAATTTCTGGCGATGGCGGACTTGTTGTGTCGCAGTTTCCCATATCGGGGACAAAGGTAGCCAAAGGCGGATATATAGTTATAAATACAAATTAAAAAAAATAAGGCAATAAATATTATTTATTGTCTTTTTTTGCTTTTGACATATATTGCAAAAATTATTTTATACAATATATAAAAAAAGGAGAATATTGTATGGATATAAATACGCTTTTTTGTGGTATAGAATATGAGCAACAAGGAGAGCCAAAAGAGATATTATCTTTGCAAAAAAAGTCTAGTGATGTAGTAAACTCTGGCTTATTTTTTTGCTATAAAGGGGTTAATTTTGATGGTAAAGACTGCGTTATGGACGCTATCAAAAATGGTTGTGTGGCGGTTGTTGTAGATGAATTTTTGGATATAGATATATGCCAGATAAAGGTAAAAAACGTACGAAAAAATATAGCCAAAGTATGTAGCAACTTTTATAAAAATCCTGATAAAAATCTAAAAATAATCGGCATATCCGGAACTAACGGCAAGACAACTACAAGTTATATAATTAAAAACATTTTGCAAACTAACGGCTCTCGTGTTGGGGTTATTGGTACTAATGCTGTGTATATTGGCAACATTTGCAAAAGGGCAACTCTTACCACACCCGATCCGCAAGAGCTTTTTGAAATCTTTGACGAAATGGTACGGGCATCTGTTGAGTATGTTGTAATGGAAGTTTCAGCTCACGCTTTGGTGCTTTATAAGCTGTGGGGTGTGAGATTTGAGGTAGGGCTTTTTACAAATTTTACAAGAGACCACTTAGACTTTTTTGAGACAATGGAAAATTATAAGATGGCAAAGAAAACATTTTTCTGCAGCGATTATTGTAAAAGGTGTGTGTTTAATTTTGATGATGCTGTGGGAAGAGAATTTTATGAAAATTGCGATTGCCAAAAATACAGCTATGGCATTATAAACCCAAGCAATCTGTTTGCGATAAATATTGAAATGGATTTTGACAAAAGCAAATTTGTAGTTAACTTTGAAGACGAAATATTAAATGTCGAAGTTCCGCTTGTTGGGAAATTTAATGTATACAACACTATGGGTGCAATTGCCGTATGCAGACTACTTAATGTCCCTTGCGATAGTATTATAGCGGGGCTTTACACAATGTCGGCAGTTGATGGTAGATTTAATCTGTACAAGCTTGATGGTAAAAATATAGTGGTTGACTTTGCCCATACTCCAGATGGGGTAGAGAATGTTTTGCGCACAGCAAAAAGTTTGAGCCGTGGCAAAATAACAACAGTATTTGGTTGTGGTGGAAATCGTGACAGGGGCAAAAGAGCAGAGATGGGGAAAGTTGCCCAAAAGTATAGCGACAAAGTAATACTTACTAGCGATAACCCAAGATTTGAAAATCCATTTGCTATTATCGAAGACATAAGGTTTGGGGCAAAAACTGCCGAAGTTATAGAAAATCGAAAAGAGGCAATAATTTTTGCAATTGATAATTCATCAAAAGGCGATACTATTTTGGTCCTTGGCAAAGGGGCAGAAGATTATCAAGAGATAAAGGGTGTAAAATACCCATATAGCGACAAAAGTGTAATAGAAGATTATATAAAATTATCAAAATATAATAAAAACAAGGGGTAGAAAGTGAAGTATTTACTAGCGGGTTTATTGTCATTTGTTTTTGCGGTGATTATTTCGCCGCTAGTAATCAAATGGACAAAAAAAGTAAAGTTTGGTCAAAATATTTTAAGCTATGTAGAGTCGCATAAACAAAAACAAGGCACTCCTACTATGGGTGGAATTATATTTATATTTTCGGCTATTGCGGCAACTTTTTGCCTTGTAGAAAAAGGCTCTTTTATGACATATGTAGCTATGTCTGTATTTTTTGCTTTTGGGGTTTTAGGGTTTTTGGACGACTTTATAAAAATCAAGCTCAAAAGGAATCTAGGACTTAGAGCATATCAAAAGGTTATTGGACAACTTGCTATTAGCTTGATTATTGGGTTATATGTTTATTTTACGGGCTTTGTTGGAAGCAATATTAATATACCATTTTTTGATAAAACTGTTGATTTGGGTGTGTTTATTATTCCGTTTATTATTTTTGTTTTTATCGCAACAACAAATAGTGTCAACTTAACAGACGGACTTGATGGACTTGCTGGCGGAACGACCATTGCTTATCTTGTAGGAATGGGTATTATTATAGCTCTTAATTTAGACAGCCTTGATACAATTACTGCCTTTCAACAAAACAATATGTTAATATTTGTTTTTGCTGTCGTTGGCGGGGTTTTGGGATTTTTGATTTTTAACAGCCACCCTGCAAGTATTTTTATGGGAGATACTGGCTCTCTTGCTTTAGGAAGTGTGGTTGCAACGTCAGCTTGCTTTACAGGCAACTCACTTTATATCCCGATATTAGGACTTATGTTTGTGCTGTCAACGATTTCGGTTATTATTCAGGTTTTGCATTTTAAGCGCACAAAAAAAAGAGTTTTTCTTATGGCACCCCTTCATCATCATTTTGAGAAAAAAGGTATGTATGAAACAAAAATTGTCACCATATACATTATTATAACAGCGCTTTTGTCGATTGTTTGTATAGCGCTAAATTTAATGTAGGTGAGTGTATGAATTATCTTGTTGTGGGATACAACATCAGCGGAAAATCCGCAAGTAAACTATTAAAACAAAAAGGTCATAATGTCTTTGTTTATGATACCAATGAAAACGCAAAAAAAATAGTCAAAGGTGATGGTTTTAGATTTGTAAGCAGTATAAACAAAGCCGTTTTGTCAACTATTGATGAATGCGTTATAAGTCCGTCTGTAAGACCGGATAGCGACCTTGTAAAAGTGTTAAAAAACGCAGGAATAAAAGTAATTGGAGAGCTAGAGCTTGGCTTTCAAAATTATAGCGGAAAAGTGTATGCAATCACCGGAACTAACGGCAAGACCACCGCTACAGCCCTTTTATCGCACGTATTTGGCAAGAAAGTCCCTGCAGTTGGAAATATAGGTCTGCCGATAACAAGCGCTACAGCGGCTAAAAAATTAGTTTGCGAAGTAAGTAGTTTTCAACTAACCAGCATAGAAAAGTTCCGCCCCAATATTGCTGGCATTACATATATCGGGTGTGACCATATAGATTATCACGGATCTATTGATGAGTATATAAATGCAAAATACAATATAGCTCAAAATATGAAAGGAAGAGATAAACTTGTACTCAATGCAAACGACAAAGAGAGTATGAAACTGTCTCTTCTTGCAAAATGCAGAGTATGGACATTTTCGTCCAAAGGCAAATGCCGTGGAGCATATGTAGAAAATGGAAAAATATATTTTATAAAAAACAAAAAACCACAATACATAATGGAAACAAAAGATATAAAACTTATCGGCAAGCACAATCTTGAAAATGTTCTTATGGTTGTCGCTATGGCACGCCTTGCGGGAGTAACTGCAAAAAATATTAGAAATAGAGTTTCTACTTTTTATGGATTAAATCACAGACTAAAAAAAGTTGCCTGCATAGATGGTGTAACATACATTAACGATAGCAAAGCCACAAACATCTCTGCTACAAAAGTTGCTGTAGAGAGCGTAGGCGAAAATATAATCTTGCTTGTTGGTGGCAGTGACAAAGGCTATGAGTATGATAAGCTTTTGCATAACTTGAAAGTAAAGAAAATAATTGCCTTTGGTGGGGTGAAAGAAAAACTTGTAGAAGCTTTTGCAAGATGTAATTTTACTAATTACTTGGTTGCAGACACCCTAAAAGCCGCCGTAACTCTTGCCAAAACCATAGCCAAAGATGGTGATAATGTTTTGCTCTCACCAGCAAGCGCAAGTCATGATGAGTTTGAAAACTATGAGCAAAGGGGAGAAGTATTTGAAAAATGCGTTTTTGATAAATAAAACAAAGCGCAGTAAAACAACTTATCTTTTGCTAGGCGCGGTTTTACTATTGGTTGTTTTGGGGTGCATTTTTGTATATTCGGCAAGCTATTATTCGGCGCAGATATCACATAACAACAAATATCATTTTTTGACAAAACAGATAATTGGTGTTTGTATCGGTGTTGTAGCACTATTTTTTATGTGGAATTTTGATTATCGAAAACTTCAAAAGTTTTCTTACATAATTTTGGCTGTTGGATTTTTGTTTTTGATTCTGGTTTTGATACCCGGAATTGGCGTTGAAAATTATGGTGCAAGGCGTTGGATATCTTTGCCAGGATTTACTATACAAGCAAGCGAAATTTCAAAATTTTGTTACATAATATTTGCCGCAAGCTATCTTGCAAAAAACAGAGACAAAATAAAAACATTTAAGGGGATACTTCCTGTTCTTTTGTCGGGCGGGGGTATGTGTCTTCTTATACTTTTAGAGCCTAATATGTCAATAACAATTTGTACGGGGCTTGTGATGATCACTATGCTGTTTGTCGGCGGTATATCATGGAAACATTTTTTGATGTTGTGTATACCGGCTATTTTACTTGTTCCTATACTTATTATTATAGAGCCATATAGACTAAAAAGACTTCTTGCATTTATTGACCCGTGGGCAAACCCAAAGGGCGAAGGCTATCAACTTGTTCAGTCTCTTTATAGTTTGGGGGCAGGTGGACTCTTTGGGGTAGGGCTTTTTAATTCTAGACAAAAATACCGCTTTTTGCCTTTTGCCGAAAGTGACTTTATATTTGCAATCATAGCCGAAGAAATTGGTTTTGTCGGGGTTGTTTGCGTTGTATTATTGTTTGGTGTTATTTTGTTTTGTGGCATAAAAATTGCCAAAAATGCCACTGATTTGTTTGGTTGTTTTTTGGCTGTTGGTATAACAGCACTTATATCAATCCAA
Source organism: Clostridia bacterium (assembly GCA_045534265.1). GTDB lineage: Bacteria > Bacillota > Clostridia > Christensenellales > UBA1242 > CAKVLS01. The sequence continues at coordinate 27,121 of JAZSJH010000005.1, forward strand.
ACACTTGTTAACATTGCAGTAGTTACGGGTTCAATCCCACCAACAGGACTTCCGCTTCCGTTTATAAGTGCGGGCAGCAGCTCAATAATTGTTCTTATGGCAGGGGTGGGGTTACTTCTTAGCGTAAATAAAATATCTAAAAAAACTAATCAATAATGTTGGTTAGTTTTTTTTTGTAATAATAATTTTTTATGTCAATTCATTTGACAAAAAGTGGGGGGGGGGGTAAACTAAAAAAAATATTATATTTAGGGGGAAATATGAAAAAAGATAAACAAAAGAAAATACCATTTGCAACGCTTCGCAAAGGTATTATTAGTGGCTTGCTTGGTATAACTATGCTTACAGGAGCAGGTGTGCTAACTGGTTGTGGCAAAGACGGTGCTCCTGGTGCTACAGGACCACAAGGTCCCGCGGGAGTAGACGGTCCAGCATGGCATTACGGAGTAGATTATTCTACCTACAATGGTACAATAAATACTGGGGACTTCTTTATTGATACAAATGATTATATCTTATACCAAAAAACAAGTTCTGGTTGGGCGACTGTAATGGAAAATTATGGTAGACCTGGAGACCCAGGACGACCAGGTGATCCAGGAGAAGACGGAGCTGATGGAGAAGATGGAGCCGATGGAGAAGATGGAGCTTATATTACAGACCATATGAGTGCTTGGGCTGGGAAAACAGCTGTTTTTGTTGGTGATAGTATCACTTATGGCTCAAAATGTGACGGAGACAAGTATTGGGAAGTTCTAGAAGATAAGCTAAATCTTAAAAAAGTAACAGGGATGGGTGTTGGTAAATCTTGTGTAAGTGCAACAAGCACAAATGGTACAAGTTATGAACCACTAATTTCTAGATATCAAGATATTCCTGAAGCTGATTTGATTCAAATATTTATGGGAACAAACGACTATGGATTTAATACGCCACTTGGAACAATTGAAGATACTACAGATATTTCTTTCTATGGTGCATTAAATGTAATAATTCCTGCACTACAAGCGAAATATCCATCTTCAAGACTTGTATTCGTTACACCATTGCATCGTTACGGACAACATGGCTTGGAATATGACAATGATGAAAATGAGCAAGGCAATACATTGAGTGATTATGTTAAAGCAATTAGAGAAGTTTGTGAATTTTATTCAGTTCCTGTAATAGATTTATTTAAGGTAAGTGGTTTGAATCCTTCAATAGAAGCTGTTAGAAATCTATACATACCAGATGGATTACACCCAAATACTGAAGGTCACGAATATATTGCAAATATTATGGCTAACTATTTAGAGCTATATGCCACAACCGATCTTAATTATGCAGATGCTAATGAAGTGAAATCTCTAGAAGAAATTTCAGTAGAAAGAACTTCTCCATATTATCCTTCAACAACTCCAAATTGCAGATTGTCTTCAACCTATAATGTTTATCTAGAAGAAGGCCAAACATTATCTCTAAAAGATGGAACAAATTACAAATATTTCTTATATGTACAGACTGGAGCAACACCAACTCAAGTAAGTGATGAAGATAGAATGTCACTAATGAATAGCTGGGCTACAGGTGATTTTACTGCTGCTGAAACAGGTTGGTATGGAATAACTATGGCTAAAGCAGACCAAACACAAGAATTTGATGCTGATATTATTGCAACACAAACTTTAGCTGATTATTTTACTATAAAAGCAACTGGAGTTAAAGCATTGAATGAAATTTCAGTAGAAAGAACTTCTCCATATTATCCTTCAACAACTCCAAATTGCAGATTGTCTTCAACTTACAATGTTTATCTAGAAGAAGGTCAAACATTATCTCTAAAAGATGGAACAAATTACAAATATTTCTTATATGTACAGACTGGAGCAACACCAACTCAAGTAAGTGATGAAGATAGAATGTCACTAATGAATAGCTGGGCTACAGGTGATTTTACTGCCGCTGAAACAGGTTGGTATGGAATAACTATGGCTAAAGCAGACCAAACACAAGAATTTGATGCTGATATTATTGCAACACAAACTTTAGCTGATTATTTCATCATAGAATAAACCATATTCTTAATATAAAAAAGAGTGGAAAAATTCCACTCTTTTTTGTAAGTAAAATAACATATTGTGTAATACTAATTTAATATTTACATTGTTGGGGTAGGTCCATTATCTGTTTGTTTAGGAGTCGTTGTTTCTTCTTCATCTTGTAAAGAGTCGCAGTAAGCTCTAATATCGGCTACGTAGGTTGGGAATTTTTCTGCCATATAGCCTATGTAAGATGTGCAAAGTTTTTCGCTGTCTTCTTCGTCTTGTTTTGTTATGCAAAATTTTGACATAAAGTAATCCGAAAAATGTATTAAATCAATATTGCTGCCGTAGCCGCTACGCATAGATGCTATGGCTGATAGCGCTGCAATATGTGGGGCTTTTTGTGCAATGTATGCATTTAGTGCCGCTTCTGTTTCGTCAATTTCCATTTTTTGAGCCCTAACAAAAATATCTTCTTCGCCCCTGTCAATGGCGTCAATTGGCTCTCCGTTTGGGTCTGTTAGGTCTTTTACTAGTGTATAGCCATTGTCATTAAAAAATTTTTCTATTTCTGTGTCGGTTAATTGGTTAATATACTTTGCCATATTTTGCTCCTAATAGTATAATAAATATATCATAAAGATAATATTTTTGCAATAGTGATAAATTTATATTGCTTTTTGTGTTGTTGCAAAAATAAAAAATGATTAACAAATTTTTATGGAGAAGAATATGGATTTAACTAGAAAAAATATCAAACAATACTTAGATGATGGTTTTGCAGCTACAGAGTATAGCAAAAAAATAAAAGGTGTAAGCAAATTAATAGCTCTAAAAGACATGGCTATTGATGACTTGGATTTTATCAATATTTTAAGAAATTTATTTGAAAATATAAAGAATAATTACTCAAGCTTTATGTCAAACGCACAATGGAAGCCAAGCGATAGACAAAATCATTTGTTGGAAGTAATAGGCAATATTTGTGATGATATTTTGTATGATGATAAAACAAAGACAAGTAAGCCAAATTTATATTTATCTTTTTTTGAAGATTTGTATTGGCAAGTTTATGATTATTTTGATGACTACGGCAACAAAAATGACAGTTTATACAAAGAAGAAGTTGATTTGGTTTTGAAAAAGCTTGAAAAGTTTTTTGAGACATATGCTAGTTAAAAATAGTCTTTGAAAAAAACAATTATTAAATAAATAAAAAAGATTGAATACGCAATAATATTTTTATAAAAGCAAAGACATATATTATTAGAGATAAATTTAGCCAACATATTAAATATAGGTTCTAATTTGTCAAAATTATTTTGAAAAAACATAAAATTATTATATTATCATATTAAGAGGTGAAATATGAAATTTGAATTAAATTTAGAAAACTCTCAAATCAGCGAAAAGGAGTTTTTGAAGAAAAAATATTTAGAAAAATTTGAAAAAATAAATACTGGTCTTCACTCAGGAACAGAAGAGTGGACTGCTTGGGTAGATTATCCTAGCAAAAACATTAAAGCCCTTGGCGAAATAAAAGATATCGCTAGCAGAATAAAAAAAGACGGAGATGTTTTGATTGTTCTTGGCATTGGCGGCTCTTATCTTGGGGCTTATGCGGGGCTTTGCGCTATAAAGAGCAAGTCAAACGTAGATGTTGTTTTTGCGGGCATTAACTTTTCTAATGAAGAATTAGTTGAAACTTTTGATAGATATAAAGACAAAAATGTATATGTTAATGTTATTTCAAAATCAGGTACAACAACAGAGACAATGATTGCTTTTGATTATGCGGTGGCTTTCCTTAAGTCAAAGTATAAATCAAAATACAAAGACCACTTAGTTATCACAACTGACAAAGTCAAAGGATACCTAAGAGAATATGCGACAAAAAATAAAATCACAGCCCTAGAAGTTCCGGACAATATGGGTGGCAGATATTCAGTACTATCTGCTGTAGGTACGCTTCCACTTATGTGTGCAGGCGTTGATATTGACAAACTATTCAAAGGCGCATACAATGCAGAAACTGCCTTGAGAGTTTGTGATGCAAACAACCCAGCTTATAGGTATGCCTTAACAAGATATTTACTTAACAAAAAAGGTAAAAAAGTTGAGCTTTTGTCAACATTCTATCCACGTCTATCTAACATTGGCGCTTGGTGGACACAACTTTTTGCCGAAAGTGAAGGAAAGAATAAAAAAGGTCTTTTTGTAACAAATCTAAACTTTTCAACAGATTTGCACTCAGTTGGACAATTTATTCAACAAGGAACACCAATTATTTTTGAAACTTTCTTGAGTGTAGGAAGTGTAAAAGGCGATAGAAAACTAAGCAAAATAGAAGATGGTTGTCCTATAAAATATCTTGAAGGAAAAACTGTAGAAGATGTAAACTTAGCCGCTCAAAAAGGTACTATAGAAGCTCACGTTTCTGCAAAAGTTCCTGTTGTTCAAATTTCAATAGAAAAAGTAGACGAAGAGCACATTGGATATTTGTTCTACTTTTTCGAACTTGCTTGTGCAATAAGTGGAAGATTTTTGGAAGTTAATCCTTTTGACCAACCAGGAGTAGAAGATTACAAGCGCAATATGAAAAAATATTTATCTTACTAAAATAAAAAATGTATGCCAAAAAGCATACATTTTTTTTGCGGTGTGATATACTCATTTTTGATAAAGGAATGTAGTATGGAGTTTAGAAAGACAAAAACATTGACTATCGAAATAAAAAAAGAACAACAAGAAAATTTATCTTCTAAAAGCAAAATAGAAAAAATGTTAAAGCAAGATGATGTTATTGGATTTGATATTTATGACAACAACACTTTTTTGGGGTTTGCTATGCTCAAAGAGTGGGAAAAGGGTAAATTCTTTTTGTGGGATTATCTCATTAAATACGAAATGCAAAATAAGGGATATGGAACTAAAGTTTTACTTGAGCTAATTGATTTGCTTAGGGTATACTATGATTGTAAGGTACTAACAACAACATATAAATATGGTAATATTCCTGCTGAAAAGTTGTATAAAAAAGTAGGTTTTGTTGAGACTGATGTTGTTTGTGATGGAGATATTCACGAAGTAAATATGATATTAAACTTATAATTGAAAACATAATACTGTTATAAAAGGAAAAATTTTTTTATGGATTTTTATGATTTAGTTGTTTGTAGGCATAGCGAAAGAAAATTTGCTGAGAAGAAGGTAAAAAGAGAAGACATAGACAAAATAATAAATGCAGGACTTGCATCTCCTAGTGGTATGAACAGCCAGCCTTGGCATTTTACCGTTATTCAAAATAAAGATGTACAAGATAAACTTGTTAACGCATGCAAAACTAGCTTTATAGAAAGTGGCATAGAGTGGAGAAAAAACTGGACAAAACTTGATAATTTCAATCCATTTTATAGCCCAGACACAATTATTGTAATAAGCCGAAAAGCTGCCGTGGAAAACTCAAACGAAGATTGTTGTTTTGCTATACAAAACATGGTTTTGATGGCGGAGAGTTTAGGGCTATCTTCTTGTATAATAAGGGATATTTGCTGGGCGATAAATAAGCAAAACCAAAATGAATTTGGAATCCCACAAGATTATGATTGTTTTATGTGTATATCTATAGGATATGCGTTAAACAAAAATAAAAAGCAAAAGACTTTTGACCTTAGCAAAGTTAACTTTTTAGAATAACCAAAGAGCCTTAAATTCGGCTCTTTTTTGCTTATTTAATTGTTATAATATGATTTTTGTGTTAATATGTATTTGAATATCTTGTATAAGGAGTTTGTTATGAAAGTTTATCAAATTGATTGCTCAAACTGCGGAGCAAGTCTTGACATAGAAGAAGGAAAAACAAGAGGTTTTTGTCAATATTGCGGAACACCTTTTGTTGTTAATATGGAAAATCAAAATCCACCAGCTGCAGATAATAAACCTAAAACTCCAGAAGATGAATATCAAGCACTTATCAAAGCGGAAAGGGCTAGAAATTATCCAGAAGCTATACGCATATATGACGAAATGTTGTCAACATCTCCAGACAGATTTGATTTGCTTATAGGTAGAGCTTTTGCTATGATAGCAGAGTCAAAAGAAAACCTATTTAATTTAGACAAATTCAAAAATGCATTTACATATGCTTTGACCAAGACAAAAGGTGTAGACCCTATGGTTGTTCACATTGTTGTTTTGGACAAACTATGGTCTATCAAGCACTTTTTGCTAGAAAACACTCTAAAGATTGGTAGCAATAGCCCAGATTATATTTATAATTTGGTAGCTATTAATGATCTTCAAATGTACATTAATAGTTTTGCTGCAACAGAAACATTTGCAAGCCCACATAAAACATATGTAACAAATTATAAAAACCTAAAAGAAGACATTAAGTTTATATCAGAAAGAATTCTTTTGCAAGCAAAGAGATTTAAGGGGGATTTTCCTTCTAAACAATATCTAAAGTATGTAGAAAACAACTTGGCAGAAGCCGAAAAAGAGCTTTCTGTTTTGAATAGAAAATATTATTAAAAGAGGTAACTAATATGCCAGTAGGGCCATCTCACCGTAGGGGCGGCGGAAGTAGCCGTTCTTCATCTAGATCTTCATCATCTAGGTCTAGTTCGTCTAGAAGTTATAGTTCTAGTCGTTCTAGAAGTTATAGTTCATCACGCAGCTATTCTTCTGGTCGCAGACATTATCACTATTATGATGACGATTATTATAGTGGTGACGGAATCACAATCTCTCCAAGGGGTTGGGCAATATTTGGAATTGTAATTGGCTTTATGGTGGTGCTTGCGTGTCTTTGTGCAGGTATCGGGATATTAGCAAATAATGTTCCTTACCATATCACAATGCGAAAAGACGCTCCACAGTATCAAGAAATAATCGAAAGAGCTCACCGCGGAGAAGAAGGGTATTATGAAAAATACATAACAGACATTAAATGGTCTGGTTCTGGTAGTTCTGGCGGAGAGCCTACTTATTATAGATTGTCTAGTGATAATGGAACTCCATATGACCATAATGATAATACCTATATAGAGGCATATTCTGAAGTGGTAAAAGATGGTGTTAACTATTATTGGCTTGAGATATCTTTTTGGAGCGAAGAGGTTAATGAGAGAATATCTTGTATTACATATTCGCAATACCCAGAAGCCGCCGTTGCGGGACTTTCTTCAATTCGCCTTGCTTATACAAAAGAATATGATAATGATGGTAGCTGGGACGTAATTAATTATAGTTACAACCTATCAAACAATGCAGATTATTGGTATACTGGCAAACAAATCACAACTGGAGTTATACTACTTGTAGTAGCATTAGGAGTTGGAGCTCTTATGGTTTGGTGTTGCACACTTGTACATAAAGCCGGCAAAAAGTCTGCCGCAACTACTCAAGCAACATCAACTCAAACAACACAGGAGCCATCTCTATTAACAAAACTTTTTGGCGAACAAACACCAAGCGAACAATCATCAATAACTCAATTTAAGGTTTGTTCATACTGCGGAGCTCACGCAAAAATGGATGACGATAGTTGTAACTCTTGCGGTTCTAAAAAGTTTAGAAAAGCAAAAGATAGCGACTTAGCTTAAATATAAAAAGGCAGGCTTTAGGGCCTGTTTTTTTGTTGTCTTGCTAGCATAAAGTTTGTCTTATATAAGCAGAATTGTAAGTTTTGCTGTTTTAATATATATGTATTTTCACAATTAATGGCGGTTTTCCATAAAATGTATAGTAAAGGCAAAAAGAAACTATAGTTTGTTGTGGTTTAGTTTTTGTTTCTTTTTGGGCTTTTGAGGAGTGTTATGGAAAAGTTTTTGATAAAAGGCGGGAACAAACTCTCTGGAGAGATTAATGTTCCGTGTGCAAAAAATTCTTACCTTGCTATACTTGCTGGGTGTATGCTGTCCAGCGGCAAGGTGGTTTTACATAAATGTCCTAAGTTTAGTGATGTTACAAAAATGCTTGAGATTTTGAAAGTTTTGGGGTGTGATATATCTTTTGTAGGGGATAGTGTTGTAATAGATGCAAAATACGCAAATAATCACGAAGTTCCCAAAGCTTTAGCTCAAGAGATTAGGTCGTCTATATTTCTTCTAGGTGCAATTGTTGGTAGGCTTAAAAAAGCTAGAGTTTGCTATCCGGGTGGGTGCGAAATAGGGGCAAGGCCTATTGATTTGCATTTGAAAGGGCTTCAAAGCATAGGCGTTAAGATAAAAGAACGTCACGGGTTTATAGATTGTGATGGAAGCGGACTTTGTGGCGGAGTTGTCCATCTTGACTATCCTAGTGTTGGGGCGACCGAAAATATTATGATGGCGGGAGTTTTTGCAAAGGGCACAACTATTATATATAACCCAGCCAAAGAGCCGGAAATTGTAGATTTACAAGACTTTATTAACAGTATGGGTGGTAAAGTTTATGGCGCGGGCAGTGATGTTATTACAATAATAGGGGTAGAAAAGCTTGGAGATACCGAATTTACCCCAATATCCGACAGAATTATTGCCGGTACATATTTGCTTGCGGGGGCAATTTGTGGGGGAGACATCACCTTAAATAATGTAAATATAGAACATAATTTGGCACTTATAACAAAACTTAAAAATAGTACTTGCAAAATATACTGCAATGATGCTAAAATAAGATTAGTAAGTGATAGTCTGCCATTGTCTTTTGGCAATGTTGAAACTATGCCTTACCCTGGCTTTCCTACGGATTTGCAGGCGCAAACAATGGCTCTGCAAACAGTGAGTAAAGGTACTTGTATTTTTACCGAAAATCTATTTGAGATGAGATACAAGCACGTACCTGAACTTATCAAGATGGGAGCTAAAATCAAAATTAAAGACAGGGTAGCTATAGTTGACGGAGTAGATAGACTTTATGGAGCAGAAGTAAATTGCTACGACCTAAGGGGCGGGGCAGCACTTACGTTGGCGGGGCTTGTGGCTGATGGCTACACAACGCTAAATGATATAAGACATATAGATAGAGGATACTACAAGTTAGAAGAAGCTCTATCTAGTCTAGGAGCAGACATAAAAAGGTTATAAGGAAATAGCGCTTATGAAGAAAAAAAGACTATTAAAATTGTTTATAGCCCTAACCGTTGTCGTAATGGTAGTTGTTTTGTCTTCTACTGTGTTTACGCTTAAAAACGTAGAATTATGTTTTTATGATAGCAGTAACAACCTGATAGAAGACTATGGTCAACTAGATTATTTTGGTGACGAAGATGTTCAGGACATTATCGATAGTGGTGATTTTGGTTTTGGCAAGAGCATATTCTTCTTGCAAAGACAAGACAATATCGATCGTATCGAAAAGGAACATCCTTTTATCAAGGTAATAGGCATTAGTGCGACATTCCCTGATGGGTTCAAAATCAAAGCTGTGGAAAGAAAACCTATGTACAGCATTTATCTTTCTACGGGCAGATATGCAATCTGCGACAGCGAGCTAAAGGTTTTGGAAATAAAAGAAACAATTAACACTTATGATTATATAACACTTATAAATCTTGGCATTGACAACCAAGAGCCAGGCAACTTTATTACTGGTGATAAAGATATGGAAAGACTTGCAAAGCTAGGTGGTGAGTTTTCTGCAAACAGATACACAAGACTTAGTTCAATCAAATATTTCCAAAGTATAAGAATGTACGAAAGCTACAAAACTAACGATAGAACAAGCAAGTGTACTTGGCTATCTATTCAAACAAGAGCGACAGATAGAGATGGTTCACAATGCGCTGGCGTTAGAATTGATATTGAAAACATAGCAACTAACTTTGAAGAAAAGGTTAATAAAGCTTTGAGCATATTTAACACATATTTTAATTCAACAGATACATCTGTTCATTCACAAATCCTTCACGGAACAATCAAGGTATATGACAATTGTACCGGAACTTGGGTTCAAGAAATAGAAAGAATAGATGAAGAATTAGAATAAAAAATACAAATAGGGCGATATTTTAGCCCTATTTTTTTGTTTTTTGTGCCAAAAATATTTTTTAGATAAGATGTCAAAAAGGTTTGACTGAAAATGTTACAAATATTATAATATAAATATATATTATTATTAGGTGGTCAAATTGGCAAAAAAAGATGTTGCGATTTTAGATTTTGGCTCTGAAAAAATATCTGTAATTATTGGTTGTTCAGATGTCAACAATACTTTTGCTATTAAAGGCGTAGGAGAGTGCGAATACGCAGGTTTTATGGACGGGAGCTTTTTGGAACCAAATAACCTAAAACTTGCTATGGGGCTTGCAATTAACAATGCAGAGCTAAACTCAAAGACGGATATAAAAGAGCTTTATATCGGTGTGCCTACGGAGTTTTCTTTGTGTGTATGCGCTACCGCAAGTCAAACTTATCCTAGAGCAAAAACAGTAAATCAAAACGATATTAATGAGCTTTTTGTTATTGGCAATCAAAACTTTGTTAATCAAAAAACTCACAGCGTAATAAATCAATCTGCGGTTTATTATGTACTAGATGACAATGGCAAAGTAACTAATCCTTTGGGGCTTGTTACAAATAAAATAACTGCTTGTATGTCGTTTATTTTGGCAGAAAAAAGTTTTATAAAATTAATCGATAGTTTCCTTGTTGATTTGGAAATCACAAGAGCAACATATATCTCATCAGCCTTAGCTGAAGCAAAATATTTGTTTGACGAAGAAACAAGAGATAGATATGCTTTACTTGTTGACTGCGGATATATCACAACAACAGTTGCTTTGGTTAGGGGAGACGGTATACTTTCACTTAATAGTTTTTCTATGGGTGGCGGACACATAACAGCTGACCTTATGGAATGTTTGAAAATTACCTTCCAACAAGCCGAATCTTTGAAGAGAAAAGTAGTTCTTTCTATTGATCCTGAAAAAGATGATGTTTATGAAGTTACAACCGATAATGGTGTACTTCCTATATCAGCAAAAATGGCAGGTGAGATAGTAGAGTGTAGAATAGAAGAGATTGCAAAGAATATTCTAAAATGCCTGCACGCTTGCAAGTATGAATATCCACATTATATACCGGTATCACTTACGGGCGGTGGACTTTGTTATTTGAAAGGTGCAAAAGATTTGCTTGCAAAATACTTGGGCAAAAATGTTGAGATTGTAGTTCCACCTATACCTCAACTAAACAAGCCTCACAATTCTTCAAGCATAGGGCTTTTGGACATAGCAATAAAACAAGAAGCATTGAGAAAACCAAAAGGTTTCTTTGCAAAACTTAAAGCATTTATAAACAGATAAAAATAGGAGACAGAAAATTATGAATAATAACATTGGACAAGTAGTAAAAATTTTGGTTATCGGTATCGGTGGTGGCGGTAACAACGCAGTTAACAGAATGGTTGCGGCAAACATCACTTCAGCTGAATTTGTTGCAGTAAACACAGACAAACAAGCTCTTCTTATGAGCAAAGCAACTCACAGAGTTCAAATCGGTGAAAAATTAACAAAAGGTCTTGGCGCTGGTGCAGAGCCAGAAGTTGGTGCAAAAGCTGCCGAAGAGAGTAAACAAGTATTGACAGAAATGCTTAGAGATTGCGACCTTGCATTTATCACTGCTGGTATGGGTGGCGGAACTGGTACAGGTGCTGCTCCAGTTGTTGCTCAAATTGCAAAAGAACTTGGCATTTTGACAATTGCGGTTGTAACAAAACCATTTAACTTTGAAGGCAAAAAGAGAATGGACAATGCCGAAAAGGGTATTGCCGAACTTAGAAAATATGTTGACACACTTGTTATTATTCCTAATGACAAACTTCTTCGTATCGTACCAAAAGGTACTCCTATTGTAGAAGCATTTAGATGTGCAGATGATGTATTAAGACAAGGTATCCAAGGTATCTCTGACCTTATCGTTGTACCAAGCCTTATCAACCTAGACTTTGCTGACGTAAAATCTATTATGAAAAACAAAGGCCTTGCTCATATGGGTATTGGTCGTGGCAAAGGCGAAAACAAAACAATCGAAGCTGTAAGACAAGCTGTTCAAAGTCCACTTCTTGAAACAACTATCGAAGGCGCTACTGGTATCCTTCTTAACGTAAAAGGTGGATTGGATCTTCCTATTGACGAAGTTGACGAAGCTGCAGCTCTTGTTAAAGAAGTTGTTGACCCTAACTGTAATATTATCTTCGGTGCTGGTATTGACGAAGCACTTTCTAACGAAGTAGAAATCACTGTTATTGCAACAGGCTTTAGTGGTAAAGATGGCGGCAAAGAACCTCAAAGAGACTTGAAAGATATTATGAAGACTCAAGAGCCAAAACAAGAACCTGCTGATGACAAACTAAAAGACTATGAAGCAAGACTAAACTCAACTTCTACTGCAAAACAAGAACCAGAAGTTGTTTCAAACACTTCTCGTATCAAAGTGGATGATTCTAATATCCCACCATTCCTTAGAAGACTTCAAAACAAATAACACAAAAAAACAAATAAAACTCAAAAAGGACAAGTTATTTCAAAACTTGTTCTTTTTTATTTTTTGAGATTTTTACAAGCCTTATTACAATAAATGTATGACTATATATGTAGAAGATTTGTTTTTTGAAAATTTCATAATATTTCTTTCTATGGCATTTTTTACAACAAGCTTACTTGGCAAAAAAGAAAAGTTTGTAAAAGCTGTTTTTGCCTCAATTTTTGCTGCCTGTTTTGAGTGTGCGGGTGTTATGGTGGGGCTGGGAAAATACGGGCATATGATGTTGCTTGCATTTAATGTCGGGCTTGTTATTTTGATGTCGCAAAAGGGGACAAAAAGTATTTTTGTTTCTATAATTATTAGTTTTGCATATCTTTTTGTTATAGACGGGCTAAGGGGGCTTTTGGCAAAGTACATAAATATATCTTGCTGGATTAAAATTTTTGGGCTTGTTTATGTCTTGCTTATGTTCAAGTTAATAAAGCATTTTTATAACATCAAAAAACACAAAAAATTTGAGTACAAAGTTAATTTCTATAATGGTCAAAATGTTTTTTCGACAATAGCTTATCTTGATAGTGGTAACTTTTTGCAAGATAATATTTCGCAAAAGCCCGTTGTGATAATAGATTATAATGCGTTTTTGCATATATCAGGGGTTTCTTTTGATGATTTTTTGCATGGAAAATATGATTTGAAAAATTCGCATTATATAGACTACTCAACAATAAGCGGAAATAAAAAGATGCTTGTGTTTGAGATAGACTATATAGAAATTGATGGCAAAAGGGTAGATTGCCTTTTGGGGCTTAATTTGAACGGCTTTGAAAATGGATATTCTGCACTTTTGGGAGTTCAGGTTTTGGGGGATATGATATGAAAATTTTGTCAAAGTTAATTTTATTTTTGAAAGGTATTTTTGCAAGGGATTTTTTTAGTGCCCGCAAAAAATTAGTTGCATATATCTGTGGGACAGAAGTTTTGCCAGAGCCTATGACAGCTGTCGAAGAAGCTGAGTATTTGGTTAAGGCAAGTCAAGGTGATGAAAGTGCAAAAAGCGTACTTATCGAAAGAAACTTGCGGCTTGTTATTTACATAGCAAAAAAATTTGAAAATACAGGCGTTGAGCTAGAAGACCTTGTGTCAATTGGTTCTATTGGTCTTATCAAAGCGGTTTCGACTTTTAATTACGAAAAAAATATTAAGCTTGCAACTTATGCTTCAAGATGTATCGAAAATGAGATTTTGATGCATTTGCGAAAAGTAACTAAGCAAAAGCTTGAAGTAAGTTTAGACGAGCCTCTTAACTATGATAAAGACGGAAACGAACTTTTGCTTGCGGATATTTTGGTAGCAGATGGAGAGTCTGTTTCAAAAAATATGGAATTGTCAGCCGAAAAGCAACTTCTTCTGCAAGCAATATCTAGGCTAAATAGTAGAGAGCAGACTATAATGACTCTAAGATTTGGGCTAAATGGTAAAGATGAACTAACTCAAAAGCAAGTGGCTGACGCTATGGGGATATCTCAAAGCTATATTTCACGTATAGAAAAAAAGATACTTCTAAGGCTGAAAAAAGAAATAAGTAAAGTTTCATAACAAAATGTATATTTTTGTCTTATTTTGAGCAACATATTACAAAAATGTGTTTGAGGAAATAAGATGAAAAGAGTTGTTATTTGTGGAGTGAATACTGAAAATTTGCCCAATATCAAAGGTGACGAAATGGCACGGCTTATGACTAGATTAAAAAAAGGAGATATGGAAGCAAGGAACCTTTTTATACATGGAAATATGCGGCTTGTGCTTAGTATTGTGGGGAGATTTTCTACAAACAAAGACAATATTGATGATATATTCCAAGTTGGTTGTGTGGGTCTTATGAAGGCTATGGATAATTTTGATGAAGGTTTTAATGTCAAATTTTCAACTTATGCTGTGCCAATGATTATTGGGGAGATAAGGAGATATATAAGAGAAGGAACTTGCGTTAGGGTATCTAGAAGTTTGAGAGATATTGCATACAAGGTTTTGCTTTCAAGACAAAAGTTTGATAAAGAAGGTGTAGACCCTAGCTTAGAAGATATATCAAAAGACCTGGATCTTCCGCTAACAGATGTTTTATGCGCGCTAGATGCTATAGCGGACCCGGTGAGCTTATATGAACCTGTATATAATGACGGCATAGACACCGTGCTTGTTATGGAACAGCTAAGTAATAACAAGGACACTAGTGATGAAATGCTAGAAAATTTTGCATTAAAAGAAGCTATGCAAAAACTAGGCGATAGAGAAAGAGAAATACTGCATTTGAGATACTTTTTGGGCAAGACACAAACTGAGATTTCGGAAAGCGTAGGCATAAGCCAAGCACAAGTAAGTAGGCTTGAAAAAAACGCCCTGCAAGAACTAAAAAAATCTTTGTAATTTTTTTGCTACTTTTGTCATATTATGTAACAAAGGAGCAAACTTTTTTATGGAATCTTCTTTTTTGGAGCTTAGATGCAAAGAAGTAATTAATATTGTAGACGGAAAACTCTTGGGGCATATTATTGATATGGTTGTTGACTTAAAAACTAGCTGTGTCAAAGGACTTGTTGTTCCTATGTCAAAGGGTATGTTTAGTTTTTTTAAGCAACAGCAAGAGATTTTTATCCCGTACAAAAATATTTGCAAAATAGGCGAAGATGTTATTTTAGTTGAGCTTTACAATCTTCCGCAAGTAAAAAAGAGCAAAAAAGTAAATGCTCTAAAGGTTAATGATACAAAGCAAGAAAGAGAAGAAAACCAACTAGAGCCAATAACTCCTAATGAAGTTGAAAGCAAAAATCTAAAAAGCAAATTAGACAAACAAAATTTTGATTTATAACTTAGTCAAAAATAATTTACGGCGACCAAAATAAATGCTATACTTTTTGTAGGAGAAAAACTTATGAAATGTATTTATTGTGGATTTGGCGATAGTAAAGTTATTGACTCAAGACTTACAGACGAGTCTAACAGCATAAGACGTAGAAGAGAATGTCTAAAATGTGGCAAACGTTTTACCACCTACGAAACTGTTGAAGAAATACCTATTTTGGTTATAAAAAATGACAATTCTAGACAGGCTTTGGACGTTCAAAAAATCAAAAGAGGCTTTATCAAATGTTGTGAAAAGCGTCCTGTTACTATGGCTCAAATTGACAGTGCTGTAAATGATATAGTTAAAACACTTCAAAACTCTTTAGAGCAAGAAGTTAAGTCTAGTTATATTGGCGAGCTTGTAATGGAACAGCTAAAGAAAATGGACGAAATAGCATATATTAGATTTGCTGCCGTATACAAACAATTCAAAGATGTTGATACCTTTATTAGCTTTTTGAAAAATATGAAATAATAATTAAAACACCTACGCAAACAGGTGTTTTTTTTGTTGTAAAAAATGGGCCTATAAAATACCATTTCTAAATAAGTTGTCTTATGAATAAATTGTATTATGATAAATCTAATAAACGCAAAAAAGGGTAAGTGGTATTATATATGTAATATAGACCCTTGCAACAGCAAACTTCGGCTGATGGAAATGGGGTTTTGTAATTGCAAAATAATGCTTATAAAAACAGGTATAGGAAAAAAGGATTATTTGTTTTGTTTGCGTGGGTTTAAGATAATATTAAGAAAAGATTTGGTGCAAAATATATGGGTAGAAGAATACTTGCCTTAGTTGGTAATCCTAATGTTGGCAAAACGGTACTGTTTAATAGCATATGTAATACAAACGAAAGAGTAGGTAACTGGCACGGCGTTACAACTGAGCGAAAATCATATTCTATAAGTTATAAAAAAGAGAGCATAGATATTGTTGATTTGCCGGGGTGTTATAATCTGTCGGGGTATAGTCTAGAAGAAAGGGAAACTGCTAGCTTTTTGAAAAGTACAAATTGTGAAGTTGTAAATATCTGTGATATAAACAATCTTGAGCGGAATCTCTATCTTACGCTTTTGCTTTTGGAGCAAAATTATAAAGTCTTATTATTTATCAATAACTATGCAAAAAATAGTGCAAAAGTTGATGTGTCACGCCTTGGCAGGCTTTTAGGGGTTGAAATTTTGTCTAAAACGGCAGAAAAGGTGAAAATTGATGAGTTGGTGGCAAAAAACTTTTGCCAAAATAAGCCTAAATATTGCGACTTAAAATTTAATAATTTGCCTTATGAAGAAAAGATAAAAATAAGATATAGATATATTGAAAGTTTGCTTGCTGATTGTATGGTGCAAAAAAGGCAAGCAAAGTTTGATCCAGACAAGTTGTTTCTTGGAAAATTTGACTTAATAGTTTTTTGCGTTATCTGCTTTGGATTGTTTTATATTTGTTTTGGAAGTGTTGGAAGTTATCTAACAAACTTTTTGCAGCAATTTTTGCAAACACAAATTGTTTTGCCGGTAAATAATTTTTTAACCAATAATTGTAGCGACCTTTTGACATCATTTGTTTGTGATGGGCTTTTGTCGGCTTGCCTTGGGCTTGTGTGTTTTTTGCCACAAATAATGCTTGTTAGCTTTTTTATTAATATTTTGCAAGATTGCGGATATTTGTCACGTATTGCATTTTTGTTTGATGGAGTATTATCAAAGATTGGGCTTTCGGGAAAGTCAATATTTAGTTTGCTTATAAGCTTTGGTTGCAATACCACAGCTCTTCTTACAACGGGCGGGCAAGAGAGCCGAGAAGATAAGATAAAGTTATCTTTGTTTTTGCCTTTCATATGCTGTTCTGCAAAACTCCCTGTTTTTGTTATTTTTACTAACGTATTGACTCAAAGTTTTGGATTTTTGCTAACTATTGCTTTGTATGTTTTTGCATTTGTTATGGGGCTTATTGTTCTAGGGTGTGTTTCAAAATATGTAAAATGTGAAAATAAAGAAACTTTTTTGCTAGAGCTTGGTGGTTATAAAGTACCAAATATCAAAGCCGCTCTAAAGGAGAGTTTTATCGCCGCAAAAAACTTTTTGCTCAAAATAGGAACAGTTGTTTTTGTGGCAAATGTAATTGTTTGGGCTTTGCAGACTTTTGATTTTTCGTTTCGGGCAAATAAACAAAATAGTATGTTAAAGAGTATATCTACTTTTTTAGCCCCGATTTTTGCACCTATTGGGCTTGATAATTATGGCGTTGTGGCAGCACTTATTGTTGGGATTTTGGCAAAGGAACTTGTTATATCAACTCTTGCTATTATCAATGGGATATCAAGCAGCAGTTTAGGACTTTGTGTTGGTGGCGGACTTGTAACTGATTTTTCGCCGCTTACACTTATTGTCTTTTTGGTTTTTGTGGCACTATATAGTCCATGTATTAGCTATCTTTTTGGAATAAGCAAAACCCTTGGCAAAAAATATGCATTTATTTCTTTCTTTGTTATGACAGTGGTGGCTTATATTGTATGTATGCTGATATATTTTTTTGGCAGATTATATTTATTTTCACAAGAAGCTTTTATTTGGGCAGGGGTAGCTGCTATTTTTTTGATTGCGCTTGTTTTTATCTTAAAAAGCAAAGGGAAATGCACGTATTGCAAGAATAAAAATTGCCCAAAAAGTCAAAAATAATGTTTACTAGTGAATGGCTTTTGTGTTACAATACATAAGAGGTAAATTATGAAAAAACCATTAGTTGCTATAGTTGGTAGACCCAATGTTGGCAAAAGTACATTTTTTAATAGAGTTTGTGGCAGAAGACTAAGTATTGTCGAAGATATGCCTGGTGTTACACGTGACCGTATTTATGCCGACGCAGAATGGTGCGGAAATAACTTTACACTTGTAGACACTGGCGGACTTGATTTTGCCAATGCCCAAGACGAAATACAAAAGAATATCTTTACCCAAGCCCAAGTAGCAATAGACCTTGCTGATGTTATAATGCTATTTGTTGACGGAAAAGAAGGTATAACAAATAACGATAGAGAAGTTGCAACTTTTTTGAGAAAGAGCAAAAAGCCTATTGTACTTGTTGTAAACAAACTAGACAATAACGAAGTAGAAAATACTTATGACTTTTATGAGCTAGGTCTTGGAGAGCCTTTTGCGGTATCTGCTGAGCAAGCTAAAGGTATAGGTGATGTTTTGGACGGAGTAGTTAAAAACTTCAAAAACAAGGTTTCTGATGAAGACTTAACACCATCTATCAAGATAGCTATTGTAGGCAGACCAAATGCTGGCAAAAGTAGTATTACAAACAAGATTTTGGGCGAAGATAGAGTTGTTGTAAGTAATGTTGCAGGTACAACTAGAGATGCTATAGATACACCTTTTAAGTATAATGGCAAAGACTATGTAATAATAGACACAGCCGGTATGAGAAGAAAAAGTCAAATACCAAAAGAAAGTGTAGAAAGATATAGCATATTAAGATCTCTTGATGCAATAGAAAGAGCAGATATTGTTTTGATTGCAGTAGATAGCGTAGACAAGCTAACAGAGCAAGACGTAAGAATTGCAGGCTATGTTCACGAAAAAGGCAAGCCAAGCATTATCGTTATGAACAAATGGGATTTGATTGAAAAAGATGATAAGACCATTAATAAATTTAATGACAAACTAAAAGAAGACCTTAAGTTTATGGATTACTTTACAGCTGTATATGTATCCGCCCTAACTGGTCAAAGACTTAACAAAATAATGCCTATGGTAGAAACAGTACTAGAAAATGCAGGCAAGAGAATATCAACAGGCGTTTTGAACGAAATTTTGCAAGAGGCAATCACAGTCAAAGAGCCTCCTACAAAAAACGGCAGAAGACTAAAGATTATGTTTGCAACCCAAGCAAACACCAATCCACCAACTTTTGTTATATTTGTTAACGACAGCAAACTTATGCATTTTTCGTACGAAAGATATCTTGAAAATTGCCTAAGACGCCAAGTTGACTTTTCGGGAACACCAATAAAAATCGTTATAAAAACTCGTGGAGAAAAGGAAGAATAATGTTAGTTACTATTATCAAATATGTTTGTTTAGTAATAGGCGGCTATCTTATAGGTAATATTTATTTTGCTCGTATTATTGGCAAAATAAAAAAGTTTGATATTACCAAAGATGGTAGCGGAAATCCAGGCACTATGAATATGCTCCGTAACAAGGGTTTTGGTTATGGCATAATAACCTTGCTACTTGATATGTGCAAAGGCGTAGTTGGGGCTTTAGCTGGGTTTTTGCTTTTTGGCGCAGATTGGAACTCTGCCCAAAGTATAATTGGCTTATATGTAGGCGGCTTGTCAGTATTAGTTGGCAATATATATCCTGTGTTTTACAAGTTCAAAGGCGGTAAAGGCGCTGCCGTTGTATATGGTATGTTCTTCTTTGCCAACTGGTGGCTAGGACTTATCGTATTTGTAGTTGGTTTTGTATACCTTCTTATATTTGACTATGCAGTACTTGTATCATTTTTGATGATTACAATGTTTACAATAGTTCAAGGCCTTATGTATGTAAAATTCCAAAGCGTAGCAATATCTGTGCTTTTGTTTACCATATTTTTCCTAATGTGGTTTGCTCACAGAAAGAATATTTATAGATTGCTTCTTGGTAAAGAAAACAGAGTAAACTTCAAAGCAAGCTTGATTAAGTTCAAAGACAAAATCGTAGCAAAAAAGAACAAGAAAAAATACAATCCAAAAGAAGTTGGCTAATTGCTAGCTTCTTTTTTTATTGATTGTATTGTTTGCTGTAAGTGTATATTTTTTGTAAATTATCAAAATATTATAATCAAAATCTAAATTTTAGATTGTTGAAAACAAAATAATTTTTTTTATTTTTGGCATATAAAAAAACCTAAATTCATATATTTTACTATTACCTTATAAGGAGCAAAATATATGAACGCATATAGTATTTATGATGATATCGCAACCCGAACCAATGGCGACATCTATTTGGGTGTAGTAGGTCCTGTAAGATGCGGCAAATCAACTTTTATATCAAAGTTTATCGACACTTTAGTCTTGCCAAATATAGAAAACGAATTTGACAAAAACCGTACAATTGATGAACTTCCACAAAGTGCCGATGGTAAAACCGTTATGACCACCCAACCCAAGTTTATCCCAAACAAAGCCGTAAAAATAAGTGTAAACGGTAGAGCCAGCCTTAATGTAAGACTTGTAGATTGTGTAGGTTATATGATAAAATCTGCAAACAGCGGAGAAGAAAACAAACAACGCCTTGTCAAAACTCCTTGGAGTGACGAAGCTATGCCTTTTGACAAAGCCGCCGAAATTGGTACAAAAAAAGTAGTTTCAGAGCATTCTACAATTGCTGTTGCTATGACAACAGACGGAAGTTTTTCGGGGATTAATCGCAGCGAATATATTGACGCCGAAGAAAAAGTTGTAAATGAGCTAAAAGCATCAAATAAACCTTTTGTAATGATTTTGAATACAACAAATCCAAAAGACGACCTAACTCAAGAGCTTGCAAAATCCCTTTCTAAAAAGTATGATACCTGCGTTATGCCGCTAGATGTATCTAATATGACAAAAGAAGATATTGATGAGATATTTGCAAAAATTTTGGCTGACTTTCCGCTTGTATCGTTGAAGGTAAAAATCCCAAAATGGCTAGAAGCTATGCCATACGAAGACGAAATGATACAAGAAATAATAAGAGAAACAAAAGCCCTTGTAGATAACGCCAGCAAAGTAGGTCAGGTAGATAGTACAAAAGTGGCTTTTTCTGGTAGCGAATGTTTTGAAGAAATAACTCTTACCGAAGTTAAAATGGGTGAAGGTGTTGCTTTTGCTGAAGTAATGCCCAAAGAAAATTTATTTTATAGAGTACTTAGCAAACAATGCGGCTGTGAAATCAGTAGTGATTACCATTTGATTAGTTATATCAAAAGCTTAACTACCGCAAAAGCAGAGTATGACAAACTAAAAGACGCTTTGACCCAAGTCGAAGAAACAGGCTATGGTGTAGTTATGCCAAAGATAGACGAACTAACCCTAGAAGAGCCAGAGATTGTAAAACAAGGCTCAAGATACGGGGTGAAACTCAAAGCATCAGCTCCTAGTCTTCATTTGATGCGTGTTGATGTCCAAACCGAAATTAGCCCGATTGTTGGTACAGAGCAACAAAGTAGCGACCTTGTAAAATATATTCTAGATGAGTTTGAAAGCAACCCACAAGGCATCTGGGAAACAAATATGTTTGGAAAATCCCTTCATTCACTTGTTAATGAAGGTCTAAATAACAAACTTGTTCAAATGCCCCTAGAAGCCCAAACAAAAATGCGTAAAACTCTAGGCAGAATTGTCAACGAAGGCAAAGGCGGAATAATCTGCATTTTGTTATAAAAATATTGCGGCAACAAAAAACTAGCGAATAATATCGCTAGTTTTTTTGTGGGTGTTATTTTTCTAAACCTACTAAAAAATCAATAGAAACATTAAAAAAAATAGATAAAGATATTAATGAAGACATATTTGGTTCTCTTAGTCCATTTTCCCATAAACTAATGATTCCCTTACTTACTCCCAATTTGTTTGCAAGTTCAACTTGTCCAATATTTTTTTCTTGTCTCAGAAATTTTAGATTGTCTTTGAAATAGTTTTTATCTTCCATAATACTAGTATCTCACTATTGTAAGAAAAATACTTGACTTCTTACAATTGTAAGATATAATATATATAAATAATAGGAGAAAAAAGTATATGTACTTTATTTTATCATTAATTTTAACAGGTTTATTTGGATATTTTTTACCGCAATGGATGTATGAAATGAGTTGGAATGATTTAATTGCAATTAAAAATGGTGAAACAGTTTCTTCTCAAGTAAGCCAAATTATTAAAAATCTTGGTTGGTCATCTCAAAGTGCAGCGGAGCTTGCTTATGAAAAAATGCAAGTTTGCATGTGGATAACGATTGCTGTTTTTATTGTTTTAATGATAATAACAAATATAATAAAAAAGGCAATAAGTAAAAAATAATAAAAAAACTAGCGACAATATATCGCTAGTTTTTTTTGTTTAGATAAATTTTTCTTTATCAAAGTTAAATCCTATTGGCGAGCAAGAAGGGACTGCAAGCATTGGTATATTCCCAGATGGTTTAATACCAAAGTTTAGACAAATAAATGCAGATAGGTTAACTCCAGATGTTACAACTATAACTGTGTCGTTGTTGTCGTAATTTTTGATTATATCTTTTAGGCAATCGGTCACTCTGTTTAGTAGGTCAGTCCAAGTTTCGCCTTTTACACTCTCAAACTCATCTAGTCTTGTATCCACAATGATAGGAAGAGAAAGGTGTTTGTTTATATTTTCGGCGGTTTTTGTACATCTAAAAAATTGTGATGTATAAATTGCCTTTGGATTTGATTTTCCTTTTAGGTCTTTCAAAAGCTCAGCTACAAGCTCAGTGTCTTTTTGTCCTATTTCGGTCAAACCTTCGTCTTGAGACCTAGGGTAGCCTTTTGCTCTGTGTCCATGATGAACATAAATTATTTGCATATAAACTCCAATATTTATTAGTTTTGAACAAATTTTGTTTTAGTTTTCTTTTTTGAGTTGTCTTTTACTACTTTTTCGATTTGCTTTGCCATTTCATAGCCATTATTTAGGGCTGCTGTCCAGATGGTTAGTCTGCTGTGACCTACTGGCAAAAGTTCGATATCTACAATAAGTCCACATGACTTTTCGTTGCGTCTATCAAAGGCAGATTGATTGCAAGAGATTGAGATATTGCCAGAAACATTTTCGATAGAGTATTGTTTGAAACTGTTAGAAAATGCACCATATCTTATCAAAACCCTTTTATTTGTTAAGCAAACAAAGTAGTTATTTTCACCGAATTTTGCTATTACAAAAATAATAAGTGTAACAAGTAAAAATACCCCCGGAACAATTATTGCGACAATCCAAGGAAAGCCTCTCATTTCTGGTCCCCAATAAGTATCAACTTGTCTCCAAGGCAACGCTAAAGATAGGGTGGTAAATAATACCGCAAAGAATAGTGTTAACATAAGTGTAACAAAACATCTTTTGAAAGCGTATGTATTTGTTGCGTTTGTAACAGCAACAACTTGTTCGTCTTCGGTCAAAATATTGCTGAACTTATTTTCCATTATTAAATCCTCCAAGGTCAGTATAGCATAAAATTTTTTTTTGCAAAATAAAAAACAAATAACTTATTAAAAAATAATGTTTAACCTAAAAGTACAATTAAATATTTTACAAAAACCACCTTTTAATGTTATTATATTCGTAGCAATAGGGACACTGTCTCATGTGGGGTATTGAATATGAATTTTTTTGAGAAATTTATTTACTTTTTGAAAGCCGAAATGCCAGTTCCGGGAATGCTGGACTTATGGCATATTATAAGTTTGGTAGCTGTTGCTGCGGTAACTTTTTTGGCTGCATTTTTGATGAGAAAAGCCGGAAACAAAGGTCTTAGGATTTTTCTTGTTATTACCAGTATTTGTCTTATGATTTTTGAGGCTCTTAAGCTTTGCGTATTCTCTATGGGAGTTAATGATGGGGTTGCGCATTGGGATTTTGCTTGGTATGTATTTCCATTTCAATTTTGTTCTATGCCAATGTATATTGGCTTGCTTGCGGGTATATTAAAGCCTGGCAAAGTTCAAGATTGTTTGTTGTCATTTTTGTCAACATTTGCAATTCTTGCGGGACTTATTGTAATGTTTGTACCAAGTCAGGTATATTGCGGTTGGATATTTATTAACATTCAAACAATGGTATATCACGGCGCTATGATAATGGTAGGGGCTGTGGTATTAGCAGGTAAACATACAAGAATAGAGTTTAAGACTATTTTGAAAGGTGCTCTTATATTTGCTATATGTTTAGTTTTAGCTTTGGGTATGGATATTATGGCGGTTAAAGTGTTTAATATTCAAGAGACATTTAATATGTTTCATATTTCTCCATATTTTGATTGTCCAATGCCTGTGTTTAGCATTATTTATCAAAAAGTGCCTTATGTTGTTTTCTTATTGTTATATTTGATTGGTTTTGTTGGTGGAACTTGCCTGATTATGTATATTATTAAATTTTTTGCTTGGCTTGTTTCTAAGATGAAAAGAGCATAAATAATATTATTCAATTAACTTTGACAAGCAATCATATTTTTTATGGTTGTTTGTTCTTTTGGAGGTAAATTATGGCGCCACATCGTTATGGTTGGGAACATATATTATATATAGTGATATTTTTAGCAGTATCTATTACTGGTCTTATATTTGCAAAAAAATATGCAAAATCAGAAAAAGCTCAATTTTGGGTTGTAAAAGGAGTAGGAATTGCTCTACTTGTAGCAATTATTGCAAATCGAACTTCTATAGTATTCAAAACACCCGTTCCAGAATATAAATGGTTTTGGACAGATAGCTTTTGTGGATTTAGTAGTTTAGTATTGTCTTTGGCTACGGTATTTGGTAAAAAAGACAATGATATATTACAATTTATATGGCTTGTAGCTTTAGCGGGTGGAACTATTACTACATTTTATCCAGACTTTTTGGGTCAAAACCCATCATTTATGTATATACCAACAATAACAGGGCTTTTGCATCATAGCATATCAGCTCTTACTGTTATTACATTATTCCTTTTTGGTTGGATCAAACTTACATACAAAAGATGGCGTTGTGTTGTATTTGGATTTACAGCAATGATTACTTTTGGTTGCTTTTTGATGCATGTAATGGGCTTCCATGATGCTTTTTCTATTGTAAATCCTGTTCTTGAAAACTCTCCATTTACTGTATGGGTTATTGCCCCAATGTTTATAGTTTTATATTCAGCTATCATGGTTGCTGTAGAACTTATAAGAAAATATCGCAATAAAAATAGCGGAGAAGTGGTAGCTAGTGTACCTGCAGGAAATGTTGTAGAAACACAATCTCAAGTAGAGGAAGTAAAAGAAACAGCAAAGCCAGTAGAAACAAAGAAAACAACAACTAAAGCAAAGCCTGCAACTTCTACAAAAACTCAGGCTACAAAACAAACTTCAAAAAAACATCTAGTAAAAAAAACAACAAAATAATTGAAATAAATAATAAAACCGCCTTTAGATAATTAAATCTAAGGGCGGTCCTTTGTTTTTTAATAGTATAAAATAGTTGTGTGATAATGGTGGCACAGATGTTACTGTTGTAGGGGAGAGGTCCTTATAATAATGACCAGATAAATAAAAAAAGAGAAGCCATAAGACTTCTCAATTTTTTGGTGCGGATGAGAGGAATCGAACCCCCACTCTCTCGAACTAGATCCTAAGTCTAGCGCGTCTGCCAGTTCCGCCACATCCGCATGTGGTGATCCATCCGCGGTTCGAACGCGGGACCCCTTGATTAAAAGTCAAGTGCTCTACCAGCTGAGCTAATGGATCATATTAAATTAAATGGCTGGGGTGGCAAGATTCGAACTTACGCGTGTCAGAGTCAAAGTCTGATGCCTTACCGCTTGGCTACACCCCATTATTAAATTGCGGTAATCTTTTTTGGCTGGGGTGGTAGGATTTGAACCCACGAATGCGGGAGTCAGAGACCCGTGCCTTACCGCTTGGCTACACCCCACTAAAGTAGTGTGTTTATTGGGGTGAAAGATGGGGCTCGAACCCACGACCTCCAGAGCCACAATCTGGCGCTCTAGCCAACTGAGCTACAATCACCATAATGGTGTACCAGAAGGGATTCGAACCCCTGACACCCGCCTTAGAAGGGCGGTGCTCTATCCAGCTGAGCTACTGGTACGTAAACACAACCTTTCTAGGTTGCCAATGGAGCGGGTGATGGGAATCGGACCCACGCAGCCAGCTTGGAAGGCTGGAACTCTACCATTGAGCTACACCCGCAAGGTAGTCATTCGTTCTTTGTGAACGTGATAATAATACCACACTATTTACATGTTGTCAACAAAAAAAACAAAAAAAATAATATTTTTTAATTTTTTTATTTTTTTGTTATAATTATCAGTTTTATTCATAAAATATAGTTAAGGGGGAGCAAAATATGAGAATTATTAATATTATTGCCTATATTTTGGTAATTATCGGCGGGATTAACTGGTTTATTATCGGTGTATCTGGTTTTGACCTAGTGGCAGGAATCTTTGGAACACTTAGTGTAGTATCTCGTATTATCTACATTTTGGTTGGTCTTTCTGCTATGTGGCTTATTATTTCGCCTATTATTAATAGAAAATTAGAATTATAAAAAAGGCTTTTTTGCCTATATAAAATAGCTAAGGTGTATATCTTGGCTTTTTTTATTAGTTTTATAAAGCAAAACCTATGCCAAAACTTTATATATGCAAAAAAATATGTTATAATATATTATATAAAGATTAATTTGGAGGCCACTATGAATATCCAAATGGCAGGCATAAGAAATGTAAAAGACGCCCTAATGTGCACTGATTGCGGGGTGAATATTATTGGACTTTTGGTAGGACAAACACATAATAGTGATGACTTTATAACCAAAGAACTTGCAAAAGAAATCAAACAAGCTCTTCCAAACACGGTTAAAACAACGCTAATAACCCACCTAGAAGACGCAAAAGAAATAATTAATATTGCAAAATTTATAGGTGTTGATTATATTCAGCTTCACTCACATTTGAAAGAGAGCGAAGTAGAAAAGGTAAGAAAAGCCCTTCCTGACAAAAAACTTTTAAGACTTATACATATAAATAGTGATGGTACACTCCTTACCGACATTAGCAAAATCAAAATCGCCGACTTTTATTTTACCGATAGCATTAATAAAAAGACCAATCAAGTAGGCGGAACAGGACTTACTCACAACCTAGACACAGACAAAATGCTAGTTGAAACTTTAGATAAACCAGTATTTATAGCTGGTGGACTAAATCCAGATAATGTTGGTGCTGCAGTAAAATACTGTAATCCTTATGGGGTAGATGTAAATAGTGGCTGTAGAGCAAAAGACGGCAGCAGGGATAAGGCAAAAGTTATAGCCTTTGTCAAAAACGCAAATATATAAAAATAATTAAAACACCTAATCAAAACGGGTGTTTTTTTATTAAAAATGTTTTTGTGGGGTATTTTTGGTACATAAACTTTGCTAAACTAAAAGTGTAAAAGGGAGGTAAGTCTATGCCTAAATTTATGGAAAACAAAAAGTGGTTTATTTGGGACAAGCGAAGATGGAGATATAAACTAACAAAGCTTGGTAAGCAAAATATAGAAGTGGTGCAAAGCTACGAAGAATTTTATAAAAATATTAGGATTGAATATGTATGATAGTTTTTGTTTTTATTTATTTTTTGTATAGATTTTATTACAACATTTCGCGTTGGTAAAAAACTTTTAATAAAAAGTGAGGTAAAAAAAATATGTTTAGTCTACTTTTTACAACAATGTGTAGCCTAGGACTTATTTGCGTTAGTTTGAAAAAATAATTGTTTTAGTTAATTTGCGGCGGGGTATTTTGCTGTTGCAAGGTGGGTGATTTTGTGCTATAATAAAATCATAGGAGATATTATGGACAAGTTAAAACTACTTATGCTGGCTGAAAGTCAAGATGTAGAGGCTTTTGAAGATTATGAACTTGAAGAAGAAAATCAAACAAAAAAGCAAAAATACAAAGACTTTTATGATGACGTAAAACAACCTAGTGATTATATCAAAGAAGATTGGTAAGATTATTTTGAAAAAGTAGTTTTATCAATTTTTTTATTTGTAAAAACCTGTTAGTTTATCTCAAAATCATTGACATTTTTGGTGTATAAAATATACAATATTTATGTAAAAAAGGAGTTTAGATTATGGTAAAAAAAGCAATTATTTTATGCGGTGGCAATGGTACTAGATTTTTGCCTATAACAAAAGTTTTTCCTAAAGAAATGCTACCTATTATTAATAAGCCAGCTTTGGAGTTTCATTTGAAAGAATGTAAAGAAGCGGGTATAAAAGATGTTCTTATCATTATCAATAAAAGAAAAGAAATGATGAAAAAGTATTTTGAAAAGGACGAATACTTTGACAAGCTTATCGGAAGTACCGGACTTGAAGATATGAATATATCTTTTGAATACCAAGGCGAAAAGAAGGGTACTGGCGGAGCTTTGATGGTGGCAAAAGATTTTGCTGCGGGTGATGATGTGGCGGTTCTTTTTGGTGATGACCATTTTATTGGCAGTGCAACAAAAGAGCTTGTTGAAGTTTTTGACAAATATAAAACTGACATTGTTGGCGTAAAGAGATGTTTGACTGATGATATTACAAGCTATGGCGTTATGATAGGTCAAGAAGTAGAAGATGGTATTATGAAATGCACGGGCGTTAAAGAAAAACCACCAATTACAGATATCCCATCTAGATACTATGCCGTAGGTAGATATATTTGCAAAGGCGATATTTTTGAAAGACTTGAGAGCGTAAAACAAAATCCAAATGGCGAATATTATCTAGCTGATGCCTTTGATGGTTTTGTTTCTGCATATATTAATTGCGAGCGTTATGACCTTGGTTCTAAACCGGGATATGTTAAAGCTATGATTTACCACGGACTAAACAGCGAGTGGAGCGAAGAAATAAGAGAATTTATAAAAGAAATGTTGTAATATGAAAAATTTAGAAATTTTAGCGCCGGCGGGGAACATTGATTCTCTAAAAGTTGCTATAAATAGCGGCGCAAATGCCGTTTACCTTGGACTTCAAAATTTTAACGCAAGAAACAAGGCAGACAATTTTACAGAAGAAAATATAAAGCAAGTTGTTGAGTATTGCCATTTAAGGGATGTTAAGGTTTATCTTACAGTTAATACCTTGGTAAAGACCGAAGAAACAGTGCAATTACTTAATATGATAAGGGCGTGTGTAGATGCAAAAGTTGATGCTTATATAGTTCAAGACTATGGTGTAGCATATCTTTTGAAAAA
Organism: Clostridia bacterium; assembly: GCA_045534265.1. GTDB lineage: Bacteria > Bacillota > Clostridia > Christensenellales > UBA1242 > CAKVLS01. The sequence goes on from JAZSJH010000005.1 coordinate 56,521, forward strand.
CACTTTCAAAAATATCAATCTTCACGCTAGTACCCAAATGGGCATTCACAACCTAATGGGCGCAAAAGTTGCTCAAAAATTTGGCTTTAGCAGAGTTGTCTTGTCTAGAGAGACAACCCTAGAAGATATATTGCAAATATCCCAAGAAACAAACCTTGAGATTGAATATTTTGTTCAAGGGGCTTTGTGTGTTGCTTTTTCGGGCAATTGCTACCTTAGCAGCCTTTGCCATAGCGAAAGTGGTAACCGTGGAAGATGTTTGCAACTATGTAGGCTAAAATACAAAGCAATCCTTGACGGCAAACAAATAAATAACGGGTATTTATTATCTCCAACGGACTTGTCCTTGGTGGATAAGTTGCAACTTTTGAAAGATGCAGGTGTTACTAGCCTTAAAATAGAAGGTAGAAACAGGCGTCCAGGGTATGTTGGAGCTGTGGTAAAAGAATATTTTAACGCAATAAATGGTGGACTTTGTGATAAGACAAGTTTTGAAAAGACTTTTTATCGTGGTAAATATAATGATGGCTTGTACCTTCAAACCAAAAACCCAAATGTTATAAACAAAGAATACCAAAACCACAGGGGTGTGGAGATTGGGTATGTCAAATCAATCAGGCCTTTCAAAAACCTAAATGAGATAGTCGTTTACTCAACACACAATCTTGTTCAAAATGACGGGGTGAAGTTTGTTGGAAAAAATGAAATCAGTCTTGGTGTTGGTTCGGTAAAAAGTTTGGGCAATAACATATATAGCCTGATAACCACCGCAAAACCTGAAGTAAAAGACAAAATGTATTTGACCGTTGACAAAGAATGGGAAGATTCTATTTGTAATATAAACGACAAACTACCGATAAAAGCTCGCTTTGTAGGAAAGGTAGAACAAAGGGCAGTTCTTGTTATGTCATACAAAGATAGTGAGATAGCAGTTGAGAGCGAATCGGTTTTGGATAAGGCAAAGAATGCTCCACTAACCAAAGAAAATATACAGTCAGCTATATCAAAGCTAGGAGATAGTGACTTTATACTTGTTAGCTTTGAATGTGATATAGACGATATATTTATGCCAAAGTCTACTATAAATGATTTGAGAAGAAAGGCGGCGGATAAATTATTTGCAGAGATTATAGAAAACTATAACCTAAACAATATAAAAGACATAACTGGAGTGGCTTTTGATCAAAAAAATATTATAAGCAAAAAAATATCTTGCATTGTTATAAATGAGCAGTCAGTATTTGACGAAACAAGGGATATTATTATATCTCCACAAGACTATAACGATATATCTGCTATAAAAGCTATAAGACATAAGGCAAAAGGTAAGGTATATCTAAATTTGCCTATAGTTGCAAATAGTCAAGATTTGCAAGTACTACTTAACCTTACAAATGCAGTAGACTTTGATGGTGTTATTGCAAATAATATATATGGGCTAGGATATCCAGCAAAGAAAGTTATAGGCGGACTTGGTCTTAATATTGTAAACAATTATGCTGTAAACTTTATTAACGAATTAGGCATAGATACTTATACAAAATCTATAGAAGATTATTTGAGTAAAGGCCTTGGCGGCGGTAATGAATATTGTGGTAAATTGCCACTTATGACACTTTGTCATTGTCCATATAAAGTAAACTTTGGTGGGGATTGCTCAAAATGCCACTATAAGCTAGGGCTTACATATAGACAAGAAAGCGGCAAAGAGTTTGAAATAAGAAGATATAGATTGCATAATTGCTACTTTGAGCTTCTTGGCAAAACAAAAAACGAAAGCGGCGATATAGAAGATATAAGATAAAAGTTTTGTTGATATATTAATAGTAAAATAGTTTTTATTGTGGTAAAATGATTTTATACAAAAGAGAGGAATTATATGAGTAAACAAAATTCATATCAACGCCAAAGAGTTAGTGGCTATATACTAAAGGTTCTTCAATCTTTAGGTGGTAATGCTTCAAAACAGCAAATAAAAGATGGAATAGTTGAAGATGAGAAGATAAATATCTCTTATGAAGATGTTTATACCCCTATTAAAGCTGAGAAAACTGGTAACTTATATATTCCATTTAATTGGGATTTTAATTTTGGGCTTCAAGACCTACTTGCTTTAGGATATATTGAAAAATACAATAGGACTACGAATATCGTTCTAACAGAAATGGGAAGAAAGGCAGATTGTATTAATTTTCCAAATAATGATGAAGAGATAAAATTAAGTGTATTCTGGAAACAAAAGAGTCATAAAAAACAAAAAAACAAGAATAATGATGTTGAGGCTGAAACAAATATAGAAGAAATAAAAGATGACTTATTGGATATAGATACTTTACGCAGTAACCTTTTAGATAAGATTAAGGCTTTTAGCCCTAAAAAGTTTGAAAGTTTTTCTAGATTACTTTTATCAAAAATGGGTATAGTTTTTGACAAAACAAAAGGTGTAAAAATGTCTAATGACCATGGTATTGATGGGGAAGGTATTTTCGAGTCTGATGAGTTTAGAACAAGTAAAGTTGTTATTCAGTGTAAAAGATATACCGATGGACATATCGGAGAACCCGCAATTGATGCCTTTAGGGGTGTAATTTCCAAGCATTTTGCCGATTATGGTGTATTTATTACAACAACTTACTTCTCGGAAAATGCAAAGAAAGCTGCTTGTCAATCACATCCAACAATAACATTAATAGATGGACAAAGGCTTATAGATTTAATAGTAAAATATGGAGTGGGGGTAAAAGAAGTGCTTATTCCAAGTTATAGTATTGATGAATATTATAATGAAAAAGATTAATATATAATTGAGATTTAGCTTTAAGGCTAAATCTTTTTTTTAGAAACTAATTAAAAACGATACTATTATTATATTTTTATGATATAATCGTGATATGGAAAGATTATCAAGAACAAGCCTTTTGCTTGGAGAAGAAAAAGTAAATAGATTAAAGTCATCAGCCGTTGCTGTTTTTGGGGTTGGTGGTGTAGGCGGTTTTGTAGTCGAAGCCCTAGCTCGCAGCGGCGTTGGAACACTTATATTGATAGATGGTGATGTTGTGGCCGAAAGCAACATCAATAGACAAATAATCGCCTTAACTTCTACCGTTGGCAAGCCAAAAGTCGAAGTGATGAAAGAGCGTATACTAGATATAAACCCAGATGCAAAAGTTGTGGTTTATAATCAATTTTTTGAAAAAGAAAATGCAGACAAGATAGATATATCTAAGGCAGATTATGTTGTTGACTGTATAGACAGAGTTACAAACAAAGTTGACCTTATTAAGTGGGCAAAAAAGCAAAATAAAAAAGTAATTAGCGCAATGGGGGCAGGCAATAAACTAGACCCAACCAAGTTTGAAGTTGCAGATATTTACAAAACATCAGTTTGTCCGCTAGCAAAAATTATGCGCAAATTACTAAAAGAAAGAAATATACAAGACCTAAAGGTCGTTTATAGTAAAGAACTTCCTATAAAAAATGACGAAAAGTACGAAGGCAAAGCTGTTTGTGGCAGTGTTGCTTTTGTTCCGTCTTGTATGGGACTTATAATGGCAGGGCAGGTAATAAAAGATTTATAATGGAAAAGTTTGAAGAAGTAGAAAGAAGTTTAATAAAAAAATTCCGCAGTACTATCTGGCGCAAGTTTGTGCGTGGTGTTAGCGAATATGATATGATACAACAAGGCGACAAAATCGCTGTTTGTATATCTGGCGGCAAAGATTCTATGTTACTTGCTAAATGCATACAAGAACTTCAAAAGCATTGGCTTGTAAAGTTTGATGCGGAGTTTATTGTTATGGACCCAGGATATGCAAAACAAAACAGAGCACTTATCGAAAGCAACGCAAAACTTTTGAATATCCCTATCAAAATTTTTGAGAGCGACATCTTTGAATCTGTCGAAAAAATCACCGATTCTCCATGCTATCTATGTGCTCGTATGCGTAGAGGCTGCTTGTACGAATACGCCAAAAGCCTTGGCTGTAACAAAATAGCTTTAGGTCACCACTTTGATGATGCTATAGAAACAATACTTATTAGTATGTTTTATGGTGCAGAGTACAAAACTATGATGCCAAAGCTAAAAAGCACAAGCCATATAGGTATGGAACTAATACGACCTATGTATCTTATCAAAGAAGAAGATATAATCCACTGGAGAGATTATCACGAGCTAGAGTTTTTGAGATGCGCGTGCAAACTTACTGAAAAAACCGAAACAGGTGAGATGGAGTCAAAGCGCAAAGAAGTAAAAGAACTTATAGCAAAACTAAAACAAAACTATGAAAACATAGATATTAATATCTTTAGAAGTATACACAATGTAAATTTGGATACAGTAATCGGCTATAAACTAGAGGGAAAAGAAATTAGCTTTTTGGATAAATATAAGGACAAATAATATGAGAATATGTTTTATAAGACACGCTAGCGATATTAAACCTAAGTTTTTGGGTGAAGACACTTCGATATCAATGGCAGGAAAAATGCAAATAAAAAACGCAATAAGATATTATGACAAAGAAAATATCAAGGCGATATATACATCTCCTTGCAAAAGGGCAGTTCAAACTGCAGAAATTATTGCCAAAAGATATAATGTACCGATAGTTGTTATGCCAGAGCTTACAGAGCGAATTAAGTTTGATTACAAAAAAGGCAGCGAGCAAGAAAAGCTCTTTATGGAAAACTATCTAAATTATGATTTTGATACAGATGAGTTTGAAAGCTGTAAAAAATATATCGACCGAAACTTCAAAGCCTTTGATATGATTATAAATAATCATTACGAAAAAGGCGAGAACGTAATTGTAGTTGGACACAGCGCAACGTTATATGCATTAAATACATACTTTACAGGAATCCCAAAAGATAAGCAAATAGTATGGCTTCAATGTGGTAACTGCAGTATGATAAAATTTGAGAAAAGATAAAAAGACTAGCTATAGTCTTTTTTTATTTTACTAACATACGAAATTTGTGGTATATTTAAGTGATGAAAGTTTTAGAGATTATTGATTACGGAAATAACGGAGAAGGCGTTGCCAAAGATAATGGCAAGGTTTATTTTGTGCCAAAAACTATTGTTGGCGAAAAAGTCGAAGTTGAAGTTATAAAAGAAAAAAGCAGCTTTTGTGATTGTAAATTATCAAAAGTAATAAAGGCAAGCAAAAATAGAATTGAGCCCGCTTGCAAATATTTTGATATATGCGGTGGCTGTCAGCTTCAGCATATCGATTATAAAGATCAACTACCTATCAAAAAACAAACAACTCAAAACACAATAAACAAAATATCAAAACTAAATCTTGAACTAAAAGATATATTGCCAAGTAATCAAGATTACTATTATCGCAACAAAATGGTCTTTGCAATAAACAGTGCTGGAAGACTTTGTATGCATAGCGAAAAAGGGCAATTGTTTGAAGTTGATTTTTGCCATTTGGCAACTATTGGGATAAATAGAGTTTTGTCTATTGTAAATACTTTTTTGCAAACAACCAAGCTTAAAGGCTATAACCAAAAGACAGGGCAAGGGCTTTTGAGATACCTTGTTATAAGGGAACTAAATGAAGAGTTTTTGATAACGCTTGTTGCAACAAAAAAAGAAATTCCTAACATAAAAATTTTGCAAAAACTCCTTGATGATGAAAATATCAAGTATGGACTTTTTGTTAATATCAACGTGTCAAAAAGCTCACTTATTTTGACTGAAAAATTTGTGCATATTTGCGGCAAAAAAACTCTAACCGGAAGATATGTTTGCTCCAATGGTAAGGTGATAAAATATCCTATTTCGCCACTATCATTTATGCAAGTAAATGACTATGTAAAAGAAAGAATTTATAAGCTAGCCGAAGACAATTTGAAAGGCGAAAAGTTAATTATTGATGCATATAGCGGAGCGGGACTTTTGACCGCGATATTGTCTCAAAATGCAGACCGTGTGGTCGGGATTGAGATAGTTGGGCAGGCTACACAAGATGCAGATAAGCTAATGCGAGATAATAGTATAACCAATATGATTAATATAAATGCCGATTGTATGGTCGGGATTGATAAAGCCCTAAACAAAGGCGAAAGCAAGGATTTTGCAATTGTGCTAGATCCACCAAGAAAAGGAGCCGACCAAACGGTCTTAAAAAAGGTTTTGACGGCATCTCCAAACAAGATAATTTATATTTCTTGTAACCCTGCAACATTGGCTAGAGATATGAAGATTTTGAGTGATGGTTATGAGATTTCTAAAATTTTGCCTTGCGATATGTTTCCCAACACTGCAGAAATAGAAAACTTTGTTGTTATGACAAAGAAAAAATAGTTATAAATTTTATACTAAAAATAGGACAAAAAATATGATAAAAAAAGCAACAAAAAATGACGTAAAAATTTTGGCATCACTTGCTGTTAAATTGTGGCCAAAGCATACCTTAGAAGAACTGATTTTGGACTTTGAAAATTTGTCAAAAGACAAAAAGTCAAAGTGTTTTATAAAGTACCACAATGGTCTTGCGGTTGGCTTTGCTCACTGCAGCTTAAGAAGTGATTATGTAGAAGGTACTAGCTCATCACCCGTTGGATATTTGGAAGGGATTTTTGTAGAAAGTACTTGCAGAAATTTGGGTTTTGCAAAAGAATTGATTTTGGCTTGTGAAGACTGGGCGAAAGAAAAAGGGTGTGTAGAGTTTGCAAGCGACTGCGAATTATCTAATGTGGCAAGTTTGAATTTCCACCTTGCTGTTGGGTTTGAAAAAGCAAACGAAATTATTTGTTTTAGAAAGACAATTAAATAGCTAATCGTTTTACCTTTTGCGATATTTTTGATAAACTATATTTTGTAGGAGATGTATATGAAGATAAGAAAAGTTATATCTGCAATATTTGTTTGTATGCTATCATTATTTTTGGTTGCGTGCAGCGGCAAAGATAACACAAGAGTTGCAACTGTAAATGCAGATGATGATATTATTATGACAATATACGCATATGATGGTGCGGGCGAAAGTAGATTTGGGCTTTTGAATCTAGGGCATAGTTTTTTGTCTTTTGAAAATAAAACAACAGAAACTATCAAAATAGGAAAATATGATTTGCCGGCGGGTGATATTGTTACTATTAGTACTTGGTCTATTAGTGAGCATTTTGGTATATGGTATAACACAGAGAGCAACTATATAAAATATTATGACAAGTACAACGGCAGATTTTCTGTTTCGGTTGGACTAGAAGTTGATTGCCTAGATAAGATGAACAAGTTTATAGAAAACAATGACAAATGGCTACCTACAAAAAACTGTACTAACTTTTCTGTAGGACTATGGAACACATTGTGCGAAAAAGAAGAGAGAGTAAGTACGCCACTTATTTATACTCCAAGCAAATTAACTCAAGATATAAAATCTTTCACAAGCTATGAGAAAAACAAAGAAATAACAGTTAGTGATAGATTTGGGTATTTTGACAAATGCGGAAACTTTGTACAATACGCTTTTGATAAAGCTGTAGCGGAGGTGGAAAATGCTTAAGAAGATTTTGATTATATCACTTTCTGTAGTTGACCTTTTGCTTTTGTACTATGGCATATGCCATATAGCGGGCGGACTTGATGCTCCGGTGCTTGTTGGGGCAAACGGTAATGCATATTTTATGGGGCTACATATTATGGGTTTTGTATTTATGGCGTTGTTTGCTGTTTTATTGATTGTAATAATTATGATTGCTTTGTATATGAAACCAAAAGGAAAACAAAATGAAAAAAGTTAGCATTGATGTTTATAACGAATATCTATCTACAAAAGCTGATTTGGATTTTTATTTTACTATTATGTTTGAAAATCTAGATTACTTTACCGTAGCTGATGATTTTATCGTTATCAAAAAAGGTGAAAATGTAGAAGTTATTATTGATAAGTTTTCTTCTGTCGAATTTCAAACTTATGTTTACAAACCATTTTTTGAAAGTTTGAAAGACAAAAAACTTATTGAAGGCGAAACTTTGGATACAATGTTTGAATATACTTTTAGCCGTACTATAAGGGCGGCAAAAGACAATATTTACATTATGCTTCACGCGGGGTCAAAAGAATTGTTTGAAGGAAAGTTTGAAGACGAAATAATAGAGCGTATTAACAAAAAAGCCTATGCTTTATTTGAAGGTATTGACAACAGCGTTGACAGAGAAATATATTTTGCTGTAGAAAAAGAAGTTTTACAATTTATAAAGGATTATGGCTTTGATGGAGAATAATACCCCAAAGACGCAAGAAACCCAAACCGAAGACTTAGAGCAAAAAAGAGAAAAGCCTTGGTATATAGTCAGCATTATATCTGCTGTTTTGTATTCGGCTTTTATCTTTATAGGGCTTGATTATACCGGCTCAAAAACTTTGGCTGGGATTTTGATTGCTTGCGAAGTTGTATATGTTATATCGCTTGTTTTGATAATAGTTTTGTCAAAAGACAAATCAAAACTATCTCTTAGAATAAAAAATTACAAAAGCGCCGTAAAGATACTTAAGGCTTTTTCGTCTATTATATGTCTTATTCTTGCTATATCTGTTGTTATTAGCAGCGCAAGCGGATTTGATATGAACAACTTCTTTGATATATGCTACAAGATATTTATGATAGCTTTTTCGGCTTTATCGGCTATATTTTCTATCTCAACAATTATTTTTAGAAAGAAAATAGAAAATACTAAAGCCCTTTTGAAAGAAAAATTAAAAGAAAATTGGGAAGATTCAAAAATAAAACGCTAAATTAATAGGGTTTTATTTTTTTATTTGCTATAATAACTATAGGTGAAAGTATGAAAGAAAAATTAAAAGAAAACTTAAACGTAATTATTTTTTCAATAGTTAACTTTTTTGTGGGCTTAACTTGCCTACTTATTATCAAAAACCCAGTGCCTATTTCTATCGCCAAAAGATTTATTGTAGGCGAACTTGGTAATAAGTGGATACTATTGTTATTTCTATTTTTAGGGCTACTTCTTGGTGGCGTGGGACTAATCGGCAAGCAAACCAGTGCAGAGCACGTTTTATTTGCAAGAAAAAGACAAATAGGCATCAATGTTTTGATTACTCTTTGGACAGTGATTGTTTACTTTTTCTTGTGTCTATTTACCAGTATGGATATTATAGGCAGTAGAGTAATGCTGAATATTGCTTCTATGACTGTATGTGTTGTAGCTTGCGTGCTAGCTCTATTTGCCAAAAACATATTCGGCAAAAAACAAGAAGATACATATCTAAATTATAGATTATCACTAACTATTTTTGTTAGCGAGATATGCGGATATGTTTTGCTAGTTGTTGCCGCTGTTAACATATTTGTTGACCACTTGCTTTTCATTTTGCCATTTGTAGTAGTTTGCGGACTCGTTATTTACCTTGTTCCTATGCTATGTACAAAAAACCTTAAGAAAAAACAACAAGAAATGCAAAAACAAGAAACCGAAGAAATAATGGCATCTGACGAAAAAATTCTAAACGCTGTAAATTTTGCTTCAGATATGATTAGCGAAAAGGCAACTTCTAAAAAATCAAAATCAAAAGCAGAACCTGAAAAGCCAGAAGAAAAACCTGTAGAGCTTGCAGAAGAAGTGGTAAGAAGTAAAAAACAAACTAAAAAACTAGAACGCCGCACTCAAACCAAAAAATCTCAAAACTCAGGCGGCAATAAATCTTTTGCTAAATCATCAACTTCAAAACCGAAATCTAAACAAAGTGTAAAGAAGCAAACAAAATCAAGTAGCAACTATAAAGGTACTTCAAAAACAAAAAATATTAAAAAATAAAATTGACAACAAATAATAGTTTTGTTAATATATTTACATAACCTATAAAGAGTGTGCGAGGGACAAGCCTTACGACCACACAGCAACCTACCTGCAAAGGCAAGGTGCTAATGCTTGTATGATGGGAAAAACAAAAGATAAAAAAGGTCCTATCATAAGATAGGGCCTTTTTATTTTCTCTTTTTAGGTTATAAAAAATAAAAGGGAGAAAAATATATTATGGAAGAAATAATAACAAGTGAAAGTGTTGGCAGGGGACACCCAGACAAAACCTGCGATATTATTGCGGATAGTTTTTTGGACGAAGCAATAAGACAAGATAAAGACAGCCAAATGGCAGTAGAATGTGCTATAAAAGATGACCTTTTGATGATTTATGGTGAGCAAACCACAAAAGCAGTGATTGATTACGAAACTATTGCAAGGAATATTCTCAAAGATATTGGCTACAAAAATGATTTTAGAATAATAAAGCAAATATCTATCCAATCTCCAGAAATAAACAACGCAGTAACAAAATCTAAACTTTGCGCCAATGACCAAGGCATTGTTTTTGGGTATGCTACAAATGAAAGCAGTGATTATATGCCACTTCCTATCAGTATCGCTCATAGCCTTATGAAAGAGTACGAAAACTACCGCAAAACAAACCCACTATTTTTTGCCGATAGCAAAAGCCAAGTTTCTATAAAATATGTGGACGGAAAACCAATGTCTGTTGATACAATACTTCTTTCTGTATCACATAGCGAAGTTTTGAGTTGGGGAGAAATAAAAGCCCTTATAAAAACAAATGTTGTGGATAAAGTACTTAAAAATGTGTTTATAGACAAATCAAACTATAACCTAATAATAAATCCAAGCGGTAAGTTTACTATTTGGGGTAGTTTTGGTGATAGCGGTTGCGTGGGAAGAAAAATTGTTGTTGATACTTATGGTGGTGTTGGCAAAGTAGGTGGCGGTTGTTTTAGCTCCAAAAACGCAACCAAGGTGGATAGGTCAGGGGCATATTTTGCAAGATTTATTGCAAAAAATATAGTTGCTCACAACCTAGCTGACAAATGCGAAATCGGTCTGAGTTACGGCATTGGTCTTGAATATCCTATCAGTATATCTGTCGAAACATTTGGTACAGAAAAGGTGGCAAAAGACAAGATTTATAAGTTCATAACAGATAACTTTGATTTGTCAGTGGATAGTATGATAAAAGAACTTGACCTTCAAAAGCCTATCTTTGCAAAAACTGCTTGTTATGGGCATTTTGGGAATCCAGACTTTAGTTGGGAAAAAATCAAGAAATGCAAAATATAACAAAAAATAAATGCTAATAAAAAAAGTTGTTTTACTGTATAAAGAACAAACCATATAAAAAGTAACATTGGCACTTTCAAAAAATGTTAGAAAATCACACAAAAAATAACAAAAAACATTGACTTTTGTTTTTATAAGTTATATAATACAAAAGTCAATCGATATGGACGACTAGCTCAGTTGGTAGAGCAACTGACTCTTAATCAGTGGGTCCAGGGTTCGAGTCCCTGGTCGTCCACCAACTAAATGCCGAGTTTATCGGCATTTTTTTATTAAATGATTTTTTATATTTAAAGGTTATATGAAAAAATACGCGATATAATTTTGTAATCTTTACAATTTATTGCGAAGGTGGTACAATGTATTTGTTATATAGGAGAGAAAATGAACGTTTTATATTTAATTGGTAATGGGTTTGATGTTAATGCAGGGATGAAAACTAGATATTCAGATTTTTATGATTATTACCTGAATTCTAACAATGATGAAAATCCACTGATTTCTGAAGTCAAAAAATCAATTAACCAATATTTGAATAATAAAGAATTTTCAAAAATCAATTGGTCAGATTTAGAAATTGCTTTTGGAAAATATTGTGAAAATTTTAACTCAAAAGAGGATTTTGACACAGTCTATAAAGATTTAGTTTTAAGTTTATCGAAATATTTGCAAACTCAAGAAAAAGCATATTTAATTCCTGAAAAATGTAAAACAATATTTATAAATGATTTGTGTTCTCCTTTTAAATATATTTCTGAAGTTGATAGGGAATATTTTAATACATATCTTAATTCTTTTACCTCATTTTTAAAGGTAAACATTATTACATATAATTATACGAATTCGATAGAGAATATTTTGCAATGGAAAGGTTCTTCTTTATATGTTGGAACTAAGCTAAATCATGGACAAGTACAGATTGATAATATACAACACATTCATGGGTATACTAATAAAAGAATGGTCTTAGGCGTAAATGATGAAAGTCAGGTAAACAATTCAGAATTGTTGAAAAATCAATACTTCAAGAATGCAATCATTAAAAAGGATTGTAATAATGCACAAAAAACACTTCATGTTAAAATATGTAAAAATCTGATTTTGGAAGCAAATATTATTTGTATGTTTGGTTTATCTTTAGGAGAAACAGATAAAGATTGGTGGAGTTTTATTATAGAAAATATAGAAAAAAAGAATATTAAATTGATTATTTTTGCACATTCTGAGCAAGAAGTTAATGGAATATTTAGTTATGAACAAGCAGAAATTTCAGACAAGATTATATATAGATTTTTATCAATGTCAAATTTGAATAATGATGCTAAAGAAAGGGTTAGAAAAAACATATATGTAGCTATAAATGCAAATATATTTAATTTTAAATTTGATAAAATTAGAAAACTTGATAATTTAAAAAATGAATTTCGCAAATTAGCAAAAGATCAAACAATAACAAAAAATGAAGTTAAGTTTGCTAGATAGTGAAATATTAGAGGTTTTATGAATTTAGAAGAATATAATAAAGTTAAAAATTTTACATACCTTGAATATTGTGATTATTTGCAACAAAAATATGGTATAGGCGTTTGTGATTATATGACAAAAGCATATAATAAAAGGCCAAAGATTTCTAGAAGTAAAGAAGGTTTATTTGTTCACCACAAATTTGAAGACCATGCAATATTACTTTCAAATAAAAAATTTGCAATGGTAAACCCTTTTGAATGGCAATTTGCTGAAAATATGGTTTATTGTGATTATTTAGAACATTTATTATTACATGTTTTAATTTGTGAAAAACCAGCAAAAGATAAAAATAAATTTGAAGCTGTTGGAATAGGTGGCTTTTTTATAATTATTTCAACTCTAAATGATTTTTATAGTGGTTGGAATACGGAAAAATTAACTTGGCTACAAACTTGTTTAGAAAAAGTATCAAAAGATAAAAATGTTTACCTTGAAATTATTAAACGATTTAAACATAATTGCAACAAACATCCTCATTACACAGAAGACTGTCTTTATAGGAGTTATAATTCTCAATTAGGAAATTGGTCTATTGAAAATAATAAACAACTTTTTAAGGAAATAAAACAGCTTTAAAAATTAGAGTTAAGTTTCTTATGCTCCACCAACTAAATGCCGAGTTTATCGGCATTTTTTTATTATAAAAAATAAAAATGGAGTTTCGAAATTAAGTTTTACCCTTAATTTTACCCTTAAAATATATAACGAAAAATACAAGTGTTCGCTTGTATTTTTTTGCATATCCTATTTGAATAATTAGCAAACGTGCTGATACTGGTCTTGTGCAACCTGTAAGTGGTGTTATAGTAAGGGCAGTGGCATTGCCTGCTGTAAAAAAATGTCAATTGTTGGGCAAGTTGAATTTATACAAAAAATATTTTGATATATAAGGTACTTTTTCAAAATATTAGTTGTAAAAAGTGGGTTTTAATTGTACAATATTTTTGGAGGGCGAAAGTTATGAATTATGATGTAATTATAATCGGGGCAGGTCCGGGGGGCATTTTTTCAGCCTACGAACTTGCAAAAAATAACAAAGACATAAAAATTGCTGTTTTTGAGGCAGGTAGCGCCCTAAAAGATAGAAAATGTCCTATAGATGGCAAAAAAATTACTTCTTGTATTGGCTGTAAAAGTTGCAGTATTATGAGTGGTTTTGGCGGAGCGGGAGCCTTTTCGGATGGAAAGTATAATATAACTAATGACTTTGGTGGTACGCTTTACGAATATGTTGGCAAAGAAAATGCCATAAGCCTTATGGAATATGTTGACAAAATCAATGTAGAAAATGGTGGAGAGTGTACAAAACTATACTCAACAGGTGGTAGCGGGCTAAAAAGAGAATGTATCAAACACGACTTGCATTTGTTAGATGCAAAAGTTAGACATTTGGGTACAGATATTAACTATGTTGTATTAGAAAATATTTATAATAAATTAAAAGACGTTGTTGATTTTTATTTCAACACAACAGTAGATAGTGTAAGCAAAATACAAGACGGCTACGAAGTAAAATGCAAAGACAAGACATATTCTTGTTCAAATTGTATTGTGTCAGTTGGTCGCAGCGGTAGCAAATGGATGGAAAAAGTTTGCAGCGACCTAAACATTAAGACTAAGTCAAATAGAGTAGATATTGGCGTTAGAGTTGAACTTCCGGCTAATGTTTTTGCTCATATAACAGATGAACTATATGAAAGCAAGATTGTTTATTGTACCGAAAAGTATGGTGATAAGGTAAGAACTTTTTGTATGAACCCAAGAGGCGTGGTTGTTAACGAAAACACAAATGGCATAATTACTGTTAATGGTCATAGCTATCACGGAGAAGAGTCAAAAACAGATAATACTAACTTTGCACTACTTGTATCAAAACAATTTTCAGAGCCTTTCAAAGACTCTAATGGTTATGGTGAGTCAATAGCAAGACTTAGCAATATGTTAGGTGGCGGGGTTTTGGTTCAAAGATTTGGCGACCTTATTCGTGGCAGAAGATCTACTGTTTCGCGTATGAGAGATGCGTTTATCACACCAACTCTAAAGGCAACTCCGGGTGACCTTAGTTTGGTTCTTCCAAAAAGAATACTAGACGGTATTATTGAGATGATATATGCTTTGGACAAAATAGCTCCGGGAACTGCAAATGATGATACATTGCTATATGGGGTAGAAGTTAAGTTTTATAATATGGAAGTTGAGGTAAACGAAAGCTTAGAAACTTGCCACAAAGGTTTGTATATCATAGGTGATGGTAGCGGTATAACTCACTCACTATCTCATGCATCAGCTAGCGGCGTACATGTTGCAAGAGCAATTCTTAATAAATAATAAGTAAAAATGTAGGATAATTCCTGCATTTTTGTTTTTATATTTTCGCAATTGCTTTTTGTTTTGCCAAAGTTGTGTTATACTAACAAAAGTAATATTAATACATTAAGGAAAAATATATGGTAGGAAAATACAAAGTAATTACCTTGTGTGGTAGTACAAAGTTCAAAGACGATTTTATACGTGAGCAAAAGAGACTTTCGCTAGAGGGTAATATTATTATTTCTGTTGGTATGTTTGGTCATAGCGGCGATAATGAGGTGTGGACAGAGGATATAAAGGCTATGCTGGATGATATGCACAAAAGAAAGATTGATATGTCGGACGAAATATTTGTTATCAACAAAGGCGGGTATATAGGACAAAGTACTAGGTCAGAAATTGAATATGCCACAAAGACTGGTAAAAAAGTAAATTATATGGAGCCGATTAAAGAATAACAAAAATCATATATTTTTAATTAAAAAATATTAAAGACAAAAGGAAGATTATTTATGAATTATACAATTCTTGGTTGCGGTAGATGGGGCAGTTTTATTGCTTGGTATCTAGACAAAAATGGACACAAAGTAACAACTTGGGGTATAGAGAGTGACCCATATGT
This sequence comes from Clostridia bacterium, assembly GCA_045534265.1. GTDB lineage: Bacteria > Bacillota > Clostridia > Christensenellales > UBA1242 > CAKVLS01. The sequence continues at coordinate 72,090 of JAZSJH010000005.1, forward strand.
TGTTGACTTTTTCAAAACAAGAAAAAACTCTTATGTAGAGTTTCCAGAAAGCATTGAGCTAACTAACGACCTAAAATATGCTTTGAGCAAAAACGATAATGTTATTATCTCAATCAGTTCTCAAGCTCTTCGTGGACTTATGAAATCTGTTGCAGAAGTAGAAGGCTACAAAGATAAAAATTATATCATTTGTATGAAAGGTATAGAAGAAACAACAGGTAGTAGATTGTCTGAAGTTATAGCAGGTGCGGGCGTTGATAAAAATCATATTGCAACTTGGGTAGGACCTGGGCATATACAAGAGTTTACAAGAGGCGTGCCGGGAGTTATGATAGTCGACTCTTATAACAAAGACTTGTCAAAACTTTTGGTTGATGACCTAAAGAGCGATTTGATTAGATATTATCAAGGCAACGACATGATTGGTACAGAAATCGGCGCTGCAGCAAAAAATGTTATGGGTATAGCTGCAGGTATGCTAGATGGGGCAGATATATCATCTCTTAAAGGTGCACTTATGGCTCGTGGTACAAGAGAGATAGCAAGACTTATCAAAGCTGTTGGTGGTAATGAATTATCTGCTTATGGATTGTGTCATTTGGGCGATTATGAAGCAACTCTATTTAGTCTTCATTCACACAACAGAAAATTTGGTGAATTGTTTGTAAAAGGCGAAAGGTTTGATAAACTAGCCGAAGGCGTAGCAACTGTAAAAGCTCTACTAAAACTTGCCGAAAACTATGACGTTGACCTTCCTATAACAAAAATTGTTAGCGAAATAATAGATGGAAATAAAGATACAAAGGTGGCTTTGATGGACCTTTTTGCAAGACCTAACAAAGAAGAGTTTTATTATTAAAATATATATAACAAACAAAAAAACAAGCATTAACTTTTGCTTGTTTTTTTGTTAGGTTTTTTATTAAAAAATAATTAGTCTAAGATAACTCCGTATTGGTTTTTTAGATCAAATAAACTTAGAATAAAAGATTCTACATAAGGCAAAAATTCGCCGTTGTCAAAAAGCTCTTTTATATCTTCTTTTGATGCCCATTTTATAGCCTGAACTTCGTCTTCTTGCAAAGTTAAGCTGTCAAGGTTTGGATTTATAGTCAAAAAGTAATAATCATCAAAACCATTTTCAAAGTTTATTGTAAAGTGTGGACGAATATTTGAAAAATCAATATCAATGCCAAGTTCTTCGTATAACTCACGACTAGCACTTTCGCTACTACTTTCGCCAGTGGTTACGTTTCCGCCAGCAGTTATATCCCACATATCTGGCCATAACTTTTTGCAACTGGCTCTTTGTTGAATTAACATTTCGCCGTTTTGGTTAAAAATGCAAATATGTATAACTGTTCTGTGTTCGCCATCTTTTAGTTTTGTTCCCCTTGGGTAAGAATAACCAAGTAGTTTTCTGTTTTTGTCATAAACATCAAATCTTTCCATAAAAACTCCTTATTTATGGAATAATAATAGCATATATTAGGTTTTTTATCTATTATTTAGTTTATTTTATTTTGGTTTTTAGGTAAAAAGTGAATAAAACTTCCGGTTTTATTGCCTTTGATAGTTGGTTTATATCCTGCTTTTATAAGTGTTTCATCTAGTTTTTTTATCCAAATATCTGCTTTTGTTAGTTTTTGCATATATCACACCTTTACAATTTAGAAAAACATTTGATAAGATTTTTCTTTATCCATATACATTCCGCCACCTTTTAACTTGACGATAGGGTAGCCAAACTCTATAAGATAATCTACATTTCTGCCGATTGTCTTGCGGTCACAAGGAATATCCATAGAGTTTAGGACTTTTGCCATATTGGTACAGGTTATTGGTTTTTCTTTTGATGAGCCAAGATTTAGCATTTTTAGTACATATAGAATAATTGTCTTTTTTGCGATTGGTTTTTTCATTGTGACTACCTTTTTTAGATTTGATGTTTTTGTTCTGATAATTAACTATTAGACGGGTTTTGGTTATTTCCTTTTACTTTTTGATATTTTTTAGACCTTCTGGGTATTTAATGCTATTATGTGTAACTCTATACAAAAAGTCCATTTGGCTTTCGCCTTCTTTAGGATAAAAAGAAAAGTAGATGACAAATAGTTCTGCATATGGTTGTCCATTTTTTGTATAGGCATATGCCAGTTCATATTCGTCTATTAATCCTAGACGTCCTTTTGCATCTAAACTTCCTGTTCTTACGCCTTCTATAAGGTGGGCGTTAGTTATACCTTCATAGTCGGGCAATGCACTTCTGATAAACTCAATTTGTTCGTATGGAGAAGGGACTTCTATAGGGTTTTCTTTTTCGTATCCGTAGCCCTTTCTTTCGGGCATAAGTACCTTTATAAATGCTGATTGCTGTAATTCTGTTAAATTTTCTTTTGGTGTTGACATATTTTAATTCCCCTTATTTTCTTCGTTTTTATTGTTTTCTGTTATTTGTGGCGGGTTGTTTGCATTTTGTTTTGCTGGCTTTTCTGCCATTATTGCTTTTCCGATAAAGTAATAAAGTACAGCTGGGGCAAATCCTGCAGTTCCAATGGCGTCAGAACCTGTAGCTACTCTTATGATGATAAAGATAATAGCACAAACAATGCAGTTTATTAGAGAATATTTTTTTGCATCTTTTTCTGGGATTTTACCTTCACTTAGATAGTAAAAAAATGGAAAGGCAAGATATACAACAACCGTAATTAGTAGCGATAAAAAAATCATATTAACCTCCTTCTATTATAATTATAACATTTTGGCTATACCAAAACTCGACCAAGGGTGATTTTTTCAAAATTTTAGGCAATGGTGGACTAATTTTTATTTCTTTGGTATAATAAAAATAGGAGTAAAAATGAAAGCTGTTATTTTTGATTTTGACGGTACTATAGCAAAAAGCAAAGAAAATATATGGAAAAATATTTTTATGCTTTTGGGATATGATGCGTCTGGTGAAAATTGTGAATATAAAACTCAATATAGAAATTTTTTGTCTGGCAAAATCAATTATCAGCAGTGGTGTGACCAGACTAGAGATTGTTATAAGGTAAAAGGATTTTCAAAAGATATGTTTTATACTCTTGCAGAAGATATAAAGGTTTTGCCGGGGGTAGAAAATGTTTTTAAGACTTTGCATAATAAAGGTATAAAAATTTGTATTGTTAGCGGAAATTTTGTTGAGATTATACAACAAGTTTTAGCGGACTTGAAAAAATATGTTTATATCATCAGTGCAAATACGATTGAATTTGATGATAATAACATAATATCTAAAATCAGTGGTACAAAATATGATTTTTATGGTAAGGCTAAATTTATAGAAGATTTTTGCAACGCTAATAAAATCAATGCCAAAGATATTTTGTTTGTTGGAAATAGCGATAATGACGAATGGGCATATATGTCGGGCTGTATAACATTGTGTGTAAATCCAGATAAAACAGATTGCAAAGATAACAAAAAATGGCATTATTATATAGAAAATATGAAATCTTTAGAAGAGATTTTGCCATATGTAAAAAAATAAAGGAGAATAAAAAAAATGATAGTATATTTAACAAGTTGTTTAGATTTATATGAAAAAGACGAAGAAGGCAATAGAATCCCGCACCACTTCGGCAACGAAAACCATATTTTGGATAACCTAAAAAGACACATAAAAAAGTATGATAACTTTTTGTTTGTAGCCAGTGACGAACACAACCACGAAGCTACAGATATGTATGCCGAAAAAACTTTTGAATCTTTTGAATTAACGCTTCCTTTTGGTCGTTATGATATCTTGGACGGAAGAACAAAAGATAGGGCAGATGAACTTTTGCAAAATGCTGATTTTATATTTGTTTGCGGCGGTCACGTACCTACTCAAAATGACTTTTTCAAAAATATCAACTTGAGAGAAAAAATAAAGCAGACAAAGGCAGTTATCTTAGGTGGCTCAGCTGGTAGTATGAACTCTGCAGATGTTGTATATTGTCCGCCAGAACTAGAAGGCGAAAGTTTAGCCCCTGATTTCAAAAGATATTTCCCTGGGCTTGGTCTTTCAAACATAAATATTTATCCACATTGGAACAAACTAAAAGATGAAATGTTAGACGGCAAAAGAATGACCGAAGATATCGTACTTCCGGATAGCTATGACATTGATATCTTGGTGCTAGATGATGGAAGTTACGTTTTGCACGAAAACGACAAAACAACGGTTTATGGCTCTGCTTACCTTATGAAAAATGGCACAATCACCCAAATTTGCGAAAAAGAGCAAACTATCCCTTACTCAAACTAAAAACCAGCAGAACTTAGTATGTAATTATTTGTATATAAGAAAGTGTAATATTGCACTTTCTTTTTTTGTCAAAATGTGTTTTTGTTTCATATATCATATTATGAACAAACTGATAATTAACACAAAAAATCTAATACATAATGTAAAGTCTATTAAGACAAAACTTGGTAACAAACTTTTTTGTGCCGTTGTCAAAGCTGATGCTTATGGGCACGGGGTAGAAAACATTGTTCCTTTTATAGATGAGTATGTAGACTATTATGCTGTTGCAAGCGTAAAAGAAGGCGTTAGTTTGCGGGCACTTACTAATAAAAACATTTTGGTTTTGGGTGCTTTTGAAATGTGCGAAATTGAGCCCGCATATGCTTGTGATTTATCTTTGAGTATTTATAGTGATTTGAGCTTAAAAAGGCTTATAAAGGCAAATAAAGCCGTCAAAACGCATATAAAAGTCAATACGGGAATGAATAGACTAGGTTTTTCGATAGATTCGCTTGAGGATGTAAAAAGAAAAATTGATAGTAGCAGTAACATTATTTTGCAAGGTATATATTCGCATATATACGATAACGAAAGCAATGATGATTTAGAAAAACAAAAACAGGTTTTTGTAAAGGCTGTAGATATTTTTGGCGAAAACATTATTTCACACCTGTCATCAAGTGGTGGCGTGGATAAAATAAAGGATTTTGATATGGTAAGGGTGGGGCTTTCTTTGTATGGTTACCCGAGTGGTAAGCCAGTTATGAGTATAGAAAGCTCAGTTGCTATGATAACAAAACTTTCTTGCGGTGATAAAGTAGGGTATGGCGGAACATATACAGCAAAGGGTGACGAATATATAGCTACAATTCCGCTAGGGTATTATGACGGCTTGCCACTGGCACTTTCAAACAAGGGTTATGTGTATATAAAAGGTCAAAAATATCCTATTGTCGGGCGGGTATGTATGGATATGTTTATGTGTAGAGTTTCAAAAGAAATATGTACGGGCGATAATGTTTTGGTTTTTTGGTCAGCTAGCAAATGGTCCGCAATAAAAAACACCCACGAATGGGAAATTTTGACATCAATTAAGAAAAATCGGCTAAAAGTTGTTTTTAGATGATATTTGTGTTATAATATAGTTATGAGAATAATTACAGGAAGTTTGAGAGGAAGAAAGGTCCCATCACCCGATCATGATGGAGTAAGACCTACTTCTGATAGAGTAAAAGAAAGTTTATTTAATATTATTTGGGAAAAGGTTGATGGCGGAGTATTTCTTGACCTTTTTTCTGGAACGGGCAATATAGGCTTTGAGGCTATTAGCCGTGGTGCGGACAAAGTGTATATGGTAGATAACAACAGACTATCATATAACAGCATCAAAGACACCGCCAAAAAGTTTGGCGTAAATCCATATATTATTTTGTCAGACTACAATATGGCTTTGAAAAACTGCGCAAACCAAGGTGTTAAGTTTGATTGTATATTTATTGACCCACCATATGAGTCTATGCTTGCCGAATACGCAATTAAGCAAATCGAAAAGTTAGATCTTCTAAAAGAAGGCGGAATACTTGTTTGGGAGAGCAGTTTGCCACTCAAAAAACTAGATAACTTTGAGTGCAAATACAAAATGTACGACCTTAGAAAGTACGGCGAAATAGGACTTGCGTTTTTTGTAAATGAGTAGTTGACAAACGCAAAATAAAGGTCTATAATAGGGTTATTAAAAACAGTGATGAGTTTGGCGAACTCGGAGTTGGTGATAAAATGTCACTCGCTTGTCGGCGTAAAGATATTAATGAAGGTGGCTACTATAGTCACAAAATAGGGTGGAACCGCGGATTATTATTCGTCCCTAGCAACTATTAGTTGTTGGGGATTTTTTTATTGTCCCCAGATAAAAAAGGAGTTTATAAAAATGAAAGAAACAAATGTAACAATGGACAAAGTCGTAAATTTGTGCAAGAGCAGAGGTCTTATCTTCCAAGGTAGCGAAATTTATGGCGGAATGGGAAACACTTGGGATTATGGTCCTGTAGGTGTAGAACTAAAAAACAACATCAAAAAAGCTTGGTGGCAAAAAGTCGTTCAAGAAAGAGACAATGTATATGGTGTTGACGCAGCTATACTTATGAACCCTAGAGTTTGGGACGCAAGTGGTCACACAGCATCTTTTGCTGACCCTAAGATGGATTGCAAATCTTGCAAAACAAGACATAGAGCAGACAACCTAATCGAAGATTATAACGCAAAACACAATATTACTATGGCTGTAGATGCTATGAGCAATGAAGAAATGCAAAACTACATCACAGAAAACAAAATCAAATGCCCAAAATGTGGTAACAGCGATTTTACAGAAATCAAACAATTCAAGCTTATGTTTGAAACACACAGAGGTGTTGTAGAAGGTGACACAGATGTTGTATACCTAAGACCAGAAACAGCTCAAGGTGAATATGTAAACTTTTTGAATATCCAAAGATCAATGAGAGCAAAAGTTCCTTTTGGTATTGCAAATATCGGTAAAGCTTTCCGTAACGAAATCACACCTGGTAACTTTATCTTTAGAACAATTGAGTTCGAACAAATGGAACACCAACTTTTCTGTCACGAAAAAGACGCTATGATGCACTACGAAAATTACAAAAACTTCGCTATGGACTTTTTCAAACTTATCGGTATCACACCAGAAAAATTGAGATTCAAAGACCACGACAAACTAGCGCATTATGCATCTGCTGCTTGTGACGTACAATACTTGTTCCCATTTGGCTGGCAAGAACTTAACGGAACTCACCTAAGAGGTACTTGGGACCTTTCTCGTCACCAAGAATACAGCGGAAAGAGTATGGTATACCAAGACCCATTTACTAACGAAAAATTTATTCCAACAGTTGTTGAGCATACTATCGGTTGTGATAGACTAGCACTTGTTGTTTTGTGTGACGCTTATGACGAAGAAACTCTAGAAAACGGCGAAACAAGAGTAGTTATGCACTTCCATCCAGCTCTAGCTCCATACAAAATCGCAGTTTTACCACTTCAAAAGAACCTTAGCGAAAAGGCAAGAGAAGTATACAACAAACTTGCAAAACACTATATGTGTTCTTATGACGAAGCTGGTAGTATCGGTAAAAGATACAGAAGACAAGACGAAATCGGTACTCCATACTGCGTAACTATTGACTTTGACACTCTAGAAAAAGGCCTAGTTACTGTAAGAGATAGAGATAGTATGAAACAAGATGTCGTTGCAGTCGAAGACCTAGAAAAATACTTCTACGGCAAATTTAGTTTGTAATAAAAATACCTAAATATTTTGGTTAAAATTCAAACGCTCAAAATAGCTAAAACAAAAAAAAGACTTGATTATTATCAAGTCTTTTTTTTATCGTAATATATTTGCAATTATTCTTGAGTTGTCACTGTTATAGCTCCACTACCATTTATCTTAACTGTTGCATAGGTAAATGCTGTTGAAGAATACTCACTTGCACCATAAGAAGCAAATACTTGTCTTAAAGTTAAAAGCCCAGTTACATCACCATAATTTGTAGTAATTACATTATCACCACTTGCTAAACTAATGTCACTAAAAAAGCCACTTCTACTTTCTGAAAGCCTAATAGCATCTTTACCATAATTAGAGTGATATCCAGTAATTAAAACATCTACATTGTAGTTATAATCTGCATTTGCATAATTATCAATATTTTTGTTAGTAGCATCACCAGTTAATAGCACTACTTTGTTTTGATAAGTTATTACAACAAATATACTTGCATCAAACTCAGTTTCGCAATTAGTTGGAGCAACCGGTGTCATAAAATCTATAGTGTAACTATATTCTTGTTGGTTATAACTAAAAGCTCTTGTTACATCATAGCTATTTTCATTGGTTGGGTTAAGTTTAATAACATTACAAGTGCTAATGGTGTTAGCATAAGATACTGCATTTCTAAATCCATCTGAAATGTCATAAGTAGCCCCGGTAGTGTCTGGGATATAAAAATTCTTTACATTGTTAGCAAGTATAGGCTCCGCACCACCTGTTCTATTAGCAAAAGTATTAGTTAAAACCATATAATCAATTGTAGTAAAGCCATTATCAGTTGCAAATCTCCTAAATGTGCGTATATCTACAGCCTGTGTTCCACCTGCATCAATAAGCATATTTTTACCGTCTGGCAACTTAACTAATGTAAATACACCATTGCCATCTGTTTGGTAAGTGATAATTTCTAAATCACGAATAGATGTCACAACTTCTAAACTATTATAACCACAAACTGAACATATATTGCCACTATGGTTTTCTTTGGTTGTAGGTTCTCCGCAAATGCTGCATTGTTGCCAGTGACCTGCATCATCACTTAGATAGTCAGAGCCATAACTGCAAGTATGACTTTTATCAAATCCACAAACAGAACAAATATCTCCATCATGAGTGTTTTTATCTTTCACTTCATTACAGCCATCACAAGTAAGCCAGTGATTGTTATAATCGCTAGAATATTCAGTCGACCAATTGTGAGTGTGTGGTGGATCACCGCCACAAGCTGTTAGTATCAATGCACAAGGCAATACCAAAAGCGCAAGCATAAATGTTAATAACTTTTTCATACATTTATCTCCTATACCTAGAGTATAGCATACAATATATTTTTTTGTATCAATTATATCTAAATTAAAAAAAAGAATTAGAAAAAATTTCTAATTCTTTTTTTTGTCTGTTTTATTTAACTATATCTTTATTAAGGATTTAGTTCTGGAGCATCATATGATCCGCCAGATAGGTCGTTGTTGTAGCTACCTACATCTTCAAATCCTTGATCATAAGTTCCTGTGTTTGGAAGTCCTGAATTTTGGTTTTTAGTTTCTTCTTCTTGCTTAGTTTCAGAAGTTCCTGTTCCACTCATAGAACCTTTACCTTCTTCGCGTTCTGCAGCAGTAAAGTCATCTGTAGCTGAAGTTAGGTCTTTCTTGTCATCTAGCTCTGGAGCATCATATGTTCCTGTGTTTGGTTTTTCTCCATCTAGGTCTGGATTGTTAGGAATATAGATTTCGTAATCTTCTTCGCCATCTTGTCCAGGTACGATAATTGTAGTTCCGCCGTGGTTGTCTTTTACTTTTTCGTCATCATATCCTGCTGGTGGAGTTCCTACATCAGATGTTGGTGGAGTAGTAGGTGTTGTTTGATTTTTATGTTCGATATGTTCTGCAATAGAGTGTACACCAAGAGCAACGCCAGCTGATACGCCAACCACTAGGAAGAATAGTCCAACTTTCTTAGCAACTGTTTTAATCTTTGATGGTTTTTTAGTTGGTTGTGGCTGTGGTTGAGGTTGTGGACGAGGTTGTGGTTGAGGTTGTGGTCTAGGACCTGGTTGTGGCTGTGGTTGAGGTTGTGGTTGAGGTTGTGGTTGTGGAGTAACCTTCTTTTTAGTCTTTGGTCTATAAGGTACTGGTTTTACAGGAGTTCCATTACATTTAATTGTAAGTTCCTTTTTGCCATTAACGGCTGTGTTGCCAGTATTAATTGTCATAGAGTAAGGTAGTTCTTGAATTGGTTTTGTTGGGTCAGCAGAAGGTGTTCTTGTAATGATAGAGAAAGTTTTTTGTTTTTTCTTTGTATCTTCTGTCATTTGAAATTCAAGTTCGCAACCGCGTTGTTTAGTTACTATGTGAGCTGGAGAACCACCAACGTGTGTTCTTGTTCCGCCATTTTGTATATCAAGTCCAACACCGCAATTATCTTTTGCTCTACCAGTTTGAGCTGATACTATGTCTTCTGTTAATACAAAATCATAAACAAGAGCTGTCAAAACATCTTCAGATGGGTTTACATTAGTAGTTACATAAGTATCATTAAGATATTTTTGAAATTTACCAATAGTATTTCTTACAGTTTGGATATTTGTTATCATTTTTAAATCTCCTTTGACAAAGAAAGTATATTTCTTTGTTGAGATTATTTTAGCATATTTATATAAATATTGCAATACTCAAATTTATAAAAATTATGTTTTTTGCCAAAATTTGTGCGGTTTTACAAAAATATTCGATTAACTTGCTTTATGAGACTATTTTGGTACATAGAAAGCTGTGTTTAAGTTGATAAATTTGCCTTTATATGGTATTATTGAGACATAAATATAAGGAGAGAGAATATGACAGAGCAAGAAAAAAATGAAATTGTAGAAGCTGTTTTGCAAAGACTAAACGGCAAAGTTGAGATGAAAGTAGAAATAATGGACGGAGCAACAGCGCCATTTTATGCGCATCCAGGGGACGCTGGTATGGACCTTAGAGCAAATGCAGATATAGACATTGCACCTATGCAAACTGTAATTATCCCAACAGGTTTTAAGGCGGCTATTCCAGAAGGATATGAAATTGCAATAAGACCAAGAAGCGGGCTAAATGCAAAAACCCCACTAAGAGTAGCATATGGAACAATTGATTGCGGATATAGAGGAGAGTTTGGCGTTGTTATGACAAACTATTCTCCAGAAAACTACAAAGATGTTGATTGTACTGTGGAAGACAAGCATAAATTTGGTACATACCATATCAAAAAAGGCGACAGAATAGCCCAAATTGTTATGAGTAGATATGCAGAGATGGAACTTGTACAAGTAGAAGATATAACAACTATCGAAGGAAACCGTGGTGGCGGTTTTGGTAGCTCTGGTACAAAATAATATACAAAGGACAATAAATGATGGAATTTGATATCGAAAAAATTCTAAAGGAACTTGCAAAGGAGCGTCCAGTTTTTCATAACGAAAGTGACTTTCAATTTTGTTTGGCTCTAAAAATAAAAGAAATTTATCCAAGTTATGAAATAAGACTAGAGAAATTTTTTGGTACAGAAAGAGAAATTGTAAATGGCAGAAATCAAACTATAAGAAAATATATTGATATAATAGTTGCTGATGAACCTAGTGAAAAATACATAGCAATTGAGCTAAAATATAAAACAAAAGGTGTTCAGTTTAACTCTTTTAGAGAAGAATATGACCTTCAAGATCATGGGGCACAAGACTATGGCAGTTATGCAGTACTTGCTGATGTTGAAAGAATAGAAACTTTGAGACGAATTGACAAATTTTATCGTGGTTTTCACTTTGAAAAAGGTTATTCAATTATTATTTCTAATGATAGATATTATGAAAAGGATAATGAGAATAATTTGTTTTCTAGTTATTGGCTTACCGATGGAAAAATTATTAATAAAGGTAAGTTGGATTTTGTTATACCACAAGGAAAAACTCAAAACCAAACTTGTGCAAAAGGATTCAAGTCTATTTGTTTAGAAGATGATTATAAAATAGAGTGGAAACAATACTCTAATATTATGTATGATGAGACTGATTTGCCAACACACTCTAGCAGCCAAAAAGCATTTAAGGAACGCAGAAGCTTTAGATGTGCAATACTTACAATACAAAACAAAAAAGACCTATAAAAATTAGGTCTTTTTTTATGTTGAAAATTTTCTGCTGGCAGTTTTTTAACGCACCGTTCTCGTCCCAATATCTTTCAGCTTTCAAATAAATAAGATAAAAAAAACAAGGTATTAACCTTGTAATTGGTGACACATATGGGACTCGAACCCATGTTACCGGCGTGAGAGGCCAGCGTACTAGACCGCTATACGAATGTGCCATATTTTTGAAACAATAGTATATTATCATTTTTTTTATTCTTTGGCAATACTTTTTGAGTAATTTTTTTATTTTGTTTGTAGTTAAATGGCTATTGCTATATAATAATAGTGATGAATAGCGAAAAATGTAGAATTATAAATTTTAGAACTTTTGCTCTGGGTGGCGTTGTTATGCTAGCCACTATATTTTTTGCGTTTATGTGTTTTGAGAGCCTTTGGTATATTTTACCATTAAGCCTGATGTTTACTATAGGAATTGTTTATTTTTGTGCCAAAAAGGCTTTTGCTAAACTTATATATTTTTGCTCGGTAATGGTGATAGCGGTCGGGGTTTTGCTGCTTTCGGTTTTTACCTACAATGACTTTTCGGTAAATAACCAAAAAGTAAAGTTTGATTGTAGAGTAGATAGCATTTATTCAAGCTATGACAGCAGCATATCTGTTATTGCAAGCAATGTAAAAATTAACGATAAAAAAGTTTCTGGGAAAGTCTTTGTTACCATATACAGTTTGGACGAAATAAGTATTGGTGACAAGTTAACATTTGATGGAGTAGCTAAAAGTTATGATGTTTTTTACCTTGTAAAAAATAACTTTAGCTTTTATAAAAATAACATAAAATATAGAGTTTCGACCAATGTAGATAAACTTACAATAACGTCTGGAAAAATGACTTTTGTAGAAAGTTACAAAGAGACTACAAAAGCAAATCTTATAAACATAATGGGTAAAGATGTAGGCGGGGTGTCGTATGCACTTTTGTTTGGGGACAAGACATTAATTGACGGGGATATTTACAACCTATTTAGAGCTAGCGGCACATCACATTTACTTGCAATATCTGGACTTCATATTTCAATAATAATTGGTCTTGTGTATTTTCTTATAAGAAAACTAAGGATTAAAAATCTGTATAAATTTTTGATTATGCTTGCGTTTTTGGGTGTATATTGTTATTTGTGTGGTTTTGCAGTTTCTGTATGCAGAGCTTCGATTATGGGGCTTGTTATGATAGGCTCAAAGCTTATTGGCAAAAGATATGATAGTCTAAATGCACTTGGTTTTGCTGGTATGATTATATTATTATTTAGTCCGCTTAGTATATTTAGTGCAGGTTTTTTGCTAAGTTTTGGGGCGGTACTTGCAATCATTCTTTTCTCAAAAGCTCTAGACAAAGTAAAATTTCCGCATAATATTGTAAGAAAAATTGTAACGACAATGTTTATAACTTTTGTTGTGACGATATTTACGTATCCTATAACTGCAAGCTTTTTTAGAGAGATTGCTCTTTATTCTGTGTTTGCAAATTTGATTATAATACCTTTGTTTAGTGTCGGGTTTGTTTGTGTATTTGCATTTCACTTGCTAGCTTATATTGGTCTTGGGTTTTTGCTTTATGTGCCGAAAATTATATTCCAAATAATCTTTGCAATCAACAACTTTTTTGTAAGCTTGCCATTTGCGGTTATAAAAGCCTCTGGTGTTTCGCTATTAGTTGCGGTACTTATATATTTACTTTTGTTTGTAATAAGCAGATTTGTTATGCTAAAAACAAAAATAAAAGTAATTAGTTGCTTTGTAATTTTTTTAATTTGTGCTACTATTATGTTAGCAAATGGTATTGGGCAATATAATACCAGTTATGCTTATTTTGGGGAGTTTGGTAATAGTGCTGTTTTTGTAAATCAAAACAAAAACTATCTTGTAAGCCCAAAGTTATCTAGTACATATGCTTATAACACAAAAAGGGAATTAAGACAAAAAGATATTCTTAATATTGATGGAATTATCTTTACAAAAGATGATAACTTTGAAGTAAAACTTTTACAAAATTTTATGAAAGACTTTGGCAGTCCAATGATTTACGTTCCAAAAGGTCACCCAGCTATAGCTAATCTTAAGTCTACGCAAATAGATTTTGTAGAATATGATGACGGAGTGATTTTGGACGGGAATATCTATATTTGTATAGATAATGTTTTTGGAGATAGCTTAACAAGCATAGTTATTTGTGATACTTGTTTTGCCTTTGCGGGAAAAGATTTTGATATTACAAATGATAGCAATGCTTATGATTATCTTGTATACAATGGACAAATGCAAAGTGATAATGATAAAATAATAACAGACACACGATATATCAAATTAGGGTAAAATATGAAGTTTGAAGAATTAAAAAAGAGTTTAATAAATGGCTTAAAACCTGCATACTTTATTTTTGGCGAAGATGTAGACCTTCTATATTCGGCGCTAAATTTAATTGAAAGTAATTGTAATATTACAATGCCAGATTTTAACAAGGTTGTGTTTACGGGCGACTTTAATATGCAAGATGCAATCGAATCTTGCCAAGTAATGCCGATAATGGACACAAAAAGACTTGTTGTCTGCAAAGACTACAATGGTAAAGGTACTGACGCCGAGAAAAAATATTTACAACAATATTTAGACAATCCATCACTTGACACTTGCTTTGTTATGTTTGCAACAAAGACAATACCTTTGTATGTTAGTGCTCTAAACAAAGTAGAGCCAGTAGATTGCAATAAAATGTCAGCTGAGACTTTGAGCAAGGTTATCTTTTCAAAGTTTGCAAGCCAAGGCAAAAAGATTGAAAAGCTAGCTCTTGATTATATTATTGATGCCTGCGGTGGAAGTTACACTGCAATATCAAAAGAGATTGATAAGCTAATAGCCTTTAGTGGAGAAGAAGAGATAATCACCTATGCTATGGTGGAAAACTTGGTTGAAAAGAGTGTTGAGAATGTGGTGTTTGATTTGACTAATGCAATTGCTGAAAAAAATGGTAGTAAAGTATATCAAATTGCTAATAATCTACTAGATCACGGCAATCAACCAACTGCGCTTATATCACTTATAACAAACACCTTTAGAAGACTATTTTTTGTTTCGATTACTGAAGGAGAAAATAGCGAACTTGCAAAACATCTTGGAGTTAAAGAAGGGGCTATATTTATTGCAAAAAAACAAGCAAAGGCTTTTTCGCCTAAAGCTCTAAAGGCTATCTGCGAAAAGTGCGTAGATGCAGAGTTTAAGATAAAAAATGGAAAAATGGAGGGAGTAAACGCTATCAATTATTTGCTAGCGGAGATACTAAATTACTAATTATGACAATAAGCAAAACCTATCAAAAAGTTTTGATTAATATATCTACCTATATAAGTTTTGTATTTGCCTATCTTATGTATGGCTTTGGGCTTTTGCCTGTAAGAGATACATTTACGGTAATTATCAATTTTATGCTTTTGGGTGCGTTCTTTTATGTTATTTTTGAAGTTATAGCAACTTTTTCTTATTCTATGATTCTCAAGTTTGTTCCTAACTTTGAAATAAATCAAAAGGACTTCAAATATTATTTAAGACTTATTATTATAGCACGCAATATATTGCTTGCGCTGGTTAATATTATTTTTATATTCTATCCGGTAGCTTCGGTTTGGGGCGTTAAAATTTCTTATACAGTATTTACAATCCTTGCTATTGGCGGTGGAGTATATCTATTGAGAGATAAACTAAAAAACAATATGTATAGAAGTCTTGCTGTTATTGGGGCTATGACTTTTGTATATCTGGTTGCAAACTTGTTTTTGGGGGTGATAGCATGAAAAAATTTATCTATCTAACCCTAGCATTTTTTATAGCAATTCTTGGTATCAACATTATTCCAAGTTATGCAGATAGCAAGTACAACTTTTCAACAATGTTTAGCGGAAATGAAATTTCTGCAGCTAGTGTAGAAGCTGACCTTTGCGAGTTTGTTTATGGTGATGCTACAACTTATGACGATACTGGAATTAGAACAGACCGAACATCAGGCACATTGGGAGAAGAAAAAGCTAGAGATTATTTGGTAAGTGAGCTAAAAGAAATCTTTGGTATAGCTCAAGATACAGACTTTAATGACACAAACTATGTAAAAACTCAAACTATAAATTATAGAACAGGACTTTTGTCTGGGGATTATGTAACATACAATGTAGTAGGTTGCAAGGTATCTCAAACTGAATCAACAGACTATGTAGTAATTGGCGCTCATTATGATAACTTTTATGGTTATTCTGACGGAATGTTTAGTCAAGAAGTTACAAAAAGCCATGGCATTTATGATAACGCAAGTGGCGTAACAGCTCTTCTTAATATCGCAAAACTATTGCAAGACAAGACTCTTCCTTTTGATGTTTTCTATGTATTTTTCGGAGCAGAAGAAATAGGAAGATATGGTTCTCTTGGTTTTTATGACGGTTTTGTAAAAGAATACAAGGGCGAAATGAAACTTATGATTAACCTAGACAGCATAGGCAACGGCGACAATCTATATATGTATTCTGCCGAAGTTGAAACTGTGCACCAAGATTATTTTGAGCAGTTATCAAAGGTATGCAATGATACTTTCTTTGGTTTTGGAGAAGAGATAAAAACCGCTCCTAAAAACAAAAAAGTAGACTATATGGTTTCTTCTGGTGAAATTTCTTATAACCATATGGGACTAAATAGTGACAATAGTTCATTTATGCACAAAGGCAATAATGTAATAGCATTTTTCTCAGGGGCGTGGGACGCAAAAGGAACTGGAATTTTTGAAAGTTCTGTAAATGACAACCTTATGCATTCATCTAATGACAACATTACAAAAATAAAAGAACTATATGGTGATGTATTCTTTGAAAGAATAAGACAGGTGGCTTATCTATGTGCAACAGCGCTTGTTCAAGACGACTTTGTATCTATCATGGACGAAAGCAGCAAAACAAGCGGAAACTATATTTTCTTTACAAATTCGCTATATATAAACATTATTTTGTTTGCTGTACTTTTGGTTGGATTTTTCTTATATATTAAGTTTATTAATAGTAAGTTCAAAGACAAAGAGCCAGACGGAAGATTTGATAGACTTAAAAAAGCCGTTATGGAAAACAACATAGACGAAATATATGTAAGACCAGAAGAAAACGTAACTGAGATCATAATCGAAGATGACAAAACTGAAAATCAAGATAAAGATTAACAAAGTTTTGGTTGTAAATTTTATTGATATTAAAAAAACTTTATCGCTTAAGATAAAGTTTTTTTTGTTGTTTATGCAGTCAAAACTAGTTTTTCAAATCACTATTGTAATGCTAAATTTTTTATGTTAAAATTAAAGTATGGATAAAGATTTATATTACGAATTAATTTTAGATAAATATTTAGACGAAGAAAATTTGTCTGCAGAAGAGCTAAAACTTTTGGACGCAGCTAAGACATATTTTACCGAAAAGAGCAAACAAAATATGGGCATAGGTATGATGTCTGCAGGGTATATTTTTACACACAAAGACCAAAACTTGTGGGAAGAATATTCAAAGATTGATAGATTTGTCAAAGAGTATTCACAAAAATATGCAACAAACAAAGGCCGTCAAATTCAAGATTTTGAACTTGAGTTTATCAATTATGGTAGAACACAACTGGTTTATGTTTTATCAGATAAAACAGATGGCAAAAAGGTAACAATCTTGGCAAAACAACCTGTTGTAGAGTATGGTAAAGTAAAACAAGAAGCTCAGTATTTGCAAAAACTAAAAAAGGTAGACAAAAATGTTGTTGCTCCTATTGATTATTATACAGATAATGAGCAAGAGCTATATGTTACACCATACATTCCACAGGCAAGATGTGTCGCTAGTGACGCAAAATGGGGAATGTATATTCCAGAACCTTATTATAGATTTGAAAATTTTACTGAAGATCAAGAGAAAGTTGTAAATACCTGTATGATTGCAAAACTCGTTAGTTTGTACGATTTTGATAAAGGCAGGGGTATTGCTGGTTGTAAATTAGGTGGGGGAGATTTTATGTTGCCAAAAGGTTGGGAAAACCAAACCCCAACAATACAAAACACCTTGGATAGTCTGTATTTAATTGCTGCAAGAGAAATGATTAGTTGTTCGTTTGACGAATATATTAATATTTTGAAAGACGAATTTTCTAGAGAAACAATTGAAGAAGATCCAGAGAGTTTGTTGATTAATATTAGAGGAAGAGTTGCAATGTCTCCAACTGATATAGCTAATGGAATTAGCCTTGGAAAACAGATTATAGAGCAAAGAACAGCTCAACTACCATCACAAAGGGCAGAAACTCAAAATTTATAACTAAATTAATATATCAAGAAATAAAAAAAACACTAACAACATGTTAGTGTTTTTTTGCTAAAATTATTCAGCTTTTGCTTTTCTTGTAGTTTTCTTAGCTGGTTTTTCTTCAACTGCTACTTCTTCTACTTTAGCTTCTGCTTTAACTTCTTCAGCTGCTGGAGCTGCTACTGGAGTAGCTTTTGCTCTAAATAGCATAGAATTTAGTCTGCCAACTTTTCTAGCAGCAGTGTTTTTATGAATAACACCTTTAGTTTGTGCAGAATAGATATAAGCAGTTAGTTCTGGAAGCATTTTTTCAGCTGCTTCGAACTCGCCAGCATTAACTGTAGCTCTGAATTTTTTAACCATAGTAGCAAGAGTAGATTTTACATATCTGTTTTCTTCTTTTCTTCTTGCGATAACAGTTACTCTTTTCTTTGCAGATTTAATATTTGGCACGGTTTAATTCTCCTTAAAAATTTTGTTACTCGCATATTTTAGCATATAACAAAAAATTTTGCAAGTATAAATATAATTTTTTTTAGTAAAATACTATTTTATTATATATAAATGCCATATTTTCACTTGTTTTGGGCAAATTAACCTTTGAAAGACATTCAAAATGTGGCTATTTTGAACCCAAAATCATATTATTATTTATGGACAAATACATTTTGATTTATGATAGCGGAATGGGCGGACTTTCGGTACTTATAGAGTGTATAAAACTTTTGCCAAAATACAGCTTTTTGTATTTTTCGGATAGCAAAAATGCCCCTTATGGCAACAAAACAAAAAAACAGATTGTAAGTATTGCAACAAAAAATATCGCTATGCTAAAAAGTAAATTTGATATCCCGATAGTAGTTCTTGCTTGTAATACTATGACAACAACAGCAATAGATGTTTTAAGACAAAAATTTAGTGATACAAATTTTGTTGGAACAGAGCCGTGTATTAAACTTGTCAAAGACCTTGGCTTTGAAAGGGCTTTGGTTGTTTGCACAAGGGCAACAGCAAAAAACAGTAAAGTAATAAAAGAATATAAAACAGCAAAAGATATTATAGCGGGGGATAAAAATTTAGCTAGCTTGATAGAAAAAGAGAGAAATAGTTTATACAGGCTTTTTCCTTATGTTAGTAAAAATTATGCCAAGATGTCAGGAAATATTGATTGCGTGGTTTTGGGTTGTACGCATTATGTTTTTGTCAAAAATATATTTGAAAGAATATTTAATATTCCGGTCTTTGATAGTGGGAGATTTGTAGCAAGAAGGGTAGGAACTTTGGCAAAAGGTCATAAACTAACAGTAGACGGCGAAATTGTTTTTTGTGATAGTGGAGATGATAGACAATTTTTTAGGTATTTTAATAAAATTGCTTTATATCAAAGGACAAAATATGTTATGATAAAAATGTAAAACTTAAAAGGAAAGTAACATATGGCAAAAGAATATAATTACGAAGCAGAAAAAGCAAGAGAAGAGTTTGAAAATATCTTCAACGCTCATATCAAAAGAGATGGGGCAAAAGAGCTTTTGGAATGGCTAAAAAAGTCGGACTTTTTTACAGCTCCTGCTAGCACAAGACATCACTCAGCATTTGCAGGTGGGTTATGCTATCATAGCGTAAATTGCTATAATAGATTTTTGAACAACATCATAACTGAGTATGGCGAAGATTATCAAGATACTATTTCTGACGAGAGTATCGCAATTATTGCGCTTTTGCATGATGTTTGCAAAACCAACTTTTATAAAGAAGATGTTCGTAATGTCAAAGTAGATGGCGTTTGGGAACAAGTACCTTATTATACTATTGATGACAAACTTCCATATGGCCACGGCGAAAAATCTGTTTATATGATTTCGGGCTTTATGAAATTAACTAGAGAAGAGGCTTTGGCTATTAACTGGCATATGGGCGGCTTTGACCCAAGAGTTCAATACGGCTCTCAATCTATGGCACAAGCTTTTTATACATATCCTGTATGCACGCTATTCCATATAGCGGATATTCAAGCAACATATCTTGATGAAAAAGTAGAATAAAAGGAAAATGACAAATTATGCTTTTTGTTAATCAAAAATCAGTAAAATACCCTGAGCTTTTGACTGCGGTTGTTTTGTCACAGACTTTTTATAAAGATATTAGTTTGTATGTTGGTGATAAAACAAAGGTAACTGATATATATTCTAGGGGCAAAACTATCGGGATAGAGGTTGTCCAATCAGAATACACTAGCGACTTTCTACTTTCGTCTTTTTCAAATCTTTATCAAAGGGAAATGGAACAAAAAGGCAAAACAATGCCAAGACGCAAAGCAAAAGTTCTTAGCTGGTCATACAATTCTGACCTAGATGATGATATAGTTATGGAACAGTTTAGAACACGTATCGTGGATAAGCTTGGAAAATTAAATAACGGCAACTATAGCAAAATCAAGAGTGAAGTCAACCTTGCGGTTTTGTCTTATATGAGAGTAAAATCAAAAGAAGACGCCCAAAACTTTATTGATGCATATAGAGAAGAGTCTTGCAAGTTTGAAAGGGAATTTAACAAAATATTTCTTATCTTTTCAACGGGGATATATTACCTTGAAGATGATGAAATAGTGGCTTATGCTGAGTTTATGGGAGATGACTTTTTGCGCTATCAAGAGATGGCGAAAGCAATACTAAAAAATGGAGAAAAACAGGTTTTTTAGCCTGTTTTATTTTTTATCTATTTTTTTGTTAGACAATTTTTTTTAGATATTGTATTATTGATATAAGGAGAATTTTTGTTATGAAAAAACTTTTGGGGCTTGCATTGTTTGTTTTGCTTTTACCTATGGTTTTTACACTTAGCGGTTGCGGTGGTGTAGATCTATATATGTACCTTTATGCGGGCAAGTATGAACAAATTGTTTCGGGCGGAAGTTATGATAATGTCAAAGATTTGGACATAGACTGGATTGCTGGTAATATTACTATAAAATCTGGAAATGTAGAAAAAGTAACCATTAGTGAGAGCGGGGACAACGCAGGGGCAAGACCGGCTTTTTGTAGACAGCTAGAAAACGGCTATATGGATATTAGATATTTCAAGTCTGGTGAAACTAGAGATACATCTATTATGAAAGATTTGGAAATAATAATTCCTGCAGATAGCGAACTTAAAGGTATAGAGATTAATGCTCCACTTGTAAACAATATAAACATTACAGGTATTGATTGTAACGATATCAAAATCAACACAAGCAGCAGCAATGTTGTTGTTACTAGCAGCAATTTTGCCACTGCAAAAATTGTTTCAACAACAGGCGATATTACATTTACAAGTTGTAGTGTGGATTATACTTTGACGCTAAATCCAAACACAGGCAATGTACTTGTTGAAAATTGTGATGTTTTAGATTATTCTATCAATACTTTCCAAGGTCAAATAACTCTAAAACTAGCAGACGAAAGTTTCTTACTTGACTGGACAGAAGGTTTTGGAACTTGTAATTATGAGGCTTTTGGTGAATTAGAGTCAGATGGCAAGGGTGGCAAAATCTATGGTGACCCACTAGAAATTTTACACAAAATATCATTTGAAGCAACTCATACAACAGGAACTTTAATTTTGCTTAAAAATGGTGGACAAGCAT
Source organism: Clostridia bacterium (assembly GCA_045534265.1). Lineage (GTDB taxonomy): Bacteria > Bacillota > Clostridia > Christensenellales > UBA1242 > CAKVLS01. The sequence continues at coordinate 93,818 of JAZSJH010000005.1, forward strand.
AAATAAAAATAATATAATAAAATATCAATCACGGAGGAAAAATCAATGAAAGCAGCTAAACAATCAGAATTAGATGTAAAGAAATGGCTTGATAGCGAAAGAGCTGGTATTGACACTTGTGGTAGTTACGAATATTGCACAAAATGTGATAAATCTTTGGAAAATCCTTGCGCTAGCGCATATGCAGCAACACACACTACTGTTACAGAAGTAGTAGAAGAAGTTGTAGCTCCTGCAAAACCAAAGAGAACTTGCACAAGAAAGACAGCTTGTCTTGAGCCTGCAGTAAAAGTAGAAACAAAGAAAACTTGCAAAAAAGCAGCTACAAAAACAACTGCCAAAAAAGCAACAACTGCCAAAAAGACAACTACAAAAAAAGCATCTAAATAATTAAAAAGCACCTATTTAATATAGGTGTTTTTTTATGCAAATAATAAATTAAAATAGCTAAATTTTTTACACATTAATAGGCTATTTATTTTGAAAAAGTAACCTTTTGTTTTATAATGTTTTTAGGAGAAAAATATGAATATATTTAAGAAAATTTATTGCAGAACTTTTCAAGGGGTTATGTATATAGCAATACCCTTGCTTCCATATAGAAAGCCAGTTATGCTAACGTCAGTTCAAGACTTGGTTGCTGTTTTGAAAGAAAAAAGATCAAACTCAGTACTTCTTGTGACAGATAAATCTATTAGAGGTTTGGGGCTAACTCAAGAGCTAGAAAACGAAATTACAAAAGCAAATATAGCCTTGACTATTTTTGACGAAGTAGTACCAAACCCAACAATAGAAAATGTCGAAAGCGGACTTGCTGTATACAAAGAAAAAGCTTGTGACACAATAGTTGCCTTTGGGGGTGGCTCAGTGATGGATGCTGCAAAAGTAATAGGGGCAAGGGTAGCAAGACCAAATAAACCTGTTTCAAAAATGAAGGGACTTTTGAAAGTTTGCAAAAAACTTCCACTTCTTATTGCTATTCCAACAACAGCCGGTACTGGTAGTGAAACAACGCTTGCTGCTGTTATCACTGACGAAAAAACACATTTCAAGTACCCAATCAACGACTTTAATCTAATCCCACACTACGCAGTTCTTGACTACAAGACAACTCTAGGGCTTCCGCCACATATTACATCTACAACAGGTATGGACGCCTTAACTCACGCGGTAGAGGCTTATATCGGCAGATCAACAACCAAAGAAACAAGAGATATGGCAGAAAAAGCTGTCAAACTTATTGTAGATAATATTTACACAGCATATAGTGATGGCAAAAATAAAGAGGCAAGAGAAAATATGTTAAAAGCAGCTTACTTTGCAGGTGTTGCTTTTACAAAATCTTATGTCGGGTATGTTCACGCTGTAGCGCACTCTCTTGGTGGTCAATACAAAATCCCACACGGTCTTGCCAACGCGGTTATACTTCCTTACTTTTTGGAAGAGTATGGTAAAACTTGCTATAAAAAACTTGCTAAGTTGTCAAGAATATCTGGTGTTGCAGAAGAAGGCGACAATGACGAAGTTGCAAGCAAAAAGTTTATCTCTTGGATAAAAGATATAAACGCAAAAATGAATATCCCAAATGTAATTGACGGCATCAAAGTTGAAGATATAGAAATGTTAGCAAAAAAAGCCGATAGCGAAGGAAATCCACTATATCCAGTTCCAAAACTTATGAATGCAAAACAGCTAGCAACAATGTACTACAAAATAGGCGGACTTGATAATAAATAAAAAAAGAACCGATTGATTTCGGTCCTTTTTTTGGTAGCGGTGGTCGGGGTCGAACCGACACTCAGTTGCCTGAATCAGATTTTGAGTCTGACGCGTCTGCCATTTCGCCACACCGCCATGCGTTTTTTGGTAGAAAATAATTGAAAAAAGGATTTAACAATAAAAGGAGGGATTGTAAGTAACTTACAAAAAATTATTTTCTACTTATCAAAATGCTTTTATACAATAACATACTTTGAAAAAAAATGCAAGTGTTTTTTAGCTTTTTATTATTTTTTGTTAAATATGTTATTGTTGAGCAAAAAAACAAGGTGACATATCAGTCGCCTTGTTTTCTTTTATATTATATTATATTTTCCAGAAGTCCCTTGCAGACTTGATTTGAGCAGAGAAGGTAACTCCATTTGCCCATTTGATATATTTTGACAACTCATCTAGTGGTACAAATTTTCTTTCACTGATTTCCCACTCTTGGTTAAAGTCTAAAAGGCTGTCTACTTTGGCTGTATATCTTAATTGGAAGTACTTTTCATCATTTTCGATAACTTCTACCGCCCCTAGATAGTTTACATCTTTTAGAGTGATACAAGCTTCTTCCATAAGCTCCCTGCCCAAAGTGTCAAGTCTTGTCTCTCCAGGCTCTGGGTGTCCGCCAGGTATTGTCCAAGTGTCACCATTTTTGACAATCAAAAGGTCTCCATGTTCATTAAAAACATAACCACTTACTTGAGTGTATTTTTGTCCAGCAATTGAAAAATTTTCTCTCCATAGCATTTTGCAGTTAGGAGTGATTTGTTCGTATTCTGTCATTTTTTATTCCCCCATATATTTAGTATAACACAAAACTTTTTTAACTAAAAATTATTAACATACAAAAAATGCAAATTTGATTTTTATTTTTCCGTGCATAATTTTTGCATGAGAATTTTTGTAGAGAATTTTTTTATTTTTTTGTTGACAAATAGTGCTTTTGAGTATATTATTGTATTAGTCAAGTAATACAATGATTTGGAGAGAAATATGGGTTTTACATTTGATAACGATACACCGATATATTTGCAGATAATAGAACATATAAAAATGCAAATAATAAGTGGTAAATATAATATGGGAGACAAACTTCCGTCTGTGAGAGATTTTTCGGCGGATCTAGAGGTAAACCCAAACACCGTACAAAAAGCGCTTGGAGAACTAGAGGCGATAGGGCTTATATATACCGAAAGGACAAATGGTAAATTTGTGACCAAAGACAAAAAGAAAATAGAGAAGTTAAAGCAGCAAGCGATACAAGATAGAATTAACAAGTTTTTTGATTCTATGCAAAGAATAGGACTTACAAAGCAAGAGATAATTGCAGTTTTGCAAAATATGGATAAGGAGTAGACTATGGATATATTGAGTGTAAAAAATATAAGTAAAAGTTTTGATGAAAAAAAGGTAATTGATGATATAAGCTTTAGCGTCAAAAAAGGAAGAATAGTAGGTCTTCTTGGAAAAAACGGCTGTGGCAAAACAACGATTCTTAAGATGATAAATGATTTGCTAACAATTGATAGTGGAGAAATTTTGGTTTGTGGAGAAAAGGTGTCTGAAAAGACAAAAGCTATGGTTTCATTTCTTCCAGAAAGACCTTATTTTGATACAAACCTTACAATAGAGCAAACTTTCAAGTTTTTTGAAGAGTTTTATGCAGATTTTGATAGAAACAAAGCCGAAAAATTGCTTAAAGATTTGGATTTGGATATAAAATCTTCGATTTCCAAAATGAGCAAAGGCATGAAAGAAAAGATGCAACTTATTTTGGTTATGTCAAGAAAAGCAAAGCTTTATATATTGGACGAACCGCTTGGCGGTGTTGACCCATCAACAAGGGATTATATAATGCAAACTATACTTTCTAACTTTGACAAAGATTCTAGTCTTATCATAACAACACATTTGATTGCTGATGTCGAAAAGATTCTTGACGAAGTAGTAATCATTGACCAAGGAAAAGTGGTTTTGAAGGGCAATGCCGACAAACTAAGAGAACAAGAAAAGGCATCTATAAACGATATCTTTAGAAGGAGAGTGTAATATGCTGAAATATTTGATGAAATATGACCTTAAGAAAATGACAAAACTGCTTATATACCTTTATCCTATAACAATCGCTTTAGCTGGAATTACCAGACTTATCAATATAGGTAAAGATATACAAGTAATATCTATAATAGGCTCTGTGTTTGCAAGTTTAACATATACATTGATTGCAAATATTTTGGTCAATACAATAGTAGCTATTATATTGTCTTTTACTACAAGTTTTTACAAAGACCAAAGTTATCTTACTCATACCTTGCCGGTAAAAAAAGAGAAGTTGCTTCTTTCTATGTATTTGTCTGCATTGGTTGTGATATTTGCTAGTGTAACTATAAGCGTTGCTTCATTATTTATAGTTCTTTATACAAAAGAATTTGCGGCTGGATTTATGGCTTTAATTAACCAAAGTGTTGTTGGACTTAATATGTCAGCTGGTGGATTTATTACGTTGCTAGCGTTTGTCATTTTTGCTCAAATTTGTGCTATGATGAGCTTTGGGTTTACTTCCATTGTCAAAGGCTATAGTTATAACAAAAAACGTGGACTAAAAGGTTTTGTTTGGTTTTTGTGCTTCTATTTTGGGTCTATGATGGCTACTGTTTTGGTTGCTGTTATATCAACTGCTATCTCAGGAAACTTGAGTAACTTGTTTGCAACAACGCTTAATAGTACAACATTTATAACTATACTTGTTGTAGCTCTTGTTATGTATATACTTTACGCTATTTTGTTTTACTTTATTTGCCAATATGAGTTCAAAAAAGGTGTAAATGTAGATTAATAGATAATAAAAAAAGAAGTCAAAATTAAGACTTCTTTTTTGTTGTTTTTTATAAATTTTCTTTGTACCAGCTAATTATACCTTGCAAAGAATTATCAAAGGTATATAGTGGCTTGTAGCCTAGCTCATTTTTTATTTTGTCATAGTTTATAGCGTACCTTCTGTCGTTGCTTTGGCGATTTGGTACAAGCTCTATTTTGCTATTTGTCTTGCCATAATTTTCAAGCAAAGCCTGAGCTACTTCCATATTCGTTCTTTCGCCGTTGCTACCTATGTTATAAACTTGTCCAGCTTTTCCACTTTTGATTATTTTTGATATGCCTTGGCAGTGGTCAAGTACGTGTATCCAATCTCTTGTGTTTTTGCCATCACCGTGAACTGCGATATTTTCGCCGTTTTTTAGATGTGAGATTGATTTTGGAATAAACTTTTCTGTATGTTGATATATGCCGTAATTATTAGAACATCTAGAAATAGTAACGCCAAGACCAAATATATTGTGATAAGATAGGGCAAGAAGATCGGCTGCCATCTTGCTTATGCTATAAGGGCTAGTTGGTTTTAGTGGAGAGTTTTCGGTAAAAGCAGGGTCATTATCGCCAAGCTCACCATAAACTTCGTCTGTAGATACTTGGTGGAATTTTGCAACCTTATGCTTTCTGCAAGCATCAAGCAAAACCCTAACACCTGTAATGTTGGTGTCGATAAAAATTTGCGGATTAGAAACGGAGTTGTCTACGTGAGATTCGGCGGCAAAGTTAACTACGATATCAAAACTTTTCTTTGCAAATAACTTATCAACAAGTTTTTCGTCACAAATATTGCCATATACAAACTCAAAGTTTGGCTTGTCCAAAAGGTCGCCTAAGTATTCTTTTTTGCCAGCATAGGTGAGCGCATCAAGGCATACAAAGTTATCTTCGTTATTGTAGATATAGTGGCAGAAATTAGCGCCGATAAAACCCGCTCCGCCTGTAATTAAAATATTCATATTTTGCCTCTCAAAAATATGTTTTTTTATACGCTTTGATTATATCACAAATAAAATAAATGTTAAGTAAATAAGAGCTAGTTTTTAGCTCTTTTTTTGTGGAAAAGATAATTTTATAAAAGTTTTTTTTGAGCAAAAAAAATATAGTATGCCAAAACATTTGACAAAAAGGCAGGGGGGGGGGTAAACTAGGTGTAAGGATAGGTGTGTCTTGTATAAGTCATACCAATATTGTGGACAAAGGAGAAAATATATATGGCACTAGTTCCAGCAAAATGTACCCAATGTGGCGCTTCTATTGAAGTTGATAAAACTCAAGAAGCGGGCATTTGCCCATCTTGCGGTACAGCATTTATTACCGAAAAAGTAATAAAAAATTATAACACCTTTAATGTAGACAATTCCGTTAATATTTATCTTGGCGGAAAGGGTGATAGCAAAAAAGAAGAAAGAAATGACGCAATAAGAGGTCTTATTGTTTCGCTAGATTATACTGATAAGGTAGATAGTTATAAGAGAATTAAAAAAATATTAGACAAATATCCAGGCTCAGCCGAAGCTCACTATTCTTGCGCTTTAGCGATAGCTGAGCTTATGACAAGAGATATGACCAAAGACACATACTTTGGGGAAATGCCGGATTATGAGATGTACCTTGACGAGGTAGACGGCAAAGATGTTTATATCAAAATATCTTATCCGATAGGGCTTATCGACAAAGCAAAGAAACTAGCAAAAAATGAAAAAGAAAAACTAGAAGTACTTCAAGCAGAGCAAGAATTTTACCAAATAATTACTTGCAAACTACATAAGTTATACCTTGGCACATCAAAAGCTGATGAATCAAAAAGCCCAGAAACTGCACAAAATATTGTAAAAGAAGCAAACGAAAGAATGGACGAAAATCCTAGCAAAAAAATAAAATTTGACCCGTTTTTCTGGTTTTTGAATCCTTGTGGTAAGTATAGTTTTGAATTTATTAATCTATTTAATGATATTGCAATAATTTTAATTCCTTTCTTTATCGTAGCTATGTGTATACCTGTAGCAAGAGAGTGGCTACTTGCTAGATGGTTTTTGTTTGGCATAATAGCACTTGTTTGTCTTTTTGGACTTTATATGTTCTTTAGTTGCCTAAAAGATGAGATTAGTCATTTAATGCTTCACAATTCAAAAGCTTTGAGAAATGCAGATGCTGAGTATGCAAAAGATTATAATAGCATAATCGAAAATGTCGAATTTAGAGAAGATAAGTATTGGTATGCTTTGGTGCTTGGGGTTGAAGGCTCTGTTAAACTTTATGAAGTTTTGAGACGACTTGAAGAAGATATCAAGAAAAAGAAACTAAATGTCACTGATGTAGATTGGAAATTTGTTTATGAACAATCATATTGCATTATGGAAAATAGAGGCTTAAGTTGGCATGATGAGAAAATACTAGATATTATCGAAGAAAACATTAAAAAATATAACTTAGAAAAAATCTTGCCTAAAAAGAAATAACAAATAATAAAACAAAAAAACACTCAAAATCTTTGAGTGTTTTTTTATATAATTAGTTTGTATGTGATATATGCTTTATTTTTTGCAGGCATTTAATGGCTTTTTTGGGGACTATGTTTGCTAAAAAATTATTTTTTTGACATAGCGACTTTCATTAATTTTTGGATTCCGTCATAAGTTACATCTTTTGATGTTAGATTGTATTTTGCAACAAAAGAGTAGATGTCGTCAACGGATACACTATCATTTGCTTTTGAGTCGATTTCTACTTCCATAAGGTCGCCTAAGTTTTTGACAGAGTCAAAGTCAAAATGGAAGTTGTCAAGATGATATGAAACTCTTTCTTTGTCGATTACCATTTGAATTTCAAAACCTAGAGCAAAAAGTATCTTTTCCATTTGGTCTTTTGATTCAATCTCTGTTTCGTATTCATCACAATAAATAGGTGTAGCTTCTCTGTGAATTTTTTTGTAGCAAAGCACGGATTTGCCGTTTTGTTCTCTAATTCTTAAACACTCCATAGTTTCGCCGTCTTTTTCAAATTCAGCAAAGTTTGGTATATAGTAAGTGTCTATTTGGTGAGATTGTTTGCCTTTTGTAGCTAATTTTTCAAGGTCGGCGATAATCTTGGCTTTGGTGTCGTTATTTATCAAAAATTTTAGTTCGATTTCTTTGTCTTGCATTGATTTTTTCTCCTAAATTTATTATAGCATATGATTTGCGTTAGTTGCAATTTTTTTATAACATATGCCAGCAAAATATATTTATAGCAAAAAAAAGACAGGGATTAGATTTCCTTGTCCTTTTCGTATTCTTTGAACTTGTAATATTCATTTACTAGTGATTTGTAGCCAAGCTCTTTTAGTGTGTTGTATCTTACGTTATAGTTTTGTTTGCAGTGTCTGCCAGTGGACAAGAATCTTAGATATTGAATTAAGTAGTTATCAATAATTTTTAGTCCATTGCTTGTTGTTATCATAGGGAAAAACCACCTAGACCAAGTAAGTTCGTTGGCGTGGCTATCTTCAAAGAATTTGCGGTTGAAAACCCTTAACATTACTTTGATAACCTTTTCGGTTGTTGCGGATTTTTTGATTTTCCAGCGGTATAGGGCGTGGGCTTTTCTTTTGATTTTGGCTTTTAGTTTCATTATTGTCACTTGTGACAAATCAATAGTTTTGTCGCAGTATTCAATACCAAGAAAATTCCAAGGGGTATGTGGCTCAAAGATACTTTCTTTGTCGGGGTTAACCACTAAATCTTTGTCTTTGATTACTTTGTTTATATATCTTCTATATTCTTCTAACTTTTCTTTGGTTTCGGCAAAGACAATCACGTCATCAGAATATCTTGCATATGGGATATTTTGGCTGTAAAAGTATAGGTCCAAATCTCTAAGGTATACATTAGCAAAAAAAGTCGATAGAGAAGTGCCCGCCATAGCGCCACGTTTTTCTTTGATTATTTCGTCGTCAAATATAGCCTTATCTACGTGCAAAAACTTGTCAAAAAACCCTACAAGTTTTGGGTCGTCGTGCAAAAAGTCTTTTAAGATAGGCATAAGTTTGTCGATATTGATACTATTAAAGTAGTTTGAAATATCAAGCTTATAGCAATACATATTTTCGATATTTTTTCGGTTAACTATTGTTTCAACGGCTCTTTTTACGCCAAATGATTTTCGGAAAGAAAAGCAATTGGCGCTCATTTTGTAGTCGTACTTGTATAGGCAGTATGAAATGATTTTGAGTACCATACTTTCGGCTTCTGGGAATTTGTATATGGTACGCTTTTTTGTGCTGCCGCTTTTGTTGATTAGTTTTTTGGTTGGCAAACTAAACTCAAAGTCATTACTTTTAAGTTTTGCTACTGTATCTTTGTACTTTTTACCTTCGATAAAATCTGTCAAAAATGCTTCATCTTTTTTTGTAAGATGGGCTTTTTCTTTTTTGTAGTTTAGGTATTCTTGCCAAATATTATCATCAGTTATTTTATCTAAAATACTCATATTTTCTCCATAAAAAAAGAAAGGAAAATGCTTTGAAATCACATTTATGTGATACAAGACTGAACATACAACTGTTACCTGCAAAACATATAATATGTTGTATGCTTCGCCCTTCGCAGGTGCAAAATTTACTTTTTGCCTTTCCTTTCTAAATATTATTTTAGCACTTTTTAGCATAAATGTCAAACTTATACACAAAAAACCGATTTTGGGTGGTTTTAGGGGTAAATATGTTATTGTGTTGTCAAATACAATAAAAAAAGCAACGCTATATAAAGCATTGCTTTTTGTTGGTTATTATTGTTCTGGAGATAGGTCTTTAGAGTAGTCGTGAAGAGTAATCTTTCCGTCTGGAGAAACCTTATCTTGTTTTCTTATGTCGCTAGGAAGAACAAGAGTTTTGTCGCTTACTTCTACATATAGTTCTTTGTCGATATATGCAGGAGTTTGAGCGCCAGGTTTGCCAACATACAACTCATCTGGGTTTGGAGCAAGCTCTTCTTCAGACAATGTTTGTTTGATTGACTTGATTTGCTCTTCAAAGTGGTTTTTGATTATTTCGTATGTCGCAGGAGAAGAGAATGTTTCGTCAGCAAATGCCTCTAATGTTTCTTTATCTTCAAAGTACATAGCTCCGTCTGGGAAATATGAATCCATTTGTTTGCCGTACCTATCCGCTCTCATATAGTTTGCAATCGGTACGTACATAATGTTGTTTCTTTGACAGAACGCTTCAAAGTGGTCTGCAAACTGATATTTTCTAAGGTGGGTAGGGCAAGTTTGAGTAAAGATGCCATTGCCGCCTAGAGTTAAAGCTTTTATAGATGGCCCTGTTGTTCTAATTGTATGGTCGCCTGGTTTTTGAAGTAATTTTGGAGTTGTAACAACTGCTCTTGTAGAGCCTGCTTGTATTGTTCCAAAGCCATCATTTAGGCTTTCAACTGTAGCTGAATATCCGTGTGGGTCCATTAGTCTATCTCTCATGCTATATACGTGAGTTTCAGCTCCAGTTGGATCGGCGTAAGCTATATTTGGAAGGCCTTTTGTAGTCAAGATTTCGCCGTTTGCGCCACGCATTAGGTCTTCGTGTACAGAGTTTGGAAAATAAGTAGGACGCTCAATGTTTAGAAGTCCAGCTTCTTGTCCTGCCATATAAAGTACTAGTTTTGTGTTGGCAGCTTGTACGCTATTGCCTTCGTCACAAATAATAGAGAATAGACAAGTTCTGTTTGTTTCTTTATCAAAACCAATAAGTCTTATTACATTGCCTTCTTTATAAAAAGGTACAAGTGGTGTGTCTTTTTGTGTTCTCTCCCACAATCTTCTGTTAGAGATAGGGAAGGCATTTTTGATGTTCTTTTTTTGTTTAGGATAACCCTGTGGCATATCGCCAAAAGTATATCCTTTCGGTACTGATATCAAGTCAACTGTTGGTCTTGAAAATCTTTGTTTTATAACTTCGTCTGCAATAGCTGCTACTGCTACGCTGTTGCTTTCTAGTAGTTGTCTAAATTCGGTTTGTTCTCTTGTCTTTGGAACTCTCAAAAGTGTATCACTTCTTCCAGACTCCATCAAAGAATCATAATATCTTCTCAAAGCACCAGCTAATGCCATATTACCATTTGAGAGTTGTTGTATTAATTGTTCGATATTGTTTCTTTCGTTTGACAAAATAATTCCCTCCATATTTTGTTTATAGCATTATATCAAATGTGTGCAAAATAGTCAATAGTGGCTATAAATGTAATATATATAAATAAATATATTTATACAATAAGAGATATTTTTAGCTGTAAAATAGCATTTTTTTGAGCCAAATTTTATAATAAAATAATACGCAATAGTGGTTTTTGTGGTAAGATTTGTGTGGGGGTAAATATGATTTTAATAGGCAACTCAAGATATTTTTTTGCGTGTTTTTTGTAATTGATTTTGTTTGCTTAAAAATCAATTTTAAGAAAAAAATATTTTTTTGCTTTTGCGTTTGACAAAAGTATTTTATAAGCATATTATATTTATGAGCCCCGTATAGGGGGCGGGGAGAAATAATATGACAAAAGAAAATAAAAAATCAGCAACAAATAGAGTTGCAACTGTTATGGGACATCTTAACGGAATTAAAACAATGATAGAAGAAGACAAGTCTTGCGAAGAGATTTTGATACAGTTATCTGCTGTAGAAAGCTCTATCAATAAGCTTGGGAAATTTATATTAAAAAATCATCTTAATACATGTGTAAAAGATGCGATTAAAAATGGTGAAGAAGATATAATTGACAGATTTAACACTGTATTAGAAAAATTTTTGTAGGAGCGAAACATGGAAAAACACGAAGAGAGTGTTTGTGATTGTCCTAGTTGTAGAGCAAGAAGAGAGCGTGAAGCTATGCTCGAAAAATTAAGAGCGCAAGAACAAACGGCTCAAGAAAATGGAGAAGTGTCTTGTTGCTGTGGCAAAAAAGCAAAAGATTATACAAAGCGTGATTTGATTATAAGGCTTAGTCTTTTGGGCGTGTCTTTGGTAGGCATTATATTGAGCTTTATTAATATCTGGTCGCTTGTAGGGCTTGAGCAATTATGGTTTTTAGACTTTGCATACTTAGCTGTTTTTATTAATGGTTATGATATTTTCAAAACGGCAATTTTGGGATTAAAAAATAAAAAAGTTACATCTTCGTTACTTGTTACGGTTGCAATGCTAGCATCTATTATTTTGGAGTATACAGTAGATCATAGCGGGCATATGCATAGTTATATTTTTGCGGCTGGCGAAATAGCATTTTTTATGGCTGTTGGTGGGCTTATTGAAGACTGGACAATAGGGAAGTCTAGACAAGGAATACAAAGACTTCTTGAAATGACACCAAAAACTGCAACTATCAAAATGGGTTCAAAATATGAGCAAATAGCTATTAGTAAGCTAAAAATCGGTGATGTTGTTTTGGTTAAACCAAATGAACAATTGCCTGTTGATGGTGAGATAGTAAAGGGTGAAAGTTCAATAGACCAATCATCAGTTACAGGGGAGTTTGTCCCTGTAGATGTAAAACCTGGCGACAAAGTTTATGGCGCTACTTGGAATAAACAAGGTGTTATAGAAGTAAAAGTAACAGTAGAGCCAAAGGATATGACTGTTAATAAGCTAATAAACCTAGTAAAAGAAGCCGAAGGTCAAAAAGCCCCAATATCACGACTTGCTGACAAATGGGCTAGTTTTATAGTCCCAAGTTCTATTATACTGTCAATACTTGTTGGGGTTGTGTCATATTTTGCCTTTGGGCTAACTATTGCCCAAGCGCTTATTCGTGGTACAACAATTTTGGTTGTGTTCTGTCCTTGTTCGCTAACGCTAGCCACTCCAACAGCAGTCGCTGCAGGACTTGGAAGTGCAGCATATAATGGCATTATGATAAAGTCAGGTGACGCTATCGAAAGACTTGCAAAAGTAAATGCAGTTGCCTTTGACAAAACTGGAACAATAACAACCGGAAAACTAAATGTAGAGAAAGTAATTGCCTTTGAAGAAGGGAAAGAAAACGAAGTTTTGATGCTGGCTGGCAGTGCCGAAAAGTATTCAGAACACCCAATAGGAAAAGCAATTTTTGAGCACGCTTTAGCAAGACTTGAGCTAAAAGAACCGGTTAATACAAGATCACTTGTTGGCGTGGGGATTACTGCAAAAATAGATAACAAACTTGTCAAAGTTATAAGTTACAAACAAGCGCAAAAAGATTATCCAAGTGATAAAAACTTGGAAGCTATTAGTAGTGAACTAGACAAAGGGTATAGCATTGTTGTAGTTGTTTTTGGATTTAAGATTATAGGCGCAATATGTTTGTTTGATACAATAAGAGATGACGCAAAAAATATCATTAATTTACTAAAAACAAAAGGCTACAAAACAATGATGTTAACAGGTGATAACAAAGCCGCTGCTGAATATACAAAATCACTTGTTGATGTAGATGAATATATCGCAGAGCTTATGCCAGAAGACAAACTTGATAGTGTAATCGCCCTTAAAAAACAAGGCAATAATGTTTGTATGGTGGGTGATGGAGTAAATGACGCACCGGCTCTTGCGGGGGCAGATAGTTCGATTGCTATGGGCGCACTTGGCTCTGATGTTGCAGTCGAAACTGCAGATGTTGCGATAATGAATAGTGATATAAGAAACATATACAATACACTTCATCTTGCAAGAAATACACTTTCTACAATCAAGCGAAACATAATTATTGCAATGTCAATAAATGCTTTATCTGTAGCACTTAGTTTTTGTGGAATATTAACTCCAGTAACAGGCGTTCTTGTTCACAACTTCTGTTCGCTATTTGTGGTAATAAGCTCAGCTTTTATCCTAAAAACAAGATATATTAAGCCAGAGAGCGAAAAGGCTCTTCAAAAAACATCTCAAAGAGAAAAGAAAAAATCTTGCAATTGCGATAAAGTAGTAGAAGAAAAATCTTGTTGTTGTAGCGCAAAAACTACCGCTGAAAAACAAGATAAACAAAAAACTGAAGATATGTACGAAAACGGTAGAAAGCTATGCAAATGTGGTAAGAAAAAATACTGTACTTGCGGCGAAAACGGAAAGTGTAGTGATTAAAAATTTGAAGGGGACAAAAATGTCTCCTTTATTTTTTTGCTCAATAAAATAATTGTTATATTTTGCGTTTTGGTATATAATTAATTTTAGGAGATTAATATGGAAAAACTAGTTGTTATTGATGGTAATAGTTTGATTAATAGGGCCTTTTATGCCTTACCACTTTTGTCTAACAAAGACGGTGAATATTCAAACGCAGTGTATGGTTTTACTAATATGCTTTTGAAAGTTATTCAAGAAGCAAACCCTACACATATCGTAGTTGCCTTTGACTATGGCAAAAAGACCTTTAGAAATGATTTGTACAAAGAATATAAGGGCACTCGTAAGGGTACTCCAGACGAACTAAAACCACAATTTGCCATACTAAAAAGATTGCTTGATGCTATGAAAATTACATTTATCGAAATTTCTGGCGTAGAAGCAGATGATATCATTGGTAGTATTTCTAAAAAGTTTGATGTTCCAACTATTATTTTGACTGGTGATAAAGATAGTTTGCAACTAATAGACAATACAACAGAAGTTTGGCTTACAAAAAAGGGTATCTCAGAAACAGCTGTTATGACCGAAGATAGCTTTTTAGAAGCATATGGACTAAAACCACCACAAATGATTGACCTAAAATCACTTATGGGTGATAGCTCTGATAATATTCCGGGTGTAAAGGGTGTTGGAGAAAAGACGGCTGTTGACCTACTTAAAACTTATGGCACAACAGAAAATGTATACGAAAATATCGAAAATATCAAAGGCAAACTAAAAGAAAAATTAGCCGAAAATAAAGATATGGCATTTTTATCAAAAACTCTTGCTACTATCAAAACTGATGTTAAGATTAATTACACTCTTGACGATTTTAGATACGATTACCCATTTGGTAGAGAAGTATTTGATATCTTTATGCAATACAATTTCAATAGTTTGATTAAACGAAATGAAATTTATAAAAATGGCGAAAACAAAATTTTGTCACAAAAAGAATACAACCTTTGTGAAATACAAACTTTAGATGAACTAAAAGAAAAGGTAAACCTTGCCAAAGCAACTAGAATATTTGCTTTTGAGATAGATAGCCCTGTTAGCTTTTCGGTAGATGGCAAAACTGAGTATAAAGTTTCTATTGTTCAAGACCTTCTTGGTGGCGGAATATCTTTTGAAGATATACTAGGCACTTTTGCAGAAGTTTTGGACGACAGCGGAATTATAAAAATATGTAACGACCGCAAAAAGATTTTGAAAAATTACGACAAATTTTTCACAATAAAAGGCGAAGTTTTTGACACCTTGCTTGCTTATTACCTTGTTTCGGGCGGAGATAAGGCAAACGTCCAAGAGATGATGCTAAACTACAAGTGTGACGAAAAGTTTATTGCTTGCTCTATGTTTGACCTAAAAGAAACTTTTGAGAAACTTCTTAAAGAATATGACCTTGAATATCTATATTATGACGTTGAGCTTCCACTTGAGATGACACTATATGATATGGAAAAAACAGGTTTTAAGATAGATAGAGAAGTTATGCTTTCGCTACAAGAAAACTACTCAAAACAAGTAGTCGAACTTGAAAATATGATATACGACCTAGCAGGTCAAAAGTTTAACCTTCAATCACCAAAACAAATAGCAAAAGTTTTGTTTGAAGATTTGGGTTTGAAAACAAATTCTAAAAAAGTATCAACAAGTGCAGAAGTTTTGGAAGAGATATCTAACCAACACCCAATTGTTCCTTTGATACTAAGATATAGACAAATCCAAAAACTTGTTGGCACATACCTTATGCCTTTTGACGAACTTACAAAAAAAGAAGACATTATTCACACAGAATTTAAGCAAATGCTAACTTCAACCGGTAGACTTAGTTCTATAGAGCCAAACCTTCAAAATATCCCAACAAGAACAGAAGAAGGCAAAGCTTTAAGAAAAATGTTTGTACCGATAAATGAAGATGGCTATCTTGTATCAGCGGATTATTCTCAAATAGAGCTAAGACTTCTTGCTCACTTTAGCCAAGATAAAAACTTAGTCAATGCCTACAACAGCGGGCAAGATATCCATATGCAGACCGCAAGTGAAATCTTTGGAGTTCCTTTCCAAGAAGTAACACCAAATATGAGAAGAGATGCAAAAGTTGTTAACTTTGGTATTATCTATGGTATGAGTGACTATGGTCTATCTCAAAGTTTGGGTTGTATGGTATACCAAGCGAAAGACTATATCACAACATACTTTGAAAAGTTCCCGGGCGTAAAAGCCTATATGGACAGAAGTATTGCCTTTGCTAGAGAAAACGGTTATGTAAAAACGCTTCTTAATCGTAGAAGAAAAATTTTGGAAATAACATCTAGTAATTACCTAACACGCAAATTCGGCGAAAGGGCAAGTATGAATATGCCACTTCAAGGGACAGCAAGCGATATAATAAAACTTGCTATGGTAGCTGTTGATAGAGAAATCAAAAAGAGAAACTTAAAGAGTAAACTTATACTTCAAATCCATGACGAATTAATTGTAGACACTGCAAAAGATGAACTAAATATCGTAGTAAACCTTTTGAAAGACACAATGGAAAATGTAGTGAAACTAAATGTCCCACTAGAAGTAGATGTTAATATGGGTAAAGACTGGTTTGATTGTAAATAATTAATTTTTGAAATGAACTAAAGTGAAACATATAATTAAGAGGTAAGAACAAATGACTTTTGGTGACTGGTTGTTTTATTGTCCAGATATCCCTACATTTGACAATCCAATGATAAATGGTAGGTGGGGTATATGGCATATACTTACTATTGTTATTAGTATTTTGTCAATAATTACACTTATCATTGTAGTAAAAAAAGTTAAAAACAAAGAAAAATCCAAGAAGATTATTGTCACGGTATTAGCATCTTTTCTTATATTTTTTGAGATAATGATACGTATTGTTAAATTTAAGGTATACTCTCATATATTGACATTTAAGTGGGTTGTTAAATTTTTACTTCCATACGTATGGTGTGCTATATCTTGTTGGGCGCTTATATTTTCAGTTTTTATAAACAAAAAATTTTTTTATAACTATGCAAGTACTTCGGCACTTCTTTGCTCGGTTATGTTTTTTATAAGTCCCGGCGTTGGTTTTCATAACAAGTATATTACCTTTTGGAATTTGTACTCTATAGTAACACATGCTATACTTTTTGTTATGTCGGTACTTTTGATAAAGTTTAATTTTGCTGATTTTAAGTACAAGGGTTTTTGGAAAGAACTAATTTGTTATGCTGTTACTTTTTTGTATTCAATACTCACAACATGTGTATTTCATATGGAAAAAGACCCTATGTACTTTATGCCAAATGGTGATATACAATTAGACATTTTAGGTATAAGTTATGGACTTTATTTGTCGTTATATATTATTTTTGTTTTGTTGTATATCAATAGCTTTTATTTGATTGCAGATAGGAATAGTATCAAGAAGCTGTTTGCAAAAAATAATAAAAGTCTGCAATCGCAAGAGAAAAAGAAATAGTAAAATTTTTATAAAAAGACAGGATAGGTTCTCTGTCTTTTTGTTTTTTATGCGGGCTATCTTATAAAATATTGCTTATTTACATATACTACTTGTATGGAAAAGACAGAACGAAAAATCTTTATAACATTTTCTGTAATTTTGGGCGGTGTGTTTATTTTTGTGTGTATGTACTTGGCTTATTTTTGGCTAAAATACCCCCTAAATTATGGCGATAGTATAAGATTGTATGCAGATAAGTTTGATATAGACCCGTCACTTGTTGCTAGCATTATAAACGAAGAAAGTAGTTTTGAAACTAATGTTGTATCTAGAAAGGGTGCGGTTGGACTTATGCAGATTATGCCAAGAACGGCTGTGTTTGTAGCGGATATGCTAGGCGAAAGTATCGACACCAAAACCCTTGTCCAAAGCGACACCAACATAAAACTTGGGACTAAATACCTTGATTATTTGCAAGATAAGTTTCAAGATGAGACTGTTGTTTTGGCTTGTTATAATGCCGGCGAAGGTGTTGTTAGAAACTGGCTCAAAGACGCAAGATATTCGACAGATGGTAAAACCTTAAAGTTTGTACCCTACAAAGAAACAAGAGAATATATCAAAAACGTTCAAAAAGGCAAAGAGATTTATAAATCTAAATTATAACCTTGACAATTTTTTTTAATAAGAGTATACTGCAAGTAGTGAAAAACAATTTTCGCTATAACAAAGGGAAATTTTTTGATGACAATTAATCTAATAAAAAAATGCAATAAAAAATCTAAGGCTAAATAAGTTTAGTCATTATTTTGTTGCAAAGCGGTATAGCACAAAATATGGCTATACCGTTTTTTATTATATTTATTAATATTATTAAAATAGTTGTTTTACTTTGTTAAATATGTTATTATCAAAAAAGGTAAAAAGGGAAAAATTATGGCACAAGAAAATAATAATCAAAACACACAAGAATTATCTCACGAAATTGATATAAGAAGAGGTAAGATTGAAAAACTAAAAGCAGAAGGCAAGATTCCTTATGCAGAAAAGTTTGATAGAACTCACAAAATCTGTGAAGCAAGAAATTTGCCAGAAGGAACAACTGTTTCTGTTTGTGGTAGAATGACTTTTAGAAGAATTATGGGTAAGCTTAGCTTTTTTGTTATCCAAGATATTGAAGGAAAAATCCAAGTATCTATCGGCCGTAACGAAATGGACGAAGAGACTTATACTTTCTATAAGCAAATGGTAGACGTAGGTGACTTTGTTGGTGTTACTGGTGAGCTTTATGTTACACACACAGGCGAAGTAACTGTAAGAACAAGAGAGTTTAAGTTGCTTTCTAAAGCTATGCTTCCACTTCCAGAAAAATTCCATGGATTATCTAATATCGAACAAAGATATAGAGAAAGATATATGGACCTTGTTTCTAACGAAGAGAGCAGAACTGTATTTCTAAAGAGAAGCAAGCTACTTACATATATCCGTAAGTTTTTGGGCGAAAATGGATTTTTGGAAGTTGAAACTCCTATTCTTCAAGGCGCTGTTTGTGGTGCATCTGCAAAACCTTTCTTTACACACCACAATGCACTAGATAAAGAATGTAACCTACGTATTGCTCCAGAAGTATACCTAAAGCAAGTTATTGCTGGTGGTTTTGACAGAGTGTTTGAAGTTGCAAAGTGTTTCCGTAACGAAGGTATGGACCCAAGCCACTTGCAAGAATTTACTATGGTAGAGTGGTACGCAAGCTACTGGAACTTTGAAGATAATATCAAATTCTTTACAGAGTTTATCCGTGGTGCACTTATGGAAATCAACGGAAGTTTAGAGCTTACTGTTGGTGATGTAACACTTGACTTTAGCAAAGAATTCAAAAGAATTAACTATACAGAAGAAGTAAACAAGATTTTAGGGCTAAATGTTCTTGATTATACTGATGTAAATGAATTCAAAAAGGCAGTTGTAGCAACTGGTTTATTTGATGCTGACGAATTTGACCAATGCAAAACTGTTGGTGGTGTAATTGATATTGTTTATAAGAGAAAAATTAGACAACATATCGTAGAGCCAACTGTTTTATACAACTATCCAGCTTGTCTTGTTCCACTTGCTCGTAGAAATGACGAAGATGCAAGACGTATTGATATGTTCCAAGTACTAGTTTTGGGTGATGAAATTTGTAAGGCTTATTCTGAGCTTGTTGACCCAATCGTTCAAAGAGAAGCTCTAGAAGACCAAGCAAAAGCAAAACTTGATGGTGATGACGAAGCTATGGATCTTGATGAAGACTTCTTGCTTGCTATGGAACACGGTATGCCACCTATTTCAGGTCTTGGTTTTGGTGTTGATAGACTTATGGTTCTTTTGACATCACAACCATCTATTAGAGACGTTGTATTGTTCCCAATGATGAAATAATCAAACAAAATTTAGGAGATATTTATGATAACAGTAGTATGTGATTCTGCATGCGATTTATGGAAAGACCAAATAAAAGAATTGAAAGTTAAAGTTCTTCAGTTTCCTTTTCTTCTTGATGGCGAAGAACAAGAAAAACCACTTGTAGAGCCAGAAGATTTTGATGAATATTACGCAAAACTAAAAAAAGGTGTAATGCCATCAACTTCTTTGATTAACGAATTTGTTTTGGAAGAATATTTTGAAGAAATTTTGAAAAAAGGTGATGATATTTTATTTATCCACTTTTCTTCAGCGCTTACTTCTACTTTCAATAGTTTTCCGGCGCTTGTAGATAGATTACTTCTTAAGTACCCAGAAAGAAAGTTTTTGGTTTGTGACACACTTGGTGTTACTATGCAGTCAGGACTACTTGTTTATGATGCGGTGAAAAAACTAAATAAGGGTGAATCTTTGGAAGATGTTCATAAATATCTTGAAGATATGAAACAAAGAATTGCTTGCTACTTTGGTGTAGATGATTTGTTCTTCCTAAAACGTGGCGGAAGAGTATCTGCAGCAACAGCAATTGCAGGGACACTTCTTGGTATTAAACCAATTCTTAAATGTAATGATGAAGGAAAAGTAGTTAAATACGCAACTTGTAAAGGCCGCAAAGGCATTATTACAAAACTTGTTGATATAATGAAAGAAACAGGTGATGCAGTAGCCGACTATCCAATTATCGTTATGCACGCATCATGCGAAGAAGATGCAAAACTTTTGAAAGAAGAAGTTGTAAAGGTAGTTGGTCCAGATGCTAATGTATGGATACAACCAGTAGGTCCTGTTATTGGAACTCACGCAGGCCCTAATGTCCTTGCCCTTGTATTTAGAGCAAAACACAGATAATAACATATTTATAGCAGCAAAAAAGCAAGTATTGATTTACTTGCTTTTTTTATTAATAAAACTCATCATCATCTTGAGTTCGTATTAAGTTTTCGGTATTAAGTAGAAGCGCTTTTTTTATGCCGATATCACCATATTTTTCTCTTATTTTGTCAATGCTTTTTTCTTCATTGGTCTTTTTTGTGTCGATTTTTGTCGAAGAAAACAAATCAAGTTGCCTGTCAAAGTCATCACTCAAAAGGTTAGAGCAAGCCACTCTCATAGATCTTATTGGCGTGCCTGTTTTCCAGTTTGATTTGTATATTTTGATAACCGCATCAAAAAGGTCTTTTGTATGACAAACAGGTGACGGGAAGGTTTTGCTAAATGATACCCACTTAAGAGAGCTGTCTCTTATAGATAGGGTAATAGTAGAGCCGCAAAGAGATTTTTTTCTCATACGGCTGCTTATGCTATCGCAAAGAAAATACGCAATTTTGCGAAAGTCGTCTTCGGATGTAATGTCATAAATAGCAGTTGTTCCGTTACCTATGCTCTTGATTGCTGTATTGTCATCAAAGTATGCAACTTCAGTTTCATCTTTGCCGTTTGCTATATCAATAATTTCCTTTCCGCCTACGCCAAAATAGTGGGTTAGGACTTTTTCGTCTGCCATAGCCAAATCTTTGCAGGTGATAATATTTAATTTTTTCAAAACTTCATTTCGGCTTCTTCCTACAAACATAAGGCTATTTGCAGGGAGTTTCCAAACAATGTCTTTGAAATTTTCTTTGGTTATTTCTGTCGTTCCGTCTGGTTTTTTAAGATCGGAGCCGAGCTTTGCAAACATTTTACAAAAGCTCACCCCAACGGAGATTGTAAGCCCAAGCTCTTTTTTGACAGTCTCTCTTAATGTATCTGCAATCTGTCTTCCTGAGCCAAAAAGTTTTGTGCTATGTGTTACATCAAGCCAACACTCATCAAGACCAAAAGGCTCAACCTTGTCTGTATATCTAAGATAAATCTCACGGACTTTTTTAGAATAAACTGCGTATTCTTCGTGGTGTGGGGCTACGCAAATAAGGTCAGGGCATTTTTGCTTGGCTTTCCATATTACATCACCAGTTTGTACGCCCATTGACTTTGCTAAAGTATTCTTTGCAAGTATAATGCCTGTTCTTGTCCTTGGATTGCCTGATACAGCAAGTGGCTTTCCGGCAAGCTCTGGGTGGCGCAAACACTCAACTGATGCATAAAAGTTATTCAAATCACAATGCAAAATAACTCTTTCCATTAATTTTCTCCTATGCTTAGTATAGACCTTTTTTGCTTGTTTATCAAATAACTTTTGATAGTAAAAATTTGCAAGTGACATTTTTGGGACATATCAAAAAAATCATATTATTCAAAAAAATGCAGCTAAATATGTGCATAACTATATTTTTATTGAGATTTGTTTTTTTATTCAAAAAACTGCCCTTAAACATTTGACAAAAATGCACGGGGGGGGGGGTAAACTAGGTGTAAGGATAGGTGTACCTTTTGTAAGGTATGCCTAATTGTGGACAAAGGAGAAAAAATATATGGGATTAGTTCCTGCAAAATGTACAATGTGTGGTGCGTCTATAGAAGTAGACCCTAGTCAAGAAGCTGGCATATGTAAGCATTGTGGTACGGCATTTATTACCGAAAAAGTAATTAATAATTATAATACAATCAATGTAGATAAATCTGTGAATATTTATCTAGGCGGTAAGGGTGATAGCAAAAAAGAAGAAAGAGATGATGAAATAAAAGCCCTTATGGTGTCACTAGATTATACAGACGAAGTAGACACATACAAAAGAGCTCAAGATTTGGTAAAACAATATCCAGGCTCTGCAGATGCTCATGTAGCAGCGGCTTTTGCTATTGGTGAGCTTATGACAAGAAATTTAGAAGGGGTATATATTGACGACATAGTCGACTACGAAATGTATTTTAATGAAGTTGATGGAAAAGATGTGTTTATAAACATATCTTATCCATTGGGACTACTTGACAAAGCCAAAAAGTTTGTAAAAAATGAAAACGAAAAACAAAAAGTTATCAACGCAGAAAAAGACTTCCATCAAAAGATTGTTTGTAGATTGTATGAGTATTACATTAGGTCTAATAGACTTGGACCAAATAGAGATAAAATCTTAAAAGAAGCCCCTATGTCTGTAGAAAAAATACTATCAAGGATAAATCCGCCTGAAGATAAACCTAAACCAACACAAACAATTACTGAACCAAAGAAAAAAGCAAAATTTAACTTTTTCAATTGTTTTATTGGGGCATCAAATACAATAGATTGGACTATGATAGCTTCTGTGTTACTTGTTATTGGTTTTATTGTTTGTATGTGTTTGCCTGTGGTTAGAGAATGGTTGCTTGTTAGATGGTTTTTGTTTAGTGTAATTGTTGTATTTGTTCTTTTGTCTTTGTGGACTATTATTTATGCGATAAAAACCGAATTAGACATTATTTATGTAAAGAATAATTGTGAAGAAAAAGATCCAAACAAGTACGACCCTGACGATTATACAAGAGAAAAATTGATGACATTTGATGTAATACTTACAAAAGATAATTACATCTATGCTATGATTCCTTATGTTGATGATACCGTTATGATTTATCATATTATAAGAAGAATTGCAGAAGACTTAAAAACAAAAGCACTAAAGACAGAAGATGTAGATTGGAATTTTGTTTATTCTCAAGCACGTTTGGCTTTAGAATTTGCCACTGACAAAAAGAAATATTCAAACGAAGAGATTTTTGCATACATCAAAAAACAAAAAAACAAATACAAACTAAAATAAAATTATATAAATAATAAAAACACCTAAAAGTTAGGTGTTTTTTTTGTTGAAAAGCTTGTTTTAGATTTCTTGCTAAGGGACAAAAATACTCTTAAAATTTTTTTGTATAGATAGTTGACAGGTCGGGGACAATTGTTTTATAATATAAAGGTCAAAGAAAGTCAAACTTTTTACAAAAGGTCAAAATTTTGCTAAAAAGTAGAGAATAGATAAGATTTTGGCAAACTACAAAAAAGGATAAATTGATGCAAAACATAAGTGATATAATAGAAGAGTTTATCATATCAACTATGGGTGGTGACAACCGCCTAGATTTATCACGCAATGATTTGGCGGAGTATTTTGGCTGTGCCCCAAGCCAAATCAACTATGTTTTGTCTACTAGATTTAATATAAATAGGGGATACATTGTCGAAAGTCAGCGTGGTGGCGGTGGCTTTATCAAAGTAATCAAAATTGTTGATTTTGACAATAACTATATGGCAGATATCATAAACAACAGGCTATCATATCCTATTAGTTACAAAGATAGCTTGTTTATGCTGGAAGATTTGATAGCAAAAGGCTTTTTGACAGAAGAGCAAGCTAAAGTTATATCATACAGCATTTCGCCAAAAGCAATTAGTCTTCCTATAAAGGGTGAAGATGAGTTAAGAGCTAGAATGTTAAAAAATATTTTTGCAAATATAATAAGGGAGAAGTAATAAGATGAATAATATCAAATTTACAGATAGCGCAGATAAGACAATAAAATACGCTAGCGAAATTGCAATCAAACTTGGTACCAATCAAATAGGTAGTGAGCATTTATTGTATGGACTTTTGAATATTTCAAGCTCTCTTGCTTGCAAAAAATTAAAAGATGCAAGCGTTGATAAAGAAAGGCTTTATGGTCTATTTTTGAAAAATGCAAGCAACTATCGTATGTATTCAAATCAAATGGAACTATCTCCGGTTAGTAAAAATATTATTTCTATAGCTCAAAATTTGTCAGTAAGACTAGAGCATAACTTTGTATCTGCAGAGCATATACTTCTTGCAGCATTATATAGCGAAGATTGCTATGCAAATCGTATTTTGCAAACTTATTTTAGAGTAGATGTAGCGGCTATGCGTGATAGTTTGCTTGAAGATATGTCAAGGCAGG
The DNA here is from genome assembly GCA_045534265.1 of Clostridia bacterium. Taxonomy (GTDB): domain Bacteria; phylum Bacillota; class Clostridia; order Christensenellales; family UBA1242; genus CAKVLS01. The sequence goes on from JAZSJH010000005.1 coordinate 118,312, forward strand.
TTGAAAATGAAAAAGCCTTTGAAGATATTCCAGACGCAAAGCCCGAAAAGACACTTCCAGACAACCTACTTGAGATGGGTTATGACCTAACATACAAAGCAAAACAAGGTAAAATGGACCCTATTATTGGTCGTGAACAAGAAACCGAAAGAATAATAGAAATACTTTGCCGTAAGACAAAAAACAACCCAATTTTGATTGGTGAGCCGGGTGTTGGCAAAACGGCTGTTGTAGAAGGTCTTGCTCAAGCAATAGTTAAAGGCAGAGTTCCGCAAGTACTAAGAGATAAGACTATATACTGCCTAGATATAGCATCACTTATGGCAGGAACAAAGTATAGGGGCGAACTAGAAAAAAGACTAAAAGAAGCAATCGAAACAATTATTCAAAACAAAAATATAATTGTATTTATAGACGAAATTCACACCCTAGCCCAAAGCGGTAGCGAAAAGGGTGATGTTAGTCCTTCAGATATGTTAAAGCCATATTTGGCTCGTGGCGAACTTCAAACAATAGGCGCTACAACTACTGACGAATATCGTAAGTTTATCGAAAAAGACAAAGCCTTAGAGCGTAGATTCCAACCGATTATGGTTAATCCACCATCAGTAGAAGATGCTATTGAGATTTTGAAAGGTATAAGAGATAGTTACGAAGCTTTCCACAAAGTAAAAATTACAGATGAGGCAATTGTTGCTGCAGCAAAATTATCAGATAGATATATTATGGACAGAAGTCTTCCGGACAAAGCAATTGACCTTATAGACGAAGCTTCATCAAGGGCTAGAGTTACAAATAGCATTATGCCAAAAAGTGTTGAAGAAAAAATGATGAAGTATACAGAGCTTCACAATAATCTTCAAGAAGCATATATTCAAGGAAATAACTCCCGCGCTGAAAGACTAAAAGATGAAATGTTGTCTTTGTACAGAGTAATCGAAGAAGAGCGCAAAGCAAACAATTTATCAAAACCAAAATCTGAGCCAACAATTATGGAAACAGATATTGCCGAAGTTATTGCGAAATGGACAGGTATACCTGTTAATAAAATAACCGAAAGCGAAAAGGACAAATTACTTCGCCTAGAAGAGATAATTCACAAGAGGGTAATTGGTCAAGAAGAAGCGGTTACTGCCGTTTGCAAGGCAATTAGACGCTCTAGAGTGGGATTGCAAGATGGAAAACGTCCAATTGGTTCGTTTTTATTCCTTGGACAAACAGGTGTTGGTAAAACAGAACTTTGCAAAGCTTTGGCTGAGGCAATGTTTGATAATGAAAACAGCATTATAAGAATAGATATGAGTGAATATATGGAAAGCCACTCTGTTGCAAAATTAATTGGTGCGCCTCCAGGATATGTAGGTCATGATGATGGTGGACAATTAACAGAGCAAGTAAGACGTAAACCATATTCTGTAGTATTATTTGATGAAATAGAAAAAGCACACCCTGATGTGTTTAACATAATGTTGCAAATGCTAGATGACGGAAGACTAACAGATAGCCAAGGCAGAGTAGTTAACTTCAAAAACACAATTATCATTATGACTAGCAACTGCGGTATCTCAGAACTTCAATCAAGAAGTGCAAGTTTAGGATTTTCTAATATGGGTATATCAAGAGAAAACCCTGACTATGACCAAATGAAAGATATCATTATGGCTTCTGTTAGACGCAAGTTCAAACCAGAGCTTCTTAACCGTATAGATGTAATAACAGTATTCCATAGTCTTGGAGTAGAAGAACTAACCAAGATAGCAAAACTAATGCTTTCTTCTCTAAACAAACGACTAAAAGAGCATAGTATAGATATTAAGTTTACCGAAAATGCTCTAAGATATGTTGTCGAAAAAGGTACAAACCCAGAGTATGGCGCAAGACCTTTGAAAAGACTTATCCAACAAGAAATTGAAGACCGCCTTGCTGATGGGCTACTTAGTGGAGAACTTAACAAAGCAACTGTTATTGTTGATAGTGATGGAAATAATTTGTATTTCAAAAACTCAAATTAGTTAAAAACATTTTGCAACAATAAAGAGAGATGATATAATAAAAATAGGAAAATCAAAAGGGAGGTATTTTACTATGAAAATTGAGATTTCTGCAAAAAATTATACTGTGAGCAACAAGTTGCAAGCACTTATCGAAAAGAAGGTAGGCAAACTAGACAAATATCTAGAAGATGACGCTGCAGCAACTATCGTATGCAAACAAGAAGGCAAGCTTTGTAAACTAGAGCTAAATGTTAGGTCAAAAGGTCTGTTCTATCGTTCTGAAGTTCAAGGCGAGAATATGTATGTTAACATTGACGTAGCACTAGCTAAGGTTGAAAGACAAATAGTAAAAACTGCTGACAAGTTCAAAACAAAATTTAGAAAAGGTGCAGACTTTAATGCTGACTTTATCTACTTTGATGAAAAGCCAGAAGAAGAAACACACAAACTTGTTAAAACAAAGACATTTGAACTTGAACCTATCTCTGTAGAAGATGCACAAATTGCTCTTGAAAACCTAGATAATAATTTCTATGTTTTCTTAAATCGTGAGACAAATAACGTTAACGTTATCTACAAAAGAAACGATGGCAACTACGGTGTAATCGAGGTTGTTTATTAAGATTAAAAAGACCACTCAAAATCTTGAGTGGTTTTTTGTTGCAATATGCTGATATAATCAAAGCATATAATAATTATCTTTTTGTTTAATATGCAAATAAAATAACATATGCGAAAAATTAATAAGATATGTAACAAATAAAAAATTTTGTGTATAAAAAAGGCGGGGTAGAAAGCCCCGTCTTTTATATTTTGTTATTAATATTTTTGTTTAGCCAGTAGGCTACGCCATCTTCTTTATATGATTTTGTAACTTCGGTTGATATTGCTTTTAATTCGTCTACAGCATTGCCTAGAGCAACTTTTGTTCCGCATACTTCAAACATAGATATATCATTAACCGAATCGCCAAACACAACTGCGTCTTTTGCATCAAGTCCTATAAGAGTAAGAAGTTTTGATAATCTCTCGCCCTTGGTCATACGAAGGTAGGTCACATTAATCCAGCAGTTAGATGAGAAAGAGTCTCTCATGCTAAATACTTGAAGAGAAGCATATTGTTGTTGCATCTTCTCAATGGCTGGGTTTACAAGAGTTTGGTCTTCAAAGAACACTTCAAACTTAATAAGCGGTTTTTTAGGAAGATTGCGAAGGTCAGGTTTTGTTTTGATGGTTCTGCCTTCTGCCGTAAAGTACATAGCTTGACTTGGCTTTTTCTTATTAAGTGTGGTCATAATATCTTTTACCCACTCACGAGGAATTTCGTTGTAGTTGATAACGACATTATTTTTTAGGTCATATATTATTGCGCCTTCGCAGCATACTGCGTAGTCACAAACAACTTTTCGACCATTAAATATTTGTAAAACTTCGTCTAAGTTTCTGCCAGTTGCTATAATAATTACGTGTTTTTCACTAGCAAGGCTCATAGCTTTGTATGTTTTGTCTGTAAGTATTCCTTTGTGGTTTAGGATTGTTCCGTCACAGTCAAATACTAATGCTTTACGTTTGTTTTCAAGATAATTTTTGATAAATTCGCTTTTTTCAGCAGACTCTTCTTTGATAGTTGTTGCTGGTGGTTTAAGTTTAGGAGCTTTTTTGATCATAACAATCGCCCAAATAATAGCGATAATCATAGGTGGGATGTTTGTAAGTGTTGGAAGAAGTGGAACTGCGATAATTCCCATTTTCAAAACATAATACACAAAATATAATGCAGGTACTCTAATAACAAGCGTTCTTAATATTTGGTTAACCATATTTGCATTAGTTTTTCCAAGGGCGCTAACTGTACCAATAGATACATCATTTAGGGCATTTGAAACATAATCCCATTTTTGAACAGAGAAGAATAATAAAAGCAAGTCTGCATACTCTGGGTAACCTCTTGTCATAAAGCTGATGATTGGTTTTTGAAGTAAGGTCATAATAAGTATTGTAAGTAATACTTCTACAACGGCTATAGATATCGCCCAAAGATATACTTTTTTGATTCTATCAAAGTTGCCTTTACCGAAGTTTTGAGCAATTACGGTATTAACTGTATTACGGGTAGCGGTAACAAATGTTGAAGCTAGGGCAGTCATAAGTGCCATTAAGTCCCACATAGTAACACACTCAAGACCGTAAAATTCAGATACTTTTGAGTTAATAAATATTTTTGTATAATAAAATACAAAACTACCTAAAAATAGTGGTAGAGCAACTTTGATTAGTGTCTTCAAAAATCTACTATCATAGTGTCCGTATTTTACTCTATAAATTCTGTTTTTGTTAAAAATTGTAGTAAAAGCAAACACAAGCATAAAGCATTGAGCAATGACAGTTGCAAAAGCAAAATGTGTATTTGTAATGCCTGGAATACCTGCAAAAGCAAGAATAGAACTAAGCGCCATCTTAATGCCGATAACACCAAGATTGACAAATACAAGTTTTTTTGTTGTACCTTTGGCTCTTTCTAGAGCTATGTATACAGAGTTGAAACAATTTATTGAAACAGATAATACATGAACAACATAGCAGCCATATGATGTTGCAATAACTTCTTCTGGGGTGTTCATAATTCTAAGAATTGGAAGACCAAAACCTATAAAAATAAACAGAATAAAAGCACACAAAAAGCATATAGCATAAAATGTCGTAGTCAAAAATTTATTTGCTTTCTTTTCATCTTTTGCGCCGATAGCTTGGCTGACAAGTATTACCATGGCGGTAGTTATTGCCCAGCTAAATGTGTTAAGCAAGTTTTTTATCTCACTAAGATAAGCAAGGCCATCAACTTTACCAACGCTACTAACAGACATTACAAAGGTGTCAAAGAATGTATACAATTTGTCTATCATAGCATAGGCAAAAAGAGGCAATATAATGCTAAATAGCATTTTTGGGATATTGCCGCTTAATATATTTTGCCTAGCTTTGTTAGCTTTCTCATTGGCTTTATTTACAATAACTTCTGCCTTTTCCATAACTCAAATTATATCATAAGGCAAAACAAAAGAAAAACAAAAAGCGACATAAAATAGTATATTTATATATTAATTATTATTTATAAAGTAAAAAAAGAGCGAAGTAAGGTTCACTCTTTAATTTTTTGTTTATAAAATTTAGTTGTCATAATAATTATTTTTGTTTTTAATTAAATGTCGTATGTTGGCAAAATGCCTTTTTTGATGTTTTCATATTCTTTGTCAAGGTCAAGGTTTGTGCAGTGTTCAATAAACTTCTGTAATTCGTCTTTTGTAAAATACACAGGGTCTTCAGTTGGAACTTCAAAGTATTTAAGATATTGCTCATCAATGTACTCTTTACCATAAGAGTAGAGTTCAAACAAAGCTTTGTTTATTTTGTTGTATTCTTTACCAAGAGCGCCAAGACAATTTACAAAGTTTGGGTCTTTGTGATATTTTTTGATGCAAAGCTCGTGATAGAATAAATAGTCTGTCAAAAGGTGCAAAAAATATCCTTTATCGTGGTCAGTTTTTATATCGTGTTCTTTTGGGAAAGGTAGCAAGTTTACTTTATAAATTAGGTCATCATAGCTTGTGATTATTTTGACGCTTTCGGTATAGTGTGACTGCGGTTTTTGATAAAAATCGGGGTAAAAAGAGCCGTTAATGTATTCTTGCATATTTTTTATATTATTTTTTTCGGCTGATTTTAGCGCTATTATGTAATGTATTGTAAGTCCTGGCATTTGTCCAAATTCCTTTTTTTACTTTATATAGATTATATTGCAAATGTAAAAAAAAGACTAGCAAATTTGCTAGTCAATAAATTATTTTTTAAGAAGATTATGTTTTGCCATAACAGTAGCTATTATATCTGCTGCTCTGTCGATTTGTTCTTCATTTAGAGTTGCCATATAGCTTGTTCTTATCATAGCTTCACCTGCAGGAGCTGCTGGGGCTACTACTGGGTTTACATATACGCCAGCTTCAAATAGTTCCATACAAATTTGGAAAGTTAAGTTGTCGTCATATGTGTTGATAGGGATAATAGGAGCTACACTATCTCTAATGTCAATACCTTTTTCTTTATATTTCTTTCTTGCATAGTCTGCAATCTCAAGAACTCTCTTTGGTCTTTCTGGTTCTAGTTTGATAACATCAAGAGCAGCTTGAGCGCAAGCTACATTTGCAGGTGGAAGAGAAGCTGCAAAGATAAATGGTCTAGAGTTGTGTTGTACAAAGTGACAAACTTCGGCAGATGCTGCCATAAAGCCGCCAAGAGAAGCTAAGCTTTTAGAGAATGTGCTCATAATGATATCAACTTCGTCTTCAAGTCCAAAGTGAGAAGCTGTACCTCTACCGCCTTCGCCAAATACACCAAATCCGTGAGCATCATCAACCATAACTCTAGCGCCGTATTTTTTAGCAAGGCGTACAATTTCTGGCAAGTTACATAGGTCACCGCCCATAGAGAATACGCCATCAGTTACGATAAGTTTGCCTTTGTCATCAGGAACTGATGCTAGTTGTCTTTCCAAATCTTCCATATCGTTGTGTTCGTATCTAAGTAGTTTTGCATAACTTAGTCTGCAAGCATCATAGATAGAAGCATGGTTTTCTTTATCTCCGATAATAACATCATTTCTTCCTGCAATACAGCTAATGATAGCTAGGTTGCTTGTAAAACCTGTAGAGAAGGTAAGAGCTGCTTCTTTGTGAACGAACTCAGCAAGGTCTTTTTCTAGTTTGATATGTTGCTTAAGTGTTCCGTTCAAAAATCTAGAACCAGAGCAGCCTGAGCCGTATGTGTCTATGGCTTGTTTGCCAGCTTCGATAATTTTTTCGTTAATAGTAAGTCCAAGGTAGTTGTTAGAGCCAAGCATAATTACGTGTGTTCCGTCCATAACAACTTCTGTGTCTTGTCTTGTATCTAATGCGTGAAAGTAAGGATAGATACCTGCTTCCATCGCCTTTTTTGCTGTTGTGTAATCTTTACATTTTTGAAATAAATCCATTATTTTCTCCTATTTACTTTTGGGATTTCTAACTTAAATTATAATATAAAAGTTTTAACTCAGTGTTAACTTTTTGTTTTAACAAATAAAAAAATGTTAAAATTTGTAACTGCTTTATAAAATAACAACTTAAGAAAGGTGTCTTTATTGTAATATAATAAGTGTCCTTTATGCAAATAAATTCGGCAAAAAAATATTTTCTCACAAAAAATTTTTTTAGTACAAATTTTGTTTTGAAAGTTATCAAAAATGTAGTATTATAATGCTAAGGGTGGAAAGATTATGATTTGTATTTCTAACGCAACACTTAAATATACAAAAGAATTTTGTGCGGTAAACAACTTGTCTTTGGATATAGCAAAAGGCGAAATTGTAGCTTTGTACGGACCAAAAGACAGTGGCAAGTCTTGTTTGATTAGAATGTGTGCAGGACTTGAAAAGTTGACTAGCGGCGAAATTTATATAAAAGATATCCCTGTATCAAAACTAGACACAGAGAACGATATTTCTATGGGGTATATTCCTTGGAAGGGTAGTTTTTTTGAAAACAAAACCGTTTATGAAAACATTTTGTACGTGTTAAAGGTACGTAAAGTTCCTAAACAAGACTGGGAAAATATTATAAATAAGCTACTTATTGATTATAAAATTGAAAAATTAAAAGATGTTAAGGTAAAAGACCTTTCTATGTATGATAGATACTACGTATCACTTGCTCGTTTGGGATATAGAAAAATTGAGCTTTTGCTTATAGACAACATCTTTGAAGAATTAGACGAAAAAGAATGTAAGACACTTCTAAACCTTATCAAAAAGGATTATTCAAAACAAGGTACAACAATCCTTTATGCAACAAGTGACGAAAAACTTGCTGAAAGTATTTCTACAAAAGTTGTAAAACTAAAGGATGGCGTTATTGTAAAATAGCATTAATCAAAACTATATTCATCAATACTTTTTAGCTCGCTAAATTTTGGCGGGCTATTTTTTTTGCTGTTGTTTTGCATTAGTGGCAATAAGTTTTTTATTATATCAAGATTTGGCATTTGGCTTATTTGGGCGGTGTTGCCGGTGAGATTGCCTTTTAGCATAGATAACAAAAGGTTTTGTGGGGTTAGTCCTTGAGATAGATTGTCGCCTGCGGGTTTGGGTTGTTGTTGCGGGGTTTTGCTACTCAAAATAGTTGTTGGGTAGCTAGCAAGAACGTCTTGCGGGATAGATTGATTGTTATTTATATTATTTTGTTGGTTGGTATTTCCGCCGCCCAAAAGATTGTATAAAAGTGGCATAAGACTTGTTATATCCATAAAAGCTCCTTATTAACACAATTATTATATGAATCATATAATGTTTTAGTTAAAAAAAGGAGTAGTTATGCCAAAAAGTATATTTGATTATGTCCCAGATGAAGAAAAGGTTTCTAAAGCGGAAAGCAAAGCTCCGCAAGATGCAGAAAAGCTAATTGAACATTACAAAGGTTTTTCGCAAGATGAACTGATAAAAGAACTATTTCGTGTTGCAAGTAGCGAAAAGGAAAAGGGAACGCTTACCAAAGAAAAACTGCAAGAGATACGCCTTACGATAGTTCCATACTTAAATGACAATCAAATAGAATTTTTAGACAAACTAATAGAAAGGTTAGATGTATAATTTTTTAGATAAGATAGACAAAAGCATTATTGATAAGGTAAGTGCACAAAGCATATCTTATCACGAATGTATAGTGTACTCAAAAGATTATTTTTTGTTTAGAAAGCACCTTATAAAAAGTGGCAAAGAGTTTTGTGAGTTTCCTTTTATATCTGCATTTGGCATTAAGGCAAACGCAAAGGAAATAATAACCTTTGCCAAAAATAAAATTGTTACATATATAGCTAAAGACACCCAAGTCTCAACACTGTCATATCTTGCAAAAAAATCTCTTAACATAGATAGCTTTTATGCAAAAGGTATTTATGGTGATGGGGGAGTGGTTGCAGTAATAGATACAGGAATTACCCCGCACCTTGATTTTGTTATGCCGTATAACAGGATTATCAAGTTTGTTGACCTTATCAATGAAAAAAAAACACCATATGATGATAATGGTCACGGGACTATGGTTGCAAGCCTTTTGTGCGGTAACGGGCTTGTACATAACAAAAAGTACTCTGGAGTTTCGCCTATGTCAAAAATTGTCGCTATCAAGGCTATAGAAGCAAATGGTGAAACGTCGGTTACAAAGGTGCTCGAAGCTATGCAGTGGATATTCGATAACAAACATAAATATAATATTTCTGTTGTTTGTATGAGTTTTGGTAGTGAGCCCGCAGAAAGTTATGATCCGCTAGTTGTTGGGGCGGAGAGTTTGTGGAATAGCGGAGTGTGCGTTGTGGTGGCGGCGGGTAATAGTGGACCAGATAAGTCATCTATCAGGTCACCGGGTATCAGTCGCAAGGTAATTACTGTTGGTGGCTTTGACGACAGAAAGGGCGAAGAAGAAAGTAAAAAAGATTTTATAGTAGCCGACTTTTCATCACGTGGACCTGCTGGGAATATATATAAACCCGACCTTGTAGCTCCTGCTGTAAATTTAGTTGGGGCATCACGCCTAGGCGGCTATACAACTATGAGTGGAACAAGTGTAGCAACACCATTAATTGCCGGTATAGCCGCTCTTATGGCGTCAAATCGCCCACGCATTACCCCAGACCAGATAAAAATGCGGCTTGTTAGGTGTTGTAGCAAGATTTCTCAGGACCAAAACGAAGATGGTTTTGGGGTGATAGATTGCTCTAAACTTTTTGTTAATTAATAGGTGTTTTGAATATCTTTTAAGGCTTTAATAAATTTATCTATTTGCCTTTTTGTGTTGTAGTGGTTTAGGCTGGCTCTTACAGCTCCTGTTTTTAGAGTTTTAAGATAGGTGTGGGCAAGACCAGCACAGTGAAGTCCACCTCTTACCATAATATTATATTTTTCGTCCAAAATTTGAGAAAGCTCAACAGAGTCAAAATTTTCTAGGTTAAAAAGCACAACACCATACTTGCTGTCTTTGTTGGTATAAATTTTAGCACCGATTGAAGATAAGTTGTCTAATAAATATTCTGTCAGTTTGGCAACCTTTTTTGTATGGCGTTCAAAATGTTTTATTACATAATCAACTCCAGCCGAAAGCCCAAAGATTTGTGGGCAGGCAAGAGTTCCACTCTCTAAGCTTTCTGGTGTTTGGTCAGGCATAGATAGACTTTCGGAGTTTGTGCCCGTACCGCCATACTTTAGTGGGGATAATTGAGTATTGTTAAGACAAAGCCCGCCGATACTTTGTGGAGCAAAAAAGCCTTTGTGCCCGGCAAAAGCTAGCATTGAGATATTGTCCCTTTGCATATCAATATCAATATGCCCGCTGGCTTGAGCACAGTCGCAAAGTAGCTTTATATTTTTCTCCCGACAAAGTTTGCCTATTTTGTGTATTTCGTTTTTGTTGCCAAGGGTATTATTTATGTAAGATACGCACACAAGATAGGTATTATCTTTTAGGGCAGATAAAACATCTTGTGCGGTTATAATATTATCTTTTGCGGGCGAAAGAATTGTAAGAGATATAAGCCCGTCTTCTTCTAGTTTTTTTAGCGGACGAAGTACTGAGTTGTGTTCAAAAGTGCTTGCGATCACGTGACCTTTTTGTTTGCTGCCAAAAATTGCCATATTTAGCGCTTCGGTGCAGTTTTGAGTAAAGATAACATCTTCTTGTCTTGGTACATTAAAAAAACTTTGAAGTTTTAGCCTTGTCATAAATATTTTTTTGCCGGCATTAATGCTAAGGCTATGACCGCTTCTTCCGGGGTTTGCGACTTTGAGCCCAGCAAGGGTTGATAGTTTTACGCAAAGTGGCTTTTTATATGTAGTGGCAGAATTGTCAAAATATATCATAAAATCTCCTTTTTAACCAAAAACAAAGGTTTGTTATATAATATATTAAGGGGAAGTAAAAATAATGCGTAGGAAATAGTTTATGAAAATTTTAGTCACCTTCAAATCAAAAAACCAAGCAATGCTATATTCTGCCAAACTTGCTCAAAGGGGCGTAAAAAATAGACTAATCAATACCCCTAGATTTTTGAGCCTTTCTTGTGGGCTTTCGGTAGAGGTAGATATAACAAATATAGCCCTTGCAAAAGAAATTTTGAGAGGGTATAACTTTGATAGTTTAGGCGGAATGTACGCTATAAACAAAAACGGTACTTTTGATAGTATTAAATTATAATAATAAATAAAAAATATTATTGATAATTCCTTATTCTGTGTTATAATAAAACAGCAATAAGGAGTTTTTTTGTGAAAAACCAAGCAACTAATGCTATTTACGAAAAACTAAATACTGTTTTTGAAAGGGCAGAATGTGAACTAAACTTTAGTAATAACTTTGAACTTTTGGTTGCGGTTATGCTATCTGCTCAGTGTACAGACAAGAGAGTTAACATAGTGACAAAAGAGTTGTTTAAGGTTTATCCAGATGCAAAAGCCCTTGCAAATGCAGATATAAAAAAACTCGAACAGGCGATTTATTCTTGTGGCTTTTATCACAACAAAGCAAAAAACTTGATTGCTATGTCAAAAGACCTTGTGGCAAAATATGACGGACAAGTCCCGGGGGATTTTGACAAACTCACTGCTCTTGCTGGTGTTGGCAGAAAAACGGCTAATGTAGTTTTAGCAGTAGGTTTTGGGGCAGATGCAATAGCGGTTGATACTCATGTGTTTAGAGTATCTAATAGACTGGGTATTGTAAAAGCAGACAACCCTTACAAATGCGAACTTGCTCTTCAAAAGGTTGTGGATAAAGACAAATGGTCTACCTTTCATCATATGCTTGTTTTGTTTGGTAGATATTATTGCAAATCGCAAAACCCAAAATGCAAAGACTGTATTTTGGCAAAACAATGTAAATTTTATAAAGGAAAATAAATTATGTTTATAGATAAAGTAAAAATTTATATAAAAGCCGGCAATGGTGGCAATGGTATAGTTTCTTTTCATAGAGAAAAGTATGTTGCAAAAGGTGGTCCAGATGGCGGTAATGGAGGTATGGGCGGTAACATCATCTTTAGAGTAAACAAAGACCTAAACAACCTTGTTTCTTTCCACTATAGCAAGCACTTCAGAGCTGCTGATGGTGAAAAAGGCGATAAAAAACGTTGTAATGGTAAAGACGGAAAGTCCCTTGTTATTGAAGTACCACGTGGCACTATTATTAGAAATGCCGAAAACAACAGAATTATCGAAGACATCTTTGACGAAGGCAAAGACTATGTTGTTTTGAAAGGCGGTCGTGGCGGTAAGGGTAATGCATTTTTTGCAACTCCTACAAGACAAGCTCCACACTTTAGCCAATCAGGTGAGCAAACAAAAGAATATGCTGTAATTTTGGAGCTAAAGACAATAGCAGACGTAGGTCTTATTGGTTTTCCAAATGTAGGTAAGAGTACACTTTTGTCAGTTGTTACAAATGCAAATCCAAAGATTGCAAATTACCACTTTACAACACTTACACCAAACCTTGGCGTTGTAAAATATTATGACCACGACTTTGTTGTTGCAGATATTCCAGGGCTTATCGAAGGCGCGTCAGAAGGTCTTGGTTTAGGTCATGACTTTTTGAGACATATCGAAAGAACAAGAATGCTTATTCACGTTGTAGACATCTCAGCAATTGACGGAAGAAAACCATATGATGATTATGTAACAATAAACAACGAACTTTCTAAATTTAGTGAAAAACTTGCGAAACTTCCACAAATCATTGCTCTAAACAAGTGTGATTTGTTGCAAGACAAAAAGGCAGTTGAAGAATTTAGAAGCCATTTTGATAGCAGTGTAAAAATCGTAGAAATATCAGCATTATCTAAGAAAAATGTTAAAGAACTTATCAAAGAAACATACGACCTTCTTGTTACACTTCCAGAAAGAGAAGCAATCGCTATAGAAGAGTATAACTTTGATGTAAAAGATACAACATCTGTTAAGATAGAATTTGTGGATAACGTATACGAAGTAAGTGGCGGATATATCGACAACCTTATTCGTAGCGTAGTACTATCAGATTACGCGTCTAATGCCTTCTTCCAAAAGAGATTAAAAGATGATGGTATTTTGGACAAGCTTAGAGAAAAAGGCGCAAAAAATGGCGATACTGTAAGAATAGGCAATATCGAATTTGAATTTGTAGATTAAAGGAAGGAATAAAAATGTTAAACTCAAAACAAAGAGCTATGATAAAAAAACATATGGCACAAGAGCCAGCAGTTTGCTTTGTAGGTAAAGAAGGTCTTAGCGAAAATTGTATTACAAGCATAACTCAAGCATTGACTGCAAGAGAAGCAATAAAAATCGCCGTACTTCAAAACTGCGACCTAACAGCAAGAGAAGTAGCTGACGAAATTGAAAAGACAATCAAAGCAGATATCGTATCAGTTATGGGCAAAAAGATTATTGTATACAAATATTCTGCTCACGCCAAAAAGCATATTGACATTAGCTGTCAATAGCCCTAAAAGGTTCAAATACACAAACAAGAGCGAATAAAAATAGTACTAAACTAAACACTAAATAATAGTTTTTGAACGGATACAAAAAACTAAAAATAAATATCAAAATCCCATTTATAAAATACCCTTTGGCTTTACTTTTGGAAAAAGCAATTTTCACAATACTTTTTAGGGTATTTTTGGTGGGATTTTTTTGTTTTATATCAAGAGAAGGCAAGGCGGCTTTATCTTTTATATATTCAAAATATAATTTATCCACAGACAAAAATTCAACTTCTACATCAATCCCCGATAAAAAATCTTTGAGCTGTGGTGATATACCATTTGCTACAATATACTTTTTTTTGCTAGACGAAAAAATTGAGCACCGAATTCGGTTTACATCAAAAAGTGTAAGTTCAGGTTTTGAAAAATCAATGTAATATACACAATCTTCACTTTCTACGCCAAAGGTCTGTATTTTACCATTAAGGACGGTTTTTAGGTATTCTAAAGCAAATATAGAGCCACCGCAGATAAGATTTTTAGTTAGTTTTGAGATATTTTCTAGGTCTTGTTTTTTTGCTAAGTTGTAATTTTGCCTTTTTGTAAATATAGTTTTGATAACTATAAAAAGCATAAAACCTAATGCAAAGCTAGATAAAAAACACAAAATTCTGCTTTTTATAAAATAACTCAAAACAACAAAACTAATAAAAAACAAAATTGTGTACAAAAATAAATAGTCAATTCTTTTAATTATAAGAGTTCTTTTCATACCATATTTTGGTCAAAATAAATAAGAGTTAAACATTTTGTTTGCTTTTTTGAGCAAAAAGATATATTATAACTTTAGGAGATAATTATGGACATATTTGACAACGTAGTTTTGGCTTGCAAAGCCCTTAATGATATGAAAGCAACAAACATTGTAGTTTGTGATGTTTCTAAACTTGCGTCTATTTCTAAATACTTTGTAATTGCCACATCTACAAGCAATGTCCAAGGTAGAGCTGCGGCAAATTCTGTTTGCGAAGTTTTGGCTCAAAATGATGTAGAAATTCTTTGCAAAGAAGGCGGAGAACAAAGTGATTGGGTATGCATTGACTGCTACGATTTTGTTGTTCATATTATGACAAGTGACGTAAGAGAGCATTATAACCTTGACAAACTTTGGGGTGATGGAAAAAATACTAAAAAGTATGAAACTATCTTAAAAGACCTTGAGCAAAAGGCAAAAAAGGCTGAGAAAAAATCAAATAAACAACAAAAATCAGCTCAAAAAACAGCTGCAAAAAAAGAGATAAAAGAAAAGAAAGCTACTACAAAAACCGCAAAAAAACAAGCCAAGCAAGAAAAGGCTATAAAAGAAAAGAAAGTCAAAGAGCCAAAAGAACCTAAGGCCAAAAAAGACACCGCAAAAAAGCCAGCTAAAAGACAACCAAAACAAGCTAAGTAGTATATATTTATAATAAATAGCCAAAAGTCCTACTATGTAGGACTTTTTTTGTCTAAAATATTTGTAAGTATTTGACTAAATTTGTTATAATCTAAGTGTATGGATTTAACAATTATCGAAAGTATACAAAGTGTAAGAACACCATTTTTTGATTATGTATTTAATGTTCTTACTCATATGGGTGATATAGCATTCTTTATTGTCGTTTTTGCTATATTTTTTTGGATTTATGACAAAAAGTTTGCTGTAAACTTTGCCCTAAACTATGGTATAATATCAATATTCAACAGTCTTGCACTAAAAAATATTTTTAGAAGGACAAGGCCTTTATACAATAGCTCAAAATTCCCGCCATATAGCGGATATCCAACTAGCTATTCGTTCCCGTCTGGACATTCCGCCGCCATTGGTAGTATTTCGGCGTATACAATGTACGAAACAATAGCTAAGAAAAACAAAAAGGCTTTTAACATTTTGCTCCCACTTTCTATTGTTTCATGTTTGATTGTGGGCTTTTCTAGAATGTACCTTGGCGTGCATTATCTAACTGACGTATTAGTAGGTCTTGCTATAGGCTGGGGAGTGTCTTATGTTTTGTTTAGATTTGTAAAAATCACAAACGAAAAAAATTATAAATGGTTTTTGATTATAGTTCCAGTTTATATTGTTTTGCTAATAGTTATGGATAGCGATACAATTTCTATGTTCGGTAGTTTTGCTGCCAGCGTTGTTCTTGGTATTGTTATCGAAAACAAATTTATACAATACGACATCAAAAAATATAGTAACATCTGGCTAAAACTTTTGATAGGAATATCTATTTTGGGAGTTATAGCGATAGGATTTTATTTTGTTCCAAATAATAAATATCTATTTGCGCTAGAGTATATTTTGTATGGTCTTGCGACCACGACACTTGTACCATACATATTTAGCAAGCTAAAGGGAAAAGACAAGATGATAACAAACAGCGAAAAAGAAACAGAAAAATTGGCAAAAGAAATTGCCTTAAAACTAAAAGGCGGAGAAGTAATACTTCTAAATGGCGACTTGGGCTCTGGCAAGTCTGTTTTTGCACGTGGTTTTATTGGGGCTTTGGGTGTAAAAGAGCCTGTTACCAGTCCTACATTTACAATAGTTAACAAATATGTCTCAAGCAAGTGTAATATTTATCACTTTGATATGTATAGACTAGAAGACGAAGAAGAAGCTTTAGCTGCAGGGCTTGATGAATTGATTGATGAGCCGGGCTCTATAAAACTTATTGAGTGGCCAGAAAAAGCCGAAAACATACTTCCAAAAGATGTTATTGTTATAAACATAACTAAACTTAGTGACACTTCAAGAAAGTTTGATATAAAAGGAATTGAGATTTAATGAATACTTTACTTATGGATACTTCATCTTCTAATATGCTTGTGGGGCTGAACGCTAGTGGCAACTTGATAGAAGGTGAAAAGTTTGAAACCAGCAAGCATTTGGAAACTTTGATGCCTGCCGTTGATAAACTTTTGACACAAAAAGACTTTGATATAGCAAACATTGATTATATCGGTGTTGTTGTGGGGCCGGGGTCTTTTACTGGGATTAGAATTGCAGTCTCAACAGCAAAAGCTATGATGATGGTAAATAAAAAAATAAAAGCCGTTGCAGTCAATAGCCTAGAGCTTATGGCAAGAAGCTATTACAAAAACAAAGGCTTTAACCAAAACATTATGTGCGTTATCCCAACCACAATCAAAAAAGTATATTATGCAAAATTTAGCGTAGATAATAGATTGTGCGAAGATGGTATATGTGAAGTAGAGAATATAGAAAGCATAAGTCAAGGTTTTGACATAATAACTAGCAAAGATATATTAGGAAAAGACAAAGTATATGAAGTTACCACAAAAGACCTAAATGACTATGTAGAAGAAAAAATATTAGACAAAGATTTTGCAGACAAATTGTCTCCACAATATATTGGTCTTAGCCAAGCCGAAGAGCAGCTAAAACAAAAGGAGAATAAATAATGGCAGAAATCGAAATTTACAGAGCGGACGACAGACACTTTGACCAAATGTATGACGTACACAAAGAATGCTTTGCTGATGAAGCAATGAACGAAGGGCTTTTTATGGAAGAAGTAGAAGGCGATTCTAGAGTTTACTTTGTGGCATTGGACGGAGATAAGGTTGTAGGTTATGCCGGAGCTTGGAATACAGGTACAGATTATTCTATTATAAGCGTAGCTGTAACCGAAAATTATAGAAAAAGCGGCATTGCTGTAAGGCTTCTTAATAGACTTGTGGCTGATGCTAAGAAAAAAGAGATTTATTCGGTATCGCTTGAAGTTAGCGAAAAGAATATCCCCGCAATAAACCTTTACAAAAAACTTGGTTTTATCACAACTAACGTAAGAAAATCATATTATAAGAATAATACTGCAGCATATATTATGTGGCTATATTTATAGGAGTAATTATTGTTTATAATATACAGAGAGCGTAAAGTTTATTATACCAAA
The DNA here is from genome assembly GCA_045534265.1 of Clostridia bacterium. Lineage (GTDB taxonomy): Bacteria > Bacillota > Clostridia > Christensenellales > UBA1242 > CAKVLS01. The sequence continues at coordinate 135,806 of JAZSJH010000005.1, forward strand.
ACAAAAGGTGATGGATATCCTACACTGTTTTTGCACGGGTGGGGCGGTTCAACCCAAAGTTTTGAATATTTTGCAAAAGAATATAATGCAATTTTGGTGGATTTTCCACCCTTTGGCAAGTCTCAAGAGCCAAAGTATACATATACGCTTGATGACTATATAGAAATTATAAACAAAATTTTAACTAAAGAAAAAATATCAAAAGTAAACCTTGTTGCTCATTCTTTTGGCGGTAGGGTGGCAATAGCGCTGGCTAGGCAAGGAATTGTAAATAAACTCGTTTTAACGGGTAGTGCCGGGCTTAAACCAAGGGCTAGCATAAAGAAATCATTTGCAAAATTTAGATACAAAATAGCCAAGTTTTTAGTTAAATCTCGACTAAGGGATAAAAGCTATCTTGATAAATTTGGTAGTAGTGATTACAAAGCTTTGGGCAGCAAAATGAAAAAAACTTTTGTAAATATCGTAAACTTTTATCAAAATGATATGCTAAAAGATATAAAATGTGCTACACTTTTGGTATGGGGTGGCAAAGATAATCAAACTCCACTATATATGGCTAAAACCTTTGAAAAAAGCATTAAAGACAGTGGTCTTGTTGTTTTTGAGGGGTGTGGTCATTTTGCCTATGTCGAAAAGGCATTTGAGTTCAAAAAAATATTAAATAATTTTTTTAAGGATTAATTATGCAATTTTTTTCACCAACAAATATTAATATGTACATAGCAATAGCACTATCAGTAATTAACGGCGTGCTACTTTGTTTTGCTTCGTACAAATTTTTCCAAATAATTCAGCTTACAGGTTATAGAGTAAAGGGCTACTTCTTGTGGCTAAAAGATACCAAGGCAAAATATATCTTCCGTATATTTATGCTTGCATTTTTGAGTGTAACTTGCTCTGTTGTTGCCAATGTTTTGTTTGATATGTTTGACTCAAACTATCTTTACTCATATATAGGTTTGATATTCTATTTTTACTTTTCTATTGTATTTATCAACAACCTATATTCTGCACCAAAGAAAGTTCCGCTAAAAAATACAGCACGTATGTCTAGACTAAATGTTGCAATGTTTATCTTTATTGCGGGTATCACCTTTATATTAATTGCTGTATTTACTGAATTGGGCGAATATTCACAATTTTTTGAAATATTTAAGTTTAGTGTTATATGCTTGACCCCACTGATGTTACCTGTGCTTGTACCGATTGTGCATTTGGTTATGGTTCCTATCGAAAAACTTATTGCTCAAAGATATATTATAGAGGCAAAAGTTCACCTAAAACACCACCCAGAGCTTATCAAAATTGGTATTACAGGAAGCTATGGCAAAACAAGTACAAAATATATGCTAAATAGCATTTTGTCAAAAAAATACAATGTTTGTATGACACCACATAGTTTTAACACAATGATAGGCTTGTCAAAGGTAGTTAATGACTATTTAACTCCAGAAAATCAAGTTTTGATTGCAGAGATGGGTGCAAGAAATGTTGGTGATATACGCAAATTAACTGAATTTATCAATCCAAAGTATGCAATTATAACCAATATTGGTAGTCAACATATGTTGTCATTTGGCAGTGCCGAAAATATCGAAAAGACAAAATACGAATTAATCGAAGGGCTTCCTGAAGACGGCTATGCAATATTCTTTGGCGAAAATGAGGGTAGTGTAAGATTATATGATAAATGCCCATGTGCAAAGGAAGTTGTTGGTAACGCCCTTAATAGCAAAATTAGAGCATCAAATATTAAAACAACAACCAAAGGAACAACTTTTACACTAACTGTAGATGGCGAAGATTATAATATGCAAACCAAACTTATTGGAAAGCACAATGTAAACAACTTGCTACTTTGTGTTGCTATGGCTCTAAAACTTGAACTTACTATGGACGAAATAAAATCTGCCGTTGCTGAGCTAAAACCTGTTCCACACCGACTTGAGATAAAAGAAAACAATGGTATAACAATTATTGATGATTCTTATAACGCAAGTGTTGAAGGAGTAGAGGCTGCCCTTGATGTGTTGTCAAAATTTTCTTCAAATAAAATTGTTATAACTCCAGGGCTTGTTGAGCTTGGAAAGATAGAAAAAGAAGAAAATGCAAACTTTGGCGAAAAACTAGCAAAGGTTGCAGATATTGTAATTATTGTGAACCAAGTCAATATGCAAGAGATTAAACAAGGTCTTGAAAGCAAAAAGTTTGATATGGAAAAAGTTTTCTGTGTGGATACACTTAATGACGCTAAGAAAAAACTACAAGAGATAGTAAAACCTGGAGATACAGTTTTATTTGAAAACGACCTTCCAGATAACTATATGTAATATTTAATTTTTCTTACAAAAGATAAAAATTTTATTGTGATATTTTGTAAGGAGAATTTTATGAAAAACATCTTGATTGTTATGGGCGGCGTTAGTACCGAACACGACATTTCGCTGATCACCGGCGTACAAACGATAAACAATATTGATAAAACAAAATATGCCATTTACCCTGTTGTAATTGATAAGCAGGGGAAGTGGCATTTTTCTTTTGACTTTGTGTCAGTAGATAATATTGTTAGATATTTTTCAAATCAAAAAAAACAAAACGAAGCAGTGTTGATGCAGGATAAAATTTTGTATATAAAAAAGAAAAACAAGCTCAAAAAAGCAGGTAGTATTGATTGTGTAATTTTGTGCTGCCACGGGGGAACGGGCGAAAATGGGGCTTTGACGGGCTTATTTGAGTGCATAGGGCTTCCGGTTGTGTCTCCAAACCACACTTTGAGTGGAATTTTTATGGATAAATCACTTTCAAAAATCATCTTTGAAAAGTTAAATATTGACAGCCCAAAATATATGTTGGTCGATAGAGAAAACTATCTTAAAAATGAAAAGGATATTAAAAAAGAAATTTTCGAAGAAATAAGTTTTCCTTGTGTAGTTAAGCCTTGCCTTGGTGGTAGCAGTATAGGTATAACTATTGCAAAAACAAAAAAAGATTTTGATAGTTCTTTAGATAATGCTTTTATTTATGACAATAGAGTGATAGTCGAAAAAGCGGTTGATAATTTGTATGAACTTAATATCGCTGTTATGAAGTGTGATGGGAAACTTATGCTTTCGCAGATAGAAAAACCTTGCAATAAAAACAAACTACTTTCTTTTGATGATAAGTACATATCAAGCGGAAAGTCAGGTCTTAACAATATGGGGCGGCAACTTCCTGCTGTTATATCTCCAGAACAAAAAAGCTATATAGAAGATGCTTCTGCAAAATTATATAGTGAGTATATAAAAAGCGGTGTGTGCCGTATAGACTATCTTGTAGATAGCAAAACGCAAAAAGTATATATAGGAGAAGTAAACACAATACCGGGGTCAATGTCTTTTTATTTATGGCAAAAGCTTTTTGGTGAGATTTTAGATGGGTTAATCAATCAAGCTATTGTTGACTTTGAGAGTGAAAACAAACTCCAAAAAAGTTTTTCTTCTTGTGTTTTAGATAAATTTAGTCGTGGCTCAAAAATGTCCAAACTATAAATTTAATTTTTTACAAAGGTTATCTGTAAGGGTAGACTTGTTATTTACAAGAAGCCCCTTTAGATAACTTTTTTCGTCTATTGTAAGAAATGTAGTGTCTAGTTTGTATTCTTTATCTATACCAATTCCACCATTTTTGCCAAGATAGGTCTTGGTAGGAACGCCAGCGCATTCTAAATAGTCTAGATACCTGTATATTGTGCGGGGGCTAACTTCGTACTTTTCGGCAAGATATTTCGCAGGCACCCTGTCTTGTCGCAAAAGTTCTAAAAGTATTGAGATTATAAGATATATTTTCATACTAAGCCCCCCCTTTCACTTATATTATATCTTAGTTTGTGTACTTTTTTTGTCACATAAAAGGGGCTATTTGTATTGTTTATAATTTAACTATATATAGATATAATTTACAAAAATTAGTTATTGAAAAAGGGATTTTTATATGTTATACTAAAAGTAGTTTAATAGGCAGGTGATTTTATGGCAAAACAGCAAATTGTAAAATTATCAAATGGCGCAACATTAGTTTATCAAAAGCAGGGGGCTTTTAACGGCTCTTCATTTGTTATCGGCTTTGTGAGTGGGGCGCAACTAGACGGAAAATACGAAGGAATAAGTCACTTGCTTGAGCATTTGCTATTTAGACCAGCAAGTGATGATATGAGACAAAACATTATGGGTAGCATTATGGCTAATGCAATAGGTCAAAATGCCTTTACTACCGATAGTTATATAGCGGTTACAGCTTCTGCAACCAAAGCCAACTTTGAAAGAGCGGTTGACACTTGTGTTTCTATGCTAAAGCCAAAAACTTTTACTAAAGATCAAATTAAAAAAGAAGTAGAAGTTATAAAACACGAAATAGCACTTGATGTTCCTGAGCAAGAAAATATTGTAGACCTATTTTTAGACAGACTTGCAGGATATGACACATCTATTCCTGTAAGGGACAAAATTCTTGGTACTGCAAGAACCCTAGGTCAAGTAACTCCAGAGCTTTTGAGTGAATATGTAAGAAGATATTTTAATACAGACAATCTAGTTATTTCTGTGACATCTAATAGTCCACTAAAAGAAATTCAAGATTTGTGTGAAAGTAAGATTGTAAGTCAATTTTCTCCAGCAGAAAAACCAGAGTATATTATCGAAACACCAGACTTTGAGTTTTATGAAGAAAAGAACCTTTTGATGGCTGTTCCAACACAAATATCATCAAATGTTGATATTCAAGTATTAGTTAGAACTAGAAATGGTGAAAGCGAAGATGTTGATAGAGAGTTTGCTTATGATGTTCTTGAGCAATATGTTTGCAATTCTATGGGCGGACTTATGTGGGATGCACTTAGAGTAAAGAAAAGTTTAGTATATAGTTATGCTCAAACAGTAATTGACGAAGGCAGTGTAAAATTCAAAAATTTTGCAGCCGAAACCAACGCAAAGAAAATGAACACGACAATCAAAGAACTTTGTGGAATAATTAAGACATTGTCAGAAGAAGGTGTAGAGCCAGAAGTATTTGATGTAATCAAAAAATCGATTACTGATAGAAACAACGCATCTTTGAATAAATACAAGAGTGCGACAGCTTTTTCTAACTTTGAAGATTGTATTTTTGGTCACCCATTTGTAGATTACAAAAAAGTTACTGAAATTATCGAAGGTATGACATACGAAGAATTTAATGCTCACTTGCAAGATCAATACAAGGTAAAAAATGTTTCTTTGCTTGTAACTGGTAACTTTAGAGCGTCAAATGTTCCTAACCTTATCGAAGTAGAAGAAATGGTAGGTAACAAAGCACACTCTGATAGCAAAGCTCTTCTTAATGTTCCTAGATTTGAATACACATCATACGTTCCTAAAGAAGTAGTTATAGCTCAAGAACAAGCCGAAGCTCAAGCAAAAGAAGAAAAAGCCCAAGAAGATGCTGTGATGGAATTTTTAGATAGTTTGCCACCTATGCTAGCCATAGATGACACACACGTTCAATAAAGGAGAATAATTATGGCAAAGACAACAAAATTATTTGTACCAGACGCTATGCAAATGCAAGGTCAGCTAAATGTTCCTTTAGTAATAACTAAAGTTATAGAAGATGATGTAGAGCTTTATCGTGGTTTTGTTCCGGGGCTTACAACAGAAGATTGTGTTTCGCCATCACTAGATGCTTGCAAAGAAAGACTAAAACAAGATGCTGAAAAAATGATTGATAAATATCTAAAAGAAGGCAAAGAGTTTCCTTTCTTCCCAACAAAAGAAGAAATAATTGAAGACTTTGATGGAGTATGCAATATTAGATTTATCAAAATATAAAAAAAAGTAGCAAATAAATTGCTACTTTTTTTGTTTTGGTTTTGGCATAAAAAAGTTTTTTGAATTACATCTTTTAAGGCAAAAATTATCATATAATATTAATAACAAAATTTTATTTTTTGATGCAGAAGTTTTTTATAAAAATATCTAAAAAAAGTAAAAAGGTATTTTACAAATAGTTATATAAAATGATATAATCTTTGTATTGAGGTAAATTATGGCAAGTATTAAGAAAAACAACGTGTTAAAATTCAAAAGACCAGCAAGTTTATGGGGCGCTATGTGGAGAGAAGGTCTTCCAACCGGTAACGGTCTTATTGGCGCTAGCGTACTAGGCGGAGCCGGTTTTGAAAGTATACTTATCAATCATAACGACCTATGGTGGCAAGGACATACCGGTGTTTTGCCAGACATTTCTGATAAGATAAAGACTGTTAAGACAAACATAAATAACGGCAATTACGCTGATGCTGAGAAGATTCTTCCAAAGGCTCTTATGGTAAAATCTTACAGACCACAATTATCTTATCCACTTCCACTTTGTGATTTGAAAGTAACTATGCCAATTGAAAAGATGGTAAAAGAATACTATCGTTCTGTCAATATGGATAATGGCGAAGTTACAGTATCTTTTAAGGACAAAAACACAAGATATGAAAGAAATCTATTTGTATCTAGAGTAAACGACCTTATTTGTTATCAAATTTCAAAAAGTGGTCAAAAGACTATTGATTGTAATTTTAAGTTTGACCTTCACGATAAGTTCAACAATCGTGGACCTGGTGGAATAACTCAAGTTAATGATGATTTTGAGTTTGCTGCAAGCAAAGGTTATATGACGTATTCTGCACGTAGTGATAATGGTACTGACTATGGCGTTGTGGCAAGAGTAATCAACGTTGGTGGTAGTGTTACTTGCAGCGAAGATGGTATAGAGGTAAAAGGCGCGGACAAAGTTACACTTTTTGCTAAAGTGTATATCGATAGCCAAAAAGATAGAGAAGAAGAAAGTATCAAGAAAGAGCTTTCTATGATAAAGCTAACATATGAAAAGCTTTTGAAAGAACACACTTCTGTTCATAGCAAACTTATGAATATTGGAAGTTTGAGCTTGAATGCAAAACAAGAAACTTATGTTGACGAACTAATCGACAAAACAGTAAATGGCGAACTTCCTACAGCACTTCTTGAAAGATTGTATGCTTATGGTAAGTATTTGTTTGTATCTTCTTGTAGAGAAAATGGAGCTCCTTGCAATCCTTATGGTATCTTTAATGGTGATTATAAGGCTTGCGATAGTACTCGTAACAACTTTTTCCAAACACAAAGACTTTATAACTTTGCTTTCAATGGCGGTATGTCAAATTTAGTTTTGCCACTTCTTCAAAGATATTATCACAATATGGACGATTACAAGAAGAATGCAACTAGATTATACAATTGCAAAGGTATTTATGTTCCTGCTCTAGAATCTCCAGGTTCAGGGCTTTTGGGTTCTGTAGAGCCAGGTGTAATTCTTAACTTTAACGTTGCTGCGTTTGCAACTGAGATGTTCTATCAATATTATATCCACACAGATGATAGCAAGTTCATGCAAGATTATGGTATGGAATTTATTACCCAAACAGCAGAGTTTTATGAAGACTTGTTGAAAGTTAACAAAACAACTAAGACTTTGGAATCTCCAATTGGTTATTCTCCATACAACACTCCACAAAACTATGCGAAAAAGAGCAAAGAGCCACTATGTATTGCATCTAACTGTACTGTTGACTTTGTTTGTGCAAAACAAGTATTTAGTATATTGATAGAACTTGGCAAAGCATTTGGTTTAGAAGATAGCGAAATCGAAAGATGGCAAGACCTTCTTTCAAAAATCCCAGATATCTCTGTAGATGAAGAAGGCTTAATCAAAGAGTATTTGTCTTCTGTATTTATTACAAATAACAAAACTCCATACATTCCACACTTGTTCCCATACAGCATTGGTTTTACATCTGCTGGTGCTACAAGAGAGTATGAAAAACTTGTTGCAAGCACTGCAAAAGCAAGATTTGCAAGATCAAGAGATTTGTTTACATCAGGCAACTTAATTAATATAGCTGCGGCTCTAGCTACTGCTGGTGATAGCAATAGTGCATACGAAGTTTTGGAGATTTTGACTCAAAACTTTATGACAAACAACCTTGTATTTACAAACTCAGATTATAGAGGAATGGGCGTTGGTAGCAATGACAAATGGCCAACATATTCAATAGATAAAAACACTGGACTTGTACACGTAATTCAAAATATGTTTGTAAATTATGAAAAGGGTAGAATTATCCTATTCAAAAATCTTCCTTTGTCATTTACAAAGGGTTCTATTACTGGTTTGACTCTTCCAAACGGAATCAAACTTGACCTTGACTTTAATAGAGCAAAAGGTCTTTTGAAATTCAAAATCAAAACTCAAAAAGCCCAAAGTCTAAAGGTAGAACTTCCAGAAGGATTTACAAAGGTAAAAGGCGTTCCTGTAGAGCAAGTTGATGTTGAAAACTTAGCCTTCACGCTAAACACCCAAGGCGGAAAAACTCAACAACTAGTTATTAGATGGACAAACAAAATATAACAAAAAAAGCATTAGGTATATTGCCTAATGTTTTTTTATTGGCTAAACTTTGCTATATAGACATCTCCGCCGCCATATGTTTCAAGATTTTGATGCAGATTAAAGATAATCATATCATCTAAAACATAGTACTTTTCGCTGTAAATATTGTCATTAATTGAATAATTTCGGTTGTTTATTGTTATAAAAACATAACTTTCATTTGTGTAGATATTGTATTTGACGCTTATATATCTTTTATCTGAAAAAGTCTCTCTTGATATAATGTCTCCGTGATTGCAAATAAAATATTTATATGTTTTGTCCGCCGTTAAATATATGTTGAGCCCATTGTCTTCAAAGTCAAAATCTGCATATTCTGCCTGAATATCGAAAATTGACGTGTAAGTTATCTCAAAGTTTTTTATGCAGGTTACGATTGTTTCGCCATCTTGAGTGGTTGCAAATACAAGTGTGTCATCTATTGCTGTTGCTGAAACAAAATTGCTTGTTTCAAAAATTAACTGCCTGTCAAAATTTGTTATATATAACTCATTTTCGCTTTGGAATAAAAAGTAACTTTCGTATTTGCAGGCAAAATCGTGATTTGAAAAAATCATAAAGCCATAGTCAAAATTTTCTATACCAAAATCGCCACTGCAGAATAAATACAATTTGTTTGAGATGATTTGAAGATTTTTTAATGCGGGCAGAGTAAGTGTATTTATTACATTTAAGTTTTTATTTAATACAAAAAAGTTTTCCCTATCAATAAGATATATTTCTTCGTTGTATACAGCTCCACTTATACATACGTTATCAAGTAGCTTTATATCTTTTATTTTGTATAAGTCTTTATCAAAATGCGACACAAAAGTTCCGCTACTATTTGAATAAATAATATATGTGTATTTTCCTTGATAGGCGCAGAGAAGAAGGTCACTTTCTGCAGTTCCGCAATGATTGTATGTTTCAAAGCTATACTCTGGTGGGGCACTTTTTGGGGCGTAAATTTCACTTGGTGGAGAAACTGCACTAGAATTAATTGTAGGTGGGGCTTTTGTCGCAAAGGATATAAGCAAAGCAATAAAACCGCTAATAAAAAATACTTTCAACTTATTTGTTTTCATAATCGGTACTCCTGACAAAAGAGTAACATAAATTATTCGCAAATAATGTCGAAAGCATTTTATGTTATTAAATTACATTAATTAAGATTTTTTTACAAGTTTGTATATTTGATTAAGTATATTTTGGCTGCCGTTGCTTGTTTTTATTTTTGCCATATTATTTATAAGTGCCGGAGCGTCTTTTTCTAGTTTTTCTATTTCGGCAAGTAGTCTTTTTGGTGTCAAATCTTCTTGCATCAGCATATTCATAAGGTTTTTATCACAAAATTCTTTTGCATTGTCTACTTGGTCTCCACGAGAAGCGCCTTTTGGCAGTGGTATCAAAAGAGTGGGTTTTTGCAAATATAAAAACTCAAATATAGCATTTGAACCCGCCCTTGATACTATAAAATCTGTTATGGCAAAGATATCTTCTATATTTTGTACGTATTCTAGCTGATAGTAATTTTTTGCAGCAATATTTATTTTTTTACCTTTGCCAACAATGTGTATTACATTATATTTTTGTGTTAGCTGGTCTATTGTTTTTGCTACGCAGTCATTTATTGCTTTAGCTCCGGTAGATCCACCCATAAATAGTATGGTTTTTCTGTCTGGAGTTAGGTTTGTTAGCTTGTAGCCAGCGGACTTATTTCCGTATTTTATATTTTCTCTAATAGGGCTTCCGGTTACTACAGCTTTTTTAAGATTTTTGGCAGTGCTTTCAAAACTTGTACAGAATATGTTGCTGTATTTATATATGATTTTGTTTGCAAGGCCTATGCTTTGGTCAGATTCGTGACTGATGATTTTCGTCTTACATCTTTTGCCTGCGATAACAACAGGTAGAGAGACATATCCACCTTTTGAAAAAATAATGTCTGGCTTTATTTTTTTGATAAGTTTTTTGCAAGCTTTGATAGAAGAAAATAGCTTAAATGGAATAGAGAAGTTTTTCAGTAAATTACTTCGGTCAAATTTTACTGCCTTTATGGTGTGATAAGTTATGGGCTTATCTTTCATTATTTCTTTTTCTATGCCGTCAGTACCAATATAATGTACGTCAAAATCTTCTAATAGTTTAGGCAAAATGCTAAGGTGTGGTATAACGTGACCACCAGTTCCGCCGCCTGTTAATATGATAGTTTTTTTCATAGTTTATTTATATGTTTTTTAGGAAAAATATATACAACCAACGCTCAAAAAACTCTAAAAATTTTAGTTATAAATATGCAAATAACTAAATAAATATACATATATTTGTATATTTATGCAATAAAATTAATTAGAGCGTGTTACAGCTATAAAAAAGTTAATTTTTATGCAAAAAGTGTTAGGAAAATAAAGGATTATGTGATATAATCAAAGTGTAAAAAATAGTTAAATTTGCTATTGTATAAATAAGGTATGATAAGAATTTTGACATATTTTGTTGTATTTTTATACAAAGCAAGATTTTGTAATAATAGGGGGCAGCAAATGGAATCATATGGCTCAAAGGATATAGTTGTTCTAGAAGGATTAGATGCAGTAAGACTAAGACCAGGTATGTATATTGGTAGTACCGGAAGTCGTGGTGTGCATCATATCTTATGGGAAATTGTTGACAACAGTATGGACGAAATAGCCAACGGTCATGGTAACAAAATTATCGTAACTCTTTATGCAGATGGTAGTGTCAGTGTAGAAGATGACGGTCGTGGTATTCCGGTTGATATGCATCCAACTTTGAAAAAATCTGGTGCAGAAGTTATCTTTACGCAACTTCACGCTGGTGGTAAATTCAACAATTCAAACTATAGCTATTCTGGCGGACTTCATGGTGTAGGTGCTGCGGTAACTAACGCTTTGAGCAAGTGGCTAAAAGCTATAATCTATAAGCAAGGCAAAGCGTATGAAATAGAGTTTGCTTCTGTTCCTGACAAAAATGGAAACATCAAGGGTGGTGTAACTCAAAAACCTTTGACTCAAATAGGTACTTGTGCAAAGGACAAAACAGGAACATTTATTAGATTTTTGCCTGATACTGAGATATTCCAATCACATACTTTTTCTAGTGATATTATCAAAAAGCGTCTTCGTGAACTAGCTTTTCTTAACAAAGGTATTCAAATTGACTTTATTGATGAGCAAGAAAAAACAAGTGTTACTTTCAAATATGATGGCGGTTTGAAAGACTTTATTGGTTATCTTAACGAAACTAAAAATGTTATTCATGATGAGCCTATTTATATCGAAGGTGAAAACACCGAAAGCGAAGATTGTCTAAAGCTTGCTCTTGCTATTCAATATACAGATGGCTATATCGAAAGTATGTTTTCATTTGTAAATAATATTTCAACTACCGAAGGTGGTACTCACGAAATCGGTCTAAAGACTGCTTTGACTAGGGTTTTGAATGATATTGCAAAGAAACACGGATATATCAAAGACAAAGAGCCACATCTTATGGGCGAGGACTTTAGAGAGGGCATAACCTGTCTTCTTGCTATCAAAATGAGAAATACTCAGTTTGAAGGTCAAACAAAAACAAAACTTGGTAACCCAGAAGCGAAATCTTTGGTTGAAAATATTGTAGCTACTGAGCTTTACAAATATTTTGAGAAAAAAGAACACGTAAAAGTACTAGAACTAATTATAAACAAAGCAAAATCTGCTGCTCGTACTAGACTTGCGGCAAAGAAAGCAAAAGAGATTTCTAGACAAAAAAATAGCATAGAAAACTCAAGTTTGATAGGTAAACTTGCTGTATGTTCTGGTAGAAAACCAGAAAATAACGAAATCTTTATCGTAGAGGGTGACTCTGCGGGTGGTAGCGCAAAACAAGCCAGAGACAGAAGTTTCCAAGCAATTTTGTCACTTCGCGGAAAACCACTAAACGCCGAAAAGAAACGTCTTGACCAAGTTTTGGCTAACGAAGAAATAAAATTAATTATTGGCGCTTTGGGAACTAGCATTGGAGAAGACTTTGATCTTGACAACCTAAAATATCACAAAGTAATTATTTTATCTGATGCTGACCAAGACGGCGCACATATTAGAGCAATATTACTTACATTCTTCTTTAGATATATGAAAGAACTTCTTTATAATGGTAATGTATATATTGGGCTTCCACCACTATACAAAATTAGCAAAAAAGATGTTGTAGAATATGTTTATTCTGATAAAGAACTTCCAGAAGCTATCAAAAGAATTGGTAAGGGCTATAGCATTCAAAGATACAAAGGTCTTGGTGAGATGAATCCAGACCAACTATGGGAAACAACAATGGACCCAGCAAAAAGATCTTTACTTCAAGTTGGGGTAGAAGATGCTGCCAATGCAGAAAGAATGATAACAACACTTATGGGTGACAATATTGACGCTCGTAAAGAATATCTAAACGAATATGTAAACTTTAACAAAGAAGAAAGTAACTTTGAAAAGTTAAATGGATAATATTTATTTGTAAAAATTTATAAAAGGAGAAGAAATGGACGATCAAGAAAAAGAGCCTATAGAAAGTAATGAGCCGATAGATGGTCAAATAGGTCTTGAAGATTTGTACTACGAAATGTCGCAGAAAGAAAATCAGCCAGAAATAGTATCGTCAGAGCCGCTTGATGGTCAAGTGACTTTTGATGATTTAACTCAGTCTATTTCTTCTGCTCAAGATAAACAAATAGAAAAAACAGAAGATATACAAGAAAATATCTTGCAAGAAGATTTTGAAACCTTGCAAAACGAAAGCCAAGAAACAACTCATGAACAATCTCAAGAAAATTCGACTCTACAAGATGATATTGTAGAGCAAGAAGATGAACAATTGTTAAACAATACTGCAATAGACAATTTTGAGATTTTACAAGACTCTACTGTGGGTAGAGAAAAAAATATTGAAAAGCTTGAAGATGATAAGTCTTATCTTACAGAGCAAACAATTGATGAAAATCAAGTCGAAATGCCGATTGAAGAAATCGCTGAACAACTTGACGAAAGCGGTGGAGACTCTGCAGAAGTGGATGAAGATTTAGAACCGCAAGAAACTAGTAGTGAAGAAGAATCTGTCGAAAACCAACAAGTTGAGATGGTTGGGGATATAGAGTTATCTTCACTTGGAAATATTTTCAAACAAGATGTAAAAATAGAAAAACCAAAAACGCCAAGAAAAACAAGTTTCAAACAACAATTTTTGAGTGAGAAACAAGATGGCGATTATAAAGAAAAAATAGAAGAGATATTAGATACAGAAAAAGCAATTGCTGATGAAAAGGCATTTGAGAAAATGAAAGAAGAAAAGAAAAAAGGAGAAAAAGCCGTGGAAGCAGATTTCTTTGACGATAAAATCGAACAACCCGATAATAAATCACAAGATAATAATGGCTCAGGTAATGGAAACGGAACAACAGGTTTGTTTTATAAAAACCTTGATGAAGTTTTGCACGAATCAATGATTCCTTATTCTGAACATGTTATTATGGATAGAGCTTTACCAAGGGTAGAAGATGGTCTAAAGCCTGTTCAAAGAAGAATACTTTATTCTATGTTAGACCTTGGTATTACACCAGACAAGCCATATAGAAAATCTGCACGTATTGTCGGTGATTGCTTAGGTAAATATCACCCACACGGTGACTCTTCTGTTTATGATGCAATGGTTCGTATGGCACAACCGTTTAATATGAACGAACTTTTGGTTAATGGTCACGGTAACTTTGGTAGCATTGACGGCGACAAAGCTGCTGCAATGAGATATACAGAGGCAAGACTTGCTCCTCTTGCTATGGAACTTTTGAAAGATCTAGAAAAAGACACTGTTAAGTGGTCTCTAAACTTTGATGATACTATCAAAGAACCTGACACACTTCCTGGAAGATTCCCTAATCTTCTTGTAAACGGAGCTATGGGTATTGCGGTAGGTCTTGCGACAAACATTCCGCCACATAACCTAGCCGAAGTAATTGATGGTGTTGTTACATATATCTATAAACCAACAATAACCCTAAAAGAACTTATGAAATATATCAAAGCTCCAGATTTTCCAACTGGCGGATATATTCTTCCAAGTTCAGAAATTGAACAAGCATTTGCTACAGGTCGTGGCAAAATTATAATGCGTGCCAAGATGCATATCGAAGGTGGCGAAACAGATAAGAGAAGTGTAGTAATAACAGAACTTCCTTACCAAGTAAACAAATCAACTATTTTGCAAAAGATAGCATCTCTTAGAGAAGAAGGCAAGCACCCAGCGCTTAACGGCATTGCCGATATTAGAGACGAATCAGACAGAAATGGTCTTAGAGCTGTTATCAAAATCAAAAAAGATGGCAATCTAAAAACTATTGTTGAAACTTTGCTTAAATACACTGATCTTCAATGTTCATTTGGTGTAAATATGGTTGCTATAGCAAATGGTAAACCAAAACTAATGGGCATTATTGATATCATTAGCTACTATGTCGAATACCAAAGAGAAGTTGTTTTGAGAAGAACAAAGTTCGACTTAGAAAGAACAAAAGAAAGACTACATATATTAGAAGGTCTTTTGATTGCAATCAAAAATATTGATGAAGTAATCAAAATTATCAAAACATCTCCTAATGTATCAACTGCAAGACAAAGACTTCGTGATAGATTTGCTTTGAGCGAAAGACAAGCGCAAGCTATTCTTGATATGAAACTTGCAAGACTAACAAATCTTGAAGTAAATAACTTGCAAGAAGAAATTAAGAAAAACAGAGCTTTAGTTGAAGAATTAACTAAGATTGTTAATTCTAAAAAGCTTCAATTTGAAGTTGTAAAAACTGAAATTTTGGCTATTAAGAAACAATACAAGCAAGACAGAAAGTCAATTATTCTAAAAACTGATGCTTTAGACCTTCCTTCAGATAGCGACAAAGAACAAGTTATCGAAGGGTATATTGGTGTTAACGCTAGCGGTAATATCAAGTTTATGAACAAAAAGACATTCTCTAGCGCAACAAAAGAATATAAAGAAACTTCAACCTTGCACGAAGTTCATACAATCATTACAAAAACAGATAGTGAAAAGACAGCATATATCTTTACAAACAAAGGTAATTGCTACAAATTCCCTGTTAAGAATATTCCAGAAGGAAGATTTAAGGATAAAGGTACGCCTTTTGCTTCTGTTGTTAAATGTGAAAAAGGCGAAATGCCGGTGGCTATTTACTCAATAGACGAAGATATGCCAAAAGGTAGTTTACTATTTATGACAAAACAAGGTATTGTCAAAAAGACTGCCTTCAAAGAATATGGTGTTTCAAAATCTACATTCCAAGCAATGAAACTAAAAGATGATGACGAAGTTATCTCAATCGAACTTGATGAGAAAAATACAACAATTGTCTTTGTTACAAAAAATGGTATGGTCCTAAATGCAGACAAGAGTGATATTCCAGTTCAAGGAAGAATCTCTGGCGGCGTAAAAGGCATTAACTTATCTGATGGAGATAATGTAGTATTCTCTGGTCAAGTAACCGAAGATGGCGAAATCGTAATGCTTACAAATAGAGGATTCATCAAGAGAGTAGTTGTATCTCAAATAGATGTAATGGCAAGATATAGAAAAGGTGTTAAGATAATCACCCTTAGCGAAAAAGACAATGGCACAGCACTAATTTATGCAGATTATGTAAAAGACAGCTTTGATGTTGTAGCTGTTGACGAAGACAAAAAGTTATACGGTAGAAATACTGATGTTTGTCCTATTGAGGCAAGAACAGGTAAGGGTAAGTTGATTGAAAAAATGAAAAATCCACCTAAGTTTGTTTTTGGCTTTAAGTACAAGACAAATTAATATTATAAAAAGAGCATTTGATTAATGCTCTTTTTTTGTTGTGTATATAGACTAAACACAGCTATTATATTCCAATTTGAAAATTTATTTTTTGTGTTTTTAGAATAAATAAAAAATCTTTTTCGTATACATATAAAAAGCATATTATTTTTGTCAACAAAAGTCTTTATTTGACAAAATAGTCTAAATGTATTTTTAACTAAAAAAGTATAATAAAAGCGAGGACAAGATGCGGTTTTTCGTAGTTCCTTTTAAGATAATAAAATTGTGTTTTTGTGTTGGTTTTGTTTTTCTTATTTTATTATTTAATATAACAAACACCAATACAAATATGGCTCAAGTTTATTTTAACAAAAGTTTTAGAAAAGTTCCTATTTATTCTGTTGCGACTGAAGAAAAAAAGGTCGCTATAAGTTTTGACGCGGCGTGGGGTGCTGACAAAACAACAGATATAATGAAATGTCTAAAAGAGTATAATGCTGATGCTACATTTTTCTTGGTTGGTTTTTGGATAGACAAATACCCAGAGCTTGTAAAAGAAATAGAAAGGCAGGGTTTTGAAATTGGGTCTCACTCTAACACTCATCCTGACTTTACAAAATTAAGCAAAAACCAAATGAAACTAGAACTTGAAACAACAAACGAAAAACTAAAAAAATTAATTACTCAAGATATCAAGGTTTTTCGCTCACCTTTTGGGGCGTACAATAATGATAGTATAGAGCAGGCAGAAAACCTAGGGCTTACAACTATTCAATGGGACGTTGATAGCTTAGACTGGAAGGGAATAAGTGCTCAGCAGATTTGTAAAAACATCTTAACAAAGGTTAAAAATGGCTCTATAATTCTGTGTCACAACAACTCTGACCATATTGTCGAATCGCTCCCTACGGTCCTTTCTACGCTAAATAAGCGGGGATATAAGGTGGTGTCGGTATCAAATCTTATATACAAAGACAATTACAGCATCAATTCTCAAGGAATACAAATTAAAAATGGAGATTAAAAAATGAACTATGAACTAATGGAAAATAACAAAGCATATCTAATGGGAGAGGTTGTGTCAAAGCCGGTGTTTAGTCACGAAGTTTTTGGCGAAGGGTTTTATGAACTTAATTTGTCTGTAAAAAGGCTTTCCGAACACAATGACATTATTCCTATTACAGTATCCGAAAAACTACTTACAACAGACAACTTTAGCCTAGGCAGCAAAGTTTTTGTAAAAGGTCAATTTCGTAGTTATAATAAACTAATTGATGGCAAAAGCAAACTTATGCTAACTGTTTTTGTAAGAGAAGTGGGAGAGTGGGACGAAAGTCTAAACCCTAATGTAATAGAAATAACTGGGTATATTTGCAAACCACCTATTTATCGCATGACGCCTTTCAAAAGGGAAATTTGTGACCTATTGATTGCGGTAAATCGTGCTTATAATAAATCTGATTATTTGCCTTGTATTGCTTGGGGAAGAAACGCAAGATTTGTACAAAATGCCGAAGTTGGGCAAAAGGTATATATTGCGGGGCGTATTCAAAGTAGAGATTATCAAAAAAAGCTCTCTGATGATGAGATAGAAACACGGGTTGCTTATGAAATATCTGTTAGTAGAATCGCAAAGGAAGAGGCAAATGTTGAGTTTGATATAGCGGACACTATAAGCTAAGCAAAATTATATTTATAGTAAAAAAAAACTACCAAGTTCTTTGGTAGTTTTTTTAGATTATTATATATTAATAGAAAATAAAGTTATCTCATAGCTTTTTTGTTCTTTTTGATAACAGCAACTAAAATTAAACTAAACAATACACAAAGTACAGCAAGAAGTATTGCTATAATTATCTCAAAGCTAATTCCGTCTACTTCTACAAACTTTGTCTTTACATAGGCATATTTTACTTCGTCATTGTCTACATATTTGATTTGCGTATATTCGGCAGATTTATCAAAGTTTTCTGTTAGTCTAACTCTTGTTCCGTCTAAAAGTACAAAGTCAGTAATTAATACATAGTTGTCGCCAGATTTTAGGTATAGGTTAACGAACTCTCTTTCGTCACTTGTTTGGATTGTTGCGTTTGCTTTGATTTTTGTTGGGTCTTTTTCTGAGTTGTAACTAACAATAGCATTAGCATTGATATATCCATAAGTTCCGTTTTCAAAAGAAATTTCGTAAAAACTATAACCTTTGAAATCCCTATAATTCTTTAGATATCTTACGGCGTTGATTTTGTCACCTGCGTTTAGATTGCCAAGAGAGTATACTATTGCATTATCTGTTGTTTCGTCAGCTTTAAGTGATGTAGGGAACTTGTAAATGTTTGCTGTTGGCGAAGATATTGCTTGAGTAAACAAAAGGTTTGTACTATCAATGTTTGTTACACTTTCGTCTATCATTGACAAATGATTTTTGTGGATATACACAGATAGGTTGTAGTCTTTTTTGCTTGTAATCATACAATAGTAAAAGTTTGAGTTTTCACTGATATTTTGGTCAAGAACAATTACAAAATCCCCAGTGTTAAGTGAGATGTTAGAAGATAGAGTATATGGGTAGTTGTAAGCAATAGTTCCTGATGTTAATGTTGCAATTTTTACCTTTTCGCTGTTAAGTGTAGTTGTGTCAAGGTGTGTTATTGGTTTTGTAAAAGTTGACAAATGGTCAATTCCATCAACTGCAGCAAATGCAACATTATTTGCTGTACCGTCAACAAAATAACATTTTCCGTTTACTTGGTTGAAAGCAAACAAAATAGGATTGTTGATAGAGTTTACTGTTATACTTTCGCTACTTGTATAATTTCCCGCTAGAAGTTTTGTTATAGTGTTTCCGTTTAGAAAATATAGGTTGTCTAAGTGGTCAATTTTTACATCACTAAAAGTTTGGCTAATAGCATATGTATTTGATATTGTGTAATTTCTGGAATCAATCAACGTGATTTTTTCACTAGAAACCAAAATAATATAATCGCTACTTGCAGACATCAAAAGGCGAGAATCATTAGAGATTGTAAGCCCATCAATTGATATTGCTACAAAGTCGCTATTTTCAGTTTTTCTAAGTATTCTGCTATCTTCGATATTTTGGGCAATATGCAGAGCATATAGATTGCCATATGTGTCCATAGATAGAGAATTGATTTTGTTAAATTCATAGGCTTTTGTACCTACGCTATAGGTGTTGTAATAAATATTTTGATATACGCCTAGGTAGTCAAACTTTTTGATATAGTTAGAAGACCCAATACATAGGTATATATAATTATTATCACAAGCAATAAGTGATGGGGTAGATGTACTCTCATTTACATATCCCCCTTGACCAAAGTTATAAGCTTTTAGAGTAGTTTGGTCGATAATTTGTACTCTGTTGTTATTTGTGTCGCATACGAATAGATAGTTGTCATAAGCAATTATTTCGCTTGGAGAAGATAACCCACCGTTGTCTTCTAAAAACTGCAAATTGCTGTCGGCATAAGAATAAACTTGAAGATGTGGCACTAAAAGTAGAACTAATATAAAAATAGGCATTATCATTATAAATAGTTTCTTTTTCATAAGTAAATCTCCTAATATTTATTATATATAATATCACCAAAATAATCTATAAAAATAAAGTATTTTGGCAAAAAATTTCTGCCGATTTTTCAGGCGGCAGACTATAAGAATAACACTTTTGAAAGTTTATGTCCAACAAAAAACGACATTTTTTGATAAAAAAATATTAAAATTTTTGCCACAAATTTTTTAATCTTGACAATCAGTGTCATATATAGGGTGTTATTATAGAACATATGTTTGAAGATGTCACCCTTTCAGCATTTTTGAGCTAAAATTTGTTAAATAATTTGTTTATTTTGTACAAAAATATTCAAAAATATGTCACAAAAATTTGATTATGATATTTTTGCTACATATACTAATGGCAAGGAAGCAAAAAATGTATAGCAACTTCAGACAACGGGGGAGGATTTTATGGAAATAAGTATTTTGGGAAAAGCCATTCTAAATATATATAGATATTTAGAGCCGATGGCAGATGCGATTGATAGACAAATAAAAACAAAAACATACGAACCTGAAGTTTCGTTTGGGTGCAACACTAGTAGTTTGGCGGGAGAGATAATATCACTAACCGAAAGAAAAATAGGGCTTATTAATATAAAGGTCTTTGTTGATAAAGTAATATCAAGACTTAGCGAAAACAATAAAAAGATAATATTGTTAAGATATATTGATAACGTATCTCCAAAAGAAATAACAACACTACTTGGCGTAAGTGATAGGACTTTTTTTAGAAGGGCAAAGACCGCCTTTGAATCTTTTTGTCGTATGGCTGAGATAGAAAATGTTTTGTGTGATAATTTTTTGACCAAAATATCTTCACAAAAATGGTTTTCTAATTTTATAAACTTCTTTGATGATGACGATAGTGATGACAAAAGAAAGCAGCTTCATGTATGCGACTATCTAATGCGAAAAGTAAAACAAGTATCATAAAAAAAAGCCATCTATTATGATGACTTTATATTATAACAGACCATCTTCTATGCTAAATATAGGAGATGGTTTTGTTTTGTGATTTTTGACTATAAGTGGCAAGAAGAGAAGTGGTACAAATATTACTCCAACAATTATTACTGGTAATATAACCATTTTTTTGCCCGAGCTTGAGTTTAGATATTCTATATATTCGCTGCTAGCTGTTACAAAGGGGTTGTTTATATAACTAACTACTTCTGTGTTGTATTCTATCTTAAGACTATCGCAAAGCCCTGCATAGACATATCCGCTATAAACTTTGTCATTTGACTTATAACTACAATAATACCAGATATTACCACGGTTAGGGATAATTTCTGTGCCATAGACTTTGCCTATATATTCAATAGGTGTGTTGATAGGCAGCTCAATTATATCTTGAGACAAAAGGTTGGGGCTTGACTTGAGCGTGTTATAGTCGCTAGCAAATAACCTAAAAGTAGCGCCTTTAAGATGTGGCGAATTTGGAACGCCTTGAATAACTTTTATATCGCTAGCTTTGACATAGCCCGATATACCATTGTAGCTTGCTGTGTAATAGCCTTGAGAGTAGCTAGTAATTTTTACAAAATATGTCTGCGGAATTTCGCAAATAATATATCCGTCCAAATCTCGATACAAATATGTGTCGGGATTTATTATATGCCCAAAATAACTGCTTTCAGCAAAAGATAGCTTTTGCATGGGCAAGCAGCAAAGCATAAGTAGTAATAAAATAACTTTCATAAAAAATCTCCATACCTAAAGTTTACAATAAATTTTGCTTCCTAAATTATATTTTATTGTCAAAAAAGAGGAGTTTTATGCAAGATAAAGAGATTTTGATTAGGCTAAAAAAGATTGAGCGCGAACTTGCCCAAAGACAGCAAAAAAACAAAGTTTTGCATTATAACAAAACTCCGCCTTTTCATTACAAACAAATAGCCTTTCACAAAGCCCCGCAAAAAAATCGCTGGGTGTTTGGTGGTAATCGTAGCGGCAAGACAGAATGCGGCGCTGTGGAAGTAATATATATGGCAAGGGGCATACACCCGTATAGAGAAAATAAAAAGTCAACTAGCGGCTGGGTGGTGTCACTTTCGCAACAAGTCCAAAGAGATGTAGCTCAGAGCAAAATACTAAATTATCTCAATCCCGATTGGATAGTAGATATATCAATGCTTTCTGGCAAAAAAGATAACCCACAAAATGGTGTTATTGACTTTATAACCATCAAAAATGTTTTGGGTGGAATATCTAGAATTGGCTTCAAAAGTTGTGACCAAGGCAGAGAAAAGTTCCAAGGAACATCACTTGATTATGTCTGGTTTGATGAAGAACCGCCACAAGATATATACAACGAATGTTTAATGAGAGTTTTGGACAAAAAAGGTGATATTTTTGGTACTATGACACCGCTCAAAGGCCTTACTTGGGTTTATAGTCAAATATATCTAAATCCTACAAATAGTAAAGATATTTGGTGTGAGTTTATGCAATGGGAAGACAACCCCTACCTTGACAAAGCCGAAATAGCAAAGCTAGAAAGTACCCTTTCAAAAGACGAACTAGACAGTAGAAAGTACGGAAAATTTTCAAGTTCGGCGGGACTTGTATATACAGAGTTTGACGAAAGTGTAAATGTAATTGAGCCTTTCAATATCCCAAGAGAGTGGCAAGACAATATATCTATAGACCCCGGGCTTAATAACCCGTTGGCTTGTCACTTTTATGCGGTTGACTATGACGGAAATATATTTGTGGTGGGTGAGCATTTTGAGGCGGGAAGGACTGTTGAGTATCACGCACAAAAAATAAAGCAGCTTGCAAAGAGTTTAGACTGGCACGTTGATAGTGGCGGAAAGTTAAATGCTCTCATTGATAGTGCCGCCAATCAAAAAACTCTAGCTTCGGCAAAATCTGTTAGTGAGCTTTTTTATGATAACGGCATAAATGTTAACCCTAAGGTTAATAAAGATTTGTTTAGTGGTATATCCAAAGTAAAAAGCTATTTCAAAAACGCCCAAGGCAAAAGTAAATTATTTATTTTTAAGTCTTGTCCAAATCTTATTAGAGAGATAAAAAGCTATTTTTGGGGAGATAATGATGTCCCTATCAAAAAAGATGACCACTGCCTAGATGAACTTAGATATTACATAATGTCAAGACCCGAAAATGCCAAACAAAAAATTCAAAAAAGCATAATAACCAAAGACAAAGACAGACTTTTGCGAAGGATAAAAAACGAAAGAAAAAGTTTATAGGAGGTTTGATGAAAAAAATTGATGAAAAAATAAAAAAAGCCCTACTAAAAAAAGCTCTAGGCTACAAGTCAACCGAAATTATTGAAGAATACACCAACACTGATGAAGGTATGGTTTTGCAAAAGAAAAAAGTAACATCAAAAGATGTCCCGCCCGATCTTGCATCTTTTAAGGCACTTTTAGATAATCAAACACCAAAAGGCGAGTTTGATGATATGACAGATGAGCAGCTTTTAGAAGAAAAAGAAGAGCTGCTAAGAAAACTTTATAAAAAGGAGAATTTATGAAAAACAAAGATAGAGCAATCAAACTTTTAATTGACGAAATAAAAAATGATTTTGCTCAAAGACAAAACGAAAGAAAAATCTACGAAGCACAATGGCAACTAAACAACAATTTTTTGCTAGGCAACCAATACTGTTTTGTGTCAATGCTAAACAATGTAGAAGAGTATGACAAAAAGTACTTCTGGCAAGAAAGAGAAGTATTTAACCACATAGCACCTATTGTAGATGTTAGACTTTCAAAACTTGTATCAATAAGACCCAAGATGTCTGTTATTCCTGCAAGCAGCGAAGAGAGCGATATCAAAGTTGCAAAACTTGCAAAAGATATTTTGGAGTCAACATACCAAAAGTTCAACCTAAGCAAAGTGATCGCCGAAGCAACAAAATGGAGTGAAATTTGCGGAACTGCCTTTTACAAAGTAATTTGGAAAAACCAAAAAGGCAAAGTGATTGCAAAAGATGAATTAGGCAATATGATCAAAGAAGGCGATCTTGAGATTATTGCTGTACCACCTTATGAGATATTTCCAGAAGCCAGCTGCTATGCGGGGCTTGAGGAATGTTCTAGTTTGATTCACGCCAAAGCATATAGTGTAGAGAATATAAAATCAATCTGGGGTGTAGATGTAGCTCCCGAAGATGTTGATGTATTTTCGCTAGAAAACAAAGAAGGTCTTGGTGGTATGGGATATGTTGCAAGCTCTAGCAAGTTTACTTCTAGCGTAAAATCAAATCACGCTGTTGTTATCGAAAAATACGAAGCACCTTCAACAAAATACCCAAATGGTAGATTAATTACTATTTGTCAAGACAAGCTTTTGTATATGGGCGAACTACCTTTTGTTAATGGTGTAGATAACAAACGCACATTCCCATTTGTAAGGCAAGTAGCTATCGATAAACCAGGGTGTTTCTGGGGCGGTAGCATTATCGAGAGAATTATTCCCGTTCAAAGAGCATACAACGCAATAAAAAATAGAAAGCATGAGTACCTAAATAGACTTTCTATGGGCGTTTTATCTGTAGAAGATGGCTCTATTGATACAGACCTTCTAGAAGAAGAAGGTTTGTCTCCGGGCAAAGTTTTGATTTATAGACAGGGAGCCAATCCGCCAGATATTCTAAAAAGCGATTCTGTTCCGGCAGATTTTACAAAAGAAGAAGAAAGACTTTTGCAAGAGTTTTATGAAATCAGCGGCGTTAGCGAACTATTTGCTGAGTTTTCTAAAGTTAATAGTAATATAAGCGGTGTATCGCTTAGTTTGCTACTTGAGCAAGCAGAGTCAAAGCTAGCTCCAACTATAGATAATATAAAGTGCGCCGTAAAAGAAGTGGCAAAACATATATTAAGACTTTATAAGCAATTTGCTACAACCCCTAGACTACTTAAACTATCCAACAAAGGTCAAGTCGAAGTGTTGTATTTTAATAACAGCGACATAACATCAGAAGATATTGTTTTTGAAACTGAAAACGAACTTGGCGAAAGTCTAGCCCAAAGAAGAGCAAATATTTTTGAAATGTTAGACAAAGGTCTTCTTCACAATAGCGAAGGCAAAATGAGCGATTATAACAAGATAAAACTACTTGAAATGTTAGGCTTTGGTATTTGGGAAGATGGTGTAGATATGGAAAGACTACATATAAAAAGAGCCGAAAATGAAAATATGGCTTTGTCAAAAAATCATAGCAAAGTCGAAGTTTTGGAGATAGACGCACACGAGTATCATATCAAAACCCACATAGCATATATGCTATCTAACGAATACGAAGAAAAATTAAAACAAATACCTAACTTAAAAGACAAAATTTTGTCACACATAAGAGTACACAAAACTTATCAAAAAATGGAAAACGAAAAGGAGTAATTATGGAAGAAAACAAAGATATTATGGAACAACCACAACAGCTATCTGCAGCCCAAGACGCAACTGCGCAAGAAAAAGAAAGTGGGGCGGTGGTAGAGAGCGAAAAGGGCTCCATACTCGGCAAGTTCAAAGACCCTGAAAGTTTAGAAAAGGCATATGAAAATCTGCAAAAAGAATTTACAAAAAAATGCCAACAACTATCTTCTTCTCAAAAGGACTTAGAAAGTCTAAAAAACAAAAGAGAAGACAGTTCTTTAGAGTTTTTAGAAAATAACCCCGAGGCAAAAGATTACATAGATGTCCTAAAAAATATGATAGCTAGCGATAAACTTCTGCAAAACACAGTAAGTCCGCTAAATGCTGCCTGGAACAAATTTAGACAAGACAACTATGTATCACAAAGTACTTTGGCAAATAACGAAGAGTTTTTGGAAAGGTACATCTATAGTAACGAAAATGTAAAACAAAAAGTGCTAAATGATTATTTTAAGGGCTTGGACAGAGAAACGGTTCCGCCAATGATAGCAAAACAAATAGGTTCTAAGTCGATTTTGACCAAAAACACAAAACCATCTAGTTTTGTAGAAGCCGGAAAAATAGTCAAAAGCATACTAGAAAAACAATAAGGAGAACAAAATGGTAACATTAACAAGTGCACAAGACGCACTAAAGTCAGTGTATTTAGGTGTGGTATCTGACCAACTAAATATAAACAGCAACCCACTTCTTGCAAAAATCAAACAAACATCAAGAGATGTGTGGGGTAAAGAAATAAGAAAATTAGCACCATTTGGTATTAATGGTGGTATCGGCGCTGGTACAGAAGACGGAAGCCTTCCTACATCTGCCGAAAATAAGTACGTTCAATTCGTAACAACTCTAAAAAACCTATATGGTACAGTGGAAATTTCAGACAAGGCAATTAGAGCATCAAGTAATAACGCAGGGGCTTTTGTAAACCTTCTTAATGATGAAATGGAAGGCCTTGTAAAAGCTAGTCAATTCAACCTAAGCCGTATGCTATATGGTGATGGAACAGGCGTTTTGGCTACTGTAGTATCATATGCTGGTGGA
This sequence comes from Clostridia bacterium, assembly GCA_045534265.1. Lineage (GTDB taxonomy): Bacteria > Bacillota > Clostridia > Christensenellales > UBA1242 > CAKVLS01. The sequence continues at coordinate 162,164 of JAZSJH010000005.1, forward strand.
GTTTTGACACTTTCTTCTGTCAAAAACTTAGTAGAAGGTATGGTTATTGATACATACGCAGGCGATACAGCCGTTGCTGGTCTTTGTGGTTTGAGAATTTCAGTTGTAGATAGAGCTGCAAAAGCAGTTAAATTTACTCAAACACCTGCTGTAAACTTTGAAGCTGGACAAACTATCTATATCCAAAAATCAAAAGACAACGAAATCACTGGTCTTGGAGCTATTTTCAAAACAACAGGTACTTTGTATGGAGTAGACAAAACTATCTATCCTTGGATGAATCCATACATCAAAACCGAAGCTGGCGAAATCAATGACAATATGATTCAAGTAGCCATTGACGAACTAGAAGAAAACAGCGGCAGCAAAGTAGACTTTATTACTTGTTCTGCAACAGTAAAAAGAGCTTTCTCTCAATACCTAACATACTTTAGAAGAAACATTGATGTTATGGAACTAGAAGGCGGCTACAAAGCCCTTTCTTACAATGGTATTCCTATCGTTTCAGATAGATTTATCGAAGATGACACTATGTACCTTCTAAACACAGAAGAGTTTAACCTTCATCAACTATGTGACTGGAACTGGCTAGAAGGCGAAGATGGAAAAATCATCAAACAAGTAGCTGGATATCCAAAATACACAGCAACTTTAGTCAAATATGCAGACCTTATTTGTAACAAGCCAAATGGTCAAGCAAAAATTACAGGCATTTCTTCTAGCGTAACAAATCCGCTAGCATAATATTTTTTGGTATGGCAGGCAAGGTTTTGCCTGTCATATTTTTATAAAAAAGGATTTTGTATGAAAAAATTAATTACACAAGATGTTTATGACATAGTAAAACAAATAAAGCAAATAGACAAAAATTATTTTGTTATGTATGACGGAGAAAAGAAAAAATACGAACTACACGACCAAAGATATAAGCCAACTTTTTCGATTACACTTTTTGATAAACTAGACAAAAGAAGTATCAAAAAAGTTTACAATAGCCAAAGCAAAAATTCACTTGAGATACTTAAGGCAATAGATAAGACAAACGACAATATAGAAAAGCACGCAACAGAACTGATTATAGACAAAGCAAAATGTAATATAAAAGAAAAGTTAAACAACAAAAAATATTTATAATAGGAGAACTAAATGACAGTAAAAGAAGTTTTAACACTATCTAGTCAATTTCTAAACAAAGAAGACGAACTCAAAGATGATATCGCAAGCGGTGGAGAAAGTAGTGGTACAAAAACATTCAAAACACTTCTTAACGCAGTAAACATTGTTAATAACGAAATCGCAAGTGATTATTTTCCTTTGACGATAGAAGAAGAAATTGATATCCAAAATAACAAAATATATTATGACGACTTAAGTAAAAATGTAAAAGATATATATACAATCACATCTTTAGATAGGTCTATGTCTTATAGATTCAAAACTTTTGAAAATTATCTCAATGTATTTGCTGGCGGCAGAGTAGTGATAACTTATAGTTATTTTCCTGAGCAAGCTGCCGCACAAGATATACTTACTACTTTTGGTGGCAAGGTTTCTGCACGAACATTTGCCCTTGGCGTTGTGGCTGAATATTATTTTATCAGTGGCATTTTTGATGAAGCGCAAGTTTGGCACAAAAGATTTGTCGATAGCATAAACAGCAATTTGTCAAAAAAAGGCATTGTAAAAATGCCCAAAAGGAAGTGGCTATGATATATGAAAAAACACTTCCTACAAAAAAATATAAGTACAAAAAAATAACTATCACTGATTTTTCGCAAGGTCAAAATTCGTCACTCAATGGCGAATTATCAAAATATTCAAAACCTATAACCTTGTACAACTACATAACAAAAAATGGAAAACTACAGACAAGCTATGGACTTGACTATTTGACTCTTCCTACAAGTGAGAGTGATAGTGATGCAACTATGCTCCCAAGCTATGAAAGCATAGGGGTAGATTATCAAGGCGTTTGGGTGTATAAGTATTACGACACCGAAAGCCAAAAGAATAGTTATGACCTTATCTTGTATGGAGCCAATGGCTACCTTTATTGGATAAGTTTGCTCAATGGCGACAGCAATATCTATAGACTATATGAAATAGTTTTGACCAGCAAACCAACAATAATTAACTACCGTATGAGTGACCGAAATTACCTTTTGATTTGTAGCGAAACTGACGGTATGATAGCTTGGGACGGAGTAACAATTCCTACCAAAATAGCATCAGCACCGAACATTAGGTCGGTGGCAGTTTATAAAAATAGATTGTTTGCACTTGTCTCAAATAAGTTTCAAATAAGATACAGCAAAGAACTAAATCCAACCAACTGGGTAATTGACGGAAATGCCGATAATTCGGGCATTATACGACTTTCCGACCAATTGGGCGGCACTAGCAAAATAATAGAATTTATGGGAAGTCTTTATGTTATAAGAGATAATGGCATAAGCAAAATTATTTTTTATGAAGATGATGATAGCTACAAAATTTCGCACATATTTTTTGCCGGCAGTATGATATATGGTGAGAGTGTTGTATGTTGCGAAAGAGAAATTTATTTTGCAACTCGTGATGGAATTTTTACCTTTGACGGGGTGACGGTTGAAAAGGTAAATCTAAATATTGATATGCTGTTTGGTATAGACAATCAACAGGGCGCCAAGGCTGTTTTTCACAAAGGCAAATATTATCTTGCTTGCAGGCTAAACTATAATGACAATAGTTTTATGGGTGACGAAATGCCAGGAGAAAGTTTTGTTAATAATACAATACTTGCTCTTGATATTAAGTCGAAAAAGTTTGAGCTTATGCGTGGTGTAGACGCCGTGGATATTATGCCGCTAGAAGTGGGGCGTATCAGTAAACTTGTTGTTTTGACAAGGGGTACTCACAGCAAAAAACTTGCTCAGATAAACAACTCTGGTGAGTACTTTGGACAAAGCTTGATGAAAGTGTATAAGGCAAACAAATATTCTTTTGACAAGTTAGATGATTGCAAGATTGTAAAAAATTTTTGCATTTTGTCAACTTATGATGTTGAGATAAAAATCAAAACCGACCTTACGCAAAAAGATTATTCTATCAAAGGCTCAGCCGCTCCACAAAAAGTAGTTGTGAATTTGCCTGGAAACTTGATTGAGTTTGAAATATGTTCTTTGAGTAGTGATGCAGATATCTCTGCTTTTTCAATAGAGGTGATGTGTGATGGATAAATCTCGTCTTGCCTTAATGAAAATTGAAGAACTCGAAGAACTTTTGCACAAGGGCTCAAAGGATACTCAAACCGAAGATGAAACGCCGCCCCCAGAACCTGATGAAGAGAGTGGTGGTTATATAGATAAAGCTGACCTTGTGTCAGTAAACTTTAATAACAAAACAGCAACAAAAACTTTTTCTATATCAACAGAAGGTTTTGACTTTGGTTTTGGACCTAAGACATTTTTTATAAGTGGCAATTTATCTTCAACTATAGCAACAAGTTATACAATCAAAGTGTATATCAATGGTTACTTTAATACAGAGATAAATTTACCAAATGTGACGCTTTATCACTACGCTCAATTTTTGGTTACAACTTGCAATTACAGCAAAGAAACTTTTGTTATGCTTGAAATTATTCCAAGTGTTATAGACTTAAATACAATCACCGCAAATGGTTTTACATTAAAAACAAATGAAGTGGCAACAATCACGCCCACATTCAAAACACCAACAGACCTTGGCAGAAATGATAACAAAATCAAATTTACTGTTTTAGATGGATTAGACAACCTAGGTGGAACTTACCAAAAGTATGGTTTTGCAACGCTAGAAGAAGGTGTTTTATATGCTGGTGAATGTAATAAAGAAAACTTTGCTTTTGAAAATAGCAATTATATAAGAGAGATAACAACATACACAGACAAAGGTGTTGACTTTACAACTACATATTACGCAAGGGCAGCAACTTCTACAACACCATATTGTTATTGGTATCAAGCTTTGTATTATTCGGACTCAACTTTAACCGCAGTTTGCGCATACAAAAACTTGTCTTTAGATGGAACTCCAGTTTCTTTGTACAAAAACCATAACAATTGGCAAGTAACACCGGCCGTAAATTCTGCGGGCAAGGGATATACAAAAACACTAAGTATTGCAGAAACTGAAATGAATTTTGGTTATACAACAACAAACGGCGTTGTAAGTTCTGTTAATTTTTATAGAAGAACAGATCCTTTCAAAGGTTTTGAAAGTGGAGCATTGCCACTGGCTCGAAATCTTGAAGAAACAGGGTATTTAATACCTTGCTTTTTGCTAAAGTCGGGACAATTGTACTTTTTTATTGAAGACACTGTTACAGAACCGACATTAGTTTCTGGCATTAATGACCATATAGATAAGGTAACTCACGCTGTATTTGATGGTAGCCAAGACAAAATCCTTATGTTTTATAGATCAAATGGTTATCTTAAATGCTACCATATATCAAGATTATCAAATGGCTATTACCAAGGCGATTATTTTGACAATATGGGTTATGGCTTGAGCGAATATATGCCACTTATTGGAAATGATGCTGCATTTGTTTATGGAGATAAAATATTCTTTACAAAAGAGGCGAATAAACTATGGTTAAGCACTTAAGCAAACAAGAACTTGTTAATTTTTTTATAAGACAAAATCAAAAGAAACATAATGGAGGAGGTTATTATCTGCATAACTACACAAAGCAAAACTATGCAGAAAAACAACAATGTGGGAAGAAATCTTCAAACTAGCATTGTCTAATGGCATTTGGTCTGCTATGTTTTTGGGGCTTTTGGTTTTTCAGTTAAAAGACAGCTCAAAAAGAGAGAAAAAGTATCAAGAAACAATATCTAGACTCAATGAGCATTTGGGTGCTGTAAGCGACATAAAAGAAGAAGTAAAAGAAATCCGCCAAGCAGTAATGGAAGGAAAGGTGAAAGGAAAAAATGAGTAAGTTAAAGAAATATTCTTTTTACATAGGAATTGTTGGGGCTATACTTTCGGTTATTGGGTTTGTTTTGGACTTTTTTGGGCTTGTTAATATTTTGCCTATGATTATTGATATTGTGGCTATAATATCTGCAATACTCATAAGTCTGGGCGTTATAGAAAAAGATGACAAAACATCTACAAATCTTAAAGAAGATATTAAAACCGATATAATAGAAAAAATAGATTACCCAAACACCTTAAAAAAAGATGCCGAAGACAAAGATAAAACTGAATAAAAAAAGCAGGGCAATTATTTGCCCTGTTTTTTGTTTTATTCTTTTATGCCTTTTATTATTTGCTTGATGTCGTTTTCGATATCTTGTTTAGTTTTCTTTACTTTTGGCGTTTCTTGTTTTTCGCTAATATCAAAAAATGTTATATCTTTGACTATTCTTGAGCAGTTGTAAAAAGTAACCTGAGCTCCAACCTTATTATCTTTTTTTGATATTAGTTCGCTTTTGCCATCATACGAAACATTGAAAAACTTTGAAAAGTTAGTTCTTCTTAATTTTGAGTTTTTGATATACATCTCAAGGAATATTGTCTTTTTATTGTCGACAAATGAGATATCAAAAATGTTGTGATAGTCACTTTCAAATATTTCGTGGATATATTTTTTCTTTATACCAAAACCTGCATTTTTCCAACCAGGATTTATTTCTACCTGTCTTGTAACGGTTGTGGTCTTTTTCTTTGCAAGGTCAACCAAAATCATTATGTTGACATAAATAGGGTAGTACATAAGCGCTATTGAGATGATGTATATAGCAAATAACACATACTTTGTTAGTCCGTCATCAGGAAAGATAAAAGTTATAATCCACGCCAAAAGAAAAGGTGTGGTACATACAGTCATATGTATTGTGTTATGCATAAATATTTTTTTAAGACTTTGCAACTTGTGTTCTCCTTAAATCTATATTTTGATTATAGTTTTTGTTGTGTCTTTTTGTCAAACATTTCACACCTTTTTATGTAACAAGCTAGGCATTGCATATAATTTTATTTTTTTGAAATTACCGCCGAAAAATATTGTCAAAAAGTCGGGTTTTTGTGTAAATATTGTATTTTGATATTGACAAAAGCTTAATTATATAATATATATTAATATTATTTTGGGTTAAATACCAAAAGTATTTGCCAAAAGCACCTAATTATTGTATAATTTATTCGATAAAATAGTTGTAAAATAAGGATAAAATATGAAATTTAGTAACACTACAAAGTTAGTATTGACTAACTTTTCTAATGTTTGGAAATTATTATTATATTATATAATTTGTACTTGCGTAGGTTTTTTTGCGCTTTATGCCGCAGTAAAACCTGTATGGGTAAAACTAGCTGACGCTAGAGTTTTTGCTGATTTGCAACTTTGGTTTAACGCTATCTTTTCTCAACCAACTCAAGTAGTTACTTCTTTTCACGATATTCTTATTACTATTTGGCAAGTTATCACTGTTAATGCTCCAGCATTTGTATGGAACTACATTTTTACAGTGGCACTTCTTTTTGTCATTTTGCCTTTTTTGTACAACCTAGCTGATCTTGCTATCGGCGAAGTTTTGTACGGATATATGACTAGTCAAACAACATATAGCTTTACTGGGTCTTTCTTTAGAAAGTTGGGCAAATCTGTTTTGTATAGCCTAGCTAGACTTCCTTTTGAGATTGTAGCCAAAGTATTGTTTATTGCTATGTGTTATGGCGTTGTTAAACTTTGGGCGACAGGTACTATCCTAAATATCTTCTTTGGTGTACTTGTTTTGATGCTAGCCTTGATTGTTTTGACTTTTAAGGTTACAACATTTACTTGCTGGATGCCAGCAATTGCTGTTAATGACACTGGCATATTCAAATCTATGAGAGTAGGCTTTTTGGCTGTATTTAGAAATTTCTTTAGCACATTTTCTAACGCAGTAGTTTTGGTACTATGTGCTTTGGTTGTTAATTTCTTCTTTGGCGTATTTACATTTACAATAGGGCTTGTGGTTACACTTCCACTTACTATGTATGCCTTTATTGTTTATGGTATGGTATCATATTTTTCTAACCAAGGTATGAGATTTTATGTATACCCAGATATGTTTGTAACTCCAAAGAGAATTAAAGAACAAGAAACAATTTCTAGACTAAAGTTTTACATTTAATACAAATGACAAAATAATCAATAAGTTATAAATATCTTGGCTAGCCAAGGTGTTTTTATGCTGAAATAAAAAATAAATTTTAAGGAGAAAATATGAAAGAAAATCTAAAAATAATGTTTCTAGGCGGTGTAGACGAAATTGGTAAAAATATGACCGCCCTAGAATATGGTGATGATATCATTGTTATCGATAGCGGACTTGGTTTTCCAGATGACAATATGCCAGGTATAGATATAGTTGTACCAGATATCACTTATCTTACAATGAACAAAGACAAAGTAAGAGGCATTTTTATTACTCACGGACACGAAGACCACATTGGTTCACTTCCATATGTTTTGGACGAACTTAACGTTCCTATCTATGGTAGCAGACTAGCCCTTGGTCTTGTAGAGTCTAAGATGAAAGAGTTTAGAGATATTCAATACACTGCAAATAGTGTAAAAGGCGGTTCTGTAATTACTGCAGGTTGCTTTAAGATTGAGTTTATATCAGTAACGCACTCAATCCCTGGCGCTATGGCACTTAGCATTACAACTCCTGTTGGTGTTGTTATGCACACTGGTGACTTCAAAGTAGACCTAACACCAATTGGCGAAGACAGAATTAACCTAAACCGTATCGCAGAAATAGGCAAAAAAGGCGTACTACTTTTGATGTGCGAAAGCACAAACGCCGAAAGAAAAGGCTTTTCTATGAGCGAAAGAACAGTAGGTAAGACTTTTGACGATTTGTTTGGCGAACTAAAAGATAAGAGAATATTTATCGCAACATTCTCATCAAACGTTCATAGATTGCAACAAGTTTTGGATATCTCAAAAAGATATAACAGAAAAATCGCCTTTACTGGTAGAAGTATGGTAAACGTTATCGATACTGCTCTTAAAATTGGCGAACTAAAAGGCGATAAAGAAAACTTTATTGACTTTGATAAGATTGACAAATACGAAGATAAAGAGCTTATTATTCTAACAACAGGTAGCCAAGGCGAATCTATGTCAGCTATGACACGTATGGCATCTGATAGTTTCCCAAAAATTAGACTTGACGAAAATGATGCGATTATCTTCTCAGCAAGCCCAATCCCTGGCAACGAAAAGAGTATTAACACAGTAATCAACAACCTATACAGAAAAGGCTGTACAGTAATTTATAACGAACTTGCAGATGTTCACGTATCTGGACACGCATATCAAGAAGAGTTAAAACTTATCCATTCTTTGGTTAGACCAAAATTCTTTATTCCTGTTCACGGCGAATATAGACATATGGTATGTCACAAAAATATTGCTAAAGATATGGGGCTTGAAGACAGAAACATTATTATTCCAGAACTTGGAATGCAAGTAGAGCTAAATCGCAACTTCTTCAAAGTATCAGGTACAGTTCCAGCTGGTGAAAGACTTGTTGACGGAACTGGTCTTGGCGACCTTGAGAGCGTAGTTTTACGTGATAGAAAACTTCTTAGCGAAGAAGGTATGTGTATTGTTATCGTTAACAAATATTCTCGTGGTGGAGATGTATTTGGCGAGCCAACACTTATCTCACGTGGATTTATCTACCAAGACGAAGCAAGCGAAGTTATAACAGAAGCAAAAGAAGTAATCGCAAACGGTATCGCAAACCTAGATAGCAAGGGTATGGACAACAACGAACTAAAACAAGCTATTAAGAAAATCGCTGCAAACTTCTTCTTCAAAAAGACAAAAAGAAAACCAATGATTATCGCAATTATTAACGAACAATAGGAAAAACTATGATTATAACAGACAAAACGGAGAATTTGCTAAATGAGTTTTCAAAAAACACAGACTCAAGACTTCAAAAAATAGAAGACTTTGCAAGAGCAAATTATATCCCAGTAATGCTTGACCAAACAGCAAATTTGATTTGCACTTTGGTTAAGTTATATAAACCAAAACGAATATTAGAAATAGGCACAGCAATAGGATACTCAGGCTCTATAATGCTGCTTAATAGTGATGCGACTTTGGTTACATACGAAAAACTAGAAAGCAGCTATAATATGGCAAAATCAAACTTTGAAATGATGAATTTATCTAGTAGAGTAACCCAACGCTTAGGTGATGCAAAAGACCTTTTAGAAAAAGAAGAAGGAACTTTTGACTTTATCTTTCTAGATGGACCTAAAGGTCAGTACTTGAGCTATTTGCCTATTTTGGACAAACTACTTCAAGGCGGCGGAGTTTTGGTTTCGGACAATGTTTTATTTAAGGGTATGGTCGCAGACGAAGTAAACACCCCTAAAAAACACCGTACAATAAAAAACAATTTAACAACCTTTTTAAGAGAGTTAAAGAACAATCCAAATTACCACAATAGCCTAGTCAATATTGGTGATGGTGTTATGATTTCGATAAAAGGAGAAAGCAAATGATAGAGTTATTATCTCCAGCAGGTAATTTTGAAAAGCTAAAAACAGCCATTTATTATGGCGCCAATGCTTGTTATTTTGCTGGCAAAAAATATGGCCTTAGAGCTCTAGCCGATAACTTTGACACTGACGAGTTAAAAACAAGTGTAGAGTATTGCCATAACCATAATGTTAAAGCATATATTACGCTAAATATTTTGGCCCATAATGACGACTTTAACGGACTTAAAGAATATCTTGATTATTTGCAAGAAATCAAAGTTGATGCCGTAATTGTTGCAGATATCGGTATTATAAAATTTATCAAAGACAACGCTCCAAACCTAGAAGTTCACGTTAGCACTCAAGCCAATGTTACAAATAAGTATTCTGCAAAATTTTTTGCTGATATGGGTGCAAAAAGAATTGTACTTGCTAGAGAACTAACTCTAAACCAAATCAAAGAAATAAGAGCCTATCTTCCAGATGATATAGAGCTAGAAGCTTTTTGTCACGGAGCTATGTGTATTAGCTATTCTGGCAGATGCCTTTTGTCAAACTATATTGCAGGAAGAGAAGCAAATCGTGGCGCTTGTGTTCAGGCTTGCAGATGGGAATATGTCGTAAGAGAAGTAAAACGCAAAGACGAATACCCAATCGAGCAAGACCAAAGGGGAACATATATCCTAAATAGTAAAGACCTAAATATGCTAGCATATATAAAAGAGCTAAGAGATGCCGGAGTTACAAGCTTTAAGATAGAAGGAAGAATGAAATCTCCATACTATGTAGCCACCGTAACCAACGCATATCGTAGAGCTATTGATGAGCTAGAAAAAGACGAACAAAACTACAAAACAAGCGAAGTTTTACAAAAAGAACTTTTCAAAGCTAGCCACAGAAAGTACACTACAGGCTTTAATTTCAAAGATATACACGCCGAAGAAAGCGAATGTATCGAAAGTTCATATCCTGTCCAAACACACGAGTTTATGGCTATCGTAACCGAAGATTACAAAGACGGTTATATAACAGTTGAACAACGTAACAGATTTGTAAAAGGCGATAAACTAGAGATATTGTCTCCAAGTGAGTACTTTAACCAAACAATTGAAATTGGACAGATGCAAGATTTGGAAGGCAATATTATAGAAGACGCAAAAGGTGTTCAACAAACCCTAAAACTAAAAACAGATATGAAACTAAAAGCCGGAGATATCTTGCGTAAAGAAATTGTAAAAAAATAACACCAAAAGAACTAATTTTGTTTAGTTCTTTTTTTATGTACAAGCAAAAATCGACAAAACAAGGCATATACATACAAAAAGTCCCAAAAAAGGAGATTTTGTATGATACTAGAAAGTTTTGTTAATTTCATGAACAAAATTATGTTTTTTTCGGCATATGTCAACAATGTTTCAGGTTTTCCTAAACCATTGAGCTTAGAAGAAGAAAAAACTGCATTTGAAAAATTTTGGCAAGGTGACGAAAAATCAAAAGAAAAACTTATAACCCATAATTTAAGGCTTGTTGCACATATTGTAAAAAAGTATAATACTGCAGGCGAAGCTGATGACTTAATATCCGTGGGGTCTATTGGGCTTATAAAAGCCATCAATACCTTTAAGTTTGACAAAAATACGCAGTTTAGTACCTATGCCGCAAGATGTATAGAAAACGAAATTTTGATGCTGCTTAGAGCTTCAAAAAAACACAATAATGTAGTTTCTTTGGGTGAGTGCTTAGGTCAAGACAAAGACGGTAACGAAGTTTGTCTTATGGATATTATCCCAAGTGACGAAGACTTAGAGCAAAACATAGAAAATAATATTTTGACCGATAAACTACTTAAGATAATAAAGCAATCTCTAAGCGATAGAGAATACAAAATAATAGCTTTAAGGTATGGGTTAAACAATACCCCAGCTTATACCCAAAGAGAAGTAGCAAAAAAGCTTGGCATATCCCGTTCGTACATAAGCAGGCTAGAAAAAAAAGCTCTTGAAATAATAAAACAAAAAGCTAAAGAAAATAATATATATTTTAGCTAGAATTATTTGCATAAAACAAAATAAATTGCTATAATAAGGTCATAGAGGTAAATATTATGGAAATATTAGTATTTGTTGCTATCGCTATGGTACTTGCGGTAGGTATTGTATTTGTTACAGGCAAAGGTCTAGGCTACTTGTATGCGGACAAAAAACCTTTAACTGACGAAGAGGTTGCAGAGTACGCAGAACATACCAATCCTATTCATATGTGCAGATTTATTGGTTCTTGCTTTATTGCAGGTTCACTTATTGCTGCATTGTTTGCAGTTGGTCTAATCACAGCTTGCCATATAATTGACATTATTGCTATTTGTCTTGCTTGTGCTGCTGCTATCGCTGGTCTTACAGTATATCTAATTGTATTTAGATTCAAGCCTATGAAAGCAAAATTTTTAGCTGCAAAAGCTGCTGAAGAAAAAGCAAAACTTGAAGAAGAGGCAAAAGCAAAAAAATCTACTAAGAAAAAAGCCGAAGCGCCAAAAGAAACTAAAAAACCAGAATCAGCAGATTCAAAAAGAGTAAAAGCTGTTGCTGCTGTTAGAGGCAAAAGATAATTTGATTATATAAACCACCCATTTATTTGGGTGGTTTTTTGTTGCATTGTTTTACAAAACTTGACAAACAAACCCTATAGCGGTATAATAACAGCAGTTAGATAGCCAGATGGTCGCGGGGTAAGTGTAGTGCTTACAACGAGGAAAGTCCGAGCTTCGTAGGACAGGGTGCTGGGTAACTCCCAGTGAGGGCGACCTTAAGGATAGTGCAACAGAAATAAACCGCCAATACTAGTATTGGTAAGGATGGAAAGGCGAGGTAAGAGCTCACCATCTCCTTGGTGACAGGGAGAGTCCTGTAAACCCCACCTGAAGCAAGATTAAACGAGGTCACATAAGTTGTCCGCTTGACCTCAAAAAGTATCGCTTGAGTTATATGGTAACATATAGCCTAGATAGATGACCATCTAATACAGAACTCGGCTTACAGACTATACTAACTATATAAAGAAAGAAGTGTCAATCCACTTCTTTTTTTATTCAAAAAAATATGTTTAATAAATTATCCTTTGACAATAATAGGGTATGTTTATTTTGTATTTTGTAATTTTCTGTTTAGTTGTGTCGTTACTTTCATACGCTATCTTTTATGTCTTTGGCAAAATTTTTAGTGTTAATATGTTATTTATAAAAAGCCATAAAAAGGTAGGAAAGTCAACTTTCAAAAGTCTTGTTTTATCATCAAATAAGGAGATAAATATTGTTAAAAATATAACCAATAATGCCCCAAGAATAAGTGGTGATTTTTCGCAAAATTTGGCAAAGCAAATTCTTGCTAAATTTTACCTAAACTACGATTATCCAACCTATCTAATTAGCGTTACAAATAACAATATTTTGAGCAATATTTATAGCGAGCTTGCCTTTCTAAAAACGCTAGAAAATCAAGGGACTTTTCTCAATATTATATTGCTAACTAGCTGCGATATAAAAAGAGTATACAATCTAAAATACGCCATATCTCAACTGGACTATAAGGTTGATGTTGTGGGTATCTATGAGCGAAATTGCCTTTCATCAAAAGAGTTTTCTATGCTAAATATGCTCAATATAAACTACTATTGTGGCACATATTTTGGCGAAAATGTGGCTAAATACAAAGATTATTGTATAAAAAGCCAAGAAACAAACCAGTACTATGCAAAAACGCATAGTACTATGCAAAGTGACCTAAAACAAAACTATGTACTATGCAACTTTTGTGTCGAAAAAAGCAAAACATACAACTATTTAACTAATACTGAAATTATAAGATTTGATTTTTCTCGGGCGCAAAAAAGAGAAGTTCTTTCTTGTTTTTTACCACTTGATAATATCAAATATTTTGCAGTAGAAACACATAATTTTTATATCAAAATAAAAGACTTTGACAAAGATATAGAGTACTATTATTTTTCTAATAAACCTATTTTTTCAAAGGCTGTTTATAACAAAAAAGGCATCTATTTTTCTTACCTTAATGATAGTAGTTTTCTATATGTTTTTAGAGCGCCAGAAAAGAAGGCTTTTTCTTCGGTTTTGGAATGTGAAAGAGAGTTTATCAAAGCCCAAACGCTTATAAACAACCTACCTAAAGTTTTTGTTAAAAGCAATAACACAGAGCTTGACGAAATTGTAAACAAAAGCCTGCCACAAGATATAGTAAGGCTTATGTTAAAACAAAATAATGTAGATAATCCATCATTCAAAAACTTTGCTTTGCTTATAAATCACAATGCAGAAATAAAAACTAAAACCCCACTTGATTTGGCTGTTGCAAAATACTTCCACTTGCTGACAACTTATTATGGTGTAGAGTTTGGCAAAAGCGGAATTTATCTGTCTTATAAAAAGGACAAATTAATTGATAGTAAGATATTTTTCAAAAAGGGCACTCAAAATTATTCTGTAAATATTTTTAATAAAAACCTAAATCCAGACACCTATGCTTTTGGCGGGGTTGAGTATAGTGGAACAAATTATATACCTTATAATAAGTTATCTCAATCTTTGAATTTACAAATGTAATTTCCTTTGATATAATTATATCAGAGGATTTTTTATGGACAATTTAACCGAAGGCTTTGCAAAAAAGCCCCTTGCCGAAAGAATGAGACCAACAAATCTAGAAGAATTTGTAGGTCAACAACATATAGTAGGAAAAAATCAACTACTTGATAGAGCAATAAGAGCTGGCGTTTTGGGTAGCTGTATTTTTTATGGTCCGCCCGGAACGGGCAAAACAACACTTGCAAATATTATAGCAAATACTTGCAAAGGTGAGTTTCGTAAACTCAATGCAGTATCTAGCGGTGTTGCTGATGCAAAAGCTATTATTGACAAGGCAAAACAAGATTTTGAACTATATGGTAAAAAGACATACTTGCTACTTGATGAATGTCATAGATGGAGCAAAGCTCAAAGCGACTGTGTTTTACAGGCGGTAGAAGAAGGCTCTATTATCTTTATAGGTTCTACAACCGAAAACCCATTTACATCTATGACAAGGGCTATTGTTTCAAGATGTAGAGTGTTTGAGTTCAAAAGCGTTTTGGAAAAAGACATTATTGAACTTATGAAAAGGGCAACTGTAGACAAAGAACGTGGACTTGGCAATCTTCCGGTTGTTGTTGAAGAAGACGCTTATAAACATTTTGCTTATGCATGTGCTGGGGATTGTAGACAAGCGCTAAATGCTCTAGAACTTGCTGTTACTACAACAAACCTTGGCAAAAACAAAAAAATAACAATCACAAAAGAAATAGCTGAACAAAGTATACAAAAGAAAGCTTTGTCTTTGGACGAAGATATGTATTATGATATTTTGAGTGCCTTTTGCAAAAGTATTAGAGGTAGTGATGCAGAGGCGGCTTTGTATTATTGCCAAAGATTAATTTTGGCTGGCATTGACCCACGCATTATAGCCAGAAGGTTGATGGCTCATTGTAGCGAAGATATTGGTATGGCAGATAGTAATGCTTTGCTTCTTGCTTCAACTGCCATGTATTCTTGCGAAAAGCTTGGCTATCCGGAATGTATGCTTAATTTATCTCATGCTATTGTTTATGCCTGCGAAGCGGAAAAGTCAAATTCTGTATACGTTGCTATGAGCAAAGCAAGAGAAGATGCCGAAAAGGTAAAAGATGATAATATTCTAAACTGCCTAAAAAACCACCCTTCAACGAATCCAGATGGAACAAGTACATACAAATACCCACACGACTATGGCGGCTATGTAAAACAGCAATATATGCCAAATAAACTTAAAGATAAAGTTTATTATGTTCCAAGTGGAAACGGCAGAGAAAAAAATATGGTTAGAAAGAAAAAAGTATAAATTTTAGACAAAAATGCCCATTTTTAGTTGCTAATAACTGCAAAAAAAAATATAATAATGGTATATTAAAACACTTTAAGGAGAAAAATTATGGAATTGAAAGGTTCACAAACAGAGAAAAATTTGATGAAGGCATTTGCTGGTGAGTCTGAAGCAAGAAACAAATATACATACTTTGCTAGCGTTGCTAAAAAAGAAGGATACGAACAAATCGCTGAAATTTTTAGTCAAACAGCTGATAACGAAAAAGAACACGCAAAATTGTGGTATAAACTAGCAGTTGGTTTAGGAAATACTCAAGAAAACCTAAGAGCAGCAGCTGATGGCGAAAACTACGAATGGACAAAAATGTACAAGAGATTTGCTAAAAAAGCTAGAGAAGAAGGCTTTGAAGAAATCGCAGTATTGTTTGAAGGCGTAGCAGCTATCGAAAAATCTCACCAAAAAAGATACGAAGCTCTTCTTAAAAATGTTCAAGAAGGCAAAGTATTCAAAAAAGTTACTCCTGTTATGTGGGAATGCCGTAACTGCGGTCACAGAGTAAAAGCTGAAGAAGCTCCTGCTGTTTGCCCAGTATGCGCACACAAACAAGCTTACTTCCAAGTTTTGACACCAATCAAATAATTTATCAAAAATTAAGACTAGGCATAGTTCCTAGTCTTTTTTTTATTTTGTAAGGTATAAAGCTTTTTATAATAAAAAAGACGCTACAAAGCGTAGCGCCTTTGTTTTTTAGATTTTTGGAGTGAAACCTTCAAAGATGATGTTGTCGCATTTTTTTACAACAGACATATAGTCGTGTTGAGAAGATACAACCCAAGTAATCAAAGGAAGTCCCTTAAACTTGGTTGAACATACTCTTGGTATTTCGTTAAATTTGTATGAGATAAAGTGTGGCTCTGATACTTTCTTGTTTAATGCCATACGGCTAAGCAAGAATTTTTTTATACAGCCCATCTTTTCATTTTTGAATTTGCTAGCCAGCTGTCCACGCCAAATCTCTGGAGCGTTCTTTTTGAACCACTCAAGAACATATGGGTTGAAAGATTGAACAGCATATTCACCCTTATATTTTTTTAGCTCTGCAAGCACAGATTCTTCTAAAGAACCTACCTTGTCATTATTTTTAATTTCTATAAGCAAAGGCACTTGACCATTAACTAACTTCAAAACTTGTTTTAGAGTAGGGATAGATTCTTTAGTGCCGTTTAGTTTATATTTTTTTAGATTGTCTTTGGTTGGTATGTTTTTTACATACCCATCCATGCCAGAGATTCTTTTTAATGTATCATCATGGAATACAACGACTGTGCCGTCGCCAATTTCTCTAACATCTATCTCAATTGCATATCCGTTATCTATTGCATTTTGAAATGCAGACAAACTATTTTCTGGGTGCTCAGTATCGTGTAGTCCACGATGAGCTATATATCTGTTGACTAACCAACTGTCAAATATTTCCATATTAAGGTTCTCCATATATCCAACCGACCATTCGGTTTATTTACTTTTGATATTTCATTTTAACACAAAAAAAACTGAAATCCTAACAATTTGAGCCACTTTTTTTGTATTTTTTATAATTTTTTGTTTTTAATATATTTTAGCAAAAAAAAGATTTTTGTCCAAAGCTTGCTTTCACATTTTTGGGTTTTGTAATAATTTATGACCATTTGGTCGAAAAAATGATTTTATAAAAATTTTTTTTACTCTAAAAAACAAAATAGACAAGATTAAGTTTGCATTTTTTTGTTGCTAAATGTTACTTAATTAATTATAATAAATATATTAAATTGGAGATATTATGCAAAACAGACAAAAAAACATAAGGAACTTTTGTATTATAGCACACATTGACCACGGCAAAAGTACCCTTGCAGATAGACTTATAGAAATGACTGGCACACTATCAAAAAGAGATTTGACATCACAAGTACTTGATAGTATGGATATCGAAAAGGAAAGGGGCATTACCATAAAGCTAACCCCTACACGTATGTTCCATACCGAAGGTGATGAAGAATATATCCTAAATCTTATTGACACCCCAGGACATGTTGACTTTACATACGAAGTATCAAGATCACTTGCTGCTTGCGAAGGGGCAATTCTTGTAGTTGACGCTACCCAAGGCGTAGAAGCACAAACCGTAGCAAACGTTTATCTTGCTGTCGAAAACGATCTTGAGATTATTCCTGTAATTAACAAAGTAGATCTTCCTAGTGCAGATGTTGAAGGG
This sequence comes from Clostridia bacterium, assembly GCA_045534265.1. Lineage (GTDB taxonomy): Bacteria > Bacillota > Clostridia > Christensenellales > UBA1242 > CAKVLS01. The sequence goes on from JAZSJH010000005.1 coordinate 179,855, forward strand.
GTAAAAAAGCAGATAGAAGATATTATTGGTATAGACTGCAGTGATGCACCGCTTGTTTCTGCAAAAGAAGGACTTAACATTGGCAAAGTATTAACTGCCATTGTAAACAAAGTTCCTTCTCCAAATGGTGAAGAAGAAAAACCGCTAAAAGCACTTATATTTGATAGCTATTATGATAGTTACAAAGGCGCTGTTAGTATGGTGCGTATAGTAGACGGCTCTGTCAAAGCAGGACAAAAAATCAAAATGTTCAAAACGGGCAAAGAGTTTGACGTAACCGAAGTTGGTGTGTTCTGTCCAGCTCCAAAACCTATTGAAGTACTAAGAGCTGGTGATGTTGGATATATTGCCGCTAGTATCAAAACAGTATCTGATACCAAAGTAGGCGACACAATAACACTAGCTATAAATCCAGCAGATGCACCACTTGCCGGATACAAAGATGTAAAACCTATGGTTTATTGTGGTATATTCCTTGCTGACGGCTCAAAATATGATGACCTAAAAGATGCCTTAGAAAAACTAAAACTAAATGACGCATCTCTTGATTATCAACCGGAAGTATCTCAAGCTTTGGGTTTTGGTTTTAGATGTGGATTTTTGGGGCTTCTTCATATGGAGATTATTACAGAGCGTCTTGAGAGAGAGTTCAATCTTGATATTATAACTACAGCTCCCGGGGTATCATACCTTGTTACAAAAACATCCGGAGAAGAGCTTGAAATATCAAACCCAAGCAATCTTCCACCAACAACAGAGATTAGTTGTATCAAAGAACCAGTAGCTAGCGTTAATATTTACACCCCACCAGAATATGTAGGTTCTATTATGGAACTATGTCAAAACAAGCGTGGCGTATACCTTGATATGCAATATTTGGACAAAAACAGGGTAGTGATGAAATATGATATGCCACTTAACGAGATTATATATGACTTCTTTGATGGGCTTAAGTCTAGAAGTAGGGGTTATGCTAGCTTAGATTACGAAATCAAAGGATATGAAGTAAGCGACCTTGTAAAACTAGATATATTGCTAAACGGCGAAAAATGTGATGCTCTTAGCCTTATTGTTCATAGAGAAAAAGCCTATGGCAGGGGCAAATCTATCGCCGAAAAGCTAAAAGATATTATTCCAAGACAACTTTTTGAAATACCAATTCAGGCAAGTATCGGCAACAAAGTTATTGCAAGAGAAACTGTAAGAGCTATGAGAAAAGACGTTTTGGCTAAGTGTTACGGCGGTGACATTTCGCGTAAGAGAAAGCTTCTAGAAAAACAAAAGGAGGGTAAAAAGAGAATGCGCCAAGTAGGTTCTGTAGAACTTCCTAGCGAGGCATTTATGAGCATTCTTAAACTTGACTAATGAAAAAGAAATTATCACTTTATATTCATATACCATTTTGTGCAAGACGTTGCGGGTATTGCAACTTTGTGACCTTTGTCGAAAAAGAAAACTATATGTTTGACTATGTAGACGGTCTTATCAAAGAAATGAAAACTTATAGCAAAAAGACACAAGATTATGTTGTTCAATCTGTTTATGTGGGCGGCGGAACTCCAAGCTACCTTCATAGTGGTCTTATGCTAAAAATTTTCAAGGCGCTAAAAGAAAACTTTCATTTTCTTCGCAATGCCGAGATAACTATAGAGGCAAACCCAAACTCTCTTACTATCGAAAAATTAGAAGAGTACAAAGCTTGCGGTGTAAATCGACTAAGTATCGGCGCTCAAACTTGTAACAATCACCTTTTGAAAGATATAGACAGACTTCACAATTTTGAAGATTTTAAGATGGCACTAGAGCTTGCGCAAGCAAAAGGTTTTGAAAATATCTCTGTAGATATGCTTCTTGGTCTTCCTAAGCAAAAGAAAAGAGATGTTGTCAAAATGCTTAAATACCTTGTTTCTCACGAGGTAAAACACATTTCAGCATATAGCCTTATTTTGGAACGTGGAACTCCAATGTTTAACAAAGTAAGTAGCGGCAAAATGAATCTTCCTTCAGAAGACTCAACTGTTGACATGTACAATGCCGTTTATAAATACCTTAACAAAAAAGGCTTCAAAAGATATGAAGTTTCAAACTTTGCAATTCCAGACTATGAATGCCTGCACAATACAGTTTACTGGACAATGGCAGAGTATATTGGTCTTGGCGTAGCTGCTCACTCATACTTTGGTGGAGAAAGATTTGCCAACACCACAAACCTAGATGACTATATCGAAAAACTAGACGCAAAAAAATCTCCGGTTGTTGATAGAGAAAAGCTTTCTATTATAGAGCAAAAAGAAGAAACAATAATGCTATCTCTTAGAACATCAAAAGGTATTAATATCGAAACTTTTAATCACAAATTTAACTGCAACCTTCTTCAAGATAAGCAAAAAGAAATCACTTTCCTTCTAAACAACAGATTTATCGTTATCGAAAGAGGTTTCCTTCGTCTTGCCGAAAACGCCTTTTATGTGCTAAATAGCGTTGTTCAAAAACTAATATAATATATATTATTACAATATTTATCTTAACCTATCTTATATAAAATCGCCCCAGTTTTGGAGCGGTTTTTTTATTTTTCCTTATTTTAGATAGTTTTAACCATTTTGATTCAATGCAAATTTTGTCAAAAAAATTTTCTCAAAATGTGGCATAAAATTGTTGACTTTGAATATAATATGACTATAATAAAGTTAGCAGTCGCAGATGTCGAGTGCTAACAATGCAAAATTTCGAGTGCTAAAAAGGTGGTATATGAGCGAAAATTTACCTGTTTTGAGCCAGAGAAAGAAACAAATTTTGTATAGCGCAGTTGATAATTATATCAAAGTTGCCAATCCTATAACATCTAGCTTTATCCAAAGCACAGAGCTTAAGGATACAAGTACGGCAACTATTCGTAACGAATTATCATCACTTGAGGCTATGGGGTATCTAAAACAGCTGCATACATCAAGCGGCAGAGTACCCACAACCAAAGGCTATAGGTTTTTTGTAAATGAGATTTTGTCAAATCTTAATTACACCCAAACCGAACTGTGTTCTGTAAAAGATGAGTTATTTCTTAAGTCAAACAATCTAAGCGAAATAGTAAGAAGTATAGCAGATACCATATCTCAAAAGACCAATTACCCAGCAGTTGTTGTCTTTGATGGATTCAAAGAACTGATGGTTAAGTCAATTAAGATATTTTATCTTATCAGCGGTCAACTTCTTGTTTTGGTAGAAACAAATGCCGGCGTTGTAACAAATACAATTACCGCTAGCAGCCAAATTGAAAGTAAAGACTGTGAAGATGCTTCAAACTTATTCAATAATATGTTTGCTGGCAAATCAATTGGCTTTTTGATGGACAACATCAATAGCTTTAGTGAAAAAGTAACTCAAGAACTAGACAAGTACAAAGAACTTTTCAAGCTTGTTTTGATTGTTTTAGAAAATTACACAAAATCAGCAAGTGATGTACAAAGTGGCGGTCTTGTCAAACTTCTTAATTCACCAGAATATAGTGATGTAGAAAAAGCAAAAGACATTCTTAATGTTCTATCAGACAAAACAAAATTAAAAGACATCTTTGACACCAAAAGTGAAGAAGGGGTAGAGGTAAAACTTGGTGATGAGTTAGACAACGAAAAGCTAAACGATTGCGCCGTAATTACCACGCCACTTGTTATTGATGGTAAAAAGATAGCATCTATTGGTGTTATAGGACCAGAAAGAATAGACTATGGCTCTATCGCTAGCGCACTAAAAATTATCGCTGACGAAATCAACGAAAAACGAAGTAACAAAGATAAAGGAGGTGGCTGATTGTATGGCACAAGAAAAAACTGATAAAGAAAAGCCGCAGGTTGTAAGCGTAGAAAAATATGAAGAGCTTATGAAACAATCAACTGTGTATCTAAACACAGCACGTCAACTTCAAGCAGACTTTGATAACTTCAGAAGATTAAACAAAGATGCCAAGAAAGTAGGCTTTGAAGAAGGGCTAATAAAAGCCTGTGAAACTATTCTTCCGGCACTTGATTCTTTCAAAAAAGCCCGTAAGGTAATAATGGACAAAAATAGCCTTAACGGTATTAAGATGATAGAAGACAGTTTAATCGAAGCTTTAGAGAGGCTAAACATCAAAAAAATACCATCAATAGGGCATACATTTGATCCAGCATTCCATAATGCAGTGGTACTACTTGATGACTTTAAGGCAAAATCAAATACAATTATAGAAGAACTACAAGCGGGCTTTATGTATGGCGACAAAGTAATAAGATATGCCCAAGTAGTAGTAGCAAAATAAAAACAAAAATCTAAAAGATTTATTAATAAACCCAAAACAAACAAAAAATTAACTTTTAAGGAGAATTAAAAAATTATGGGAAAAATTATTGGTATCGACCTTGGAACAACAAACTCTTGCGTAGCAGTTATGGAAGGAACTGACGCAGTTGTTATTCCTAATGCAGAAGGCGAAAGAACAACTCCATCGGTAGTTGCATTTTCAAAAGAAGGCGAAAGACTAGTAGGTCAAGTAGCAAAAAGACAAGCGGTTGTTAACCCAGATAGAACAATCATTTCTATCAAAAGAGAAATGGGTAGCGACTTCAAAGCTCAAATTGATGACAAAACATATTCACCACAAGAAATCTCAGCTATGATTCTTGGTAAACTAAAACAAGACGCAGAAGCTTACCTTGGTCAAAAAGTAACACAAGCAGTTATTACAGTTCCTGCATACTTTACAGATAGCCAAAGACAAGCAACAAAAGACGCTGGTAAAATCGCAGGTCTTGAAGTTTTGAGAATTATCAACGAACCAACAGCTGCATCACTTGCATATGGTCTTGATAAAGGCGCTGATAAAAACCACAAAATTTTGGTATACGACCTAGGTGGTGGTACATTTGATGTATCTATCCTTGAAATTGGTGATGGCGTATTTGAAGTTATCTCTACAGCAGGTGACAACAAACTTGGTGGTGACGACTTTGATAACAAAATTATTGACCTTCTAGTTGCAGAATTTAAGTCAAAAGAAGGAATTGATTTGTCAAAAGACAAACTTGCAATGCAAAGATTAAAAGAAGCAGCAGAAAAAGCAAAAATCGACCTTTCAGCTGTTACTCAAACATCAATCAACCTTCCATTTATTACAGCAGACGCAACAGGTCCAAAACACTTAGAATATACACTTACTAGAGCAAAATTTGATTCTATCACAAGCGACCTTGTTGACAGAACAATCGTAGCTGCAAACAAAGCAATCAAAGACGCAAAACTTACTTTCAAAGACCTTGACAAAGTAGTTCTTGTTGGTGGTTCAACACGTATCCCAGCAGTTGTAGCTGCAGTTAAAACCGCAACAGGAAAAGAACCATTCAAAGGCATCAACCCAGACGAATGTGTAGCACTAGGTGCTGCTATCCAAGGTGGCGTACTTTCTGGAACAGTAAAAGACGTACTACTTCTTGACGTAACACCACTATCACTTGGTATTGAAACTTTGGGCGGTATCTTCACAAAACTTATCGAAAGAAACACAACAATCCCAACTAAAAAATCTCAAGTATTCTCAACAGCCGTTGATAACCAACCAGGTGTTGATATCCACGTTCTTCAAGGCGAAAGAGAATTTGCAGCAGATAACAAAACTCTTGGAAGATTTAGCCTAGTTGATATTCCACCAGCACCAAGAGGTATCCCACAAATCGAAGTAACATTTGATATTGACGCAAACGGTATCGTTCACGTATCTGCAAAAGATCTTGGTACTAACAAAGAACAAAGCATCACAATTACAGCTTCATCTAACCTTAGCGAAAAAGACATTGACAAAGCTGTAAAAGAAGCTGAAAAATATGCTGAAGAAGACAAGAAAAAGAAAGAACTTTTTGAAACTAAAAACAACGCTGAAAATATGATCAACTCACTAGAAAAAATGCTTAAAGAAAACGGCGACAAAATCTCAGCAGAAGACAAAACAACTCTAGAAACAGCTATCGAAAAATGCAAAAAAGAAATTGATAGCCAAGACGTAGAAGTTATTAGAAAAGCCCTTGAAGATTTGTCACAAAGCTCAAGCGGAGTAATTTCAAAACTATATGCTCAAGCTCAAGCTGAAACAAACAATGGCACAGATAATAACGGTGATGACGAAATCATTGTTGACGACAAAAAAGACTAATAGGTTAGAGGGTTTAGAAAATGGCAGGTAAAGATTATTATTCTATACTTGGTGTTTCTAAAACTGCAAGTCAAGATGAAATTAAGTCAGCCTATAGAAAGCTAGCAAAACAATATCACCCAGACCTTCATCCAAATGACGAGGTGTGCGCTCAAAAGTTCAAAGACGTAAACGAAGCTTACGAAATTTTGGGCGATAGCACAAAACGAAGCAACTATGACCAATTCGGCACTGCAGGTGGCGGAAGCGACTTCTTTGGCGGAAATGGCGGCTTCGGTGGCCAAGGCTTTGGTGGAGGTTTCGGCGGTTTTGAAGATATCTTTAGCAATATCTTTTCTGGGTTTGGTGGTGGCGGTAGAGCCCAAACAGTAACCCAAGGCGAAGATATTATTACTCATATGGATTTGTCTTTTGAAGAAGCTGTCTTTGGCTGTGAAAAGACAATCAAAGTAAACCGTACCGAAAAATGCTCAAGCTGCTCGGGCACAGGTGCAAAACACGGAACAGCAATGGAAACTTGCTCAGAGTGTAAAGGTACAGGTCAAGTTAGATATGTTCAAGACACAATGTTTGGCAGAGTAGTAAAAACTGGTGTCTGCAAAAAGTGTAATGGCAAAGGTCAAATCATCAAAGAAAAATGTACCGAATGTAATGGCAGAGGAACAACAAACGTTCAAAAAGAAATCAAAATCAAAATCCCTGCTGGTATTGATAATAACCAAGTTATTACAATGCGTGGTAACGGTCACGCATCTTATAATGGCGGACCAAATGGCGACCTTCAAATCGAAGTAACAGTAAAACCACACGAAATCTTGCAAAGAGATGGTGTTAACTTGTATTTAGATTTGTATGTTCCATTTACAACAGCATACCTTGGCGGAAAGGTAACAATTCCTACAACAAACTCAAGTCAAGAGCTTACAATTCCACCACTTACTCAACCAAATACTGTCTTTAGACTAAAAGGCAAAGGTATCAAACATCTTAACAAAGAAAGTTTTGGAGATATCATAGTAACTCTTCGTGTAGAGATGCCAAAACAAGCATCAAAACAAGACAAAGAAGTTATCGAAAAACTAAAAGAAACAACATCTATAAACGCTTACGCAAAATCAAAAGCGTACGAAGACAAATTAAGAAAATATCTAAAATAAAGTCTAGTTCTTAGGCTTTATTTTTTTATCTAAATTTATTTTGCAAAATAGATTAACTAATAAAGTTAAAGCAAGGATAGTGCATAATTATTTTTGTTACTCAAAAATTTCACTATTACTTGCAATATTTTATTTATATAGTTATAATAAAATTATGGAAAAAAGATTTTTTATTACAAACGAAAATATTAATAATGATACAATTACCTTAACAGGAGAAGAACACAACCACCTATCACGTGTTTTGAGACTTCCTGTTGGGGCAGAAGTAGAGTGTTTTGCTGATGGCGATAATTTATATAATTGCGAAATCACTTCGATTACAAAGCAATTTACGGCTTTGAAAATTTTATCAACTTATGATTGTAGCGCCAATCCAAAAGAAAATGTAACATTATTCCAAGCCCTTCCAAAAGGCGAAAAACTAGAGCTTATTATCCAAAAGACTAGCGAGCTTGGAATAGCCGAAATTGTAACATTTACATCAAACTTTACAATAGCAAAAACAAATGATAATAAACTCCCACGCCTTGAGAAAATTGCAGTATCAGCTGCAAAACAATGTGGAAGAACACGCCTTATAAAACTTAGCCCAACAATCACATTCAAACAAATGTTAGAAAGACTAAAAGATTATGATGTTGTGATTTTTGCCAACGAAACCGAAGATAAGGGCGGGGTTCATAATCTTATACATAATGGGCTAAAAATCGCCCTTATTGTTGGTAGCGAAGGCGGATTCTCTTCTCAAGAAATAGAGCAAATAAAGGCCATGGGTGCTAAGTCAATATCTATGGGCAGAAGAATATTAAGAGCCGAAACAGCAGCTATTAGTTTATCAGCTTGCGTTTTGTATGAACTAGGAGAATTAGGTCTATGAAAGTATGCTGTATAAACCTTGGTTGCAAAGTAAACCAATACGAAATAGATAGTATTGTATGTAGCCTAAAGGGAAATTGCGAAGTTGTAACCGAACTTCAGCCGGCGGACATTTATATTGTCAATACTTGCGCTGTAACTAGCGAAGCTGAGAAAAAGAGCAGACAGTATATCTCAAAAATTACAAATCTAAACAAAGACGCAAAGATTTTGGTTTGCGGTTGTGCTAGTCAAAATAACGCAAAGCAATTTGCCGAAAAAGAAAATGTAAAAGTAGTCTTTGGTACAATGGGCAAGGGCGAAATTATAAACTATATTAACCAAGAACTTGTAGATATAAGAGAAATAGACCACAAATGTTACGAAGACAATTTGTTTGTCGATAGTTGCGACAGAATTAGAGGTTATATCAAAATCCAAGATGGTTGCAACAACTTTTGTAATTACTGCCTAATTCCATATCTAAGGGGTAGAAGCAGGTCAAGAAATCTTGATTCTATTGTAAAAGAGGCAAAAGCCCTATCTCAAAATGTAAAAGAAATTGTAATCACCGGTATCAATATTTCGGACTATCGCATAGACGGAAATCTTGCTCTTGGCAGAGTAATGGAGAGCCTAAAAGACCTACCAGTTCGTATCCGTATAGGCTCACTAGAAGTTAATGTTATAACTGATGAACTTCTGCAAACCCTATCTCAAATGGACAACTTCTGTCCACAGTTTCACTTGTCACTTCAAAACGGCTGCGACAAAGTCTTAAAGGAAATGAACAGACACTATACTGCAAGCGAGTATTTAGACAAAGTAAACCTTATAAGAAAATACTTTCCATATGCCGGAATTACTACCGATTTGATTGTTGGCTATCCAACCGAAACTGATGAAGATTTTGCAAAATCTTGCGAGTTTTTGAAAAAGGTAAAGTTTTCTCAAGTACATTATTTTGCCTACTCAAACAGAGCAGGAACAGTAGCTGGTCGCCTTCCACAAATTAATGGTCAAATAATTAAAAATAGAGAGTTGGCACTAAAACCTATTGTAAATGGCCTAAAAACAAGCTTTATTAACCTAAACAAAGATAGAATATTAGATGTCTTGGTGGAAGAAAAGATAGGAGATTACTTTGTAGGCTACAGCAAAAACTATATAAGATGCTATATCAAATCAACTGATGATTTAACAAACAATGTTGTCAAAGTAACAATTGCCGAAACTTACAAAGACGGCGCTATAGTAACATTAATATAAGGAAAAAATCAGTCATATTTTGACTGGTTTTTATTTTTACCAAATAAACTTTTTTTGTTATAAAAGTTCTTTTTTCTGTCCAAAATTTTCAAAAACGAAAAAAGTAGTTGACAAATTTTGCTAATTATATATAATAAATATCGTTAGTTTATTTGCGAGGGGGTGAATAATAGATGTCTACAGTTAAAGTTGGAGAAAACGAAAGCCTAGAAAGCGCTCTAAAAAGATTTAAGAGAAAATGCCAAAAAGACGGTATTATTGGCGACCTTCGTAAAAGAGAAGCTTACGAAAAACCAAGCGTAAAACGTAAGAAAAAAGCAGAAGCTGCAAGAAAAAGAAAAAATAAGTAATTTATTTTAAGACAGGTTTTATTACCTGTCTTTTTTGTTGCAAAATTTTAAGTTTGGCTTGTATTTGCATAAATTGTAGTATTTGCGTGTTTATCTTCATATATCCATATTTTTCGCATCAATATACAAAAACCTACTAATCTTCGACCATTTTAGACAGGTGGTTTGATTGTGTATTTTTACAGTTGGCGTATAATAGCCCTTGTCGCACCCAAAAATTCGGGACAAATAAAAGGAGAATATTATGTCAAAATCAACAAGTTTATCCATGCTTGCAAAGTCGGCAAAAGCAAGGCTTAGATGTAATAGTTACATAGCAGGTCAAACAATCACAAAACCAACTAATTTTAAGGATTACATTGAAAAATCAACCGAAGACAAAAACAGAAAAACCATTGTTCAAAACGTAGTAGTAAATACTTATGATGAGATGCTTTACAAAAAAGTCTGTGAAATAATCGACAAAGGACTTGATAGAGTAAACCCTATAAACGAACTTATGGACAAAAAGGTCTTTGCAGGGCTAGACTTTGAAGCAAAACAACACTATATCTCAACACTTAATTTTAAGTACAAAGAGTTAAGACAAAGATACTACAGAGAACATATGTCAAACTATAGCTTTGGCTGATAAATGTAAGTCCTGAAAAAGTCAGGGCTTTTTTATTTTTAATAGCAAAAGTTGTTTGTATTTTTATGATGATTTTGATATAATAACCTTATGAAAAATTTTGACCTTAATGATTTGAATAACGAACAAAAACTAGCCCTTCAAGAAACTGAAGGGCCTATTCTTGTAACAGCCGGAGCAGGTAGCGGAAAGACTAGACTACTTACATATCGTATAGCTCATCTTATCCGTGACAAATATGTATCTCCATATAACATTTTGGCGATAACTTTTACTAACAAAGCCACCAAAGAAATGCAAGCCCGTTTAGAGAATATGGTAGAAGATAGCGACAAAATATGGGTTTCTACATTCCACGCTCTATGTTGCAAAATATTAAGACGCAATATTGTTGCCTTTCAAAACAAAGTAAATCTAAAAAGAGAAACTGAGTATAGAAAGGGTTTTGATAGCAATTTTTCGATTTATTCTGATACCGACAAAGATAAGATTTTGAAAGACGTTTTTGCTAAAAACAATGTAACAGACGAGAGCATTATGAAAAATGCTGTATGGCATATATCTAATGCTAAAAACAAAAACCTAACTCCTTTTGAGTATCAAAAAGAGTATATGGAAACCGAAGATATCGATACTTATGCCAAGATTTATAACAGCTACCAAATAGAGCTAGAAAACAACAACGCTCTAGACTTTGATGACCTTTTAACAAAAACATACGAACTATTCAAAATGTGTCCAGAAGTTTTGAGTTATTATCAAAACAAATTCCAATATATTCATATTGACGAGTTCCAAGACACAAATACTGTTCAATACCAAATAGTAAGTTTGCTTGCTCAAAAACATAAAAACATCTTTGCTGTAGGTGATGAAGACCAATGTATCTATGGCTGGAGAGGCGCAAACATTTCAAATATTTTGGACTTCAAAAAGGACTTTCCAGATTGTAAAACATTTAAGCTGGAACAAAACTATCGTAGTACTAAAAATATTCTAAACACAGCAAACACCCTAATCAAACACAATAGTATTCGTAATCCAAAGAGCCTTTGGACGGAAAATATTGATGGCGTTAGGGTTGAGTATAACTCCCTTGGAACAGAGAGTGACGAAGCAGAATTTGTAACAACTACAATTTACAACCTAGTCCGTGAATCTGGCTATAAATATGGCGATATAGCAGTCCTTATGAGACTAAACGCACTAACTAGGTCTTTTGAAGAAAAATTCCTAAACTACAATATTCCACACCGTATCTTTGGTGGATTTAAGTTTTTTGAAAGACAAGAAATTAAAGCGATTCTTGCATACTTAAGACTTCTTGTAAACCCACAAGATAGCGCAGCGCTTCTTCGTATTGTAAACTTCCCAAAACGTGGAATCGGTGATGCGTCACTAGAAGAGCTAAACAAACAAGCAAAATATTATAGCGTAGGACTTATGACGCTTATTCTAAACGAAGAAGATGAGTTTTTCCTTGCAGATAACGTAGCTAATAAGTTTGATGTCTTTAAGGCTTTATATTTAGACCTAAAAGAAAATATGAACAAACTACCACCAACAGATTTTATAAGATATATGTTATCAAAGGTGGATTTCAAAAAAGCCTATGGTTCTGGCTCTGAAGAAGATTTATCTAAGCTTATGAACATAGACTCATTTGTATCATCAGTTGACGAGTACTTTGAGCAAAACCCAACTTCTACACTAGAAGAGTATTTGCAATCAGTAACTCTTGCTAGCGACATAGATAGTTATGACGAGGCAAACAACGCCGTAACGCTTGCTACTGTTCACTCAGTTAAGGGACTTGAGTTTAAGGTAGTATTTGTAGTAGGACTTGAAGAAAAGATATTCCCACTTATAAGATATGGTCAATCTACCCAAAAGGATATGGAAGAAGAACGCCGTCTTATGTATGTAGCAATAACTAGAGCAGAACAAAGATTATATCTTACAAATGCAAAATCACGCTTTATGTATGGAAGACGTGATTATATGATGCCATCTAAGTTTTTAACCGAGGCTGAGATAGCAACACGTAGTCAAAGCTTATATAATAACTTTGGCATAGCAACTTATGATAGCAGCAATAACGCATATACAAAGAATAATTATAACTTTGCCGGATACGAAAGATCAAAGGTCAGCTTTAGTATGCCAACAAGCACTTTTGGTTCTAGTGGTAGTGCAACTCAAAAAACAAGTAGTTTATCTGAGTTCAAAGTTGGCTGCCAAGTTTTGCATACAAAATTTGGTATAGGCAATATTAAGAGTATTGATGAGGCAAGCAAACTTGCAACAGTAGAGTTCAAAGACTTTGGTAGCAAGACACTATCTTTAGAGTACGCCCCAATTAAAGTAATAAAAGGAGAATAAGTTTTATGACAAGACAAGAGTGGTTAGTTCAAAAGCTAAATGAATACGCCTACAACTACTATGTTTTAGATAATCCAATAGTTTCGGACAAAGACTATGATGTCTTGTATGACGAACTTATTGAAATAGAAAAAACAACAGGTATAGTACTTCCTGATTCCCCAACTCAAAGAGTAGGTGGAGAAATACTAAAAGGCTTTAAGAAAGTTCAGCACAAAGTTAAACTTTATAGTTTGGACAAATGCAACACTTACGACCAGCTTTCAAAATGGGTTGATGATATTAAGGCAGAATACCCACAAGCAACCTTTTCTGTAGAATACAAGTATGACGGATTAAGAATTGTTATCGAATATAAAGACGGATACTTGTATAGAGCATCAACTAGAGGCAATGGTATAGTCGGTGAAGATATTACCGCTCAAGTAAAAACAATAAAATCAGTACCACTAAAAATAAAATATACAGGCGATTTGACAGTACAGGGCGAAGGTATGATTACACTTTCTAACCTAGAAAAATATAACAGGACCGCTGATGAGCCTTTGAAAAACGCAAGAAATGCGGCGGCGGGTGCTATACGTAACCTTGACCCAAAGGTTACTGCTAGTCGCAAACTTGATGTGTTCTTTTACGATATAGTGTCAATAGACAAATCTTTTGATACGCAAAGCGAGCAGCACGAGTTTTTGGTTGATAACGGCTTTTTGAGTGGAGATATGTTCAAAATATGTACAACTGCTAAAGAGATTATTAGCGCGCTTGACAGAGTAGACAAAATCAAAAACAACATTGATATCTTAATCGATGGTATGGTTATCAAGCTAAACAACGTAAAGGCAAGAGATGACTTTGGCTTTACTGCAAAATTCCCTAAATGGGCTATAGCTTACAAGTTTGAAGCCCAAGAAGTAACAACAATGCTAAATGACGTTGTTTGGGGTGTTGGCAGAACAGGGAAAGTAACCCCTATTGCGCTTTTAGAGCCGGTAGAACTTGCTGGAGCGACCGTTAGCAAAGCAACCCTAAATAATATCGAAGACATAAGAAAGAAGAAAGTAGCGCTAAATAGCCTTGTATTTGTAAGACGTAGCAACGAGGTTATACCAGAAGTTTTGAGCGTTGCTCAAACTTTTGATAATAGCACGGAAATAAAACCTATCGAAACCTGTCCAAGCTGTGGCGAAAAACTTGTTATGGTAGGTCCAAACTTATTCTGCAGAAACGAAAATTGCAGAGATAAGATAACTACAAAGCTTGCATATTTTGGTAGCAGAAACTGCCTTAATATTGAGGGCTTTAGCAAAAAAACAGCCGAGCAACTATATGATGATTGCGGGGTTAGAAAGCTATCTGATTTGTATAACCTAAAGCCTGAAGACTTGCAAAACCTAGAAGGTTTTAAGGATAAAAAAATTAGCAACCTAATCTCTGCCATAGATAAGAGCAAGACCTGCTCACTTAGCAATTTTATCAGCGGACTATCTATAAACGGCGTAGGCGAAAAAACCGCTAAAGATTTGGCTAAAAAATTTGGTAGTATCGAAGATATTGCAAAAGCAACTATTGAAGATTTAACAACCATAAGAGATATAGGTGAGATTATCGCCGAAAATATAAAAGAATACTTTGCCGATAGCAAAAATTTAGAACTAATAGCCGAGCTAAATGAAGCTGGCGTTAAGATAACTAATAATAGTGTTGTGGCACAAGAAGGAGTATTTTCTGGGCTAAAAATTGTTCTTACTGGCACGCTTCCTACTTATTCTAGAAATAAGGCAAAAGAACTTATTGAGCAAAACGGTGGAGAAGTTGTATCTTCAGTTTCAAAAAATACCGACCTTGTTTTGGCAGGGGTAGATGCGGGTAGCAAATTAACCAAAGCCCAAAGCCTAGGTATTAAGATAATTGATGAAGAAACCTTCAACCAAATGCTAAAAAATAACCAAATTTAGTAGTTGTAATTTTTATTACATTATGATATAATTAATTTGTTAATATATATAAAGGGGAAATATTTTACTATGATGTTATATCCTTCTATCGAAAAACTAGCAGAAAAAGTTGGTAATCCATATATTCTAGCAACTGTTGTTGGCAAAAGAGCCAAAGAACTAGAAAAGACTATTCCTGAAGTTATTGACAACTCTCAAGACAAAGCCATTTCTATCGCAGCTAAAGAATTAGACAGTGGAAAAATAGTAGCCGTAAATCCTGACGAAGAATAAAAGGTAGGAAATATGATAGCCGAAGTTATTGTAGATGTACTAAACAGTAATGTTGACAAGATATTTGATTATAAGTTAGAGCCAGATTCCGATATAGGTGTAGGCTTTAGGGTACTTGTTCCTTTTGCAGGAAGAAATATTGACGGCTATGTAATAAATCTAAAAGAAAAGTCAGATTATGACGAAACTAAACTCAAATGCGTTATAAAAAAATTAGATTCACAGCCGTTACTATCTCAAAAGATGGTTCAGCTGTGTTTTTTTATGAAAGAGGAATTTTACCTTCGCCTTGCCGATTGTATAAGACTCTTTTTGCCGCCCGAAATTCGTAAAGGCTATAGCGAAAAGATTGAAAGAGTAATTACTTTTGTCGGTGGTGATGTTTCTAAAATTTCATCAAGAGCCACCGCTCAACTCAAAATTTATCAGTATATGAGCGAAAAGGGTGCCGAAAAATTAACTGTCTTAAACGATAAGTTTTCGCCACCGGCAGTAAAGAAATTAATTGAACTTGGACTACTTGCTGTCAAAGAAGAAAAGGTAAATAGAAAACCAAAAAATGCCTTTACTGTAGCAAAAAAGCAAATAACTCTAACTGACCAACAAACAAGAGCAATCGAAGCTATAAAAAAATCTAAATATAATGCCTTTTTGCTTCACGGTGTTACTGGTAGCGGTAAGACAGAAGTATATATGGATTGTATAAAATCTGTTGTAGAACAAGGCAAAACTGCAATAATGCTTGTGCCAGAAATTTCACTAACCCCACAAATGCTTTCAAGATTTAGAAATGCATTTGGTGATAATGTAGCAATATTACACAGCGGACTTTCCAACGGCGAAAGGGCTGATGAGTGGAACAGGCTTAAAACAGGTCAAGCAAAAATAGCACTTGGTGCTAGGTCTTGTATTTTTGCTCCGCTTGATAATGTAGGAATTATCGTTATTGACGAAGAGCACGACCAAAGCTACTTTAGCGAAAGTAACCCAAGATTTCATACCCACAAAGTAGCAAGATATCTAGCATATATGCACAATTGCCCGCTAGTTCTTGGCAGTGCAACTCCATCAATAGATAGTTATTATAAAGCAAAAACAGGTGAATATACACTTTTGCAACTTCCAAACAGGGCAAATAACAAAAGCCTTCCACAAGTGCAAATTGTTGATATGTTAAGTGAGATAAGAAATGGCAATACAAGTATGTTTTCAACAGCTTTTATTAACAACTTAACTGACTGTATCAAAAACAAAAAACAAGCTATGATTTTTATAAATCGTAGAGGTCACTCATCTTTTATGATGTGCAAAGAGTGTGGCTATGTAGCTAAGTGTACCGATTGTGACGTTTCACTTGTATATCACAAAGAAGATAACCTTTTGAAATGCCACTATTGCAACAAAAGGTATAAAGCCCTAACTCAATGTCCAAATTGTAAGAGTGAATATATTAAACTTGGCGCTGTAGGAACTCAAAGAATTGTTGCAGAACTAAAACAAGCTTTTCCTGATGTTAAGATATTAAGACTAGATAACGATAGCACAACAAATAAAGAATCATACGTTCAAATTCTAGAAGAGTTTAACCACACAACTCCAGCTATTTTGGTTGGAACTCAAATGATAGCCAAAGGTCACGATTTTAACAATGTAACCCTTGTTGGTATAATAGACGCCGATCTTAGCTTGCATTTTAGTGATTTTCGTGCCACCGAAAGAACATTTGACCTTATAACCCAAGTTGCAGGCAGAGCTGGCAGAAGCGAGTTTGAGGGTAAAGTTATCCTTCAAACATACTTCCCAAGACATTATGTTTATAGATGTGTGTCAAACTATGATTATGGCGCTTTTTACAAAAAAGAAATAAACCTTAGAGAAATATCACACTTCCCGCCATTTACCAAAATTTTGAGAGTTTTGGTCTCTGGTGAAGATGAACAAAAAGTGATAGAAGCATCAAAAGAAATTTATCACAATATGTCTGCTCTAAAAGATGAGTACAAAAGCGACTTTGTTTATATGCAGGCTATGAAATGCCCAAAAGGTCGTATTCAAAACAAATATAGATATCAAATTTTGACAAGATATTACGCAAAAAATGATAAAGACATAACCACAAAAATTTATGAAATTTGTGATAAAGTTAAGAAAAACAAAGTTTCGATTTTTGTCGAAAACAACCCACAAAATTTAAGCTAAAAGGAATGATACAAAATGGCAATAAGAAATATTATTACAGACAAAGACCCAGTACTTCGCAAAATATCAAAACCAGTAACAAAAATAGATGAAAACTTAGAAGTTTTGCTTGATGATATGAAAGACACTTTGATCAAAGCAAACGGCGCTGGTCTTGCTGCTCCACAAGTTGGAATTTTGAAAAGAGTAGCAATTGTTATGGTTAACGGAATGTACTTTGAAATGGTTAACCCAGTAATTATTGAGTCAGAAGGCACTCAATGCGGAGATGAAGGTTGCCTTAGCTCTCCAGGAATTTTCAAAAAAGTAACTAGAGCAAATAAAGTAACAGTAAAAGCCTTTGACAGATATGGTTTTGAGTTTACACTTACTGGTGAAGATTTGCTTGCAAGAGCTATTCAACACGAATGTGACCACCTTGACGGAATATTATTTATGGATAAGGCGGATAAATAATGAAGATAATTTTTTTAGGAACTCCAGACTTTTCGGCGGGTGTTTTACAATCTTTGATTGACTCAAGACACGAAGTTGTCGGTGTTGTAACTCAGCCCGACAAACCAAGTGGCAGGGGACACAAACTTGTTGCAAGTCCTGTTAAAGTTTTGGCAGAAAAACATAATATTCCTGTATACCAATTTAACAGGATCAGCAAAGAGTGTGAAGTACTCAAAGCCCTTAATGCAGACATAATGGTTACTGCTGCATATGGTCAAATTTTAAGACAAAATGTCTTAGATTTAACCCCAAAAGGCGTATATAATGTACACGCATCACTTCTTCCAAAATATAGAGGTTCAAGCCCAATTCAATGGTGTATTGTAAACGGCGAAAAAACAACTGGTGTTACTATTATGAAGACAGATATCGGTGTAGATACTGGCGATATGGTTCTTGCAAAATCTATTGAAATAGGCGAGCAAGAAACAGCAGGGGAGTTGTTTGATAGATTGTCTGTTTTGGGTTGCGAAGCCTTGCTTGAGGCTTTGGACCTTATAGAAAGTGGCAAGGAAACCTACACAAAACAAGACCACGAAAACGCAAGCCACTACCCAATGCTAAACAAAGACAGTGGACTTATTGATTTTTCAAAATCAGCAGAAGAAATTGTTAACCTTTGCCGTGGGCTAAATCCTTGGCCAGTTGCTTTTGTAAATCTTGATGAAACAAATAGATTAAAGGTTTATAAGGCATCTATTGCTGAAGTTTCTGGTAATTATGATTTAGGGCAAGTCATCTTTGCTGATGATAAAAACGGCCTTGTTATAGCTTGCAAGGGCGGGGCAGTTAAATTTGATATTATCCAATCTGCCGGCACAAAAGCTATGAACGCAAAAGATTATTTAAGGGGAAGAAAGTTATTAAAAAATAACTTCTAATAATGTATGAAGAACTATTTACAAGTATGTTTTAATGCGCTAAATAACATATACAAAGAAGGTGCTTATTCTAATATCGAGCTAAACAAACAACTTAATAGTATAAAACAAGACAAAGCTCTTATTACAAAGATAGTTTATGGAACTATTGAAAATGATATTAAGCTTGAGTATATAATTAAATTTTTAGCTCCAAAAGTAAAAGATTTGCCTGTAAAAATTGTTTTGAAAATGGGTTCATATATGGCGCTAGACCTTAGCACTCCGCCATATGCAATAGTTAATGAATGTGTCCGTCTTACAAAGGCAGTTGGTTTTTCTTCAGCTAGCGGTCTTGTTAATGCCGTGCTTAAAAAAGTTGTAAACAAAGAATACGATTTACCAAAGAAAGAAAATAACTATTCAAGATATTTATCTATAAATTATAGCAAGCCTGAATGGTTTGTTAAGATGCTCATAAGAGATTATGGCAAAGAAATGACAGAGAGCCTTTTAGCCACAAAACTTGATAATACAACAACAATTAGAGTAAACACAGCCAAAATATCAGAAGCTGAGTTTAAGGCTTTGCTAAAATCAAGCGATATAGAATATCAAGACACACCAATTGGTAATGTTCTTAATGTTGAGTATTCTAAACTTAATGGTTGTGAAAAACTAAATGGCTTGTATACCGTACAAAATATAGGTTCTATTATGATTTGTGACAGTGCTGGGGTCCAAGACAAAAGCGAAATTTTGGACGTTTGTGCAGCTCCTGGTGGTAAGACAATGTACCTTGCTTCTCTTAACCTAAACGGAACAGTTGAAGCTTGGGATTTACACGAGCATAGGGTGGCTTTGGTTGAAAAATACCGTGACCGTATGGGGCTTACGAATGTAACTGCAAAAGTGTGTGACGCATCAAAATTTGTTCAATCTTGCGTCCAAAAATACGATCTTGTTATGTGTGATGTTCCTTGCTCAGGGCTTGGTGTTGTTAATAGTAAACCCGACATTTTGCTTGGAAAAGACGAACATAGCTTTGATGAACTTCCAGAAATCCAGTATCAAATTTTGTCTAATTGTAGCAATTATGTAAAACTTGGTGGTACGCTTATTTATAGTACTTGTACCATAAACAAAAAAGAAAATAGCGAAGTAATCAAGAGATTTTTGGACGAGCACAAAGACTTTAAGGTTGACTTTACAAAACCAAAATATATCGAAGTTTTGGCAGATGATTATGGCTATACCACGCTTGCTAATATCAGCGGTATCGAAGGCTTTTACTTTGCGAGGTTGATAAGAGTATGATAGATGTATATAGCCTAAATATAGAGCAGCTGACCGCCGTTGCAAAAGATGCCGGCGAGCCAAGTTATAGAGCAAAACAACTATTTTCTGCTTTTGCCTGCGGAAAAACAGTTGACGAAATAACTAATATCCCGGGCAAATTTAAGACTTATCTTAAAGAAAACTATGTAACAGATGTTTTAGAAATTATCGAAACAAAGGTTTCTAAAGAAGATGGAACAACAAAATACCTTTATAAATTACATGACGGAAATATTATCGAAGGTGTTTTGATGGGGTATAAACACGGCAATACTTTGTGTGTTTCAACTCAGGTTGGTTGTCGTATGGGTTGTGCTTTCTGCGCATCTGGGCTTGATGGACTTGTTAGAAACTTGTCTGCAGGCGAAATTTTAGCCCAAGTTGTTGTCGTAAACAAGATACTTGGCGGAGATATAAAAAACCGAAAAATAACAAATCTAGTACTTATGGGCAGTGGAGAACCGCTAGATAATTATGATAATACAATCAAATTTTTAGACCTTGTTAATGACAAAGAAGGTATCAATATTGGTCTTCGTAATATCTCACTTAGCACCTGCGGTCTAGCTCCAAAGATAAAAATGCTAGCTGATAGCGGATACCATGTAAACCTTAGTTTGTCACTTCACGCAAGTAATGACAATGTAAGACACGAAATTATGCCAGTTAGCAGATCTTACAAAATTGAAGAAGTAATAGATGCTGTTAAATATTATTTTAACAAAACAGGCAGAAGAGTTATAATAGAGTATACTTTAATCAAAGGTGTTAATGACAAAGATGAGCACGCAAGAGAGTTGGCACGCCTTCTTAAAGGTATTGTTTGTCTTGTTAATGTAATTAAACTTAACGAAGTAAAAGAGAAAGATTTTGTTTCTCCTAGCCGAAAAGAAGTATATGATTTTGTAGAAAAACTAACTCAAAATAG
Source organism: Clostridia bacterium (assembly GCA_045534265.1). Lineage (GTDB taxonomy): Bacteria > Bacillota > Clostridia > Christensenellales > UBA1242 > CAKVLS01. The sequence goes on from JAZSJH010000005.1 coordinate 200,731, forward strand.
GTTAGAAGCAACCGCAAGACGCACTATGGGTGATGATATAGATGGTGCTTGTGGTCAATTACGTAAAAATTACATAAAAACAACATCTAGTAACAAGTAGTATGCATACTACTACAAGATATAGGCATAGTACTATGCAAAAAAGGAGGATATATGTATGGCAAACGCCGTAGTAATTAAGAATATTTCAAATGCATTTACCATAAATGACGGCAAAGCTACATATGTTGCTTCTTGCCGAAATCTAAAAAGTGACAAGGTAGTTGTTGGAGATAAAGTATCATATGAAATGATAAATGGTAGAGCAGTTATCACCAAAGTATACGAGCGAAAAAATATCTTAATAAGACCTAATATCGCAAACGTCGACAACCTAATCATTGTCTTGTCACCAATACCAAAACCTGATTATATCTTGATAGATAAGTTAGTCCTTATGTGTCTTGATAATGATATTAAGCCGATTATCTGTGCTAACAAAGAAGACTTATCTAAAGAGTTTAGAAAGGAAGTCTTGACTCAATACAAAGATGTTGTGCTTGATGTTGTGTCGGTATCAGCTCTAAACGGCGACGGGCTTGAAGACTTAAAGGCTTTGCTCAAAGGAAAAATCTCAGCCTTTGCTGGTCAGTCCGCAGTTGGCAAGTCAACTATTCTAAATGCCTTAATGCTTGACCAAATTGCAAAAACGGGTTCTGTTAGTGAAAAGACCCAAAGGGGCAGACACACCACAAGACATACAGAGATGTTTGCCTTAGCAGGTGATAGTTATGTTATCGACACCCCAGGCTTTAGTATGCTCAATATCCCAAACATAACATACGATAACCTTAAGTTTTATTACCCAGACTTTGCTGAGTTTGATTGCAAGTACACCAGCTGCACTCACACCAAAGAAAGCGAGAGTGAGTGTGGAATAAAACAAGCAGTAGCTCAAGGACTTATAGACAAAGACCGATTTGAGAGATATGTCTATATTTATAATGAATTAAAGACAAGGAAGAAAGTTTATGAAAAAGATTAAAATCTCAGCTTCAACCAATCCACCACCTGCAAATGAATTTTTCAGGTATATGGATATTTTGGACGATACAGATATTGACTATATACATTGTGATGTTATGGACGGCAAATTTGTCCCAACGCTTTCACTAAGTTATAAAACAGTCAAAGGCATTGCAAAATCTGCAACAAAACCACTTGATGTTCACTTGATGGTAAAAACCCCATCAAAATTTTTGCTTTCAAAGTATATAAGACTAAAACCCGAATTTTTGGCTATTCACTTTGAAACATATATGGATAAAGAACAGCTAAAGAAAATGCTTTTACACATAAGCAGAAAGGGCGTTAAAGCTGGTCTTGCTATTAATCCAGACACAAAAGTCGAAGACTTCCAAGACATTATTCCATATTGCCAAATGTTTTTGATTATGACAGTTGTTCCGGGCTGGAGTGGTCAAAAGATGATAGAGCCTTGCCTTGACAAGATAAAGCAGATAAAGTCTATTGCCAAAGAATACGACATTGAAGACATATTCTTTGAAGTAGATGGCGGTGTAAACCTTGATAATATTGCTAAGGTTATTAAAGCCGGCGCTGACTGTGCCGTGAGTGGAAAGGCGTTGTATGTGGCTCAAAACAAAAATGACTTTATTAAAGCATTTACTTCAGGCGCAAAGCCAAAAGACATAAAGTAACAATTGTATGATTTATGACATAAACTTATTATATATATAATATAATAGGAGTGCCGTTATGAAGATATTTTGTTTCAAATCGCCTAGATTTTTGTCTTTTTTGCTAAAGGCTATTTTCAAAAAAAATTACATAAAACCAGATAGTTTTACATAAGTGGGAAGATTTTTGCCCGCTTATTTTTTTATTAATACAAAAAAACGTTTGCATATTTTTTTATTATATAGTATTATAATTTTGTTAAATATAACAGAAGGGGAAAATTATGCCTGTAAAAACATCTAACGCATATGGTAATATCACAATTACTGACGAAGCTATAGCTATCGTTGCTGCTTACACAGCTTTAGATTGCTATGGTGTTGTTGACCTTGTCGCTAGCAAAAAGGTAGTTGATAGTTTTCCTGATTTATTCAAAAAACAACCACTTAATCGCGGTATTAAAATAACAACACTTGGCAATAGAATCACTCTTGATGTATTTGTAATCTTAAAATATGGTGTTTCTATTAATGCGGTAGCGGAGAGTCTTCGCAAGACAATTAAATATAATGTAGAAAAGTTCACCGGTATGATTGTCGATGCTGTCAATGTTAGAGTTATCGGGGTTAGGGTATAACAATATTACAGTAGGGTATACTTACCGGAGGAAATAATGCAAAAAGTTATTAATGGCGCTATGTTTAGAAAAATGATTCTAGCGGCTGCCAATTTATTAGAAGAAAATAAAAAATATGTAGACGCTCTTAACGTCTTTCCAGTTCCTGATGGTGACACAGGTACAAATATGTCACTTACATACAAATCAGCTACAAAAGAAGTAAACGCTTGTTCAAACAACAATTTAGACGCATTAGGCGAAGCCCTTGCAAAAGGTGCTTTGAGAGGAGCTAGGGGTAACTCTGGCGTTATTTTGTCGCAAATTTTGAAAGGTCTTTCAACAGTTGTTGTTCAATGCGAAGAACTTACAACAAAAACCTTTGCAAAAGCAATGAAAGAAGGCGCTGATGTTGCCTACCAAGCAGTTACAAAACCAAAAGAAGGTACAATTTTGACTGTTGCTAGAGTTATGGCTGAGGCTGCTCTAACTATCTCTAAAAAAGTATCTGATTTTGAAGAATTTTTCAAACAAGTACTAGACAAAGGTGAAGAAATCCTTGGACAAACTCCAGAAATGCTACCTGCACTTAAAAAAGCAGGCGTTGTAGACGCTGGTGGTAGAGGTCTTCTTATTATCTTTACTGGTTTTTATAAAGTAATCATCAATGACGAATCAATCAAACTTGAGTTTTCTGATGCTGCTATGACTATCGAAAAGAACAAAGAATTCCACGCAAAACTTTGTGATATCAGCGAAATTGAGTTTGCTTATTGTACAGAATTTATGGTAGTTAATATGCACAAAAAGACTACCGAAAGCGATATAGACAAGCTTAGAATTAGACTTTGTGAGCTTGGTGACTCTGTTATTTGCCTTGGAGATTTACAACTTGTTAAAGTTCACGTACATACAAACACACCAAATATCGCTCTAGGATATGCCCTAGAACTAGGTGAAATCACTAATATTAAGATTGAAAATATGCTAGAACAAGCAAGAGAACTTATGGCTGCTGCAACAAACCAAGAACCACTTAAACAATATGGTATGGTTTCAGTTGCTGCTGGTGATGGCCTTGCTGCATTATTCAAAGACCTTATGGTTGACTATGTTATCGAGGGTGGACAAACTATGAACCCTAGTGCAAATGACATTGCAGGTGCTGTAGATAGAGTACATGCACAAAATGTATTTGTATTCCCAAATAACAAAAACATCATTTTGGCTGCAGAACAAGCTAAAGGTCTTACAAACAAAAACATTATCGTTATACCAACACGCAGTGTACCAGAAGGTGTTTCTGCTTGTCTTGCTTTTAACGAAGATGCAAACATTGCTGAAAATACAGAAGCTATGACAGAATCAATCAACAACGTAAAATCTGGTTCTATCACATACGCTGTAAGAGATACAAACGTTGACGGATTTGACCTAGTTACTGGCGATATTATCGGTCTTGATAACAAATCAATCCTTGCTAAAGGCAAAGAAATTCCTGAAACAGTATTAGGTCTTTTGGACAAAATGGTTGATCAATCAACTGTTAATATCACTATGTTCTATGGCGAAGAAGTAAAAGAAGAAGACGCTATGGCACTTAATGAGACTTTGACTGCAAAATATCCTAACTGCGAAGTATCAGTTCTTTCTGGCGGACAACCAGTTTACTACTATCTAATCTCAGTTGAATAATAAAAATATATACAAGGTAGCCGTTCAGCTGCCTTGTTTTTTTGCCAAAAATTAACTTTTGAAATTGACTTTTTGTTGCATTAAAAAAGCAATTTTACTCAAAATATTTATAGCAACTTTATTTTTTTAGAGTTGAAATTTAGAAAAATTTTTTTATTTTTTCTAAAAAATTTTTGAAAAGGAGTAAAAAAATGCCAGCAAAAAAGACAACTAACAAAGCAACAAAAAATGCAAAAAAATGTGAAAAATGTTGCTCAAAAATGAAGACTTCAAACAATGCAAGAGATTGTAAATAGTTGTTTGAATAAAAAATAGGGTAGAAAAGTACCCTATTTTTTGTTAAATATTATGCCAGTAGTTGATTTTGTACATTATATATGTTATAATAAATAATATAAAAGCACACCCTAAAATAAAGGTAACAAAAAAACTATTTTTAACATAAAATAATTATAGAAAAAGTAATAAAAAAAATTTTTCAAAAAAAATAAAAAAACTTTGAAAAAATTGTTGACATGTTCAAAATGGTTTGATATATTATAGGGGTACGAAACGACACGGGAGCATAGCTCAGTTGGGAGAGCATCTGCCTTACAAGCAGGGGGTCATAGGTTCGAGCCCTATTGTTCCCACCATTAATGTTTCGTACTTTTGCGGGAGTGGCTCAGTGGTAGAGCGTTGCCTTGCCAAGGCAAATGTCGCGAGTTCGAATCTCGTCTTCCGCTCCATTTTTTTTATAAAGACTTTATTATTTTGCGAGCTACTAAAGAAGGTTAAAGTATGGCACCATAGCCAAGTGGTAAGGCAGAGGTCTGCAACACCTTCACCCCCAGTTCGAATCTGGGTGGTGCCTCCAATGAAAACATAGGTGCACCCCTAGAGGTGCATTTTTTATTATAAAGTCAAATTATTTATGCCGAAGTGGTGGAATGGTAGACACAAGGGACTTAAAATCCCTCGGGGGCAACTCCGTATCGGTTCGAGTCCGATCTCCGGCACCAAGAAAACTTGAGAATACAATCTCAAGTTTTTTTATTTACATTAGATTTTTTTATATAATATGTTATAATATATTTATACTTGTACGAAATACCTTAAGGAGTTTTTTATGTATAACAAAGAATTATTTGAGAGAGTATGTAATTTGACTTGTACTTTTGAAGATGTATATATTGATGCGTCAAGTTTAGAATATGACAAAAAATCACCTTTCAAAAAATATTACAATCTAGATACAATAATAAATGCTATAACAAAATATAAAAATAAAGAATGGACGGATTTATTTTTATCTCATTGGGCTTGCTTGTATCTATGGATAATTAGCGGGGGATTTGATGATGATATAGACGAAGATTTAAGCGAAGTTGAATATTTCATTAAAGAAACCATAACAGATAATTTAGACGGATTGTCTTTTATAGATGATAATTATGTTTATGACAAGCAAAACCAGATAGACCTAGACAAGTGGATAGAAGAGTATAAGACTTTGGATAAAATGTTAAAATCAGCTTCTAAGCTAGTGGGTTATACCGCTATGATAGGTGAGTATGATGATATAAAAGATGAAAGATATGTTTTGCTTATTAATAACGAATCTAAAGAATATTCGCTTATTTATGTATTTTATGACAACTTAGAAAATGATATTTTTACAGAGATTTCTAGAGATGACTTTATTGCTAAAGAAAAAGATTTAGTAAAAAAAGGCTATAAATTATTGCATTATAAAGAAGACTTTTACTATGACGAAACAAAAATTTAATTTTTACAAAACCTGAGATTTTTCGGGTTTTGTATTTTTTATTGTCCCTTTTGCAACAGTTGGCGATTTTGTTTGACATTTATTGATAATTTGTGACAAAATACTAATGATAATAAAAAAGAAGGTAAGTTATGGGAAAATTTGTTGCTTTTATGCAGACTGAAATTGCTAAACCAACGCTTTTTGGTTGGAATCATTTGTTGTGGCTGGCGGTTGCTATTATTGGAATAGTTGTTGTTTGTCTTACTTGTAGAAAGCTAACTGACAAGCAATTTAGAATTATACTGCTATCCGTGGGGGGGGGGTTGTTACTTCTAGAAATATTAAAACAACTTAACTTTGCTTATGATGCAGCTACGGATATTTGGGATTATGAATGGAAACAATTTCCGTTCCAATTCTGTTCTGTACCAATGTACGTAATGGTTATAGTAGCTTGTCTTAAAGAATGTAAATTTAGAGACTATCTATGCTCATTTTTAGCTACATTTGGTTTGTTTGCGGGGCTTATTGTTGTTTTATATCCAGCAACTGTTTTGTCACCTATTGTTTTTAGGTTTAGCCAATCTATGATTCACCACATTTCTATGATGATTATTGGTTTGATTATTCTTGTTTCTGGCAAAGTAAAAATAGAGCATAAAACTATATTAAAAGCTATGTCGGTCTTTGGTGTATGTGTTGTCACTGCATTTATTATGAACATAATATATCACTCTACAGGCTGCACAGATTCATTTAATATGTTCTATATAGGACCTTATAGCAGTTGTGATATACCTGTCTTAGATATAATTGGTAATGCTCTAAATATTAGTAGCGGCAACTTGCATATAGGTAACTTCATATTTGTCTTAATATACACTATTGGATTTAGTATTGTTGCATACATTGTATTGCTGATAGCCATCTTGATTAAATATCTAAAAAACAAATCAAATGCAAAAAATAATGCATATTTACTTAATGAAAAAAACTAGAGTTATCTAGTTTTTTTAATGTCCCTGTTGCAATATTGCATATATTTGTTTGACATATATTGATACATTATGACATAATAAGCAAGAATAATATAATAAAAGGATATTTTATGAAAGAATTTTTTGGTTTTAGTCAGCCAGGTGGCGGGTATAACCGTACTCCAGAAGGCGCGTATTCTTGGCAACATTTAGTATTTGTGACTTCTTGCGTACTTGTTATGATAGGTCTTGCTATTTGGCTAGGTCTTAGAAATAGAAATAAAGATGAAAAAGTTAAAAATAAAGTACTTATTTGGGCTGCATTTTTGATAGATGGTTTTGAGATTTTTAAGATTGTTCTTATTTGTTTTAGGTCTCAAGATGCTATGGCTTGGACTAGAATGTTACCTTTGTTTTTGTGTTCTATTCAACTTATCGCTATACCAGTTGCTGCTTTTTCTAAGGGTAGATTAAAAGAAGCTTGCCTTGATTTTGTATTTATTTTTGGTATTTTGGGTGCTCTTCTTGGAACTTACGGTGCCGCTCAAAACTATGGCTGTTATCCAGTACTTTCTTTTGACAATGTTGTATCTGCAATCACTCATTGCATTTCTGGTTTTGCATCACTATACATTGCAATATCAAAGATGACAAGTATGAAACTAAAAAATATGTGGATTACATTTAGCATTTTGCTAGGTTTTTGTCTTCTAGCTTATATTGCTAACGTAACTATTCCTTATAACTATATGTTCTTGATGCGTGGTGATGGTACTCCATACGATATCTTCTACAATATGGTTAACGGAAGCCCAGTACTTTATCCTATGATAGTTATACTTTTGTTCTATATCTATGCTGCAATTTTCTATCTAGTATACTATCTAATAGGCAAAAAGAAAGCTAAAAACGCATAACTTTTAAGGCTCAAGATATTATGTCTTGGGCTTTTTTTATAAGTAAAATAGTTTTTATAAACAAAAAACTATGCTATAATAACAAAGTATAAAATCAATTACTTTTTTAAGAGGAATGTATGATACACATAAAATACTTTGTACACGGAACAACTTTTGACAATCTTGAGAAAAAAGCATCTGGCTGGAACGAAGCTATGCTTGCCCCAAAAGGCATAGAGCAAGCAAAAGCCCTTGCCGAAACTATAAAAGATGAGCCTTTTGACATTGTTATATCTTCGGATTTGCAAAGGGCTATTGATAGCGCAAACATAGATTTTGCGGGTAGAAATATTGAGATTTTGCACGATAGCCGCATTAGAGAATGTAACTATGGCGATTTGACCAGACAAGATAATAGTTTGGTAGATTATAGCAAGCATATTATTGAGCCTTTTCCAAATGGCGAAAGTATGCAAGATGTAGAGAAAAGAGTAAGTGATTTTATAAACTATCTAAAAGCAAATTTTGATGGCAAAAGAGTGGCATTGGTTGCACACAAAGCCCCACAGCTAGCCTTAGATGTCTTGATAAAGGGAAAGTCTTGGGAAAGGGCGATTGCAGAAGACTGGCGTATAACTAAGGCTTGGCAGCCTGGCTGGGAATATATTGTTAAGTAAAGGAAGTAAGATAATGAAAGTATTAATTGCAACAACAAACTTAGGTAAAGTTATGATATATAAACAAGCTTTTGATGAACTGGGTATAGAAGTATGTTCTTTGAGAGATTTTGATATCAACATCAATGTTGAAGAAAATGGGAGTTCTGTTATAGAAAATGCAGTAATCAAAGCAAGAGCTTATCATGAAATAACAGGGCTTCCTGTGCTTGCTAATGACAGTGGGCTAATTATTGATAAATTTGCACCCGAAGACCAACCTGGGCTTTTGGTTAGAAGACATAATGGTAAGGAACTAACTGACAAGCAACTTCTAAATTTGTACATAGAAAAACTAAACGAAGTAGGTGGCGAAAGTTGGGCTCATTATGACGTAGGTCTTGCTATTATAAATGAAAATGGTGAGCTTTTTACACGCTCATTTGCCCCAAAAAGACACTTTATTAATAAACCTAGCAAAACTATTGTGAAAGGCATTCCTTTGTCATCACTTTGTTATGATGAAAAAAGTGGAAAATATATGAGTGAAATGACCCCAAAAGAAAGAAATGACTATGAAGGTGCGGAGTTTCAAGGTCAAATCGACTTTATAAAGGAATGTTTTAGTAAATAAAATAAAGGAGATATATTATGCAAGAGATTAAAGAAGGAAGAATTTATAGACATTTTAAGGGCGATTATTATATCGTAGAAGGCTTTGCTGTGTTTAGCGAAGATAAGGGTAAGCTAGTGCTTTACAGGTCACTTTATGGTGATGGTACGCTTTATGCAAGACCATATGATATGTTTGCTAGCCCAGTTGACAGACAAAAATATCCAGACGTAAAACAAGAATATAGATTTGAATTGCAAGACATTGATAGTGTTGCATCAAAATTTACAGGAAAATAGTCCCAAAACCTCAAATTAAGTTTTGAGGTTTTTTTATTTCAAAAGTATGAAAAACACTCAAAACTGCTGCAAAAAACAACATATTATATTGTTTTGTTTGACTAAATTTTGTTATTTATTTATACTATTTTGTAGAAAATATTGGAGCTTATATGAAGAACATTGATGAAAATTATTTTAATGTAAAAGAAGAAATAAAAATTTCAAAACCCGAAGAGTTGCTTACTTCTGGCGAAAAAATTTTGTGGAAGGGCAAACCAAAGAAGTTTTCTTATGTTATGAGCAAATCTATTGGAATGATGCCAATTGCTCTTATTTGGGGTGCTATTGACTTTAGTATTATATTTACTGTTGCATCTTCTGGCGGTTTTGCCGGTGGTGGGTTTTTCCTTCCTATCTTCTTGATTGGATTTTTTGCTTTGCATTTAATGCCTGTTTGGATTTGGCTTGGTTCTATTATCAAAGCCGCAAAAGAAATGAACTCTATTCAATATGTGATTACTAACAAAAGAATTATTGAGATAAAGGGTAGAGGCAATCTATATGTAAACACTGAGATTAACCTAACAGATATGTTGGGCGCTACACTAAAAGTATCTTTTATCGACAAAATACTTAAAGTTGGTGATATCTATATCAATGGAAAAAAAGCAAAACACCTTGTATTATTTGATATACCAAATAGCCAATTTATTTGCAGTCGTATTGAACAACTTTGCTCTAATAACAAATCAACTGACAATACAAGAAAAACTGCCTTTTATGCTAATAACCACGAGTGTAGTCACTGTGGAACATATTTTGATGCAAGCAAAAATAAATGCCCAAGTTGCGGTGCACCTGCAGAAAAATAGATATAAAAATAAAAAAATGCTCCCACAAGGGGGTATTTTTTTGTTAAATAATTTACTTAAAAATGCAATTATGCTAAACTAAATATTAGGAGAAATATTATGAAACCAAAATGTTTAAGACCAGGCGACAAAGTCGCTATTGTTAGTTTATCAAGCGGTATTATGGGAGAGCCTTTTGCAAAACACGAAGTGGAAATTGCCGAAAGAAGACTAAAAGAGTATGGGCTTGTTCCTGTATATATGAAGTATAGCATGAAAGGTGCAAAATACCTTGCAAACCACCCAAAACAAAGGGCAAAAGACCTAAAACAAGCTTTTGCAGACCCTAGTATAAAAGGTATTATTTGCGCCATAGGCGGTACGGACACATACAAGCTAACACCATATCTTTTAGAAGACAAAAAGTTTGTAAAAAATGTTATTGACAATCCAAAGATTTTTACTGGCTTTTCGGACACAACTGTCAACCACTTGGTTTTGAATAAACTTGGTCTTAATACATATTACGGACCTTGCTATCTATGTGATTTGGCAGAGTTTGAAGATGAAATGCTACCATACACAAAAGAGTGGTTTGAAATTTTCCTTGCAAAAGAAAAAGATGAAATTAAATCAAGTGATGTTTGGTATAAAGAAAGAACTAGCTTTGCTCCTAGCGAAGTAGGAACTCCAAGATTTAAGGTAAAAGAAACAAAAGGTTTTGAAGTTATTCAAGGCAAAGGCAAAAAGACAGGCAGACTATTTGGTGGCTGTATAGAAAGTATATATGAGCTTGCTTTTGGCATCACTGCTAGAAGAGAAATCTGCAATAAATACAAACTTTTACCAGAAGATGAAGAGTATAAAGGCAAAATACTATTTTTGGAAACAAGCGAAGAAAAGCCATCACCAGATAAACTAGAAGAGATGTTAAGAGCGCTTGGCTCAAAAGGTATGTTTGACTACGCCGAAGGTATTATCGTAGGAAAGCCACAAGATGAGATGTTCTATGATGAGTACAAAGAAGTTTACAAAAAAGTCCTTGGCGATAAAAATATCCCTATTATGTTTAATGTAAACTTTGGTCACGCATTCCCTAGATGCGTTATTCCATACAACGTAGAAACAACTGTTGACTATACCAAAAAGACAATCAAATTTAACGAAAGATTATTTGACTAATACAAAAGACCAAAATCTAATTTGGTCTTTTTTTTGTAAAAATTTATTTGATATACTTTGAAAAATTTAAGGGTTTATGTTATAATTTTTGTAGGATAAGTTAAGTTGGTGTATTGCTGATTAAATTAGATTATTTATCTAAAATTTAACCAACAACTATCTTTATGGAGAAAAAATGAAAGAAATAGTAAAAGCATTAGTAGACAAATACACAGGTCTTTCTAAAGACAATGCCTTTGTGTGGATAGGAGATGTTATTATATACTACGACAAAGACGGCAATAGAAAAGATGATAAAATAGGCTTTTTTGACTATGAATGTATCAATCATCTATTTGACCTAAAATCACAAAACTACATAGATGTATATCAAAAAAATATGCATACTATTATCGAAAAGAGAGAGGACTAATGGAAAGAGTACTTGTTGCCGGTGGAGCTGGTTTTTTGGGCTCTAATCTTTGCTTTGAACTAAATAAATTAGGTTTTGATTTTGCAATTGTTGACGATTTCAAAAACTGCTTTAAGAGCAATATCACAAGACTAAAAGCAGCTACCAGCAAAGATTTTGACTATTATGAAGGCGATTGTACCGATATTGACTTTTTGGAAAAAGTTTTTTATGACTACAAACCAACTATCGTTGTGCATTATGCCAACAAAAAGTATATTCCAGAAAGTATAGATAATAGCTTTGATTATTATAAAAACAATTTGGTGTCAACGCTAAACCTTTTGGAACTTACAAAAAAATATAATGTAAATAAATTTTTGTTTGCATCAACCGTAACTGTCTATGATGATAGCTTGGACAAAATAACAGAAGACTTTGAAAGAAAATTTACTTCTCCATATGCAAAGTCTAAGATAATGTGCGAAGAAATTATCACTGATTTTCAACACAACAATCCTGACATTTGTACAATTATAGTAAGATATACAAACCCAGTTGGGGCTAATATTATTGCAAACCTTGGTGACAGACCAAAGGCAAAAGACAAAAATGTATTGCCATATTTTATTGATAGAGTAAATAGTGGCGAAAAGATATTTATAAACGGCGGCAACTTTCCAACCAAAGACGGAACAGCCGTTAGAGATTTTATTCACGTTAGCGATTTGACAGCTATTACCGCTAAACTATTGCAAGTTGTTGATAGCGGCAATAACTTATACAATGTAGGTACGGGTAGTGATGGTATCTCTATCAAAGAGATTTTGGACACAATACAATTTGTTTGCAATAAAAAAATAGACTATGGCTTTAACACCAAAGCCGATAGTAGGTTTGCAAAAATTATTGTAAATACTGACAAATTACAAAATATTGTTAGTATAACAATTAAACATAATTTAGAAGATATCATTTCTTCACAAATTTCTCTAAAACAAGAAGGGGAGGCAGAAACAGATAATGAAAAAGATAACTAAAGCGATTATAGCATCTATTTTGGCTATACCTATGGCAGCTTCTCTTACAGGTTGTGACCTTTCGGCAGAATCTGCTTATGATATTGCCGTGCGTCATGGCTTTATTGGTACCGAAGCTGAGTGGCTAGAGAGTCTAAAGGGTGAAGATGGTTCATCTGTAACTATCGATATAAGTGAAGATGGTTATTGGATTATTAACGGCGAAAAGACATCTAAAAAGGCTGTTGGTGAAGATGGTGAGTACGCAGCTCAAGGGCTTTCTGCTTATCAAATAGCCGTGTTAGAAGGTTTTGAAGGAACTCAAGCAGAGTGGGTTGCAAGCCTTGTTGGCGAAAAAGGTGACAAGGGCGATAAAGGTGACCCGGGCAATGATGGAGAAGATGGCGAAGATGGAGCTTCTGCAGATAATGTAGTAACAAAAGTAACTAACGATTGTATTACATCAGTTGTTGCTGTTGAGTCAAAGTTTAAGTACACATCAAATTATAAATATGGTTATGGTTCTGGTGTTATTGTTGATGATAACAAAACAACTGGTGAAGCATACATTTTAACAAACCATCACGTTATATTTGATGCAAATAGTACAACAACAGATGGATACGCTCAATCAATCAATATTTACCTTTATGGTCAAGAATATTCAGAATATGCTATAGCAGCTCAATTTATCGGGGCTTCTATGACTTATGATATAGCTGTTTTGAAAATCACAAGCTCACTTTATAAAAATAGCATTGCAGAGCCAGCAGAGTTTGGTGCATCAATTGATGTTACAGCAGGTGATGATGCAATTGTTATCGGTAATGCCGAAGGCGAAGGAATAGGCGTTACTTCTGGTATTATTAGCAAAGACTGTGATTATATTAAGATGAATCCATCTCTTCATGGTGGCGGAACTACAGAGATTACTTATAGATCACTAAGAACAGATGCTGCAGTAAACCCAGGCAATAGCGGCGGCCCTATGTTTAACAAAAATGGTCAAGTTATAGGACTTATTAACATAAAGACCGAAAGCGAAGAAATCGACAATATGGCATACGCTATACCAAGTGATATCGCTATCAAAGTTTATAACAATATCTTGGCAAACCAAGCAACAAAGAAAGTAAACCTTGTTGGAACAGGACTTACTTATCAAATATTATCTTCTACAGCATATTATGATACCACTATGCAAAGAGTAAGAATTAAAGAAACTGTAAAAGTATCTGCAATTACATCTACAAGTCCAGCTATAACAAAACTTGAAGTTGGTGATGTTATCAACTCAATTACTTTTGGCGGCGAAACATATGATATCACAAGAGCGTTTGAGCTTACCGATTACGAACTAGACTTTAGACCAAATATGGAAATTACTTATAATATAACAAGAGGTGGCTCTACTCAAAACGTTACAGTAACATATACCGAAGTTTCTCAAATTATCTAGTATATAAATTATAATCTTATCAAAAAGCATCAATTCTTGACGTTTGGTGCTTTTTTTGTCATAAATTTGGTTTTATATGGCAAATTTTGGGCTTTTGGTATTGAAAAAAATATTGAAATATTGTAAAATATAGTTATGGGAATAGAAATCAAAAAATTATCTCTTATAGCTCCAGAGGAAAGAGACTCAAAAGAATATTTTGGGTACCATAGAGAGGCGGTTTTAGATGCTGTTTTTGGTGGCGGTGTTGCCGTTAAAGAAATGTTTGAAATTCTTAACGACAAAGATTTGACACTAGACAGAGCTAAGGCGTTTTTTGCTGAGCATTACGAGGGTAATGACAAAATGATGATAGATGGCAGAGATATTTTCTTGCTTAATAGATATATTAATGACTATATCGGTGTGCCACTTTTTTATAACGAAAAATCCCCACAACCAATCAACAATACCGTTGGTGACTATGTTGTTGACTTTTTGATAGATGTCAAGGGCTGGGCAAAAGTCCAAGACAGAATATATACATCTGACCCAGATAGTTATCGTAGATTTTTTGACTATGCTTGCAAAGGTTACTATATTGACCTTAGAAGTTACGCCCTAAAATACGACTTTCTTGAAGGAAAATTTGTCACAATAGACAACAATCGCAGAGCATATATGTACCATGATGACAAGGAACTATGCGACCGTATGGCATCAGAATTATCTAGCGCTAGAACAACATTCTTTAGAGATGCGGTTCTTCGTGATACAGAAAGAAAAATAAGGCTAAGAGAAGAAGCTCAAAGCCCTGAAAAACTAGTTCAGGTAGACCAATCGCTAATTCAAGATGGTGTTTATCGTAGCCCAAAACTTGCCGAAAATGCTGAAACTCCAGCCCAAACACCAGACACAAAAACTCCTGAGCAATAATATAAAACAAAATTTTGTTATAAATATATCATACAAAAAACAAGGTCAAACCTTGTTTTTTTATTTGGTTATAAAATACACCTATGCTATAATGCTATTAAGTAATTAAGGGGGGATTTTGATGACTGATATAGAAATTGCAAAACAATTTGAGCTAGAGAAAATAGAGAATATAGCAAAAAAGCTAAATTTAACAGATGATGATATTTTGTGCTTTGGTAAATATAAGGCAAAAATAACAAAAAAACCAACAGCAAAACAAGGAAAATTAATTCTTGTTACCGCTATCAATCCAACAAGTGCGGGTATTGGTAAGACAACTGTATCTATAGGTCTTGCTGATGGTATGGCAAAACTTCAAAAGAACGTTTGCCTTGCACTTCGTGAGCCTTCACTTGGTCCTGTATTTGGTGTAAAGGGCGGAGCAACAGGCGGTGGTTACAGCCAAGTTGTACCAATGGAAGATATAAATCTTCATTTTAACGGCGATTTTCACGCTATAACATCTGCAAATAATCTTCTTTGCAGTATGATTGACAATCACATATTCCAAGGAAACGAACTAAACATTGACCCCGAAAAAGTAATGTTCCATAGATGTCTTGACCTAAATGATAGAGCTTTGAGAGAAATCACTTGCGCTCAAGGTAAGAGAAACGGAACTCCAAGACCTGATAGTTTTACAATAACCGCTGCTAGCGAAATTATGGCAATTCTATCTTTGGCTAGCGATATGGACAATCTAAAACAAAGACTAGGCAACATCTTAGTTGCTCTTGATAAATCTGGAAAACCAGTGTACGCAAAAGACCTAAAGGCAAGTGATGCTATGGCAATCCTACTTAAAGATGCTATTTATCCAAACCTTGTTCAAACTTTAGCCAAAACTCCAGCTATTGTTCACTGCGGACCTTTTGCAAATATAGCTCACGGCTGCAATAGTATTATCGCAACAAAACTTTCTATGAGTTTAGCAGATTATACAGTAACAGAAGCTGGCTTTGGTGCAGACCTTGGCGCTCAAAAGTTTTTTGACCTAAAATGCAGACTTGCAGAGCTTAATCCTAATGCAGTTGTATTGGTTGCAACAATTAAGGCATTAAAACTTCACGGCGGAGTAAAACCAGAAAACCTAAACGAAGAAAATATTGACGCTATAAAACGTGGTCTTCCAAATCTTCTAAAACATATTGACACAATCAAAAACGTATACAAACTACCTATGGTTGTTACGCTAAATAGCTATATTACAGACACCCCTGCAGAAATTGCCGCTGTAAAAGCTGCTTTGAGTGATGTAAATATTGACCTTGTTATCAACGAAGTTTGGGCAAAGGGTGGAGATGGAGCAATAGACCTTGCAAAAGCTGTTATTAATCTTTGTGATATGGATAATAGCTCATTTGAATTTTCATACGACCTAAACGACACTGTTGAGAAAAAAATCGAAGACATCTCAACCAAAGTTTATGGCGCAAAATCAGTTAAGTTTTTGAAAAAGGCAAAAGAGAGTATTGAGACAATCAATAGACTTGGGCTTAATAATTTGCCAATTATTATTGCAAAAACTCAATATAGCCTAAGTGATGACAAAAACTTGCTTGCAGCTCCACAAGATTTTGAAATTACAATAAGAGATATAGAAATTCGTACCGGCGCTGGATTTTTGGTTGCGCTTGCTGGCAATATGATGCTTATGCCAGGACTTTCTAAAGTTCCTGCAGCTGTTGGTATGACTATCGATAATGATGGAAACATTGATGGATTATTCTAATTTTGTATATTTACATTTATAATAAAAGCCTAGCAAAATCGCTAGGTTTTTTTTCTAAAAAATTAATTTACAAATTGTCAAATGATTTTATGCAAAAAAATATTTGAATTTTGCTCAATTTCACTATTGACATTATGATATTTTGCGGTAAAATATATATAAACAAAAGGAGAAATATTATTATGCAAAACCAATACGACAGAATCAAGACATTCGCAGATACAGTTATCAAAGCTGCAAAACAACCAACAAAAGCTTATACAAAAGCTCAAAAACAAGCTGCTGACCAACCAAATTATGCTGTAGAAGGTCTTAGTCTTTTGACACACGCACTTATTCAAAACGAAGAAGATGTTAGAGAAAATGGATATCTTCTAGAAAGCACAGGTAAATACTACTATGCTACAAAAGGTGAAGGCAAAGACGAAACTGTTTTGGGTGAAGTATATATCAAAACATCAGGACCTAAAGTTACTTGCTTTATCACTACTGGAGAACAAGTAAGAGAAGCTTCAGGTGCTTACAATTACCAAATTTCTCTATATCCAGAAGCTCAAGAAGGCGAAGATTGCAGAAACAAAGTTAAAGCTTTTGACAGCAAAGGCCTTGAAATGACTAACCAAAAATTTACTTTGGTTGATGGAAAAATGACAGAAGTTACACCTTCAAAAACTCAAGACGGTGGCCAAGCTCAATAATCAATAAAAAACTAGGCGAAATAGCCTAGTTTTTTTATGGGCAAAATTATAACAACAAGCCCAAAAAAGCACCCCGCAAACCCCTAAAAAATTTTTCAAAA
The DNA here is from genome assembly GCA_045534265.1 of Clostridia bacterium. GTDB lineage: Bacteria > Bacillota > Clostridia > Christensenellales > UBA1242 > CAKVLS01. The sequence continues at coordinate 218,288 of JAZSJH010000005.1, forward strand.
ATAAAGCAATAAATTATCTAAAAATTATCTATTTTTTGTATAAAAATATTATCAAATCATTTGCAAAAAAACGCCTTTTTATAGTATTATTTCATTGGAGATTTTTTTATGGAAAACGTACAAAAGATAGAGAAAAAAGAAAATAGATTCAAAAGAGTATGGAATTACTTTACCTTATACGAAAAGATATGGTTCTTCTCAATACTTGTTTTAACAATTTTATTTGCATTTTTGTTCCCAGAAGATTCTGAAGAACTTATGATCAACCCAACTTTAATTATGGGGTTGTATATTCTAGACATTATATCAAATGTTGCGTGTGAGCTGCTGATTGCAAAACAAAGCAAATGGAACTTTTTGGTTTCACTTGTTGTAGAACTTACTGAAATTGCTATTTGTATTGTTTGTGCTTATCGTTGGGTTACCTGCGCAGTTACAATCTTTTTCTGGATTCCTATTGATATCATTAGTTTCTTTGCTTGGAATAAACACAAAGACCAAAAAGATGATACTTTGACAGAAGTTCGCAAACTTAACTGGTGGCAAAACCTAATTTTGATTGCTGGTATTGCTGTATGGACAGTTGTTGTGGGTTATCTTCTATCACTTATTGACTATGAAGGCATACTTTCTTATAACGAAGTAGTACAAGACGTTGGTGGGTACCTAGACGCTTGCGCATCTGCTGTGGGTATTGCAAACGGTGTATTTATTCTTTTAAGATACAGAGAACAATGGGCGGCTTGGTATATCGTTACATTTATCGAAATCGCTCTTAATATTATGGCTGGTCAATGGATACTTCTTGTTTTGAAAGCAGGATACTTGACAAACACAACATATGGCTATATCAAATGGACAAAATACATCAAAAATAAACAAGCAAATGCTGCAAAAGAGCCTGCTATTGAAGATAAAAATGAAGACACTACTGCAGAGGCTGCAAAATAGATATAAATATATAAATCATATATAATAATTTTACAAAAGGCGGATATTGACAATACCTGCCTTTTTTGTTATAATTAATAACAATATTAGAGGGGGATATTTAACCATGGCAAAAAGCAGATATGACGAATTGCTATTAACACTACAAAACAGAGGTTGGTCACAAGCCGAAATTGAAGGCTACGTTGCAAACTTTAACGGAATTTACGAAGAAGTATGCCGTTCTATAACAAGAAAGGCAAGCACTCTAGGTAGATCTGGACTAGAAGTTAACAGAGAATATTTGAGAATTTTGTCTCAGCTAAAAAATGAAATGGCAGCCGTTGCAACCGAAAGAGTAATCGCAGGCAAACCAATGACTTTCTATACAGATACAGACAGAGGTCCACAAGGCGACTTGTTTGTAGCTCTAAAAAATACAGGCAGCCTAAAAAACTTCTTGACTGACCCAAAAAGAAAAGCAATCAACAATGGTTACCCAGGAGTAAAAATTCCACTAGCAAGCACATCTCCTAGCGCAAAACAATACGAAGACGAATATGCTATTGGACCAAAACAATTATTCTGCGTACTAGATAGAGACGGAGTAAAAGGCGTTGATGAATATTTACAAGAACTAACATCAAATGCTCTTGCAAACCCAAAAACAAAAGCCGCTGCTGTTAGTGGTATGTATATGTTTGCTGACCTTGCAAACGCAGCTATTATGGATAGAGCACTAGAAGACCAAGCTGCAGATGAGGCTCAAGGTATCTACAGACCAATAGAAGAATACACACAAGCATATGATGGTTTTGTAAAATATGCAAAAACAAAATATTTACAAGATGCAACAGAAATGCTAGCAAATGGTGATGTATACTACTTTGGATTTGCTGATGGAAAACCAGCTATGAACCTTGGCGAAACTGTAAAAGGTACAATCTTTGATCCAAGCGTATACAAAGCAAACAAACCAATGACTGTATATGCAGTAGATTATCAATATCCACACGAAAGACACCTTAATGTTCAAGAAGACGCTTTCTTGAAAGGTAAACCAGAAAGTGGAACTTGCTGTTTAGGTCTTACAAGAGAAAATTTGACAATTTCTGGTTTTAACCCAATTGACCAAACAACATTACAATTTTTGTCAGAACACTACAGCAAAACTGAACTTGCAGCTATCGTTGCAAGACATACAAAGTATGCAGCACAAAAAGGTATTAGACCAGTAGTTAAGAAAGCTCCTACAAAAGCTCAAACAGTAACTAAGCCAAGCAAAAAGACTATTGAAACTGTAAAACAACAACCAAGAACTCACGTTTATATGCCAACAGGAGTTGTTCCTGCATTTAAACCTATCAAAGCCCAAAGTCGTTCAAAAGATGACGTTGAAGGATTTATGACAGATTCTAGCGCTGCAAAATCTAACTATGCTTTGTCTAGACTACAACATGCAGTAAAATCTGATGTTGTAATGTTAAGTGGCTATCATATGTCAGAGATTTTACACCGCATACCGGGATATTTGTGTGAAGAAGTTCCAGGAATTTCTAGAGCAAAAGTTGCAATTTACAGCAATGTTGTAGAAGAAAAAATTTATGACATGATAAGAGAACAAATTGAAACAACTGGAAAGGCAGAACTTAAGTTTGGTAAAAATGGACCTATTGGCGACCTAAAAGTTGCTTTAGATAGTGCCTATGAAGAATATTCAAAAGTCTTCAAAGCTGTTCCTCAAGTAGATTTTAGCGATATGAAAGGTTTTGATTTGAGCGAAAACAGAGAAGAGTACGAAAGCGCAAATCACCCAACAGGCGATATGACAATCACTGCTGATGGTAAAATCGTAATAAAACAAAATGCAAATTCACCTACAAAAACTCAAGACGGTGGACAAGCTCAATAATTTCAAAAAAATAGTGGATTTTGATAAATTTTTCAAAATTCACTATTGATTTTTATAAATTAGTTTGATAGAATAGTTTTGTAAAAATAAGGGGAGATAAAGATTATGTTTGATAATGATAAAAGATTTATTGGTGAAGAAGATGCAATGCAATATTATATGGGCGAAAGCACAAAGGCTTTTGCAAGATTTAATAGAGCAATGGAAAATAGAGATGTTACTATTACTTTAAGATCAGGCAACATTCTATATGGTATGCCAGAATGTATTACAGATAGTATTTGTAACCATTCTTATAGCGGTTCAAATTCAAAACTAAAAGGTCACTTCAAAAGAGATATCGTTAGAAATATTTCTCAAGCAGTTGTATATGACTTGTATGCAGATCAACTAGAAAGAGCAGGAAGAATTTCTATCCAAGTAGCTTTTGACGCAAAAGGTAAACCACTTGGTGATGCAGCAAATATCGCAACATCTATTGTTAGCGAAATGCAATCTTTTGACAATGCTTTTGGCGAAGATGGACAAGTAGAAGTTGACTCAACTAAGATTGAATTTAGCCCAAACGGTAAAGAATCATTTGTTGCTACTGAACAATCAGTAAAGAGAATGGACTATATGTCAAAACCAGTTCATCAAACACCAGTTCAATAATATCTAAGACACTGAAAAATATCAGTGTCTTTTTTTTGCCAATTTTTGCAATATAAGATTTAGAGTAAAAAATATTATACTGCATACAATAAAGTTATGGAAAATATTGACTTTTGGGAATTTGAACTAACGTGTGATATATCAAAAGCCCCTTGTATAGAATATATAAAAACCAAGCTAAAAAACCTTATCAAAAGCCAAAAAGGCATAATTACAACTATTTATTCAAAATCAAACATAACTCTGCTTATAGGGCTAAATAAGGCTCAAAAAATGGAAATAAAACAATTTTTATATTCTTGTATAGCAGAAATGATCGTAAACGAATATAAGGCAGAATATTTAAGGTCAAATTTTGATTTTGAAATGAAAGAAGGCCTTTTGCTTAAGTGTTTTATAAAAGGGCTTGTTTGCTTTGATAGTGACTTTGAAAAGCAAATCATATACTCAAAACTAATAGCTTTTGACAAAATTAATTTGGAATCTTTTGTAGATTTTAGGCTTAAGTTTTTGAAATCAAAATGGGAAGATTTGGTCTGCCTTGCCAACGACAATTATTTGTACTTACTTAGTGGCGGTAACTTTTTTGAACTTATGAAGTTTTTAATTTCCAACCTTGATTGTAGGGTAGATAAGCTTGAAGTTGAACTTTCGGGGGATAGTTTCAATCTAATTTCGTCTGGTAAAAATTTAGATTTGCCTTTTATGATAAATAACAAAAGCCAAGAAGATTTGGCTGCATCAATAGTGTCTTTGTGTCCCAAAACGATTACTATATACAACGGCAAAAATCTAAACTTTGATGTAGAAAATTTTCTCTATAAACTTTTTGAAAATCGTCTGCAAATCGTCAAATAACCATTGACAAATAACAAAATTGGGCATATAATTATTGCATAACCAAATACATAGGTTGATAAAGACAAGTAGTTATTTTGCCTCTTTGAACCAGAGAAAATATCCTAGGCTGGAAGATATTACAAACGCAATTTATACGAAACCACCTTTTGACTATGAAGCCCGCTTTGGCTTAAATCAAAGCAATAAAGTGGCTCAATTATTTTGAGCAATTAAGGTGGAACCACGGATTTTTATTCGTCCTTTAGTTAGTCTAAAGGGCGATTTTTTATTTAAGGGGTGATTTATATGACGAGCGACACGGACACCAAAAAGGAAACAAAAAGTTAAAAATTTATCAAACATTTGATAGTCAAAAATAATTAAAAATTTTAAGGAGAAAATATAATGGAAGAAAAAGAATTAAAACAACAAATGTACAGACACAGTATGAGCCACGTATTAGCAAAGGCAGTTGGCAAAATTTACAAAGACGTAAAATTTGCTATAGGACCTGCTATTGATGATGGTTTTTACTATGATTTTGATACAGAAGACAGCATAAAGCCAGAAGATTTTGACAAAATCGAAGAAGGTATGAAAGCAATACTAAACAACAACGAAGACTTTGTGCGCAAAGAAGTTTCAAAACAAGAAGCTCTTGAGATGTTCAAAGACCAACCATACAAAGTAGAATTAATTAACGAACTACCAGAAAATGAACCAATCTCTGTATATTATCTTGGCGAAGACTGGTACGACCTATGCCGTGGACCTCACGTAGAAAACACTAAGTTTTTGAGAGGTTTTGCATTTAAGTTTAATAGAGTAAGTGGCGCTTACTGGAGAGGCTCAGAAAAGAACAAAATGCTTCAAAGAATATATGTTTATGGCTTTATGGACAAAGCAGAACTAAAAGCTCACGTAAACCAAATCGAAGAAGCTTTGAAAAGAGACCACAACAAACTAGGAAGAGAACTTGAGTATTTCACAACTGTTGATTATATCGGTCAAGGTCTTCCAATACTACTACCAAAGGGCGCAAGAACAATCCAACTTCTTCAAAGATTTGTAGAAGACGAAGAACAAAAGAGGGGTTGGCTTTTAACAAAAACTCCATTTATGGCAAAAAGCGACCTTTACAAAATCTCAGGTCACTGGGATCACTACAAAGATGGAATGTTTGTTTTGGGTGACGAAAACAAGGATAAAGAAGTATTTGCGCTTCGTCCTATGACTTGTCCATTCCAATACCAAGCATACCTAAATAAAGCTCGTTCATACAAAGACCTTCCACTAAGATATAACGAAACTTCAACACTATTTAGAAACGAAGCTAGTGGAGAAATGCACGGACTTATTAGAGTTAGACAGTTTACAATTTCTGAAGGACACCTAATGTGTACTCCTGACCAACTAGAAGAAGAATTCAAAAACTGCCTAGAACTTGCAAAATTTATGCTTGATACTCTAGGACTTTCAGAAGATGCATCATATAGATTCTCACAATGGGATCCTGAAAATAGAGAAAAATATATCGGTACTGACGAGCAATGGAACGAAGCTCAAAGCAAAATGGAAAATATCCTAAACAAACTAGGTATTGACTATGCTGTAGGCGTAGGCGAAGCTGCTTTCTACGGACCAAAACTTGATATCCAAATCAAAAACGTATTTGGCAAAGAAGATACTTTGATTACTATCCAAATCGACCAACTACTTGCTGAAAAATTTGGTATGGAATATACAGACAGTGATGGACAAAAGAAAAACCCATATATTATTCATAGAACTTCAATTGGTTGTTATGAGAGAACTCTTGCATACCTTATCGAAAAATATGCTGGTGCTCTTCCACTTTGGATTGCTCCAGAACAAGTTAGAGTAATGAATATCTCTGACAACTCATTTGCATATGCAAAGAAAGTAAGAGATAATATTCAAGCTCTTGGCTTTAGAGTAGAGCTAGACAGCCGTAACGAAAAAATCGGTAAGAAGATTAGAGAAGCACAACTAGACAAAGTTCCTTATATGATTATCGTTGGTGATAAAGAAATGGAAGATGGCACTGTTGCTGTAAGACGTAGAAGTCAAGGCGACCTTGGCGTTATGGCATATAACGATTTTGTCTTGAAAATCAAACAAGAAAATGACGAAAAGGTACTTTATTAATGAAAGCCGATTTCCATGTTCATACCAAAGCATCAGATGGTGACTTTGATATTGTCGAAATAGTAAAAAGGGCAAAAGAAAACAACTTAACCCACGTCGCTATTACTGACCACAACGTATACAAGCTTGTAGACATTGACAAATCAAATTTTGATACAGAAGGAATAACGATTATCCCTTCTGTAGAATTTGATGTTGCAAGAGATGTAGATAGTGGCACAAAAATGCATATTTTAGGGCTAAATATCGACACTAATAACAAATTGTTTATAAAATACGCCCAAAATTATCACAAACGCAACCTAAAAATCGTAATGCGTTTTTATAACAAACTCCACAAAATCTATGGTCTTAAGGTCAAAGAATCATCTCTTAAGCGTACCGCAAAACTAACGTATTGGGGTATAGCCGGCAAGATGGCTTATAAGATGATTGAGCAAGGCTTGTCTCAAAAGAGCCAATACGACCTTGTAGATGAAATAAGGGTTTACCTTAACAAAAAACTTTTTGACTTTAACAACGAAAAGAAAGTTATTAAAATCATAAAAAAGGCAGGCGGAATACCTACCTTAGCACACCCTTGTTCACTTAAGCTAGATGATGTGTCCCTTGACAAAAAAGTAGGTTACCTTAAAAATTTAGGTCTTGAAGCTATCGAAATTTACCACCCAAAAATCACAAAAGAGCAATCAAAGTTTTATCGAACTTTAGCTGATAAATATAATCTGTATACATCAGGTGGCAGTGATTTTCATAGATATTTTGAAAGACCAGATGTTTTTGTGTCAAGTAGTGGCAAAAACAAAGTTACAATTTTTGAGGCCCTAAAAGACATTAAACCTTTTTAGTGGCTATAGGAGAGTATATGAGCAAAAAGCCGTTATTAAATAACGAAGAAAAGCAAAAGATAAAAAACAGAGTAATTCACTCAATGTCTTGTGAAAATATGTATCCTACAGAAAATGACAAGGAAAACATTGACAAGATACTTAATGGTGAAGTGCCTGTTGAAGAGCTAATAAAACAAGAAACAGAGAAAATGAAAAACGAAGGCTTATTTGATTAATTTTTTATCAAAAAAACCAAAAAATATCATAAAAATCTGTTGACAGCAGTTGTTTTATATGATATTATAACAACGTTCAAAGAAGAAGTATCCACTTCTCACCGTACAGGATTGCCTAGTTCGGTCGCTATTATTTATAAATTTTTTCAATTTATGATAATTGTAGTGGGTGCTTTGTGGCACTCACTTTTTTTTGGATACAAATATTAGGTAGGAGGACACTTCCATTAACAAGGACCAATTAATTAACGACGAGATCGTTTTGCCAAAGGTAAGACTTGTAAGCGAAACAGGTGAGCAATTGGGTATTGTATCAAGCGTTGAGGCAAACCGCATTGCTGATGAGAGAAATCTAGACTTAGTTTTGATTTCACCACAAGCAGACCCACCAGTTTGCAAGATTATGAATTACGGCAAGTTTAAGTTTGAACAAATGAAAAAACTTAAAGAACAAAGAAAGAGCCAAAAGGTTATAGAACTAAAAGAAGTTCAACTTTCTATGACTATTGACACTCACGACTTGCAAGTAAAGGCAAAACACGCAAAGAGATTTCTTGAAGAGGGTAACAAAGTAAAAGTTACTATCAAAATGAGAGGTCGTCAACAAGCTAGACCAGAGGCAGGTATTGCTGTTATGGCTACATTTGTTGATATGCTAGAGGGATTGGCTATGATCGAAAAGAACGCCGAAATCCTTGGTCGTAATATCATTATGATACTTGCACCTAATAAAAAATAATAAAATCATTTTTAAGGAGAAAAATTATGCCAAAACAAAAAACAAACAGTTCTGCTAAAAAAAGATTTAGAGTAAAACCATCTGGAGTTATCAAAAGAGGACAACAAGGCAGAAGACACATTTTAACAAAGAAAACAACTAAAAACAAAAGAGATTTGAGACAAGGTACTTATGTAGATGCTACTCAAGCAAAAACAATTAAGACTTTGGTACAAGGCTAATAGGAGGAAGACGCAATGAGAATTAAAAGAAGTGTAAACAAACAAAAACATAAGAAAGCTATTCTAAAGGCCGCTAAAGGTTATAGAGGTGCAAAATCTACACTTGTTAGAGTAGCAAACCAAGCCGTTATGAAGAGCGGACAATACGCTTATATCGGTAGAAGATTAAGAAAAAGAGATATGAGAAGCCTATGGATCGCAAGAATCAACGCAGCTTGCAGAATCAATGGTGTTTCTTATAGCCAATTTATGCACGGTTTGAAGCTAGCTAACATTACTCTTAACAGAAAAGTTCTAGCAGAAATGGCTGTTGCTGATAAAGATGCATTTGCAGCACTTGCAGAAACTGCAAAAAAACAACTTGCAAAATAATTCTTAACTTGTAAGGAAAGCAGTTTCCTTACAAGTTTTTTTTAGTAACGCAAAAACAAACTAAAGCAAGCGTTATTTTTATAAAGGAAAATTTTATGCAATATATAACATCAAGTTCAAACAATTTAATAAAAGAAGTAGCAAAATACAAAGATGGTAAAGATAATGCAATCTTGGTAGAAGGCATAAAAATCATCAAAGAAGTGGCTAAATATGGACTTTATTGCTCTAAGCTATTTGTCTTGGAAGAGAAGTTTGACCTTGTCAAAGATTATATAAACCAAAATTGCGAAGTATATTTTGTATCACAAAATGTCCTAGAAAAACTATCTTCTACCAAAACACCACAAGGAGTTGTTGGTGTGGTAGAGATTGCTGACAAAAAAATATCCGCCCCAAAAGGAAACTTTTTGGTGTTAGATAATTTACAAGACCCAGGAAATTTTGGTACAATATGTCGTAGCGCTTTAGGAGCTAACTTTTTGGATATATACGTGATTGATTGTCCTAGCTACAAATCATCTAAAATGATTCGTAGTACTATGGGTACAATCTTTGGTCTAAACATCTATCCAACAAGTTATGAAGACCTAAAACAAATGCTAAAAGCAAATAATCTACCACTACTTGTGGCAGATTTGGACGGCGAAAATATTTTTGACTATACACCAAAGGGGCAGTTCGGTATCGCTATCGGCAACGAAGGCAATGGTGTAAGCGAAGATATTATTTCAATGTCAACCCAAAAGATTACTATACCTATGCACAATGATTTAGAATCCCTAAATGCAGGAGTGAGTGCAGGTATTTGTATGTATGTATTATCAAATAAAAGGAGTTAATTATGTCAGGACATAGCAAGTGGGCAAACATCAGAAGAACAAAAGGCAAAACTGATGCTGCAAGAGGACAAACATTTACAAAAATCGGTAGAGAAATCGCAGTAGCTGTAAAGGCTGGTGGTCCAGACCCTAATACAAACTCAAAGCTAAAAGACGTTATCGCAAAAGCTAAGAAAAACAATATGCCTAACGACACAATCCAAAGAAGCATCAAAAAAGCTAGCGGCGAAATCAATGCTATCAATTACGAAGAAATCACTTACGAAGGATATGGTATCGGCGGAAGTGCTGTTATTGTAAAATGCCTTACAGACAACAAAAACCGTTCTGCTGGTGATGTAAGACACGCTTTTGACAAAATGGGCGGAAGCTTGGGAGCTAGCGGCTGCGTATCATATATGTTTGACAACAAAGGTCTTTTGTATCTAGAAAAGAAACCTGGTATGGTAGAAGATGACGTTATTATGATGTGCCTTGAGGCTGAAGCAGAAGACGTTGTTGATGACGGCGATTGCTACGAAATTATCACAACTCCAGCAAACTTCAACGCAGTAAAAGACGCTCTAGAAGCTCAAGGTCTTGTATTTGAAGAAGCAGCTGTAGAACTTGTACCACAATCAACAATCACTCTTGATAGCGAGCAAATAGTAAAATTTGAAAAACTAATTGATATGCTAGAAGAGCTAGATGACGTACAAGAAGTATTCCACAACGTAGACCTTCCAGAAGAAGACGAAGATTAATAAATAAAACTAGCAAAACACTTGCTAGTTTTTTTATGCAAAAAAATAGTCTTGTATAGATTAAAATTATATTATATATTATTACTTATGTTTGACTTTTTTTTGCAAAGCAAATATACTTTTAGTTAGAAGGTATATTATGGTTATTTTAGGCATTGACCCTGGCTTTGCAATTATCGGCTATGGGGTTATCGAAAAAGACAGAGATATAAAAGTTATTGACTACGGCGTAATCACTACACCCAAAGAAGATAGTATCGCAACCCGCCTTGAAACATCATACAAAGCTATGGTTGCTTTAATTGACAAGTTCAAACCTGATGCTATCGCTATAGAAGAACTTTTTTATTTCAAAAACCAAACAACAGTTATCAACGTAGCTCAAGCAAGAGGAATAATAGTGCTTGCTTGCAGCCAGAGCAAAACTCCGATATATGAATACACGCCGCTTCAGGTAAAACAAGCTATTACCGGAAACGGCAGAGCGGAGAAAAAGCAAATTCAGTATATGGTAACAAATATTTTAGGACTATCAAAAATCCCAAAACCAGATGATGCTGCAGACGCTCTAGCTATAGCTATAACTCACAGCCAAACAAATAACCTAATTTCAAATAATAGAATGTAAGGAGAAAATAATGTTTGCTTTTTTAGAAGGAAATATTGCATATAAACAAGACGGAATACTAATTGTAAACGTTGGTGGCGTAGGGTACGAACTATGCGTGTCTAACTTTACAAACTACGCTCTTCCAAATGTAGGAGAAAACGCAAAAGTTCTTACATACTTGCAAGTAAAAGAAGACGGCGTTTGCCTGTATGGTTTTGCAGCTGCAGATGAAAAGGAAATGTTCCTAAAACTTATCACAGTTAGTGGTGTAGGACCAAAAGGCGCTATTGGTATTTTGTCAAATATATCTTTAAGCGATCTTATCAAGGCAATATCTTTGGGTGACATCAAAGTTTTGTCTTCTATCAAAGGCATTGGCAAAAAAACTGCAGAAAGAATAGCTATTGAGCTAAAAGACAAAGTATCCTTTGAGGGAAGTTTAGAAGCTCCAGCCCAAATTGTCGATACAAAGGCTGTTGATGAGGCTATTGTTGTACTTGTTTCTTTGGGCGTTTCTAAAAATGATGCTTTGCGTCTTGCTAGAGAATACGCAAAGGAAGATAGTACAGCCGAAGAAATAGTATCAAAAGCATTAAGGGGGTTAGGTAACTAATGGACGATTTATTCCAAAGCACACGCACAATGACTGATGTTGAGATAGAAAACTCACTAAGACCTACAACCCTAAACGATTATGTTGGTCAAAAGAAAATTAAAGATAGCCTTACTATCTATATCGAAGCTGCAAAAAATAGAAAAGAAGCCCTAGACCACGTGCTTTTGTACGGACCACCGGGGCTTGGAAAAACAACACTTTCACACATTATAGCCAATGAACTTGGTTCTCAAATAAAAATAACATCAGGACCTACTATCGAACACGCAGCAGATCTTGCCGCAATACTTACAAACCTTAACAAAAATGATGTTTTATTTATTGACGAAATACATAGACTAAATCATTCTGTAGAAGAGATTTTGTATCCAGCGATGGAAGACTATGCTCTTGATTTTATCGTGGGCAAAGGTCCTTCTGCACGTAATATGAGATTAAAAATCCAACCTTTCACACTAATCGGCGCTACAACCAAGGCCGGCAGCATAAGCTCACCACTTCGTGATAGATTTGGAGTTTTGGCACGTCTTGAGCTTTATAGCACAGAAGAACTTGCAACAATTGTAAAAAGAAGTGCGGGTATTTTGGGTATAGCAATAGATGATGATGCCGTAACAGAAATTGGCAAAAGAAGTAGGGGAACTCCACGTATTGCCAATAGAATTTTGAAAAGAGTAAGAGATTACGCCGAAGTAAAAGGCAATGGAAAGATTGACCTAAATATTGCAAAATCTGCTCTAAACCTTATGGAAATAGACGACCTTGGTCTTGACTTTATTGATAGAAGAATACTTCTTAATATCCTAAATAAATTCGGTGGCGGACCCGTTGGTCTTGATACATTAGCTGCCGCAACAGGCGAAGAAGCAGGAACTATCGAAGATGTTTACGAACCATACCTTATTCAACTAGGATTTATCGCACGCACTCCACGTGGCAGAATAGTGCTTGCTCCTGCATACAAACATTTGGGCGTAGAGCTATCAACCGACAAGCAAACACAACTTAACAATATTCAAAAAGGACTAAACGACACAAATGAATGATTTGACCAAAACATCTAGTTACTTTTATGATTTGCCCGAGGACTTAATCGCTCAAACGCCAATTGAGCCAAGGGACCATTCAAGACTACTTGTTTATAACAGAAGTGAAAAACAAATTGAGCATAAGCATTTTTACGATATAGTTGATTATCTAAAAGAAGGTGACGTTCTTGTTGTAAACAACACAAAAGTTATTCCTTGTAGACTAATCGGCAAAAAAGATACTGGTGCCGTTATTGAAGTTTTTATTATGAAAAAACTAAACGGAACAGACTGGGAAGCCCTAGTTAAACCGGGCAAAAGATGTAAAATAGGCACAATAGTAACATTTAGTGACAAACTAAAATGCGAAATAATAGGCGATACAGACTTTGGCGGAAGAATAGTTAGATTTATCTTTGAAGGAACTTTTGAAACTGTTTTGTCAGAAGTTGGTGTTATGCCACTTCCACCATATATTAAAGAAAAATTAAAAGACCAAAATCGCTATCAAACTGTATATGCAAAGCTTGATGGTAGCGCAGCAGCTCCTACTGCAGGTCTTCACTTTACACCAGAGCTTATGCAAAAAATAAAAGACAAAGGTGTAAAGATAGCCGAAGTTTTACTTCACGTTGGCTTGGGCACTTTTAGACCAGTAAAGTGCGATAATATTTTAGAGCACGATATGCATAGTGAGTACTTTGAAGTTACAGAAGAAACTGCAAAGCTAATTAACGATACAAAAGCCGCTGGCGGTAGAGTAATAGCTGTTGGTACAACATCTGTTAGAGTACTTGAGTCTGCAAGCGAAGACGGAAAACTTCTTGCAAAGTCAGGCAACACAAAAATCTTTATTTATCCGTCATACAAATTCAAAATGGTAGATTGTCTAATTACAAACTTCCATTTGCCAGAAAGTACGCTTATTATGCTGGTTAGTGCGTTTGCTGGATACGAAGATACAATGAACTTTTATAACAAAGCTGTAGAAGAAAAATATAGATTCTTTAGCTTTGGTGATTCTACATTTATTTACTAAAATATATAAAAAAGGAACAAAAATGAAAAATTTTTGGTTTGAAACAACACATATAGACCCAAATAGTGGCGCAAGAACAGGTATTTTTCACACCCCACACGGAGATATCGAAACACCTATCTATATGCCGGTAGGAACTCAAGCAACAGTAAAAAGCTTAACTCCTCAAGAGCTTTATGAGATAGGCTCTCAAATTATCCTTTCAAATACTTATCACTTGCATTTGCGTCCGGGCGAAGATATAGTAAAAAAAGCTGGTGGTCTTCATAAATTTATGGATTTTAATAAGCCAATCCTTACAGACAGCGGTGGCTTCCAAGTATTTTCGCTATCTGACCTTAACAAAATAACCGAAGACGGAGTAGAATTCAAATCTCACCTAAACGGTGAAAGATTGTTTATGAACCCAGAAAAATGTATGCAAATCCAAAACGATTTGGGTAGCGATATCATTATGGCTTTTGACGAATGTAGCCCATATGGCGCAACAAAAGATTATGCAAAAAAAGCTATGGAAAGAACTTTGCGTTGGCTTGATAGATGTTACGAAGTTCAAAAAAATGAGCATCAAATGCTATTTCCTATCGTTCAAGGTAACTTCTACAAAGATTTGAGACTAGAAAGTTTACAAAGAACACTTCCATATGTAAAATGCGGTATTGCTATAGGTGGTTTGTCAGTTGGCGAGCCAAAGCAAGAAATGTATGATATTCTAGACGTTATGAAGCCACATTACCCAGAAGATTCTCCAAGATACCTTATGGGAGTAGGTAGCCCAGACTGCCTTATCGAAGGAGTTTTGCGTGGTATAGATATGTTTGACTGCGTACTAGCTACACGTATTGCAAGAAATGGTACTGCTTTTACTAGCAAAGGCAAAATAGTAGTTCGTAATGCAAAATATAAAGAAGATTTTACGCCACTAGATGATGAGTGTGACTGCTATTGCTGCAAACATTATACAAAAGCATACCTTCGCCACCTTATCAATACAAATGAGATTTTGGGCGGAAGAATGCTTAGTCTTCACAACTTAAGATTTTTGATTAAACTAATGGAAGATGTACGTAAGTCTATCAAAGAAGATAGATTTTTGGAGTTTAGAGAAGAATTTTATAAAAAATACGGCGATAAATAGTTTTTTGACAAAATTCTTTTGCAAAAACTTTTTATTTGGCTATAATACAAATGTATAAGGAGAAATTAATATGATGAATTTAACAATGTTGCTTGCAGAAGGCGAACAACCAGCAGCAGGCGGATTTGCACAAGCTTGGCCTTTACTACTTATTTTGGTTTTATTTCTTGCTTTAATGATTTGGAATATGTTTTCTGGCAAGAAAAGACAAAATGAATCTGAAAAGATGCTAAACGAACTAAAAGTAGGAGACAAAGTTGTAACTAATGCGGGTATTTATGGCGAAATAGTATCAATTAGACATACAAACTTTGGTAAAGTAGCTCTTATCAAATCTGGAGAAGATGACAAAGCAAGTTATATTAGCGTAAATCTATCTGTTATACTTGGTATTGACGAAAAACATGATGTAATAGTTGACGCAGAAGGCAATATCATTGACCCAGAAGCAGAAAAAGAAGAAGCTAAAGAAGAAGTAAAGACAGAAAAAACTGAAACTTCTGCCGTAGAAGAATCTACAAAAGAAGATAAAACAGAAACAACTGAAAAAGTAGAAAACGAGCCTGCTAAAAAGCAAACAACAAAAAAATCTACAACAAAAAAGACAACCACTGCTAAAAAATCAGCAACAAAAAAAGCAGAATAATCAATCATAAAAATTAAATTCTCTCATATCTTATGGTATGGGAGATTTTTTATGGAAAAAACACTTAAATCAAACTTTCTAAATATTCTAAAATCAACTCTAGTTGCAGTGCTTATATCAGTAGGGCTTATACTTGTATTTGCAGTAGCTCTCAAATTTGTTGATTTTAGTGATGTTATTATAAAAATTATTAACCAAATTATAAAAATTATCAGCATATTTTTTGGCTGTTTTGTTATGCTCAAAAAAGACAAATCAAAAGGACTTATAAAAGGCCTTATTTTAGGCGTTATGTATTCGGTTATTGCCTTTATTGTTTTTTCTTTACTAAACAGTAGTTTTTCGTTTGGACTATCTAATATACTTGATTTGTTGTTTAGTGCGGTTTTTGGCTCTATTTGTGGTGTTTTTTGTGCCAACATTGGTGCGGAAAGAGTGGCATAAAACAAATAGTACTATGCAAAATAGCTGCATTGTTGCTAAGTATTTGTATTGTAAATTTGATACACAAATAATAAAAAATGTATGCCAAGAAAATATCTATCATCTTTCTTAATTGAGAGCCTTTGGGCTTTCAATTTTTTATTGCCAAAAATTGTCTATTTCTAAAAAAAAGTGTTTGACTATACGATATATTTATTATATAATATATTGCATATTGAAGGAGCATTTTTAATGAGCAAAAAGAGAAGCAAAATCAAATTTATTATACTAGCTTTTGTTGCTGCTATAGGTATCTTCTTAACTTGCTTTAGTTTCCGTATACCTTTTACAAACACAACTTGGAAAGGTTTTGCCAATGCTATATCATTGGGCCTTGATATCAAGGGTGGTGTTTTGGCTGTATACGAAGCTAATGTTGAAGATGAGTATCGAGATGAGTTTGAAACTAGACTTGATGCTACAGTTATGAGAATCGAGGATTTCCTTGTAAACGAAGGATATACAGAGGCAGTTGTTAGTAGACAAGGTTCTAATCGTATTAGAATAGAAGTTCCAGATGTTAACGATCCAGATGCAATATTTGCACTTATCGGCGAACCTGCAGAACTTTACATTACAGACACAGAAGGTGGAGAAGCTATCATCACAGGTAAACATATCGAATCTTGTGAAGCTGCTTACCAAAACAACGAGTGGGGCGTTTCTTTGAAATTCAATAGTGAAGGCAAAGAACTATTCTCAACTCTAACCAGCGATCACGTTGGAGAACAAATTTATATTTACATAGACGGAGAATTATTCTCTGCACCAACAGTTCAAGAAGCAATTTCTGGTGGTACAACATTTATCAATGGTATGTCAACTCAAGAAGGAGCAGAAGATTATGCTATGAAGATTTTGAGTGGTACATTCCAAGTTGACCTATCTGTTGTATCAAACTCAGTAGTTAGTGCAACACTTGGCGCTGACGCACTAAAATATGGCCTTATTGCTGGCGGTATTGGTTTAGTACTAATATTTGCATTTATGATTTGGCAATATGGTATGTTTGGTGTTATTGCAGACTTTGCACTTGTATTCTATGTACTACTACTTATGTTCTTCTTACAAGCTATTCCACTTGTACAATTGACACTTCCTGGTATTGCAGGTATCATATTGACTCTTGGTATGGCTGTTGATGGCAACGTTGTTATATTTGAACGTATCAAAGAAGAGTATGCAAAAGGTAAGAAAATTCCTGCCAGTGTAAAAGCCGGTTTCAAAAGAGCCCTAGCATCTATCTTGGACGGAAATATTACAACAATTATTGCTTCTATTGTATTGTATATACTAGGCACAGGTTCTATTAAGGGCTTTGCAGTTGTATTGTTTATAGGTACTGCTTTATCTATGTTTACATCAACTGTCATAACTCGTGGACTTGTTAATATGTACTTGCCAATCAATAGTACAAAAGCAAAACTATACAGACTAAAAAGGGAGGATAAGGTAAATGAAATCTAAAACTTCCTTTTCAACAGATAGATTTAGTAAGACAAATTATGACTTTGCAAAACATTCAAAATGGTATTGGATTGCATCTTGTGTAATTGTACTTGCTGGTATTATCGTTATGTTATGTGCAGGACTAAACCTAGGACTTGATTTTACTGGTGGTTCTGTCATTACTGTAAATCTAGGCAACGAAATATCTACTGACGCTGGATATAATAGTGCCCTTGACAAAATAGAACAAGTATTAAAAGATAACGGCGTAAAGATCTCAAGCGCTCAAAAAGAAGGTACAGGATCTAAAGCTTCTATTATCGTTAAATACCAAGATATAGCTGGTTATAGTGATGTTAGAATGGACGACTTGACCAAAACTATGAGATTAGAAATTAACGAAGCTTTTGGTATTGACATTACTGAACTTGGTGATGATGGCGACATTACTGTCAACTCAGAAAGAATCACAGCTTCTGCTAGATTTGACCTTATCTTCAATGCTGTTGTTGCTATTATGTTTGCAACCTCTTTAATTTTGCTTTATATTGCTATAAGATTCGAAGCTTTGAGCGGACTATCATCAATTTTGGGATTGGTTCACGACCTTGTTGTAACTATCTCTTTGGTTGCTATATTCCGTATTCCAGTTAATAGCTCATTTATAGCTGCCCTTATTACTATTGTTGGTTATTCTATCAATAACTCAATTATTATCTTTGATAGAATTAGAGAAAATCTTGCTAAACCAAACCTTACTGATAAAACAAACAAAGAACTTGCTAATTTATCTATTAAGCAAACACTTACTAGAACAATCAATACAACAATAACTACACTTATTGCTGTTATTACTCTAGCTATAATTGGTGTTACTTCTATTAGAGAGTTTATTGTTGTTATCATCATTGGTATTCTTGCTGGTTTCTATTCATCTGTTTTCCTTGTTCCAGAATTCTGGGCAAATACAAACAGAGCTAGAAAACTAACAAAACCAGTTACTACTGTAGAAGAAGTAGAAACAAATGATGACGATCCATCAGCAGAGGTTATAGAAGTTGTAGATGACAAACAATAATAATATAGCCTTTCCTTCAATTTAGGAAAGGCTTTTTTTATAAAATGCTCCGATAATTAAAAGAGAGTAATGTATGGAAAAATTAAAAGAACAATTTTCAAAAGAATATAATATAAGTCCAGCCGTTGTAGATATTCTTTTTGCAAGAGGTATTGATACTAAAGAAAAGATTGATGCTTTTCTAAACCCTAGCGAAAAAGACTTTCACGATCCATTTTTGCTAAAGGATATGGATAGAGCGGTAGAGAGAATAAAAAAAGCCCTAAAAGATGATGAAAGGGTTTTGATTTTTGGCGACTATGATGTTGATGGAGTGTCTGCTAGCGCTATTTTGATTAAGTATTTTGCCAGCCAAAATTTCTTTGTAGACTACTATTTACCAAATAGATATATAGATGGCTATGGCCTTACTTGTGAAGTTTTGGATAAAGTTAAAGAAAAGTATAACCCATCACTTATAATTACTGTTGACTGCGGTATTTCTTGTTACAAGGAAGTAGAGTACGCAAAAACTTTGGGTATAGATATTGTAGTAACAGACCACCACGATATCCCAGAAATTTTGCCAGATACAATAACAGTCAATGCAAAACTTCCTAACCAAAAATACCCATTTAGTCAGTTATGCGGTACAGGTGTTGCCTTTAAGCTAGTACAAGCCCTTTCTGGACTAGAAGAGGCAAAAAAATACCTTGGCATTTGCGCAGTAGCTACTATTGCTGATATTGTACCTTTGCAAGACGAAAATAGAGCAATTGTAACACTTGGTCTAAAAGACTTGGAAAATAACCTACCACTTGGTCTTAAAATGCTAATCAAAGACAATAAACTAAGTTATAACCTTATGGCTAGTGATATTGCCTTTAGACTATCACCAAAAATTAACGCCGCAGGTCGTATGGGCGACCCAACTGTTGCATTAAGACTTTATATAAAAGAAGATAAAAAAGTCCTTGCAAAAACTATTGAAACTCTAAACGAACAAAACCTAACACGCCAAGCTCTTTGCAATAAAGTATACGAAGATGCTATCAAAATGATAGACAAGATAAACATCTCAAAATACAAAGCAATTGTCCTTTATTCTAAAAACTGGGACAGCGGCATCTTGGGCATTGTAAGTGCGAAAATTGCAGGTGAGTTTAACAAGCCAACTATACTATTTTCAGAGGTTGGAGACGAGCTAAAAGGCTCTGCAAGGTCAATTAATGACATAAACATATGTGAGACAATTGCCGGTATCAAAGAAGTTGTAGAAGCTTTTGGCGGACACAAGATGGCGGCAGGTCTTACTATTAAAACAAAGCACTTTGGCAGCTTTATCAAAAGCCTTAATGAGTCTTTGGCAAAAAATTATACTCACGAAGATTTCTTGTCAAAAGTAGAGTATGACTTCAAACTAAAGCCAGACGAAATAACCGAAAAACTAATCAAAGACTTAGATGTTTTAGAGCCTTGTGGTTGCGGAAACCCAAAACCTATATTTATGATTGATTTTGAAAAACTAAATGTTTCTTCAATGGGTAATTTCCCAAACCACCTAAACATTTCTTCTAAAAACTTTAATATAGTAGCTTTTAACAGCTCAGAGTACGCTACAGTTCTTAAAAACTCAAACAGTCAGTCAATTACTGTTGAGCTTCAAATTAGCGAATTTAAGGGCAAAAAATACCTAAAAGGTATAGCAAAAAATATCTATACAGGAACACTTTCTAAACCAAAAAACAATGATGTTTTGTATGGCGAATATTGTTTGCAACTAAATCACAAAGATACTAACGAAAAGTACTATAATCAATTTAACAAACAAGGTCTTATCAAACTTATAAACGAAGCAAAAGACAATAAGATAGGCACGCTATTTGTTGCAAGTACTTACGAAAGTTATATTCAATTTGTAGAACAATTTGAAGATTTGAAGCTAACTCACAACTATTTTTATCTTACAAATCGCAACGCCGAAAACTCAATTATTTTAGCTCCGGCTAGTTTTGATGGCTTCAATTTATATTCAAAGATAGTTTTCATTGACCCAATTTTGGACAAAAAATACCTAAATTCGGTCGCTAATAGCACTTTTGCCAAAATTTATTACACTGGATATAAAAAGGTAAACAACAATATTTTCAAAGGCCTATCAACAGACCGAAATGTCTTTGGGCAATATTACAAGATGCTTAGTGATTTGACAAAAAAACTAATATCTTTTGAAAATCGTTTTGATATATTCAAACATCTAAAACTTCTAAACCCACAAGCAAAGAAGCTGTCATATAGGCAATTTGTATTCTGCTTATATACTTTTATAGAGCTTAATATTTTTAGCCTAGAACAAGATGGCGAATATATAACTCTTAACGAAAACCAAAAGGTATTTTCAAATCTTTCAAACTCAAGTTTTTACAATACAATTAGTTTATTACTTGCAACAATTGATTAGGAGATTTTTTCAAAATCATTTATAATAAAATAAGTAAATTGATTTTACTAAAAAGGAAGAGTATAAATGACTGTACAAGAACTAAGAAAAGAAAAATCAAACAAGTTTATTAAAGAGCTTGGAATTGATTATTTAGAGAGTTTGCCACTTGTAGAAAGTAGCGAAGAAGTAACCTTAAAAAGCATTGATGATATTTGCAAGAGAATTTTTGCAAGTGTTATATCTATTCAACTTGCCTGCGACATTGATCAAGGCAATGACTATGAAGGTTCAAAAAACTTTTTTGAAGGACTACTTGATAAATATGGCGTAAAAGATTGCTTGCTTCCAGATGAAGCAAAACTATTTGATGGCACTTATAACCAAAAAGTTGTTGTAAATGTTACATGGAATTATGAAGCAACTTGGTCACTTCTTTGGGCTTTGGGACTTGTTGAAGATATGAATAAACCTTTTGCTGTTTGTGACTCAGAAAAAGTAGTTACCTTGATTGCTCCTTGCGCATCAATTGATGAATTTAAGTCAAAAATCAAAATGAGAGATATCGAAGAAATTTTGGATATGTTAGACTTGTTCTATCGTTATCATTGGGCAGTCGTTGACAAAAACATCAATCCAAACACAAATATCGGTCAATTATACCCAGATATTGTTTGGGAGAGAAGAAAAGGCCTTGAATGGCTAATCTCAAAAGAAGAAGACTGGGACGAAATCTCACTTGATACATAAAAAATAGAAAGCTACTGGTTTTATGCCAAAAGCTTTCTTTTTTTATTATAGTTTGTATTAAATATAAATTATATATATAATTAAAAATAATACTAGACAAAGGCATTTATTTGTGTTATTATATTTTCGTACCTAAAACAAGGGTTAGCGATATAGTTTACTCCTTTAAGCTAATCGTTGTTTTTGGCAAATATTGCAAAAAAGGAGTTTTCAAATTATGGAAAAGCAAGAAATTATCAAGGCTTATGCTAGAAAAGAAGGCGACACTGGTTCAGCTGAAGTTCAAATCGCATTGCTTACAAGCAGAATTGAA
This sequence comes from Clostridia bacterium, assembly GCA_045534265.1. Lineage (GTDB taxonomy): Bacteria > Bacillota > Clostridia > Christensenellales > UBA1242 > CAKVLS01. Next base: position 240,345 of record JAZSJH010000005.1, read on the forward strand.
CACCTAACAGAGCACCTTAAAGCAAACCCAAATGACAAACACTCTAGAAGAGGTTTGTTCCAACTTGTTGGTAAAAGAAAAGGTATGCTTAAATATCTAGAAAGCAAAGATATTGAGAAGTACAGAGAAATCAAAGCAAAACTTAATATCAGATAATTTAATAGCGGGTTAAAATCTTCATAGGTATATGGAGATTTTCCGCTATTTTTTATTAAAATTTTTATAAGGAGATTATTTTTGTATGAGTAATAAAGACGCTCAAATTTTTGAAACAACACTTGGCGGCAGAACTTTGCAAGTAGAACTTGGCAAATATTCTGAACAAGCCAACGGTGCTTGCTTTGTTAGATGCGGCGAAACAGTTATCCAAGCTTGCGTAACTATGGCAAAAGCACCAAGAGATGGTATTGATTTCTTCCCACTTGGAGTTGACTTTGAAGAAAAAATGTATTCAGTAGGCAAAATCCCTGGTGGTTTTAAGAAAAGAGAAGGTAGACCATCTGATAAGGCTATCCTTACATCTCGTCTTATCGATAGACCTTTAAGACCTTTGTTCCCAAAAGGTTTTTACAATGACGTAGCTGTTGTAACTACAGCTTTGTCTGTTGACCCTAACATTGCCCCAGAACCAATCGCAATGCTAGCTTCATCAGTAGCCCTTTCTATATCTGATATCCCATTTGGCGGACCTACAGGCTCTGTAGCTATCGGTATGATTGATGGTGAGTATATCATCAACCCAGACCTTGCTCAAAGAGAAGTAAGCGAGATGTACGTATACGTTAGCGGTACAAAAGAAGCAATCTTGATGGTTGAAGCTGGCGCTAATGAAGTGTCAGAAAAACAAATGCTAGACGCTATTATGTTTGCTCACGAAGAAATTAAAAAGCTTATTAGCTTCCAAGAAGATATCGTAGCAAAAGCTGGCAAACCAAAGAACACAGAAGTTCCTATCTCACTTCCTGATCCAGAAATTGACAAGGCAGTTAGAGAATATGCAAACGATATGCTAGACAACGCTCTAGATACATTTGATAGAGAAGAAAGACAAACAAGACAAGAACAAGTAGACAAAGACACTAAAGAACATTTTGCAGAAATCTATCCAGAAAAAGATAAGATGATTGGCGAAATTCTTTATAAGATGACTAAAGAAAAAGTTAGAGCAAAAATCCTAAACAACGGCGTAAGACCTGATGGAAGATCTCTTACTGAAATCAGACCTATCTGGTGTGACGCTGGCGTACTTCCTAGAGTACACGGCTCTGGTGTATTTACTAGAGGACAAACTCAAGTTCTTACAACTTGCACACTAGGCACAATCGGCGAAGTTCAAAAACTAGAAGGCCTAGATGATGAAGATGCAAAGAGATATATTCACCATTACAATATGCCACCATATGCAACTGGTGAAGCTAGACCTCTAAAGAGCCCAGGCAGAAGAGAAATCGGTCACGGCGCACTAGCTGAAAGAGCTCTAGAACCTGTTATCCCAAGCGAAGAAGAATTCCCATACGCTCTAAGACTTGTTAGCGAAGTTTTGAGCTCAAATGGTAGCTCATCTATGGCAAGTACTTGCGGTTCAACACTAGCCCTAATGGACGCTGGTGTTCCTATCAAAGCTCCTGTTGCTGGTATTGCTATGGGACTTATCAAAGACACAGATAGCTCAAAAGTAGCAGTTCTTAGCGATATCCAAGGTCTAGAAGACTTCCTTGGCGATATGGACTTTAAGGTTACTGGTACTACAAAAGGTATCACAGCTATCCAAATGGATATCAAAATCAAAGGTATTGATGAAAATATCCTAACAACAGCTCTTGAGCAAGCAAGAAAAGGTAGACTAGAAATTTTGGACAAAATGCTAGCTGTTCTTCCAAAATCTAGACCACAACTTTCAAAATATGCTCCAAAAATCATTACATTTAGCATCAATCCAGACAAAATCAAAGATGTTATCGGTTCTGGCGGAAAGACAATCAATAAGATTATTGAAGAAACTGGTGTAAAAATCGATATTGATGACGACGGACAAGTATTTGTAGCAACTACTGATGATGAAATGGCTCAAAAAGCAAAACAAATCATTCTAAACATTGCAGAAGACCTAGAAGTTGGAAAAATCTATTCTGGTAAAGTTGTAAAACTAATGCAATTTGGTGCATTTGTTGAAATCGCTCCAGGAAAAGATGGTATGATTCATATCTCTAAACTTTCTTCTCAAAGAGTAGAAAAAGTTGAAGACGTTGTTAAAGTTGGTGACGCTGTAGAAGTAGAAGTTATCAAAATTGACAACAAAGGTAGAGTTGACCTAAAACTTGTTTCAAAAGAATAATTCCTTATATTAAACAAAACACTCGCAAATAGCGGGTGTTTTTTTTATTTCAAATAACTTTTCTACAACTAAAAATTTGCATATAAAAAATACATAAAACAAATTACAAATCATATAATGATTGTAATGAAAGTTATATTTTTTAGACAATCAAAAAGTTCAAAATTATTCCATATTATTGCCAATTTGAGTATTGCGCTAGTTGTATTATTGGTTGGTTTTGTATCGTTTTTTTCGCCAGCTGTTTCTGTTGCATACTTAAAAAATTACGAAGCAATATATCAAGGCAATACCGATAAAAACAATGTATCGCTTATGTTTAATGTTTACTGGGGAACAGAGTATATAGAACCGATTTTAGACGTATTGCTAAGTCATAATGCTCCTGCGACATTCTTTGTTGGCGGTAGTTGGCTGGCACAAAATAATTATACTTTTGACCTAATTTTGAACGCTAATTGCGAAGTAGGTAATCACGGATACAATCACAAAGACCACACAAAACTTAATAAAAAGCAAAATATAGAAGAGATATCAAACACTCACAATTTGGTCAAAAATCTGGCAGATACCGATATGACATTGTTTGCGCCACCATCAGGAGCGTATAATAAGCAAACCCTAGAAGTTGCAAGTTCACTTGGATACAATACAATAATGTGGTCAAAAGATACAATCGACTGGAGAGATAAAAATGCCGACTTAATATACAGTAGAGCGACCAAAAATCTTGCAAACGGAGACCTTATTTTGATGCATCCAACCGAAAAGACGCTTGCGGCTTTAGACAATATAATTAAAGAAATAAAAAGGCAAGGTTTTAAGATTGTTTCGGTTAGTGAAAATATTGAAAGTTGAAAAAAATAGTCGTTTTTAGTTATTGTTTTTAGGATAATTTGTTATAATACTTTTATATATTTTTACAAATGTGTTATACTAGTTTTAGGAGAAAATTATGGAAGTAAAAACAAAAACTTATGAAAGCGGATTAAGACTTATTGTTGCTAATATGCCAGACAGCAGAGCAGTGTCAACTTTTTTTGGGATTAACACCGGCAGTGTAAACGAAAATGAAAATAACAATGGCATTTCACACGTTATCGAACATATGACTTTTAAGGGAACAAAACTTCGTAGCGCCGAACAAATCAGCACCGAACTTGAGTCTTTAGGGGCAAATATCAATGCTTTTACTAGCAGATATATCACTTGCTATTATGGTAGTTGTATAAAGGAAAATGCTGAAAAATGCTTTGAAATCTTTTCAGATATGATACTAAATTCTCAGTATGATGAAGAAGAATTAAAGAAAGAGCTAAAGGTTATATTTGAAGAAATTGACATGTACGAAGACGACCCTGGCTCTGTTGCATATGACAAATATAATGAAATTTTCTTTGAAAATACAAAGCTTGAAAAATCTGTCATTGGCACAAAAAAGGTCCTAAAAGCCCTAAAAAGACAAGATCTTGTCGATTACATAAACAAATTTTACGTACCACACAATATGGTTGTATCATTTGCTGGTGGAATAACATTTGAAGAAGCTGACCAAATGGTTTCTAAATATTTCAACTGTGGCTTTAAGACAAAAAATGCTCCAATTTTACCATATATAACAAAAGATATGCTTTTGCCTAAACAAAAGTTTGTTTGTCAAAAGAAAGACATTTCGCAGACACACATTGTGCTTGGTTATCCTACAGAAAATGTTTATAGCGATAATGCCGCCGCCATCAATGTTCTTTCATTTATTTTGGGTGGGGGTATGAGTTCTAGACTATTTGTAAGAATTAGAGAAAAACTAGGTCTTGTATATAGCATTAATGCTATGCCAGAGTTGTTTGATATAGCAGGTAATATTATTATCAGCCTTGCAACAAACCACACAAATCAAGAACTAGCCCTAAAGTCAATTAGAGAAGAGATTGATAATATCGCCCAAAATGGCGTAACACAAGCCGAAATTGACAAAGCAAAAACCTTCTGCAAAAGTATGATTGTAATGTCTTCTGAAACAACAACAAACATTGCTCGTCACAATGCATCTAATGTTATGCAATTTGGCAGACATAAGACAATAGATGACAGAATAGATGAGATAAATAAAGTAACTTTAGAACAAGTTAACACCCTTGCAAAAGAGATTTTTAGTAGCGAAAATTATTGTATGGCAATAGTATCCGATAATCCTAATAAAGACGGTATGAAAATCTATAACAAATCAATCTAAAAGTAGGTCGCAAGACCTGCTTTTTTTGTCAAAAAATTATCATAAATGTAAACCAATTCGTTTGTATTAAAATTGCCTTGTATGATATAATTACTATAGTATATTTTGAGGTGAGTGCTTTGGTAAATTACACGCAAAAAAATGTTAATACAAAGAAAAAATATCCAAAGAGCAAAATACTTGGTATAGTACTTGTTTCTGTATCGTTATTTATGTTGCTATTTACATCTGTAAACTGGCTATATTTTATAAAAAGCTTCTTTTTGGGCACTTTTGGTGTTATGTGTTATCCAGTGTTTGCCTTTATGCTTTTGTTTGGGGTGGCTTTTTTGACAGGGCGAAAGTTTGTTATGTCAAAAAAATACCTAATTTATCTATTATCAGCATTCCTTTGCATTATTGCAATATTCCATATCATTTTTACGGCAAAACTTGACAACTCTAGCTTCGGTAAATTCTTGGCCGATTGTTACAATACAAAGTTTACCCCAGGCGGACTTTTGATTGGCTTGTTTACTTATCCAGTTACAGGTCTTCTAAATAGTGTAGCAGGTGGGGTTTTGTATGGCATTATCCTAGCTGTAATTATCGCTTTGATTATTGATTACCTATACGCATTTAGACAATATTCAAAACTTTTAGAATTAAAAGCTCCACAAGAAGAGCCTGAAGAAATTACGCCTAATGAGCCACAACAAGTAGCTCCACAATTATTCCAAACAATTATTGATCAAAAACAAGAACCACAAGAAGAAGTTTTTGAAGAGGAAGAAGAGATTGAGAAGGAGCCTGCAAGACCAATAGAGCTTAGCCCTAGAGAAATTGCAAGACAAAGGCTAAATCTTGGCTCTAAACTTACTCAAGAAATTACTGAAGAAGAAAAACCAAAGAAGTCTTTGTTTGATACAAAGTTAGATACCGCAGAAGAATTTATGGGTAGGGGTATTGTAGATAATAAACCACCAAAAATTAATGACGAAAAGAAATCAGATGGCAAAGATTATTTGCGTGATTTTATTAACAAAACATATGGTATAGAAACCAAACCAAACAACGTTAATATAATCAATAATAGCAATTACTCAAATGCCTTTACAAAAAAAGAAGAAGTAAAAATTGAGCCTACTATTCAAACTCAAGAAAAGACTCCTGTTAGCCCAATTATTACAAACACAGAGTTTGCTCCAAAACAAGCTTTTAGTCAAAGCAAGCCAAAAATTGAACAAACTCAAACATCATTTGATTCTTTCTTTGAACCAAAAAAGGTTGAGCCTATCATAGAAAAGCCAATAGAGCAAAAGCCTTTGTTTGAATCAAAAATGGAATCTGTTGTCCCTGTAAAAGAAGAAACAAACAACATAATTTCTTTTGATGACGAAGAAGAAAAACCAAAAGGCATCAGCCCACTTAATCCAAAAGCTTACGAAGTAGAAGATAGCTTTGACACTCCACCGGTTGATGATGACGAAATAAAGCCAGTTGTGGAGCCTATCAAGCCAGAAATTATCATTGATAATTCAGCCCAAATAGCAACTGCAAATCCTATTTCAAATTCTTTACAAAAAGATGTCGAACTTAATGTTGATGCTCCACCGGTTAATAATGGAATTGATATCAATTATGTTCAACAATTTATCCGCGGAACAGAGAAGAAAAAACAGAAACCAGTTAGAAAATACACTAAACCTTCTAACTACGTACGCCCACCGCTAGATTTATTAACTGTCAAGTCTGTAGACCCATCAGCTCATAGCAGTGACGAACAAGAAAAAGCAGCCGCTCTTGAAAATCTACTTGCTCAATTCAAAATCGAAGCAAAGGTTATCGGTATAAGACGTGGCGCAGCTGTTACTAGATACGAACTACAAATGCCACTTGGTATAACAGTAAATAAAATTAGCCAACACGCCAACGATATTGCAATGGTTTTAAGATCAAATGGTGATGTAAGAATTCAAACACCTATCCGTGGTAAAGCCGCTGTTGGTGTCGAAGTTCCAAACGATACCGTAGATACAGTAGGCCTAAGAGATATTTTGGAATCTCCAAAATTTACCGAAGCTACTTGTCCTTTGACTTTTGGTCTAGGAAAAGACGTTGACGGCAGTGTATTTACTTGTGATATTCATGACGCAACACACCTTTTGGTTGCAGGTAGTACAAAATCTGGTAAGAGTGTATGTCTAAATGCACTTATTGTTAGCTTGCTATATAAGGCAAGTCCAGATGATTTGAAACTTATTCTTATCGACCCTAAAAAGGTTGAGTTTAAGTCATTTAACTATCTTCCACATATGCTTGTTCCTACAGCTATTACAGAAGCTAAAAAAGCTCTTAACGCTTTTGATTGGCTTATTATGGAAATGGAAAATCGTTACCAAATGATGGAAGATCAATATGTAAGAAATCTAGAAGAGTATAACGACCTAGACAAGGTACACAATGGCGAACTTCCAAAACTTCCATACATTGTACTTATCGTTGACGAATACGCCGACCTTCAAGATAGCTTGCCTAAGAAAACTGACCTTGAAGAAAGAATTAGAAGACTTGCAGCTAAAGCAAGAGCTGCTGGTATTCACCTTATTATTGCAACTCAAAGACCATCTGTTAACGTTGTTACTGGTGTTATTAAAAACAACCTTCCAACAAAGATTGCTTTTGCCGTTGGTGATAACCAAAGTTCAAGAACAATCTTGGGCGTAGGTGGTGCTGAAAAACTACTTGGTAGGGGTGATATGTTGTATTCATTCAATAACCAAGAGCCAACACGTGTTCAAGGTGCATTTATAACAACCGAAGAAGTAAACAATATTTGTAACTTTGTAAGAGAAAACAACCTTCAAGACTTTGATGAAGATATCGAAGCAGAAATTAATTCTGACAAAGTAGACGCTCAAGACCCGGGCGCAGACGGCGGATCATCTAATGACACTTGGGACCCACTTATGAAAGAAGCGGTAAGATTTGTTATCGAAATACAAAGAGCATCTTCATCTATCGTTCAAAGAAAGTTTGCTATAGGCTATAACAGAGCAGCTCGCATTACAGATCAAATGTATGCTGCAAAATTTATAGGTCCTAGCGAAGGTGGCTCAAAACCAAGAGCCGTATATATTACAAAAGAGCAATTTAGCGAAATATTTGGAGAAGAATTCTAATATGGAAAAAACAAAAAAGACAAATAGCAAGTTTGTTAGAAAAGTAGGTTTTGTGTCGCTTGGTTGTGACAAAAACCGTGTCGATACTGAAAAAATAATGACAAACTTAGTAAACAACGGATTTGAAATTGTCGGAAACCCAGCCGAAGCCCACGTCATAGTTATTAATACTTGTGCATTTTTGCTAAAGGCAAGAGAAGAAGCAACAAATACAATTCTTGAGATGGCTCAATACAAAATTGACAATCTAGAAAAGATTATAGTTGTTGGCTGTCTTCCTATGCTAGAAGATGGTCTTGAAGCTGATTTCCCAGAAGTTGATGCTTTTGTAAAAGCTCAAGATTATGACAAAATCCCAGAGATTATCTTTAATCTATACAATCACAAGCCAAACAAGGTAGAAGAAATTGTAAAGGCAAGACTACTTACAACACCAAAACATATTGCATACCTTAAGATTTCTGATGGTTGTGATAATTTCTGTACCTATTGCAAAATCCCATACATTAGGGGAAGATATGCATCAGTCCCTATGGAAAAACTTGTTGAAGAAGCAACACTTCTTGCCGAAAAAGGCGTAAAAGAATTGATCTTAGTTGCTCAAGACGTTACAAGATATGGTATAGATATTTACCACGAACTAAAACTTGTTGAGCTGTTGCAAGCTTTGTCAAAAATAAACGGAATAGAATGGATAAGACTTCATTATTGCTATCCAGAACTTATTGATGACAAACTTATTAAAGAAATCAAAACCAACAAAAAAATTGTTAAATACATTGATATACCTATGCAGCACGCAAGCTCAAAGATTCTTAGAGCAATGAACAGAAAAAGTGATGAGAACTCTTTATCAAAGCTGATATATAAGCTAAGAAAAGAAATCCCAAACATAATAATCAGGTCAACATTTATGGTAGGCTTCCCGGGCGAAACTAAAGAAGACTTTAAGATATTGTGCGACTTTTTGAAAGAGTTTCAACTAGATAACGTAGGTTTCTTTGCATATTCTAGAGAAGAAGGTACAGTATCTTACGGAATGCGCAAACAAATTTGTGGTATCACAAAACATAGAAGACTACGCAAAGCTCAAAGAATTCAATCAGCTATTGCATACAACTTAAACAAAGCCAACATAAACAAGACTTTCAAGGTTGTTTGTGACGGATATGATGTAAGAAACAATATTTATCTCGGCAGATCATATATGAGCTCTCCAGATGTAGACTTTTATATCTACTTCCATTCTACAGAGCCAGTTGCTCAAGGCGACTTTGTCGACGTAAAAATTATAGACATAAGCAAAGATTATTTATTAGGAGTGAAACAATAATGAATTTACCAAACAAAATAACATTAACAAGAATGATATCAATACCATTTATAGCATTTTTCTATCTAGCAGACTTTATTCCAGGTGGCTGGGGCAAAATCACTGCATTTATCTTATTTGTAATTACAGGCGTTACTGACTTTTTGGACGGATATATCGCCAGAAAATACAATCTAGTTACTGACTTTGGTAAGTTCCTAGATCCAATTGCTGACAAAATACATATGTGTACAGGACTTTTGCTAGTTGTTGCTGACGGAACACTTATTGCTCCATATGGCGTAATTATGGCAATTATTATTATCGCAAGAGAATTTATCGTATCAGCACTAAGACTTATCGCTGTTACAAAAAATGTTGTTTTAGCAGCTGATATGCTTGGAAAAATCAAAGCAAACTTCCAATCAATCGGTATTGGCGTATTTATGTTTTTAGCTATCAATACTGTTAGACCATTCCTTGGTGGAGCAGCACTTGTTATCGAAATTATAGGTCTTGTATTAATGGGACTTGCAACAATCTTTACAGTATGGTCAGCAGCAAATTATCTAATCAAAAACAGACAAGTATTATCTGAAACTAAAAAAGAAGAGAAATAATGAAAGTAGGTATTTTAGTAGTTAGCAATAATGAAATAATAGCGACAAACGCAAATGATAGTTTGTCGCTTGTTTCTAGCGAGCTATTCAAAAGTGGTTTTGATGTTACAGACAAAATGATAATCAATGTAGATATGGACAAAATCATATCAAGGTTAAATCAATTGCAAGAAGAAAATGACATAACACTCTTGCTAGCTGATGACCAAATTGATTTTAGCTTTGTAACAAAAAAAGCCATTGCAAAATACTTTAATGTTGACCTTATCGCAAATAATTTTGCTAAAAACAATATAGGCAAGTTTTACAAATCAGTAAATATACCAGAGCCAAAAGAAGTTAGTAGTTATGCAATCCTTCCCAACAACGGAAGATGTATCACTAACGAATTTGGACCTATGCAAGGTTTTTTGATAGAAGAAAATAACAAATCGTTGTTTTTTATGCCGGTAGAAGCATCACAACTTAGACAAATGTTTATCTCATCAGTACTTCCATATCTACTATCAAAAACAAACAAACTAAACAAAACCTATGTTTTCAAGACCTTTGGTCTTAAACGTAGCGAAATTTTGGGGCTTATAAAGGACCTTAAGAAAAACAAACAAAAAATCACGCTTATTTGTAACGAAAAACTTTTGGACGGGGAACTTATAATTAATTATGGCCCAGAAGTTGATGATACTATGCTAGACAGCTTTGTATCAACAATATATACAAGACTAAGCAATTATATCTATGCCGAAAGTGACACTACACTTGTCGAAAGGCTATTTGACCTTTTGAAACTAAATAATATGACCTTGGCTACAGCCGAAGATTACACCTGCGGCAATATCGCATCAAAATTTTTGAGCGAAAATCCAGAAGGTAACAAAATATTAATAGAAAGCTATGTTACACCAAAAGACCTTGCAAAAGAAAGACTTTTGGGCGTGGATAGAGAAGTATTAAAAAATGCTGAGAAAAAACCTGATGAAGTAGCTTACCAAATGGCAATAGGAGCTTTGGAGAGCTCAGGTGCAGACTTTGTTTTGGCAACTTTTGGCATAAATAACCAATGCTATTATGCTATCGGCAATAGCAAAGGCATACATTTATATAGCGAAATTTTTAGCGGAAACGCTCTCGAACTGACTAAAAAAGGTACATCAGCGGGCTTTTTCCATTTAATCAAAAAAATTAAGAAAAATGATTTTCATTTAGAGCAATCTACTGTATAATATAGGTATTAAGGAGATTATATTAATGGACGATAAAAAGAAAGTATTAGAACAAACACTTTTGCAAATTGAAAAACAATTTGGCAAAGGCGCTATTATGAAATTAGGTGATGAAACTGTACAAGCAGTAGATGTTATTCCTACAGGTTGTATTGTACTTGACAATGCTCTAGGAATAGGCGGTATGCCAAGGGGCAGAATAGTAGAAATCTATGGACCAGAATCTTCTGGTAAAACTACTGTTTCTCTTCATATCGTAGCCGAAGCTCAAAAGCTAGGCGGAACTGCAGCATTTATTGATGCAGAGCACGCACTAGATCCTGTATACGCAGCAAACCTAGGTGTTAACCTAGAAGAGCTATACGTATCTCAACCAGACACTGGTGAACAAGCATTAGACATCTGCGAAACTTTGGTTAGAAGCGGAGCTTTTGATATTGTTGTTATTGACTCTGTTGCAGCCCTAACTCCAAAAGCCGAAATTGAAGGCGAAATGGGTGATAGCTTTATGGGATTGCAAGCCCGTCTTATGAGCCAAGCTTTAAGAAAACTTACTGCTATAACAAACAAAAGCAAAACTTGCGTTGTATTTATCAACCAACTTCGTGAAAAAATTGGTGTTATGTTTGGTAACCCAGAAACAACAACTGGTGGTAAAGCATTGAAGTTCTATGCTAGCGTAAGACTAGATGTTAGAAAGATTGATACAATCAAAGACGGTCAAGACTTTGTCGGAAACCGTACTAGAGTAAAGGTAGTAAAAAACAAACTTGCTCCACCATTTAAGCAAGCAGAATTTGATATCATCTACGGAAAAGGTATCTCAAATGATGGCTGCATACTAGACCTTGCAACAGAACTTGATATCATTGTTAAGAGTGGTTCTTGGTATTCTTATAAAGATGAAAAAATCGGTCAAGGTAGAGAAAAGGTAAAAGAATATCTTGCTCAAAATCCTGAAGTTGCAAAAGAACTAGAAGAAACAATCAAAGCTCACATTTCTGGTAAAAAACAAGCTTAATATCGACCAAGTGGTCTGTAAAATTATTTTAGATAAAATATAAATAAAAAAGGACGTCTGCAAATTTTGACAGATGTCCTTATTTTTTTATTATTCCCATATCGACCGCTTAGTCGCCAAAATCTTAATTGGCACAGTATTTTCGTATTTTTGACTACTTTCGCCGCTTATTTTATATTTTAGATAATATTCAATGACTGTATTTTGAGCAGGCATTGGCTCTGTTATTTCTTGCTTTCCAGACTTTTCTTCAATAATTTTGACCAATTGGTCGCCTGTTTTTTCTTTTCTATAAATTTCATATTTTATATATTTTTTTGCATCAAAATTAAGCACAATTTTATCATCAAATACGTTTCCAGAAAGTTCAACTTTTGGGGCATTTATTAATTTGTTTGATTGTTTTGTTGGAATATTATTTGAAGAAAATAATGCAAGTGTTTTGTGTCTATCTGTCATATTTTCTGGGGCTAAAACTATCTTTTTATCTTCTTCTAAGTCAATATTTGAAATATATTTTTTTGTAATAGTTCTTGGCATTGCAAAGGCTGATTTGTCGCCCAAATATTTCACAATGCTTTTTACGGCAAGCGTGGTTTGGTTTCCACCCGTAAAGTTTTGCGGAAGTAGTTTTCCATCTGTTTTTCCAAACCAAACAGCTGTTGTATACTTTGGCGAATAGGTAATATTCCATATGTCAGTATTACCCTGTGATGATCCTGCAGTACCCGTCTTTGATGCAAGGTTATCTTTTGATATATCTTTTAGCTTTTTCGCTGTTCCTATATTTACGCTTTCTTTTAACATATCGGTCATAAGGTAGGCATTGTCTTCGGAGATGACTTTTGATTGGCTGTTGGTGTCTGTATATATTGTTCTTCCATATTTATTTTTGATGCATTTTATAAAACTTGGAGCACCTATAAAACCTTTGTTTGCAAAGGCAGTATATGAATTTGCCATACTTAAAAAATCAACACCTTCCTTAAGCCCGCCCAATGCAATAGAGTAACCTTTGTTGCTATCAATATTCAATCCAAATTTTTTACAGTAATTTTTTGACTTGTTTATCCCTACATATTCCAATAATTTTACTGCCGGTACATTGTATGATTTTGCAAGTGATTCTTTAACTGAAACCCAACCGTGATATTTGTTATCATAATTTTTTGGACTATAATCTCCAATATTTATTTTTTCGTCCAAAATCTGTGACGAAGTCATAACAACCTTTTCTTCTAAGGCTGGGGCATAGACAGCTATTGGTTTTAGAATAGAACCAGGCTGCATTTTTTTATTTGACAAATTATATTTACTATTTCCAGCATAAGCTAAAACATTGCTTGTTTTATTATCTAAAACAACAGATAATTTGTCGCAATTATAATCCAAACTATTAATTGTATTTTCAACTTTTGTTTGCAGAGCTTTGTCTTGATAGGTATATATTTTATATCCACCAAGTATTAATTCTTGCTCTGGCATATTAAGAAGGTTGCTAGCTTCATCAATAGCCATGTTATTGTAGTTGTTTTCGCCAAGGTCAGTTTTACTAATTTTTAAGTTGATTTCTTCATTTAGCGACTTATCTAACTCTTCTTTAGTTATTTTTTGAGCCAAAAACATTTCATTTAGCACAAGATTTCTACGACTTTTGCAAGCGTTGTAGTTTTGTGTTGGAGAATATTTTAATGGCGATTTAATTATTCCGGCGAGCGTTGCAGCTTCGGCTATTGTAAGATTTTTAGCAGGTTTTGAAAAATACTTTTGACTGGCTTTTTCTATACCAAAAGTACCTTGACCAAAGTAAATTGCGTTAAGATATGCTTGTAATATTTCTTTTTTACTAAATTTATCTTCTAGTTGTTGGGTAAGCAAGGCTTCATCTATTTTTCTAGAAAGAGTCTTTTTGTTGGTTAGGTGTGTATTTTTGATTAATTGCTGACTGATTGTAGAGCCGCCTTGAGCAAAAGAGCCACTTTTTATATTATTTAGCATTGCTCTTGCTATACCTTTGTAACTTATGCCTTTATGTTTATAGAAGTCTTTGTCTTCGATTGCGATAAAAGCATCTCCAACATACTTTGGCAAGTCATCAATTGTTACTAGGTTTTTTATGTAAATGTCGCTTTCAATAAGATTATTGTCTTTGTCATAAATCTCAATAGGAGTATTTAGTACAGAAAGCAAGTTTTCGTCTAGTTTTTTTGAAGCAAAACCCTTGAATAATCCGTTATCGAAAGCAATAAATAGGGCAAATAGTACTGTTCCTAAGATAAGAAAGGTTATTAAAGATATTTTAAGAAAGCGTTTTAGTTTGTTTTTCATACCATTAGTATCTTCGCTTATATTAAAATTATTATAATATATTTAATAATTATGTTGAAAAAAATGAGTTTTTTTGGTATTATAATTTTGTTATGGAAAAGAAATTTTATAAAATAAACACATATGGCTGTCAAATGAACATTCATGACAGCGAAAAACTAGCTGGAATGCTAGAAAAATTAGGTTATAAAGAAACACAAGATGATACTTTAGCTGATGTTATTGTATTTAATACCTGTTGCATAAGAGAAAGTGCCGAGCAAAAGATTTATGGTAATATTGGCGCTTTGAAAGGTATTAAGAAAAACAAAAAAGACCTTGTTATTGCAGTTTGTGGCTGTATGTCACAGCAAGATGGGGTTGCGGACAATATCAAAGCTAAGTTTCCTTTTGTAAATATTGTTTTTGGAACGCACAATGTCCATATGTTTGAAGAATACTTGAAAAAACATTTTGCTACCAAAAAGAAAGTTTATGATGTTTGGAAAAGCGAAGGACAAGTTGTCGAGAATATCCCAGCTTATAGAACTAGCGGCTACAATGCTTGGGTTAACATTATGTACGGCTGTAACAACTTTTGTAGTTACTGCATAGTGCCATACGTTCGTGGTAGAGAAAGAAGCCGCAAAATGTGCGAAATACTTAAAGAAGTTCAAATGTTAGTTAATGAAGGCTACAAAACAATTACGCTTTTGGGGCAAAATGTAAACTCATACGGTAATGACTTTGATGACGATACAAATTTTGCAAAACTTCTTACTGAAATATGCAAAATCGAAGGTGACTTTAGACTAAAGTTTATGACTTCTCACCCAAAAGACTTAACTGACGAAGTAATAGAAGTTATCGCAAGAGAAGACAAAATCTCAAAGACTATTCATCTTCCGGTTCAATCAGGCTCAAACAGCATTCTTAAAGCTATGAACAGAAAGTATACTGTTGAGCATTACAAAGGTTTAATTGACAAAATCAAAGCCGCTATCCCTAATGTTTCGCTTACAACAGACCTTATAGTAGGTTTTCCGGGCGAGACTGAAGAAGACTTTGAAGCAACTCTTGACCTTGTTAGATATTGCAAGTATACAAGTCTATTTGGCTTTATGTATTCAAAAAGAAAAGGTACTGTAGCCGAAAAAATGGACGGGCATTTACCAATAGCTGTAAAAAGAGAAAGAGTAAACAAGCTACTTGCGCTTTCTAAAGAAATAGGAAAACAAGTAACTGAAAATATGATTGGAAAAACCTATGAAGTTTTGATGTACAACGAAAAAGATAAACTTATAGGCAAGACCGAGTGTGGCAAAACAGTAGAAATAACAAACCTAGCTCAAGATATAAAAGCAGGCGAGTTTTATAATGTTTTGCTAGATGGATTCAAATCAAATAAACTATACGGAAAAATTATATAAAGGAAGTAATTTTATGGCATTATCACCAATGATGCAACAATATATGCAAATAAAAGAACAGTACAAAGATGCTATTGTTTTTTGCCGTTTGGGTGACTTTTATGAGATGTTTTTTGAAGATGCCGTAACTGCATCAAAAGTTTTGGATTTGACGCTTACAGGCAGGGCTTGCGGACTTGAAGAGAGAGCACCTATGTGCGGTGTTCCATATCACGCAGCAGATACATATATCGCAAAACTTATCTCAGCCGGATACAAAGTAGCAATTTATGAGCAAATCACCGAACCAAAACCCGGCAAAATGGTAGAAAGGGCTGTTGTTAGAGTAATTTCATCAGGTACTGTCATGGAAAACGAACTACTTGACGAAAAGAAAAACAACTACATTGCATCAGTATACAAAGACAAAACCAGCATAGGTGTTGCTTACTGCGATATGACTACTGGTGAGTTTAAGGTTTGCGAATTTAGCACTGATAGCTTGCAAAATCTTAATGATATGCTAGTAAGAGTAAGACCTGCTGAGATTATTTGTAACTCAGAAATGGTAAACTACACTCAAGAGTTGTCTTGCGTAAAGCTAAATATTATGCCAAGATTTAGCGTTTACCTTGACTATGAGTTTGAATACAAAAACGCCCTAGAAACAATCAAAACGCAATTTGGTTTTTCAACTATCAATGGTTTTGACTTTGACAAAATGGGCTTTGCTATATCAGCTAGCGGAGCGTTGATCAAATACCTTCTAGAAACCCAAAAGAGAAGTCTAAATCACATCAACCGCATAATAACCGAAAAAAATAGTGATTATTTATACCTTGATATTACAAGTTGCAGAAACCTAGAAATCACAGAAACCATAAGAGACCAAAAAAAGCGTGGCTCTTTGCTTTGGCTATTGGATAATACAAAATGCAATATGGGTGCTCGTCTTATGCGTAATTGGGTGCTAAATCCACTAAAAGATGAACTAGAGATAAACGGAAGACTAAACGCTGTAGAAGAATTGACCAAAGCACCTATTTTGCTTAATGATATAACAACCACTATATCTAAATTTGCAGATATAGAAAGACTTGCCGGCAAAATATCATACGGCAGCATTATGCCAAGAGACTGTTTGAGCCTAAAAAACTCTCTAAAAAATCTACCTGATCTTGCAAGTTTTACATCTAATCTAAAAGCACCTAAGCTTGCAAAATTATTTAAGGATATAACTAAACTTACAACCCTTACAAACTTTTTGGAAGAGTGTATCTCAGAAGATAGCCCAGCTATTATTTCAGGCGGCGGATTTATCAAAAAAGGCTTTAATAAAGATCTTGATGAGTACCGCAGCGTATCAACAGATGCGCAAGTTTGGCTTTCTAAACTAGAAGCGACCGAAAGAGAACAAACCGGCATCAAAAACCTAAAGATAGGTTACAATAGAGTTTTTGGCTACTATATCGAAGTAAACAAGTCTCAACAAGACTTAGTACCTTTTAGATATCAAAGAAAACAAACTATTGCCAATAACGAAAGATATATAACAGAAGAATTAAAGCAACTTGAAGAAAAAATACTAGGCGCTGACGAACTTGCAATTAAACTTGAACAAAAGATATTTGCCCAAGCAAAAGAGTATATGCAAACTCTAGTTCAAGATTTGCAAAAGGTAGCCGAAGATGTAGCAATACTTGACTGTATATGTTCGCTTGCTACTGTTGCTACAAAATATAATTACACCAAACCAGTAATAAACAGCAAAGTAAAATCTATCGAAATCAAAGATGGTAGACACCCTGTTGTTGAAGCGTTGCTAAAAGATGAGCAATTTGTACCAAACGACACCAGCCTTGATGGTGGAGAAAATCGTACTATGATTATTACCGGCCCTAATATGGCAGGTAAGAGTACATATATGAGACAAGTTGCTATCATCACACTTCTTGCACATATTGGCAGTTTTGTTCCTGCATCAAGTGCAAGCATATGTCTTACTGACAGAATCTTTACCAGAATAGGTGCAACAGATGACCTAGCTTATGGTCAAAGTACCTTTATGGTTGAAATGGTAGAAGTTGCAAATATCCTAAACAATGCAACAAAAAACAGCCTACTTATTCTAGACGAAGTAGGTAGAGGAACATCAACATTTGATGGACTATCTATTGCGTGGGCTGTTCTTGAATATATAACAAAATATATAAAAGCAAAAACCCTTTTTGCTACACACTACCACGAAATGACCGACCTTGAAGGTCAACTAGACGGGGTTAAAAACTATCGCATTTCTGTTAAAGAATTCAATAACTCAGTTATTTTCTTGCGCAAAATTGTAAGGGGTGGAGCAAACAAGAGTTTTGGTATAGAAGTTGCAGGACTTGCAGGCATCAACAAAGATGTCATCACTAGAGCAAAAGAAATTTTGCATACTCTTGAAGAAAAAGAACTTTCTTCTTCAAATCTAGTTCCACAAGCAACTCAATTTGACAAAATTATCGACAACGAAATTGTCGCTAAACTTAAAAACATAGATATGAATAGAATTTCACCAATGGTGGCTTTTGAACTATTAAATGAACTTGTAGAAAAAGCAAAGGAGTAATATGTCAAAGATTAACGTTTTAGATAGTTCTGTATTTAACAGAATCGCCGCAGGCGAAGTGGTCGAAAGACCTGCTTCTATCGTAAAAGAACTTGTAGAAAACAGCTTAGACGCTGGGGCTAAACATATTGTCATTGAAATAACCCAAGGCGGAACGCAAATGATAAAAATAAGTGACGATGGACACGGCATTGCTTATGACGATTTAAGCAAAGCCTTTTTGCCACACGCAACTAGCAAAATCAAATGCGTTGACGACCTAAACAATATAGCTACTTTAGGTTTTAGGGGTGAGGCTCTTGCAAGTATAGCATCAGTTTCTCAAACTACTATTTTATCAAAACCAAAAGACGCAACAATTGGTGGTGAAATTTCAGCAAATGGCGGTAAAATTGGTCTTCCTAAAGAAGCAGGCTGTCCAGATGGTACTTTTATTACCGTAAACAATTTGTTTTATAATACTCCTGTTAGAGCCAAATTTTTGAAAAGCAACAGGGTAGAAGAAGGCGCAATAACAAACCTAATTGCTAGATTTATCTTAGCCAATCCAAATATTGCGTTCAAATATGTTGCTGACGGCAAGACCATTTACCAAACACAAGGACTAGACCTTACAGAAGGAATTTTTGTTGTTTACTCTAAAGAAGCCGTTAACAATATAATCGAAATTAATTATAACTCAAACGATATTTCACTTACAGGTTTTGTAGGAAATCCTTTATACGTAAAGCCAAACAAGACCTACCAAACACTTATCATCAACGGCAGATATGTTGTAAACAATTTAGTTTCAACAGCGGTATACAATGCCTTTGAAAACTATATGATGAAAGGAAAATTCCCATTCTTTGTTTTGCATCTTAATATGCCTTACGAAGAAGTTGACGTTAACGTCCACCCAAATAAGCTTGATGTTAGATTCCAAAACACAAACAAAATATACGCAATTATCAATAACGCCGTAGCCGAAGCACTTCTAAACTCAAACAAAACTTTTAGCGGTAGCGAAATTGCTCAAGAAAAACTTGATGAAATAATCTTGGAAACAACTGACGAAAAACCTGTTGAACTTCCAAAAGTTACTGGCTTTAGTTTTGGAGATAAAAAGCCAGAAGAGCCTAAAATTTACGAAACAACAAATATTGAAGAAACTAAAAAACAAGATAGTTCTCAAGATTTTATTTCTGCGATAAAAACAGCAACTATTTATAATAGCAAAAGTTTTGGAGATAGCTTATCTAGCGAGTCTACACTAAAGAGTGATGATTCAATATTCTTTGACACACTAGTCAAAGTAAAATCCGACAAAGAAGAAAAAGTCGAAACAAAACAAGAAGACTTGTTTTTTGATAAGGACACAACTAGCAAAATTATCGGCAAAGTCTTCAATACCTATATTATTATCGAAAAGGGCAGCGAAGTTTACTTTATAGATCAACACGCCGCTCACGAAAGACTTTTGTATGACAAATTCACTCAAAGTTTTGAAGAACAAAAAGGGCTTTCTCAAGCTTTGCTAGTACCATATGTATTCAAAGTAAACTCTCTAGAAAACAATTTACTTTTGGAAAATTTAGGTATATTTAGCGAACTTGGCTTTGAAATAGAAGAGTTTGGTGCTCAAACATTTAAGATAAATGCCGTTCCAAATCTGCTTCAAAACATCAATCTAAAAGAATATGTTGATGACCTTTTGAAAAATATAAATAAAATTTCAAAAACAAATCAAAACACAAAGCATATGCTAGCAACTAAGGCGTGCAAAGCCGCTGTAAAGGCTGGTATGGATCTAAACGAACTTGAGATTAATGAGCTTATGGCTAAGATTCTAGCCCAAAAGACAACTTTGTTATGCCCACACGGCAGACCAATTTGTGTTAAGTTTGATAGGTCAGATATAGATAAATGGTTCAAAAGGATACTTTAATGAAACAAAATTTAGTAATCATTGCAGGACCAACCGCTAGCGGAAAAACTGCAATTGGTATAGAAATTGCAAAGATGTTTAATGGCGAAATTATTTCTGCAGATTCTATGCAAATCTACAAACAACTAAATATCAATACCGCAAAAGCAACAGCAGACGAACAAAGGCAAGTTCCGCATCATCTAATTGATATTGTCGAGCCAAACCAAGAGTTTTCTGTTACAGACTTTGTAGAAAAAGCAACCGCTGCAATTAATGATATTACAAGTCGTGGTAAACTACCTGTCATTGTTGGTGGTACAGGTATGTATATCAAATCTTTGCTATACCCATATAGTTTCGGCAATAGCCAAAAAGACGAAGCTATAAGAGATAAGTACAAAAAATATCTAGAAGAAAATGGCGTTGATGTTCTTCATAAGTTATTGCAAGATATCGACCCTGTGAGTGCAAAAGAAATACACAAAAATAATACAAAGCGTGTTATAAGGGCTCTTGAAATATATGATTTGACCGGCAAGCCGAAGTCTGAGCAAAAAGATACCTGCGTTGAATCTCCATACAATCCAATACTTATAGTTCTTGATGTCCCAAGAGAAACTTTGTATGACAGAATAAATAAAAGAGTTGACAAAATGATAGAAAATGGCGGTGTAGAAGAAGCTAGATTTGTATACAACAACCTACAGCTTTTGCCAAATGCCCAATGCTTACAAGCTATAGGTTACAAAGAGTTTTTGCCATATCTTAAGGGCGAGAAACTACTTCTTGAAGCAAAAGAAGATTTAGCCCAGGCTACAAGACATTATGCAAAAAGACAGCTTACATATTTTAGAAGTTTTGAAGATGCTGTATGGCTAAATCCGCTAACTCAAAAAGACCAAATTATATCTTTGATAAAGGATAAACTAAACAATGATAATAAATGATAAAATAATCAAAGCAGAGCAAAATTTAACAAGACAATTTGCCGAACTTGAAGAAATAGCTTTATACAATCAAAACAAAGTAATCAATGCCTTCAAAGAGCACAACATAGCCCTAAGACATTTTGTAGGATCATCTGGCTATGGCTATGATGATGTCGGCAGAGACACTTTGGCCAAGGTTTTTGCTACCGCTATGGGAGCTGAGCAAGCAATTGTTTCTCCTTATATGGCTGGAGCATCTCACGCCCTAAAAATCGCATTATACGGGCTTTTAAGACCAAATGACACACTACTTTCTATCACAGGAAAACCTTATGACACACTAGACGAAGTTATCTGGGGTGAGGGTATAGGTAGTCTAAAGGATTTTGGCGTAAACTATAAACAAATAGACCTTGATGACGATGGCGAATTTGACCTTGCTGCTATCGAAACTGAGCTTAAAAAACAACCAAAAGTTGTATATTTCCAAAGATCACGTGGTTATTCTTCAAGGGACTCTTTATCTGTCGAAAAAATAGCTGAAATTATTGCTTTTGTTCGCAAATTTTCAAAAGATAGTTTTATATTCGTAGACAACTGCTACTGCGAATTTGTAGAAAAACAAGAACCAACTGATGTTGGCGCTGATGTAATTGTAGGCTCACTTATGAAAAACCCAGGCGGTGGAATTGTTCCTAATGGAGCGTATATCGCCGGAACTGAAAGAGCAATAGACCAAATCGCAGGCTCATTTACAAGTCCATCAATCAAACTTGAAGTATGCTCTTTCGAACAAGGCTATAGATTGTTTTATCAAGGACTATTTATGGGACCACATACAACTTTGCAAGCGCTAAAAAGCTCTATGCTATTTGGCAAAGTTTTGGGCGATATGGGCTTTGAAACATTACCAAAACCAGGTGCAAAACTTAACGATATAACAAGAAGTATTATCCTAAATAGTAAAGAAAATATGGTTGCTTTCTGCTCAGCTATTCAACACGCATCTCCAGTAGATAGCTTTGTAGACCCAATCCCATATCCAATGCCAGGCTATACAAGTGATGTTGTTATGGCTGCCGGTGCTTTTGTTCAAGGCTCATCTATAGAGCTATCTTGTGATGGTCCAATTAAACCACCATATACTATCTATATGCAGGGCGGACTTACATACGAACACTGCAAACTTGCTCTAAACGAATGTTTAGCTGAGCTTGAAAAAATGTCAAAATAGTTATCAATTTTAACTAAAATAAATAACAAATAGTATTAAAATTATAATAAAAAAAAGACCTAAGCAAATTAGGTCTTTTTTGTTGCAAAATCGCTATAACCCGCATAAATAGGGCATATTTTTGAATAGTACTATGCAAACTTTTTAGATTTGTTGCCTTATAAGTCCTATTACTTTTCCAAGGATTACAACTTCAGTTGAATATATAGGCTCAAAAGCATCATTTTCGGGTTGAAGGCGTATTCTTGTAGGTTCTTTATAATATCTTTTTACGGTAGCACTGCCGTTAATCATAGCAACAACAATGTCACCATTATTTGCAACCTGTTGCTTTTTTACAACAACTTTGTCTCCACTAAATATACCGGCATTGATCATACTTTCGCCTTTGATAGTTAGCATAAATAGGTCAGATGTACCAAAAAGATTGTTTGATATTTCATACACTTCATCATAATTTTCAAAAGCCATAATAGGATTACCTGCCGCTACATCACCAAGCAGCGGTATTGTCCTAGAGTTATTACTAACTTTTGCTATTTTTTCTTCAAAAGTTTCTACAAGCTCAATTGTTCTATTTTTGTTATTAGCTTTGCGTATTTTGCCTTGCTGTTGCAGTTTGTCTAGGTAGTAAAATATAGTAGATGATGACTTAACACCCATTATACTACAAAGTTCTCTTACTGTAGGTGGATAGCCATTTTTATCTATAAAGCTTTTTATTTCATTGTATAATTTTGATAAGGTTAATTCTAGTTTTGACATAATAAAATTCTCCCTAACATAATTTTACATCACAAAAAAGCTATATGCAAATTTCACTGCCATTTTTTGCAAAAAAAAGCACTAATTTATTTTAGTGCGATTTTTATTCATCTCTTAGTTTTACGACATTAGCAACAGATCTTCTTGCGTCTTCCGTAATTGCCGCATAATGTTTTTTGGTTGTATTAACGTCTTTATGTCCCAAAACATCAGCTACGATATAGATATCTTGCGTTTCTCTATATAAATTTGTGCCGTATGTACTACGAAGTTTGTGCGGGGTGATTTTCTTTAGTGGAGTTACAACAGAGCTATATTTTTTTACAAGTTTTTCTACCGCTCTTACACCAATTCTTTTGTTTTGAAGTGACAAGAAAAGAGCTGGCTCATCTTTTGGAGTTTTCTTGTTATTGTTTCGTTCTTCTATGTATTGAATAAGTGCTTTGCGGACTTCTTCAGAAAAATATAGTACTACTTGATTTCCGCCTTTACGGGTGATTTTGAAGCCATTTATAGAAAAATCAATATCTTCTATATTTAGTCCAACAAGCTCGCTTATACGTATTCCTGTGCCCAAAAATAGGGTAAGTATAGCAACATCTCTAACTTTTGTGTGCTTATTAAAACTTTGTTGGTTTTTGGTAAGTAAATCTGGATTTTCTGCTTGATTGATAAGCTTTACAACTTCATCAATCTCTAGTCTAATAATTTCCTTTTCGTGTAGTTTTGGCATTTCAATTTTTACCGAAACATCAGACTCTAACTTTTCTTTTTTGAAAAAGTATTTTAGCATTGACCTTACAGCAGATAGTTTTCTTGCTTTTGCTTTTTCGTTATTGTTATAAACTTTACCGTTGTGTTTATAATAATTAAGATAACTTAGGTATCTTTCCAAAATTGTCGCTGTTATTCTATTTAGATCGGCAAAATTAAGGTCTGTTACTTTTTTGCCTTCAAATTGTGGAATTTCTGTAGTTAGATATTCAAAAAAAATCTTCAAATCCAAAGCATAATTTAGTCTAGTAAGCGGGGTAGTGCGACTTTCTATTCCTATAAAATAGTCTAAACAAAAATCAGGAAGCTTTTTCAAAAGTTCCCTAAGCTTAAGATTATTTGCATTATTTCTATCTACAAAATAATTCCCTGTTTTTTCCATATCTAAATTGTAACATTTATTATTTATTTTGTAAACAAGGTTGACTTATTTTGGCTGCAATATTATAATTATTTATATCATTTAACTTAAGGAGAAAAAAATATGATAAACATTGACTTAATTAGACAAAACCCAGACTTAGTTCGCAACAACATCAAAAAGAAGTTCCAAGACGCAAAACTTCCACTTGTTGACAAAGTAATCGAACTTGACACCAAAAACAGAGCTCTAAAACACGAAGCCGACAATCTTAGAGCAATGAGAAACTCCTTAAGTAGCGAAATCGGTAAACTTATGAAAGAAAAGAATATCGAAAAAGCAAACGAAATCAAAGCTCAAGTTGTTAAAAACAACGAGAGAATTGTTGAACTAGAAAATGAAACTATGCAACTTGATGCAGAAATCAAACAATGTATGATGACAATACCAAACATCATTGATGATTCAGTTCCTGTAGGAAAAGACGACAGCGAAAACGTAGAAATTCAAAAATACGGTGAGCCAGTTGTTCCAAGCTTTGAAATCCCATACAACGCAGATATTTTGATGGCTATAAACGGTCTTGACAAAGAAAGCGCAGGTAGAACAAGCGGCAATGGATTCTATTATCTACTAGGTGATGCAGCAAGACTACACGAAGCTATGATTGCTTATGCTAGAGACTATATGATTGACAAAGGCTTTATCTATGCAATTCCACCATTTATGATAAGAAGTGACGTTGTAACAGGCGTTATGAGCTTTGCAGAAATGGACGCTATGATGTACAAGATAGAAGGCGAAGATTTATATCTTATCGGAACTAGCGAACACTCAATGATAGGTAAGTTCAAAGACCAAATCGTTAAAGAAGATGAACTTCCAATCACTATGACATCTTATAGCCCTTGCTTTAGAAAAGAAGGTGGCGCTCACGGTCTTGAAGAAAGAGGCTTATATAGAGTTCACCAATTCGAAAAACAAGAAATGATAGTACTATGCAAAGCCGAAGAATCTATGGACTGGTACAACAAAATGTGGAGCTACACAGTAGATGTATTTAGAAATATGGATATCCCTGTAAGAACACTTGAGTGCTGTTCTGGCGACCTTGCAGACCTTAAAGTAAAATCTTGCGATATCGAAGCTTGGAGCCCAAGACAAAAGAAATACTTTGAAGTAGGTTCTTGCTCAACACTAGGTGATGCTCAAGCAAGAAGACTTAATATCCGTGCAAAAGGTAAAGAAGGAACTTACCTTGTACACACTCTTAACAACACAGTACTTGCAAGCCCAAGAGGACTTATAGCGCTTCTTGAGAACAACTACAACGAAGACGGCTCTATCAGTATACCAAAAGTTCTTCAACCATATATGGGCGGAAAAACAGTAATCAAACCTATCAAAAAATAATCTGTAAAGGAAATTAAATTATGGATAAATTATTTCTTGAGCAATTTGCAAAACCAATAGATGATGCTGAGATTCAAGAATTTTATAGTGATTATGCAACACCAATTTTGTGCAGCGCCTTGAGCGAAGTTTCAAAAAAGATTGAACTTATCAATCCAGAAACAATCAAAATCTTTCCTATAGGCGAATACACCAACAAAACAGCTATCGACGCTACTGGTGGCGAGTTAGAAATAGTTGTTGCATCATCAAACCCACAACTTCAAATCTCTAACAAAACATATCAAAAAGAATACAGCAACGCATCTAAAAAAGAAAAATCTCAAGTTAATATTAAAAACACTTCTGAAGAGATAATAAAAGCTTTGTTTAACGCTTTAGTTCCAGAATTTAGCGAAAAAACATCTTTGATACTATATGCTCACGGAATCAAAATACTATGCAAAGAAGAATTTGGTTTTAATATGCTTATCCGCTTTGCAACTTTTAACGAAAATGACGAAGATATGATTTTGTCTTTCTGGAATACTATCAAAAAACAAGTAGAACCAATTGATATCTATAGCTATGCAGAAGCTGTTGAAGAAAAAGACAAGGAAACAAAAGGCAACTACTCACATCTTGTAAGAGTATTCAAAGGCTACCGCAAAACAATGCTAGCAAATAAATGGATTTCGGCAAATGGCACATCAAGATACTTTGTCGAAGCTTTAATCTATAATATTCCTACAAAATTGCTTACTGGCAAAAACTTTGAAGAAGTTTATACAAAATCAATGATTTATCTTCAAAACTGTCCTTTAACAAAATTAAAATCATTTGATGATAAACCAATTAACAAATGTAACTTAATCAAAGTTACTTATTCTGCTACAAAAACATTTTTGAATTATCTAACAAGATTAGACGCATAAAATAAGCAAATAATTTAAGTAAAACAATAGAGAAATTATAAGTACTATGCAAAAAAAGCCCTAGAAATAGGGCTTTTTTAATACTATGCAAACTAATAAACAATAATTTTTTACACAATATTATAAAATCAAAAATATGGTTTTATCTAGAAATTTTATATGAAATTTATACGATAAATCCCTTATTAATAAGGTACTATAATAAACATAATTTATCAAATAGGATAATATTACGTGTTTATTTTTAATAGATTTTTATTAATAAAGTAATAACAATCTTGTTTTGTAAAAAATATAAAAATAAAGCAAAAAAGCTATAAATTAGGCGTTTTCTAAGCAAAAACTTATATAAAACACGAATAAACACTTGTCAAAAATCAATAAATTTAATTATATTTGATAAGCAATTACTCATTAAAATATTAAAATTGCCTGAGAAATTGTTAAAAAAATCAAGACACAACAATCAAATAAATTATTAAAAAAAATTGTAAAAAACAACAATAAATTTACAAGATAAATTATAATAATAAAAATTGCAAACATAAATGACCAATGATATGATAATTGTATAAAAAAGCATAGTACTGGCAAAAACCCCTATTTTATACGTATTTTACCCGTATTTATTCGTAAAACCTGTCTTTTGCGAATAGTTTATATATGTCAATTTTTACCAAAAAGACATTGTTCTCTATTTTTTTAGATAGTGACCTAACACAAAAAACATAAGTTTGACTCAAAAATGCTACAAAAATTTTTACATTTTATAGGTCATTTTCAGTTATTAATCAAATTAAAAACCCCTTATACAACTAAATGTAAAAAGGGGCTTTTTTTATATTAAAACATCTTTAACAGATAACCATATTTTTTTAGCTCTGCTCTGTATTTTTTGTATTCTGGCATTATAGCAATTAGTTTATTGTAAAATTTCGTTGAATGATTCATTTCTTTTGTATGAACAAGTTCGTGAAGTATCACAGCGTCAATTACTTTGTGTGGTAGCATAACTAGTTTATAATTAAGTTTTATAGCCTTGCCTGAGTCACAACTACCCCATTTAGCCCTAAAATCACCTATTTTTAGACCATTATATTCCAAATTTGTCTCTTTTGACAGCGTTTGTAATCTAGAAGTCAAAATATCAACAGCTAGCATTTTATACCATTTTTTTAATACAGTTATTAACTTTTGTTTGTCGTTGTACTTCTCTGGTATGTATATTTTATCTCCAGCTACACCTATTTTTTTGATGCTATCAAATTCTATTTTGTAGACTTTTCCGCAAATTAATACTGCGTTATACCCCATTATTTCAAAATTAGAAGTGTACTGCTCTTTCATTTTTTTTGATTTTTTCTCAGCCCAGCTTTCTTTATTTCCAACCAATTTTTCAATATCAGAGTTTGTTATGTGTCTTGGGGCGTATATATTTATTTCGCCCTTTTCTGTTATTAGTATTTTTATACTTTTTCGATTTTGTCTTATAATCGTTGCTTTCTCTGTTATCATATTTTACTCTTTTTTTGTTTGCATAGTACCTAATCTATGCCCGAAATATAGTTTATATTATATATTATATTAAATTGCAGCCTGTTTGCATAGTAATTTGTTGACAATTATATGCTTATTTTGTAAAATTAATGTAGATAAAAGAGGGTTTTCAATGGCAGAAGATATAAACAACAAAGCGTTAAGAGGTAGCATTTCACAAATTTTGTTAAATGCTCTTGTTTCTGGCGATAAATACGGATATGAAATTTGCAAAGATATTGAGCAAAAATCAAACGGCAAACTATTGCTTAAACAACCAAGTTTGTATAGTAGTTTACGCCGTATGGAAGGTCAAGGACTTATCACATCTTACTGGGCTGATAGTGAGCTTGGCGGCAGAAGACATTATTATAGCATCACCGAAAAAGGTAAAAAACATTACGAAAAAAAGCAAGTTAACTGGAATGAATTTGGTGATCTTATCAATGCTTTACCATCAAACAAAGAAATTCCTGACGAAGAAAGTGAAATTAAACAACCCGCAAATTTAGAAAAACAAATGCCATTAATTGATACAATCACAAAACAAGCAGATTTTGGCGTTGTAAAACAAGAAGACTTGTTTTCTATGTCAAAGACTACCCCTATTCAAAAAGAAGATGTTTCTTCTGGTGGCGAAACATTTATTCAGTTTGATATGTTTGCCCAAAAACCGAACTTTATAAAAACAACTAACGAACCAACTAATGAAGTTTTTTCTACTTTCAAAAGTAAATACTCTACTATAA
Source organism: Clostridia bacterium (assembly GCA_045534265.1). Classification (GTDB taxonomy): domain Bacteria; phylum Bacillota; class Clostridia; order Christensenellales; family UBA1242; genus CAKVLS01. Next base: position 269,161 of record JAZSJH010000005.1, read on the forward strand.
CCGGCAGTATTGAACCGGACAATGCAAATGCTATCGAAAATGACAATACCGAGGCTGATGATTTAGCTGATATTACTGATATAGAAGCTTTTGATGATGTTTTGGACTTAGCTGAAACTGATGAAAATGTAGATGAAGTCAGTGAAAATATTGCAAAAGAAGATGCTCACGAAACTGATGATATCTTTTTAACAAATGACGAAATAATTGATGATTTAGAGCCAAAACAAGCAGAGCTTGTAGAAGAAAAAACAGAAGACATTAATTTAGATTCATTTGAAGAAGATTTTATCGAAACTCCAAAGCCCGTTGAAAATGCTACTATTGACAAAACACTAAATAGCCTTCCAAAAGGATTTTTTGACAATACAATCTCTGATTTCGTTGTAAATGGCAAATCAAATAATGTTGAGATAATAGATAGCTCAAGCAAATACAGCTCTGCAAAAAAAGATTTTGACAACTACTCTTTTATAGATAAACAGCAACAAGAAAAATATGTTCCTACATCAGGAAAGTTTGCTTATACAAAAGATAGCGAAAACATCTATGGTGGAGATTTTGCTTCAATTGAAAGCGAAAGTTTGAAAGGAAATCTTGCAGACTTTTTGGGCTCAAATGACAACAAAGAAGATAAATCTCAAGAAGACAAAAAAGATATCTCTTCTCTATTCAAATTTACAAATGATGATAGCGAAGATGTCTTTGTTCAAGAAAAACCAGAGGACAAAAAACCAACCATTGATGATGTTATTCCTAAGCCAAAAGCTTTGGACGAATATGACGAAGTTTTGAAAGACCACGAAAGAATTGATGTTCCTTTGTATACTGGCTCTCAAAGCATAAATACTGTTGAGTTTGTAAATGCAGAAGACAATGGTAGTTTTATACAAAAACCAGCAAAGAAAGAAAACCTAGACTACAAAGACAAACTTGCTGATTTGTATACTGATACAAGCAAAATAAATCCATATAACAAACCACTAGAAGAAGAAATAGTTTCTCTTGATAGTGAAGAATTGTTTGAAAGTCCAAAACCATCTTATAAGCCAAGATTTTCGAGTGATATTGAGTCTTTGCAAGAAGATTTGGGCAAAGAAGGTATAAAGCTAAAAATGTATAGCAAAGCTTCTTATGTAAAATCAAAACAAGACAATTATATAAACTATAGTTTGTTATCTTTAATTAAAGGCTGGATTGTTTGGTTTATCATGCTAGCTGAAATTATTATAACAGCAGTTGTACTTCATACAAACCAATTACTTCCTGTTCATCAAGTAAGCTTTTATTACTGGGCAGGTGGAATTACTCTACTATACCCTATTTATTACACTATAGCTTACTTTATCGATCCTTATAGAAAGATAGCTTCTACATTTAAGCTAAACATTAGTTTGTTTAACAAATTTTTAGCAATGCTTATCAATATAATTTTTGTATTTGCTATAAACCTATTCTTTGGTATGACATCTCTTAACCAATTATCTTATTTGAGCTACTGGTTACTTCCTATCATACTTTCATCAAACTATATCATTTCTACACTAATTTACTTTATTTTACTAAAAGGAAAAAAGTTTTCTATTTAGTCACAAAACGTTTGTGATAAAATCATTTTAGGAGATTAATATTTTGAGCGAGCAACTTACACAAGTTCTACAAGTAAAGAACTTAACAAAAAAATATGGCGACAGAAAAGCCGTTGATGATATCACCTTTGACATTTACGAAGGCGAGATTTTTGGCTTTTTGGGACCAAATGGTGCCGGCAAAACAACAACTATCAAGCTAATTGCAGGTCTTGCAAAACCAACTTCAGGCGAAATAACAATATGCGGGCAATCTCTAAAAAGAAAATTTGAAAAGGCCATTAGAAATATCGGTGGTGTAATAGAAAACCCTATTTTGTACAAAGAATACTCTGGCATAGAAAACCTAAAATATTATGCTAGTTTGTACCCAAATGTAACTTTGCAAAGAATAAATGACGTTGTAGAGCTTGTAGGTCTAACTGACCGCATAAATGACAAAGTAAAAACTTATTCTTTAGGTATGAAACAAAGATTAGGTATCGCTCAGGCTTTGCTTCATAACCCAAAATTATTGATTTTGGACGAACCAACAAACGGGCTTGACCCAAATGGCGTTCTTGAGATGAGAACATTCCTAAAACGACTAGCCCACTCTCAAGGTATAGCTATCTTAATTTCAAGCCACATCTTAGCTGAAATGGAACTTATCTGCGACACAATAGGCATTATGAACAACGGCAAAATAATCGACCTAAAAACTGTTGACCAAATGACCCAAGGAGACAAGGCAGAACAAAAGATAGAAATATCTGTTAACTTCCCTAACTTTGCAGGAAAACTTCTTATGAACAAGTACAATCTTGAACATATAGATATAGTCAAAAACAAACTGACTGTACCTTTGAGTAAAGAAAAAATACCTGCAATAATACAACTTCTAGTTATCAATGGCATTGACATATACGCTATCGGCGCTGTATCAAAAACTCTTGAACAGGTTTTCCTAGAGACAGTAAGTATGAAGGCTTTGCCATATTCTACAATAGACGAAGGAGATAAATAATGGGAATATTTAGATTATTTCGTGGAGAATTAAAAAAGATTTTCCTAAAACCAGGAATATTTATAATGTCAGGGCTACTGATACTTATATTAGCAATAGCCCCAAAATTCTTTACTCCAAACAACAAAACTGATATATCTTCAATAAAATTTAGCGGAGAAAATGTAAGCGAAGTTTTCCTTGATTTTAGAGAAAAAAATCTTACAGAAAGTGGTGGAAAGTTTTTCTACTCTGATTTAGAAGAAAATGCAACAACAATAAATGAACTTTTGACTTTGACCAAAAGCCCACTAGCTGAACTTCAAGAATCATTTTTGAACACTCAAAACGCAAGACAAACTTTCTCTGGAACAATTAAAGTTCAAACAGTATCAGATAGTGATTTGCCAACACTAAAAGCTCAAGTTCACGATATTTACACTTACGCCGTTCAAACAAAAAATGTTTTCTTAAATTACCTAAAAAGAGATATCCCACTAATTTTAGTTACCGAAGATGAAGAGTCAAATATTACCTTTGCTCTAAACAACTTTATAACAAAACTAGAACTTTATGAAGGCAAAGACAAAACAATAGACGAATATAAAGATTTAGAAAGTTATATCGAAACTAACAATCTTATTACAATACTTAAGCAAAATATCGAAAAAATAGAAGATTTACCATTCAAAAAAGGTGACCTTCAAAAACTATATGACAACTACTACCTAACATCAAAAGTTTCACTTACTACTCTATACAATCAAATGACCGAAATGATTGCAAACTTTGGTTCTAGTGATGATGCAAAAGACATTTCAAAAATGACAACTCACGCTTACAAATATTTAGGAGTTGCAGATAACGCTACTAATATTTTGAAATACGGTATTATGAATTGCATTTCTCAAACAATTTCTGACAAAACAATGTCTTCATATCAAGGTGAAATATTTGACAACTTCAACTCATATAGAGTTCAAGAAAACCTAGCAAAATACACTTACTTTTATGAAAATAACAAATCAGACAGAGACTTTGCCAACGTTCTTGCCTTCAACCAAGGCTCTAACACAACAACAAACGCCTTTGACTATATGTATTTTGTAATGGAAATTATGAGTTTTGTAATTATCGCTTATTGCGTAGTATTGGGCGCTAATATGATTGCCAGTGAACAAAGCTCCGGTACTATGAAAATGCTAGCAATAAGACCATACAAAAGATGGAAAATAATGTTCTCAAAGATATTGACTACACTATTCTTTGCTTTGGTATTTATGCTTATTACTGCATTGGTATCGTTTATTACAGGTATCATTATTTATGACCTAAACTCACTGCCTGTACTTGCTGTGTTTAATGCAAAATATGTATTTACAATTTCTGCTCCACTTATGTATCTTATTTACTTTGCTTGTGTGTTTATTAAAGTTTGGCTATTTGTAATGATTGCTTTTGCTATATCTACAATATTCAAAAATGGCATTGTATCAACAACTGTTTCAATACTTCTATACTTTATCACTATGATTGTAACTTTTGTAGCATCAGGAGCTAACTGGATTAAATATATAATTACAGCAAACTTTGACCTATTCAAATACTTTGGCGGATCATTCCTTATTAATCCAGCAACAAACAACGCCCTAACCAACTTATTTATATCTCCAGTATTTACAGACACCAACATTCTATTTGGTGGAATAATTGTAGGTGCATTACTTTTTGTGTTACATCTAATCACTTACATATTCTTTACAAAACGTGATATAAACTAAGATAAATAAAAAAATAAAAACTAGCAAAATAATTGCTAGTTTTTTTATTGTCCATTAAACAAAATTTCAATCATAAACTAAGTTGTTAGCCTACATAAAACAATTGATTTATCTAATAATTATAGACTCAAAATATTGTTCTTGAAACTCAGTCAAAGCCCTTATTTGATCATCAGTATAAGACTTTCCTTCGGGCACTACAACTAATTTGTCGTCATCATCATTAGTTCTATGAATTACGGCAACAACCACGCCCTCAAAGCTCTCAATTGGCTTAAAAATGCCCAAAACATATACGTCTAGCTCTTCGCCATCACCACTAACAGTACCCGGAATAAAGCCGTAGTTAACCGGATATATCATCTCATATTTTTCTTTTTTATAGCCAATAGGTCTATCAATTTCAACAAAAACTTTCTTTCCAATATAAGACTTATTTTCAGATGTATAGGTTTCTCCACCTACATTTCCTGCAAGTATAGCCTCTACTTCTGCTCTTGCAAGCTCATCACATCTGTTGTTATAAACGTTATCAGCGTGACCTTTTACTTTATGAAAGTTAACTTTATGAATATTTGTTAATGCAACAAGCTCTTCCCAAAGTTCCTTATTTAGAACAGGTTTGTTATTTGAACCTTTCCAATCTTTCATAATCCAGTTAGTAATCCAACCTTGAGCAAATGCATTGCAAAGATAAGCAGAGTCAGTATATAAGTCAACAATGCAAGGCTGCTTAATTGCCTTAAGTCCTTCTATTGCAGCCGTAAGTTCCATACGGTTATTTGTAGTGTTTTTATCTCCACCACTAATGACTTTTTCTTTGCCATCAAAAATTAATATTGCTCCCCAGCCACCAGGACCAGGATTGTACGAACACGCACCATCTGTATATAATGTTATATTTTTCATACATTCATTATAAAAGATAATTATAAATTTTGCAATTATTTTGAGCTTTGTAGTTGACTAATTTAGTAATTTAATGTATACTTACAAAGTACTTAAATATAGGGGTATAATGTAATGGTAACATTCCGGTCTCCAAAACCGTCCTTGAGGGTTCGAGTCCTTCTACCCCTGCCAAATGTAAGCGGAGTTTCCACTCCGTTTTTTTTATATAAAAAAAGAATTACAATTCGGCCCCGAAAGCCATGACCACTACCATAATGGTTCAAAGTAATTCCTTTAGTTATTATAATAAGATTTTATAAAAAGTAATAAAAAACTACGGCATAATTGTCGTAGTTTTTATTTTGCTTATTTAGATTATTTTGCAACGTCTGTTGCTCTTGATTCTCTAATAACGTTAACTTTGATTTGACCAGGATATTCCATTTCGCTTTCGATTTTCTTAGCGATATCTTTTGCTAGGAATACGATTGACTTATCGTCAACTTCTTCTGGTTTAACCATAATTCTAACTTCTCTACCAGCTTGAATAGCATAAGCTTTTTCAACGCCTTTGAAGCTTGTAGCAATGCCTTCTAGTTGTTCTAGTCTCTTAATATAAGCATCTAGTGACTCACGTCTTGCGCCAGGTCTAGCAGATGAAATAGCGTCTGCTGTTTGTACAATGATAGCTTCTAGTGATTTGTATTCTACATCACCATGGTGAGCTTCGATACAGTGAATAACTGCTGGATTTTCTTTGTACTTTTTAGCCATCTCTACGCCAAGTGCTACGTGTGTTCCTTCCATTTCGTGGTCTAGGGCTTTACCTAGGTCGTGAAGAAGACCACCACGTTTTGCAACTTTTACATCAGCTCCAACTTCTGTTGCGATAAGACCAGCAAGGTGGCTTACTTCTAAGCTGTGTTTAAGTGCGTTTTGTCCATAACTTGTTCTATACTTTAGTTTACCCAAAGTCTTAACAATTTCTTGGTGCATACCGATAATGCCTGCTTCGTATACAGCATTTTCACCGGCTTCTTTGATTGAGTTTTCTACATCTCTTTGAGCTTTCTCTACTATTTCTTCGATACGAGCTGGATGTATTCTTCCGTCCATAATAAGTTTTTCAACAGACATACGAGCAATTTCTCTTCTTATTGGGTCAAAACCGCTAAGAACAACTGCTTCTGGAGTGTCATCAATGATAAGGTCGATACCAGTTGCATTTTCGATAGCTCTAATGTTTCTACCTTCTCTTCCAATAAGTCTGCCTTTCATATCATCATTTGGAAGTGGAACTACAGTAACTGTAATTTCTGAAGTGTGATCTGTAGCACACTTTTGAACAGCAAGTGTAACGATTTCTTTTGCTGTTTTTTCTGCAGATTGTTTTGCATCTTCTTCGATTTGTCTAACAGTAGCTGCAGCATCTGCTTTTGCTTCATCAACATATTTGTTGATAAGCATAGTTTTTGCTTCTTCTTTTGTCATAGCAGAAACTTTTTCTAGTTCTTTGGTCATAGATTCGTTAATCTTATTTGTTTCTTCTTTCAAAGCATCTAGTTCGTCTGCTTTTTCTTGCAATCTTTGTTGAGATTGCTCCAAGTTTTCCATCTTTTTGTCAATAGTTTCTTCTTTTTTGATTATGAACTCTTCTCTTTGCAAAATTCTATTTTCGGCTTTCATAATCTCGTTACGTCTTTCTGCAATTTCTGCATCACACTTTGACTTAAGATTTTGAACTTCTTCTTTTGCCTCTAAAATAGCTTCTTTTTTGACAGTTTTTGCTTCTGCATAAGCATTTTCTAATACCTTTGCAGCGTTACTTTTTGAATTGCTAGCACGTTTTGCAAGGAAAAACATAGTACCAGCAACTCCCCCGCCAAGAACAGCAACTATAATCAAGACAAAAGCCCATACAGGTATTGTCATAATTAGTTCTCCTCTTGTAAATATTTAGTTAATATAATAAATAATTTGCATTATATAATATACTAATACTGCTTTCATTTTACTAAATAATAAAATCTATGTCAAATAACTTTGTTTATAAAGTAAAAAAACAAGCAATATTTTCTGCTTGTTTTTACAAAATATTAATAAATTTTCATAAGCTCTATATTATCTATTGCTTCTGCAATCAAAGTTTCTCTATCTAGTTTTTCTTCATTTCTTGCAATTCTGTCAAGTTTTGGTTTTGTAACAGGACTATCAGGCAAAAATACGCTGCAGCAATCTTCATAAGGAAGAATTGATGTCTCATATGTGCCGATTGCTTTTGATATCTCCATAATTTCGCTTTTGTCCATACCAATAAGTGGTCTAAATACAGGAAGAAGTTTGACTGCATTGTTTGTTGCTGTTATGCTCTCTACTGTTTGGCTAGCAACTTGTCCTAAGCTTTCGCCAGTAATAAGTGATGTACAACCACTATTATTTGCAACTCTTTCTGCAATATCCATCATAAATCTACGAACAAGTATTACCATATATTCTTCGTCACAGCATTTATGAATCTCTTCTTGAATTTTTGTAAATGGCACAATAAATAGGTTAATATGACCTACATATGGAGTTAAAAGACGCGCCAAAGTTATAACCTTGTCTTTTGCTTGCTCACTCGTATATGGATAACTATGGAAGTGAATAGCATTAATTGTAAGACCACGTTTTGCCATTTGATAGCAAGCTACTGGGCTATCAATACCACCGCTAAGAAGTAACATTGATTTACCAGCCGTTCCTATTGGCATACCGCCTACACAAGGGATTTTGTCATAAGAAACATAAGTTTTGCCGCTTTCTCTAATATCAACTGATACAACAACTTCTGGAGTGTGGACATCAACCTTAAGTCCCCTGTTGTTTTTCAATATAATACCACCAAGTTTTGCTGCAAATTCATATGACTTAAGCGGAAATCTCTTGTCTGCTCTTTTAACATCTACCTTAAATGTCTTTTTGTCTATTCTTATGCTTTCGCAAAAGTTTTCTATTTCTGCCATATCGTTAGGAAGCTCTGTAGCAACACTAAGTGATACAAGACCAAAAATCTTTGTTAATGCAGATATTACTTCGTCTTTGTTAAAGTCGTTAAAGCCTGATACAACATATCTTCCGGAAATCTTTTCTATCTTGCAATCAAGTTTTTTGATTGTATTTTTTATATTATTAAATAATGTCTTATCAAAGAAAGAATAGTTCTTGCCTTTCAAAAACATTTCGCCGTATCTTAGTAAAATTACTTCTTTCATTTTATCTCCTACATTGTTAAAAGTTTGTTTATTGCATCAATTAATTTTTTGCTAGCAATATCAATTTCGTCTATTGTATTGTCTTTTGAAAAGCTAATACGTATAGAGCCCAAAACTTCGCTTTTTGTTCTTCCCATAGCGGTCAAAACTCTGTTTTCGACTTTTGATGAAGAACACGCAGAACCTGTACCAATAACTATATCTTCGTTTTCTAGCATATGAAGAACAGTTTCGCCACGTATTCCATCAATTGATATGCTAAGAATATATGGACTACCATTTCCGTTGATTATAATTTTATCTTTTATACTCTCCAAATTTACAATAAAGCGGCTTTTTAGCTCTTTTACATAATTATATTGCGCCGCAACATTTTGCATAGCACTACTTATTGCCTTGCCAAAAGCCATAATAGCTGGGGCATTATAAGTACCCGGCCTTATGCCTTCTTCTTGTCCGCCACCATAGGTTGTGGCTTTGATATTGCATCTACTTGACACGTACAAAGCTCCTATCCCTTTTGGTCCATATATCTTATGTCCGCTAATTGTAAACAAATCTATACCCATAGCATTTACATTAACTGGTATTTTACAAAAACCCTGTACTCCATCTACGTGAAGTTTTATATTTTTGTCTACAGAGTTTATTATTTCTCTTATTTTCTTAATATCATTTACTGCGCCAGTTTCGTTATTTACAAGCATAGTAGATACAAAACAAACATCTTTTGTAAGCAATTGCTTAAAAGCATCATAATCTACTTCACCATTTGCACTAAGCGGTATAAAATCTACGTGGTACCCGCTATTTTTCAAAGCAACAGCTGTATTATATACAGATGGGTGTTCTCCTATAGAAAACAAATATCTTTTTTGCTTAAAACTACTTGAGCCAAAAATTGCAAGGTTGTTGGCTTCTGTTGCCCCTGATGTAAAATATATTTTTCCAGAGCTAGCGCCAAGGGCTTTTATAATATTTGCTTTTGTTTGCTCTATTTCTTTGTGTAAGTTGTTTCCTTGTTTGTACATAGCAGACGCATTGTAAAATACATCTTTACTATATTTAACTAAAATGTCCAAACATTCGTCACATGCTTTTGTTGTTGCTGCGTTATCTAAATATATCATAAATTTTCACCTTAGGTATTATAACACAAAAAATCCTATATAACATAGGATTTTTGCATTTTTTATAAAAATTATTAAACTTTTAGATTAATATCGTTTGATTTGAATTTATCAATAACCTTTTTGTGGAAAGCATCAATATCTTCACTTGTTAGATTTGTTGTATAACTATTTACTTCGTAGTGAAGTGTATAGCTGATAAAGCAATCTGTTTCGTTATCATAGATATCAAGAAGTGATACATTATAATTTAGGTTAGTATCAATAGATCTTGCAATGTCAATGATATCTTTGTACAACTTACCTCTTGGAATAAGGAAGTTAAAGTCAAGTTTTGTTGTTGGGAATTTGCTTATTTTTTCAAACTTGTTTTCAAAAGTAGTAGCATTCAAAACTCTTGAAATATTTAGTTCGCAAACTGCCATTCCAGCGCCTTTTTCGATATTGTTTACAACATTTGGATGAAGAAGGTTTACATTACCTACAACTTGACCATCTACTCTAATTTCGTAGAAGTTAACTGGATGATAATAATCATATGTTGGATCTGTTACGTCAAGTCCAAATTCAACGTTGATTACATTACCAAATATGTACTCAAGCATTTCTTTTAATTTCAAAAGCAATGAGTTTTGATCAGCTGATTTGTTATACAAAACAATACCCAAAGATTTTGTTTCGTCAGCATAACCATTATCTTGCAAGTTTTGAACAACTCTACCGATTTCAAAAACGCCAATGTTGTTCATAAAGTTTTTGTTATCCATAACAACTTTTAGTAGTGATGGAATCATAGTTGCTCTAATCTTATCGTTTTCTTTATTGATTGAGTTTACACAGCTAATAACTGATTTTGGCTCAATTCCAAGTTCTTGGTTTGTTGCTGTGTCATACCATATGTAGCTATGAACTTCGTTTAGGTTATATCTATTTGCTAGAGCATATTTGATATCATATTCTGCAGCTATCACTCTATCAAGTTTTGTAGGAAGAAGTGGTTGATTGATTGTTTGTGGTTTAATGTTGTCATAACCATATACTCTGGTAATTTCTTCGATAATGTCTGCCTTGCCATTGATATCTTTTGTAGCTCTAAATGTAGGAACAGAAACTGAGAAATTGTCTCCAGATTTTTTAACGCCAAATTCAAGGCTAGTCAAAATGTTAATAATTCTTTCGTCAGGAATTGTAATACCAATGTATCTATCAATAAACTTTCTATCAAGTTCAATGTTGATTTTTGGATAATGGTAGTTATAACTATCTGCTATATTGCTTGAAATTTTTGCGCCGCTATCTTCTTGTCTTACAAGGTAAACATAACGAAGAAGTGCAGTATAAGCAAGTTCTGGGTCAAGCATCTTTTCGTATCTTGCACTTGCTTCTGTTCTCATACCAAGTGATACTGCTGTCTTTCTTACAACTGCCCCGTCAAAAGTTGCACTTTCGATTAAAACTGATGTCGTATCATCAGTAATTTCACTATTTTCGCCACCCATAACGCCAGCTATAGCAACTGGTTTTCCGTTAGTTGCAATAACCATTGTTCCTTCTTTTAGCATTCTATCGTTGCTGTCTAGGGTTTTGAAAGGTGTTTCTTCTTTTACATTATATACTTCGATTGATTTTACAATGCTGTTATCAAAAGCGTGCATTGGTTGACCAAGCTCAAGCATTATGTAGTTTGTGATATCCGCAAGAAGGTTTATACCACGCATACCGCAGTAGTAAAGTCTAATTTGCATATTTTTGTTAGAAACTTTCTTTGTGATGTTTTCAACTGTTGCGCAAGTATATCTATAGCAATCATCAGTTGTAACAGATACTTTTGGAGTTGGCTTTCCTGCAAATTCTTCTGGTTTTGCAAGAGCTAGTGGCTTTAATTTTCTTCCAGTAAGAGCAGCTATTTCCCTTGCGATACCATAATGTCCCCAAAGGTCAGGACGATTTGTCAAAGACTTATTATCTACTTCAAAGATAATATCATCAATATCAAGAATTGTCTTTACATCAACACCAATTGGTGTGTCTTCTGGAAAATCAATAATACCATTGTGGTCATCAGAAATTCCAAGTTCGTGTTCGCTGCAGCACATACCAAAACTATCACAACCACCAAGTGTTGCTTTTCCGATAGTAAAGCCGCCGATATTAGCGCCCATAGTAGCTAGCGCTGTAATCATACCTTCTCTAACGTTTGGAGCTCCACAAACAATATTGTGTATTTTATCTCCAGTATCTACTTCCAAAAGGTGTAATTTTTTGCTATTTGGGTGATTTGCTACAGAAAGAATTTTTGCAGTATAAATACCGCTCAAATCTTTACCCTTATACTCAATGCCTTCTACTTCTGCACAAGACAATGTAAATTTATTTATAAGACCTTCGATATCTACACCATCAAGGTCTACAAAATCTTTAATCCAATTTATAGAAATATACATTTTATTTCTCCTTACTTTAGTTTCGCTTGTTTTAGTGCTTTGATATTACCGCTGTTTAGAATTCTTATGTCGTTGATTTCATAAGTCATCATAGCAAGTCTAGTAAATCCAAGACCAAACGCAAAACCTTGATATTCGTTAGGGTCAATGCCGCCCATTTCAAGAACTTTTGGGTGAATCATACCGCAAGGGCAAAGTTCAATCCAACCGCCGTTTTTACAAACCCTACAGCCTTTTCCGCCACAATATGGACAAGAACAATCTAGTTCAAAGCCAGGTTCTACGAATGGGAAAAAGCCCGGACGAAGTCTTACTTCTACTTCTTTTCCAAAGACATTTGTAAGCATCTCTTTCATAAAGTAAATTAGATTTGAAATACTAACATCTTTGTCAATCATCATACCTTCTAGTTGGAAGAAAGTATTTTCGTGGCTAGCGTCAAGTTCTTCGTTTCTAAAACATCTTCCTGGGAAAATAGCTTTTAGTGGAGCGCCGTACTTTCTCATAATTCTGTTTTGAGCAGCAGAAGTGTGAGTTTTTAGTAATTGTCCATTGCTAAGATAGAATGTATCTTGCATATCTCTTGCAGGGTGATTTTTAGGAACGTTAACCGCTTCAAAGTTGTTATATTCTGTTTCAATTTCGTTACCGTCTTCTACGTTAAATCCCATACTTCTAAAAATCTCAATTATTCTGTTTTGAATAACTGTGATTGGGTGAAGGCTTCCTGTGTTTTCTGTAGAAGGAATAGTAAGGTCAATTGCTTTTGTGTTTTTTAGTTCCTTTTCAATTCTTTCTTTTTCTATTCTCTCGCCTGCATCTTTCAAAAGCGCTGTAATTGTTTGTTTAGCTTCGTTTACTTCTTTACCAAACTCTTTACGCTCGTCATTAGATAAGTCTTTCATTATCTTCATAATAGATGTCAAAAGCCCAGTCTTTCCAACATACTTATTGTATAATTCAGAAAGTTTTTGACTGTCTTCTGCCTTTGGAATTTCGACTTTTGCGTCTTCCAAAATGTTATAAAGTTCTGCGTTCATAATTTTCTCCTTTAATAAAAAAAACTCCGCCCTAAAAAATAGGACGAAGCTTGTCTCCGTGGTACCACCTAAATTATAGCAAAATGCTATCACTTATTATGTTATAACGTAACAACCGTCTTTTCTTAATTAAACCAAGGGTTTGTTCAGAAAGAAGCTAAAAAGTGAATTCGTGCAAAATTTTTTATAAATGACCTTTCAGCCGCTGAGTCATTCTCTCTAAATAAAAAGCTTTTTGCAGTACTTGTCTTTTATCATTGCCAAATATTAACAAAATCAATGTTAACACTACACAAAAATAAAGTCAAGTACTTTTTAAGGTATTAAGTTCATCATTTCGTCTAAATTGTTTGAATTTAGATATACTTCAGGTACTTTGCCTACAATTATGCTTTCGCATATCAAAAACTGAGATGTATTTTGAACATTTCTTGCAGAAACTGGCAAAATAACACTAACGTTAGAGTTTACATTAACATATATCTTATGATTTGTCTGGTTAATGCCTGCTTGGCTAAACTCCGACCTAAATGAGCAACTTATAGCACCAATAGGAAAAAGTTTAATTCTTATCTCAGGGCCTTTGCCCATAAAAATTGGTATGCCAAGAAGGGTCCCCATAGGGATTCCTATCCCTTGCTCACCTATAATATCAAGTTTACTCTGGCTAGTAGCCACAAGGTCTCTTGTTAGTTTATTTACAGTAAGCGAATGCGCCCTTATATAAGTAATATTCCCTTGCTCATCACTTTTTATCTCTATTATATCGTCATAGTTATAACCGTCACACAAAACTTCTGTTACAGCTGTATTTATTGCTTTTGTAGCAAGTGACTTAACCTTTGCCTCACCGATTGAAACAATAATAGGATTTATAACCCTTACAATATAAAATACAGCCACACACACTATCGCTATTAAAACACATAAAAAGGTAAATAAGCCCCGTTTTCTGTGCCAGAGCTTTGCTTTTTTCTTTTTATTTTTTTGCATAGTACAAGCCATCATATTTTATTATATGAAATAGCTTTTTTTATAATAACTAACTCTTTTTGCTATGGCTTTTGAAGATAAGTGCAAACAAATACGCAAATCCTACCGCCGCTGCAACACCCGCTGCAGTTGCAGAAAGTCCGCCTTTAACAATGCCTAGTATCCCTTCGGTTGTAGCTCCTTTTATAGCACCTTTTGCAAGCGAACTACCAAAGCCAATTATAGGAACAGTAATCCCTGCTTTTGCAAAATTCACAATAGGCTCAAATATTCCAATAGCCTCTAAAAATACACCCAAAAGCAAAAATAATACAAGTATTCTTGCAGAGGTCATTCGGGTTCGTATAATCAAAATTTGAGCCAAAAGACAAACTAATCCGCCCACTCCAAAAACAATTAAATAATCTAAAACCATTTTTTACATTCCTTTTTCTACCACAACAGCGTGAGCAATACCCGGTATTGTTTCGCCTTGAAAAGATGATGTTGTACTAAGCAGTGCTCCCGTTGACATAAGTATTACTTTTTTATAACTACCATCAGTTAATTTATCAAAAATATAAGAGTTCATAACTGTTGCACTACAGCCACAACCGCTACCACCCATAAAAGCCTTTTGAGTGTCCGAAAATATTACTTGTCCGCAATCTAAATAATTTTCACCTACCTTATACCCTTTTTGCTCCAAAAGGTCGATAAGCAACTCACCACCTAGTTTTCCCAAATCTCCCGTCACTATAAGGTCATAATCGCTAGGTTTTGTCTTGGTGTCTACAAATAACTTAATTAAGGTATCTGCCGCTGCAGGAGCCATTGCCGCCCCCATATTATTCATATCATTGATACCATAGTCAACCACCCTTCCAATAGTCGCCATAACAATATTGTGTCCTTTACCGGTTTTTGATAAAATCCCACAACCAGAGCCTGTTACAGTCCACTGTGCTGTAGGCGGCCTTTGGCAACCAAGCTCCAATGGATATCTAAATTGCCTTTCGGCGGTCGAAAAGTGGCTACTTGTACTACAAGCAACGTTTTTTGCAAAATCGCCACAAATAAGGCAAGATCCCACAATCATACTCTCGGTCATTGTAGAACAAGCCCCAAACATGCCTAAAAAACCCGTCCCAAATTGCCTTGCACTAAAACTTGCTGAGATAATTTGGTTAAGTAAATCCCCCGCAACCAATACATCAATATCTGTACTTATAAGCCCAGCCTTTGCAGTAGCTCCAGATATTGCCTGTTCCATCATTTTTCTTTCGGCTTTTTCATAGGTCTTTTCATTAAAACTATCAGTTTTTAGTATATAATCAAAATATTTGGCAACCGGCCCATGACCTTCTTTTGGTCCAACAATTGCATACCCAGCTCTCCATTTTGGCGGCTCATTAAATACAATAGTATACTCTCCAATTCTATTCATCAAAATAACCCCACTATATAATAAATTATCCCAACAAGTATTGAAGAGGATATTCCAGTAACAATTACCGGCCCCGCAACCGAAAACATCTTAACACACATACCAAATATCCAACCTTCGTTTTTGAACTCAATTGCTGGGCTTGCTATTGAGTTAGAAAATCCAGTTATAGGCACGATTGACCCAGCCCCTGCAAAAGCGCCTATGCGGTCATATACCCCAAGACCTGTCAAAAATGATGCCAAAAAGATTAATATAACTGATGTATAAGCGCTTGCCGTTTCAAGTTCCATGCCATCAAATATGGCCATAAGAGAGTCTGTTATTCCTTGCCCTATACAACAAATTATTCCCCCTACCAAAAACGCACACAAAAGCGATGGAAAAGGTTTTGTCTGTGGCAGTCTTTTTTCTACATAATCATAATACTTTTTGTTTCTAGTTACATTATCCATAAACTTTCTCCTTGACTAATTTTAGCCAAAAAAAATTTTTATAAGCAAAATTGTGATTTTTTTGTAATAATTTTTTATTTACAACTCAAACTAGGAATATCAAAGAATTTTTTTGGAGGAATTTATGAAAAAATTATTAATACCATTATCTCTTATGGCACTTACAATGCTTCCTACAGGTTGTATGACAAAAGATAATACAAACGCAGACATAGCAAAATCTTTATCAAACAGCATAACAGAAGTTATGGAGTCTGCAAAAAAAGTTGCAGATATTGACGAAAACAAACTTGCAATTAATGAACTAAACGGAAAAACAAATCTAAACAAAGACTACACAAAAGACAATAGCACATACAAAAACAGAACTATTAGAAAACTTGTTAAAAACAACAAAAATGGAGCAAACAATAGTTATCAAAAATCAACAACTTTTACTCAAAACAATATAAACAATGGCTCAGTTTATTCAAAATATGTAGGTAATAACGGAGCTTATAATAAAAATAGTGTTAATACAGCTACACAAAGCAATAACACTCAAAACAATAATTTTGTATCAGATAGCGGACATAATACCTATAAATACTCTACCGCCGAATATAACCCAAGATTTACAAATACAAACCAAAATGTTGCCTTAACAAACTATATGGAAAAGATTCAAGATTTGTATGCTATATGCAATGACACTTGCGCAGCATCAAGTGATTTAGATGGACTAAAAGACGAACTTATTAATACCTGCAATAATTGCAATAACTTGCTTAAAAAAGTTCAAAACGGCGAAGTTAAATTAACTCAAGAACAACAAAACACTCTATGCGAATACAATAAGACCTTACAAAGTTGCATAGACGACCTAAACTCTTGCAGAAGTTGTAGCGAAGATGTCAATATCATAAACACCCTAAAAGGCAACTTCTCTAACAATTGTGATACATTGGTTGCAAAGTATCTAAAAGTCTTAAACAATTTGGATATCAACGGCAGTTATTGCAACAATGCCCAATGCACAGTCGCCGAAATTAACAACTATATTTCTGGCATTTGCGGCGAAAGCGTTAATAACTATGTTAGCAGATATAGATTCGATAGCTACGCTGTAGAAGATAACACAAAAAAACAAGATAGCTCAAACTCTGCATCTTCAAGCCAAAACAACAATATAAACAACACAACAAATAACACACAACAAAACAATAATACGTCAAATAACGCCCAAAATAGCGCTAAAAACAATCAATATACAAAACCTGAAACAGAGTCTCAAACAAAGCAAAATGCCACAAATGCTCAAAATAACAGTCAAAACCAAGTAGTTACAAATCAACAAAAAACTTATCAAAATACCCCATCTAAACAAGTAACTCCTGTATACACTCAGTCAAATAAAACAACACAAAACAGTTCTACACAAAAAGTAGTAAACAACAAACCAAATGCAAATAATCAAAACAGACCTACAACCTACCCTATGCCAAGACCTGTAAATAATGGAGTGCAACAAAATACTAACACTCAGCCAAAGCAAAATGTTTATGGTGGAAGTGCCCCAAAAACTACTCCTGAGTACGACACACCAAACAGACACCCATTGACAAAGGACATTAAACAAAATCCTAATAAACAAGCAGTAAATAGTCAAAACAGCAAAACCGCTGACGAAGTAGTAACTTATAACAATAGATATAATGACTACTTTGCTGTATCTACTCCAAGCCCAAAAAGCCAATATAGCGGAGTTTCTGCAAAAAATAATTCAACAGACACTAATACATCTTATAGAGCCGATAGCAAAAAGGTATATTCAAGACCAAGCTTTACCAACCACCAAATAATGTTTGGACCAAAAGATGTAAGAGCAAATAACAAAGTTATGACTTTGGAAGAAATCTAACAAAAAAACACTAGATAATTTCTAGTGTTTTTTAATTTGCTTTTTGTTTTAACCTTTTTAAGATTTTGCTTTCTATCCTACTAACCTGAACTTGCGATACCCCCAGCATCTGCGCCACTTCACTTTGAGTTTTATCCCTAAAATACCTAAGAATTATTATTTTTCTGTCTTTTTCATTTAGTGTCATAAGTAGGTCTTTTACCAAAATACTATCTGTTATATCTACATCTTCATTATCTGCCACCCTATCTATTACTTCTAGCCCACTTCCGCCATCAAACTGTTGTTGGAGAGATATTGGCATACGGGCTGATTCTAGCGTAAAGACAACTTCTTGCTCATCTATATTAAACATATTGGCAAGTTCGGCAATAGTAGGCGGCGGCAAATTACTTAACTTTCTTTCATCAAATACCTTTTGCATTTGAAAGTAAAGCCCTTTTATAGCGCGCGACACTTTTATAGAGCCGTCATCACGCAAAAACCGCTTTATTTCGCCCGCTATCATAGGTACAGCATATGTCGAAAACTTAACATTAAAAGACTCATCAAAGTTGTTTATCGCCTTCAAAAACCCTAAACAACCTAGCTGATATAAATCATCATACTCTACGCCTTTGTTAAGATAGCGTTTGACTATACTCTTTACCAAAGGTGCATTATTTTCAATCAATATTGATTTTGCTATCTCATCTCCACATTTTGCTTTTGTTATGTAATCCATTGTACTATTGTGGTCAAGCATTGATTATCTCCCTTTTAGGCGTTGGCAACTTGTTGTCTTTCAAAAACTTTGCGCATATTTACAGTTATTCCCTTTTTTTCATTTTTTATAATACTAAGACTAGACATAAAACTCTCCATAACGGTAAATCCCATACCACTACGCTCATCATTTGGCTTTGTAGTAAAAAACGGTTCTTTTGCCTTTTCTATGTCATTTATTCCCACACCTTCGTCCATAATACTTATATCTATATAATCATCATATAGATCTACTTTCATAGTTATCATTCCAGGCTTGTCTGGATATGCATGAACAACGCAGTTGGTTACCGCTTCCGAAACGGCTGTTTTAATATCAGTTAGTTCGTCCATACTAGGATTAACCCCCAAACAAAATCCAGCAACACAACTTCTAGCAAAAGCTTCATTTGTAGATATTGATAAAAATTTCAATTCCATTTCATTAATTTTTCTCATAAAAAACTCCTTTAACTTATTTTTGGCATAATTTCATAAAGCCCTGTCAGCTTAAATATCTTTTCCGCGTGATATGACGGATTTGCGATAAAAATTCCAATCCCTTTTTGCTTCATCTTTTTATATCTTCCTATCAAAACGCCTATTCCTGTGCTGTCCATAAAATTAAGTTCGGATAAATCTATAATTATCTGCCTAAAGTTTTCTCCCGCAAACAACCTATCCAAAACCCCAGTTGCATACTTTGCCGTATGTTCATCTAGTTCGCCATCTAAGACAACATACAAAACATTGTTGTATATTCTGTTTTTTATCTGCATAATTTTCTCCTTTTGTTATAAAAATTTTATAATAAACTCAAAAAAATATTTTTTCTAATAATGCCAAATTATAAAAAATATTGTAAAAAAGGCTTATTTTGCCCTATTTTAATGGCTTTTTTATATAAAATATAAATTAAAAAATTTTTTCAAAAAAATATAAAAAATAATTAAAAAATTGTTGACTTTTATCTTGGGATATTGTATTATGTAATAGTCAATCGGTTCGCCGGGGTGTAGCGCAGTTGGTAGCGCACGTGGTTTGGGACCATGGGGCCGGGAGTTCGAGTCTCTTCACCCCGACCAATAATTGACAAATATAAATGGTGCTAACATATTCGGGCCTTTAGCTCAGTTGGTTAGAGCAACCGGCTCATAACCGGTCGGTCCGGGGTTCAAGTCCCTGAAGGCCCACCAATATTATTTTAAGCCATATGGCCCGGTAGCTCAGCTGGTTAGAGCGCTAGCCTGTCACGCTAGAGGTCGAGGGTTCGAGCCCCTTCCGGGTCGCCATTAAAATAATATAACATGCCTTGGTAGCTCAGATGGTAGAGCGGAGGACTGAAAATCCTTATGTCGGTGGTTCGATTCCGCCCCAAGGCACCAGAATACTTATGAAGATAAGTATTTAACCCGTGCTGGTGTGGCTCAACGGTAGAGCAGCTGACTTGTAATCAGCAGGTTGTTGGTTCGATTCCGACCACCAGCTCCAATTTATAACAGATCACTTACCTATCTGGTAAGTGATTATGCTATAATAAACCTTTTTGCTTGTTAGCAAAATATTTATGGGAAGATTGCAGAGCGGCCAAATGCAACGGACTGTAAATCCGTCGTCTCCGACTTCGGTGGTTCGAATCCACCTCTTCCCACCAAAGTAAGCCTTCGGGCTTATTTTTTTGTTAAATTATTTAATAAGGAATTTTTTTATGTTTGAATATGAAAACAATTTAATTATTTTTATCAAACAAACTTTTGAATTTTACAAAACCCAAACAAAATTTTTCAAAAGTTCTTTTGATGAATTAACTGAAGGAGATTTTAACGAGATTAATAAATATATAGTCAATAATCTTTACAAGATCCCATTAAGAAAAAGAAAAAATTATGTAAATAGTACTAAAAAATTTATAGAAATAATTGATAAAAATTCATTAAAAAATATTTTTGATTTTTTTGAATTAACAAACACTGAAATTCAAAAAAGAGTTGCCCTTAATGAATATCCTAAAAATGATGATTATTTGATTAAAATAAAAAATGAAGATAAAATTCACCTATTTTTTGACGATTCTCTTATTTCATTATTTAGCAAATGCGATAAATTTAATAAAATTTATAAAATTTTTGAAGATTATGTAGCTTACTCAGAAATCATAATTACAGGTCTACATAGAAAACTACATAATTATATAAAGACATTATTTGAAGACAATTTTAATATAAAAGAACTAAACACAAGTTTATATAATCAAAATAAAGAAAATAAAGACATTATCTCTTTTATTTCCGAAATGCATGTTAGAAGAAATATAATAGAACATCATGAGCAAAAAATAACAAATGAA
>JAZSJH010000001.1:0-54109 GCA_045534265.1 Clostridia bacterium
TTCAAGAGTAAGAGATTTATTTGAACAAGCAAAGAAAAATGCACCATGTATTATATTTATAGATGAAATAGATGCTGTGGGACGTCAAAGAGGAGCAGGACTTGGTGGAGGACATGATGAAAGAGAACAAACATTAAACCAATTACTAGTTGAAATGGACGGATTTGGAACAAATGAAGGTGTTATAGTGCTTGCTGCAACAAACAGACCAGATGTATTAGATAAAGCATTGTTAAGACCGGGTAGATTTGATAGACAAATATATGTTCATGCCCCAGATGTTAAGGGTAGAGAAATGATTTTGAAAGTTCATGCTAAAAACAAGCCTATTGATAGCTCAGTAGATTTCAAAAACTTAGCAAGACTTACTAGCGGATTTACGGGCGCTGATATTGAAAATCTTCTTAATGAAGCTGCAATTATCGCAGCTAAAAATGGCAAGAAGAGTATCTCTATGACAGATATCACAGAAGGTATCAACAAAGTTCTTATGGGACCACAGAAAAAGAGCAGAATTGTTACCGAAAAAGATAAAAAGATTACTGCTTTCCACGAAGCTGGTCACGCTATTGTTGGCAAAAAACTTGAGCATTGTGATGAAGTCCAAGAAGTTTCTATTATACCACGTGGTATGGCTGCAGGTTATACATTATCAAGACCAGACAATGACGAAAGTCATATGACATACAATAAACTTACAGACCTAATTACTATGATGCTTGGTGGTAGAGTTGCAGAAGAACTTGTAATCAAAGATATTACAACGGGTGCTTCAAATGATATTCAAAGAGCAACACAAATCGCAAGAAAAATGGTTACTGAGTGGGGTATGAGTGCTTTAGGTACAGTAAACTACGCTTCTGGATCTGAAGTGTTCCTTGGTAGAGATTATCAAACACAAGTAACTTATAGCGAAAAAACAGCTAGCGAAATAGATAATCAAGTAAGAGAAATTATTTCAAACTGCTATAAACGTGCAATAAAAATTTTGAAAGAAAATATGTCTATTCTAAACACTATGGCAGAAGTTTTGCTTGAAAAAGAAACTATTTATCATGACGAAGTAGAAATGATTCTTAACGGCAAAAAGAAAGAAGAAATCATTGCTGTAATGGAAGAAAACGACAAGAAAAACAAGGCAAGAATAAGACTAGAAAAAGCCGAATCTGACCTTGCAAAAACAAAGAAAGAACAAGCAATAAGACTAAAAACTGCAGAAGCTTTGCAAAAGGCGGGAGTTATTTCTGAAGAAGAAATAAACAAGATAAAAGACGAAGCAGAAAAGCTAATCGCAACAATGGAAAAAGAAGTTGAAGAAGCAAAACAAGGTTGCGAAATAGATGTTGCAATTGAAGATAAACAAGCCGAAACTGAAGGCGAAATAGAAAAGCAAGTTTTGGAGCAAGCTCAAAAAGAATTGAGTGAAAAAGCAGAAACTGCTGAAAGCCCAGAAAAAGAAGATATTGCCCCAAAACCAAAAACAAGAAAGACAACTAAAAAAGCAGACAAAAAAGACGAAGATAAAGATTAATGCAAAAATTAATATTTGACAATATGTGTTTTATCCCATATAATAAAAGCATTAATACAAAAAGGAAACAAAAATGAAAAAAGTAATTACTATCGTATCACTATCACTTGTTGGAATACTTATTTTGACAACTATTATTCTATCTTGCATTACAGTAGGTGCAAAAATTAACTTTGGTGACCCATCACAACTTGTTATTTATAGTACAGACCTTGGTTCTCCAAACAAAGTAAACAAAGATGACAAAGCAGAAGAAGTTATTAAGACATTTACTCGTGCAACAAACCAAAAATATCTTCCAGCATTGTTTGAAGGTACTTTGAAAAACGTAACTGTAAAAACATCAGAAACAAAATCTTATTTTTCAAGAAGCAACTCAGATGACAACAAAGTAATATTTGAGTTCAAGTATGACGAAGAACAAAAAATCACTGTAAAAGGTGAGGAACTATCTTTCTATTCTTTAGGTTTTGAAGTAACAGAATCTCAAGAAAGAAATATTATGAAAATATTTGTAATCACAGACAACTCATCATCAAGCTCAGTTGGTTATAACACTTCTATTGAAGTATCTGGTGAATTTGCTGATTTATATCTTCTTATCAAAGGATATATCAACGAATATATAGCATAATAAAATAAGACTAGGATAAACCTAGTCTTTTTTTATCAATAAAAAAGGACAAAAATATAAAATTAATATTTTGAAAATAAAGTCTTAAATAAAAGCGTTTTAATAAAAAAAATAAAAAGAGCTAGAAATAATCTAACTCTTTTTTGTTTAGTATTTTTATACGTTGAACTTAAATAGTACTACGTCACCGTCTTGCATAACGTATTCTTTACCTACGCTTGCTACTTTTCCTGTTTCTTTGGCTTTGGCAAATGAGCCAAGAGAGATAAGGTCATCATATTTTACAATCTCAGCTCTAATAAATCCCCTTTCAAAGTCGGTATGGATTTTGCCCGCCGCCTGTGGAGCTTTTGTGCCGATAGTGATGGTCCAAGCTCTTACTTCTTTTTCGCCAGCTGTTAGGTAACTCATAAGGCCTAGTAGTTTGTAGCTGGCAACGATTAGTTTTTCAAGACCACTTGATGTTAGTCCAAGTTCTTCTTTGAACATTTCTCTATCTTCTGGGTCAAGAAGTATTAATTCTTCTTCTATCTTGCAGCTAAGTGCAAGGTAGCCTGCATTTTCACCAGTTGCATAGTCTATTACTTGCTTTACATATGGTAAACTTTCAGGGGTTTTTGAAATATCGCCTTCGGCTATGTTTGCTACATAGATAATTGGTTTATCAGTAAGCAAGAAGAACCCGTCCACGATTGCCTTTTCTTCTTCGTTAAAGCTTAGACTTCTTACAGGTTTTTCGGCTTCTAGAACATCTTTGATTTTTGTCAAAAGTTCCATTTCAATCTTTGCTTGTTTGTCGCCTTGTTTTGCCATCTTTGCTGTTTTGTCCATTTTCTTTTGAACAGATTCAAGGTCGGCAAGAATAAGCTCTAGGTTGATTATCTCAATATCTCTAAGCGGTGAGATAGAGCCTTCTACGTGAGTGATGTTTGTATCTTCAAAACATCTAACTACGTGAACTAAAGCATCAACTTCTCTTATGTGGCTTAGAAATTTATTTCCAAGACCTTCGCCTTGAGATGCGCCTTTTACAAGACCTGCTATATCTACAAATTCGATTTGGGCAGGGGTGATTTTTTTTGTGTTATATAAAGCTCCCAACTTTTCTAGTCTTTCGTCCGGAACGTCAACAACACCTACGTTTGGCTCTATTGTACAAAATGGATAGTTTGCACTCTCAGCACCGGCTTTTGTTATTGCGTTAAACAAAGTACTTTTTCCTACGTTAGGAAGTCCTATTACTCCAAGTTTCATATATCTATTCCTTTTTTATTTGTTTTACAAAAAATAAGATATAGTTTTTTTTGCAAAATGTCAATACATTTGATTTGTTTTGTTTTTTATTAATAGTCAAAACGCGGATTTTTGCCGCTATATAATATGAATAAAAATGTTATATGTAGAAATATATATTATATATAACGGGCTAGTTGAGCATAATAAAAATAGTTTTGTAGTGGCTTGCTTAGGTATAAAGAAAGGATAATGTATGAGTGTATTGATTGCTATTATTTTGGGGCTGGTGCAAGGTCTTACGGAGTTTTTGCCGGTGTCGTCTAGTGGACATCTTATCTTACTAGAAAGATTGTTTGGACTTGAAGGCGATAATCTTGCTTTTAATATAGTTGTGCATATGGGAACGCTTTTTGCTGTTGTGGTGTATTATCGAAAAAGGCTCTTTGAGATGATAAAAAAACCTTTTTCAAAAGAAGTAGGACTTCTTGCTCTTTCTTGCGTACCAACGGTGATTATTTATTTTTTGTTTAGGGACTTTTTTGACAATAGTTTTAGCGGCGGCGGGCTGTGTGTGACATTTTTTGTTACGGCGATATTTTTGACTATTGCAAGTATTGTAATGAAAAAATACAAAACGCATAAAGACATTGACTATAAAACAGCTCTTATTATGGGGGCTTTTCAAGGGCTTGCTATACTACCGGGGGTGTCAAGGTCAGGGAGTACTTTGACTGCAGGACTTGTATCGGGTGGAGATAAAGAAAAGGTTGCGGACTTTTCGTTTCTTATGAGCTTGCCTATTATATTGGGCTCTCTTGTTTTGGAGATTTTTGAAGGGGGTTTTGCATCTATAGAGTTGTTGCCGCTTGTTTTTGGGTTTGTTACTTCGTTTGTTAGCGGCTATCTTGCAATTAAATTTATGCTAGGGATTATTAGGAACAAAAGTTTCTTGCCTTTTGTTATTTATTTGTGCGGGGTGGGGGTGTTTGCCTTCTTTATTTGATAAAATTTTGACTTTTTTGTTTGCTCCTGCAAGTGTCTTTGTGATAATATATATACATATGAAAAAAGGAGCGAAATATGGACCTAAAACAACTTGTCGCAGCAGAATGTAACTTCCCTGAAGAAATTGGCTTTACTGCGGACAATTTGCAACTTACTCCAAACCTAGATATGGGGGACTTTTGTCTTCCTTGTTTTTCGTTTGCTAAAGTTATGCGCAAAGCCCCTGTTGCTATTGCAGAAGAACTAGCTGGCAAGGTAAACACAAATGGTTTTGTAGATAGAGTAGAAGTTGTAAACGGTTATCTTAACTTTTTTGTTAATCGCAAAAAGCTAAGCTATAACATTATTAACGAAGTGCTTATGGGTGGTAGCAACTTTGGTCGCAGCGATATGGGACAAGGCAAGACTGTATGTATAGACTATTCATCAGTTAACCTTGCAAAATATATGCACATAGGACATCTTAGCACTACTGTTATTGGCGAATGTCTAAAGAAAGTTCACAACTATCTTGGATACAAAACTGTGGCTATCAACTATGTTGGTGACTATGGTACACCTTTTGGCAAAATGCTAGCTGCATACAAACTATGGGGTAGCGAAGAAGATGTTTTGGCTAGGGGTATAGACGCTATACAAGAGTTGTATGTAAAATTTAATGCCGAAGCCGAAAATGACGAAAGTCTAAACGAACTTGCAAGAGAGTGGTTCAAAAAGATAGAAAACAAAGACAAAGAAGCACTTGAAATTTACAATCTATTTATTAAGCTAACTATCGAAGATATAGAAAAGATATATGCATTGCTTAATATATCATTTGATAGCTGGAGAGGGGAGTCTTATTATAACGATAAGATGCAACCTATCGTTGATGAACTAGAGAGTAAAGGATTTTTGCAAGATAGTCAAGGCGCAAAAATTGTTGACCTTGAAAAATATAAACTTGGTGTATGTTTGATTAAAAAATCAGACGGAACAAGTCTGTATGCAACAAGAGACCTTGCGGCGGCGGATGATAGATACATAAATTACAACTTTGACAAGAGTTTGTATGTAACAGACGTGTCTCAAAAACAACACTTTGCACAATTCTTCAAAGTACTAGAGCTACTTGGTAGACCATATCACGCAGGACTAGAGCACGTATATTATGGAAGATTGAGCCTTCCTAACGGTATGAAGATAGCATCTCGTAAAGGAAAACAAGCTGTACTTAAAGATATCTTCAAAACAGCCATAGAAAAAGCCGAAAGCGTAATCGCTGGAAAGTATGGCGATAGCGAAGATTGTAAAAAGATTGCCGAAGCTGTTGGTGTAGGTGCGGTTGTGTTTAGTGCATTAAAACAAGAAAAAATAAAAGATGTTGTATTTGATTTAGATGAAGCTCTAAATTTTGATTTAGAAACAAGCCCTTATATTCAATACACAACAGCAAGATGCAACAGCATTATTTCAAAAGCTGGGGTTGAAGACCTTGCCGATTTTGTAAAAATCGATTTTGACTTTGACGAAATCAATAATCCAGAATGTAACGCTTTGATTAGACTTTTGAATGATTTTCCAGATACTGTCAAAGATGTTGCAAGAGATTATGAGCCTTGTTATATTAGTAGACTATTGCTTGAAATATGCAAAGCATTTAATAAATTTTATAACAATCATAGAATTATCCAAACAGACAAGGTATGCCACACAAGACTTGCTTTGACCAAAGCTACTCAAATCGTTTTGTCAAACGGTCTAAAACTTCTTGGTATTACTGTTTTGGAAAAAATGTAGGAGAAATTTGTGATGAGTTTTTATTCAAAATCAAAAGATGAAGTACTAAAACAATTAAATTCATCAAAAGACGGTTTATCAACTGAAGAAGCAGGAAAGAGACTAGAGCAAAATGGCGAAAACAAATTAGCCGAAGGCAAAAAAGTTTCGCTAATGATGAGATTTTTATCTCAGTTCAAGGACGTAATGGTTATCGTACTTATGGTAGCTGCTACTATATCTTTGGTTATAGCCATTGTTGAAGGTCAATCCGAAGAACTTGTAGATGCATTTATCATTTATGCAATTGTTCTTCTTAACGCTATACTTGGTACCGTTCAGGAGATGAAAGCCGAAAACGCGCTCGAATCACTTAAGAAAATGTCACAGCCATTTGCTAAAGTAATAAGAGACGGACAAATTTGTAAAGTAAAAACAACTGAGATAGTTGTTGGTGATGTTGTAGTGTTAGAAGCGGGTGATGTTGTTCCTGCGGATATGTACCTTCTTGAGAGCGCTTCACTAAAATGTGAAGAAGCTTCACTTACTGGTGAGAGCAAACCAGCCGAAAAAGAAGCTGATGTAAAATTAAAAGAAAAAACACCACTTGGTGATAGAGTTAATATGTGCTTTTCTTCAAGTACAGTTGTTTATGGTAGAGGCGTTGGTGTTGTAACTGCTGTAGCTAATGATACCGAAATGGGTAAAATAGCTAATATGCTAAACGAAACAAAAGCTGACAAAACTCCACTAGAAATTAGCTTAGACAAACTTGGTAAAGTTCTTACTATTATCGTACTTGCTATTGCAGCAATTTTGTTTGTTGTAAACGTATGCTTTGGTTCAAAAGTGCTTGATGCTTTCCTAACAGCAGTTGCAGTTGCTGTTGCGGCAATTCCAGAGAGTTTGATGGTAGTTGTTACTGTTATCTTGTCTCTAGGTGTTACAAAACTTGCTAGAAAAAATGTTATTATTAGAAAATTACACGCAGTAGAAACTCTTGGTTGTTGCGAAGTTATTTGTAGCGACAAAACAGGAACTATTACACAAAACAAAATGACTGTTATGGATATTTACTATAACGGCAAAATAATTGGAGTTGAAGATGCAGTTATCGACAATAACGAAGCTACAGAGCTTGTTAGATGTATGACTCTATGTAACGACTCTAAAAAGCAAGGCGAAAACTTTATAGGTGACCCTACTGAGACTGCACTTATTGCTTTTGCAGAGAGCAAAAAATTTGTTAAATCAAAACTAGATAAAGAATTCAAAAGAGTAGGCGAAATTCCTTTTGATTCTGATCGTAAACTTATGTCTACAGCAAACCTTGTAGGAGATAGCGTTTGTGTTTATACAAAAGGTGCTGTTGATGAGCTACTAAAAAGATGTGATAACATTGTAATCAATGGTGAAGTTAAAAAGATTACTAAAAAACATAAAGACGATATTATGGAAGCTAGTAAGTCTTTGGGTAGCAGAGCCTTGAGAGTTTTGGGTTATGCTATGTCTGCTGGTCCTAAATACAAAGAAGGT
The DNA here is from genome assembly GCA_045534265.1 of Clostridia bacterium. GTDB lineage: Bacteria > Bacillota > Clostridia > Christensenellales > UBA1242 > CAKVLS01. The sequence continues at coordinate 7,701 of JAZSJH010000001.1, forward strand.
GCTCACTTTACAGATAAAGAACTAAAAGAAGAACACCTAACTTTTATTGGTCTTACTGGTATGATAGACCCACCAAGAAAAGAAGTTTTTGCAGCTATCGAAAAATGTAAGCGTGCTGGTATGAGAGCGGTTATGATTACTGGTGACCACAAAGACACAGCTTGTGCTATTGCAAAAGAACTAAAAATGATTAAGTCAGAAAAAGAAGTTATTGAAGGAGCTTACCTTGATAACTTTACTGACGAGCAACTTGTAAAAGAAATTAATAAATTTAGAGTATTTACACGTGTTAGCCCAGAACATAAAGTAAGAATAGTTAAAGCTTTGAAGGCAAACGGAAAAGTTGTTGCTATGACTGGTGACGGTGTAAATGACGCTCCATCTATCAAAAACGCAAATATCGGTATCGGTATGGGTATTACTGGTACTGAAGTTACAAAAGAAGTTGCCGATATGGTACTAACAGACGACAACTTCGCAACAATCGTTGTAGCTGTAGAAGAAGGTAGAAAAATCTTTGGTAATATCAAAAAGACAATTCAATTCTTACTTAGCTCAAACGCAGCCGAAGTATTGGCTATCTTTGCCGCAACATTCTTGTTCCCTGGCGAAGTATTCTTGATTCCTGTTCAAATATTGTTTGTAAACTTGATTACTGACACGCTTCCTGCTATTGCTCTTGGTGTAGAGCCTGCTGAAAAATCAGTTATGAATCAGCCACCTCGAAAGCAAGACGAAAGTATTATTGGTGGAAGAACTGGTATTAATATTTTGTTTGGCGGTATCGTTCAAACAATTATCGTAGTTACTGCATATATTATTGCTCACAATTTGTGGAGCCCAGAAGTTGCTCCAACAGCAGCTTTCCTTGCTCTTAACTTTGTTCAATTGTTCCATATGTTCAACGCCCAAACTCAAGGCAGTATCTTTACCAAAAACCCATTCCGTAACAAAATGGTTTGGCTTGCATTTGGCTTTGGCGTTGGTGTAGTTGCCCTTCTTGAATTTGTACCATTCTTAAGTATAGCATTTAAGATTGTATCACTTGATATTACACAATGGCTTATCGTTGTGGCTTTGGCTTTTGCAATTATTCCTTGCAGCGAGATATTAAAACTTGTTTATTTCTTTATCGACAAGTCAAAAGCTAAAAAGATAATTGACGAAGAAGTAGCCGAAATTGTAACAGAAACAGTAGCAAATAAAATGGTTGTTGTAGAAAATACAGAAGAAGTTGCTCAAGAAAAGCAAGAAGCTCCAAAAGCAACTAAAAAATCTACTACAAAAAAATCTACAACAAGCAAGACAACTACTACTAAAAAGGTAGAAAAATAATAAATGCAAAAAGAATTAGGATTAGCTCCTAGTTCTTTTTTTGTTGCGTTTTTGTGGTTATATGAAATGACAAGAAAATGTTTTTCTTGTATAATAAAACACATAAGGAATAAAAAAATGATTTATTTTGTTAGACACGGTCAAACTGAATGGAATAAAATTGGTAAAATGCAAGGGCATAAAGATATAGAGCTAAATGCTGAAGGAAAAGCCCAAGCGCAAATTGTCAAAGAAAAATTGCAAGGCGTTAAGTTTGATATGGTTTTTTCAAGCCCGCTAAAAAGAGCTAGAGAAACTGCTCAAATAATTTCAAATCAAGATATTGTTATAGACGATAGATTGATAGAAAGATATAATGGAGAGCTAGAAGGAAAATTCAAAAACGAAATTGAAGTTTTCCCAGACTTTAATAACCCTAATGATACTAGATTTGGTATAGAATCACTAGATAGTTTTAGGGGTAGAATAAATAGCTTTTTGACTGAAATTATGGAAAAGTATAAAGGCAAAAACATTTTGGTCGCAACTCACGCGGGTGTTTGTCTTTATGTTAGATGCTATTTTGAAGGTGAGCCTAAAGGCAATCTTTACGAAAACTATAAATTAAAAAACTGCGAAGTTTTAAGCTACGAAAACTAAAAAATGCTTTATAAATTTTTGCTTTGTAAAACACAAATAAAAGTTTATAATAAATAGCTATTAAAAAAATGCCTTATAATATTTGCTAGTCATTTTGTGTTAGATATGCTATTTTAATAAAGTAATAAAAAGGAAAGTTATGAAAAAAGTAATAATATTTGATTTTGATAATACTATAGTTTTGTCGCTAGAAGACTGGAAATATATGATTGACCACGAAACAGCAAAACATTATAACGTGGAAGAAAATCCTGACTTTGAGCCAAACAGGCATGGGCTTAGTAATAAAGACACCGCTAGACTTTTTTTGAAAATGCACAACCTAAATCACCTTACTGTTGATGATGTAATAAACTATTGGTATCCTTATATGGAAGAAAAATACCGTAACAATATTGGCTTTTTGCCCGGGGCAAAATGGGCTCTGGAGACTTTGAAAAACAAAGGCTACACACTTGTTTTGGCAACGGCCACCGGCAGAAGTCTTCTTAGCAAAGCTATTAAGATTTTTGATATAGAAAAATACTTTGACTATATCATCTGTGAAGCAGAAGTAGGCAAGAGCAAAATGGAGCCTGATATTTATTATAAGATTTTTGAAAATGTAGGGGCTAAAGCAGAGGATTGTTTGTATTTTGAAGACTCTAGTGTAGCACTTACTACTGCTTCAAAAATTGGTATTGACTGCGTTGCAGTTATATCAAAACTAAATGAACACAAAAAAGAAAAATTAGCTACATTTTGCAATGCAGTAATAAGAGAATATAATCAAGAAATTTTTGACAAATTAGGCTTATAAAAATTAAAAAATTAAGGAGAAAATTATGGCAGATATTAAGTTAAATATTGATGGAAATAAATTCAAATTTAGAGTTTGCGGACTGGTAAAAAATGGCGATAAAGTACTTATTCAAAAGATAGCAAGCAACAAGTTTTATTGCCTTCCAGGGGGTCACGTAGAGCTTGGCGAAGATACAAAATTTGCTGTAAACAGAGAGATAACCGAAGAGATAGGAAACCCTATAAAAGACGAAAAATTATTCGCAATAATTGAGAACTTTTTTGGCGGTACAGAAGGCGGAAGATACCACGAAATAGGCTTTTATTATAGAGCAAATCTTAAGCAAGAAATGGAAACAAAAGACTATACAATTATCGAAAATGATAAAGGCATAGATAAAAAATTAGAATACAAATGGGTAACAAAAGAAGAACTTCAAAGTATAGATTTTAGACCTGTTGTGCTTAAACCACTTTTGTTTGAAGAAAGCGAAAAAATAGAGCATATTATACTAAAAGAGTAATAACAAAAACACATAAAAACAAGGTAAAAATTACCTTGTTTTTTTGCTTTATTTTAGGTCGAAAAGTTTGCAGAAAAAATAGCTTTTTACCCTGCTTAAAAGCAGTTGTTTTTTGTGATAATTGTTAAAAATTTTGTTGATTAAAAATATAAATCAAAAGAGAAATTATTAGACAAAAAATAGTCAAAAGAAGTAATTGGTTGTCTAAAAAATTAATGCGTATTTAGTATAAAAAACATAAAAATACTTAACCTATTTTTATACTAAAATTTTTGGAGGAGTTATGACCAACGAAGAGCTAAAAAATTTGGAAGACGACAAACAAATTGACAATATAGGTAAGGCAACAGGCTTTTTTCTGTTTAGAAATTTGATTAATAATTATAACGAAATGAAACAAGACGAAACAAAAAGATATGAATGTAAAAAGTATGGTAAAATCGCATTGATACTGAGCCTTATAGGTATCGCTGTGTCAATCGGTTTTATACTGATTTTTGGCGTCAATGTATATGGTTTAGACATTGGGGGTTTTGGATCTATACTTACTATGATTTTGTCTATTATTGCTGGCATTGTTTTGCCTTTGGGGCTTGGGGTTTATGGTATGGTTTTTGCTGTAATGCAGGTTAGGCTTAACCGAAAAGCTATCGGCATTATAGGGTTGATTGCAGCAACCATTTGCATTTTATCTTCGGTTGTAATGGTGGTTCTTTTGATAGTTTTGTAATAGGTTTTTAATCTGTGGACAAGTTTGATTTAGTTAGTAACATAAGAGCTCTATAGAGGGCTCTTTTTCTTAATTTTTAGCAAAAACGCCCATTTTGGCATATATTATGTGGAAAACCTGTAAAATTTTGTTTAATATTTTATTATTTAGTTGAAAAAAATGATTGCTTGTGTTAATATATAATTAACAAATGGAGGGAAAATTATGGGACTATATATTGGTTTGGGCGTAGGCGCTCTTGTATTAATCGCTATTTTTGTTGTAGCATATGCTGTTAAGAAAAACAAAAAGAAAGCAAAGGCAAACTTAGTTGAAACAAAAACAACAAGATACACTTACGAAACAGACACTCTAGATGCAGAGGGTCACACTAAGATTTCTTTGACAAAAGGTGACTGGGTTTTGGCTCCTGGCAACACTTACAAAGTTGGTGTTGGTGATGGTATGATCAAACCAGGCAAATATATTATTCTTACAAGCAACGACACAACTGATAAATTCAATGTCAGAGTTGACGGTTACGTAAGAGAATATGAACACAATCAAGAAATCATTTTGGCTGACAATTCAGAAATTACAGCAGTTAGCCACACAATAATTTTAAGATAATTGAGATATAAGGGGAAATTATAATGGCACTATTATTAAAAGTAATCGAATGGGCAGATAATACTAAAGATACTATGGTATATCGTGTACCAATGGAAGGTAGAGAAATTAACTTTGGTTCTAAGCTTGTAGTTAGAGAAAGTCAAAAAGCAGTTTTCGTTGTAAAAGGTAAAATTGCTGACGTGTTTGAACCAGGAACACACACACTAGCTGTAGCTAACTTGCCAATTCTTTCTAAACTTCTTGCTCTTCCTTTTGGTTTCAAACAACCATTTACAGCAGAAATTTATTATGTAAACACAAAACAATTTGCTAACCAAAAATGGGGTACTGCAAATCCTATCACAATGCGTGACCAAGAATTTGGTGTAGTTAGAATTAGAGCTTATGGTAAATATTCATTTAAGGTAAGTGATCCAACAGTATTCTTGAAAGAACTATTTGGTACAAACTCAAGTTTTTCTACAGCTGATATCAACGACTACCTAAGAAGTATTCTTATCGCTGGCATTTCTGATACAATTGCAGAAAGCAAAATTTCAGCAATTGACCTAGCTTGCAACCTTCTTGAATTTAACAAGAAAGCAACAGAACAAGTAGCAGGTTCATTTACAAACCTTGGTCTTGCTCTTGCTAATATTGTTGTTGAAAACATTTCTTTCCCAGAAGCAGTAGAAAAAGCAATTGATACTAGATCTTCTATGGGCGTTATGAACGACAAGATGGATACATTTGTAAAATATCAAGCTGCTAACGCAATGAGAGAAGGCGTTAACAATCCTAACGGAATGGGTGGTCTTGGTGTTCAACTAGGAACAGGTGCTGCTGTTGGTCAAATGATGTCAGAAGCATTGAAACCACAACAACCAGCTGCCGCTCCAGCCGCTGCTCCAGCTGCTGCAGGCAAACATTGCACAGCTTGTGGTGCTAAACTATCTGCAACTGCAAAATTCTGTGGCGAATGTGGTGCTAAACAAGTAGCTGCTGCTACAACTTGTCCAAAATGTGGAGCAAAGAGAAACGCAGGCGCTAAATTCTGCGGAGAATGCGGACACAAGTTTTAATTAATAAAACACTAGCTCCTTAAAAATTAACTTTTTTAAGGAGTTTTTTATTAAAAGGAAAAAACATTATGGTAGATAAAAATAAATGTGAAGGTTGTGGCGGAACACTTGTCTATGATCCAGACAAGGGCGGTCTTCATTGTGAAAACTGTGGCAATATCAAACTTCTTCAAACAGACGTTTATGTTAAGACAAAGTTTTTGAATAAAGATTCTATGGCAGTTAAACAAGACGGCGTAGACCTAAATGTAAAGTGTGAAGGCTGTGGTGCTTCACTTGCTCAAGGCGATATTATTGATACAAAATGTCCATATTGTGGTAGCAACCAAATAAGTGCTGTACATAGCGGTATGGAATATGTTCCTGATAGTATTATTCCTTTTAGCATTTCAAAACAAAAAGCAACAAACCTTTTCAAACTTTGGATTAAGAAAAGAAAACTTGCTCCAAACGACCTAAAGAAAAAAGCAAACATTAACAGTATGCATGGTATATATCTTCCTTGCTGGCTATACGACTATGATACATATACTCAATATAGCGGTATCGGTGTAAGGGAATATAGAGATAAAGATGGTGATACTCACGTTGTTCGTAAAAGGATTAGCGGCGAAGTAAACAATAGTTATAAAAACCAAATTGAACCAGCATCTAATGCTTTGCAAGAAATGAGCATTGAGCAATTTAGAGATTATACTAATGTTCAACAACACGAGTTTGATAGCGGATATGTTTTAGGATTCCAAACAGCAAATATAGAAAATGATGTTGTAACAGCATTTGGCCGTGAACAAAAACAAAAATCTGTAGAAATCGAAGAAAATATTAAACGTAATCTAAACTACGATAGATATGAAAACTTTGTAACGTCTACAACTTTTGGTAATGTTATGTGGTCTTATACTTTGCTTCCTGTATGGTTTACAGAATATCAATACAAAGAAAAATCTTACAAAATATTGGTAAACGGCAGAACAGGTAGTATCGTAGGTAAAGCTCCAAAGTCTGGCTGGAAAATATTCTTCCTTGTACTTGGTATTATTATCGGTGTTGGCGGTATCGCAACACTTATTGCTCTTGCCGAGATGGGAGTATTTTAATAAAAGTTTTTAATAAAAATAAAAAGCAAACCACATATATGGGTTTGCTTTTTTTATGCTTATAAAAATATTTATATGAATAATAACAACTTTTTATTTGTAGTTTTTAATAAAATCAATAAGCTTTGCTTCAAACTCTTCTGTTGTTCCATTGTTGGTTATGTAGTAGTCAGCAATGCCGATAGGTCCTGCTTTTTCTATGTTTTCGATTTCAGAATAATCTCTTGACTTAGACTCTTCATAAGTCATAGGTCTAACCACTCTTGTAAGTAGTCTTTCTCTTCTTAGTCCGCAGTCGGTAACTATAGCCAAAACTTCAAAAGCATCTCCAAAGTATTCTTTCAAAAGTTTGTACTCTGACCAAGAATACATACTTTCGACAACTACGTTGCCTTCTTTGTATAATTTTTCTATTTTAGGAAGGTTAAGCTTTGCGTAGATTGCTTTATCTCCGCCCGCTCTTAGTTCTTCTCTTATCATTCTTTCGTTTTGTTCGTTAACAGGAAGTCCTCTTTCTTTTAATTTGTCCATAGTAACCGCGCCAAAGTAGACTTTGTTATATCCTGCTTTTTCAAAAAGTTCTGTAGCTACAGTTTTTCCGCTGCCACACATTCCAACAATTGCAATAATTTTATTCATAACTTGTTTCTCCTTATGTAAACATTATACAAAGTAAAACAATTTTTGACAACTCAAATGATATGTAAAGAATAGTAAAGTGCATATCAAAAAATTATAGCAGCTATTACTTTTTTGCAAGGTAAAATGACGTTTTTTTGCTAGCGTAAAATTTACTGACTTTACAATTTATAAAAATATAAATATATACAAAAGTTGGCTTTTCTTTGACAATATTTTTATAAAACTATATACTACACATAGGAGAGAATAATGAAAGCTTTTTTTGAAAAGTTAAAAGAATCGGCAATAGCGGTACTCCCTATTGCTGTGATTGTATTATTACTTGGAATATTTGCAGGGGACATTAAAGCTCCGGCTCTTGTCAATTTTGGCATTTGCACAGTTATGTTGACTATTGGCATTAGTTTGTTTAGTATGGGTGTTGATATGTCTATGATGAAGATAGGTAGATATATTGGCACCACCACAAGCAAAACAAAAAATATTATAATAATGGCTATCATTGCAACTGTTATGGGTTTTGTTATTACTATAGCAGAGCCTGACCTTACTGTTCTGGCAGGACAAGTTCCTGGACTTAGTAGCAAATGGGTTATTATATTGACAGTAAGTATTGGTACAGGAATTTTCTTGGCTTTGGCACTTATTCGTATAATGTTTAGAATAGACCTTAGAATAATGCTTGCTATTTGTTATGGTGCAATACTTATTCTATGTTTCTTTATATCTCCAGAATTTTTACCAGTATCATTTGACTCAAGCGGTGTAACAACAGGACCTATTTCTGTTCCGTTTATTATGGCATTTGGTGCGGGTATATCTGCTATTAGAGCGGGTAAAGATGCTCAAAATGATAGCTTTGGACTAATAGCAATGGTATCAATTGGACCTATAATTGCTGTTATGATAATGAGCTTTTTTGTTAAGACATCTGGAACTGCAACAACTGAGAGTGTAGAACTTATATCAAAATTTGGACAAATACCTAGCGCAATATTTACTGGACTTTGGCATCAAATAATAGATGTTTTGATAATAATTGCTCCTATTGCGGGTATTTTCTTGCTTGTTAATTTATTTGTATTGAAACTTCCAAAAGCCGAACTTGCAAAGATAATGATTGGGCTTTTGTATACATATCTTGGTATGGTAATATTCTTTGCTGGCGTTAACGTTGGTTTTATGCCGGTGGGAGCTGCTTTAGGCGAAGTTATTGCGGGCAAAGCTTATAACTGGATATTGATACCGGTTGGACTTGTAGTTGGTGCGTGTATTGTATTTGCCGAACCTGCTATTCATATTTTGACAAAACAGGTAGAAGAGCTGACTGAAGGTGTTATTGGTAGAAAAGTAATGCTAATATGTTTATCACTTGGCGTTGCACTTTCTGTTTGTATAGCGGTTTTGAGAAACTTCTTTGAAATCAATATATTGTACTTTTTAATACCGGTTTTGGTAATAAATATTGTTCTTGTATTTTTCTGCCCAAAGATATTTGTTGCGATTGCTTTTGACTCAGGTGGAGCCGCATCAGGTGCTATGGCAACAGCCTTTGTAATACCTTTTATTAAAGGTATGTGTGGAACTTTTGGTAACGCTCAAATGCTATTTGGATTTGGAACAGTAGCTCTTATTGCACTTATGCCTATTATGTGCATACAAATTTTGGGTGTTGTATATCAAATAGCTGTGAACAAAAAACAAGGTGCAAAATCTACCGCAGTTAGAAAAACCAAAGTCAAAATTATTGACTTTGATTATGGAGAATAGACTATGGCAAAGAAAAAAAATATTTGTCCAATGGAAATTATCTGTGTAATTGTAGACAGAAAACTAGAAAAAGACACAGAGCAGGTTTTGGACAAACACCAAATTAATAATTATGTTACCTTCCTTGGCGAAGGTACAGCAAAATCTGCGATAGGTGATTTGTTTGGTTTTGGTATAACCGAAAAATCCGTGCTTATTGGTTTTGTTGATAGAGAAAAGTCGAGAAATGCACTGGAAGATTTGAGAGAAAAAATAGGCTATGACAAAGATGGTAGAGGCCTTGCATTGACACTTCCGCTTAGCAGTGCAACTAGCACTATGCTTGATATGCTAAATATCGAATATTAAGGAGAAAAAAAGATTATGACAGTAGAAAGAGACTTAATCATAACAATCGTTAACAAAGGTTATAGCGATTATGTAGTAGATGCAGCCAGAGAAGCTGGCGCTAGAGGTAGCACAATTATTCACGGTCGTGGAACTAGCGGACAAAGAAATGAGTTTATGGGTATTAGCCTTCAAGACGAAAAGAGCGTTGTTTTGACATTAGTTAAAAGAACAGAAAAGAAAAAAATAATGGAAGCTATCGCCGAAAGAACAAATCTTAACGTAGAAGGAAGAGGTTTTTGCTTTTCTATGCCGGTAAATGATGTTGTGGGAGTGAATGCCGAAACGCACGAGCCAAAAGGTAAAAAAGTAAAAAAAGAACCAAAAGCAAAATAGCTTTATTGCACGCCAGTATTATGCTGGTGTGTTTTTTTTGTTAATATTTATTTTTTATGTCTTGATTTTTTTGTTTGAAACAAATAATCGAAATTTGTCGAAAAACAATTAGTTTTTTGTTACAACGCAATATTATAGGGTATTAATCATACAAATAATTATAGAATGTTGAGATATAACTTGTTTTTAGATGTATAATATTGCCAAAATAATATTTTTTTTGTAAATACATTGACAATAAAGCGGTTTTGGGGTAATATAAAAGTATCAAATAAGGAGGGTACTATGAAAAACGAAGGTTTGAAAACACTTCTTGACATTATTGGTGGTATCGCTGCATTTTTGACAGTTTTTGTTTATCTTGCATTGATTATCGCTGGTCAAGGTTGGTTCACTTTGCCTGCAGCAGTTTTGAACATTCTTAATGTTTGCAAAACTTGGGCTCCTCTTGTTGTAGTAGGTATCACTGGACTTGAATTTGTAAGCAACAAAAACCTTATTGTTAAACTACTATTCTTGGTAGCACTAGCTGGTGTTGTTGTGTTTATGTTCTTCCCAGATACTTGGACACAATTTGTTGGAATCGTAAACGGTGCGGTTAAGTAAGATAACCATTTATAAAAGGGGTGCTTTCGCCCCTTTTTATTTTTGTAAAGACATTTAGGAGATAATTTTTATGTTTGTAATTTTTGGAAGTGCAAGAAGACAAAAAGGCTTTGATGTTTTTGTACAAGATGTTTGTGGTAGATGCCACAACCCTAACAATATGCAACTTGTGGAAATAAGCAATTGGTTTTCTTTGTTCTTTATACCTATTTTTAAGATAACAAAAGAATTTTATCTTGTATGCCCACATTGTGGAGCTGCAAGAAAAGTCCCTAACAAAGATGCAAAGGCTTTGATTGAGCAAGCAAAAAATGGTGCAGCTCCTGCTGTAAACAAAAATGTAAGAGCCGAAAACCCACAAGCTATAAGCCAAGAGCCTGTGGCTCCACAAACCGAAAGTGTTGATGTAAGGGGTCTTATCAAAAACGATATTGATAGAGTTATGGCAAGTATTCAAGACCCTGCGTTTTTGAGTGATAACAGCAATTTTGAAAAACTATATAACAGCTTAAAAAATGGACTTGTTCCAAAATATAATGATCCAGTACTTGTAGAAGAAGTACTAAAAGAATATTTTAACATTTAATGAAAACAAAAAATATAGTTTTTTTGAGCATAAATGTAGTGATTGCGATAGTGGCTTTTTGTTTTTCTTTTGGAAATATATTTTTAGAAAAAAACGAGTTTAGCTATTCTATCACCGAAGGTCAAAAGTTGTTTAATTTTTCGCCTAATGTTTGGGTAGTGTGTACAGCGATTGTTTTATTTTGTATGATGGCACTATCTATTGCAATGTTTGTTATATATGTTTTGCTCAAAGTTTATAAAACAAAGCGACTTTGGAGATGGTATCTTGCTTTATCTATTGCTCTCGGCGGGGCTCTGGTTGCTTTTGTTGTCTTTGCTGTTAATCTATGTTTATCAAAAAGTGTTTTTGGCTTTGGCCTTAGTACAGACTATAAGTTTAATGTAGGTATATACGTTGTAATAATATTGCTAGCCGTGGTTTGCTTTCTTAATATGTACAACGCCCTAGATACAAATAAAAAACTGCTTAAATAGTTAAGCAGTTTTTTTATTATTCATTTATGCTGTCTTGCAAAGTCTTAACAACGTCTATAACTTCTGAAGACTTGTTGCTTAGGGTTTCTAGTTTGTTGTGTTCACCGGCTACTATCAAGATGTCGCCATTTAGCAATATTGTATCTGGCTCTGGATGAATGACTTCTTCGCCTCTTTTAATAAAAATAATTGATACTTTGTGCTTTTTGCGTATATCAAGCTCAACTATGGTTTTGTCTGCCCAAGAATCAAGAATTGTCATTTCTACTATCTTAAAGTCATCTGTTATATTCATTACTTCATTAATGCTAGGGTTAGTTAAGATATTAGCAACTCTTTTTCCCATAAATACTTCTGGGAAGATAACCATATCTGCACCTATTCTTTCTTGAACTTTTTTGATTTGTTCATTTTTTGCTTTTGCTACAATGTACTTTATTCCCAAATCTTTACAAATAAGAGTTGTAAGTATGCTTGCTTGTATGTCGTTGCCGATACAGTTTACCACGCAGTCAAAGTTCTGTACTCCTAGAGAGTGTAAAACTTCGCTAGCTGTAGAGTCTGCAACAACGGCACTTGATACAAATCTTTCAATGTTTTTGATTGCCTCTGGGTCTGTGTCTATTGCTAAGACATCATTACCAAGGGAAGCAAGTGTTGTTGCTACGCTAGTACCAAATCTTCCTAGCCCGATAACAACAAATTGTGTCATTTTCTTTTCTATTTTTTTTGTTAATAATTGTTCGTTCATATATGTGTTTCCTTTTGTATTATCCTACCATAATTTTTGCGTCTGGGTATTCAATATCGTTAATTGCAGAACTTGGCTTACTAGCTATTGCAAGTGTTAAAGTCAAAGCTCCAACTCTTCCTATAAACATAAGAAGTGTGATAATCAATTTGCTACCTATTGATAAAATAGGAGTTACTCCTAAAGAAAGTCCAACAGTAGACAAAGCTGATATACACTCAAACATTGCTTGGGTAGGAGTTATTGCGTTGCCATCGAAGATGCAAAGTAGACTTGTTCCTATTACCGCAAGTAATATAGCAAAGAACACAACTCTTGTGCTTTTTTTGATAAGCCTATTGCTTATTCTTTTTTGTCTAAAGGATATATTACCATTATTATTTTCACTTTTGAAAAGAGCCAAAAGCAATACAAATATAGTTGTTGTCTTGACGCCGCCTGCAGTAGAGCCGGGGCTTCCGCCGATAAACATAAGGATATCTGTAATAACTATGCTAGCAGGGTGGAGTTTTGTTATATCAATAGTAGAAAAACCAGCAGTTCTTGGCGAAATACTTAAGAAAAACGCGTTGACAATTTTGTCCCATGTATTCATTTTACCCAAAGTGTCTGGATTTTTCCATTCGATAGCAGCAAACAACAATGCTCCGCCAAAAATTAAAACTGCGGTTACGATAAGAACTATCTTTGTAGCAAGGGGAAGCTTTTGTCCCTTAAATTTTTTTCCAATGTCAAATATTACTACAAATCCAATTCCGCCAATAACAATCAATAACATAATTGGTAAGAGTATTAGAGTGCTTTGAGCAAACGTAGAAATATTTGCAAACTCTGTTCCTACTGTGCCTAAGTTATCAAATCCTGCATTACAAAAGGCGGAAATTGATAAAAAGAGAGCCTTAAAAATGCCATCTCCCCAACCGTATAACGAAATCATTGATGGAGCAAGGCAAACAAAGCCGATAAATTCAATTATGAATACAGTAATTATAATGTTTTTTATAAGTTTTACTACACCCTGAACTTTGTCTTGGTTTAGGCTTTCTTGTATAGTTATTCTTGTCTCATATGTTATTCTTTTGCCCAAAATTAAAAACACAAGTGAAGTAAGAGCAATAAAGCCAAGCCCGCCACATTGGATAAGAAAAAGAATAACCGCTTGTCCAAAAATAGTAAAATGTACTGCCGTATCTACAACAACAAGTCCAGTAACACAAACTGCACTTGTGCTAGTCAAAAAACTATCTACAAAAGAAAACCACTTGCCATCTTTTGCTGAGATAGGTAGACAAAGCAAAAATGTTCCTAAAAGTATTAAGCCTAAAAATCCAAGCACTATTTGTGCTGCAGGGTTTAATTTTCGTTTTTGTGCCATGACATTATTATACCATATCAATATTTTTTTTTCAACCAAAGCCAAAGGATATCGACTGTTTGCCAGCAAAAAGATAGTAAAAAAAGCAGGGCTTTGTTTTAATATTATATTATTTTATTCCTAAAAGAATATTAATTTAATTAAAAAAACAATTTTGGTGTTGACAAAAGATTTTTTTGGACTTATACTATAATTGTTTTAGGGGAGGAAAAAACAAATGAAAATGCATTGTAGACAATGGTTTAACTTAATAGCTGCTATTTCATTTGTGCAAAACAAGGCATAAGTTCGGGATATCGCCTTCAGTCTAGCACATTATATGAAAATGGCTAGATTTTACCTGCTTTTCAAGTAAGACGCTTGATAAATAACCGAAAAAAAAGATTATTTACCTGTACAGAGATGCTACAGAAAGAATAGATAAAATATGCAAACTAGACATATGAGCTTAAGTTAAACGTCATCTTGCAAATGACAAATTTCAAAAAAATAAGAACAACTTATATAGTTGTTCTTTTTTTCTGTATTTATGATTTTTGGTTTTGTGGTTTTACAAAAATTATGCAAAAGATAATGAAATTGAAAAATAAACAAAATATAAAATTTTAACCAAAAAAGACAACAGTATTTTGCGTTGTCTTTTTTATTTTATTAAATCATATCTTTTTTCTTAAAGCCAAGTTTTTTAGCAAATTTATCGTTTGCGGTAACAAATGTTACTTGTTCTGTATCGCAAAAACCTTTGTAGATGTGGCAACCTGCTTCCTTGCAGATAAGTGTTCCTGGAAGTAAGTCCCAAGGATTGTTGCAAGTTAGAATATAAGTTCCTACTTGAGATGTGGCGGCAGACACAAAACCAAAACAACCACAACCCCAAGTTCTAACTCTTAGTGAGTTTTCGATAATTGTTTCCATATTGTCGTAGTAGTATTTGTTTACCCATTTACCAAAGTCAATAGCTGTGATTTTTGAGTTGTCACTATATGGAATAACCTGAAGTCTTTTGTTGTTGCAGTATGCACCAAAGCCACGAGCCGCGTACAAAAAGTATCTGCAATCTGGCATATAAATAATGGCAAATTCTGTAACACCATCTACAGAGAAAGATACTTGTATTCCCCAACATTCGCTGCCGTTAGCAAAGTTGATTGTTCCGTCAATTGGGTCTACTGTCCAAGTTCTACCTTTTGGTAAAACTTCTGGATTTCCTTCTTCGCTGATAATAGTATCGTCAGGAAAATGTGTTTTTATAACCTTAAGCAAAAATTCTTCGCTAGCAATGTCTAGGTTTGTAACAAGGTCTTTTGCGCCTTTGTTTGCTACGTCAAAAGATGCACCTTTTATAACTTTTTTATAAACGTTTTTTACTGCCTTGCAAAGAAGTGTAAGCTCTTTGTCATATGCAAAATTTTTTATCATAAAAATAACTCCTATAATTTTGTTTACAGGAGTTATTATAGGAAAATATTTCTAAAAAAGCAACTAAAATAGCCTTTATCTTATTTGAGTTGCGGTTAGATTTACATTGTTAAATGTCATATCGGTATCGCCATTATTAACAAGTGTGACAGTAACTGGTGTATTGCGCGCATCAACAACAACCGAAGAGCCAAGTGGAACAACATCTGTAGCTACAGTTACACTTGCAATAGAAGTAGATGGGGGAAGATAGCTTCCGCTATTGTATAAAGCAAGAGATGCTGTGCCGACCGTTCCTGTAGCGGACGCATTATAGGACACTCTATATATGCCATCTGATAATGTTATTGAGTTTGCTCCGGGGTTATATATGGCGTTTGTTCCGTTTGAAATATATTGAGTGCCAAGTGGTAGTGTAGCACCGATTGCGATATTGCCTGCAGCGGCGTTATATGTCCCTATATTAGAAATAGGTTCTATTACTGGTGGTAAAATTGGTGGTCTTGGAATAGTGTTTGTTGGTATATACTGCCTGTAATAACCGTTGCATCTGTTACATCTATTACAGCCGCTATTACAAGAATTACAACCACAGCCATTTCCAAAGGAATTGAAAAGATTGCAGAAACTCATAATTTCTCCTTTTGTAGCGTTTTTGCTACATAGCATAGTATGAAATATATTTGTTTTTGGTTAATTATTTTTTTGTGTTATGTTATAATCAAATTAGGAGATAGCCAATGTTACAGAAACTAGGGATAAAAGCAAATAGATTTGACCTGCATTGCCACACGCCAGCGTCAGATGGCTCTAGAGAACTTATTGACCTTTTGATAGATGCTGAAAAAGCAAAACTTGATGTTATAAGTTTTACTGACCACGATACCTTGGATATATACGAATATCTAAAAGATATCGATTATAAAAAATGGTATTCTGGCAAGATAATTTACGGGGTGGAGATAACCGTAGACGTAGATGGCGAAAGGCTAGAGGTCTTGGCTTATAACTTTGATTATAAAAAGTTAAGAAAATACAAATATTTCAAAAGAGCATATGACCAAAAAATTGTAAACAAGCAAATAGATAAGCTTGCCGAAAAAGCCCGCAAACTCGGTTTTGTGTTAGATGTAAACAAAGAAAATGAATGTCGTAGGCCGTCTATTTGGAGACCGGTATATGATGGCATAATGGCAAATAAAAAAGAAAATGCCAAACTTATAAAAAAGTACGGAATAAAAGATTCAAAGCATTTTTGCAGAGTGTTGTTTAGTCAAAAGGGTCAACCTTTTTATCTTCCAGCAAGTTATGCTCCAACCATAGAAAAAATTAGCAAACTTATACACAAGTGTGGTGGCATTTGTATCTTTGCTCACCCATACAATTATGGTTTGAAAGACGTGGAAAGTTTTCTTGATAAATTTAGAGAAGAAAGGGTTATTGATGGCATAGAGTGTGCACATTCTTCTCACACCAAAGAGCAAATTAACTATTTAGTTGATTATTGCGAAAAGTATAATTTATTAAAAACAGCTGGCAGTGACTTTCATGGCAGGGAAAGATTTTATGAAAACGGACTTTATAATATAAAGTTTGGATATCTTGGTACAAAAGGAAACTTAAAACCCATCACTGATAAGCTTATAAAATACAAGTGGTAAATATTTTTTTGACTAATTGAAATGGTGGTGCTATAATAAAAGTTAGGAGAGATTATGGCTGAATTTATGAATAAATTTTGGGGGTATAGAGAAGTTATATCTCCGGTTAAATATTCTTTTACATGGAAGCATTTGATTGTTTTCTTTGCGGTTATGGCTTTTGTAGTGTTTTTTAGTATGTATTACTGCCGAAAAGAAGAAAAAAGGCAAAAGATATTTTTGATTCTTGCGGGCGTATTTATGCTACTTATAGAAATAGCTCGTCTTGTATGGAATCAATCAATGCTAAAAGGCAAAGGAATTCCTGTTACTTTTTGGAATATAGTAAATCTTGATTTGTTCCACGTTGCTTTGTGGTTTTCAATCATTGGTATCTTTGTGGCTTTAGCTATTGGACACCAAAGGGGTTTTGCTCAATTTTTGCTTAACTTTATATTCTCTGTAACTTGTGTTGTTGCGATTATTGACATTTTAGTTCCTGCGGGACTTGATAATAGCCCATATTTAATTTATCATTTTACAAACCTTGAGTACATTATTGCAAGAGCAGTCGTTATACTTGTTTCTATGTTTATGGGGGCAACAGAATGGCTTGCAAACTCTATTGATGATATGTGGATGGCTATTATATCGCTTATTGTTATTTTTGCAATTGGTGCAGGCTTGTACTTCTTGAGTGATAAAGTTGTAGATATCATTTATATTACAGGTTGCCCTTGGATAGATGCAACAGGACTTGCGATTTCGTCACCTTGGCATTTACTTGTTGTTGCGCTGTTCTTCTTTGGAATGCAGATAATGATGTATATCCCGTTTGATATTTATAGAAAAGTCCACGGCAAAGAAATTGTTGATTATAGAAAAAATAAGTAAAGCAAAAAATACAAATTAAACTTAAATTTTAACACCAAAAAACCTTGCATTTTTGCAAGGTTTTTTATTTTATAGATATTTTTATTTTAATACATTTTGTTATTTTGCAAGTAGTCTACGATAAGCTCTCTGTTTTTCTCTTCAATTTTTGGACTTGAGTATATTGATACGGCTTGTATTGCAGATGCAGCAAACAATGCGTATGGAATAGCTGCTAGTCCAAACATAGGAATAATAAATGCAGGATATCTAGCAAGGCAATAACCTAAACACCTATAACACAAAGCTTCGTTTGATATGCCCAAAATTCTTGTTTTTGCAAGCAAATTAGAAATACCAAAAGAGCTGATTGGTCCGTAGAAAAATCCCATTATTGCAAATAATACAATAGCAACTGGAACGCAGTTGTATATTACAGTAAATGGAAGGGCTACAACAACAAGAGATACAATCAATGCACAAATTTGACAAGGCTTTGTAAAGTCCCATCTTTCGGCTAGTTTGTCATAAGCAAGACAGCCTATACCAAACATAAACCACATTGCCGCTTGCATATATCCAGCCAAACTATAGGCGTTAGGATTTTTTGCGAACAAGAAAATCATAAATACAGTTGTTGCTTCGTCAACAGTTGATTTGATAAAGTATGATATAGCAATATTGTTTAGAACTTTCTTTTTGATAATGCCTTCTTGTAGTTTTTTTACTTTACTTTCTTTGAAAGCTGCAATTGCATTAGATACGGCATCTTTGTTAAATAGTGGGTTTTTCTTTTCTTTAACATAATATATAACAAGTGGAACGATAGAGATAAGGTAAGTAACAATAGCTATAATAATAGGAATAACTCTACCTAGTTTTTCAAGGAACAATCCGCCCATAACGATAGCTATAAGAAGACCTATTTGTTCAAACATTCTTGACATTCCAAGACCTTTTGAAGAAGATCCTTCGCTATCTTCGCTTACGCTGCTGTAGTTGAAGATAATCTCCATAGGAAGTTCTTTGAATGAAAATGACATAGCATAGAAAAATCCAACAAGTATTACACCCAAAAGCAAATTGTAGTCTAGTATAAAGATACATAAACTATATATAAGTACTGGAAAAACTCTAAGTAGTAGCATAATTTGTGGGTATTTTTTGTATAGAGTAGAAAAAGCAAGGTTCATTATTATTCTTAAGCTAAGCTCTGCAGTTACGTATATAAAAGTATACAATAAACTCCCTGTTGCTTGGTAGATGAGTAGTGGAACAAACGCTCCTACGATATTGGTTGCAAATTGTGAAATTATTTTATAAAAATTAAGGTATTTAAGTTGCATAAAAAACTCCTGTTTAATATTTGTTTTTTATTAATAATTTTTTTTATTTACCTTATAAATATATCAAATATTATATAAAAAAACAAACGAAATAGTTGAAAAGTTATTATAACTTAGTATAATTAAAGTATGAAAAAGAAATTATTATTACATAGTTGTTGTGGACCTTGTAGTACGACAGCAATAACAAGACTTGCGGAAGTTTATGATGTGACGGTTTATTATTATAACCCAAACATTTATCCTCAAGAAGAGTTTATAAAAAGGCAAGAAACACAAAAAGAGTTTTTGCAAAAATACAACCCAAAAATTAAACTTATTGAAGGGGATTGGGAAAACAGTTTGTACGAAGAGAAAATTGATGGTTTTAGGGCTTGCAGAGAAGGCGGAGACAGGTGTGAAATATGTTTTCGATTAAGACTTGGTAAAACCGCAAACTTGGCAAAAACACTAAACTATGACCTTTTTGCAACAACCCTTACAGTAAGTCCGCATAAAAACGCAAAACTTATTAACAAACTTGGCGAAGAGATTTCTAAAGAGTTTGAGATTGAATATTTGCCTAGTGACTTCAAAAAACAAGACGGGTATTTGCAGAGTATAAAGATGTCAAAAGAATATGACCTTTATAGGCAAAATTATTGTGGTTGCAAATATTCTATTTGGTGGGAAGATAAGTGATTTTTTCTAAAGTATAAAAAATTGAGTAATAATAATTGCATATAAAAGTTGTAATAAAAATTTTAATAGCAAAACACCGGAATAAACGATAAAAAAAAGACTACCATATTTTTGGTAGTCTTTTTGATTATTCAACCAAGTTTTGTTTTCTTGCTTCTTTCTTTGCAAGTTCTTCTGGCGTTAGTTGTGGTTTGTCATAATCTATATCGTCATCATCAAATGTATCTGTTTTTCCACGAAGTTTTTTCATAATTTCATCTTTGTTATAATACAAGTGGTTGCATAGAGCAATCATTGATGAATATACGTGGTAACTAACGAGTACAAGAATTATTATATAGAAAATAGAATGTAATTGCATTTGCTCGTATTCAAAGAATGAATCGGGTACAAAAGCAATAATGGCTAGGAATGCTGCCGCCATACAACAACACAATACAATTTTATAAGTATCAAAAGGTCTGCAAATACGAAGAAGTATTACAAAGCCAGTAAGTGTTAGTGTTATTGAACACATTGTAGAAAGTTCTGTGTTGATATTGATAAATAGGCTCAAACCATAACACAATAAAACATTAATAAGTAGAGTAATTGCAGCAGGCAAAGATGTTAAGACAAGTTTTGCCATAAACGTACCTTTGATAGGTGCGTTGTTAGGCTGCAACGCTAAGAAGAATGAAGGTATGCCAATTACAAGCATTTCAAGAAGAAGTGTTTGGTTTGTAGTAAATGGATAAGATGTACTAGTAATCAAACAGAAGATTGTCATAAAGATTGTAAAGAAAGTCTTCATAAGGAATAGCGAAGATGATTTTGAAATGTTATTAACAACTCTTCTTCCTTCTGCAATAATATCAGGCATTGAAGAGAAGTTGCTATCTAGCATAACAATATTTGCTACGTTTCTTGCAGCTTCGCTACCGCTTGCCATAGCTATTGAACAGTCTGCTTCTTTCAAAGCCAAGATGTCGTTTACACCGTCACCAGTCATAGCTACTTTTTTGCCTTTCTTACGAAGAGCTCTAACTAGCCATTTCTTTTGGTCAGGAGATACACGACCGAATACTGTGTATTTGTTAACAAGAGAAGGGATATCTTCGTTGTTTATTCCTTCCATACTGATATATTTGTCAGCATTTTTTACACCAACTCTCTTGCTTATTTCGCTAACGGTTACTGGGTTGTCACCAGAAATGATTTTGATTTCAACGCCGTTATCGTTAAACCATTTGATTGTTTCTGGAGCGTCTTGTCTTATATTGTCTTCGATAACAACATAAGCTATAGGTGTATTTTCTTTTGGAGCTTTGTCTTTTTCTATAGGTGTTTTGCTTTCGGCAACAAGTAGTACACGATAACCTTTTTGCAAATATCCATAGATATCTTTTTGAAGCTCTTTGTCCATTTTCTTAGTGACCATTTCTGGAGCACCCATAATATAGGTCATTTTGTTTTTGAATGTTACAGCGCTTGTTTTTCTTTCGCTATCAAATTCCAAAACTGTTTCTGGAGAATAGATAGTATTTGTTTTGAAGTAGTTAAACAATGCTCTTGATGTTTGGTTGTTACCACCAAAAGCTGATAACATACTTCCCATAATGTCTTCAATTTGTTTTGATGTTTTTCCAGCAAGTGGAGTTACGCTTTTTACAGTCATACTACCGTCTGTGATAGTTCCTGTTTTATCTAAGCATAATACATCGCCACGGGCTAGCATTTCGATACCATACAAATCTTGAACGAGAGTTCTTTTCTTTGCAAGTTTAATAACGCCAACAGCAAGTGCAACAGATGTTAAAAGGAACATTCCCGCAGGAATCATACCCATTACAGAGCCTGCTGTGTTTGTTACAGTCTTTACTATATCTCCACCCAATTGAGCATAGTTGTTTCTTGCAGTAAGTATTGTAAGTGGAATAATGATAATACCAATAGATGCGATAATAAATTTCAAAGCTTTCAAAAGATCGCTCTTTGGAGATTTGAAAGTTTTTGCCTTTTGAGTAAGTTTAGCAGAGTAGCAGTCAACGCCGACTTTTTCAACTCTACAAATGCACTTGCCCGCAGTAATAAAACTTCCTGCAAATAGTGTATCTCCAACTTTTTTCTTAACAGCAACGCTTTCACCAGTAATCAAGCTTTCGTTAACAGAAACATTTCCGTCTAAGATAATGCTGTCTGCACAAATTTGTTTGCCTATCTCAAATACGATAATATCATCAAGAGCAACTTCGTCTGTAGGGATTTGTTTTTGTTCTCCCTTTCTTATAACGTCAGCTACAGGAGCTGTAACCAAAGTGATTTTTTCTACTGTGATTTTAGCTCTTATTTCTTGTATGATACCAATAAGAAGGTTTGCAAAAATGATTGCAGAGAAAGCTAAGTTTTTCCATTGACCAACAGCAATAAGAGAACCGATAACAATAAAACACAAAATGTTAAAGAATGTAAAGATATTGCCAAAGATAATTGCACCATAAGATTTTGTAGTCTTTACATTGCTATTGTTAACAAGACCTTGTTGTTGTCTTAGGTCTAGTTGTTCGTCACTTAAGCCGTTTTTTATAGTAGTGTTAAATCTTGTAACCCTAGCTCTTGCTTCGCCTTTTAGTGGTTTAATCCTTTTTCCTGTTATAGTTCTTCTAGGATTTGATTTAGTAGGCTTTTTTGCCTTTTCCACTTGCTCAGCTGTCAAAGTTTTCATTTTCTTTGACTTTGCAGCGGGTTCGGTTTGTATTAAATTATTTTCATTTTCTAGTTCAGTTTTTTTACTCATAACCGCTTTCTTCCTTTATATATTATATAGTATATCAAATAGTATTCAATTTTACAACTAAAATAAAAAACGATTTATCTAAAAATGTTGAGATAATACCCCTTGTAAGCTTGTCATATTGGATATTAAAAAATAAGATTGTTTTTGACAAAAAATATTTTTTATCTTATACAAAAATATAAAAAACAAAAAAAATTTTTACAAAAAGATAATTAAAATAAAAACAAAAAACATCTTGCAAAAAAATCTCAAAACCCCCTTAAAACAAAGTTTTGTATAAAAAGGGTTGACAAGATAAAAACATAGGTCTATAATAAAAGCATTAAAAGGACACAAGTTATATAAAAATGTTTACTCTAGTTAATAATAACGACAATAATAACGATAACACAATTTAGTATAGTTGGGTTTTTATTGCCGCGGAGTTAACACAAATAAAAAATGATAACACTTTTGGGACAATAAAAACCCAAAAGTGTTTTTTTAATTAAAAAATCAATTTGTTTATAAAAGGAAAAATTTATTATGAAAACAAGTATTGAAAGTTTAGAACTTGGAAAGGTTAAGGTTAGTGGTTGGATAGAAAAAATTCGTGACCAAAAAAGTATGCAATTTATCATACTAAAAGACCGTTCTGGAAAAGTTCAAATCACAGTAGAAAAAGAAAAGAGCCCAGAGATTGCAGCTATATTTAGCTCACTTACTACAGATTCATATATCGAAGTAAGTGGTGACCTTGTAGAAAACCAATGGGTAAAACTAGGCGGAAAAGAAATTGTTCCTTCAAAAGTAGTTGTTCAAAGCAAGGCTGAAATTTCTCCAATCGACAGCGAAAGTTCAATCGACCAAAGACTAGACTATCGTTGGATTGACCTTAGAGATAGCAAAAAACGCCTTGTATTTGAAGTTCAAACAGCCCTTATGAAAGGTATGAGAGACTACTGCTATGACAACGGCTTTATTGAAGTTCACTGCCCAACAATCAGCGGCAACGAAAGTGAAAGCGGTGCAGGCGTATTTGAAGTAAAATATTTTGAACGCAAAGCATACCTTATCCAAAGCCCACAATTCTACAAACAAATGGCAATTGCTGGTGGTTTTGAAAAGGTATTTATCGGCACTCCAGTATATAGAGCAGAAAACTCTCACACAAAACAACACGCAACAGAATTTACAGGTTTTGACCTAGAATTTACTGGTGTTGAAGACGTAGAAGACGTAATGAAAGTAGAAGAAGAACTAATCCACGCTGGTATCAAACTTGTAGCCGAAAAACTAGGCGACAGAGTAAAAGAAGAACTAGGCGTGGAAGTTGTAGTTCCAACACTTCCATTCCCACGTATTACTATGAAACAAGCTTACAAAATTCTTGATGAAGAATGTGACTATCCACTAGAAGAAGGCGATGACCTAGATAGAGAAGCAGAAAGACTTCTTTGCGAATATATGATGAAGAAAAACGGACATCAATTCTTCTTTGTAAAAGAGTACCCAACAGGCGTTAGACCTTTCTATTCTATGAAGAAAGAAGATGACCCAATGTATACAAAAACATACGACCTATATTATAAAGATGTTGAGATTACAAGTGGCGCCCAAAGAGAACATAGAGCAGATGTACTAGAAGCTCAAATTAGAGAAAAGGGTATCGACCCAGACACTATGAGAGAGTCATATATTGACTTCTTCAAATATGGTTGCCCACCACACGGTGGTTTTGGTATGGGTATTGATAGACTAACAATGCTTCTTCTTGACCTTCCAAACCTAAGAGAAGCTATGTTTATCTTCCGTGGTCCAGACAGAATTAGACCATAATTTAGAAAAAGGATTTTGTTATGAGTAAAAAATTAACAATAGATGATATAAAACATCTAGCGGACTTGTCCGCTCTAAAATTTAGCGAAGAAGAATTGCAAAACTTTTTGCCAGAGTTTAACAACACTCTAGATATGATAAACCAAATAGAAAACTTTGAAGTAGATGGCGAATATATCTTTGATAATATCGTGTCAATCACTGAGCTTAGAGAAGACGAAGTTAAGCCTTCTATGCCACAAGAAAAAGCGCTAATCAACGCTCCAAAACAAAGAAAGGGGTGCTTCAACGTACCAAGGGTTGTAGAATAATGACAAAGAGTTTAATTGAGATTGCAAAGGATATAAAGGCAGGCAAACAATCAAGCGAAGAACTTGTAAAATATTACTTTGCACAAATGGACAAATATAGCCACAAAATGGCTGTTCTTGAGAAATTTGAAGACGCGTTAGATAAAGCAAAAGAAATAGACGCAAAAATTGCAAAAGGCGAAAAATTAGGCCGTCTTGCTGGTGTTCCTATCTTAATAAAAGATAACATTATGTACGAAGGCAAAATTGCTTCTTGTGCATCAAAGTTTTTGGAAAACCATAAAGCACAATACACAGCAACAGCTGTTCAAAGACTTGTAGGCGAAGATGCTGTAATTATCGGTAGAGCAAATATGGACGAATTTGCTATGGGTAGTAGCTGTGAAAACTCAGCTTATGGCGCCGGACTTAATGCTTTTGATGACAACAAAGTAGCAGGCGGCAGCTCAGGCGGTAGTGCAGCAGCGGTTGCTCTTGATATGTGCGCAGCGGCTTTGGGTAGCGACACTGGTGGTTCTATTAGACAACCAGCATCTCTAAACGGTGTTGTTGGTATCAAAGGAAGCTATGGTAGGGTATCAAGATATGGACTTATTGCTTTTGCAAGTTCACTTGACCAAATAGGACCTATTACAAGAACTGTAGAAGACGCAGCACTTCTTATGGAAGTAATGTCAGGAGCAGACATTAACGACACAACTTGCAGCCTAGAGCCTGTTGGAGAATATACAAAAAATTTAACTCCAGAAATCAAAGGCAAAACAATTGGTGTTGTAGCCGAAATTGACAAGCTGCTTGAATCTTGCGAATACAAAGCAAATTTTGACAGACTTGTTAAATGGATAGAAGACCAAGGCGCTGTAGTTAAAACAATTGATATCAAAGGATATGAAATTTCACTTCCTATTTATTATATTATCGCCCCAGCAGAAGCTACATCAAACCTAGGTAGATTTGATGGTGTAAAATACACAAGACGTAGCCCTGATGCAAAAGTTATCGGTGATGTATACGAAATGAGCCGTACAGAAGGCTTTGGTAAAGAAGTAAAGAGAAGAATAATGCTAGGAAACTTTGTGTTGTCTTCAGGTTACTATGATGCTTATTATGTAAAAGCTAAGAAAATTCAACAAGCACTAACTAGAGAATTTGCAAAAGCATTTGAAATGGTAGACGCTATCATTATGCCAACAACATTTGGTGAAGCTTTTGAAGTAAATTCTAAAAAAGACCCAACAGCTATGTATGCAGAAGATATGTTTACAATTATCTCAAACCTAGTTGGAGTTCCTGCTATCAATATCCCTTATAGCACAGGCAAAAACGGTCTTCCACTTGGTATGCAAGTTATAGGCAAAAAGTTTGACGAACAAACAGTGTTTGATATCGCAAGCTATATTCACAAAAATTACAAGGAGAGCAAATAATGAAGGATTATGATGTAGTTATCGGCCTTGAGATTCACGCCGAACTAAAAACTAACACAAAAGTTTTTTGTAGTTGCAAAAATGCTTTTGGTTCTGAGCCTAACACAAATGTTTGCCCTGTTTGTATCGGTCTTCCAGGAACACTTCCTGTTATTAACAAAAGAGCGGTAGAACTTACTGTAAAAGCCGGTCTTTGTATGGGTTGCGAAATTTCGCCAGTTGCAGTTTTTGAAAGAAAAAACTACTTCTATCCCGACCTTTGCAAAGCATACCAAATCAGCCAATTACAAAAACCAATTTGTATTGGCGGCGGAATAAGACTTGACAGCGGCAAGTTTATTAGACTTAACCGTATCCACCTAGAAGAAGACGCCGGAAAGCTTATCCACGTAAATAGCGCAGTAGGAACACTTATCGACTACAACCGTGGCGGTGTTCCACTAATCGAAATAGTAACAGAGCCAGATATTTCTTCAGCAGAAGAAGCTGTTGAGTTTATGACTAAACTTCGTTCAAATCTTGTATTTGGACAAATCGCAGACTGCCGTATGGAACAAGGTGGTATGAGATGTGACGTTAACCTTTCTATTAAGCCAAAGGGTAGCGAAAAGTTTGGAACAAGAACTGAGATGAAAAACCTAAACTCATTTAAGATGGTTCACAGAGCTATCACATACGAAGCTCAAAGACAAATGGAAGTTTTGGAAGAAGGCGGAGTTATTAGACAACAAACTCGTAAATGGGACGACAACCGTAACAAGAGCCTTACTATGCGTAGTAAAGAAGAAGCTCAAGACTATAGATATTTCCCAGACCCAGATATCTTGTCTGTAGCAATAGGCCAAGACATTGTAGAAGATATCCGTAAAGAAATTCCAAGACTTGCTCCAGAAAGACAAACATATTATGTAGAAACTTTGGGACTTCCTGAGTATGATAGCAAAATCCTTACTTCAGAATATTATATCTCTCAATATTTTGAAGAAGTTTTGAAAGGTTTTGATAGCCCAAAAGTAGTATCAAACTGGGTTATGACAGAAGTACTTAGAAAACTAAAAGAAAAACCATCAGAAGACCTAAATGATGTTATATCTTCTCAAAACCTTATTGATATTATGTCAATGGTAGAAGACAAGACAATCACTAGAGTTAATGCAAAAGAACTTTTTGAAATGGTGGCTTTTAGTGACAAAGACGCTAGAAAAACTGCAAAAGAGCAAGGAATGATTGTTGAGTTTGATGCAGACGCTTTGACAAAGACAATCGAAGAAGTATTTGTTCAAAATGCAAAAGCCGTACCTGATTACAAGCTAGAGCCAGAAAAAGTTATGAACTTCTTTATTGGTCAAACTATGAGAGCTACAAAAGGTACTGCAAAAGTTGACTTTATTAAGCCAATCATTATCAAAAAATTAGAAGAACTAAACAAATAACAAACAAAAAACTTTTATAAACAAACAAATATATATCAAAATGCACACAAGTATTTTCTTGTGTGTATTTTTTATGATATAATCAAAATATGAAACTGATTGAAAGTATAAAGAAAATATATACAAAAGAATATTGGATTTTGCTGGGCATTGGGTTTTTACCGTTTGTCTGGAAAGTTTTAGAAATAGCGCTGTTTGCAGGTCTTGAGAGCAGTATTAAGGTTCTTGGACAGATTGCACTTATTGGCATTATTTTCAAAGTTTTTGAAGAAACCCTGCTTAATCCTTTATATAAGATTTTCAACGCCGAAAATTATAAAGACAACAATGAAAAGCCAATTTTAGCAAAAAAGTTTTTAGTTTATTATGCTTTTGCTGTGGTGGTGTTTACTGCAATTATTTTTGCACTAACCATACCTATTATGAAAGTGTCTAAAGTGCCTGAAAACATTTTTAACGAAACAGTCACTTTTTTGAGAGTGTATATTGTTGCTAGTGGTGTAAATGTCGTATCAAAATATCTATATACCTTTAGCGTTATTACAAAACAAACAAAACAAATGCTTGTTTATTTTATAACAAAGGCAGTTTTTACATCACTTTTGTTTGTAATACTTATTCCTAAGTTTAGTTTTGGACTAGGGGCTATGGGTGTTGCTATTGCAGAACTTATTGTAGGGGTTGCAACCATTGTTTATCTTGCATTCAAACTTCCTAAAACTGAAGACAAACAAATCAATTTTAACAAAAAAGAATATTTTGCGCTTATGGGGTACTGCTTTGCTGAAACAGCAATCCGCAATGTGGTTTATTATTTTGTAATACTTGTTATGCTAAATATGCTAGACAACCAAAACTTATATTTTGTAGCAAACGAATATATTTGGTCACTTCTTCTTGTTCCAACCCTTGCTCAAAGCACTCTTATCAAACAAAATTTAGCTCAGCAAAAAGACGTCTCACTCAAAGACTATTTTATTAATAGCGTTTTGCTTGTTTTATTTATGATTGTTTTGTTGCCGCTGGCGTTATTTGTATTTAGCAAAATATATAATTTAGCAAACTATATGGATTATTTTTATGTATTACTTAAATTATTTCCTTGTTATATTGTATTTGTTTTTGATTCTGTTATCGAAGCCTACTTTATCTCAGCCGGAAAAATGCTACATATATTAATCCAAAATTTAATAACCAATATTTTAATTTATTTAACTGCTTATATATGCTACCTTTGCGGGGCGTGGATTGTTACTTTAGATACGCTAATTCTTTTGTTTAATCTTGGCGTGATAGTGTCAAGCATATACACAATTGTTGCTTTTGTTGTTATAAAAAACAAAGAGAACAAAAGCCGAAAGACACAATAAAACAATAAAAAATAAAGTCACGAAACTATCGTGGCTTTTTATTTTTATAAAATATAAATTTATTATATTTAACAAATTTAATATTTTTAATTAATTTGAGCACATTTGATTGCCAAGAAAGTGTTTTTGAGTGTAAAATAACAGCATAAAAGGAGATAAATATGAGCGAGCTAAATTATTTTACATCTAATCTAAAAGTTTTGGCGGACAAACACAGCCAAAAAAAGATTGCCGAAGACACAGGGGTATCGCCTGCTAGTATCAATAACTATCTTAATAAAAACAGCGACCCCTCAGCAAGTTTTCTTTTGAAACTAAAAAGGGCGTACGGTATTGATATTGATAAGTTTTTGACAGGGCCAATAGTTGCGACCGAAAAGAAAGAACTTACAAAAACAGATACTAGATTTGTGGGCGAATATGCACTTTATTATTATGACACCAACGTATACAAAGGTAGAGTTCATAGATCAACCAATATTTTGAGATACGGCATAATATCTATTCTTGGCGAAGGCAAAGAAAAAGACGGCCTTCAAGTTTTTGCTAAGTTTTTTGATAGCAGAAAAGAAATGGAAGAAACATTCAAATACCTTTCTATGCTAAAAAACGAAAAACAAAAAATAGATTATTATATGGAGCAAGAGCTTAAGTACACCGGAACACTTGAATCTTCTGCTGCTCAAATATTTATCTTAATGAAAAACAACCTAGAAGAAGACCATTGTCTTATTATTCTAAACAATCCACCTAGCAATAACAAATATATCGGTGGTCTAGGAACTGTAAACTCTGTTGCTCGCGGCAGAGAAAAGATGCCTTGTGTTCAATACATTATTATGAGCGAAAAACTTTTCAAAATACCAGATGGAGAATTGTATCAAAGACTTTCGCTTGATATTAGTGAAGTGAATGTTCAAACCGAAAGCAATCAATTGATTAATCTTTTCAAAAATCTTTACCTTGAAGATATGGACAACCCAAGCGGACTTAATGATTTCCAAAAACAAAGAATCATAAGTGACAGCTTAGAAAATATTGTTAAAGAAACACTTGATGCAAATATGTTCCGCTTTGCAAAGGTATCAAATAGCGAAGACGATAGTTTCTTCCGTATGATAAGAGATGGCTCATATGGAGACGAAGATGATAGACTATAGGCAAGATTTTGAAAGTATTCTTGCGATTTTGAAGAAAAACGAATCAACAGGAATACTAAATGTTGTCAACGCCTTCAACCTTGCCGAAAAATTGCACAATGGACAAATGCGTAAAGACGGCACCCCATATATAAGCCATCCGGTAGCCGTAGCAAAAATTTTGGCAGAGCTTGACTTTGACAGCGAAATGATAGCCGCTGCACTTCTTCATGATGTGGTAGAAGATTGTGGTTGCACTTTAGAAGAAATAAGACAAGCCTTTAACGAAAATGTCGCAAATATTGTAGATGCAGTGACAGCAATCGAAGAAAACGAAGCTTCAATCAAAGATATTTTTTATGATGAAAACTTCAAAAAAGACAGCCTAGACGACCAAACTTTTAATAAGCTTATATCCTTTGGTAAACAAAACAAACTTGCCTTTTATATTAAGTTTGCAGATAGACTTCACAACCTTAGAACAATAGAGTCTTTTAGTGAATATAAGCAGGTAGAAAAAGTAAAAGAAACTCAAAAGTGGATTATTCCGCTAGCATACCTTCTAAAGTCAAAATTCTTTTATGATAAGCTAAAAGATGAGTGTTACAAAGTCCTTAATCGTGAGCTTTATACCGACCTTAGTAGCAGGTACGAGAGATATTTTGATTCTTGCAAGTCTCATATAAATGACCTATGCGAAAATCTAAATTACAAAGCAAGTAACTATTTTTCAAAGAAAGAATATTCTTATAGCAAGATAATTATGGAAAGGGATACTCTTTATAGCCTTTGCGAGCGTATGAAAAAGCATCTAGAGATAAACTCTATTAAGCATATCCGCAGAAACTCTTTCAATCGTATGCCTACTGTAAAGTTGTTCTTTATTTTTAATGGAAATACCAAAGACAATATTTTCCATTTGGTTTATGAGATGTTTGATGCAGGCGTTTTGAATGACGACCTTAAAGTAATAGGTTATGAGAAAAACGACAGATACGGAATACATCACCTTATTGTTCAAGACCGCAGTTTAATCAAATACAGAATAACAGCCATGACAATGGAACAATACATCTTGATGCGAAATGGTACAACTGACAGCTCCGAAATTGACCTTATTGATGATAATATTATAGGCGACATAGCAAAAAGATATATAACCGTCAAAACACGTAGCGGCGAACATATACGCCTTCCTGAAAATAGTACTGTTTTAGACTTTGCATTTAAGGTCCACAATGACCTTGGGCTATCTTGTAAGTACGCCTTGATAAATAAGTCGCCAAACCCAAAACCACCTTATACAAGGCTTGTACAGGGCGACCAAGTCGTTGTTTATAATGAAACTGACAGTAAGACTGGGCTTTTGAAACCTATTGCAGAAATAAGATGGTTTGCTTATGTAAATAGCGAAAATGCAAAGAAAGTTTTGATTAAATATTTTGAGAAAAAATATGCTGAAAAGTAATTAAAATAACAAATTGTGATTAAAAGGAGATTTTTAATATGAATTTTTTTACAAACCCTGACTGGTTTGGAAGACCAGGTCCTTTTGCTTATAATACAGAGTATATTATAGCAATAGTTTTATTAATTTCTTTGGCTTTTGTTTTGCCATGTTTGTTAAGAAAAAAACAAACATCAACCATAAAAAAAGTTTTGATTGCGCTATGGATAGTTGCTGTTGTTTTAGATGTGACAAAGTATACTTATAGCTTTGTTAGTAATTTATCAAGTGCTTCACCACGTATTGAAAATATGGATTTTCCACTTTGGACTTGCAGTATGTTTTTATACTTGATGCCAATAGCTTTATTTTGCAAAAATGAAAAAGTTTCAAGAGCGTGCTTAGCTTTTGTATGTAGTATTTCATTTTTTGCCGGCATTGTAAATTTTGCTATACCAGCTGAAGAATCACTTTTTTCATTTTTTGGCTTACACAAAATAATATATCACTACATACTAATGTTGACTCCTGCGATTATGTTGGGTACAGGATATTTTAAGTTTCAATTAAAAGATATTTTAGGAATTATGATTGTGTTTGTAATATTTGGTGTTCCCGTTTATGTATTTAATGTAATATTCAAACAAGATTATATGTTTACTTATGATGGGTCATGGCTTCCTATTGATGTGTCTTTCATTCCTTCAAAAGCCCTATATACTTTGATTGCTATAGTTGCGTATGCTGCTGTTGCAATGATGGTTATTGGCATAGATATCGGCTTAAGAAAATTGTTTAAGAAAAAAACTGTAAATAATAATTAAAAATCAAATAGAATATTGAGAAAAATATGAAAAGTTTTTTAGATTTTTTTGTGGTGGCAGACTGGTTTGGAAGACCTGGGCCTTATACCTTTTCTTTAGAGAGAATAGTATTGGTTGCGTTGTGCGTTGTTGCTTGTATTCTTATTCCCATATTGATTAAAAAAAATATAGCAAAGGCAAGGGTAATAATTTTTGCTTTTTGGATATTTGCTCTTGTTTTAGATATTATTAAATATGTTTTCTATAATACATATTGTATAATACACAAGTTAAATATAGATAAGTTTGAATTGCCGCTATGGACTTGTACTATTTATTTGTTTGCGTTGCCTTTTGGATTGTTTAACAAAAATGAAAAAATAAGAAATGCATGTAACGCATTTATTTGTTCAATTTCTATGTTGGGCGGGTTTATCAATTTTTTATTCCCAACAGAATCAGTATTTTCGTTTATGGGATTGCATACACTTTTGTATCATTTTATATTGTTAATCACGCCAATAATAATGTTGTCTACTGGTTATTACAAACCAGAATTTAAGCATTTTGTTGGAGCAATGATAATATTTTTAATATATTCAGTTCCAGTATTTATTATTGACAATATTTTTGCTATTGACTATATGTTTATATACAACGGAACATGGTTTGGACCTATGTCTATAGTAGCCGAACTGATGCCCCACAGATTATTGTGGACATTTGTTTGTGTATTAGGACATATAGGGGTGATGGCATTGATGATTTATATAGAAAGCAGATTAATCAAAATAGATAAAAATAAAAAATAATAAATAAAAAAAAGACTAGAATTTTCTAGTCTTTTTTTTGTTTTTAACAATGTCCCCATACAGCATAGAATGTAGTATCTTTTGTTATTGTATATGATGCAGAGTAGCTGCTATCGTATACGTTTTGAACGCCAGAGTTGCTCCAACCAACTGTTTCAAAATTATAGTTGATTCCATATTTATATTTGCAATCAGAATATTTAGAAACATTAGTGTCACTTGTTAGCCCAATAATAGAATTTTTCTTAGTAAGAGTTGTTCCACTCAAGGTAGAGCCATTTAGTACATATTCTGTCGCAACAGAATCACGTTTGTTGCCACTTTGTTCTGTACCATTTGACCACCACCAATCAGGTCTTGTCCAATCTACATTAAATGTTACTTTGAAGTAACTTGTAGTTACATAATCCCACTTTGCACTATAAGTTTCATTTTTGTTTGAGATATATTCAGGAACTGCAATGGCAGCGTCTGTTGATAGATAGTAGTTGTCATAAATAACTGTTTCTAGATAGTTAGGGGTTCCGTCTTCTTTGTAAACAATGTTTTCATAACTATTTTGTTTAGGAAGAGAAATTGCTGTTCCTTGATAATCTGTTTGAGTATATGTCTTTGTATCACCGAACTTAGTTGAAGTATAAGTGATTGTGTATAGGTTTCTAACATATAAAGTTAAGTCGCTGCCTTTTGGCATTGTTTGAGGAAGGCTATCTGCCAAAATTTCGTTTGTGTATTTTTCGCTTGCAGTAGCGTTGTAGTCATCATACCAACGAGTTGTGTCTTTGTGAGCAACCAAACTTAAAATGTCGATTTCATCACCTTCTACATAGTATCCTTCGTACAAAGTTTTGTCTTGGTCGTATATAGCAAGTTTTCTCTTATAAACTCTGTCTACTTCTACAAAGCTTGCATATAGAGTAATGTTTTCGTTTGGCATTACTGTTTGCTCAAACTTGTCACTATATGTAATAGTTCCATCACTATTTACAGTTTTTGTTTTGAATAGTCCGTCATATCTATATGTGATAGATACGCCTTCGTCTTCGTAGTAAATAGTAACGGTGTCTGCAATTTGTGGCAAGCTATTTGTTATGTCGTAGCTATTGTAAGTTGTGATAGGTGAGATATTGCTTTCGGTCTTAATATCAATATTGTTTGCCATTAGATATTCTGTAACAAAACTAATTGTTCTTTGAGTATAAACAGTGTCAAGTTCCCATACAGCATAGAATACAAGTGATTCTGTTTCAAACATATAAGTTCCGTTATAAAGAGTTCCGCTACCGTCACTGTTTAGGCTCCAGCCTAGGAAGTTATAAACTTCTAGGGTATTGCCAACAACTACCTCTTTAACTGGAACAGGAAGGTCAAAGCTTCTGCCAGTTATACCCATCTTGTTTGGAACATTGCTGCCGCCGTTTTCCACAAAGTCAGCAACTAAGCTACCGTCACCCCAAGAACCAAATAGTGTAGCGTCTAGGTTTTCGATTTCGCTTATAATATCAAATGGACTGTTTATATTGCTCATGTCGATAGAACCGTTTAGATAAATATAAACGCCGCTGATCGCTTCCAAAGTTATGTTATTTATATCAATAGAGCTAAATGCATTATTCTTTGAGTGAATAACAATGCCTGTTGGATTACTTGTAGAATATCCAAGCATCATATCAAGAAGCGTAACTTGTCTTAGGTCAAGCCCGATTGTGTAATCCCTGCTGTTTACACCTGTTACACAAGAATAATCTTTTAATACATTTTCGGCTTTTGTTGGACCTGAAATATACTTAAGATCCATATTGATAAATGTCTCAACTGTAGATGTTGACATGGCTGTAATGTCAGATATTACATTAACAAGATTATTTCCAAGCTCGCTTGCTTTGTATTTAGATTTTAGAGGTTTTTTGCCTTGTCTGTCTATGTACAAGATGTTTTCGCCTTCTAGTCTATTAGTTAGATATAATGTTGACACACCGCCGTCAGTAACAAGTATTATTGATGGCATATTTACAACAATCTTTGCCTCGATTAGTTGAGAAGAATTTCTATCAATAACAAGTTGAGCATTGAATGGAATATCTTCGTTGATATTGATAAAGCTTACTTTAATCTTTAGGTGGAATTTACCACTCAAGTTTAGTTTGTAAACTTCATTATCTGTAGTTGTTTTTTGAGCTGTGTTGTCAAAGTCGCTAAGAAGTTTGCCGATAGATGTCATATCCATATATGTTCCTGTTGGATTAACTGTAAACATATCAGCAGTATCAACAAAGATTGTAAAGTCTATAGCAAGGTCTTTTGTAACTTTGAATTTGTTAATTTTTAGAGTAAGTCTGCCATCTTCGGCTACGCTTACGTTAAGAAGTAATTCTTCTGTAAATGTAGGGTCTAGTTTTGAAATGTCAAGGCCTAAGCTTAGGCTGTTGTCATTTTCAAGTCTTAAAGTAGATAGCATTGGAGCAAATGATTCTAGCATATCAAGAGTTACATTTACTTCAACTGGATTAAACAACATATTGCCTGTTGCATCAAATTTGATCATATCAAAAATTGATATCAATTGTCTTGTAAGAGGAGTATCTCCAAGATATGTAGGAATCATCTTCTTAAGGGTTGTGATAAATTCGCTGTTGCTTTGTTTGCTGAATTTTGCTCTTAAGCCGTTGTAATCAAAATAGATAAAGTTATAATCAAATGCTGCATCAAAGCTATGGTCATAACCTGTTAGGTATTCTGTATACATACTG
Source organism: Clostridia bacterium (assembly GCA_045534265.1). Taxonomy (GTDB): domain Bacteria; phylum Bacillota; class Clostridia; order Christensenellales; family UBA1242; genus CAKVLS01. Next base: position 43,456 of record JAZSJH010000001.1, read on the forward strand.
CCAGAACCTGTAGCATCAATACCTCCAACGAATGTGTTTTTAGTTGCGTCAAATTTTAATTCGTTTATAGCTATTGAAATTTGTTCTGCCACGCCATTTGTTACAAGTGCGTTGCCGTTTTCGTCTAGCTTATAAATCTTAATTCCGCCACTAAGGGTGTATTGGTCGGTAGTTTCATCTTTAGATGCGTTGATTAATCTTTCAATTTCATCAAAGTATCTTGTAAAGTCAGTAAATTTATGATATTTACTTGCGTCTACATCTTCTACGATAGCATCTTGTCCAAATGCCATTTCTGTAACGGAAATACCAAGGTTGTCAAAGCTTGTTTTGATAGAAGATAGATATTTTTTGTTTGTATCTTTGTTGTTTTCAATTTCGATAGATACAGGAACATCACTAGCTACAATATCAAATGAATTTTTGGTTGCAAATAGTTTTGAGACAAAGTCAACATTAATATCTTTTAGGTCAAAAGCTTTTTCTGTTGAAACAATATCTTTTGCTTTGCCAAAGATTGCGTCAAAGTCAAGGCTTAGATCAAATTTTTCGTTTAGATAAGATTGTAAATCATATCTTTCTGCCCAAGAAACTTGAAGTTGTAGTTCATTTAGTTTTACATAAACACAAGAGTCAATAATATCAACCTTAATGTCTTGTCCGTAAACATTGCTTGTTACAGAGATTTTTAAGATGTCGTTGATATAATTTACTTTTAGGTGTCCTTCGTAAGACTTGTCCCCATATGTAATTGTAACTTTTCCGCCAAGAGCTTGAGAAGAAGCAACATTTGCTATAGCTGTTAGATTTTCTAAAATATCTTCAAAAGCTACAAAGCCGTTTGATGTGTAGTTAATGGCTTGAGTATTATCACTTACATTGATAGAGATATTGATGTTATCAATAGAAAGTGCAATGTTAGTGATTGTTTTGTTTTCGATTGTCAAAGTAACGTTTATGTTATCTTTTACAAAAGAAACAGTGTTATTTGTAAATTTGATTGAATATAGGATATCTTTGATATCTTCAAATGTTACATCAATTTCTTGATTTGTGTTTTGAAGTTCATCAAGGTTTAGATTGTTTAGAGCGTCTATGCCATAAGACATTAGAGCGTTGTTTAGATCGATTTGTACAAAGTCTAGTATACTTTCGATATCATCATACTTTCCTGAGATTTTGATGTTGCCAAAAGTTACAAGAAGTTTTTCGATATCACTGCCGTAAGTTAGATTTAGTTTGCTGCCTAGGCTTTCGGTTGTAAGGCTAAGTTTTAAGCTGTCTCTAAAGTCAGCCAAAACATCTGCTACGATAGAGTAGTTGTCAACAGTCGCAGTAAGGTTTAATGCTAGGTTGTGACTATCAATCGTGTTATGTAGAGTTTCTACAAAGTTTAGATAATCTTCAACATTGATTGCGTTTTCTGGAATGCTTGTTTCAAAATCTTCGCAACCTGCAATAGTTAGAGTAAGGTCTATTGGCATATCGTTATAAAGAGCATTTACAACTACCATATAGCCATTGTCTAGCATTTGAATAGTTAGTGTTAGATGTAGGTTTAGGCTTGTGTCATATTTTGCAAAGTCTACCACTAGAGAAAGTGTATCTTTTGTTAAAGAAACATTTTCTACTGCTAAAATAAGTGCCTTGTAATCAATAGCTGGCATTTCAAATTCTGTATTTGCAATGCTGTCTGTATCAATACCATTGTCTTTTAACAATTTGTCTAGGTCTACATAGTTTGGAATTACGTTTTCGATTAAGTTTTTCAAACTATCAATTGCTGTAAGTTTTCCGTAAATATTTAGTCCGTCATAGTTTATGCTTAGAGCGTCACTTGTAAGTGTTGCTTCAAATGCAATGTTTGTTCCGTTGAAGTTTGCATTAATATCTGCAATAACATTTCCGTTTAGTCCTACAAGACCGTCAATGCTTGCAGAGATGTTTGTGTTATCTATAATTGTTTGAGCATTAAGTGATACATCAAAGCTTGTATTTTCTGCAAAGTTAAGAGCTGCGCCTATATAGTCTGTAATATCACTAAAACTTAGGTAATCTGCTTTGTTTATGTCAAATAGTTCTACTTCGCCATAACCTGTAACATCAAGTGTAATTGTATAACCATTGTAAGAAATAGTTATACTTTCGATATAGTCTTCGCTAGATAAGATTTGAGCAACAACTCCTGCAACAGAAATTTCAATGCCACCATTGATTGGTCTTAGATAATCAATCATATCGGCTGCCGCCACAATCAATTCCGCCATATCTACATCATTTGCGCTTAGAGTAGGTAAAGCAATGTTTAGACCAAATGTATTGTTGATGTAGTCTAGGATTGATTGATATTCTGTAATATCAACATTTACTTTAACTCCATCAACAGCAAGATAAACCTTTGCGTTATCTGTAACAACAGAGATTGTCTTGTTAAGGATTGTTGTGTCAAAACTTGTTTCAAATGAGTTTGTATAACGTAGAGCATAGTTTAGAGCAAGAGCTTTGTCTTGGCTGTTTAATGCTAGTTTTCCGCTAATACCCTTTGTAGTTAAAGTTTTAACTAGGGTTTGGATTGTTGGGAATACTTTGTCAAATGCAACAAAACCATTATCTTCTACGCTAAAGTCAGTTGTGTTATCATAAATATCAACAACAACTTCGATATTGTCAATAGTTGCCTTGATGCTTGAGATTGTTTTGTTTGTGATAGTTAGGACAACCTCAATACCATCTTTGTTAAATGTAATTGTGTTACTTTCAAATGAGATTGAGTAAAGGATATCTTTGATATCTGCAAATGTAATTGTATTTTCGCTAGAAGCTTCTCCATTTGTAGAGCTTTCAATTGCTTTTAGTCCATAAGCTAATAGAGCATTGTTTAGATCGTTGTTTACAAAGTCTATTATGTTATTTATATCTTTATATTCGCCAGAAAGATTTAGGTTTGCAAAAGATATAAGTAGTTTGTTGATTGTGTTTGAGAAAGAAATTGTTAGTGGTTTTCCTAAAGTATTAGATACCACTTGTGCTTTTAGTCCACTTCTAAAGTCAACCAAAGCATCAGCTGTAATTTGTTGTCCTGAGATGTTTGCTGCAACATCTAGTTTTAGGTTTCTTGTGTCTATTGTGTTGTGTAGTGTTTCTACAAAGTTTAGGTAATTTTCAACATTGATTGCATTGTCTGGAAGAGTAGCTTCAAAATCTTCAATCGCCTTTAGAATTACCATTGAGCTGAAGCTGTATGTATCATAAATACCTTCAACAACAATTCTATAACCATTGTTTTGAACTTTTATAGTTATGTTTATGTTTAGTGGCAAACTTGAATCGAATTTTGATAAATCAACATCAATAGAAACTGTGTCTTGAGTAATAGTTATTGCATCTAATGCAAAAATAAGTTTTGTGTAATCAATTTGTGGAATAGTAATTTCTGTGTTTTTGATTTCATCTATATCTATTCCATTATCTTTTAGTAATTTGTTTAGGTCTATGTAATTAGGAATAACGTTTTCAAGCAAGTTCTTCAAGCTATCAATAGCAGTAAGTTTTCCGTAAACATTTAGTCCTTCGTAATTTATATTTAGAGCGTCATTTGTTAGAGTAATTCCAAGTGGAAGTCTTGACTTGTTGTGTCCAACTTCGACTATTCCATCAATATTGCCGTTTTTAGAAACTGCTGCTTTAATTCCAAATGAGTATGTGTCTTGTTCAATTCTTGTGTGAGCTACAAATGTTGCATCAAAAGCATTGTTTTGTGCAAAATCAATTGCTCCGTCTATATAGTTTGTTATATCGCCAAAGCTTAGATATTCTGCTTTGTTTATATCGAATAATTCTACTTCGCCATAGCCTGTAATATCTAGGTCAAAAGTATAATCGTTGTAGCAAACAGTAATATGTCTTAGATAATCTTCTGTAGATATTACTTTTACAATAACATCTGCAAAAGAAAATTCAATTCCACCATCAATTGCTTTTAGGTAATCAAACATTGATATTGCACCGATTACCATTTCGTATATGTCAATATCTGGCATTTCAAATGCAGGTAGAGAGATGTTTTGGTTAAATGTATTATTAATATAATCAAGTATTTGTTGATATTCTTTAATATCTACATTTAGTTTTACGCCATCAATAGCAAGATAAATGCTTGTATTATCTGTTACAACAGAAATTGTTTTGTTAAGGATAGTTGTATCAAAGCTTGTTTCAAAGGTATTTGTATATCTTAGACCATAGTTTAGAGAATTTACTTTGCTGCCCTTAGCAAAAGTCATTGTTCCGCTAATGCCTTTTGTAAAGATTGTATTAACAAAAGTTTTTACAACCGGGAATACCTTTTCAAAATCAACAAAGTCTTTTGTATCTACAGAGATATCTTGTTTTTCTAAGCAGATATCTTTGATTTCAAGGTTTACACCATATGCACTTGCTACGATATTTGTGATATTGTTATCTTCGATATTGATAGTAAGTGTAGCAACATCTGGGATATTAACAATAATTTGATTGTCTGTGATTGTTAGATAATCAATATATTCTAGTATTTTGTCAAAATCAATAGAACTTATTTCGTTTGTGATTGCTGTAGTAACTTCATTTGTTGTTTGGGTAACTTTCTCTACAACTTCTGGAGATATACTCTCAAGATTTGCCTTTAGGTCATTGTTTATAAAATCAATTATTGTAGAGATATCATCTACATCACCTTTTAGTTTTAGGTTTTGAACTTTTGCATACAAACTGTTGTTTGCAATTGCAAAGTTTACACCTTGTAGCATTGGTGTTGTAACTTGCATTACAAGGTTTTGAGTAAAGTCTGCTTTTGCATTTAGCTCCAAGTTGTAATCTTGGTAGCTTGCAAAGATATTTGCAGAAACAAATTTGTTTTCCATAGCCTTTTGAGCTAGTGGTAACAAATCAATCACTGTGTCAAGGTTGATAAAAGTTTTGTTTGGTTTGGTTATTTCTTGTGTTTCTTCATAAGTTGTAAGGTCAAGGTTTAAGTCGATTTCAAATCCTTCAATCAACATATCTTCAATCTTAACAGCATTTAGGTTAAATTCTTTATCGCATTTCATAAAGATATCATAACCCATAAACTCAAGTGTGATATCGTATCCGGCTTCAGTTTCTACTTCTTTATATTCGCCCATATATCCAAGAAGAGAAGTAACGTCAAAGTTTTCAAGCATGCTGGCATCAATTGGAAGTTCAATATCAAGAAGAGTAAGTACTCCGCCGATACCTTGAATAAGCCCGTCTGTTGTAAACTTGATGTTTTTGTCAAAAGTAGTTACAAAGAAAGTATTATCTACAAAGGCAATGTCTATATCTAGGTTTTTATCTCCCAAAGATATATCGAAGTTTCCCGCTGCATCTATACTGCTAAATCCTTCGCCTAAGTTAATGTCTATATCAAAGCCGATATCAATAGGATTTTTGTTTGTGTCTAGTATAGATATATCGCTGCTAACGTTGAAACTTTCAAGTTCCATTATGTTAGATACCACTTCCATCAAGTTGTTTTCTACTTGGTTTACAGATGGACCGGTTGTGTTCCCGTTGCTGATATTTCCTGTGGAGCTATTCGATTGGTAGACTACGACACCAGTGGCCGTAGCTAGCGTTATTGCGACATAACACAGAAAGTATCGTAATCCTTTTAGAAATTTTTTCATAAATATTCTCCTTAAGCAGGAATATCATAATCCCCGTTAAATAAAAATCTTTGGTGTAGTGTTCCGGTACACTTAGGTGTAAGTGAACCATAAGGAACGCTATATTTTTCGTTTACGCAGATGTGGTCAAACATTACTTTGCCATCTAGCATTTGCAAGCTTACATCTAGTTTTACTTCTGTAAAGCTAGGATAATCTGAAAGTCCGCTTACGGTTTTCATTTGTCTTACATAGTTTAGAACAGATGCTCCGCTATGAAGAGACATAGAAAATGTATATCTTGTGTTTTCGCCGCTACCTGTAACATTAAAGTTTCCGCAAGATAGTACAGTCGCTGTTGAAACTATGTATGCAATAGGGCTAAGTGGCATAGCTCCCATAGCTTCGACATACTCGTCTTCTGTCATAGTTGTTGGGGCGTTATTATAGCTTGTGTTATAAACATAAGCATTTTTGTTGCCGTGTTTACAGTTTGAGTGGCAAGTTAGATGTTCGTTTATTGTTGTAGTTCCATTTAGTTTGCCTTTTGATCTTACAATATGGCTGCTTACATCTTCCAAGATGTAGCTTGATGGTTTATAAACAAATCTATCTGCAACAGCAACCATACCATCAGATATTTGTTCTACAAACACTGTTTCGCCGTTGTATATTTTACGAGAGTAAACGGTTTGTGTGATGATAGTATCAACAACGCCGTTGCTCAATATGTCAAAACTGGTTGCACTGGCAAAGTTCTTTTCTGCTGCGATAAATGATTTCCAAGCATCATTTGCTGTTGGAATTTTGGTTGCATAGTCATTTGCGATTCTATCGTTGCCAACTCTTAGTTGAGCTTCGGTAAATTGGCTATAGTCTGTTGCAGGTCCTGCGATAAAGTTTGTAGCATACCAGTTTCCTGCAAATAGCCCAGAGCTTATACCCATAACAAAAAGAACTAACATAGAAACAAAAGATCTTTTGTTAAATTTCTTTTTAGGTTTGTCTTGTTTATTTGCTTTTACCTTTTTTTCTTTTACAGGCTTATCTTCGCTAGGCTTTGATTTAAGACTAGTTTCTGGTTGAGTTGTGTCTTCCAAAAGCTGTTTATATTCAAACTTAGGAAGTTCAACTTTTTTAGAAGTAGCCTTTGCCTTAGTTGATTTATTAGAAGCGCTAGTTTTTTTTGCGGTTTTATTCGGTTGTTGTTTTGCTTTTGTTGTCGTAGGAGAGATGTCTTTGTCCAAAGCATTATTTTTCTTGTTTTGCTCTTTCATCTTTTATTTCCTTTGAAGTTGTTTTTTTACACAAGTCCCATAGGAATCTAAGAGGTAAACTAGTAACTCTGCTGATTTGTCTTGCAGAAGCTTTTGTTAGTTTGATTAGGCTTGTGACGAAATTTTCTTTTTTCTTTGCAGATAGCTTTTTGATTTCTTCGCTGTCTAATTTATATGTGTTTAGAATATATTCTTCTAACTCATCATCAGTTAGCTTCTTTTGCAAAGAGTCTGTTGACATATTGCTAGATTTTTTTGAGTAGTTGAAAAATGCTTCTTTGCTCTCAAATTTTTCTAGGATAAAAGCAGTGTCAATATTTGAGTCTTCAAAGTAATTTTTGAAACTACAAAATTTAGTCGGTTGAATATCGTTAAGCTCGTGTATTCTCAAAATCATAGAAACAACATCTTCATAGTTTTGAGCAGGGCTTGTCACCGCTCTGTCTGCAAAAACTTTTCCGCTGCGACAGTGTCTTTGATTGTAGCTCTTTGCAAACTTAACCGCTATCTTACGAAGCAAAATGTCAATGCTAGTTTTTATATCAAAAGCGAAGATATAAAAAGCTTTGTCTTTTAGGTTGTAGGCTAGAAGTTCAAAATTGTCTTTTTTGATATCTGTCAAAAGTTTTAGAAAGTTTCTTTTGTCGCCGATATCAAATTGTAAATTATCTCTTGCGTTAAAACAAATAACATAACTATTAATGATGCTTAGTTCTCTTGCTTTTCTTGACATAAATTTTTAGACTCCTTTTCATTTTATTCATACTTTACGCCACAAGTATAAAACACAAATGTTAACTAATTATTAACTTTTATTAATTATTATAAAATAATTAATAATATCGCCAAGAAACATTATATAATAATTTGCCCCAAAACACAATAGTTTTGAGCTTATGTTAGTGCCCCTTTTGCAACAATTTTTAATAGGGCTGAGAAGATGTTTTTTAGTCAAGGTTTTGTCTTAGAAAAATTAGTGCAAAAAACAGACCGACCGGACGGTCTTGTTTGTAAAAAGCCTATATATAGGCAAAAGCGGGGGTTTTTGGACCAATTGTTCGGTGAAGGTATTTTTTATTTGGCGGCAAAATCTAAGGTGGAAAGAGCGAAAGTTTTTTGCTGAAAAATACAGGGGATAAGACCATATGGTCGGGATTTTGCATGACAGTTTCCAAAGGGCAGAAAAAGGCCAATGCTAAGGGCTTTTTTAGCGGCGGCATTTTGGCAAAATAGCAAGGGTTTTTTTAGTAAAATTCACAGCCTATTTTTGAGTAAAAAGAGATGCAGAAAATACGATATTTCGCTTATGTGTATAATATATTTTTACTAATAACTAAAAAACATTTGAGAATATATTTTACAAATGTTATAATACCTATTGTAAAGGAATTTTTGAATGAACCAACTTAACAAAAAAATCAAATTAAATTTAGTTATAGGCATAGGCATTTCGATATTATTTGTTTGCTGTATACCTATGGTTATTATGTCTTGCTTTGACATAAAAAGATCTTTAATAACTTTTGTGTTTTCTGCAGTTTGTATTTTTGCGGGGTTATACGGCTTGCCATTTGTTTGGTGTAACTTTTATAGACTAAGAAAAATGAGGCAAACTTGGAAGTTAATACAAGAAGGTTTTACTGACTACAAGTCACTTAGCGAAAATCTAAAAGTGTCTGAACGCAGAACAAGAAGATATGTAAGAAGACTATTTAACTTTGGTTATATTTCATCTGTTGAGATTACGGATGAACCTGTTTATGGTTTTGAAAAAAAGGCATTAAAGCCAAAAGCCATAACTTGTAGTGGTTGCAAAAATACATACATAAAAGATAGCAATGAAATGGAATGCCCATATTGTGGCAAATACAATTAAAAGGAATATTACTTATGAAATGTCCAAAATGTGGAAATGAATTACCTAATGTAAAAGAGCCTTGCCCAAATTGTGGTAAGAAGATGACCGAAAGAGAATTAAAAATTGAAAGAATGCTTGCAAGAAAAAGTAAAGAAGGTAAGAAGAAAAACTTCTTTGTAGATGTAGGGCTTGCATATAGAGATTTTTGGTTTAAGATATTTGATATCAAATCATTAACTTCTGTAAAAGAATTTTGGTATGCGGCAATGCTTAACTTTATTATCGCCGTGCTTGGAGTAATAGCATATCAATGGATAGGTATTGTTTATCTTATTTGTACAGCCATCCCATCTGTTACTTGCATTATTAGAAGAATAAAAGATAGCGGCAGAGAATGGTTTTATTTCTTCTTGGTATTTTTGCCAGGAGCAGGGTTTGTTGTGCTTATAGTTTTATTGAGTTTGCCATCATACTATCACGTTGTTGACGAATCAAAACCTGTGAAGAGAAAAACTAAAAAGTAAAGCAAGATTTTAACTTAGAATAATAACGCAAAATAAGCAACCCTTCACTTTTAGGGTTGCTTTTGTTTTGGGTGGTTTGACAAAAAAAGCCATAAGCGGTATAATATGGTAGTCAATTTGATGATTGACATAAAGGAGTTTATTAAAAAGAATTTTTATGTTTGGAAGTAAAACATTAAGAAAACTAAAGAAAAGTACCCCAATGAAAGAAGCCGAAGATATTGAGTATGACGACCAAGGCAACGCTATAATCAATGTGGGACTAAAAGAGCTTGAGGACTTTTTCTATCCTTGTTCATTCAAAACATATGATATGGTAAGCAAAGACGTTATCGAATATGTTGAGATGTTTGCAGGGCAAGTACCTCAAAAAGATGATCTTTCTATAGATATCTACACCGAAGAGCCAACAGACAACTTTGACAAAAAGCGTATAAGAAGAGCGGTAAAAAGACATTACGCCGAAAAGATAGTAACCCAAAACAAAACTATGAAGAAAGATATTTTGTGGGGATCAATCTTACTTCTTTTGGGTATATTGGTTGCGGTTCTTGAATTTGTTATATTATATGTGTGGGGACAACCATTTGTTGACCTACTTATATCAATTATTGCTTGGACATTTTTTTGGGACGGATTTGAAATGCTCGCAATCGACCTGCCGAAATTAAGGGCGGAGCAGATAAAAAACTATCGTATGATGAGAGCAAAAGTTCACGTAAGACAATATAGCCAAGCTATAAAAAGAGAATTTGGTATCGGTGAATACGAAGAAGATGATGATTAAAAAAACATAAGAAAGGTCTAGGTAATTTGAAACTAGCGAAACAAAAGAGTTAGGAATTAGTTCCTAATTCTTTTTTTATTGCTATCTTATGGCGTTTTGAAAAATTATAATGAAAATTATAAGATAAAAGAAAAATTAATTCCAAAACACGGAATGAAATGTGTGTTTTGCTCAGAAACTCAAAAAACATATTCTAGCATTGCGGAAGCTAATAGAGATACTGGGGTTGATATAAGCAGTATAATTAAAGTTTGTAAAGGAAAAGAAAAAACTGCGGGTGGTTATCATTGGAAATATATAAAATAAAACAACGAACCCAATTTTAGGTTCGTTTTTTATATATATTAAAAAATTTATATGCTAAAGGAATTATTGATTTTGATAAATCATTTCTCAAAAAATATTTTTTATATTTAGCTAGTGTGCTAGATGTCATTATTCTCTCACAACTTTTCCATCAAGATTTGCTATATAACAATTTGGAAATAATTTTTTAACTTTATCTAGCTGAGTTTTACTTTTTTCTACTTTTCTTCCAACTA